>NZ_FWXU01000077.1 GCF_900176345.1 Rhizobium sp. RU36D
ATACCAACGAGCAATGACGCCGACTCGTGATGGGATTCCCAAATCAGAGGAATTCTGACTCATTATGCCAAACGGAGGTTTGGCATGACGAAGGCGATATCGTTGCGGGCAGATTACGACGGAACCGCTCTCAGGAGGCTGGCTAGGAAGGCAAAGGATGCCGCCCAGGTCCGGCGGCTGTTGGCGCTGGCCTCGGTTTATGATGGCGGCTCCCGGCAGTATGCATCGGAGATCGGCGGGGTGACGGTGCAGATCGTCCGTGACTGGGTCTTGCGCTTCAACGAACGCGGCCCCGCCGGGTTGATCAACACAAAAGCACCAGGCGGCCGGGCCAAGCTAAACGACGCGCAGCGCCAAGCGCTGGCGAAGATCGTCGAAAGCGGTCCGATCCCCGCCGTTCACGGCGTGGTCCGCTGGCGACGGAAGGACCTCGTGCAGTGGCTGTTCCAGGAGTTTCGGGTCTCTGTCGACGAGACGACAGTCGGGCGAGAACTCAGGACACTCGGTTTTGCCAAGCTTTCCGCTCGTCCGCGCCATTACGCCCAGAACGAATTGGAGGGTGAGGTTTTTAAAAAGACTTCCCTGCCGCGCTGGCAGAGATCAGGAAGAAATGCGCGCCCGGCACAGACATCGAAATCTGGTGGGCCGACGAAGCCAGAATAGGGCAAAAGAACAAGATCACGCGCCGCTGGGCACGCCGGGGAACCCGACCGTTGGCCCCGCACGACCAGCGCACCATGTGGGCCTATATTTTTGGCGCGATCTGCCCGAAAAAGGGCAAGGGGGCTGGCCTCGTCCTTCCCTATTGCGACACCGAGGCGATGCAGGAACACCTTGCCGAAATCAGCAACGCCGTCGATCCCGGAGCACATGCGGTGCTCATTCTCGACCAAGCAGGCTGGCACGTCACGCCGAAGCTGAAGGTGCCAGACAACATCACCTTGATGTTCCTGCCGCCGAGGTCGCCAGAATTGAACCCGGTCGAGAACCTCTGGCAGTTCATGAGGGACAACTGGTTGTCGAACCGCGTCTTCAAGGACTACGACGACATCGTCGATCAATGCTGCCGCGCTTGGAACAGGCTCGTCGATCAGCCGTGGAAGATCATGTCCATC
>NZ_FWXU01000073.1 GCF_900176345.1 Rhizobium sp. RU36D
CACTGCTGTCCGGTTTAATTTCCGGTCCATTTGAAGACCAACTGGTTGTGGTTTTTGGGTTTGTCTGGCGGGGGTCTGAGGAGGTGATCGGTGCGTCGTTTGTGCATGAGGTTGACGCGGACCAGGCGGGCGAAGGCGAGCGGGCTTTGCACGGTCGTCTGGTCGGCCTGCGCCAGTCGCAGGAGCAGATAGGCGATCAGGGCGACGGCGATCTGGATGCGAACGGCGTTCTCTGAGGTGCCGAGGAAATGGCGGATCTTCAGCGTCTGCTTGACCCAGCGAAAGAACAGTTCGATCGCCCAGCGGCGCTTGTAGAGATCAGCGATCTCGTGCGCCGGCGCGTCCAGGTCATTGGACAGGATGCGCAGCAGCGTGCCCGTTTCGGTTCTGACGGTGATCTCCGGACCGGATCGCTGAACGGGTTCTTGCGGCTTTTGGCCTGGCGCGCGGGCAAGAGGCCGATGCGGTCGGACAGGATCCGGCCACCGTCTTCCACCGAAAGCTCGTGCGTCACCTTGAGCGGCGTATGGGACTTGAACCTTGTGACGATCCGGCATCCCGCCTTGTCCATCCCGGCCCACCAGCCGAAATCATAATAGCCGAGATCGAAGACATAGGTTGCTCCCGGCTCGATCGGCATGGCCTTGGCCGCCGTGATGTCGTTGACATTGGCGGGCGTGACCGCCGCGTAGATCGGTTGCTGGGCATCCGCATCGTAGACGACATGCACCTTGGCGCCACAGGCCTGATGGGAAAAGCGCGCCCATTGCGATCCGGCCCCGGACAGGCGAACCCCTGTCGCATCAATGAGATAGACCGCCTCGCCCACCGCCCGGCGCAGGCCGCGTCCCGCCGCAGCCGTCATCTGCGCAAAAAGCCCTGCAAAGACGGGGCTGGGGCGCAGGCGATTGGCATCGGCGAGCGTCGAACGCGACACAGGCCTTGCCCCGACATGATAGAGACGCGCCGAATGGCTTTCCAGGCCGCAGACGATCTCGCGCAGGCTCACCGCCCCCGCCAGTTGCCCATACAAAAGCGCGACGAACTGGCTCTTGGTCGTCAGTCGCCGCACATGCTTGTCGGCCCCGTGCTCATCCACAAGCCGATCAAACGCCGCCCAGGGAACACGCTTCAAAACATCATGAAACACGCTATTCTGATGCCGCACGGTGTTCTTCCCCTTTCGTGTCCGAGATCGTCGCCAAACGCTCGAACACAAGTAGAATCAACACCGTGCGCCATGTCCACCAAATTTAAACCGGACAGCAGTG
>NZ_FWXU01000069.1 GCF_900176345.1 Rhizobium sp. RU36D
TCGGCGTGCAAAATTGGCTCTGACTCATTCTTGATGATGTTTCGGATTGTACTGGCCTGATTCTTGAAGGAGAATCAGCGCCATGCGAGCCTATTTTCGGCTTTCCGATTTAATCCCTGCCGAGTTGAACGTGGAATCAGTTGATCACAGACCCGATGTGATCGTCGTCACCGCACATGGTCAGTCCCGAGGTTGCAGGTGTCCCGAATGCGGCACGACCTCCTATCGTGTTCATAGCCGCTATTCTCGGATTATCACCGATCTGCCGTGTGCCGGCCGAAGGATCAAGCTGCACCTGACGGTCCGACGCTTCGTCTGCAATGTCGTCCATTGCCGCCGAAGGATTTTCGCCGAGCGTTTCGGTGATGGCGTGATCCGACCCATGGCCCGCCGGACAGCGCGCCTGGAGACCTTGGTTCACCATCTCGCTTTGGCATTGGGTGGTCGGCCAGCAGCACGGTTCGCAGATCGTCTCGGGTTACCGGTTAGCAATGACACGCTGCTTCGAACCGTTCGCCGATATGATCGCCCACCACCACCGCCGCCAAGCGTCATCGGCATTGATGACTGGGCGTGGCGTCGCAATCACCGATATGGCACTATCATCTGCGATCTGGAGCGACGAAAGACGATCGCGCTGTTGCCCGACCGAGAACCCTCGACCGCAAAGGCTTGGCTGGTCGAGCAGCCGCAGATCGAAATCGTCGCACGAGATCGCGGCGGCGGGTATGCGCAGGCCGCTGCACAAGCCCTGCCATACGCAGAACAGGTCGCCGACCGCTGGCATCTGATGGAAAACGCCAGCCACGCCTTTCTTGACGCCGTTCGCAAGTCGATGCGGCAGGTCCGCATTGCAATCGGCACAGCAACTGTAAATCCAAAGCTTCTGACAGCCGCCGAGCGACTGCAATATGAGGGTTATCTGCGGCGTGAAGAGGCAAACGCTGTCATCCGTGGTCTCGTCAGCGAAGGCGTGTCCATCAAGGAGATCGTGCGCAAAACGGGGCACAGCCGAAAGCTGGTTCGCAGTGTCGTCCGTGGTCAGCGGACCGACATCTTTCGGGTCCGGCAAACTTCCCTGGAACCACATCTCCCTTGGCTTGAAGCGCAATGGGACGCCGGATTGCGGAACGGCGCTGAACTTTGGCGGCAGCTTCGGTTGGCCGGCTTCGGCGGCGGTCTGCGTGTTGTCACCGAATGGGCAACGCGGCGAAGGCGTGCCGAAAAGGCGGAGAATGGACTCGGACATGCGCCGGCCGCACGCACTATCGTCCGCCTGATGACGCTTGAACGCAACAACCTGACCAAGGCTCAAACGATGACAGTCGCCGCCATCGAAGAGAGACTACCGGATCTTGTTGAGGCCAGGGATGTCGTCGAGAGCTTCCACAAAATGCTGCGCAGCAAGTCTAAAGACAATCTGGAAGCTTGGATCGACCGCGCAGCAAGAAGCCTGGTCGCGTCATTCGCCAACGGAGTCATCCGCGACCGGGCAGCGGTTCAGA
>NZ_FWXU01000066.1 GCF_900176345.1 Rhizobium sp. RU36D
TGATGTGAGGGCGTTGGGGATATACTCTCTGGCCAAGTACGCGTGCTGATCGTAGATTGCGCCGCTGGCTCCCTTTTGAGGTAGGCGTTAGGATGGCGCGGATTGTGGACAATCACTATGAAAGAACGTCTTTTAGTCATAGCAGTTATGCCTGTCGCAATACTGCTTTTCGTGGGAATGATCTGCGCCTCACTCACATACGGCGTGGTTAAGAAGCAAAGAGCCAAGCGACTGGCGAGGGAATAGTGCGGGGATGACGCATCCCCCGACAGCCTCCATCAGAGGTCGCGTGATCGTTAAAAGCAAGGCCGCTGTACGCCTGCAATAATCGGTGCAATGATAGCGAGCACAGGCCACTTTGGCGTGCGGCAATAATCGAGGGGACAGGTCATGGCATCTAAACAATCATCGTCCATTGCATCTGCTGTTGGCCTCATCCTGGCTATTTCATCGATATATGCGCTAGATTCTGACGTGATTAGTCATGAAACGCATATCCTTTTGAAGGTGTCAGCCGCGATCGGCATTATCACCATGATCATAGGAATGTACTGGGCAAGGCGCGCCACAGATCAGCAGAACCTAGATGTATGGCATAAGGCACAGTTCCCGTTCTGGCCGGTTCAGGACGCCATAAAGGTATTCTCGCTACCGCCGGGGCAGCTGTGGCGCCGCCGTCTGCCGAACGGCAAGTGGGAATACAGCGCTGACCCCCAGACATATGAAGAATGGGAAGATAATCAGTGGTGAAAAAGCGCCCCGAAGAGGGCGCCAAAGGTTGAGCGACCGCCATCGTAGCGGCTAGACCGTGTCGAACGGCTGGTAGCCAGGAACCATTACAACGCGGTCAACGGCCACCGCTGCACCATTTGCGCTAACGCCAATCCCTGCCGCCTCGGCCGCATAAAGCCTGACAACCACACCAACGCCAGTGTCTGTAATCTTCGGCAGGTTTATACCAACGCACCGCCAAACATATTTGCCCCGACCATCTGTGCCGGCAAGACGTGCCGAGCGCTGCTCTGTCGCGCCCGAGCGATTGATCCCGATAATGCCTGCGTTGTTGTGGCTGCTCGTCCGTATCCTGAAGCGTGCTGCAACAGTGACAAATTTGCCTGAAAGAGCCTTCAGTGGGTTGCCCGTGATCGTCTGCTCGATGTAGGCCGCCGCGTCAGACGAGCACGTCATCACCAGCGCTCGCGATCCTGTTTCAAAGTCTGACGTATCTTCTGTCAACGTGCAGTTCGTCGCGGTCCAGCCCGTGGCAGCACCGCCGGAGAAAGTATCAAATTTTCCGTTCGATAGGATGTTTTCGCCACTGCGACGGACGATGGTTGGCGCCACTGAATTGCGCTGCGAACCTACATTCAGACATAGGTCGAATGCCGCCTCGGCAATGGCTGGCGAACCCTGGTCGGCTGAAGGATGCGTTGCGTCATAATACCAACCTGCAGGCCTTCCGGCATCCCAGAACACATCGTAGGCATGCAGCAGGTCGGCATTCTTCCACTGCGCAACTAGCTGCTGCGCCCGATAAAGCTGCGTGCTGGAGGCTGTGTCGGAAGATCGTGGGTTCTGCGCCACAACGATAATACCTGCTTCCGGGTGTAAGGCGTGTAACTCGTCAAGCGCACCAAGCATGTAGGTTGCAAGCGAGAAGCGGTCGCCCGCTCCTGTCTGGATATTGAAGCCGTGGTTGTAGATGATCAAATCAGCAGATATCGCCGAAGGCTTATAAGCCTCGAAGAAGTAGTTGCCGCCATACAGGAACGTCGGGATACTGCCGCCGATTGACGCGTTGTAGATCGAGCAGGTGTTGGCTCCAGACCCGGTTTGGATCGTTGTTGTGACGTCGTAAGCTCCGGTCCCGGTGTTGAAACTCGAGTACATCACGAAGCTGACTTCAGGAAACAGCGGGGCAATGTGGTCGGCAAAAAGGCGGTAAAGCCAGCTTGAATTGGACGTGGCAGTCCCGCCGGCAAGAGTGCTTGTGCTGTCGCCATTGACAACCACAATGCATGGGCGACCAAGTCGCAGTTTTTGCATCAGCCCGTATGCCGCACCTGGGCCGCGCGTCCTGCGGCGAAAGGGGGCATTATCATCCCCGGCAAGAATGTCTGCGAGGGCTGAATTGTCCAAAATGCCGTTTGCTGTCGTCATGTCACGAAGCCCTCAACCAATAGCCGCCACCATCGCGGCGAACAGGGGAATTGTTTGCGAAACGCCAAGCCCTAGCAGGTACACCCTTG
>NZ_FWXU01000075.1 GCF_900176345.1 Rhizobium sp. RU36D
GGGACCGTTGCATAAAGCCGAGTTTTTGGGATTTTGGTTTTTGCAGACGGCGGTTCTGTGGCCCGGCTGTTGTTTTGCCGGGCATTTGGGGTGTTTGGGTTGGCGTGGGGTGGGTTTTGGGCGCAGTTCGCCCGTGGTCATGTGGCGGTGAGGGTGACCCAGCGGCACATGTTGAAGGCCATGGTGGCGATGAGCACTTGAGCCTTGGCCTTTGCGAGGCCTCGATAGCGGATCACGCCAAGCCCCATGCGGCGCTTCAGCGTCGCAAAGGTCGTCTCGACTGCGGCCCTGCGGCGGCCAATGAGGCGATTGAGCTTCGCCAGTCGCGGCGGCAGGCTGCGCTGATGCTTGTTGGCTCGCCGCATCAGCCGCGGCTTGATCCCATGCTGCCTCAACGCCCGCTCACGCGCATGCGTGTGATAGGCGCTGTCGGCCAGAACCGCCCGCTCGTCGCCGCAGATCAGATCGTCGGCCACGACCGTGTCGTTGACATTGGCCGGCGTGGTGATCACCCTGCGGATCAGGCCCGAGCCCTGATCGACGCCGACATGCGCCTTGTAGCCATAGGCCGAGCCGGCCGTGCCCTTGCGCCGGGTAAAGCGTGCATCGGGATCGCTTGGGCGGGGTGCCGCCAGGTCCGGGGTGTCGGTGGCTTGGGTGTCGGGGGCTGGGGTGTCTCCCCGCCCCGCAGCCTCAAGCTGCGCATTGCCTCCCCTAGGCGGCCGTGCGGCCGTGGTCTCGATCACCGTGGCATCCAGCATCGTGCCGCGCCGCAGGATCAGCCCGGCCGCATCAAGCTGTTTGTCGAGTTCAGCGAAGAGCTTGTCCAGCAGCCCGGCATCAACAAGAAGATTGCGGTAGCGGCACAGGGTCGAATGATCCGGCACCTGCGCGTCAAGCGCCAGCCCGACAAACCGCTTGAACGACAACCGATCCAGCAGCGCCTCTTCCAGCTCCATATCCGACAGGCCGTAGAGCGACTGCAGCAGCAAGGCCTTGAACATCACCAGCGGCGCATAGGCGGGCCGACCGGCGCCCGCCTCATCGCGAAGCCGCGAAAGCAGCTTCTCGAAACGATACCATTTCACCAGACCCGAAACCCGATCCAGACGACCGCCGCCCCCTTGCGGCATCAGCGCATCCACAAAACTGAACTGGCCATCCCGTCGAACAGACATCAAATCCCCTCAAATCGCTGCAAACCAACTGAATCACATCAGCCGAATTT
>NZ_FWXU01000065.1 GCF_900176345.1 Rhizobium sp. RU36D
GTAAGCGGTGTTCTTAGGCCACGGCCTTTGAGATGGGCTTCTCGGCATAGGCCCATGGCATAAGGTCATCGATCCGGCTATTTGGATGGCCGTTGATGACCTTGGTGATGACGTCGGTAATGTATGCCATCGGTTCGATGTCGTTGAGCTTGGCAGTTTCGATGAGCGAGGCGATGGTCGCCCAATGCTCAGCGCCAGCATCGGAACCTGCGAACAACGCATTTTTCCGATTGAGGGCTATCGGCCTGATGGAACGCTCGACGGTGTTGGAGTCGATCTCGATGCGGCCGTCATCTATGAAGCGGGTGAGCCCATCCCAGCGTGACAACGTGTAACGGATAGCTTCGGCGAGCTTGGTCTTCTGGCTGATCCGGGCGAGTTGCTCGGTCAGCCAAGGCGCGAGGTCGTCGACGATCGGGCGGCTCTTCTCCTGCCGGACGGCGCGGCGTTCCTCGCGCATCCTGCCGCGGATATCGTCCTCGATCCGGTAGAGTTCGGCGATGCGCCTGAGCGTTTCGCTGGCGATGGGCGCGGGACCAGCCGACGCCAGTTCGTAGAAGCGCCGGCGCACATGGCTCCAGCAGAATGCCAGCGACACAGTGTTGCCGGCAGCGAGCGCTCGATAGCCCGAGTATCCGTCCACCTGCAGCACGCCGACGAAGCCATTGAGATGCGCCATCGGTCGTTCGCTTTTGCGATCGGGCGCGTAGACATAGACGACACCGGGCGGATCGGCTCCCTGCCATGGCCTGTCATCGCGAGCATAGGCCCAGAGCTGTCCAGTCTTCGTCCTCCCCCGACCCGGATCGAGCACCGGGGCGGTCGTCTCGTCGGCGAAGAGCTTGGACGAGGTCTTGAGGTGTTCGAGCAACCTTTGATGAACCGGGCGCAGATGCCATGCGGCGCGGCCGACCCAGTCGGCAAGCGTCGAACGGTCGAGATCAATTCCCTGGCGCTTGTAGATTTGCGCTTGCCTGTAGAGTGGCAGGTGATCGGCATATTTGGAGACCAGCACCTGGGCGACGGTCGCTTCGGTCGGAATGCCGCCTTCGATCAACCGCGCGGGAGCCGGAGCCTGGACGACGACTTCTTCACAGGCACGGCAGGCATATTTGGGACGGCGCGTCACCAGAACGCGGAACTGGGCCGGAACGATGTCGAGCTTCTCGCTGATGTCCTCGCCGATCCGATGCAGGCCGTTGCCGCAGCAGGGACAGTCATGGCTCTCGATGTCGATGACCAGATCGATGCGCGGCAGATGGGCAGGAAGAGCACCGCGGTTTATCCGCCGCCTGGCGACCCGCTCCCGGCGCAGATCGCTCGCTTCCTGCTCCTCAGCTTCCAGAGCGTCCGCCTCGACCTGCTCGGCTTCCTCGAGCCCTAGGAGAAGCTGATCCTCGGGAAGCGTCTCGGCGCGACGGCCAAAGCGATGGCGCTGCAATTCCTTGATGATCTGCCGCAGCCGGGCATTCTCCGCCTCGCGCGAAAGCACCATGGCCTTGAGCGCGTTCAGGTCGTCGGGAAGCTCGTCGGCCGTCATTGTCATGGCACGACAACAGCACAGTTCGACGCCCAGGACGAGGGTGTTGACGCGGCTGATCAATTGGTCGCGGGCGGCTATCCGGCCTTCTCCGGGACACGCGCCTCGATCGGCGCATGAACGCGCTTCCAATCCAGTCCCTCGAACAATGCCGAGAACTGAGCGGCGGTCAGGCGCATCGCGCCGTCCTGCATTTTGGGCCAGTGGAACTCACCATCCTCAAGCCTCTTGGACACCAGGCATACGCCGCTGCCATCCCAGAAGACCAGCTTGATCCGGTCCGCGCGCTTGGCCCGGAACACGTAGATCGTGCCGGAGAACGGGTCGGCACCCATCTCGGCCTTGACCAGCGCCGCCAGGCCCTCCGCGCCTTTGCGGAAATCGACAGGCCGGGTGGCGACCATGACCTTTACCGCTCCCGAAGGCCCGATCACGACTGTGCCTTCACTGCCTGAATGACGGCGGCAATCGTAGCGGCGTCCGCGCCGGATGCGATCCTCACGATCGCCCCGCCAATCTCCAATTCGATTGCGCCGCTGCAAGACTTCTTTCTCGATGCTCCCGCCCGTTCAGGCTCCTTCGCCACCGCCTTCGCAGGAACCTCCAGCACTGCGGGCGCAAACAGCGGAACGTCAACGCCTGGCGCAGCCTCAAGCGGCTTGCGGGCGACACGACGCCAGCTGAACAATTGCTGCGGGGTCAATCCATGACGCCGAGCCACAGCGCAGACCGTCACGCCCGGCTCATAACTCTCGGCGACGATCTCAGCCTTGCGCTCGTCGCTGCACTTCCGCCGACGGCCGCTGCCCGTGAAAACCTCGAACCGCCGAACCGGCTCTTCATCGCTGGATGTAAGCGTAAGCTGTGAAATCGACATATGTTCAAGCCCTCGTTCGCGGCCAACATCGTCAATCATGCTCTGATCCGGAAGGTGGGACCAAGACACCGCTTAC
>NZ_FWXU01000076.1 GCF_900176345.1 Rhizobium sp. RU36D
TAGGGTAATCCCCCCGTTTTTAACGGGGCTCTGTAGTAGAATTTACGCGGCCATTTTCAGTTTCTGTGCGGGGGTTATGCCGCCGATGCCCATATTGGGCCGTTCATTGTTGTAGGTCCATAGCCACTGCGTGGCGAATTCCTGTGCCTCCTCGATACTTTCAATGATGTATTGGTCGAGCCATTCATGTCGGACGGTGCGGTTGTAGCGCTCGACATAAGCGTTCTGTTGCGGCTTTCCGGGCTGGATGTGGCTCAAAGCAATTCCTTGCGTTTCAGCCCATTCCATCAGTTTGCCGCTGACGTATTCGGGTCCATTATCCACACGAATGGCGAACGGTTTGCCTCGCCATTCGATGATCTGGTTGAGGCTTCGGATCACGCGCTCGGCGGGTAGCGAAAAGTCTACCACGATCCCCAGCCCCTCGCGGTTGAAGTCGTCCAGGACATTCAGCAGCCGGAACTGCCTGCCGTCTTCCAAACGATCTGCCATGAAGTCCATCGACCAGACCAGGTTCGGCGCATCCGGTACAGTCAAGGCATCGGGTTTGTCCCGCTTCAAACGCTTGCGTGGCTTGATCCTGAGGTTCAACTCCAACTCGCGGTAGATGCGGTAGACGCGCTTGTGGTTCCAGCGATGTCCCCGGACATTCCGCAGATAAAGAAAACACAGGCCAAAGCCCCAGGTCTTCTTCGCTCGCGTCAGTCCAATCAGGAGATCGGCGATCTGCTCGTTCTCATCGTTCAGCTTAGCGCTATAGCGATAGCAGGTCTCGCTGACCTCGAACGTGCGGCAGGCAAGCGCAATGCTCACCCCGCGCAATGCCACTGCTTTCCCGGCCATCTCTCGGCGTTGAGACGGCCGCGTCACTTTTTTCCCAGAGCCTCTTTGAGCAGTTCCGCCTGCATGCTCATCTCCGCGTACATCTTCTTCAACCGACGGTTCTCGTCTTCCAGAGCCTTCATCTGACTGATCATCGACGCGTCCATGCCACCGTATTTGGATCGCCATTTATAAAATGAGGCCGTGCTCATTCCATGTTCCCGGCAAAGCTCGGGCACCGGAACACCGCCTTCTGCCTGGCGAAGGATTGCAAGGATTTGTGGTTCGCTAAATCTGCTCATCTTCATCGAATTCTCCTCGATCATATTGCCGAGAAAATTCTACTTTTGAAGCCAGTTAATATGCGGGGGGATTACC
>NZ_FWXU01000070.1 GCF_900176345.1 Rhizobium sp. RU36D
CGTCATTCCGGCGAATGCCGGAATCCAGCCACGGCGCGTCTGCGCCGTGAAAAAGTCTATCGCAATCAAGGACTTGATTGCGCTGGATGCCGGCTCGGCGTGTAAAGCCCGGAGACATCCCTGACAGATGTTCGGAGACATGCCTGACAGTCAGTGGTTGGCGTCGAGGTCGATTTTTGCGATCTGTGTTGCGCCGAAGAAGACACCATACAGCCGCTCGCGATCGAGCTGGCGGATCGCGAGGGTCTCGCCGCAGAAGGCCTGGGGCACATACCAGAGCTTTCCTTTGAAGTTGACATTGGCGCGTGTCTTGGGAACCTTCCGGAGGATTTCGCCGCTGTCGTATTCCGGTTCCGGCAGACGCTTTGGAAAGGCCCGGCTGGATGGGCGATAGCGGCTTGCCGGCACGCTCATGTCGATGCCCTGGTGGGGGCGGTGGTGATTGTAGAGATCGCGCCAGCGGTCGAAGGCCTTTTGCGCCCGCGCCATGTCGGACAGTGGTGCAAAGGAAAGGACTTCAGCCTTGAGGCTGCGGTGGAAGCGTTCGTTCTTGCCGCGTGCCTGCGGGTGATAGGGCGTTGCGTGGATCAGATCGATGCCGAGCTTGAGCAGCCAGACGCGCAGCCGCGTCCACTGGTTTGGCACCCCCGTCCCCCAGGGATTGCCGTTGTCGGTGTAGATTGCCAGCGGCAGGCCGTAGTGGCGCAGGATGCGCTCCAGCCTGCCACGCACGGTCAGCATCGTCTGATCGAGGCAGGCTTCGATGCCGATCGCAAAGCGGGAATGGTCATCGATGATGGTGAGCGGATGGCAGCACTGGCCGGACGTGAGCTGAATGTAACCCTTGAAGTCCATCTGCCATAGAAGATTGGGAGCCTCGCGCTCGAAGCGGCCTGTCGCACGGCGGCTCCTGGCCGGGGCGTCAATCCTGTCGTGCCGCGCCAGGATCGCATGCACTGTTGATGCGCAGGGCGCCGTCATGCCCATGTCCTCTAGGCGTCGTGCGATCTTGCGCGCACCCCAGGCAGGATGCTCGTCACGGACGGCGAGAACGGCATCTTCCAGATCAGCCGCCGTGCGCCGCGGACTGGCGTGTGGTCGGCGGGACCGGTCTTCGACCATCTCCCCAGACCGATACCGCTTCAGCCAGACATATCCCGTCTGGCGACTGATGCCGAAGCGCTCGCACAGCGCAGAGATATTCGAACTCTCAAGATCTGCCAGCCGGCAGAATTCCAAACGCTCATCCACAACAGACCTCGCCCGCCAAGCCATCAAGACCTCCAGGATCACAATCCAGGAAGTGTCAGGCATGTCTCCGAACATCTGTCAGGTATGTATCAAGGCTATACATCGGGGGCCGGCATGACG
>NZ_FWXU01000063.1 GCF_900176345.1 Rhizobium sp. RU36D
GTACGGCCGCGGACAGCTGGATCTGCTCGAAGCACGTATTGTGGGAGCGCCCTGATGTCATCGAGATTGCGTCAGAGCCAAGTTTGCACGCCGATAGGGGGTCAAGTTTGCGTGCCGATTGACACCTTTGGGACATTAGACCCCTCGGTCGCGCGCGGCGCTTCGCATCCTCCCATGCCGCACAGGCACATCAGGCGCGCTCTTGCGAGCTGGAGATGGCGGGCCGGTCCGATACCCCTCCATCTCCCCCGCTGTCGCCTGAGGGAGACCATGTTCCGCGAACCCAGCCCGTGCGGTCTTGCGTCTTGCCCCCACGACCCGTGCCGGCCCCACCTCGCCGCAACGCCTTGCGGTGTATCCGAGAGCGGGACGGGAGAAGTGTGGCACGGGGTTCTGGGGGTGGGGATGATGGGGATGGGGATTTTTGTTGCGAGGATGTTGCGGAAGAAGCAAAATCAGTGCCTTAGCGCAAGCTAAGTACTAGATTTTTCGGGTGAGGGGATGATGTTTTACCCGCACGCCAACCCCCTCACCAACAAAATCTACGACTTAGGCCCTGCGGGCCAAGATCGTGATTTTGTAACCTCTCCCACCGAGGGGGAGGTGACCCGTCGCGAGTGCCGCCGCCATGGCCAACAAATTCTGAGGTCCAGTTAAGCCCTCGATTGCCTTCGCGCGACGACGCGCTCAGGCCTCCGTTCGCTGAAATCGATTCACTGGATCGATTTCTGACCTTCGGCCACCGCTCCGAAGCCCCTTGTGGGAGAGGCTACAAAATCGAGGAATTGGCGCAGCCAAACCTCAGATTTTGTTGGTGAGGGGGCATTTTATCTCCCTCTGCATCCCTCAAAACGTGATCTTCACCGCGTCCACGTTTTTGCTCGCCGGGCCGTGATAGACGGCTTCGATGTTGTTGCCATCGGGATCGAGCACGAAGGCGGCGTAGTAGCCGGGGTGATAGTCCCGCTCGCCGGGCTTGCCATTGTCGATGCCGCCACTGGCCAGCGCCGCGGCATAGAATGCATCGACCATCTCCCGGTCGCGGGCCTGGAAGGCGAGATGGTGGCGGCCGGTGAGTTTGCCGAGCGCCGTGCCGCTCTCGAGGCTGGAGACGAAGAGCTCGTCGGCCCAGAAATAATCCTCCGCCTCGCCACCGAAGGGAATGCCGAGCACATCGAAGACGGCGCCGTAAAACCGGCGACTGGCCGGAAAGTCCTTCACGACAAGGCCGATATGGTCGATCAGACGACCGCGGTAGAGTTCAGTGGTTTCCATGGCGCTCCTCCGTAATGGAGGTGAGGGTAGGCCGGCGGTCAGGGCAAGGCAAGAGATTTGCACCGCGCTGGCGTTGTCCGGCCTTGGCTTAACGGGAAAGGCAACCTCACGTCCTGATGGTCTTGAGCCTCAGCGGCCGCGCTCCTGGTCAAACATGCGATGGCGACACCAAATGGGGTGGCCAAGCCAGGTATGAGGCCGGTTTGTGGAACCCTTTGCTTTTTCGCGCGTTGAAATGCGGCAAGAAGGGGGCTCACCATGAATATGATGACCAAGATGAACGGAACGGCGGGCCGCCCTGCTGCGGCAGAATTGCTGCGCAGCGCCCGTGTCACCAGGGGCTACTCGATCGACGACGTTGCCCTTACCTGCGGACTGACCGCTGACGAAGTGCAGGCCGTGGAATCCGGCGCTGATGACGATGCTGGCCGCATCACACGCGTTGCCGCCGCGCTGGGCCTGAGCGCAGACGATGTGCTCCCATCCGCTGGCTGACAGCATGGCGGCGACCAACACGTGTCGGTCGTTGAACGATTAGGCGCGGTTCAGCGCCATCGGACCGGTTCGCCACTGGCAGACCAAGACGACCACGAAAATGAAATCAAATGATGGAGACGACCATGGAAGACGCAGGTATCGGCTGGATTGCAGCCATCATCATCGGCGGCATTGCCGGCTGGCTCGCCGAGATGTTCATGAAGAGCAATATGGGGGTGATCATGAACATCATCCTCGGCATCGTCGGCGCCATCGTCGCCAACGCTCTTCTCTCGGTGTTCGGCATCGTGCTGGGCGGCTGGATCGGCTACCTCATCGCCGGCTTCATCGGCGCCTGTATCCTCATCGCGATCGCCAGGATGTTCCGGCGCACGGCGTAAACTGAGACATGAGACGACAAACTCGGCGATCGTCACCATGGCGGTCGCCGGGTTTTTTTATTGGGTGGTGGGGTGCTGGGGCGGGCATGGCGGTTGCGGTGTCGGCCTGAACCGCTGGGGAATATGGATGATGCTTCTGGTTACGCCAGCGCCGCCGCTGTTCGCTCCGGTTCCGTGGAGATCACTTTCAGATAGGCCTTGGCCGGCTGATCGGGCTCCGAGCGACCCTGTTCCCAATCCCGCAGCGTGCCGAGCGGGATGCAGTAGCGGCGGGCAAATTCTTCCTGGGTCAGGCCGAGCGCCCGTCGAATAACCTTGACCCGTGGCATGCGGAGCGCCGCGCGAAGCTGTTCTTGGCTGAGCGGTGGATTGTCGGGATCAGCCAATGCGTTGGCTTCGGCTTCTTCATCCGTCATGGCATCGACGCGCGACCAGTCTGATGTTTGCACCTTACCAACTTGCATCCTCGTATTCCCGCCGTTCGGATTTGGTTGACTTACGTGCCGAGATGAGACGAATGACATCATCACGTTCCGTGTAGATGACGGTCAAGAAGCGACCCCGGCCAAGACCGACAATGCGCCGGCGTACCTCTCCGTAGTTCATAGATCGCTCTTCGCTATCAACAGAGAATGGATCGTTGAACACGTCACAGGCATCGGCAAAGCTGATGCTATGCTTGCTAAGATTGCTCGCCGCTTTTTCATCATCCCAGTGAAAAGATAGCATGAGTTCCTACGGGTTACCAGTAGTAACTAACGTCTAGCTGTGTCTATAGATGCTGGTGATCACCTAAATCATCTTAAACCAGTCATTTTTGACGGAAACAGTTTCGACGAGCGTAGTCGTAACACCCAATTCGAATTGTTTCAGGAGGTCGCAGAGCCGGTCGCCGTCAATTAGATCGATTGCAATTGCTCCATCACGAGTTGCCTCGTCTGAGGCCTGATACCAACGTGCACGGATCATGACCGATGCGCCCAATCGCGCGTTCCGATGGACATGATCTTCCACGGCTGATCGACGAGCCTGTTCCAAGCGCG
>NZ_FWXU01000062.1 GCF_900176345.1 Rhizobium sp. RU36D
GTAACCGGTGTTCTGCCCCCACATTGCCCGCCGTCGCCTGATCTGTGATCGAACATTCCGTGGATGAGCGACAAGGAGTTTCTCCATGGAGTCTAAGTTGGAGGTTCTCACAACGCGGCCGAACAGGCGTGAGCCGCACCGCCATTGGCCTGACGAGGTCAAGGCACGCATCGTTTCGGAGAGCTTGCGACCAGGCGTGACGGTGAATGAAGTGGCCGAACGCTACGGGCTGAAGGCCAACCACCTGTCATCGTGGCGGACGTTGGCTCGGCAGGGCAAGCTGGTGCTGCCAGAGCCCGAAGACGGGGTCGAGTTTGCGGCCATCGTTGTCGATACTCCAGCGCCGGAGCCGCTGGCCGTCAAGGTCGCTTCTCGCGCCGAGATTGTTGTAGGTCCTGTCACGATCCGTCTTGAGGAAGGTGCGTCTGCTGCCCGGATTGCTGCCATCGCCCGAGCTCTGGCGGCGGCGACATGATCTTTCCGTCAAACCGCGTCAGGATCATGGTGGCGACCAAACCAGTCGACTTCCGCAAGGGTCATGATGGATTGGCGGCGCTGGTGAAGAACGAACTGCACAAGGACCCGTTCACCGGAACGGTCTTCGTGTTCCGGTCCCGCAAGGCGGATCGGCTGAAGCTGATCTACTGGGATGGCTCGGGTATCGTGCTGGCCTACAAACGGCTGGAAGAGCATAGCTTTACTTGGCCAGGCATCAAGGACGGCCTGATGACACTGATCCACGCCCAGTTCGAAGCGCTGTTCGCAGGCCTCGATTGGCGGCGGGTTCATGCCGTCCAGACGAGAGCGCCGGAAGCCATCGAATAGCTGCGGCACTATGACTCAGCACCCCAAATTCCAAAGGTAATTCGGCTCGGGATTTGGTAGTTTCCGGCCATGCATGATGCCGCCGACCTTCCCGATGATGTTGCCGCCCTGAAGGCGATGCTGATCGCGGCGCAGGCACGCGAGGCGGCCAAGGATGTCGCGATAGCCAGCAAGGACGAACATATTGCCCGCAAGGATGAGCGGATCGAACGGCTTGAGAAGCTCGTCGCCGCATTCAAGCAGGCAGCCTTCGGACGCAAATCTGAGAAGACCGATCCCGACCAATTCGACTTGGCGCTGGAAGACCTGGAAACGGCTATGGCCGTGATCCATGCCGAGGATGAGGCGGACACTCCTGCAGGAAACAGGATTGCCAAGCCACGTGCGATCAATCGCGGCTCGCTTCCGAAGCATCTCCCGCGTATCGAGGAAGTTATTGAGCCAGAGAGCCTTATCTGTGGCTGCGGCGGTTGCCTGCATTGCATTGGCGAGGATGTCTCCGAGCGGTTGGACGTGATCCCGGCACAGTTCCGCGTGATCGTCACCCGCCGCCCTAAGTATGCCTGCCGTGCCTGCACCGACGGGGTCGTCCAAGCCCCAGCTCCGGCACGGTTGATCCAGGGTGGGCTGCCGACGGAAGCTACCATCGCCCATGTTCTGGTCTCCAAGTATGCGGATCACCTTCCGCTCTATCGGCAGGCGCAGATCATGAGCCGCCAAGGCATCGATCTCGACCGATCCACGCTGGCCGATTGGGTCGGTCGAGCAGCCTATGAACTGCGGCCCGTCTTCGATGCGTTGATCGCCGACCTGAAGCGCTCGACCAAGCTGTTCATGGATGAGACCCGTGCTCCGGTCCTCGATCCGGGTTCTCGCAAGACCAAGACCGGATACTTCTGGGCGCTGGCGCGGGATGATCGCTCGTGGGGTGGTGGCGCTCCGCCGGGTGTCGCCTTCACCTATGCTCCTGGTCGAGGAGGCATTCATGCCGAACGTATACTGCAGGGTTTCTCTGGCGTCCTGCAGGTGGATGGGTATGCGGGATACAACAGGCTGATCGCACCAGAGCGGATTGGACCGGACATTCGGCTTGCGTATTGTTGGGCACATGCACGGCGTAAGCTGGTGGAGATCACCCGCAACGGGTCAGCACCGATTGCCGAGGATGGCGTCAAGCGGATCGGCGAGTTGTATCGCATCGAAGCTGAACTGCGCGGCCTTGATCGCGAGGCTCGCCTTGCAGGTCGGCAGGAACGATCAGCGCCACTCGTCGCTCGCCTGCATGACTGGCTTGTCCATCACCGCGCCCGCGTGGCAACGAAGTCGCCGCTCGGCGAGGCATTGGCCTACATTGCCAAATACTGGGATGGACTGAAGCTCTTCCTGACCGATGGTCGCATCGAGATCGACAATAATAGTGTCGAGCGGACAATCCGGCCGATTGCGCTGAACCGGAAGAACGCACTCTTCGCGGGTCATGATACAGGAGCCGAGAACTGGGCAACAATCGCTTCCATGATTGAGACGTGCAAGCTCAATGCCGTCGATCCGCAGGCGTATCTAACCGCCACGCTCAGTGCCATCGTCAACGGCCACAAGCAGAGCCGGATCGATGAGTTGCTGCCTTGGCATTGCGTTCTGAGATAGCGGTACCCCAAATAGGCTGCCTACGCCCCACTCGCGCCTTCACTATTGCAGACCTCGCCTCGCCCTGTTACGACAGTCGCTAGCTTGGCAGCGGGTCAAGCGTTGGAGATTTTATGTTCACGATTGCGGGAAACCGCTAATCCCATCCTGTGGGGTTGTCGAGTTGCAACGAAGCTGAAGCGTCATCGCTTCAGCTATCCCTGTCGTTCGGCCTGAACTTTCTCAAAAATCAGCGATCATTTGCTTGAGAAGCAGGCTGAAAGCCCTCTGCTACAGCAGCAGGGCTTTGTATGAACATATTGAAAGATCACCACAATGAACATCAGACAGACAAAATCCGAAGACCTTCCGGACCTCGAAGTGGTGCTGGAAGAGACGGGACTTTTCCCAAGCGAAATGCTCTCTGACATGATTGGACGTTTCCTGTCAGAAGATGCAAGCGAAGACCTTTGGCTCACTTACGAAGAGGATAGTACGGCCTTGGGCTTTTGCTACGCTGCACCCGAGCAGCTTACAGAGGGGACGTGGAACATGCTGGCTATTGCTGTTTTGCCTTCAAAACAGGGTGAGGGCGTGGGGGCTGCAATAGTTCAAGAGCTAGAGGCAGTTCTTCGCGGACGCGGCCACCGTGTCTTGATTGCAGACACTTCGGGTACTGAGGCGTATCGCAAGACGCGAGAATTTTATCGCAAGAATGGATACACCGAGGAAGCCCGTGTCAGGGACTTCTGGGCTCCAGGTGACGACAAGGTCATCTTCTGGAAAGCACTTTAGTTTCCCAAAAGTGGCGCGGTCCTTGGGTCGCGCTACACCTGGATTGATGAAACTTCTCATCCCGTCACGTTCGATGCGCAAGAGTGCTTGATAAAGGTGCTGCCGGGACACCGCTTAC
>NZ_FWXU01000061.1 GCF_900176345.1 Rhizobium sp. RU36D
CTTCGTCATGCCAAACCTCCGTTTGGCATAATGAGTCAGAATTCCTCTGATTTGGGAATCCCATCACGAGTCGGCGTCATTGCTCGTTGGTATAACGCGCCTTTCAGCACCCATCAGAAATGCAGATTTCGTGCCAATTGATACGAAACTACAGTTTCACTTTTAAAGTCAATAGTTTGTTTGATTTTGGTCCGGAGTGTCGCCGTGAAACCTTGATTTCTTTTGGCTAAATATTGGCCGAACGTTTCATGCAGATGCACAAATGCGTGTCACAGTTCTTCAAGACTGTCGTTGAGGGCCTCTATGCCGCGCAGCCGGTTGCGGCCGGCAACCCCGGCCATTTCAATACAGCGCGTCGTGATCAGATGGCAGAGCGCCATCACTGAGACATGGTTGAAGATGGGACCGGGCGCAAGGGTATGGCAGCGGAAGTGCCAGGTTGCGCTGGTAAGAAACGCGACTCCCTCGTCCGTAATATAGAGGAGTTTGGCCTGGGATTTTTCAATCTGCCCGAGGATCAGATCCATGCGGGCAACACGGCGACGCAGCCCGAAGACGATCACGACGTCTTCGGGCGAGAGGCTGACCAGATGCTCGCCCAGGGTCTGGCCGCCGCCGGGTATCGAAACAATGTTCTCGACGACCTGGGTCAGTTGCCATTGCAGGTAACTGGCAAAGGGATGACTGGCACGGAAGCCGAGCACCCAGACTTTTCGCGCCTCAAGAATAGCCGATGCAACGGCCGAAATCTGGCTGTCAGTGATAGCGAGGAAAGTGGATTCAAGATTGGTTACGCCCTGCGCCACGTGGGCGGCGACCGATTGCTCCCCAGTTGCGTCGGTGGCGGTCGAGAGAAACAGCCGAGAACCAGTCTGCTTTTCCGCCCGGGCATGGCGACGCGCTTCGTCGTAGTTTTCATATCCCAGCCTCTGGACGAAACGCGATACGGTTGCCTTCGAGACATGCGCGAGCGCGGCTAGTTCCTGCGCCGAATAGCTTGCAAGCTCCCCGGGAAAGTCACAGACAAAATCGCCCAGCCGTCGCTCGGCGGGATGCAAGTTTGGCAAGATCTGGCGGACACGGGTGAGAAACGACAGCTCTTTTGGGCGCACAACGGATCCCATGAAATTCGATTTTCATGATGGTTGTTTTGAAGTGCTTGGACCGGGATGGCAAGCACGTTCGTCAGTCAATTGTCGGAAAGCGCTAGAACTCCACCGCTGCAGCAACACAGGTACAAAGACCGCTCGCTTAGTGTGGCTCAACACATCGCAGATGCTTTGAGGTGCCACATCCCCGTGCGGTTACAATGGAAGATTTTCACGCAGGATAATGTCCATTTTGATCGATGTCGGGCCGGCCGCTTGCTCGTCGCCGCCCTGATTTTCGCCGCAGGCGGCAAGAGCAGCGCCAAGCACCAGATCCGCGTTCGAGTTTATGACTGCGAAGGGTCGCCAGAGAAACGCCCGCATGAAGGGCGACGTCCTCCATGAGTGGCAGTACAGTCGCTTTGCCCTCACTGCCATTTTCTGATGACATCTCAAAACTTATGATTTGGTTGCGTTTGCCCCGAAGGATGCCCTTCGTAGCGTCCTGTCAAGAGGCGCGCCAAGAGGAAGCTTGCGCCTGGCCGTTATCCGCAACGGATTCGATATCGGACTTGCCTGGGCCGATGAACTGGCCCGCTTTGCCAGTCTATCGCTGGTCTATCTGGCCATGCCGCGGCTGGCGCTGCGCGGGCAGCACATAGCAATCGGCATGCTGCCGGAGTTGCTTGGTGGCAGGATCCAGACGGTGATGGCCATCGGCGTCGAACTTGGCGTCCTCGCCTTCTGCACCCTGACGCTTTACGGCACGCACGCCTATCTAATGCGCGCCGGAAAGTTCTCGACGCAAGCGATGAGCTTGTCGAACTGGGTCTTCTACGCGCCGGCAACGCTCGGCATCACACTTTTCGCCCTTGTCGCGGTGCTGCGCCTTTTGAAGATCGCCGGCTTCGGCCAAAGCCCCGACCATCAGACCGGCAGTCATCCATGAGGCTCGCTCTCCTCATCATCTTCCCGGTGGCCCTCGCCATCGGCATGCCCGTCGCCGTCAGTCTCGGCCTTTCCTCGGCAATTGTCATTGTAACGTATGGACTGCCGGTCAACGTCCTGGCGCAACGCAGGGTCAATGCGCTCGATTCGACACCGCTGCTGGCCGTTCCACTGTTCATCCTTGCTGCCAATCTGCTGACTGCGATGGGTGTCACCAATCACCTATTCGATGTCGTGCGGCTGCTGGTCGGGCACATTCGCGGTGGAGTGGCGCAGGTCAGCATCCTGCTCAGCTTGGTGTTCTCAGGCGTATCGGGCGCTGCGTTGGCGGATATCGGCGCGCTCGGTGCGATCCAGATCAGCCAGATGAAAAAGCAGGGATATCGCGAGGATTTTGCCGCCGGTATCACAATCTCCGTCACGACAATCGGCCCGATCTTCCCGCCATCTATTCCGATCATCATCTATGCCAGCGTCGCCAATGTGTCGGCTGTGAAGCTGCTCCTGGCGGGTATCGTGCCCGCCATCCTCATTACGCTTCTACTGATGATACAGGTTGCGATCACTGCTCGTCTGAAAAACCTGCCACGTGACGACATAACGCCAAGCCGTGGCGCCATTGCACGCAAGTTCCTCGTTTCGTTTCCGGCCATTCTGGCCCCTGTCCTGCTCATCGGTGGCTTGATGAGCGGCTATTTCGGCCCTACCGAAGTGGCAGGCGTCACGGTCGCCTATGCGCTGTTCATTGGCCTATTCATCTATCAGACGCTGGATTGGCAGGGCATCCTGCGCAGCATGCAAGAGACGGTCGAGGCGACCGCCAGCATTCTGTTCATCGTGTCGGCGGCGGCTCTCTTCGCCTGGGTGCTGACGATGGATCGGGTACCGGTGACGGTGAGCACGTTTCTGCTTGAACTCTCCGACAATCCCCTGGTCCTGCTTTTGCTGGTGAACATTCTGCTGCTGGTCGTCGGTATGGTGCTGGAATCGATCGCGGCCATCCTGATTATCGCGCCGATCATCGCCCCGGCACTCGCCGCCGCCGGCGTGGACCCGGTGCAACTCGGTATCGTCTTCGTGTTCAACCTGATGATCGGCCTGCTGACCCCGCCAGTAGGCATGAGCCTCTACATGGTTTCGATCGTCGCCAAGATGCCGATCCACCTGGTCATCAGGGGCACCATGCCGTTCCTGATTTCCATGGTGCTTTCCCTTCTGGCCGTGACGCTGGTCCCCGCGATCTCGACATGGCTCCCGAACTACCTGGTTCAATGAGGCTTTACATGAGTAGATTTCTTGGAGAGATCCGGCAGTTGGGCTGAACCACGCCGGGTTTGCCGGAGGCGATTTCGTTTAAGTTATGCGGCCATGGCTAGTGCGTCCAGGGTGGCGTAGTACTGCTCCTCGGCTTCGG
>NZ_FWXU01000059.1 GCF_900176345.1 Rhizobium sp. RU36D
CACCCCAAATGCCCGGCAAAACAACAGCCGGGCCACAGAACCGCCGTCTGCAAAAACCAAAATCCCAAAAACTCGGCTTTATGCAACGGTCCCCCGTGTGGGAGAGGTTACAAAATCGAGGGCTTAGCGCAGCTAAACCTCAGATATTGTTGGTGAGGGGATCATAAGCCGGGTTGGAGAGGGGGAAATCCTCTTTGCCTCTTTGCCAGCCACTCCCTCAACTCCCCCTGTCCGCCCGGTCGGTGTGGCCGAGGTCGCGGTCGGGGTTGATGATGTCGCGGACGCGTTGTTTCAGGTCTTTCGGGCCGGGGAAGCCGTCGTCGCGCTTGCGCTCCCAGATGAGCTCCCCGTTCAGCCGGATCTCGAAATTGCCGCCGGTGCCGGGGATGAGCGCCACTTCGCCCAGTTCGTCGGAAAAGGTCTGCAGCAGTTCCTGGGCCATCCAGGCGGCGCGCAGCAGCCAGTTGCATTGCGTGCAATAGAGAATGCTGATGCGGGGTTTGTCGGTCATATCAGGTCTCCGTTCACGGATGGCTCACACAAAAGTTAACTTTTGTACTCATATTTTATCGGCGTGGCGCTTGCGCCGGAAGGGGGGAGCTTTCATTGAGGTTAGCCCATTCAAAACCCAAGGAAAAAGTCTCATGTCCTCTATTCCCGATCGCAATCGTCTCATCGTTCCGGCCGTCGCCCCTGTATATAACAGCACCCACGAGACCGTGGAAACCATCCTGCGCGTGGCCGCGGGCGTGCTGCTCGTCACCCACGGCTTCGGCAAGATCATGAACCCTTTCGGCGCGGTGGGGATGGTCGAGAGCCTCGGATTTTATCCCGGTATGTTCTGGTCGCCGCTGCTGGCGGCCACGGAGTTCTTCGGTGGTATCCTTGTGGCCATCGGTCTCTTCACCCGTCCCGCTTCCTTCGCGGCGATGATCGTGCTGCTGGTCACCGTCTATTTCCACGGCGTGGTGCGGGCCGAAGGTCTTGCCGGCACGGAGAAATCCATTCTCTGGGCGGCGATCTTCCTGTTCTTTGCGGTGCGCGGCGGCAATGCCCATTCCGTCGATGCCAGGATGAAGAAGGTTTTCTGACCGGCTTGAAAGACCGCGCCTGCCGTGCTGATCTCCGCCCGGATAGACTACAGCAGGTCGCGTTGATTCGGATTCATGGGCCTGCTGTAGACTATTGTTTTCGCATGCCTCTGTCCCAAAACCGGTGCCCACTTTTGGGAGGCATGCTTTAGGGAATCGGATAGCGGCATGCGCGTGGCAATCATCGAGAACATGGCGGGCACCCATCACGGGCTGGTGGGTGTGGCGCTGGCCGAGGCGGGCGCAAAGCTCGATGTCATCAGGCCTTACGAAGGCCAGCCCCTGCCGGCGTCCACGGGCGATCATGACGCGCTTGTCGTGTTCGGCGGCGAGCAGAATGCCCGCGACGATGCGAAGCATCCCTATCTCGGCGAACTGGCGGCGTTGATGCGCGATTTCGGCGACGAGGGCCGGCCGGTTCTCGGCATCTGTCTCGGCAGCCAGATGCTGGCACGGGCCTATGGCGCGGAAAACCTGATCGGCGCGGCACCGGAATTCGGCTGGCGAAGGATAGAGCTGACGGGTGAGGCGGGGGATGATCCCGTGCTCTCGGCGGTGCCCTCGGGCTTTACCAGCTTTCAATGGCATGACGACACCTTCACCCTGCCGCCCGGCGCCGTGAGGCTCGCCGAAAACGGCGTGACGCCGAACCAGGCCTTCCGGGTGGGGCGGGCGGCCTATGGCATGCAGTTTCATTTCGAAGCCAATCTTGATGTGGTGGAGCGGTGGAAGGCTGCCTTTCCCGAGGTGATCGAGCGCAAGGAGCCCGGCTGGCTCGGCCGCTACGAGGCGCTTGCCGCCCATCACGGGCCGCAGGCCGACGCCACGGGGTTGGCCATCGCAAGGGCCTGGGTGGGATTGATCGGCAGGGGGAGCATCAATGACTGAAGACGAGAGTTTCGAGGGCGGCTGCTTCTGCGGCCATGTGCGCTACCGGCTGCAGGGGCGGCCGATCTTCGTGCAGTGCTGCCATTGCCGCGACTGCCAACGCCAGAGCGGCGGCGCCTTCGTCATCAACGGCATGATGGAGGCCGAGCGGGTTGAGACCCTGAGCGGCGAGGCGGTTGGCGTGAGCATGCCGACCGATAGCGGCCGGCCGCATGACATCCATCGCTGCCCGCACTGCCAGACGGCGGTGTGGAGCGACTATGGACGGCGCGGCTGGCTGCGGTTCATCCGCATGCTGACGCTGGACCGGGCCCATGAATTTCCGCCCCAGGCGCATATTTTTACGCGGACCAAGGTGCCGTGGGTGGCCCTGCCGGCCGATCAGCCGGCTTTCGAGATCTATTATGACCCGAAGGTGCTCTGGCCGGAGCAGGCCCGGACCCGCTGGCAAGAGGCGCTGACGAAATCCGGCGCGGCGCGGTAGGCCGGAATTCGAGGCAAGATTTTTCCGTCATTCCGGCGAAGGCCGGAATCCAGCCACGGCGCGTCCGCGCCGTGAGAAGAGTCTATCGCAATCAATGACTTGATTGCGCTGGATGCCGGCTCGGCGGCCGGCATGACGGGTAGTCTTGAACGCGCGTCAACTCACTCGTACCCTTCTGGCGACACTCTTTAGCGGACGATCCAACGCGAAAGCGCTAGTCAATTCCTGTTTTTCCTGTCGCAGGCTTGACCCGTGATTTATCGCCGCCTAAATAGGGAACGATCATTTCCTATTATCGGATTTGCCCGATGTCCACTGCCCTGCCCTCTCCATCCGCACCACGCGCTGCCGGACGCCCGCGTGAATTTGATCTCGACCGGGCGCTCGACCGGGCCATCGTGGTGTTTTCCGAGCGCGGCTACCAGGGTGCCTCGATTTCCGAATTGAAGAGCGCCATGGGTGTTGCGGCAGGAAGTTTGTACAAGGCCTTTCCAGACAAGCGGGCTATCTTCCTGGCTGCGCTGGAGCGTTACAAAACGCTGCGCGACGCGGTGATGCGGGAGCGGGTCGAGGCCGGCCAGACCGGGCGGGACAAGGTTGAGCACCTGCTGTCGGTCTATGCCGATGCCTCGCTTGGCACTTCCGGCCGCACCGGCTGCCTGATCGTTGCCAGTGCGACAGAGATGGCGCTGATGGACGAGGAGGCGGCCGGGCTGATCGCGCAATCGGTGTCGCGCAACCACGGCTTTGTCTGCGACCTGATCCGGCTGGGCCAGGCAGATGGGTCGATCGGCAGCAGCGTGGACCCAGAGGTGACGGCGCGCACGCTGCTGAGCCTGGCACAGGGCCTGCGGGTGCTGGGCAAGACCGGCATCGCACCCGCCGAGGCGCGGGCGGTGGTGCAAACCGCGATGAAACTGCTCGACTGACCCGAACGACGCTTCTTTCCATTGGTGCGGCATCTCCCGGCCGCACAGCAGGAGATTTTTACATGACAATCACAGCCGCGGCCCCGACGACACCGGAGAGTTCCAATGCCCTTTCCGGCGTCCTGACCTTCATCATGGCGCTTGCCTGCGGGCTGATCGCCGCCAATCTCTATTATGCGCAACCGCTGGCCGGACCGATCGCCGCCGATATCGGCCTGCCACAACATGCCACCGGGTTGATCGTGACGCTGACCCAGATAGGCTATGGCCTTGGGCTGCTGTTCGTCGTGCCGCTGGGTGATCTCCTGGAGAACCGTCGGCTTATCCTGACGATGATCGGCCTTGTCACGCTGGCGCTTGTAGCGGCCGGATTGTCCTCGACTCCCGCCCCCTTCCTGATTGCCTCGCTCGCCGTCGGCCTGAGCTCGGTTGCGGTGCAGATGATCGTGCCCTTTGCCGCCAACCTGGCGCCCGATGCCATCCGCGGCCGGGTGGTCGGCAATGTCATGAGCGGGCTGATGCTGGGCATCATGCTGGCACGGCCGGCCGCAAGCTTCATCGCCGGGATCTCGTCCTGGCATATGGTTTTCTTCCTCTCGGCGGCGCTGATGGTGGTGCTGGGGATTATCCTGGCCCGCAGCCTGCCGGAGCGCCGGCCGCAGACCCGGATCGGCTATTTTTCGCTGATCGCCTCTATGGGCACGCTGGTGAAGAGCCAGCCGGTGCTGCGCCGCCGGGCGGCCTATCAGGCGCTGCAATTTGCCGCCTTCAGCCTGTTCTGGACGGTGACGCCGCTGCTTCTGGCCGGTCCGCAATTCCAGATCAGCCAGGCGGGCATTGCGCTGTTTGCGCTGGCCGGCGTGGCAGGCGCGATCGCCTCCCCGATCGCCGGACGGCTGGCAGATCGCAATCTGGGACGCCCGGCGACCATTCTTGGGATCGTCTGCGTGCTGATCGCCTTTCCCTTGAGCCATCTTGCCGAAGCGGGCTCGACGGCCGCCCTCGTGCTGTTGACCATTGCCGCCATCGTGCTCGATTTCGGCGTGACCACGACGCTGGTGATCGGCCAGCGCTCGATCTATGCGCTTGGGGCGGAACTGCGCGGACGGTTGAACGGGCTTTACATGGCGACCTTCTTCATGGGCGGGGCCCTGGGCTCGGCGATCGGCGCCTGGGCCTTTGCGGAAGGCGGATGGTGGCTCGCCTCCTCGGTCGGCACCGCGCTGCCGGCAACAGCGCTTGCCTATTTCCTGACGGAGCGGCGTGTGCGCGTTTGAGCGTTTGCGATGTCAAAGATCATGCGGAAAGGCCGGCCAGGCCTTTCGCCCTCCGGTTTCGCTTGATGGCATGGGTTCGGCCAGGCCGAACGGACGGGGCGCCGAAAGCTGCCTCGTAATTGGATATAAAAATAGCACCTTCCGGCGCCCCGTTCGGTGTCTTTTGCCGTGCAACTTCGGTCTCTCTGCACTGCTGTCCGGTTTAATTTCCGGTCCATTTGAAGACCAACTGGTTGTGGTTTTTGGGTTTGTCTGGCGGGGGTCTGAGGAGGTGATCGGTGCG
>NZ_FWXU01000058.1 GCF_900176345.1 Rhizobium sp. RU36D
ATCCTGTCAAGGTTCTTCGACAGATACTCGTCGAAATTCCGCTCGCTGTCGACGATCGCAGCATTTGCCTGCCCCAACTGGCCCTGGATGATGTTTCGCGAGGCGAGCGTGCGCGACACCTTGGATTGCACCTGCTGCTCGATATAAGCGGCAGCAATGGCATTGGCGAGCCGAGCGGCCTTTTCAGCATCCCTTGAGGTAAACGAAATGCCAATGACGTAAGTCAGGTCACGCCGTCCGATGCTGGCCGCGGCGCGGACCTTCTGCAAGGTCTGCGCCAGCAACTCGTCACCAGACGACTGCTGAGGATTGGCCAGATTGAAGTATTCTCTGATCTGATCCATCAACCCGACGGAAACACCGAATTCTTCATCGGCCAGCAAGTTCTGGTCGTTGATGACCTTCAGGATCGCATTATCCGACTGCAAGATCTCGACTTCACTCTCGACACGGGCGTTGATGTCGTTGGAAGAATAAACCGTCTGTTCGTTCGGATCCAAAAGATCTTTTGCAGCGACATCGACGATAACCTTCGTCGTCGCGGTATATTTCGGCGTAATGGAATAGACGATGATCGCCGTCACAACCAGGAATATTAGCACGACCGACGTTATGACCCACGCCTGCCTCCGCAGGAGGCCGACGATGTTCCTCACATCAATATCTTGTTCCATAACGTCCTCGTGCCCCGGCCTGAGTCACTCAGTAACGACCAAGGTTAAATCTTCAAAAATTAAAAACGAAATATATTGATACTCGCTCTATTGCACATCGGCCAAATGAGGTTATACAAAATATAATTGCGCAACAACAGCCTTTTTCCCATTACGATAGATGCCTATTCTGAAGTTGAGTATTCGTTGTCCTTTTACTATTCAGTTCGCTAGCTGCAATTGTAAGAAGTGACCACACAAACCCTCCCGTAAAAACTGACCATTCCAACGTGAAAAAATTTAGGGGCCACGGGCTAAAAATAAACCCCGCACAACCAGCACCAACAGCTCCAGTATCCATAAAAGTCCGGTTAATGCGACCGAAGCCGACTAACTTCCATATCATGAAGACCGACATTGCCGCAACCGCGATAAAACCGATGTATCCAAATTGAAACAGTGCTCCAACAATGCCCATATCGGCAATATAGATACCGTAACCATAGGCCCCCATGGCCAGCCCACCATAGTTAACAGCAAAGGACAGAACGTTGTTGCTACCCTTTGAAGTCGACATGACTCCAAAGCCTAAACCTCCGGTCTTTTGAAACTGCTTATTGAAGTATTCTGCCTCAACAATTCTCCATGTTATGCTTTGATCACGGCCAATATAATTTTCGGTACTGGCGATTTGGTCAATATATTTGTAACCGAGTGTTCCAAATAAAAATACCGTTGCTGAAAGGCCCAGCACAATCGCCCGGAAGCGTTGTGACCCACTTAGGCAAAATGCTGAAAAGAACCCCAGCCCAACCACAAACGCCGCGATAGCGAGACGACTCTCACTAATCGCAAATAGCACATATATCATAGGTGCGGCACACAAAATGTTCTTTATCTTGATCCTATGTAAACCATCGCGCAGTATTCTGCATAAAACTACAGTTGCGGCCAATGAAACTTCCGTCTTTAGGAGCACGATCCTCCTCAGACTCTGATCTGTAGTTGCCAGCCGACGGAATATCTCCAAACTGCGCAAATGCATTAATTGATCTGCGATCAATAAGATTGACACGCAGATGCCTGTAGCGAGCAAGCCGGCAATACATTCTTTTACCGATATATTGAATACTCTGAACGCAAGCGGTAGCAACAAAGGGAGCAGGGAATAGTGAGCATATACCCATTCAGCGGGCGGATTGATAAATATGAAACCGTTTGAAATTGTCGAAACAAAGAAACAATATGTAAAAAGTATTGCTGATACCGTTTCATACTTGCGTGGTGACATCCCTTTAATTAGATTAATCATATATTGTGCGCTTGCGAGGAGAATTGCAGCCGCCACGATGTGTTTGCCTAGGTGCGGCGGGAGCCCAATCAATGCTGGCGGAATTCCTTCCCATGTGAAGAACCCGACGACGATTGAGAAGATCTTTAGGCGATTTGCTGACTGGGTAGCTTCGATATTAAGATCGGCGGTTGCATCGCTGGTATTATTCACTTTGTTCTCCACGCGGCCAAAATTCTGCTACGGAGGGTGACGAGATCATATAATTGCGACGTGCGCGTCGGTCTGGATGATACGCAGTGATCGCCGTGGGAGGCAAATCAATCTCGGCCAGCGGATACCCCTTAGCAACATGTGCTAGACTATCAAGAGGGTCGTTGAAAGCGATGTAGGGTTTCCTTACGTTGCGTAACGGCGACTAACCACCGCTTGTCTGTATCGCTGAAGACGAATGCCCTAACTTCGCTATAGGTTTTTCAATTAGGTAATGCACCATTATTCCCAGCGAGCTGCATCCAATTATCGCTCCTATGATGAACAACGGCGCTCCAAAAGATGACGCATATTTTCCCCAAAAGTTGCCGTAAGGGCCAAGTGCGAAATTGTGAGTTAGATATATGCTGTAAGACGCATTGCCTAATATGAGTCCTGGCGGCCGGAGACTTGGTGTTAGAGTTCTGAGGGACGCGAACGCGAAAACCACAAGAGTTACCGGGACAAGCCAGATGAACCACTTCAAGCTTCCAGTGCTTTGAACATACTGACCAGTTGTGACCAAAGCAGCCAAGGTCGCAAATCCAATCAAAGCGGCTCCGGGTCTGGAGCCGCTTTTTTTTCGCGCCAACCCAAGGAGTATGCCGGCCAAAAAATAAAGTATCAGCGGATGACAGACAAAATAGAGAAAGCCATGCATCATTCCATGGCTAGGATCTTGGATGCCAGAAAGAACTCCGATGGCCACAGGCAGCGATAAGACAAAGAAGATAAAACTTAGCCCAATTTTTCGATCTAACGACAATGCGATCGCAAAAAAGAGGTAAAAGTACATTTCAAAATTCAATGTCCATCCCACGGGATAGATTGGGCGCATCAAGCCGTTACCATCGATGTAAGGGACAAATAGCAAGGATGCGGCGATCTCTGAAGGAGCCGGCGGCGTACCGTCTATCAGCAGTTTTGTAGCTTGAATGAAAGTGACCAACCAATAGAGCGGCCCCACCCTCCATAAGCGCCTTGTAAAGAATCTCCGGGGCGCGCCATGGGCCCCGAACTCTAGGTCAGCGGTGTGAATCATGATGAAGCCGCTAATTACAAAGAACACAGCTACGCCGACATTACCGAGGCTCCAGGCGAAGGTTTCATAACCCGGATCGAGGCCAGCCTTCTGAATGAGTGCTGATATGGCGTGGTCTACCACCACAAAGATAGCGGCGATCCCCCGCAAGGCCTGGATTCCCTCCAATCTCTCAGAACTAGGTATTCGCTTGTTGATATCCGAAGCCATATGTGGCACCCCTACCGTAACATTGGGGACGACAATCTATGAAAATTCTGCTTTGTTCAATGTTGCTGATTTCGATTTCAACGGTGTGCGCAGCCGCACAGCAGTCATGCCCGCGGATTCCGCCCTCCCCGCAGGCTCCCTTGGCTAATCCGCCAAAGAAAAATCCGCCGGCCCCAGAGCTTTCGGTGGTCCGTGGCGATGGCGAGAACCCCACCCTTGTATTCCTTGGCGACAGTCTAACTGCTGGCGATGGAGCCAGCGCGCCTGACAAACGCTTCCCTTACGTTGTGGCACATTCTTTTGATAAGCCGCGGGCGTTTGAGAGCTACGCTCGTGGCGGACTTACATCTACCACTATAGCAGACCTTTTCCAGCACATTCCTGTTCCGGAGGAATCCGTCGTTATTATTTGGATAGGACGAAATAATACAGAGCGTCCCGATGTTATCGTGAATGATGTTACACGCGCGGTTTCTCACATTTCTGGAAGACGCTTTATCGTTTTGTCGGTTTTGCATGCTTTATACGATACAGCCATGCCGGGGGGGGCCGATTTTGCTAAGTTCAAGAAGATAAATGACGCATTGTCTGCAGCGTTTCCAGAAAATTTCCTTGCTGTTGGACTTGATCTAGTCTGCGCCGACAGGAAAGATAACACACATCCAAATGACAATGGTTATAGTAAGGTTGCGCACCAAGTAGCGGCAGAGTTGAAAAAGAGGAATTGGTAAGGTGAATTCAAGATTCTGAGGGATTAAATCCGAAATTCCAAATCCAAAACTGGCTAGCACGAATGGGATGATTTGTTCGGGGTAATCCGCCCGCCAATTAACGGGCTTCAAAAGTAGAATTTTCTCGGGCTTTATGATCGAGGAGATTTTTATGAAGACGAGCAGATTTAGCGAACCGCAGATAATGGCCATCCTGCGCCAGGCAGAAGGCGGCGTCCCTGTGCCTGAGTTATGCCGGGAACACGGGATGAGCACTGCTAGCTTTTAAAAGTGGCGCTCGAAGTATGGCGGCATGGACGCCTCGATGATTAGCCAGATGAAGGCTCTGGAAGACGAGAACCGTCGGCTGAAGAAGATGTATGCAGAGATGAGCATGCAGGCAGAACTGCTCAAAGAGGCTCTGGGAAAAAAGTGACGCGGCCATCTCAACGCCGGGAGATGGCCGGGAAAGCAGTGGCGTTGCGAGGGGTGAGCATTGCGCTTGCCTGCCGCACCTTCGAGGTCAGCGAGACCTGCTATCGTTACAGCGCCAAGCTGAACGACGAGAACGAGCAGATCGCCGATCTCCTGATCGGCCTGACGCGGGCGAAGAAGACCTGGGGCTTTGGCCTGTGCTTCCTTTACCTGCGGAATGTCCGAGGACATTGCTGGAACCACAAGCGCGTATACCGCATCTATCGTGAGCTGGAGTTGAACCTCAGGATCAAGCCACGCAAGCGTTTGAAGCGGGACAAGCCCGACGGTCTGACTGTGCCGGATGCGCCGAACCTGGTCTGGTCCATGGATTTCATGGCGGATCGTTTGGAGGATGGTAGGCAATTCCGACTGTTGAATGTCTTGGACGACTT
>NZ_FWXU01000057.1 GCF_900176345.1 Rhizobium sp. RU36D
AATCTGCTCTTCCGTAAATCTCTGCTTCTTCATTCGTCCGTACTAAATGGGCCGGACTCTAATCAATTCTGGAGGAAATTCTCAGTGGCAGGTCACGACGACCAAATTTTCTCCTGAGGTTCGTGTCCGCGCTGTTGGGATGGTGAAGGATAATGAAGCCGAATATCTCGCTCGCTGGGCGGCGGCATCATCGATAGCGGCCAAGATTGGTTGCTCGGTGCATACGCTGCATGAATCGGTGAAGAAGGCTGAGCTCGACAGCGGCAAGCGTGCAGGTTTGCCGAGTGACGTGGCGGAGACGATGAACGTTCTGGAACGAGAATACCGCGAGCTTCGTCGACGCAAAAGCATACTAAATGAGAATAGTCCGTAGGGCTAAGCCCAAGCCCTGCACTTCGAGCGCTGTTCAACGCACCAATCGATTTTGACAATCAATCATTGGTGAGCCACGAGTGTTCGGCTTGCCGGGCAACTAGCCCATGATGTAGGCTAACACCTAGTTGCGGAGAAGACGGCTATGCTTACAAAAATAATCAAATGTGTTCCTTTGGCTTTCTATCTTGTCTATGCTCAATCCATCGGAGCGCAGGAACCAGCTAAGGATATCGCTCCGCACACCGATTTTAGCCTGATCCGGAGTGAAATCGCTCGAGCCGAAGGGAACATATCAGCGACTTCGCTGGAGTTCCTACGAGAGCGCGCCAAACAAGACGACGCCGCAGCGCTTACCCTGCTCGGCGACGTTTTTGCGAAAGGATTAGCCGGCCCCCCAGATTATGTGGTCTCGATATCATACTACGAACGCGCTGCCGCACGCGGCAATTCATGGGCTCTCCTGAAGATTGCGGACGTTTACTTATCTGGATCTTTAGGCAAGAAGGATTCGGTAGGTGCTTTCAATGCGGTGAGTTCGGCAGCAGATAAGGATAATCCCGACGCTCGGATCAAACTCGCCCAAATGCTTATCGATGGAATTGGCACTCCTGCCGATCCAGAGCGAGGGATATCAATATTGCTGGAGATGGCCGGCGGCAAATCCGCGTCCGCAGCCTTACTCGCACTTGCTGAGGTAACGTTGCAAGGCAAATACCCCTCTAAGGATCGCGTTAAGGCGATAGAATACTTTTCAGGTGCAGCAGATGCTGGCAGTGAAGCCGCGAAGGTGAGGCTTGGTGACGTATATCTAGACGGAGAACTGGTCCCCCGTGACACTGAAAAGGCACTAGCTTTGTACAAAGCTGCTGCAGCGTCGAAATCAACGGCCGCACTCGCCCGGCTAGGCGAAGTTTATATGTATGGTCGTGGCACACCAGTAGACGCGCACAAAGGACTGTCTCTCCTGGAGGAAGCAGCAGCTAGATCTGATACTCGCGCCCTAGTGTCGCTGGGCGAGGTGTATGCAGCGGGAATTAGCGTGCCTCAAGATGGTGAAAAAGCAATATCTTACTATACGAAAGCTGCTGCGTCTGACCCCTCCGCATATCTTCGAATTGCGGAAATATATGAGCAAGGTAAAATTCTCAGGCGCGATTCAGTCGCAGCTTTTTCGGCTATCCAGGCAGCTTCAGCCAAGGGCCTTCCGGCCGCGCAGATACGGCTCGGAATTGCTTATCTGACGGGAGCTGGCGTGGAAAAGGACGCAACCCGAGGCATAGAGATTATTTCAACTCTAGCCGCAAATGGAGATAAATTTGCTCAGAAGGCGCTTGGGGATGTATATTTCAAAGGTAGAGGAGTTAATGTTGATATAGAAAAGGCCGAAGCTCTCTATAAGGAAGCCGCTGAGGCTGGAAATCCGTGGGCGTATGTCGGTTTATCGGAAATCTACGCGGCCAGCTCAAGCGATAACGAAGCGGCTGAAAAATCATTTCTGATGTTGAATAAAGCTGCAGATGCCGGCATTGAAGAAGCCAAGCTGCTGATCGCAGATTCCTACATACGTGGGCGAGGCGTCGAAAAGGATGTTACAAAGGGTATTAAACTGCTTGAAACCCTTCAGGATACGCAGCTAGCAGGCAAAGCGTTTTTCGCACTTGGCGAAGTTCACTTCCGCGGAGCAAGCCTACCTCGCGACGGTAAACGTGCCCTCGAATACTATCTTATGGCAACCAATGCGGGCAATGCCGCTGGCTATCTGCGCTTGGGAGATATCTACAGGGAAGGCATCCTGGTTAACGCAGACATAGATCGGGCTATTGAATACTACGGTTTGGCTAGGCAACAAGGGCTGCTGACGGCTGATGTTCGATTAGGCGAGGTTTTTGTCGAGGGAAGCGACGATATTCGTGACTCAAAGCGAGGCCTAGAGCTGCTAGAAGAAGCTGCGGAAAAAGGAAGCACGCAGGCTCTCCTATCGATTGGTCGTATATTAACACAAGGGATTTCTGTGCCTCCTGATCCCCACAAAGCGCTGATAGCCCTAAATAGGGCAGCCTCACTTGGGGACGTCGATGCCTTGCTCAGCTTGGCTGATCTGTACGAACAGGGCGCCTTCGGCTCTGTTGATAGCAGGAACGCAGTAGCCGCGCTGGAGGCAGCGGTGGATAAGGGTTCGGTGTCTGCTAGGCTCCGCCTCGGCCGATATCTTGTTCAGAATGCAATTGATGGTACGGAAAAAGCCCGCGGCATTAGTCTTCTATCGACTGCCGCCGAAACTGGAGACAGCTGGGCTTTGATTGCGCTGGGCGACTTTTATCTCAAGTATCAGGACGGCAAGCCTGACGTTATAAAGGCGCGGGAATACTATAGCGCCGCTTACTCAAATGGCAATTTTGGAGCAAGCGTAAAGCTTGCGCAATTGTACCTGTCGGGCGTTTTGACAGATAGAAGTTATCGAGATGCAATAGACTTGCTAGACGAAGCGGCAGAGGCGGGATCGGAAGACGCTGCCATAACCCTCGCAAAAGGCCACCTCAGGGGCGAATTTGGTCGGCTGTCCGATGTCCGGCGGGGCGAAGAGATATTGGAGAGACTTATTTCAATTGGGAGTGAAAAAGCGATTGTTGAACGTGCAGGTACTCTTTACTGGCGCGGAAAGGGTTCAGCCGGACCTAAGGCCGCATTGGAGTTTCTAGAGGCGCAATCGCAAAAGGGTAGCAAAGCCGCTACCAGGCAACTGATGAGTTACCTACGTGACGCACCAGGAAAGCGCACCAATAGAGACATTAAACTTGCGACAAGTATTTTAAAGGATAAGCAGAGTTTATTCACTTCGCAAGAACTTATCGCGGAAAACCTCTCCTTGTTAGCTGCGCAGGCATCAAGTGTTGCCCAATACTCTAAAATACATGAATTGTATCTTACTCTGTGGGCGAGGAGCCGCTCAGAAACTATGGCTCGCCTCTCGACAGTGAATTTGAACGCATCCATTTATATATTGCAGAAGAAGCTCAATGAAAAGGAATATTATAAAGGCGATCTAAACGGAAAACTAACTCGCGCGACGCTCTCGGCCATAATGGCGGCCTGCAACGACAAAAACTTAACAAGCGAATGCAGACGCGGTCCTGTTGCGCCAAACGTTCTTGCCAAGCTTTCGACTTTGATCGGCAGCTAAAAATAAACATTGTGCGGACTAAAAGGTTTATGGCGTCTTGATAAGACTTGAGACTGCCACTTTCCAAGTGAACATGCGATCGACAATGTTACATTGAAAATATCCAGGGATGCGTAGATGAATATGTCCGCTATGGCCAGTAACACGAGCGAGCGCCGTGCCTTCATATGAACAGAAGGGATTTTTTAGTAGGGGCAGGGGTCGGAATTGGTATTATTTCGGGGATGCCGCCCTTGCTAAGGGCCATCAAAAATCGCAGTGGAATTGAGGCGAAATCAAGCACGTCCCTTGCAGACTTAAATACTTCAGATTTGCCTTTTCTTTTTGACCAAGTTGATATACGCGCCCATGGCGCGAAAGTCGACGCTAGGGAAAGCTTAGAAACAGAGGTATCTGCGGGAAGCAAGCTTCTAAGATCCCGTGACGTGATATTCTCAGAACTGGATGTAGGGAAAACGATCGCGGTATTCGGCGCAGGTAGCGATGGAGTGGCCTTCGTCACGAAAATTGATAGAGTGAAATCAAAGCACGAAGTGCTGTTAGAGGCCGCAGCTTTGACGTCAGTACACCGCACGCAGGCGACATACGGCAGCGATGACACTACGGCTTGGCAGCAAGCCATTGATCAGGCTCACAGGATGGGTTCGACGGTGGTCATGCCCCGTGGATGTTCTCTCTTAAATGGGTCGGTATACATCCAAACCTCTCGTGAAACAGGGGCAACTTCACTGATTTGGAAAAGGCTGTCGATCCGGGGCCGCGAATACAACCGCGCGCCCGAAAACGGACTGCTCGATCTGGCATCTTCCTCAGTTTTTAAACCGACAGAAGGACCAATCTTTTGCGTAAACCTTGACGCTGACGGCGCCGGTATGACCGCAAAAAATGGGGTAATGACTCACCAGTTTATCAACTTTAGATGTGAGCAGCTTAACCTGAAGGGTGCGCCAGGGATCAAGACAACGGGCATCAAAGGATATTCTACTCGAGCCAGCCTCGCAAAGCTAGGATTTCACAATCTTTATCGAGGATGGGATTTTCTTGATCCGGACATAAACGGGGCGGAAAATTACTGTGATATGTGGGATGTAAGTGATATACAATTCGCCAATATGGGCGATCTATTGTTCCAGCAATCAGACGCCGATGCATCTATATTCAGTGGCTTAAGATGTGAAAATTTTCAGCCTAAGCCGTCTGCTGGGATTGTTCTCAAGGGAGGCCGAGGGTGGATAATCGACGCGCCCCTCATAAATAAACTTCCTGATAGTGCCTCGGAGGTTATCAGAACGGAATACTCCTCAAACGGAGTCGTACGCGGTGGGCATTTTGAAAGGAACATGTGCACGGTGGTACGTTTTCACGAAGGAAATGGCTGCTCATTTGAAAGCAACGAAATATTTGTCCCCGATCGAGAAATCTTATCCAACTCGATTGTCCTGCACGGTCAGTTCCACCGAGCTGCCCAGAATTTGATTCGTCTAAACCGTTTATCTGGAGCGGATGTCCTCATTAACGGCGATTCTCTGGAAGTTGGCAATTCATCCCAGACTGCGGCAGGTAACCCTCGGCCAACAGTGGTGCATCTTGGGAACAGTACCGGCAGACAGTTTCGACAGCCTATATCATTCCGCCTATCATTTTCTTCATCCGGATGGTCGTTGTATAGTGCTAGAGGCAATTTGATCACTGAGTTTGGCACTCCAACGTTTGATCAAAACACTGGTCTTCTCAACCTTGATGGACCGATGAGCTGGGGAAAGATTAACTCGATTCAGCTTACAAAGATTGCTGGGAAATACACGCCAGTATTGTACTCGGTGCAATATGCTTTTATAGCATTCGAAGACTTCTCGGGGAAAATTCAGAAAATTCCGTCTCAGTTAATGGAGTGCTGGGTATTTATTACGTAGCTGACCCTGACCCAACAGGTCAATCTGATGTCAGCTTCACCTCGGGATGCATAGAGCCGAGTTTCCTATACACCCTGAGGTCATGTTCTCTGTTGCTTCCCGAACTCGACGAGCGAAAGCCTCCCGTTTCTAACGGGCTTGCGTCTGGGTTTGTAGAACATTTCCATGTAGCCGAACACGTCTTGGCGAGAGGACCTTCGCGCAACGCGCCGGGCCGAGGGGGTAATCCCCCCGTTTTTAACGGGGCTCTGTAGTAGAATTCACGCGGCCATTTTCAGTTTCTGGGCGGGTGTGATGCCGCCGATGCCCATATTGGGCCGTTCGTTGTTGTAGGTCCATAGCCAC
>NZ_FWXU01000054.1:2500-6473 GCF_900176345.1 Rhizobium sp. RU36D
CCTGGTGTCCGAGCCCGATCCTGATGAACCTTGGAATGGCCTAGCCGGCCGGAACTTGGGGAAGGGTCGGAGGTAGGTAGGAAGCCTGTCGCTCTGGTCGGTCGCTGTTGATGTTCTTCGGAGCATCTCTGGTGACTTATCGATGGCCGATTGCTAACCGCGCGGTCCCGGATTTAATCTCGAGAAGCTGGTCTTATGATCGGACGCAAGTGAGCTGCTCGGCGTAGCTCCGATAAAGCGATCCGATCGAACACGTCGATGGCATCTGAGTGACCTGGTTGTAAAAGGTAGCCAGGTTTGTGAGGCGATAGGAATTAGGCAATGGTCAGTAGGGATCAAACTCTATTGGCTAGTGCCTACTGGCTATTGGCTCGCATAATGATGAGCATTGGCAATGAGAACGATCAAGTGTTTTAAGGGCAATTGGTGGATGCCTTGGCATGCACAGGCGATGAAGGACGTGATACGCTGCGATAAGCCGTGGGGAGCTGCGAATGAGCTTTGATCCATGGATCTCCGAATGGGGAAACCCACCTTAAATGCCTAGAAAGTTTAAGCTGTCTTTCGGGACGGTTTAGGTTTCTAGGCATTGAGATAAGGTATCTTACTTTCGAATACATAGGGGTAAGAAGCGAACGCAGGGAACTGAAACATCTAAGTACCTGCAGGAAAGGACATCAACCGAGACTCCGCAAGTAGTGGCGAGCGAACGCGGACCAGGCCAGTGGCAATGCTGAATAAAGCCGAACGAGTTGGAAAGCTCGACCGTAGCGGGTGACAGTCCCGTAGGCGTAGAACAGGCATTGTCCTTGAGTAAGGCGGGACACGTGAAATCCTGTCTGAACATGGGGAGACCACTCTCCAAGCCTAAGTACTCGTGCATGACCGATAGCGAACAAGTACCGTGAGGGAAAGGTGAAAAGCACCCCGACAAGGGGAGTGAAATAGAACCTGAAACCGGTTGCCTACAAGCAGTTGGAGGGCGCAAGCCTGACAGCGTACCTTTTGTATAATGGGTCAACGACTTAGTGTATCTAGCAAGCTTAAGCCGGTAGGTGTAGGCGCAGCGAAAGCGAGTCTGAACAGGGCGTTCAGTTAGATGCATTAGACCCGAAACCGAGTGATCTAGCCATGAGCAGGTTGAAGGTTGGGTAACACCAACTGGAGGACCGAACCCGCATCTGTTGCAATAGATTGGGATGACTTGTGGCTAGGGGTGAAAGGCCAATCAAACTCGGAAATAGCTGGTTCTCCGCGAAAACTATTTAGGTAGTGCGTCGATCGAATACCCCGGGGGGTAGAGCACTGGATGGGCTATGGGGACTCACCGTCTTACTGATCCTAACCAAACTCCGAATACCCGGGAGTACTAATCGGCAGACACACGGCGGGTGCTAACGTCCGTCGTGAAAAGGGCAACAACCCTGACCTCCAGCTAAGGTCCCCAAGTCATGGCTAAGTGGGAAAGGATGTGAGGATCCCAAAACAACCAGGATGTTGGCTTAGAAGCAGCCATCATTTAAAGAAAGCGTAACAGCTCACTGGTCTAAATAAGGGTCTTTGCGCCGAAAATGTAACGGGGCTAAAGCCATGCACCGAAGCTGAGGATTTGCAGTGATGCAAGTGGTAGCGGAGCGTTCCGTAAGCCTGTGAAGGGGTACCTGTGAGGGGCCCTGGAGGTATCGGAAGTGCGAATGTTGACATGAGTAACGATAAAGGGGGTGAGAGACCCCCTCGCCGAAAGACCAAGGGTTCCTGCTTAAAGTTAATCTGAGCAGGGTTAGCCGGCCCCTAAGACGAGGCGGACACGCGTAGTCGATGGGAACCACGTTAATATTCGTGGGCCTGGTGGTAGTGACGGATTGCGTAACTTGTTCGGACTTATTGGATTGTCCGGGCGGGGAAGCGGTTCCAGGAAATAGCTCCACCGTACAGACCGTACCCGAAACCGACACAGGTGGTCAGGTAGAGCATACCAAGGCGCTTGAGAGAACTATGCTGAAGGAACTCGGCAAATTGCACGCGTAACTTCGGAAGAAGCGTGACCCCTTTATACGCAAGTATAGTGGGGTGGCACAGACCAGGGGGTAGCGACTGTTTATCAAAAACACAGGGCTCTGCGAAGTCGCAAGACGACGTATAGGGTCTGACGCCTGCCCGGTGCTGGAAGGTTAAGAGGAGAGGTGCAAGCTTTGAATCGAAGCCCCAGTAAACGGCGGCCGTAACTATAACGGTCCTAAGGTAGCGAAATTCCTTGTCGGGTAAGTTCCGACCTGCACGAATGGCGTAACGACTTCCCCGCTGTCTCCAGCATAGACTCAGTGAAATTGAATTCCCCGTGAAGATGCGGGGTTCCTGCGGTTAGACGGAAAGACCCCGTGCACCTTTACTATAGCTTTACACTGGCATTCGTGTCGGCATGTGTAGGATAGGTGGTAGGCTTTGAAGCGGGGACGCCAGTTCTCGTGGAGCCATCCTTGAAATACCACCCTTATCGTCATGGATGTCTAACCGCGATCCGTCATCCGGATCCGGGACAGTGTATGGTGGGTAGTTTGACTGGGGCGGTCGCCTCCGAAAGAGTAACGGAGGCGCGCGATGGTGGGCTCAGACCGGTCGGAAATCGGTCGTCGAGTGCAATGGCATAAGCCCGCCTGACTGCGAGACTGACAAGTCGAGCAGAGACGAAAGTCGGTCATAGTGATCCGGTGGTCCCGTGTGGAAGGGCCATCGCTCAACGGATAAAAGGTACGCCGGGGATAACAGGCTGATGACCCCCAAGAGTCCATATCGACGGGGTTGTTTGGCACCTCGATGTCGGCTCATCGCATCCTGGGGCTGGAGCAGGTCCCAAGGGTTTGGCTGTTCGCCAATTAAAGCGGTACGTGAGCTGGGTTCAGAACGTCGTGAGACAGTTCGGTCCCTATCTGCCGTGGGTGTAGGAATATTGACAGGATCTGTCCCTAGTACGAGAGGACCGGGATGGACATATCTCTGGTGGACCTGTTGTCCTGCCAAGGGCATAGCAGGGTAGCTATATATGGAAGGGATAACCGCTGAAGGCATCTAAGCGGGAAACCCACCTGAAAACGAGTGTTCCCTATCAGAGCCGTGGAAGACGACCACGTTGATAGGCCGGGTGTGGAAGTGCAGCAATGCATGAAGCTTACCGGTACTAATAGCTCGATTGGCTTGATCGTTCTCATTGACCATGCTCATCTCGCGACAAACACAAAGTGTTTGTGCGCTTCGATGAGCCATCTCTTTTGTCCTCACGCTGTCGCGACTTCGTCGCTACGCTGCGGACAGCGCGCCAAACGATTGGTGACGCGCCTTCGCGCTTGCGGCCTTCGGCCGTGGCGCATACGGAAAAGAAAAAAGACGTGTTTAAAAGCAGTGAAAACTGCACCAGCTTCTCACTGAACCGACCGCTAGTCGGTTCAACATTGCCCTTAGCTGACCTGGTGGTTATTGCGGGGTGGCTGCACCCGTTCCCATTCCGAACACGGCCGTGAAACGCCCCTGCGCCCATGGTACTTCGTCTTAAGACGCGGGAGAGTCGGTCGCTGCCAGGTCTGCTAAAGGCAATGTTTGGGTTTTGCGAAAGCAAAATACCCCAGGTTTTTGCGCAAGCAAAATACCAACACAATCTTCTCATCACGCCCTCGGCCCAGCCGAAATCCTCTCTGGGTCGCGTAAGCGACCCTTTGTCGTTAAACGACAGCACGAAATGTCGGGGACCTAAAGCATCGAAATGGTGCGTCCCTTACAGGAGACAACTCCGTCGGAGTTGCTCCGGCAGTAGCATCATCGCTCAGCGATGATGCGTTCCGGCAAACCAATTGGTTTGCCTCGACGGTATTTTGCCTTCGGCAAAAACCTTGGCGCGGGGTGGAGCAGCCCGGTAGCTCGTCAGGCTCATAACCTGAAGGCCGCAGGTTCAAATCCTGCCCCCGCAACCAACGATAATTGC
>NZ_FWXU01000052.1 GCF_900176345.1 Rhizobium sp. RU36D
CGGAGATGACGATCATCTGGTCTTCCATCCAATGAAGACGGCTGAGGTTTTCCTCATGATGGCGATGAACATGAAGACCAGAGAACATGGATCCAACCTTGGTCTTCCACACGGTGCCATGATGGTGGTGATGATCCTCATGATCTTCATCATCGACAGGGTGTGCATCCCCTAGACCGTGTAAAATGCATAGCGAGACCCGAAATGTTTGTCGGAAAAATCTGAGGCCCCGAGATCATATAACAGGATTGGCAAGTCCCCCGGTGGCGGTCACATCAGAAGACCGACCACCGCCACCACTACTGAGACGGCGACAGCTAGAGCAGAGTACATCGTCCAGCTCGCGGTTCGCACGGTGGCATTCGCTGCGAGCTGCTGAGAATTGGCTGCCTCGATCTGGGCCTCTGCTACTCTCTTTTCCAACACGTAGCTTCTCCGGCGTATTTCCAATTCACGTTCATACGAGCGCTGAGATCCGGGTTGTTCGCCACCAGTCTCAAATAGCTGCTCGTCAGTTAGATCCTGCCACTTCATCCTATCGCTCCATGTCATCCACGTCAGAGAGATCAGACTACGTTCGTCTCAATGAGGCAAGGTGCGCAGTCTCAATAGACCTAGCTTCTGTGGCACCCCACCAGCAATGCTAAAATCAGTCTCACATGAGTGGCTATTGACTTTTGACACTGATTGTCTCACAACATCTATGACTTCATTGAAACTCATGGAGCAGAGACTAATGACTTCGACACTCGTCGGCTACGCCCGCACCTCTACACTCGAACAGATTGCGGGATTGGAAAGCCAAGTCCGCGATCTGACTGCGGCGGGATGTACCAAGATCTTTCAGGAACAGGTATCGTCGGTGGATACAAAGCGCCCGGAACTGGAGCGCGTCCTAGACTATGTCCGCGAAGGAGACACGCTGGTCGTGACCAAGCTCGACCGTCTGGCACGGTCCATGGCCAACCTGATGGAGATCATGGGCAAGCTGAGATCAAAGGGCGTGGAGTTGAAGATCTTGGCGCTGAACCTAGACACCTCGACCCCCACTGGCAAGCTGATGCTGAACATGCTCGGGTCTATCGCGGAATTCGAACGCGAGCTGATGTTGGAACGTCAGCGAGAAGGCATCGCCAAAGCCAAGGCAGACGGGAAGTATCGTGGTCGAGCTCCCACCGCCCAGCGAAAGGCCGATGATGTTAAGCGTTTGAAACACGAAGGAAAGACGGTGGACGAGATCGCGAAAGCCTTAGGGATTAGCCGCTCGAGCATCTTCAGAGTGCTGAAAGAGTTGTAGTCATAATGCCTTTCTCGGAGGACGATTATGTGTTTTGGTCCTCAATCAGCGTCAATAGACCGGAGGCTAACCTGCTTTCACAGAAGATGCGGATCCGAAGGAGGGATTCCGAACATTGTTTGTCTCGGCCTCTCAACTGTTGGCGGACCGTCACGTGCTTCAAACTAAGCACAGAGCTGGACTGCAAGACTTTCGAGCTCATCACACACTATGTTAAGCCACCTTTCAGGCGGATTACTTGCAGGTCGTATGTCTCTAAAAAACCTGCCCGGCCTCGATGCTCGATAGCGTCGTCCGGCCATGCTCATAGTGACCTGATCAAATTTACGGGCAGCATCCGTTTGCGCATGTGCTATTCTATGTCGGATCGCGCCGTACCAAGTCAGTCGCGCTTGCAGTGACGCTATTACTTGCATGTAGTGGCTGTTAAGAAAATATCGGTTCGCACGATCTATAACCTTCACCGGATCATGCCACAAAAGGTAGCTCCGGCCATTGTAGAGCTCAGTTTCAGCCGCAGATATCGAGGCGTAATAGCGGCGTCCTGGCTGTAGCGGCTCTTGGCCGACAGCCGTGGCGTAACCACACATCTTCCTGAGCAGGATTTCTTCTAACAGCACTTCCCAAGCGGTGAATACCCTCAGGTACGAAAGCTCATAGGCGAGCTCGACTTCACTCAAACGTATGCGATGAGGATCACGTAATCGCGCTGACGTCATTGCCACTTCGACACGCGCGACAAGCGACTGCGCTGCGCGAATATCTTCACCAAACTTTAGGTCAAGTCTGGGAAGCGATCTCGGCATTTAGAGGAATGCGAGCTTGTATAGTGTTTCAAGTCGTATCCGCCTAGGCCGGACATTGTCTGTCTGACGTTGGCTCGCAAGCACAAACGCTCCCATCCCCGGCGCGACCTCTCCATCATTGTCCGTGGCGTTTTCGAGTACATTAGACAGCTCCCTGATTGCCGAGTGGATAGCATCCAACTCCATGCGTGTGAGGCGAGCAGTCTGGTGAAACGGTAAATCGACGCCAGGAACACCGAACATCCGGTGTGCTATGCAAGTGAATAGCGTGTAAAACAGCGGCACTCGACGGAATTCAGTGTCGCGCAATAATTCTCCGACCGCCTCATTAATTGTGTCGATGACAAGCCGGAAGCGGCGCGTCATCTCGTCGCGTTCGAGGAACGACTCATCGTACTGCTTATAGAATGTATCGAGAGACTTCTTCTTGTCCTGAAGCCCGGCCATCATCGCGATTACAAGCTCGCCAGTGAGCTCGACTTCTAGCATTCTGGCAATCGATTGTTCGCCAAAGATTTTTCTCGAGCGCCAAAATTCGAGGTGTTCGAATGAGAGATCGTAACAGGTGCGCTTGAATTCACCGAAAAACTTACCATTTCGAAGCTCCTGTGGGTTGAGCTTTACGGAATGCATGTTTAAACGAGCAAAAATTTTCAGGATGTCTGGATCTTCGACTCCGTAGAATACCTCGCATATGAAAGAATACTGGTTTATGTCATCCTGCTGCTGCTGTGTAAGCTCGGAAAACCGGCGACCGATCGCACTTGTACTCTCGATATTCTTTGAGAGAGCAAATTCACCGTTAACATAAGAAAGAACGGCGGAAAGGCGCTGCTGGCCGTCAATTATCTCTCGGACCATGCCCTTCTTTCTGTCCTGCGTTACGCGGATGTAGATCGGCGGCACGGGAAGATTGAGAAGTAAGGTGTCTACCAAGAAAGATTGGGCGGGCCTTCCCCACACCGCTCGCCGCTGGAACTTCGGTGATATAATAAGGTTCCCGCTAGATTTCCACTGAGCGAAATCCAATGTCGAATAGCTGCTTCGTTCACCTTTTTTCACCAAAACCTCCACATCATTCGCACATCTTATTTGATCGGGGTTAACACGCCAACACGCGAAAACACTAGCGCAGCAATTATGGGGGCGATTTAATGTCCTTATGTTCGTGACTGACCGATGAGTGTGGGAAGTTGCACCGCCTCCACACAGTCCTTCATTTGCTCCATCGTCAGCCCTCCCAAGTACACACTCGCAGCTACGCTTTGCGGCTTGTGACCGACTACGATCTGAACGACCAGCTCGGACTGTCCAGCTTGCAGAGCCTTGGTGATGAACCAGCGGCGGAATGAATGGAAGTTCACGCGGTCCCGTCTGTTGCCCTCGACAGGATCGATGACGCCTTGTTTACGTCGGTAGCGGGTGAAGGCTTTCACTGCGGGCATGGATCGTTCCCGTTCTTTATCGGAAGGGACCGGCGGGCATTCCGGGAACAGGTCATTGTCGGGCTGCTTTCCTTCGACGAGCCGCGCGATAGTCGGCTTCAGCGCAGTATGGATCGGGACCAAGCGCGAGGCTCTTTCCTTCTTCTGGGCTTTGAATCGAATGCAGCCGTCTTCGGTGATGTCCTTCCGCCTGAGGCTGACAATGGCGTCAATACGGGCCCCCGTCAGCGCACCGACTAGCATAATGTCTTTGAGATAGGGTTGCTGCGGTTCACCGCTGAACAGTTTGATCATCTCGTCATCTGTGAATGGGCGCTCCTTCTCTTCCTCCTTCGGCTGAACTTTCGGGAGCGATTGACCGCGCCAAGGCGAGGTGTCGAGTTCGACATATCCCCGCTTCTCCAGCCATTTCCAGAACTGGGACAGACACGTCAGGTACTTGTTGATTGTCCGGTTGGTGAGCGGTCTCTCCTCGTTGGACGCGAGATCACCGATGAACACTCCGGCTTTCTTACGTGTGATCGCCTCGATGACGAACGGAACACGATTTTCCGCGCACCAGGTCTCCAGCAGGTCCACCGCACGGGCGCTGTCTGCCTTGGTTCGTGGAAGCCAGTTCACCTGCTCATGGAAAAGACCCAAAGGCTCACGGATTGGCGTTTCTTTGCCGAGAGCAATACGAAGGAACCGGTCAGCCTTCGTCTCACGTGCGGGATCGAAGACCGGGCTGTCGGTTTCGTGATCCGTGGCCACTTCTTGGCCCCTAATCCGGTCCGCTATCAGATAAACGCCTTCCGTCTCCAGTTCAAAGGCTGGCGTGTCTTCTTCATGGGCCTGAAGGTTACTGCGCAGATCGAGAGCGAGGCTGGTCAGTTCCTTGTCGCTCATTTCAGCCGAAGCAGAGATGCCGGCTACCGTCGCCTTAGGAAGTCGTCCTTGTCTCGCGGCTTCGATCATGGCGAGAAATTCAGCAATGACCGCATGTTTCCGCCGCTCGGCTTCGGCTTGGCTGTGGGTGTCGAGCGAACGCTTCAGTCGCGTCTTGCCAACGGACTTCACCAACTCTCTTGGGACTGGAACGGTCACCCGCCAGCCGCCGTTATTCATCTTTTCTAGGTAGGTCGGAGTGCGATTGCGGGGCAAAGAATGTACCTCAAAATGGCCTCTTCAATGTACCGCATCTGTATGAAAAAGCTGGATAGTTTGCAAGATCAATTAGTTGGTTGGGTCCCAAATGAGGGTCCTGGCGCCCCAGCCATCTACGCCAAACCCTTGCCGTTTCTTAGTTGTCGGCCCTGCGCCAGCCGGCGGCCAGGGCTTCGCCCTCCGCACAGAACCAGCGTTCGCCACGGTCCACCTGGATCACGGCGCCCGGATAGCTTTGCTGGCCGGGCAGGTGGAAGGTCCTTTCGCCGCTGCGGTGGCTGATATTGCCCTTGATGTTGCAGTCCCGCGCGCTCACCGTCAGCGGCATCACCAGTTCCCCGTCATGCCGGTAAAGGATGGCGCCGGCGGCTGCGACCCCGGCCAGTAATCCGCACAAGGTCCCCAGAATGGCACGGGACCTGGCTGATCTTGGGGGGCTTTGGCTGCGCATCGGGTGATCTCCTTGATACACCGAAACTAGCAGCCGAGCGTTGATTGGCCTTTTCCCGAATGCATAAAAAACCGGAGAACGGGGTCGCCTTGAGGGGGATCTGTGGAAAAACGGGACGAGATTTTCGACGGCGTTAATAAAACCCTTCCGCCTGGATGTCGTCGATGGGATTTGTTTACGCTTCTGAATTTTCTATGAAGAACAAAGGCAACTAATCAATTGAATATTAACTATATTTCTTTGGTGTATAAGCCAATCATTAACCCTAACGCATGTATAAAGGCATTGTTCGAATTCAAGTCCCGCGTCAAGAACGTTAACCAGTACCAGTATTGTTCAACAGTTCGATCTTATTGTTTTGAGTAGGTCGATTACCCCGAGTGAGCGTGCCATGTTGAGTATAGTCACAAACGGCGCGGCGAAATCCGCGCTCGACATTCTGAGGTCGACGATCAATAGCAGGGGTGACGCGCAGATGCGTGTCATCACCGGCTATCGTGTGGCCGAGGCTGCCGACGATGCGGCATACTGGTCCATTGCCACTACCATGCGGTCGGATAGCAAAGCGATCGCATCCGTGGAGGATGCTTTGGGCATGGCTGCTGCGGTTGTCGACACGGCCTCCAACGGCATCGAAAATGCCGTTGATGTGCTCCACAAGATCGTTGAGAGGCTGGTCGTGGCTAAGGAGCCCGGCGCAGACCTCAAGAAGGTCAACACGGAGGTTGCCGCGCTGAAGGACGAGCTGAAGACCATTGCCCGCTCCTCGAATTTTTCCGGGGAAAACTGGCTTTGGCGTCAATCGGCGGCAGACGACGCGCAGCGACGCCTGGTCGGCGCCTTTGCCCGCACGGGCGATGGCCGGGTGGAAGTCTCCGATCTGACCTATAACGTTGCCGGTACTCCCGGCTCGACCAACGTCAATTTCTTGATTGACGACGCCAATAGCGAAGGCGGCATCCTCACCGGTTCCGGCTTCGCGACATCCCTGGGTACATCGAAGAACTGGGTCCTCTTCAACGGGGAAAACAGCCAGATCAACGACGAGATCACCCTGACCCAGACCACGACGACGGCTGAAGTCGCCGAAATGATCAAGGTGGTGGATGCCATGGCCGAACGGGCCACGGTGGTCAGCACGGTCATCGGCGCCTTGTCTGAGCGCGTGCAAATGCAGCATGAATTCGCCAAGGATCTGCAGGCGTCTCTCGCCTTCGGTGTCGGTCGCATGGTCGATGCCGACATGAACGAGGAATCGAGCCGCCTGAAGGCCCTGAAGGTCAGCGAGGCCCTCGGCATCGAGGCTCTCGCCGTTGCCAATGCCAATGGCACCGTGATCATGGATCTGCTGCGCTGAAAACGGTTCTGCGCGGCCCTTGCGGGCCGCGCAGCCAATCTTTTGACGATCTCACGTCATAGCGGCGCCTGCCGCCGGGACGCGTCTCAGCTTTCGCCGAGGAATTCCTCGCAATAGGTCTTGCCGCCGTTGATACCCGGACGGTCCGACACGATCCGGACGCTGCGGATCACATAATCCTGGGACACCCGGAGCTGCACCGAGCAGCTTGCATATTCGCGACGGGCAGGGGTCTTCAGCTTGCCGCGCTTGCCATCCGACAGGGTCTCATAGACGGCCGGTATCGTCCGGGTCTTGTATCCGCCGCGCCAGGAATACAGCGTGTCATTGCCGTCGGTGCTGTCGCTTGTCGGCGGCCCGAATTTCGCAAAGAAGGCGCCGGCCTGCTGGCCATTCCAGCGTGCCTCGACGCCGTTTCCCGACGTGCCTGTCGTCGTGCATGCTGCAAGCGCCAGGCAAAGCCCGGCTACGGTGATCGCGCGCAAATTCATTCTGTCTCGTCCCTGCCTCTCATCGGCGAGCCCGCGCGATCGGGGGAGGCCCGCCGAACGGGGTCGCATGTTTCGTCCTCACAATGACACCGCGGCTGTCAAGGCGTCCATGGCCGGCAGTCGCGATCCGGCCGGCCACGCCCCGTCCTGGGCAGTGGCGACCTTGCGCCATGCGTTTATCCCTATTCGCCCGGTAAAAGAACGCCATCCGGCGGGCTGTGGATAATTATTTTTGACCTGGTGCCACGCCGCCACGAACGAGGCCCTTGGCCGATCTTGCAGGCCCGCTCTCCGGCCCACTTTCATCAAATCGACATCCCCGCAGATGTTTTTTCAAATGACCGCTTGTGCAACAAAAATCGCTGGTCTATAGAGGCGCCGCTGGTCACGGAGTGTAGCGCAGTCTGGTAGCGCACCACGTTCGGGACGTGGGGGTCGAGTGTTCGAATCACTCCACTCCGACCAGCTGATTAGCCTTTATTTATCAAAGGCTTATTCCCGAACATCAAAAATCATCGCGAAAGCTGTTGTTGTTGAGACGGACCGATTGCGGACCGTGTCAGAATGCGTTTGCTGCCGCCTGCTGGAAATCAGGGCTGGCGTGTGCGTATGTTCGTTCGAATTCCTCGACCGTCAAACCGAGTGATGCCGCGGCTTCATGGGCATCAATGCCGGCCTGCGCAAGCCAGGTGGCTCGGGTGTGGCGGAGCACGTGCGGGGTGACGTCATCGCCAAATCCGGCGGCGGCACGGATCGTGCGGAATGCCTTGTGAGGCTTCACGACCTTATCCCCGGCATAGGTGACGACATAGCGCAGCGTGACGACATTGCCTTGCGAATCGGATCTGCTGTCTGCCGCCTTCCAGTAGCGCAGGAAGCGCAGCAGGCGCGGCGGTATCTTCACGGGCGTGCGTCGCTTGTTGTGCGCCACCCGCTCGCCATCGGCGCGGCGATAGATGACGCCACGATCAAGATCGACGTGCCCGCCATTGGTGTTGGGGATCCATTGCAGGTTCAGCAGCGCAGACAAGCGCGTGCCGGTATAGAGCCCGATCAGGATCAGGCGCACCAGGTGCCGGCACTGTTTTTCCTTGCGCGCGGCTCGCAAAAGGCGAGCGACCTCCTGGCGGGTTAGCCAACGCTGGCGCGGCGTTCCCTTCTCCGGCAGGGTGATCTTTGGCACCATGTCGAGCGTATATTCGCCGTGATAGTAGTTGATGGCGGCCCGCAAGACCTCCAGATCGCGCCTGGCACCGCCATCATTGCCGCGATCGTCGGCATAGTCCCGGCAGGTCTTGCCCCTGATCTCGGTGACAGCCATATCCCCGAAGAATTCCGTCAGCCGGTCTAGCATCGCCAGCGTCTCGCGCGGGCGTGCGGTCGATTGCGCCTTTTCCTCGGCATAGATCATGACGATATCGCCGATGCTTATTTCAGCCGCACGACCTCCGCGCCGCGGCTGGTATTGGGCTGCGATGTAGGCGGCAAGCTTTCCCTGAGCTGCTGCAATTTCGCTTTCGCTGCAGTCCGTGGCGATACGCTTTGGTCCATCCTTGATAAACCATGTGCCGGTGTCTGGTCTGAGCCAGAGCCGGGCTGGTCGCTTTTTTTGCGGCATTTTTCCATCATCCTTTCGATCCCGTTGCGCGTAACGAAGTCCTTATTGGCAATCTGGATGATCTCCAGGTTGCCCTTGCGCGCCTCGGTGCGGAGCGCCGACTTCGTCAGGGCGCCACGGAAAAACAATTGCGCGGCCCGTGCAAGCGGGATCGGATCGTTTGGGCCGTATTCTTCGGGCATGGCTACCCCTCCCCGGGCGTTGGTGACGCAGCGCCATGTTTCTTGATGACCTCCAGATAGGAGATCGTGTCGCGGCAAACCCGCCGATCCTCTTCCCACCCTCTAATCCAGTTTTCGTGGTCGGCGTGGCTGACGCTTCCTCTTTCAGGGAGCTTACCAAGGCGGTCAATTTCATGGCCGCATTCGGCCATTCGTCTACGAAAATGGGTAATCAACTCGTCCGGCGTCTTCATCTCACCCCTCCGCCCGCGTCGGGGGTGTTTGGCTATGGGTCATACTCGTCCCTCCGTGATCAGCTTTTCCATCATATCGATCCGCTGACCGATCCAGGCC
>NZ_FWXU01000047.1 GCF_900176345.1 Rhizobium sp. RU36D
AATAGGCTCGCATGGCGCTGATTCTCCTTCAAGAATCAGGCCAGTACAATCCGAAACATCATCAAGAATGAGTCAGAGCCAATTTTGCACGCCGAAACACACAAAAGGCGCGGCGCAGGTGGAAGACGCAGCCGGCGGCCGTCATGGCCGCGCAGACGGGTGAGGACGGAAACGTCCGAACCAGAATTCGAGCCGGCAGCGTAACTCTCAAGGGCGTGCATGACACCAAAGCCGGCGCCAATGCCGGTGGCGGTCACGACCCTTTCCCACCCGCATCGCAGAGAGACCGAAGTCGCGGGCAGAAACTGCCGAACGGGGCGCTGAGAGGTGCCACTACTTAACTACCTTACGAGGCAGCTTTCAGCGCCCCGTCCGAACAATCCTAGAATTCGCCAAGGGGCCAGTCTGCCCCACTGGCCGCCCGCTTCCACGCAAAACGCCCCGGTCCGTCAAGACCGAGGCGTGCATGATGCTAAAAACCAGTCTGCCGAGACTAGAACTTGTAGTTCACGCCGGCCTTGATGGTGTGGTCGCCGACATCGCCGGTGGTGGTGCTGGTGCCGTTGAACACCCTGATATCGTTGGTGCGAACATAGTTATATTCCACGCGGCCCGAGATGTTCGAGTTGAACTTCTGCTCGATACCCGCGCCGGCAAGCCAGCCGGGCTTCCATCCGTCAGGACCCTGCACCGGCCCATTGTCGCGCATATTGGTCAACGCCATGCCACCGGTGCCATAGACCAGGGTGTCGCCCAACGGCAGGCCGCCCTTGGCCTTCAGCGCCAAGCGGTGGCGTTCCTTCAGGTCGCCGCCGGGCAGGCGCACTTCCGTGTCGCCCATGTGGGACAGTTCCAGTTCGCCGCCGATCACCGCGCCGTTCAATTCCTGGTTATAGCCACCCTGGATGCCGACGGCCAAGCCCTTGTCGCCGGAAAACGGGTCGAGCTTGTCGGACCCCATGCCGAGATGGCCGCCGACATAGGCGCCGGTCCAGCCGCCGGTCGAGGTGGACGCAGGTGCTTCATAGGATGTGGTATCGGAATAGGTCAGGTCAGCCGCCAAGGCGGGGGCAGCGGCAGAGGCCGCGATGAGAGCGAGGGCGAAAGATTTCGCGCTTGTGTTCATGAGTTTACTCCATACAAAAACCCGCGGAGCGGGCAACACTCAACATACAAGCCAAACCGCAGCACGGACCCTCACGTCGAACCTTCGCCCCCGACGTCCCGCACTGCAGCAGGTCCGCTATCATTTTCACGAATTCTTAAAGACTTCGTTAACCCGCCGGTAACTTCCAACCTGATGGGCGGCTGTTTCGAGGAATGCGAAGGCACAAAAAAATCCGCCCTGTCCAGGGGAGAGACAGGGCGAGACGGGAGGTCGGATTTTTATGGTTGAGCCGCCCGGGGGAGGGAAACCGGGCTGCCAGGGTATGCAGTGGACCGAAGGTGGATCTTCAGGTCCTGAGGGCGTCGCGTCTGTTGCGAAGCCGAAGTCGCGGGGCAATCTGCCGCGCGATGAAGGGTGTCAGGGCGAAACTCGCCACGACCACCGCCGGCAGGAGATATTTCCAATAGGGCTCCAGCGACGGGATCGACAGGACGGTGATCGCTCCGATGCCGAACAGCACCGCATTGACCATCATGCCAACGCAAATGGCGATGTAGTGATCCGTCTTCAAGATCCTTCTCCCTGCGCTGTGGTCATGGCTGTCTTGCGTTCGAGAGAAAAACGGCGGTGCTTCGAAAAAGTTCCGCAACGGCCGTCTCCCGAGAAAAAATCCAGGGACACGCATCCCGGTCCCACCGATCAGTGCTGTCCGCAACGACACGCCTGCGGTGTGGAATAATTGGCAGTTTGCGCCCAAGAGTTCCTTAACCACGGTCTGGGATAATGCCGGATCACCAGAACCCGTCAGACACAATCAGCACCAGAAGAGGACCCGCGTGCCGAAGCCGACATTCCGCTATACCCACTACGATCTGGAGGAACAGCCGGCAGGAACCATCATTGAGGTGACCATGTCGGCCGTCAACAATGTCCGCCTGATGACGACGGCGAATTTCCAACGATTCAAGGAAGTGCTGGATTTCCAGTATTTGGGCGGCATCTGCAAGGTCTCACCGGCGCATCTGGTCATTCCCGAGCCCGGCCACTGGCATGTCGTCGTGGATATGGAAGGTCATCACGGCCTGGCGGATTCGCAGTTGAAGATCGTCGAGCCACCGAAGCGCAAGCGCTCGAAAAAGGCCGCTTAAGCCCGGTTTTCAACCACCGCGTTCGCGCCGAAGCTTCGCCCACCAGTCCAGCCGCTTGCGGATCTCCCGCTCGAAGCCGCGTTCGGGCGGATCATAGAAGGTCTGGCGGCCGAGCTTTTCGGGAAAATAATCCTGGCCGGAAAAGGCGTCGGGCTCGTCGTGATCGTAGCGATAGCCCTCGCCATAGCCCTCCCCCTTCATCAGCTTGGTCGGGGCATTGAGGATATGCTTGGGCGGCAGCAGCGAGCCATTCTCCTTCGCAGTCCGCATCGCCGCCTTGTAGGCGGTGTAGACCGCGTTGGATTTCGGCGCGGTCGCCAGGTAGACGCAGGCATTCGCCAGCGCCAGTTCTCCCTCGGGCGAGCCAAGAAAGTCATAGGCGTCCTTGGCGGCGTTGCAGACCACCAGCGCCTGGGGATCGGCAAGACCGATATCCTCCACCGCCATGCGCACCAACCGCCGGCCGAGAAACAGCGGATCTTCCCCGGCATCGAACATGCGGCAGAGATAATACAGCGCGGCATCGGGATCGGAGCCGCGCACCGCCTTGTGCAGGGCGGAGATCAGATTGTAGTGCCCGTCCTGGCCCTTGTCATAGACGGGCGCCCGGCGCTGGACGATGCGGGAAAGGCCCGCCGTATCGAACACCTCGCCTGCCCGCGCCGCACGCCAGACCTCCTCGGCCAGCGTCAGCGCTGCGCGGCCATCGCCATCGGCCATGCTCATCAGCGCCAAGCGAGCGTCGGGGTCAAGCGGCAGCGGCTTGGCCTCCACCGTCTCGGCGCGGGACAAGAGCAGTTCGATCGATTCTTCCCTGAGTGGCTGAAAGGTCAGGACCCGGGCCCGGGACAACAGAGCGGCGTTGAGTTCGAAGCTCGGATTCTCCGTCGTGGCGCCGACCAGGATGATCGTGCCGTCTTCCATCACGGGAAGGAAACTGTCCTGCTGGGCGCGGTTGAAGCGATGGATCTCATCGACGAACAGTAGCGTCTGGCGGCCGGACATCCGCCGGCTGCGGGCCGCCTCGAAGGCCTTCTTGAGATCGGCGACGCCAGAAAAGATCGCCGAGATCTGCTCGAAGGCCAAGCCCGCCTCGCCGGACAATAGCCGCGCAACGGTTGTCTTGCCGGTGCCCGGCGGTCCCCAGAAGATCATCGAGCCTAGGGACCCCGAGGCGATCATGCGGGCCAGAACGCCGTCTTCGCCCGTCAGATGCTCCTGCCCCACAACATCGGCCAGGCTTTGCGGCCGCAGCCGGTCGGCCAAGGGCCGCCGCGCCGCGACGTCGTCCGGCACTACGGGGGCGAAGAGATCGCTCATCGGAAGATCTGCCGGATGCGTTGGCCATCGCGCTCGATCTCCACCTGCCAGAAGCCGGGATTGCTCGAGGCGATCTTGGCGAGGTCTGCCGTCGTCGTAACCGCTATCCCGTTGACCGCAATCACGATGTCATGTGGGGCAAATCCGAGCCGGGCCGCAGGAGATCCGGACGCAAGCGCCGTGACGACCACGCCGGTGACTTCTGCCGGCATCTGCAGTTCGGTGGCGAGCCTCGGCGAGAGATTGGCGACGGTCGCGCCTGCAAAGGGATTGCGGCCCTCGATGGTCCGCTCGTCGCGCGGCGTCGTTTCCGGAGCACCGCTCAGCTTGAGGGTGATATCGCGCTCCTTGCCATTCTCGGCAACGGTCAATGTGACGGCATTTCCAAGGCCGGCGGTGGTCAGGCGATAGCCCAGGGCGTCGGGATGCTCGACACCAAGGCCGTTGACCGCGGTCACGACCTGCCCGGCCTTGAGGCCCGCCTTGTCAGCTGGGCCACCCTCGACGGTGCGGACCACCAGGGCGCCGAGCACGCGCTTCAGGCCCAGCGCTTCGGCCACGTCTGATGTGACAGGCTCGAAGGAGGCGCCGACATAGGGCCGCTCGAAGCTCTTGGCGCCGCTTTCAGCAGCGGCGATGAAGACCTTGACCAGATTGGCCGGAATGGCGAAACCGACGCCATTGGAGCCGCCGCCGCGGGAGAAGATCGCCGTGTTGATGCCGATCAGTTCGCCGCGCATGTTCATCAGCGCGCCGCCGGAATTGCCGGGATTGATCGAGGCATCGGTCTGGATGAAGAAGCCGAAATCGCCTTGCGTGACCTGGTTGCGGGCAAGCGCCGAGACGATGCCGCTGGTCACCGTCTGGCCGACGCCGAAGGGATTGCCGATCGCCAGCACCAGGTCGCCGACCTCCAGCTTGTCGGAATCACCGACCGTGAGCGCCGGCAGCGCCTCGGGCGCGTCAATCTTCAGGACGGCGAGATCGAGCCTGTCGTCCTTGAGGACCAGCTTCACCGGAAATTCCCGGCCATCCGACAGCGCGACCTTGATGTCGTCGGCGCCGTCGATCACGTGGTTGTTGGTCACGACTGTGCCGTTTGATGCAACGATGACGCCCGAACCGAGGGAGGATTGCTTTTCGGTGCGGTTCGGCATGCGCTGGCCGAAGAACTGCTCAAAGAAGGGATCGCCGGCAAAGGGCGAGCGGCGCTGCACCAGGCGCTCGGCATAGACATTTACCACGGCACCGTGTGTCTGCTTGACCAGCGGCGCGAAAGACATCTGCATCTCGGCCTGGCTTTGCGGCACCGTCTTGGGTGACTGCTGGGTATAGGCAGCGATCGGCAAGACCAAGGCGGCGGCGATCAGGGCCGGGATGAAATAGTTCAGGCGTGGCATGCGAATCCCCTTCGAGCGATTGGGCCGTGCATTGATACGGTTTGCGGCCTCACTACTGCAAACCAAATTGAGGCCGAACCATGGAAAGCCACGGGGAAATGGGGCCGGTGCCCGCGGTGATCAAGCCTTCCTGAAGAAACCAGGCGCGTGCCGCTCTCGGCAAGGCCGCCGCGCCGATAGAGTTCACCGAAGGCATGCAGAGAGCGGGGCGTCATGCGCCTGTTTCACCTCATCGTGAAAACGCGTGGGCAAGTGGTTTCTGGGAACGATTGGGACGGACAGACGTTTGCGCTGTCTCATGCGCATTAGGCTCAAACCCGTATTGCATAGCCTGAGGAGACCGACATGAACCGCCTGACCCCTGCCCTGCCCGCCATCACCCTGCTGCTGTCGCTCATGGCCGCCGCGCCCAACGCTCAAGCTGCGAGCTTCGATTGCAGCAGCGCGGAATTGAAGGCGGATGAAAAGGCGATCTGCGAAAACCGCGACCTGAATGACGCGGATGTGCGGATGGTCACCACCTTCGACCTGGTTTCTCAGCTCTTGGCCATGGGCTCTCGCGGCGAGTTGCAGGATGCACAGGTCGCCTGGCTCACCAAGCGCCAGGCCTGCAACGCCGACCTCCAATGCCTGCGGGACGCGTATGCAAGCCGGCTCGATGAATTGAAGGCCGTGTTTGCCAAGATCGAACGGCCATTTTGACTGTTATCGGGTAAATACGATGCCTCTGACGGCAAAGGCCGCGAGCAGCAGTCCTACGACCACATGATATAGCACCCGCGGATCGGCCGGATTGCCAATGGCCATGCCAAAGGTGAGAACTAAGGCCACCCAGCCGATGCAGCCGACCCCGACGATGGCAGAAAGCGCGCGGTCTGTGCGCCTTCTTGCCCGCAATGCGGCCAGAACGGAAAGCAGGATCGCAAATCCGCTCGAACCGATCGACCAAACCAGTTCGGGCGATCCGGACGGTAAGGTCGCAAACGAGCCGTAGACGTGAAGCAAGGCGCCGATAAACAGAACGGCTGAGAAGGCGAATTCGGCGATCAGCATGGACTTGGCTTCCTTTTCGGGCGGTTCGGCTGTTGTTAGTGTCGATGTCCGACAGCTATCCGCTCCCAGGTCAGGCGTATTGTAAATTTGGGAACGGCCGAAGGGTGCCGCCATCTTTCAGATTCGCTTTCAGCGCTTTAGTCTCCGCCATTGTCAGCCTCGACAATAAGCCTGGATCACGGCATGTTCCTCAGAACCATTCCACCTCATGCCGTCATCGCGCCCTACATCCATCATTTCTGGGTGTTCGATGCGCCTGCGGGCTTGCCGGCCATGGATGCCCGCGTTGTCGTACCCAATGGCAGGGCGAAGCTCATCGTCCCTTGGCGCAATGGGTTGACTGCGCGGGCAATGCCAACCTCCACACGCAAGCCCGGGCGGCACAGTCCGGAAGGGGAAATCGTTCTGGTCGGGCTCTGGGACCAGCCGACCACCCTGTCGTCAACCGCGGGGCGGACGGTGACGATCGGTGTCGAATTCACGCCGACCGGCCTCGCGCATTTCATCCGGCAGGACCTGCACGAGATCTTCCTCGAAATCGCGCCGGTCGATGCCTTGCTTGGCAAGCTCGGAGAAAAGCTTGCTCGCCGCGTGGCCGAGGCAGACACCGCGACCGCCGCCGTCGCTCTGGTCCACGCCTTTCTGATCGACCGGGCGCTGGAGAACGGGCCATCACCCGATCCTATCGTTCAGGCGGCGATGCGGACTATGGCAGCGAGTGGCTTTTCCATCCCTATCGAACACCTCGCCGACCGAATGGATTGTTCGCGTCGGCATCTACAGACGCTGTTTCTAAGGCAGGTGGGGATGACGCCCAAAAAACTGCAGTCGGTCATGGCATTCGAGAGGCTGTACAGGCGCTATGCGGGACACCGGGATCTGAGAATGCTGCGAGAGGATGCGCTTGATCACTTCTACGACCAAGCCCATTTCATTCACACCTTCAGGCGCTTTACGGGCCACGCCCCATCGGCATTTGCCGAACTCGACAACGAGTTTGGCCGCCTGTTTTACCGCAGCCCGACAGCGGCCGCAGGCCCACCCAAGGCTTAAGCCGCTACCGCCGGGCGGGCTCCGGGCCGAACCACTCGACTGTTCCTGACGATGGGCGGCGTGCACGGCGTCGGCGCAGGTCGATGCCGTTGATAAACCGGCGCGCAGGGCCTTCGATCAGGACATAGCTGCCGATGGCACAGCAGAAGGCGGCGATGACGAGCACGATGATGTAGATGACGCCCTTTTCCCGGAAGGGACCGGCGGCCGCATAGAATGGCTGCTGCCAGAGATAAAGCGAATAGCTGATGAGGCCAATGGAGACCAGCGGCCGAACCGACAGCGCGTTTCGGACGAATGCCGGAGCAACGTCGAGCGCATTGACGCACCAGGCCAGCATCAGTGTGACGACGCCGTATTTGATGTAACCCGGCGCATCATCGGTGAACAGGATCAAGGCGACCGGCACGGCCAGCAGCGTGGTGGCCGGATGCATGAAGCGCCGCAGATCAAACTCGCGGATGGCCAGATAGATCGAGGCCGAGATCAGGATCGAAGCAATCCGGACATCCGTGCGCCAATAGGCGAGATCTTCCCGCTGGCCAAAATAATGGCTCGAGATGAGACCGTTGATGACGCAGAGGATGGTCGCACCAACCATGAAATACAGGGCCAAACGTGCATTGCGGCGGGTGAACCAGGCTAGCACCAGCAGGATGAGATAGCTGTGCTCCTCCACCGCCAGCGACCAGGTGTGCCCAAAGGCCAGGCCACGGTAGAAGAAGAACTCGGTATAGTTCGTAGTGAATGTCAGGGCGGCGATGATGTCATGCACCTGCGCCAGCGGCTCACGCGTGTCCATCAGTTGCACGCTCAGCAGCGCGGGAATGCTGACACAGAGCACAAAGACCAGCAATGCGGGATAGATACGGGAGATGCGCCGACGAAGGAATTCGAGCGCTTCCACCTTTCGGACGAACAGAATCTCGGCCATGAGACGGCCGGAGAGCACGAAAAAGAGTTCGACGCCGAACGAGCCGATGTCCATGCCCGGCACCGGAAAGAAGTGCCCGATCATGACGGCGAGAATGGCTATTCCACGCCATCCGTCGAGAAAGTGTAGTCTTTCCGTCGGGTGCTCGCCGATTTTTGTCATGGATCATCTCCCTATTCACGAGGGGTATATCCAGACAATCGAATTTACGAAAGTTTAACCTTAATTACTGGTTAACAGGCAACCCGCCGGCCCCGCCGACGGGTTGAGAAATAGTACCGTTACTCGGGCAGAACGCGAACGGCGCCCTTGTCGGCCGACGATGCAAAAGCGGCATAGGCCTTGAGCGCCGTGGTGACATTGCGCTTGCGCGGCGCGGAAGGCTTCCAGCCAAGCTTGTCCTGTTCGGCGCGACGGGCGGCGAGTTCCGATTCCTGTACCAGCAGGTTGATGGTGCGAGCCGGAATGTCGATGGCGATCATGTCGCCCTGGCGCACCAGGCCGATCGCGCCGCCCTGTGCCGCTTCCGGCGAGGCATGGCCGATCGACAGGCCCGACGTGCCGCCGGAGAAGCGGCCATCAGTGATCAGCGCGCACGCCTTGCCCAGGCCCTTGGACTTCAGATAGCTCGTCGGGTAGAGCATTTCCTGCATGCCCGGGCCGCCTTTCGGCCCTTCGTAGCGGATGACGACGACATCGCCTTCCTTGACCTCGTTGTTGAGGATGCCCTTGACGGCCGCGTCCTGGCTTTCGAACACGACAGCCGGACCGGTGAACTTCAGGATGGATTCATCGACACCCGCCGTCTTCACGATGCAGCCGTCGAGCGCGATGTTGCCATAGAGCACGGCGAGGCCGCCGTCCTTGGAGAAGGGATGTTCGACGGAGCGGATGACGCCCTTTTCACCATCGGTGTCGAGTTCGTCCCAACGCGAGGACTGGCTGAAGGCGACCTGCGTGGGAACGCCGCCAGGTGCGGCCTTGAAGAATTCGCGCACCGTCTCGGAATTGGTGCGGGTGATATCCCAGCGGTCGATGGCGTCGCCGAGCGTCTCGGCATGAACCGTCGGGCAGTCACGGTTGATAAGACCGCCACGATCGAGCTCGCCGAGGATGCGCATGATGCCGCCGGCGCGATGCACGTCTTCCATGTGCACGTCGCTCTTGGCAGGTGCCACCTTGGAGAGGCAGGGCACCTTGCGCGAAAGGCGATCGATATCGTCCATGGTGAAGTCGATACCGCCTTCATGGGCCGCCGCCAGGATGTGCAGAACGGTGTTGGTCGATCCGCCCATGGCGATGTCGAGCGACATGGCGTTTTCGAAGGCGGCCTTGGAGGCGATGGTGCGCGGCAGGACGGTTTCGTCGTCCTGCTCATAGTAGCGACGGGCGAGATCGACGATCAGGTGGCCGGCCTCGACAAACAGGCGCTTGCGGTCGCCATGGGTGGCGAGCGTCGAGCCATTGCCGGGCAGCGACAGGCCGAGAGCCTCGGTCAGACAGTTCATGGAGTTGGCGGTGAACATGCCCGAGCAGGAGCCGCAGGTCGGGCAGGCCGAGCGCTCGATGACGGCCACGTCCTCGTCGGAAATCTTGTCGTCGGCTGCGGCAACCATGGCGTCAACCAGATCGAGCGCCACTTTCTTGCCGTGCAGTGTGGCCTTGCCGGCTTCCATCGGGCCACCGGAAACAAAAACGGCCGGGATGTTGAGCCGCATGGCGGCCGACAGCATGCCGGGGGTGATCTTGTCGCAGTTGGAAATGCAGACCATGGCGTCGGCGCAGTGGGCATTGACCATGTATTCGACCGAGTCGGAGATGATCTCGCGCGACGGCAGCGAATAAAGCATGCCGTCATGGCCCATGGCGATGCCGTCGTCGACGGCGATGGTGTTGAACTCCTTGGCGACCCCGCCGGCCGCCTCGATTTCCCGCGCGACGAGCTGGCCAAGGTCCTTCAGGTGCACATGGCCCGGCACGAACTGGGTGAAGGAGTTGACGACCGCAATGATCGGCTTGCCGAAGTCGGAATCCTTCATGCCGGTGGCGCGCCAAAGGCCGCGCGCACCTGCCATGTTACGGCCGTGGGTCGTGGTTCTTGAACGATAGGCTGGCATCGGTGTCACCTCGGAATTTATCGTTGTTTTGCTCCGGCCTGAACAGGGACGCGCCGTCCGGAGGCATCGCAAGCCGGTTTTGTCCTGTGGTACTGCATCGGGGCCGGAGTGTCACTATCGCCTTGCGGCAAAACGGTACGGTTGAGCCAACTCCCGCAACTGGGAAAACGCAAATGTGATCGCGACTGGCCACACACGCAGATGTGGTTTTATGTTTCTTTTACAGCGGCTGAAACTTTGCTTTGCTACGCTACGTATAAGCATTGAAGCCTGAACCTGACCATCCCTCGCGGAGGAGACACTATGCCCAGCTATCGCCCACCGAAGATCGCCGCCTCCGAGATCACGCCGCAGAAGTTCTACATGAACCGGCGCACCCTGCTCGGTGCTGCCGCAAGCGGATTGGCGCTCGCATCGGCGCCCGGCGTCATGGCGGCGCCACTGGCTGCCAAGGAGACGGATTACAAGGTGACCGACAAGATCACGTCCAAGGAAGACGCGACCACCTACAACAACTTCTATGAATTCGGTACGGGCAAGGATGACCCGGTTCGTTATTCCGGAGATTTCAAACCAACCCCCTGGCGCGTGGAGATCGGCGGGCTCGTCAACAAGCCAACCGTGATCGGCATCGACGACATCATGAAGGATTTCACGATGGAGGAGCGCGTCTACCGTATGCGCTGCGTCGAGGCGTGGTCGATGGTCATCCCGTGGATCGGCTTCCCGCTGGCCGCACTTCTCGACCGCGTCGAGCCCTTGGGCAGCGCCAAGTATGTGGCGTTCGAAACCATCGTGCGGCCGGAGGAAATGCCGGGCCAGACCGGCCTGTTTCAGGCGCTGAAGTGGCCCTATGTCGAGGGCCTGCGGCTGGACGAGGCGCGTCATCCGCTGACGATCCTGGCGACCGGCCTTTATGACGAGACCCTGCCGAACCAGAACGGGGCGCCGCTGCGGTTGGTCGTGCCGTGGAAATACGGTTTCAAGGGCATCAAGTCGATCGTCAAGATCACGCTGACCGAGAACGAACCGCCTTGCACCTGGAAGATGTCGGCGCCGAGCGAATACGGCTTCTATGCCAATGTGAACCCGGAGGTCGATCACCCGCGCTGGAGCCAGGCCACGGAACGTCGCATAGGCGAGGCCAATGGCCTGTTCGGCGGCGCCCGCATGAACACCCTGCCCTTCAACGGCTATGCCAATGAGGTCGCAAGCCTCTATGCCGGCATGGATCTCCGGGCGAATTACTGACCATGGCAACCGCCCTCAGCTCCCGCCAGCGCGATGCCGCCATCTGGCTGCTCTATGTTCTCGGTCTGGTGCCGGGCCTCTGGTATTTTTACCTTGGGGTCACGGCGCAGCTCGGTGCTGATCCCGTGCGGACATTTGAGCATGCGCTGGGGCTGTGGGCACTGCGATTCTTGTGCCTGGGGCTGGCGATCACCCCCCTACGGGATCTCGCCGGGATCAACCTGATCGCCTATCGCCGGGCGCTGGGGCTGCTCGCGTTCTACTATGTGCTGGCGCATTTCGCGGTATACCTGACGCTCGACCGGGGCCTTATCCTGACCTCGATCCTCGGCGACATCCTGAAGCGGCCCTATATCATGCTGGGCATGGCCGGGCTGATCATGCTGATACCGCTGGCACTCACCTCCAACAGGTGGTCGATCCGCAAGCTCGGGCCGCGCTGGACCACGCTGCACAAGCTCGCCTACCCCATCCCGCTGGTGGCGGTGCTGCACTACGTCCTGTCGATCAAGTCGATCACGCTGGAGCCGGTCTTCTACCTCGCCGTGGTGACGCTGCTTCTCGGATACCGTCTTGTGCGTCCCTATCTCATGGAGCGCAAACGGGCGCGGAAGAAGGCGGCAGCGACCGTTGCGGCACCCTCGGGCAGCAAGGCCTGATCCCCACTCTCTCCCATTGATCGGGCCGTTTACAGCGACCCGATTTTTTTTGAAGAAATTGTCTTGGACTTGTCGAATCCCTCAATGCTCGTTCGTTGTATCATCAGGGAGTGCGATGATGCATCCCGCATTCTGATGAGGAGACAAGACATGCGCGTAATGGTGATGGTCAAGGCGACAGAAGACAGCGAAGAAGGCATCATGCCGCCGGCCAAGCTGTTTGAGGATATGGGCAAGTTCAACGAAGAACTGGTGCAGGCCGGCATCATGATGGAAGGCGCCGGCCTCAAGCCCTCTAAGGTCGGCAAGCGCGTGGCCTTCGACGGCGCCAGCCGGACGGTGATCGATGGCCCCTTTGCCGAGACCCGGGAACTGGTGGCAGGCTATTGGATCTGGGAAGTCAAAGACATGGCGGAGGCCGTGGAATGGGTGAAGCGCTGCCCCAACCCAATGATGGGACCGAGTGAAATCGAGATCCGTCCCTTCTACGAGATGGAAGACTTTGCCGACATCGCCTCACCCGAAGGCCAGGCCAGCCATGACCGCGCCGCCGAGGGCCTGGCCAAGCAGCAGGCCTCCAAGGGCTGATGCGCAAGGGTGTAAGGGCGCAGGCGCGTAGCGGCACACCCCCTCGTTGACTGCCCCGAGCAATTCCCCATAATCGGCGCGCATGGAAACGAGGGATACCCATATTGCCGCCGAGGCCGTGTTTCGCATTGAGCGTACGCGGCTGATTGCGGGCCTGACCCGCATGGTGCGCGATATCGGCCTCGCCGAGGAACTGGCCCAGGACGCGCTGGTGGCTGCGCTATCGGACTGGCCGAAGCGTGGGGTGCCCGCCAATCCGGCAGCCTGGTTGATGGCGACCGCCAAGCGTCGCGCCATCGACCAGCTTCGCCGGCGCTCGATGCTGGAGCGCAAACACCAGGAGCTTGCGCTCGATCTTGATGGCGCAAGCCACCACGATCCCATCGGGGAGCTCGAGCAAGCCATGGATGACGATATCGGCGACGAGCGCCTGAGCCTGATGTTCACCGCCTGCCATCCCGTGCTCTCAAGAGAGGCGCGGGTGGCGCTGACGCTGCGGCTGGTGGGAGGCCTGACGACCGAAGAGATATCAAGGGCGTTTCTCACCAGCGAGCCGACGATCGCCCAACGCATCGTCAGGGCGAAGAAGGCGCTCGGTTCGTCCGGGGCAAGCTACGCGGTGCCACGCGGCGATGAGCGCGGCCTAAGGCTCGCTGCCGTCCTGGAGGTGATCTACCTGATTTTCAACGAGGGCTATGCGGCCAGTTCAGGTGAGGATGCGATCCGCCCTTCCCTCTGCAACGAGGCCATGCGCCTTGGCCGGATCCTCGTGGCGCTTGCCCCTGACGAACCCGAAGTGCTCGGGCTCTTGGCGCTGATGGAAATCCAGGCATCGAGGCTGAACGCCCGCACGGGACCGCACGGCGAAACCCTGACGCTTGAGCATCAGAACAGGGCTCGGTGGGACCTGATGCTGATCCGGCGCGGACTTGCCGCGCTGGACCGGGTGCAGGCGCTTGGCGGCCGTGACGGCGCCTATGCCCTGCAGGCTGAACTGGCTGCCTGCCATGCCCGCGCACGCAGTTTCCAGGAAACGGATTGGTTCCGGATATCGGGGCTTTACGACCGGCTTCTTAAAGTGATGCCATCCCCGGTCGTCGCGCTGAACCGGGCGATCGCCTATAGCATGGCCAAGGGTCCGATGGTCGGACTTGCCCTGTTGGCGGAACTCGAAGCCGAACCGGCCTTGCAGCGCTACGCCCCTCTTTCAGCCGCCAAAGCCGACTGCCTGATGCGGGCCGGACAGAAGGGCGAGGCCCGCAGCGCCTTTAAACGGGCAGCATCCCTCAGCCGCAACAAGAGCGAACGCGCCTTTCTCCAACAACGGGCGGAAGAATGCGGGCGTAGCTAAGTGCAGGTCGTGAAACCGACAAACCGGGCAATTGCTCGCCCGGTTTGTTGTTCTCGTATAGTTTGGTCACTCTCGATCAGAACTGCTTCCTGAACAGCAAGCGGTCGAGCGACAGATAACCGCCGCCAAAGGCTGCAAAGAGGAAGACGCCGCCGGTCCAGAAGAGCGAAGCGAGTTCCGCCTTGGTCTGCACCTGGTGCAAGAACTTCGTGCCGCCGTCTCCGAGGCGGGCCATGGCCTCCGGCGTGAAGAGGTCACCACCCGCTTTCAGGGCGTCGATGCCGGCCTGGGTCAGGAAGGCATCGCCATAGGGATGTAGTGGAACCAGAGGGTAATGGCCAGCATGACGCCATTGGCCAGCGCCGCGGGTCGGGTAAACAGGCCGAGCGCGATCATCAGGCCGCCAAACACCTGCATGACCGCCAGCAGCGGCGACCAAAGCCAACCGGGATAGAAGCCGAGATTTTCGACGAAACCGACCTGCGCCAGCGGCGCCAAAATCTTGGGCCACCCCTCGACAACCAGCATGCCGCCGACCGCGAGCCGGAAAATGCTCCAGGCCATGGGTTGGGCCACACGGTCATAAAAGCCGGCAAGCGGCGGGATGATCAGGTGGTCTTTGTCGTTATTGAAAATGGATACGTCAACCATTTGCATGTCCCTCTTATACCAACGTGCACGGATCATGACCGATGCGCCCAATCGCGCGTTCCGATGGACATGATCTTCCACGGCTGATCGACGAGCCTGTTCCAAGCGCG
>NZ_FWXU01000020.1 GCF_900176345.1 Rhizobium sp. RU36D
CGGAGATGACGATCATCTGGTCTTCCATCCAATGAAGACGGCTGAGGTTTTCCTCATGATGGCGATGAACATGAAGACCAGAGAACATGGATCCATCCTTGGTCTTCCACACGGTGCCATGATGGTCGTGGTGACCCTCATGGTCTTCATCATCGACAGGGTGTGCATCCCTTAGACCGGGCAAAATGCATACCCAGACCCAGAATGTTTGTCGGAAAAATCTGAGACCCCAAGATCGATATAACAGATGCGGCAGTCCCCCCGTCCCCCTGCCGTCATCCGGCTCTCGAAGGCCTTATGGTCTTCCGCCGAAACATCATGTGGTCTGCCCTGACACTGACATGACGCTGATCTCACGACCGACCAGCTACCCAGCAATGCCGCACGTCATCACTGACCTTGGCCTTCCCTGTTGGCCAGACCTTCACGGCGACTGAGGCGATTGGTCCAGCAGTCGCAACAGGCTGAAATCTGAGGCGGTCGATCCGTCTTAGGGAGACACTGCAATGAAAACTTAGCTCAGTGAGCCCACTCATGAAACCGGAAATCAAGTCTCACTAGACCTAGGGTGTGTGGCACCCCACCAGCAATGCGAAAATCAGTCTCACATGAGTAGGTATTGACTTTTGACACTAATTGTCTCACAACATCTATGACTTCATTGAAACCCATGGAGCTGAGACTAATGACTTCGACACTCGTCGGCTACGCCCGCACCTCTACACTCGAACAGATTGCGGGATTGGAAAGCCAAGTCCGCGATCTGACTGCGGCGGGATGTACCAAGATCTTTCAGGAACAGGTATCGTCGGTGGATACAAAGCGCCCGGAACTGGAGCGCGTCCTAGACTATGTCCGCGAAGGAGACACGCTGGTTGTGACCAAGCTCGACCGTCTGGCACGGTCCATGGCCAACTTGATGGATATCATGGGCAAGCTGAGATCAAAGGGCGTGGAGTTGAAGATCTTGGCGCTGAACCTCGACACCTCAACCCCCACTGGCAAGCTGATGCTGAACATGCTCGGGTCCATCGCGGAGTTCGAACGCGAGCTGATGCTAGAACGTCAGCGGGAAGGCATCGCCAAAGCCAAGGCAGAGGGCAAATATCGGGGCCGCGCCCCGACTGCTCGCAACAAAGCTGACAAAGTTCGAGAGATGCGCTCTGAGGGCAAGACCGTCGAAGCGATCATCGAAGAGCTGGGAGTGAGTCGTTCCAGTGTTTTCAGAGCGCTGAAGGAAGGAAAGACAGCGGCTTAGTTCTCAGGGGAAGATAATGTCTTTTGGTCGTCCTGCTCTACCCGCGTGAGATCGCGCAGGATGGCCGCTCATCGATAATTGCGGATTGCTGCGGGGTCCAACTCGGCAGCGGGAACCAGCTTGTAATGGCGCTCCTCCACGACCTTCACGGCATTATCTTCCACCGTAAGCTCGAACAGTGCAACCTTCTCGCTTCCGACGAACTGGGCAGAGATTGCCCGCGCTCGCATGTCCGGGAAGGCCTGAGCGCACCATGCCAGATCCTGCTTGGTCTGGACAACCGAGATCTGATCGGTCCCACCCTTGGCTTGTACAGGTATCGCATAATGGCAACCGTAGCGGTCCATACCGACGTACAGCTCGTCGATCTCGATCTGCCCGATACCCCTCACCGTGGTGCGCAGATGATTCTGGAGGGAGTACGTGGTGAGCCCCAAGAATATGTCGATAAGTCTGTTATATCGGACGATTGCCAACAGAGCCTGTTCGTCATCGAGGGCGTAGGCGCGGATCATTTCAGGCGTACCGTCGGGAACGCCGATGGTGATCAGATCATTCCTAGGTACGATCCGGTTCAAAGGAACCAACACGAAGCGATATCTTGCTCTCCCGGCGCCTTCAATAATCCACTCCATCCCATCGGGCTGGGTGTCCAAGATTGCCTGGGGAAAGCCCGTTCGATACCGAAGCGAGTAGATTACGTCGCCAAGGTTCTTGGGCAGAGCGACCCCAAGGACGGCAGCAGTACTTTCGAGATCCGAGCGTTCGAACTCAAAGCTATCTGAGCCCGCCGTGTAGCGGTCATCGAAGATCCGCTGGATGATGTCCTGATAGACATTTCCACGCGGTGGACTAGACATCCGTTGACGCTCCGAGCGCAGCAAGCCGTGCGGCTTCGGTCTCGTGCTGCTTCCGCTTTTTGATATTGCTGTTTCTGTCCCGCTTGGTCTTCGGAGCAGCGACACCGAGCAGGTTCGCGGCCTCGCTGACCGTGGTGTATAGAAGAGCCTCGTCCCCAAGCTTCACGACTTCTGTCGGTCTGGTCGGCTCAATACCAAGCGCAGCGATGATCCGCGACGCAACGGCTCTTGCCAGCGGCGGGGGCACAGAGTTCCCGATCTGCCGAGCACCATGCCACTTCGTGGAATGCAAGCGGAACCAGTCAGGGAAGCCGTGCAGCCTTGCCATCTCGCGGACGGTTACGCAGCGTGGGTGCTTGTAGTGGATGGGACGTGGACTGGTGAACGCGCCGCGAGCGCCATCAGTCCCAGCCCGAAGGGTGTTAGAAACGCCCTGAGCATCGAGCTTGTAGAACCTGCTGATCGGCTCATTCTGTCCTGATAAGGTCTCTGCAAAGCGGCGCTTGGATATGTCAGTGTGGTCGGTGCGCCAAGACGATGTGAGAACCGAAGGGTCCCATTCTCTGCGATAGCCGTAGTGCCACGAATCGTTGGTCAGGGTGCGCATTTCAGCAGCGTAGAGGCTAGGAGATCCAAACTTGACGTTGGGAACCTTATCAGTGTCAGCAAGTGCTGCAAAAAGGTCGGCATCAGGAAGATCGCCGATAGCGTCAGACACAGTGGGGCCGGGAGGAAGATCCGACGCGCGAGCCTTTGCACCCCTGGTCGTAGCTTCTGGGAAGGTCGGGAGTTGCAGTCCCTTCTTGCATCCCATTAAGATCAGGCGCTCGCGGAGCTGCGGCACACCGAATTCACTCGCATTGAAGACCTTCCACGGAAGACGAACCTCGTAACCCGCATCGTGGAACGCCTCGACTATCTCCTCTAGGAACTTTCTCTGTCGGCCGACCGTCAGGCCCTTCACGTTCTCGAAAACGAAGTACTTTGCATCCAGTTCGGTGACCAGTCTGACAAAATCATACACGAGCCGGTTTCGTGGGTCGTCGAGGGATCGTTGACCGATCATCGAGAAGCCTTGGCAAGGTGGACCGCCGAACACAACATCGACCTGGGCATCGTTCGGAAGGCCGGCAGCCCGCCTGATGTCCGCACCGCTAAGGGCTGAAACGCTTCGTGGAAGGACAGCACAATCAGGGAAATTGAATTTGTGGACTGCGCAGTGGACCGGGTCAATTTCCACGGCTGCCAGCAAGTCGAAACCAGCTTGCTCGAAGCCCAAGCTCAGCCCGCCCGCTCCTGCAAATAAATCGATACCGACCGGTCTCGTCATTTCAATCCGCACTCCCTTGGCGGCCCGGCGGGCCTAAGAACCGTTTTACGCTGTCAATGGCCTCATCTAGCCGCGCGACTTCGCATTGCCAGAGCACCAGCGAGTCCCAGCCCGCCTTCTTTAACTCGTTTACGTTCCGTTCGTCTCTAGTTTTGTTCGCTTCGATCTTCGGTTTCCAGTATTCCAATCGTGACTTCGGTAGCGCACCCTTGCTGCAGTCGTGACCGTGCCAGAAGCACCCATGTACGAAGATCACCTTCTTGCGCGACGGAAAGACCAGATCTGGACGCCCTGGAAGGGTGCGACCATGAAGCCGGAAGCGATAACCAAGCGAATGCAATTTTTTGCGAACCGCGATCTCTGGACCAGTATCCTTCTGCTTCACCGACTGCATGATGCGACGGCGCTGATCAGGGCTTCGCGTATCGGCCATGTCACTTTCCGAAAATACCTGCGACTTTTGGGTTCAAAGTGTATCCAACCATCCTTGTGATAAGGAGTGGTAGTTCGTGAGTTCGGTCCTCCCTCAAAGCTTCACGCCCCTCCTCAACAGCGATCCGCTCCATCTCGAACATAGCGATCACGGACGACGAGCCCACAGTCGTTGTGTTCGCGGCTACCGGCAGGATGAAGTCGATATCACCAAGGCCGTCGGTGCGTTGGCAACGTCCCGCCATAGCTGCCGCTTGGGCTTTGATTTGATCCGGCAGGATAGGAGCAGTTCGCGCAGCCTCGAATGTCACCAACGCCTTTTGCAGCCTGTCCCCTGCATCGAATGTCAAAAGGAAAAGCGCATCTAGGGAAGGAGTTCCTTTCAATGTGCTTTGGAGATGGTGGAAATCGATTACCTGGATCTCGGAATAGACCGCGAAGTGGGTGTGAAGGATGCGCTGCTGAACGCAGACCTGCATCAGCCACGGATCGTCAGGACGACCGACCTTCCGAGCTATAGCGGGCATCGAAAGCGTCTCGATAGCGTGGAGCACCGGTTCTGCAGGGAGCGCGAAATCGTCTGGGAATGGAACTGTTTGCCCCGGCTGATATGGAACGAAATCGAAAACACGCCCCTCTCCATACGCTTGGCGTGCTGTGTAGCGGGCATTGGCGATTGCCTCAGGCCATTGTGCATTCCGGTTTATGCCGCGCAGAAAATCTTTCATGAAGTTTGCAGGGTTTCCGGTGGAGAGCGTGTTACCCTCATCCCGCAGTTGACCGATTGCATCTTGGATTTCTTCCTGAGTGACCGTCAGGGGGGTAAAAGTCTGCTGGTTCCAGTCGTACCTCCGGTCAAACAGATATTGGAATACCGGGGGCTTTTCGCTTTCTTTGGCCATATGTCACCTGCTCGACTCATCCGAGCTGATTGTGACCGACTTCAACTCAAAGGGAAGTGCGAACGGGATCAATAGGGCGGTAGTACACCACCTTGACACTAGGTCACCCCGCTAGTACACAAACTGACAATACGGCGCACAAAAGATCAATAAATTCAATAGTTAGAGCGATCCCTCGGAGACTTCGAGTCTCTCATCGCCCACCATTTTTCTTCCTATCATTGTTGTGTTGTTCCGGCCTGATTTCCTAGCGGTTATCCAGCTTGAGACGCAGCTCCTTCTGATGTGCTTCATCCAGCGAAAAGCCCCACATGACCACGATCGCGGCGAGCTTCGGTATGATCGGCGCCCAGGCATAGAGCACGCTCAAGGTCGTCAAGGCTTGCGGCGTCTGTGATGCGGCCGTTGGAGCGGCGTCAAAACCGGCGAAGGCGAGAATCGGGAAGACGATTCCGGCCGAAAGGGCGAGTGACAGCTTGGTGATGAAGCTCCAGGCGGCGAAATAGAGGCCGGAGCGCTGCTCGCCCGATTCGCTGGTGTCGATGTCGATCACATCGGCCTGGATGGCGGGGGGCAGAGCGAGATCGAAGCCGAGAAGAATTCCCGTCAGCACGCAGATCACGGCAAAGGCTGTGATGTCCCCCTGCCCCAGGAAGCCGGCAAACGAAAAAACAGCGCATGCCACGGACATCGATAGGCACCAGGCCCGATGTTTGCCGATTCGTTTGGCCACCCAAACTGCGATGGGGATTCCGGCAACAGCGCTCAGGAAATAGGAGAACAGCAGCGGCCCCTGCAGATCCGCGGCGCCTAGCCTCTGGCCGACAAAGAACAGGAACAGCGATGCGGGAATGGCATTGGCAAAACTGTTGAGAAGGAAGGACAGGGCAAGCCTCAGGAATGGGCCGTTGGCGGCCACGTAGCGCAGCCCCTCGAACAGTCCGAGGCGTCGCCGCGACAGATCAGGGGGTTCGGGAACGAAGCTGACGGCGGCGATGCCGGCAAGCGGCAAGAGAATCGCCACCGCCACCGCGATCCAGGCGAGCCCATGAAAACCATCCGCACTTTCGATTCCGCCGACAAAGGGCAGTGAGATCGCCAGCAGCGATCCGATGAGCGTTGATCCCTCACGAAAGGCTGAGAGCCGGACCCGTTCGTGGTAATCGGTGGCGAGTTCCGCGCCCCAGGCCGTATAGGGCAGAAGCGACCAGGTGGCACCGACGGACAGGGCCGCTCCCCAGAATGCCAGATAGACAAGGCCGGCATCTTCAGGTGGCCAGAACAGCATGAAGGCGGCGACGGAGGTCAATGGCAGCGACAGGGCGAAGAACACGCGGCGACGGCCGCGCCGGGCAGAGAATCGGTCGGACAGCCAGCCGAAGATCGGATCGGTCACGGCATCCAGGCAGCGAATCGCCAAGAGCACCGTGCCGATGCTGGGAAGCGAAAGCCCAAGGGCCGACGCATAGAAGGACGGGACGATGATGTAGAGCGGCAGCGCGATAGCCGCCAGCGGCAGGGCTGGCAGCGCATAGACGGCATAGGTTGCCGTCACGCCGCCTGGGGACCGAGACGCGTCTTTCATGGGAAGTCCTTCCATGCCACGGCAAGTCTTGTTGTGTGGGACTACGCCCGGCAGGGGCCAGCAGATCACGCTAGCGTTTTGGCCTTGACGGTTACCAGAGCCGCCAGACCGGACGCAGCAGAGCCGAGGCGTTGGGGCCAAGGCCGATCCAGGCGCCAAAGCCCACCAGAACTCGCCGGGACACCGGACGGAAAATGGCCAGCAGCAGCATGCCGGCAATGGCTGAAACCGCCTGCAGGATTTCCACCATGGCATAGCCGACCCGAAAGATGGAGCGGCCGAGCATTTTCATCGCGGCGAAACTACCGTCGCCAAGATGGAGGGAAATCCGCTGGAGGATGCGCAGATCCGCCGGCCCATCCGCAAGCGAAAGCGCCGTGACGGAGGCACGCACGCCGCCGGTGCGGCGCATGGAATCGAGTACGGAGACATCATCGACCAGAGCCTGCGCTGCCTTTCGATCGATGGAGCGGGCCGCGGCTTTCTGAATGCTGCCCAAACCTGAAAGCCCCTGCCCGGCCACGGCCTTGAGTTCGGTCCTCAGGAGGCCGGTATCGACCACGGCGCTCGCCGATCGGGCGAAATATCCTGACAGCGGCTTGGACAGCTTGCCGCCGCGATAGGCGTTCTTGATCAGCGACAGACCGGCATCGGGCGCGGCTGCGGCCCCACCGGAGCCATAGGTGGCAGCCGTCAGCCCCAGGCCGAAGGTGGCAAAGCCGAGCAGGACCGGGTCATATTCCCGTCCAGCGACATAGTTGAACCCCTGGACCGAAAAGTCTCTGACGTCGCCCACGCCGATGAGATCGCTGACCAGCGAGCCCGCAATGGCAGCACCGCTATCCACGGATCCGAAGACGAAACCATCGGCCGCACGGGTGCCCGAGGCATAGCTTCGTTGCAGCCAGGTTCCTTCCGCCCGATCTTTCAGGTCAGGTGGTAGATTGTGCCCGTAGGAAACACCGAGTGCATATAGGGATGTGGCATAGGCATAGTCGCGATCCCGAATGGCGGCCTCGATCTCCTCGACAAATGTCTTGGTGTCGGCCGTGTACAGGCGATACTCGGCAAAAAGCGCTGGATCGACCAATCCATAGGCAAGTCCCGTGCGCCAGATGGTGTGAGATGCCTCGAGCATGCCGAAGGCGAGCATCAGCATCGGCACGAATCCCAGGAACCGCAATATCATCAGCATGCGCGTTCACACCTCAAGCGGTCATCCGCCATCGACCGCCATCAAGCTCTACAGGAACATCCAGCCTTATCTGCTCTTCATCATCTGATCTTCATGGGCCGCCACACGACGACTTCCCGGGTCCGATCATTCAGGTATTCGGTCAGGCTGATCTTGCAGTCCATTGCATCGCATTCCCGGCATTTGAATGGCAGGCTGCGTATTTTCCGGTCGGAATAATAATATCGCGCCAGATCCTCCGCGAGGAACTTGGCGCGGCGCCCGCATTGGCGGCATTCCGCCACCACGAGCAGGTTGTGATAGGCCGCCTTTCCGAGGGTGTCGACTGTCCTGACCATATGCAGTATTTGGAACATATCATGAACATTATCAACATCAAATTTTCACGTCGAAACCCCTTTCCCTTGCCGCCGCGAGATCCACTTGTTACGCCGACCGCGACATGACATCAGGCTTTGGAGAGTATGGAATGAGACAGAAGGCTTTTGGACGGACCGGCTTTACCGTCGGCGATATCGGCTTCGGCGCCTGGCAGATCGGTGGCTCCTGGGGCGAGGTCTCGGAGGCGGATGGTCGCGCAGCGCTGAACGCCGCCCTCGACGCCGGGGTAACCTTCATCGATACGGCCGATGTCTATGGCGACGGACGGTCGGAGAAGATCATCGCCGACGTGCTCGCCCAGCGCTCCGGTCCGCGTCCGATGGTCGCCACCAAGGCGGGGCGCCGGCTCAACCCGCATGTTGCGGATGGCTATACGAAGGCCAATCTCGAAGGCTTCATCGACAGGTCGCTGACCAATCTCGGCGTCGAGCGGCTTGATCTGGTGCAACTGCACTGCCCGCCGACCGACGTCTACTATCGTCCTGATGTCTTTGCCGGCCTTGATGAACTCAAGCGCATCGGCAAGATCGCCGATTATGGCGTGAGCGTCGAGCGGGTCGAAGAGGCGTTGAAGGCGATCGAATTCCCTGGTGTGGTCAGCGTCCAGATCATTTTCAACATGTTCCGGCAGCGTCCGGCCGACCTGTTCTTCGCAGAAGCCCGCCGGCGCAATATCGCCGTCATCGTCCGTGTTCCCCTGGCAAGCGGCCTGCTGTCCGGCAAGATCACGGCTGAGACCACCTTTGCCGGCGATGACCACCGCAATTTCAACCGCAATGGCGAAGCCTTCGATGTAGGTGAAACCTTCGCCGGCGTGCCGTTTGAGGTCGGGTTGGCAGCCGTCGAGGAGATCCGCAAGCTGGTGCCATCTAGGCAATCCATGGCGGCCTTTGCGCTGCGCTGGATCCTGATGCACGAGGCGGTCACCGTCGTCATTCCCGGTGCACGCAATGCAGATCAGGCCAAGGGCAATGCGTCCGCCTCGGATCTCCCCGTGATTGCTGCGGATGTGATGGCCGCAGCACGCGACACCTATGACCGGTTGATCGCCCCGCACGTTCATCATCGCTGGTAAACGCTGACTGCAACTCATCTGCCGCCATGCAGACCCATGCGTGGCGGCGGAATGTTCTACGGGGCGGCGGGATCGCTTAACTGCCCTGCTCCAGACTTACCTTTTGAGGGCAAGGCCGAAATCGCCATCCCTTGCAGGCAGCATCGGAACAGCAAGATGTTCGAGCGGCAGTCCCGCGCGTACCCGATCGGCCATCATCCGATAGGCGGATTCGAGATGGCGGCAGTAGCGTTCCGAATCAAATAGCGGGGCGCGCAGCCGGTTTTGATCGAGGCGATCGCGATAGGCTTTCACCGCCTTGGCATCGCTTGCGAGCGCGACGGCTCTCTGGAAATAGGCCTCCTCATCGGCAGCGACCAGATCCTCAAGCCCGATGGCATGCAACTGGCTTTGGGACACGCGCGCGGCAAAGCTTTGTCCCTTGATCGAGAGGACGGGCAACCCGGCCCAGAGGCAATCAGCGGTCGTCGCATGGCCGTTATAGGGGAACGGATCGAGCCCTAGATCCGCCGCCCGCAACCGTCCGACATGCTCGTCATAGGACCGGATCGATTCGGCAAAGATGATTCTGCCGGGATCGATACCGAGCGTGGCGAATCGCTTGGCGATGTTTTTCTCTGCGGTCTCAGCGCGGCAGGTCATCCAAAGGAAACTGCCCGGCACGGCCTGGAGTATCCGGGCCCAGAGGGCGATCACGCGCGGCGTGATCTTCTTGGGCGCGTTGAACGAGGCGAAGACAAAGGCGTCTGCCGGCAGGCCATGATCGGCGCGCGACACATCCGCAGGCAATTTCCGGACCGTCGGATCGTTTGGCATGTAGCTTTCCGGCATCCAGCAGAATTTCTCGTCATACCACGACGCGGATGTCTCGGGCGTAACAGTCCTGTCGGAGATGACGTAATCGCAGTCGAGGCCGAGCGCGGGACCTGGATAACCGAGCCAGGACACCTGGATCGGGGCAAGCCCGAGATTGAGCAGCGCCGCCCGGGATTTCGAGGTGTGACCGCCAAGGTCGACGAGAATGTCGATATCGCGACGGAGAACCTCCTTGCCGGCCTTCTTGTCGGGAAGGTCGGAGATATCGACATGGTGACCCAGTTCGGCGAAGAAGCGTTTGCGGTCGCCGCCCTTCCAGGGGGAATTGCAGAACAGCGTGACAGAGTATTTGTCCTTGTCGTGCCGGCGCAGCACATCGGCCAACTGCCGCATGACGACATGGTCCGGCATGAAGTCGGAGGAGATGTAACCGATCCTCAGTTTAGGACCCCAGCTGTGTGGTGCCGTTCTGCGGGCCTGCCGCTTTTCCGGGTCAAACACCGTCGAGAGTTCAGGAACAACGCGAACAGCGGGATCGCTCTCGCTGTCGTGGCCGAAAAGTGCTTCCAGCGGCAGCTCGCGAATTGGCGCGCGCGTGCCGGCGGCAAGTTCGGCCTCAATGGCATCGAGGACTTCATAATCTGCATATTCGCGGGCGAAGGCGAGCAACAGTCTCTGCAGCCAGGCATCCCCAGGCTTCAGCGGCGCAAGTTTCCGGATCAGCGGCAGCAAACGCTCATTCGACACCTCGGCGCCCAATCGGGCATAGGCCAGCTCGAGATGGTCGGGAACATCGCTCTCGATGAGATTGTAGGTCAGCCCCTCCACCAACGCCTTGTCCTGGGGAGACTTCAGCAGGTTCACCAGGACGAATGCTGCTTCCGGGCTCTTCGGCTCCGATGTCAACACGCGAAAGGCATAGAGCTTTGCCTTGTCCTTCTCGCCGATCATGAAATACAGGAGCGCCGCCTTTTTCAGGAAAGCGGCCTGCCAGGCGCCCTCCTTGTCCACGTGAAGCTCGAAAGCCGACGCCGCCTCCGCATACATGCCCAGCTGGATTAGGGTCTCGCCCAGCAGATTGATGCTGCGGGGATCATCTGACAGGGAACTGAGGCGATTGAGGATCTGCAGGGTCTCGACATACTGGCCCTTGCGAAACCGATCCTCGGCCTCCGCCAACTGATTGATCAGCATCCCTTGTCTCCCTGTTCGACCATGCCTTTCCAGCAGCTAGTCCCGTAGGCTTGTGTCAGACTGTGCGACTGCACGGCCGTTCAGGCCCGCTGTAGCGTCACGCGCAACACGTCAAAGCTTTTTGCGCAATTCCTATGCAAACCGTCCCTTTGCTCATTCTTTCAGCAGTCGACACGTTGTTCTTCCCAGCAGGCTGATCTAGCCTTGGCATCACCTCTTCGGAAGCGACCGATCATCACGTGGGAGATCATCATGAGCGCACGTCTTCAAGCCAGGGCCGTGGATGCCGCCAGCCTGCCGATCATCGACATCGCGGGGCTTTCATCCTCATCCGCAGCCGAAAGGGCCAAGGTCGGCCTTGCCCTGCAGCGGGCCTGCCTGGACAAGGGCTTCTTCTATTGCGCCGGACACGGCATTCCGCAGGGGCTGATCGATGCCGCCTTTGCGGAGGTGAAGACCTTCTTCAGCCGCCCGATCGAAGACAAGCTGGCGGTGGACAAGGTCAACTCCTTCTGCAACCGCGGCTACGAGCATCTGCGCGGCCAGACCCTGGAGGCTGGCGCGCCGGCGGATCTCAAGGAAGGCTATTACATCGGCCCGGAGATGCCGCTGGACGATCCGCGCGTGGTGTCCCGGCGCTTCAATCGCGGCCCGAACCAATGGCCGTCGGACCAGCCGGGCTTCCGCCCCACGATGATGGCCTATTTCGCCGCCATGTCCGACCTTGGCGAGCGGCTGTTTCGCGGCATGGCGTTGTCGCTCGACCTGCCGGAGGATCATTTCTCGGCCTTCGTGCGCGATCCCCTCTGCATCCTGCGCCTCCTGCACTATCCGCCGCAGCCGAAGGACGCGGCGCCCAATGAAAAAGGGGCCGGCGCCCACACGGATTTCGGCGGGCTGACCCTGCTGCTGCAAGACGATGTCGGCGGGCTGCAGGTGCATGACGCCGCGAGCGATAGCTGGATCCACGCCAACCCGATCCCAGGCACCTTCGTCGTCAATCTCGGCGACATGATCGCGCGCTGGACCAATGGGCGATATCGCTCCACCCTGCATCGCGTCGTCAACGAGGGCGGTCGCGAGCGCTATTCCATTCCCTTCTTCTTTACCGGAAATCCCGATCATCTCGTCGAATGCCTGCCCAACTGCCTGGCGGAAGGCGAAACGCCGAAGTATCCGCCTGTAACCGTCGAGCAGCATCTGCAGACCATGTATCAGCGCACCTATGTCACGGCGCCGCAAACCTGATGGGCGAAGGATCCCTCCCCGTCATCCTGATCCACGGCGCCTGGCAGGGCGCCTGGGTCTGGGAGAGCTTTTCGCCGCTTCTGGCAGCAGAAGGTTTCACGCCTGTTGCGGTGGATCTTCCCGGCAACGGCACCGACGACACGCGACCTGAAGCGGTCACGCTGGACCTTTATGTCGAGCATGTCTTGGACATCGTCGCCCGGCAGTCGGGGCCGGTGGTTCTTGTTGGCCATTCCGGTGGCGGTGTCGTCGTCTCCCAGGTGGCTGAAAGCATTCCCGATCGGATCGTCGGCCTTGTCTATGTCGCGGGCATGATGCTGCCTGACGGCCTGGGCTATGGCGATCTGGTTCGCGAGGCTCTGCCGCAGCATCCGGGCGCCGGTGGAATTTCCCCGCACCTCATCTGGTCTGAGGATCGCATGACCAGCAGCGTGCCAATCGAGGCAGCAGCGGCGCATTTTCTGTCGGACCTGCCGGTCGATATGGCGAGATCGCTGGCCACTAGGCTGACGCCGCAGCCTGAGGGGGGGCGGGCCACACGGCCGCGGCTGACGCCGGAACGATTCGGCCGGATACGGCGGCTCTATATCGAAGCGACCGAAGATCAATCGGTCTATATCTATCTGCAGCGGCGGATGCAGGCTCTGGTGCCCGGTGCGGAGATCGCTTCGCTTGCAACGGGCCATGCACCGCATGTCTCGGCACCAACTGCATTGCTTGCGGCGATGTTGCCGTTTCTCAAATCGCTGTCGTCGAAATAGCCCAAACGGAAAGAAGCCGGGCAATCGCTCGCCCGGCCTCCTGGTCATCGTCTTGGGAGGACGAAACTCAGTTGATGCCCTTGAGGTCGACCGCCTTGAAGATGGTCTCGCCGGAGCTGTCATCGACACCGTCATTGTCGGTGACGAAATAGGCCTTGCCCTCGGCATCGAAGGCGAAGCCTTCCAGCTTGTCGACGACATAGCCGTTGGTGGCGGACTTCAGGTCCTGGATGAAGTCGTAGACTTCTTCCTTCTTGACGACAGGCAGTTCGCCGCCAAGCTTGGCCGGCTTCAGGTCCGCGATAGCGACACGGTAGAGCTTCTTGATCTTGGCATTGTCGCCGACCTGGTTGTCGCGCTCTACGATATAGACGTGGTCGCCATGGGCGGTGATTTCGGACAGGCCGACCCAGCCAGCCTCGCCCTTGTCGAGCGGATAGCTCACGCCGCCCCATTCCTTGGACTTCGGATTGTAGGACACCAGCTTGACGAAGCCCTTCTTGTCGTCGGCCCATTCGCGCTGGATCGTCATCCACAGTGTCAGGTCATCGCCCGTGCCGACCGAGGTAATGCCTTCCAGGCCGAACCGGGTCTGGCCGGCCAGCAGTTCCATGGGAAATCCGATTTCCGACTTGATCTCGCCCTTGGCGTCGACATTGTAGATGCCATGGCCGACGAGCTTGGCCGGATCGCCTTCCGAGGCCAGCCAGAAGCCGCCCTTGCCATCCAGCGCAATGCCTTCGATGTCGAGCTTCTGTGCCGGCTGACCGCCGCGCAGAACCGGAAGTGCCGTGGTGATGACAGCGGGCTTCTGCGTCGCGTCGATGGTGAAGATGGTCGGCTGCATGGCGTAGAAGCTGTCGTTGACGGCGTAGAGCGTGCCGTCCTTCTCGGCATCGCCAACCAGGCCTGACATGGCACCCCAGCCGATCGGCTTGCCGTCGACCAGGTCAGACCGCAGCATCGGATAGGCCGCTTCGCCTTCGGCACGCTCGTGCAGCATCACGTGGGAGCGCGGCAGGCCGTCTTCGCCAAGATCCACCTCGTTTGCGGTGGCAAACAGGTTGCGCGAGGGAATGGCCACGGCTCCTTCCGGGGAAATGCCGGAGGGCAGCAATTGTACCAGTTCCGGCTCGGCGCCGGTGTCTTTGTAGACGCCGACGATCGAGGAGCGTTCGGACAGCACGAAGAAATATTTCTGGTCGCCGAAGGTTGCCGCTTCCAGGCCCTCGAGCTCAACACCCTTGGAGCGGGCGCGCTTGTCAGGGAAATGACCGATCTGCGCGATAGCCAGTTCAAGCGACGGGCCCGATTCGAACAGAACCTTGCCGGTCTTGTCGAAGATGGTGAAGCTGCGCGAACCGCCTTCGTAGTCGCCTTCGTTGGCCACGACGAAACGGTTGTCATCCAGCCACTTCAAGGCGTCAGGCTCGCGCAGGACGCCTTCCTTCTTGCCGGTGAATTTCAGGGCGCCGTCAGACTTCGTGTCGATGCCTTCGAGATCGACCGTGCCGGCGGAGAAATGGGTCTTCACGGTCGCGGTCTTGCCGTCGACGATGACGATGTGATTGTTTTCCTGCAGCGTCACGGCGATCTCGCCGAGGCTGTTGATGGAGACGAATTCCGGCTCCGGATCGTCGCCGGCAATCGCGGCAAGGCCCGTCATGGCAACATGCTTCAAGGTGGCGCAGTCTGCGCTGCCGTCCTTCAACGACACGATCGCCAGGTCCCCAGCTGGCATCTGCGGGAGTTTGCCATCGTTCAGTTCTTCGTCGCGCTCATTTTCGATGGCGATGACGGCAAAGGTCTTGTCCGGCGAGATGGCAACGGAATCAGGCTGACCACCGAGATCGCAGGTCGAATCGATCTTCTTCGAGGCGATATCGACAACGGCAAGACGGCCAGACGGCTTGGCCTTGCTCTCAGACGTGTTGACCGCCACCAGGACCTTGCCTGCAACAGACGCAACCGAGGTCGGCTCGCCGTCCATCATCAAGGCGCCACCGGCCTTAGGTGCCTTGGCGTCGCTGATATCGACAAAACCGATGCCGCCGAGGGGGCTGTCGGAATAGATTAGCGTCATGCCATCTTCAGACGCGGTGATGATTTCGGCCGACGTAGTCGACAGCTTGTCCTTGTCACCAGGCAGATTGCTGGCAACGGGGAATGACGCGATACGATTGAAAACCTGGTCTGCGCTGGCCGGTACGGCGACCGATGCCAGCAGCGCGGCCGTGAGCGCGGCGCGCGAGAAATTGAGAGCCATGGGGAAACCTCCTGTTTCCATGAGAAAGCAACAGGAGGCTTTTGCGTCACGTCGATGACAGCCGCATGACACATCATGCGGATTGTCATTTTCGTCCAGACGGGAGCGGACCGACAGGCCTCAGGCGGCCGCCTCGGTGCTGCGCCGCCCTGCCCTTTCCTTGGAAATCTCGATGCTCATCAACAGCAGCGAGGCACCGAGGATCAGCAGCGCACCGAGCCAGAGCAGGCCGGCCGGGGCATAGCCGAACACCAGCCAGCCCGCGAAAACGTTGAGCGGCAGCTTCAGATCGTCGAAGGGCTGAACATAGGCGGCATCGGCAGTCTTGTAAGCCAGCGTAAGCAGATACTGGCCCAGCGCCGTCAGCACGCCCGCCGCGACAAACAGAGCCAGTGCCGTGCCAACAGGCAAGGCAATGCCGCCGGCCGCAACCGCCAGACCCGCATTGATCGGCGTCAGCAGCGCCAGCAGCCACACAGTGATGGTCTCCGGTCGCTCATAGGCCGTCAGGTTCTTCATCAGCAGCGAGGAGGCTCCCCACAGCAAAGCTGCCAGGACCGGCAAGAGCGCGGCCGGCGCAAAGCCGTCGGACCAAGGCTGCAGTATGATCATGGCGCCGACAAAGCCGGTGGCGGTCGCCGCCCAGCGCGCTGGTCCCACGGCTTCGCCCAGGAACAGGCGTGCACCCAGCACGATGAAGAAGGGTGAGGTCATGACGAGCGCGATGGCCTGCCAAATCGGCACCGATGCAAGTCCCATCACCCAGGCCTGCACGCCAAGAGCCGCCAGCAGCACGCGCAACAGGTGGCGTCCGGGATAGCGGGTCTTCATGGCGCGAAAGCCGAGACGGAAGAGCAGCGGCAAGGAAAACACCAGTGCGAAGGCATATTGCCAGAACGCGGCCGCCGCCGGCGGGAAGGACAGTGTCATCGTCAGCCACTGGGTGACGACGTTCAGAATGGCGAAGGCAACACCGGCCAGCACCATGTAGAAGGCACCCACGACAGCGCGCGAGCGTGTGAGCGAAGGAAGGCTCTGATTCATGTCCGTTTCCTCTAGACAGGACCAACATAAATCAGGACGCATGAGGGCAACGGCCTTCATCGCGGGCACCGCTCGCCATTCCCGGCAGACGACACGCACGAAAGCCCTTGCGTCGGCGGCCGGGCAAAACCCGATGCCGATGCGCGAGCGCCATCACCTCATTCTCTTTCATCCGGACTATGACCGTCGGCTCCGGCATCTGACCGGATCTGCTGACCTTCCGTTCCCAGAAGGAAACGTAAGCGCTCGCGGGCTTCGGGCCATCAATGAGCCCCTACCGCCGGTGGGGACTTTCACCCCGCCCTGAGAACGATGCCGGAATAGACCGGCAGATCTGCGATTAAATCAAATGATGTTCAGGCACAAGGGTGGCGTTGCCGCGCTACGAATACGATGTCCAAAACAAGTCAGCCGGATCCAGGAGAAACGGCAGCCTCCCGCCATTGCCTCGCTCCTGTATTCATGCACAGATCGGGCATCACCACCGCCATCGGGAAAGACGCCCATGAATACCAGGTTGCTGCTGAATGCAGTTGCTCTCACTATGCTTATGCTGCCGGCCAGCCCTTCACAAGCTGACGAATGTCTTGCCGGGGCCACGTCATCACCCGAAACCAATATTCCGACCGGCATTCGCTTTCACAATGATACGGCCTATGCCTTCCGCGTCTACTGGGCGGATTTCAAGGGGCAACTGCGCGAATACGCCCTGGTGCAACCCGGCGAGGAGCCCGGTTTCAAGACCTATGTGCATCATCGCTGGTTCGTCGAGATCTTTACGCCGGCGGGCACTTTCTGCGCCGGGCCAGTCTCGGCACCGGATACCGAGACCTGCGACATGCGCGTCCTCTTCGACAATCACGACCCATCCGTCGGTCTCGACGGCGGCTACTGCGACTATTGATATCAAGTCATAAGCCACAAATGACAGAGCCCGGCGCGTTATCGCACCGGGCTCTTGCATCTCTTGCCAAAACCCTTCCGCCGCTATGGGCGCAAAGGGTTTATGCGCATTAGCTGTTGACGGCGTCCTTCAGGCCCTTGCCGGCCGTGAACTTCGGAACGTTGCGAGCCGGGATATCGACTTCAGCGCCGGTAGAAGGGTTACGGCCCTTGGAGGCTTCGCGACGGGACACGGTGAAAGCACCGAAACCGGCGAGACGGACGTCACCACCATTCTTCAGCTCACCCTGGACCGTTTCGAAAACGGCATCCACGGCCGAAGCGGCGTCAGCCTTGGTCAGGCCGGCCTTTTCCGCAACCGCGGATACGAGTTCGTTCTTATTCATGGTTTCCACCCTTTCTGATTGGCATGAAACGACTCAAGAAAACAAAGTCGAGCGGACAATACGCCCGACTTTTTCCGTCGCAACTCCCAAACACGGCATAAGCCCTGAAAACAAGGAGTTTCGGCGATTTTACACAAAAAAGGCTGGCGAATTTGCCAGCCTTTTCGTCACTGATGTGCCAATTTGGCAAGAATGCGGCGGCCAAAGCCCCGTTGAGCATGATGCCTAGAACTGTATGCAGTTTTCGGTCACCATCATACTCTGCCTTTAGTGGGCGATCGCCACGCCGTCGTCGACGCCTTCTACGGTGCCGATTGCGGGCGTTTCCACGGTCCCGTCCCACTCGATCGGATCCGGCACGCGGACCAGGGCATGGCGAATGACTTCGCCCATGCGCGACACGGGAATGATCTCAAGATTGTTCTTCACATTGTCAGGAATGTCAGCCAGATCCTTGGCATTCTCTTCCGGGATCAGAACCTTCTTTATACCGCCACGGAGCGCGGCCAGCAGCTTTTCTTTCAGGCCACCGATCGGCAGGACACGACCACGGAGCGTGATTTCGCCCGTCATCGCGACATCCTTGGAGACCGGGATGCCCGTCATGATCGACACCATGGCGGTTGCCATGGCAACACCGGCAGACGGACCATCCTTGGGCGTCGCACCTTCCGGCACGTGCACGTGGATATCGGCCTTGTCGAAGCGTGGAGGCTCGATGCCGAAATCGACAGCGCGCGAGCGGACATAGGATGCCGCAGCCGAAATCGATTCCTTCATCACTTCCTTGAGGTTGCCGGTGACCGTCATGCGGCCCTTGCCCGGCATCATCACGCCTTCGATGGTCAGCAGCTCGCCACCCACTTCGGTCCAGGCCAGACCGGTGACGATACCGACCTGATCCTCGCCCTCGGCTTCGCCATGACGGTAACGCGGCACGCCGAGATACTCGTTGATGTTGGCTGCCGTGACCGCGACCGACTTGGTCTTGCCCTTCAGGATCTCCGTCACAGCCTTGCGAGCAAGCTTCATCAGCTCCCGCTCGAAACTGCGAACGCCGGCCTCGCGGGTGTACTGCTGGATGATCGCCTTGATGGCATCATCACCCACCGAAAACTCCTCGGGCCGAAGCGCGTGCTCCTTGATGGCCTTGGGCAGAAGATGCCGCCGGGCAATCTCCAGCTTCTCGTCTTCGGTATAGCCGGCGATCCTGATGATCTCCATGCGGTCCATCAGCGGACCCGGGATATTCAGGGTATTGGCCGTGGTGATGAACATCACGTTGGACAGGTCGTATTCGACCTCCAGGTAATGGTCCATGAACGTGCTGTTCTGTTCCGGATCCAGCACCTCCAGAAGCGCCGAAGACGGGTCTCCGCGATAGTCCTGGCCCAGCTTGTCGATCTCGTCGAGCAGGAAGAGCGGGTTGCCCTTCTTGGCCTTCTTCATCGACTGGATGACCTTGCCGGGCATCGAGCCGATATAGGTGCGGCGGTGACCGCGGATTTCCGCTTCGTCACGAACGCCGCCCAGCGCCATGCGCACATATTCGCGGCCGGTCGCCTTGGCGATCGAACGGGCGAGCGAGGTTTTGCCCACGCCTGGAGGGCCGACGAGGCACAGGATCGGACCCTTGAGCTTGGTCGCACGGGCCTGGACGGCCAGATATTCGACGATGCGTTCCTTGACCTTGTCGAGACCGAAGTGATCCTCATCGAGGATCTTCTCAGCCGCATTCAGGTCGATCTTGACCTTGGACTTCTTGCCCCAGGGCAGGCCCAGCAGCCAGTCGAGATAATTGCGTACGACGGTGGCTTCCGCCGACATCGGGCTCATGTGCCGCAACTTCTTCAGTTCCGCCTCGGCCTTTTCCTTGGCTTCCTTGGAAAGCTTGGTCTTGGAGATGCGTTCCTCGATTTCGGCCATCTCGTCGCGGCCGTCCTCGCCATCGCCGAGTTCCTTCTGAATGGCCTTCATCTGCTCATTCAGATAGTATTCGCGCTGGGTCTTCTCCATCTGGCGCTTGACGCGCGAACGGATGCGCTTCTCGACCTGGAGAACCGAAATCTCGCCTTCCATGAAGCCAAGTGCCTTTTCAAGGCGGGTCTTGACGCTCACCGTTTCCAGCATTTCCTGCTTTTCGGTGATTTTGATGGAGAGATGCGAGGCAACCGTATCGGCAAGCTTCGAATAGTCCTCGATCTGGCTGGCAGCGCCAACCACTTCAGGGGAGATCTTCTTGTTCAGCTTGACGTAGTTCTCGAATTCCGAGACGACTGAACGGCTCAGCGCCTCGATCTCGACGGCATCTTCCTTGGGCTCGGACAGCACATGGGCGACGGCCTCATAGAAGTCCTCGCGGCCGGTATATTTGTCGATGTGCGCACGCGCGCGGCCTTCGATCAGCACCTTCACCGTGCCGTCGGGCAGCTTCAGCAATTGCAGGACATTGGCGATCGTCCCGGTCTTGTAGATGGCAGAGGGCGCCGGATCATCGTCACCGGCATTCATCTGGGTCGCCAGCATGATCTGCTTGTCGGAGCCCATGACCTCTTCGAGGGCGCGGATAGACTTTTCGCGACCCACGAAGAGCGGAACAATCATGTGAGGGAACACAACAATGTCTCGCAACGGCAAGACGGGAAACACGTTCCCCTCGGTTGCGGCAGACGTCATCTTCGTCATTCTATTTCCTTTCCGTCGGCCTGGAAGGCCGGGCACTGTCCTGCCGTCATAGAAGGCAGGTAGAGTTCTTGCTCCCACCCAAGGTGGAGTTCCCGTAACGTAAATTCAAGGTCGCGCCAGACGAACCCCGTTGCCCTCATACCCTGGGCCCTACAGCAAAACTCGAGAACACGCTTGTTTTTGGCAACATGCGGAAAACCTGGTGAGAAAGGACCGGCATGTGGCGAGCGCGTCATGCGCTCCGCTTGTCATCCTCGCTGCGAACGACGCAGCCTGTTAACAACCGTTTTACTTTTTAAACCAATGCGACGCCGCTGGAAACTGCCTTCATGACAAATTTGCTGCCGCGCCCGCATAAATCGGTCATGCGACCAAAAATGCAACGGCCCGCCACAAGGGCGGGCCGTCGATAAACACCATCAGGTTGAGAATCAGGCCGAAGCGTTCGCTTTTTCTTCCTGACGGTCCGAATAGATGTAGAGCGGACGAGACGATTCCCGGACGACGTCGTCGGAAATGACCACTTCGCGGACACCTTCCAGTTCCGGCAGTTCGAACATGGTATCGAGCAGGATCTTTTCCATGATCGAGCGCAGGCCGCGCGCACCGGTCTTGCGGGTGATCGCCTTGCGGGCGATTTCGCGAAGAGCATCCTCGTGGAAGGACAGTTCCACGTCTTCCATCTCGAACAGGCGCTGGTACTGCTTGACGAGCGCGTTCTTCGGCTCGGAGAGGATCTGGATCAGTGCATCCTCGTCCAGGTCCTCGAGCGTTGCCAGAACCGGCAGACGACCAATGAATTCCGGGATGAGGCCGAACTTGACCAGGTCTTCCGGCTCCAGTTCGCGCAGCACTTCGCCGACTCGGCGATCGTCTTCCGCCTTGACCGTCGCACCGAAGCCGATCGAGGTCTTCTCGCCACGGGCAGAGATGATCTTGTCGAGGCCGGCAAAGGCGCCGCCGCAGATGAACAGGATGTTCGTCGTGTCGACCTGCAGGAATTCCTGCTGCGGATGCTTGCGGCCACCCTGCGGCGGGACGGAGGCAACCGTGCCTTCCATGATCTTCAGCAGAGCCTGCTGGACGCCCTCACCCGACACGTCGCGGGTGATCGAGGGATTGTCCGACTTGCGGGAGATCTTGTCGACTTCGTCGATGTAGACAATGCCGCGCTGGGCGCGCTCGACATTGTAGTCGGCCGCCTGGAGCAGCTTCAGGATGATGTTTTCGACGTCTTCACCGACATAACCGGCTTCGGTGAGCGTCGTGGCGTCGGCCATGGTGAACGGCACGTCGATGATGCGGGCCAGCGTCTGGGCAAGATAGGTCTTGCCGCAACCGGTCGGACCGACGAGCATGATGTTGGACTTCGCCAGTTCCACATCGCCGCCCTTGGAGGCATGCGACAGACGCTTGTAGTGATTGTGCACCGCGACGGACAGGATCTTCTTGGCCTGCTTCTGGCCGATCACATATTCGTCGAGGATCTTGATGATGTCCTGCGGTGTCGGCACGCCGTCACGGGACTTGACCATCGAAGATTTGTTTTCTTCGCGGATGATATCCATGCACAGCTCGACGCATTCATCGCAGATGAACACCGTCGGTCCGGCAATCAGCTTCCGGACTTCGTGCTGGCTCTTGCCGCAGAAAGAACAATAGAGAGTATTCTTGGAGTCACCGCCGTTGCTTCCGCTGACTTTGCTCATGTCTTTATCCTTCCAGCACGCCGCTGAACCGTTCAGACGGATCGCGGTCTACTCAAACTGCCCGGCCCCTTCGCCACGAAAGGGGTCAGGCCGCGTCGACCTGGGGTACTCTCCGGTTCCAATCCCCGAACGGGAACCGGCGGCAACGCAAACCCCTCCAGATCGCCAGACTATGTCACAAAAATTCAACATAGCCTTAATACCTACATTTATCGCGTTCGTCGCCAGATAAAACCCCCTTCTTTGGAGAGATCCGTCCGACGACCGCCGCTGCCCTGCGGCGAAGTTGCGTCAGCTTGCGCTGACGCCCTCGATTTCCTGGCGCGAGGTCAGGATCTTGTCGATCAGACCCCAGTCCTTCGCCTCGGAAGACTCCATGAAGTGGTCGCGGTCGAGGGTGTTCTCGACTTCCTCGTAGGTGCGGCCGGTATGCTTCACATAGACTTCGTTCAGGCGACGTTTCATCTTGATAATGTCACGAGCATGGCGCTCGATGTCGGATGCCTGCCCCTGGAAGCCGCCCGAGGGCTGATGCACCATGATCCGGGCATTCGGGGTTGCAAAGCGCATGCCCTTTTCGCCGGCTGCGAGCAGCAGCGAACCCATGGAGGCTGCCTGGCCGATGCAGAGCGTCGAGACGGCAGGACGAATGAACTGCATCGTATCGTAGATCGCCATGCCGGCGGTGACGACGCCACCCGGCGAATTGATGTAGATGGCGACTTCCTTCTTCGGATTCTCGGCTTCGAGGAACAGAAGCTGGGCGCACACAAGCGAGGCCATCGTATCTTCGACCGGGCCGGTCAGAAAGATGATCCGCTCCTTGAGCAGGCGGGAAAAGATATCGTAGGAGCGCTCTCCGCGATTCGTCTGCTCCACGACCATGGGCACCAGGGCCATGGCGGTATCAACTGGATTTCTCATGTCCGTCCTTTATTACCTTGGTTCCCCCGGATGGACCGCGAGAATCATATTCAATCGTGTCAACCCCTACATAGAGTGTCCGAGTGCTGAACTTCAAGACGCCGTGTGGGATAAGGTGAACGGCCCAACAGTGCGCTCCTGGAACCGCCCAACCGAACTCCCCATGACGCCTTTCTGAGCGGGGTGCAATTAACACCGGCTTACGATCCCGCTTCTCCCCGCGGATTGCCTTTGCCAAGGTGAAAAAAGGGTGAAGGCGCAGCCACCCGCCTCCACTCGGCGGCACATGCAGAGGCCTCTCTCAAATTTATGTCAATTTCCGAGGGTTAACCTTGTCCGGTAGCCACTTCTTAAGAAGTGCTGGCAGACTCTGCCGTCATCCGAAATGAATTCGTTGAAAGCAATCCGGTGCCAAGCTTCACCATCATCACGTATCTGTGGGTTGCGCAGGCATTGACGATGGCAGGATTATTCCTGTTCATCTGGAGCAACGACCGCAGCCAGCGTCTTTTCCTGTTCTGGGGCATCGGTTTCCTGACCCACGCGACCGGTTCAGCCCTCATGGGGATGCGTGATTTCGCGCCCGAAGTGATTTCGGGTCTGCTCGCCGTTTCTATCCTCCTGTCCAGCTTCTTCTTCCTTGTGACGGGTTTGCGGCATTGTGACGGGCGCCAGCCTGCGGGATGGGCGGCAATCCCCCTGCTGCTCTGGATCGCCGCGATCTCGGTTCCCGATATCCGGGCGGTGTTCGCGCTGAAGCTTGCCGTCTATGGGCTGGCCGCCGCCACGGGCTACCTGCTGTTGGCCCTCACGGCGCTGACGGGGCGTTTCAGCAGCACACGCTACCGCCGCGCCCTGGCCGTCATCTGGACAATCCAGGCAATGAATTCCGGCTCGCTCATGGTGGCGGCGTTGGTCCACGCGCCACAGGGCTTGAAGGACATGGCCCAGGGGCCAATCTACGGCATGATCGGCATGGCCTGCTTCGTCGCCATGCTGGTGGTTGGCGCCAAGATCGTGCAGGACCAGTCGGAGAGCAAGCTGCGGCGGCTGATTGCGCGGGATCCGTTGACCGGGGCATTGAACCGTCGCGGGCTCACCGAAGCGCTTCCGGAATTTCGTGCCGAGATACCTGAGGGGAACCTCGTCGCGCTCGTCATCTTCGACCTCGATCATTTCAAGACGATCAATGACAGTTACGGTCACCAGGCCGGGGATCAGGTGCTCGTCGAATATTCCCGGCGCTGTGCTGCCATGCTGCGATCCTCCGGACTGTTCTGCCGATCCGGCGGCGAGGAATTCATCGGCGTCATTCACGCCGGCTCTGACCAGGAAGCGGCGCAACTGGCTGAATCGATCCGTCGGCGGATTGCGGAAACGCCGTTCCAAACGGATGCCGGATCGCTCAAGGTCACCATGTCGCTCGGCATCGCGACGACATCCGCCGACCTGTTCGATCTTGAAGTCCTGATGAAGCAGGCGGACAAAGCCCTTTACGTGGCCAAGGAAGCCGGTCGCAACCGGTCCGCGATCTTCCGTGACGACAAGATCCAGATCGTCAAGACCGCCTCGCCGGAGCATCTGGCGCAAGAGGTCGACGACCAGGCAGACCGCCAGGTGGCGGTGCTTCGTCGCATTACCGAATTTGCCATCGCCGCCAAAACCCGATCGACGCGCTGAGCTGGATTTTTTGGGCGGCTGACCAGCCCCCTTTCCTGCGACTTGCGGATTGGCTAGAGGACATCCATGAGCCAGTTTCCTTTTCTCACCATCGACCCGAACACACGGCGCGTCAGCCTTGATGCGCGTGACCCCGCCTTCTATCGCGATCCCAATCCAGTCTATGCCGCGCTGCATGCGGCCTGTCCCACCTTCTATTGGGAGGAGCAGAAGCAGTGGTTCTTCACCGGCTATGACCACGTGAACGCGCTTTTGCGGGACCGGCGGTTCGGCCGGCAGATCCTCCATATTGCCACGCGAGAAGAGCTTGGCATGCCCGAGCCGGCCGCCCATACCGCCAATTTCGACCGGGCCGAGGCCTATTCGCTGCTGGACTTGGAGCCGCCGGAGCACACGCGGCTGCGCACCCTCGTGAACCGCGCCTTCGTGTCCCGGCATGTGGAGAAGATGACGCCGGAAATCACGGCGCTGGCCAACGGGCTGATCGACGGTTTCGAGAAGGACGGGCAGACGGAACTGCTCTCCTCCTTCGCCGACATCATTCCGGTGACGATGATCGCCCGCATGATCGGCATCCCGGACAGCATGGGATCGCAACTGCTGAAGTGGTCGCATGATTATGTCGGCATGTACATGTTCAAGCGCAGCCGCGCCGACGAGGATGCCGCCGACCGGTCTGCCAAGGAATTTGCCGATTACGTCCGCTCCATCATAGCAGAGCGACGCGCGGAGCCGCGCGACGACCTGCTCAGCCACATGATCCATACGGAACACAAGGGACAGTTCCTGACCGAGGACGAGTTGATCTCGACCACCATCGTGCTGCTCAATGCCGGGCATGAGGCAACCGTACACCAGATCGGCAATTCCGTGAGGGTGATCCTGGACAGCGGCCTGCCCATCGAGCCGATGTTCGCCAATGAAAAGGCGACAGTGCGGACCGTCGAGGAAACGCTGCGGATTTGCGCCCCGGTGCATATCTTCCAGCGCTGGTGCCTGGAGCCGGTCGAAATCGACGGTATCAGCTTCAAGCGCGGCGATCAGGTGAGCCTCATTCTGGCCGCCGCCAATCTCGATCCGCAGAAATTTGAAGATCCACTGACCTTCAAGCCGGATCGCGACGAAGCGCCGAACCTTTCCTTCGGCGCCGGCATCCATTTCTGCATCGGCGCGCCACTGGCCCGGCTGGAACTCAATATCGTTCTGCCCCTCCTCTTCCAACGACTGCCCGGCCTGAAGATAACGACGACGCCCGTGGTCAAGGATGTCTATCACTTTCATGGACTTGAGCGGCTCGACCTATCGTGGTGAGTGAGGCCCGACGCCGACGCGGAAGCGCTTCAACCGGGCGGTGATCGGTTCGCGGGGCATCGTGAGATTCATGAGTCTTTCGAATCGCTTGCGGTGTCACGCTGACGTTTCAGCGAAACCTCAGGGCACTGCCTCAGGCGCCTCGCCCTCCATCTTCCATCTCCAGCCGATAAAAGGCACCGAGTTTCCGCACTGTCTCGGCCATGGCCAGGCGCAGTTCCGGGGGCTCCAAAATCTCGACGTCGGAGCCAAGCCGCATCAACTCGCTGACGGCGTGCTGGGGCGAGGCGATGGGAAGCTCGACCGTTCGCCAGCCATTTGCGTCTGTCTCTTCGGAGACCTGCATGCGCGAACGCACATAATGCGGGCTGTTATGCTGCAGCATGGTCAGTCCCCATTTCGAGACCCGAAGGCGCCCGGTGCCGGGATGCAGTTCTTCTTCCAGCCGCCTGATATTGTCGTCCCAATAGGCGGAGAGATCAAAATCCTCCGGCCGCTCGAAGCGATGCTCGGTCACGACGAGATCGAGAATGCGGGCGATGCGATAGGTGCGGGTATCCTCCCCTATGCGGGCGGCCATGTACCAGGCCCCGCCCTTGAGGACGATGCCCATGGGCTCCACCTCGCGATCCTTCTCCGCCTTCCAGGTACGGTAGCGCATGCGGATGCGCTTGGAATTCCACACGGCATCCGCAATCGCCTGAAGGTGGAACGGCTGCTCGTTTTCGCCAAACCAGGTTGGTGCATCCAAATAGAACTTCGCCTGCATGCGCGCCGCACTTTGCCGCAGGTCCTCCGGCAAGGCTGCCGTCAGCTTCTTTTGCGCTCCAGCCATCATTGCGCCCAGGCCAAGGTCTGCGGCTGCGCCCGGCAGGCCGGACAGAAACATCGCCTCCGCCTCTTCCCGCGACATGCCGTTCAAGCGAACCCGGTAGCCGTCGAGAAGGCGGTATCCGCCATCGGAGCCGCGCTCGCTGTAGACCGGGATCCCCGACAGGGAGAGCGCATCGATGTCGCGATAGATGGTGCGCACCGAGACCTCGTTTTCGGCCGCGAGTGTCTCCGCAGTCACGAGCCCTCTCGCCTGCAGCGTCGTCAGGATGTTGATCAGCCGGCTTGCCCGCATGGAAAAATCCTCTTTGCCGCCATTATCCTAAACCAACCTGACACAGCCTGACAGGTATGGACAACTATTCTCCTCTCATCGGTTCCAGCCTCAAGAGGAGAAAGACAATGCCATCTGAAAACCCAATCACGCTCTACTATTCGCCCCAGACCCGCGCCACCGGCGCCCGTGTGCTGCTGGAGGAGTTAGGGGTTCCCTATCGCCTGCATGTGCTGAACATGAAGGCAGGCGAGCAGCGTCAACCGGCCTATCTGGCGATCAACCCCATGGGCAAAGTGCCCGCCATCCATCACGGCGATGAGCTCGTGACCGAACAGGCCGCCGTCTACCTCTATCTCGCTGATCTGTTCCCGGAAGCAGGCCTGGCCCCTGCCCTGGGCGATCCTTCGCGCGCCGCCTATCTGCGCTGGCTGGTCTATTACGGAAGCTGCTTCGAGCCTGCCATGATGGACAAGCATCTGAAGCGGGAGCCGGCCAGCCCGAATGAAACGCCCTACAGCAATTATGAGGACATGCTGGCGACGATCGAGCAGGCCTTAACCCCTGGTCCCTACCTGACAGGCGAAACGCTGACGGCGGCCGATCTGCTCTGGGGGATTGCACTGAACTGGACGATGATGTTCGGGCTGGTGCCGGAAAGGCCGGTGTTCCGCGCCTATGTGGAGCGCATCACCAGCCGGCCGGCCTTTCAAAAGGTCGCGGCTGAAGACGCGGCCCTGGCCGCCGAGCATCAGGCGGTGGTCGATGCCATGAATGCCGCGGCCTAGCCGGGACATTATTAGATAGAGTGAAGCAGCACCCCGCCCGGGGTGCGGCTTCACGTGTTTGTTTAAAGACGAATGACGTAGTCCTTGCGAGTCGTTTCAAGGACTTCCCACGTGCCCTTGAAGCCCGGCCTCAGGATCATGCGGTCTCCGGGATGCAGATGCACCGGCACCCCGCCATCCTCAGTGACGATCGAATAGCCCTCGAGGATCGTGAAATACTCCCACTCGTCATAGGAGATTCGCCACTTGCCTGGTGTTGACTGCCAGATCCCGGCATAGAGACCGCCAGGCGCCTCCTCGACATTCCAGGTGGTGAATTCGGGATTGCCGGCCAAAAGCCGGTCCGGTGCCGGCGCGCCGGTTTCCGGCTCAATACCCGATATGTCCAGTGTCAGGGCAAGGGTCATAGGCAGCTCCGATAAAGGGGCGGCGGCACCGTGCAGGTCCCGCCGCGCCATGGCTTCAGATCTTGGCCAGGGACTGCTCGAGATCGCCGATGATGTCCTCGGCGTCCTCGATGCCGACCGACAGCCGCACGACATCGGGACCAGCGCCCGCTGCGACCTGCTGCTCCGGAGACAGCTGGGCATGGGTGGTCGAGGCGGGATGGATGACGAGCGAGCGGGTGTCGCCGATATTGGCCAGATGCGAGAATAGCTGCAGGCCCGCGACGAGCCCCTTGCCAGCCTCGTAGCCGCCCTTCAGGCCGAAGGTGAAGACCGCACCGGCTCCCCTAGGCGAATAGCGTTTCTGCAGCGCGTTGTTCGGATCGTCGGCCAGGCCGGAATAGCTGACCCAAGCGACCTTCGGGTGCTGCTTCAGCCAGGTGGCGACCTTCATGGCATTCTCGCAATGACGCTGCATCCTGAGCGGCAGCGTCTCGATGCCGGTCAGGAGCAGGAAGGCATTCATCGGCGCAATCGCCGGGCCGAGGTCGCGCAGGCCGAGCACGCGGCAGGCGATCGCAAACGCGATGTTGCCAAAGGTCTGGTGCAGAACGACGCCGGAATATTCCGGCCGCGGCGACGAAAGCATCGGGTAGTTGCCGGACTTCGACCAGTCGAAGGTGCCGCCATCAACGATGACGCCGCCCATGGAATTGCCGTGGCCGCCGAGGAACTTGGTGGCCGAATGCACCACGATATCCGCGCCATGCTGCAGCGGCCGAACCAGGTAAGGGCTTGCCATGGTGTTGTCGACGATCAGCGGCAGGCCGTGCTTGTGGGCGAGTTCAGCAATTGCCTCGATATCGACGAAGGTGCCGGCGGGATTGGCCAGGCTTTCGATGTAGATCGCACGGGTGCGGCCGTCGATCTGCTGCTCCATGGAGGCGAGATCGAAGGGATCGGCCCAGCGCACATGCCAGTCGAAATTCTTGAAGGCGTGGCCGAACTGGTTGATCGAGCCGCCATACAGCTTCTTGGCAGCGATGAAATTGTCGCCCGGCTGCATGATCGTGTGGAAGATGAGCAATTGCGCGGCATGGCCGGAGGCCACAGCCAGGGCTGCCGTGCCGCCTTCCAGAGCCGCGACGCGCTCTTCCAGCACCGCCTGGGTCGGGTTCATGATTCGGGTATAGATGTTGCCGAACTGCTTCAGGGCGAAGAGCGCGGCAGCGTGATCCGAATCATTAAAGACATAGGCCGTCGTCTGGTAGATCGGCGTGATACGGGCGCCGGTGGACGGATCGGGTTGGGCACCCGCGTGCACGGCGAGAGTTGCAAAACCGGGGTTGCTGCTGGACATATGGACCTCCCTATGGCGGGCGTTCTCTCCGCCCTTCGGCAGTGAATTAACCGGCAATCGTGATCCTCCGCAAGGGATGGACCTGTGAATGATTGATCGAAATCAATGCGCCTGCTCTGACGGCTGCCAAGATGGCTGCGGTCAGAAGGAGGATCGCCCATGGACACGGCCGTCAATTCGCATTCGGAAAATCTCGTTTCTCGCTTTGTCGGCTGGCTTTCCCGGGGATGGGAAGCGGCAAGCGAAGCCCAGGCGCTCGCCGCACTCGATCAGGAAACCATCGGCATGATCGCGCGCGATTGCGGCATCGAACCATCGCAGCTGATTGAGCTGGCCAAGGCCGGCCCTGATGCCGCCGACGAGATGATCGCCATGATGAAGGCGCTCAACATCGATCCCATGGAAGTGGCAACCCGCTACCAGCACCAGTTCCGCGACATGCAGGTCAATTGCTCGCAATGTGGCTCCAAGTCACAGTGCCGCAAGGATTTGGCTCAGGGTCTCGCCGCACAGCACTTCAACGATTACTGCAAGAATGCCGATCACCTCAGCGCCATGCGGGCGACGCCGGAATTGCTGGCCGACTGAGCCAGCCCTCCCGGCGCAACCGCATCAGCGCATGATCATCAGCCGACGAGCCTGGGATATTCGATCGCCGGGCACCGGTTCATGACCACCTTTATGCCACTAGCTTCCGCCTTAGCCGCGGCAGCGTCATCTCTGACGCTGAGCTGCGCCCAGATGACCTTCGGACGGACAGGCAGGGCAATGGCCTCATCGACCACCTCCTGAAGATATTCCGACGCGCGGAACACATCGACCATGTCGACCGTTTCCGGGATGTCCGAAAGGCGAGCATAGACAAGCTGACCGAGCAGTTCCTTGCCGGCCTGTCCAGGATTGACCGGAAACACCCGGTATCCCGACGACAGCAGGAAGCGCATGACGCCGTGGCTGGGTCGCGCGGCATTCGGGGATGCCCCGAGCAGGGCGATGGTTTTCACGTCGCGCAGGATGTCGGCCAGATAACTATCGTCGTAGCGGTCATGGTTCATGATGGCGGTTTTCCTCGGTTGCTTGCCGGAAGGCTTGGCCTTCATCGAACCGCAGATTTATCGTCGCTCCGGTGCAAAGGGAAACACCTGCCATGAAAAGAATCATATTTGTCGCTGCCGTGACCGGCCTGACCATCGCGGCGACCGGCCCCGCACTTGCCATATCGCGCTATCAGTCAAGCTCGCTCACCTGCGAGGGCGCACGCCAGGCCATCCGATCCGAGGGTGCGGTCATCATTCGCTATCCCTCCAAACGCGTTGGGAACATGACGCTTTATGATCGCTATGTGGTGAACAGCGACTTCTGCGATCCCAATGAATATGCCGAGCGTGCCTATGTACCTACGTCCGACAGCCCGCGTTGTCCGGTTCTTGCCTGCGAGCCGAAATCGAACCTCGACGGGCTGATGTTCATACCGCGCCATCAGCTTTGATATCGCTGACGTTTCGGGCGTGACGCAGGCTTCCGATGCTCGCGTCACGAAGCGCCTTGGACGGCGGTGCTAGGCAGCATGATGCGCCAGATGGTCGTGTCCGTGCACATGCTGCCATTCGTAAACCAAAGGATATTCGGTTACCAGGGCGCGGTCCATGACCACCTTGATGCCCGCGGTCTCCGCCTTTGCCGCCGCAAGGTCGTCACGGATGCCGAGCTGGCACCAGATCGCGACCGGCTTCCACGGCAGGGCCAGGACTTCATCGACGATGGCGGGAAGCGCTTCTTTGCGACGGAAGACGTCGATCATGTCGACCGGGTGCGGAAGATCCGCAAGTCGCGCGTGGATCGGCTGGCCGAGAATGCTTTCGCCGGCATGGTCGGGATTGATGGGAAAGACGCTGTAACCCTTGCCCAGCAGGAAACCGGAGATCCAGTGACTGGGCCTGTTGTTATGGACCGATGCGCCGAGGATGGCGACTGTCTTCACGCATAACAGGATGCCTGCCAGATAGCTGTCCGAATAGTGGTCGTGGTTCATGGTAACCTCCTCCCCGGCTCATGCCGGCGGCTGTTACCCGTCCTCGTCGTCCCAGACGTAAGACTATTCGACATTTCTTAATTTTTGCCACCGGAGGCCAGCGCGTCAGTCCGGCATGGTCATGTGGCCGTGTTCGTCCAGCGGCGCAAAGGGATTGTGGGCAATCTCCCATAAATGACCGTCCGGATCGGCAAAATAGCCCGAATAACCGCCCCAAAACACCTTTTCCGGGGCTTTGACCGGTGTCGCACCGCAAGACAGGGCGAACTTGTAGACCGCATCGACCCCAGCGGGACTTGTCACATTATGGGCCAAGGTTACGCCGGAAAATCCAGGCGGCGTATTTTCCACGCCCGCGTCATGCGCAAGAGCCTCCCGCGAGAACAGGCCCAGCACGACTCCCTTCAGTCGAATGAAAGTGACGGCGTCCTGCGACGCCGAGGATTTCTTCCAGCCCAGCTTTTCATAAAAGGCGGTGCTGCGCGCGACATCCTGAACACCCAAAGTCACGAGCGATATGCGACGATCAAGGGACATGAAAAAATCTCCAAATCAACGGCGTTCCAGCTAAATGCACATTATGTTCTTTTTTTGTTCATACATGCATTAGATAAAACTCATAGTTGAATTAAGTCGTCACACAAATTGTTTTAATCACCAACAAAATACTGGCATGAACCGGATGGTACCTTTTCCGCGCGCATGTGGCGCGCAAGGCCACGCAGCCTTTTGACAATAGGCAAGTCGATGATCGATAGGCTTGGCACTTGATACGACGGCCATGGCTTTCCGCATGACATAGCACGCCGCACGGACCACACGCTTGACCATACAGCCCTCAGACTTGATGGATATCAAGTTCAAGATAAAATTGAATCTATTCGCTAAATCGCTTTGGGACGAAGGCGCCGCCGTGGCGGCTACTCGCCTTTCCACTCCGGATTGCGCTTGCCGAGAAACGCGCCGATGCCCTCTTCCGCGTCGCGCGCCAGCATGTTCTCGACCATGACGCCGGCGGCATAGTCATAAGCGGCTTCCAGCGGCACATCGATCTGGCGATAGAAGGCTTCCTTGCCGATTTTCAGTGTCAGCGGCGATTTGGACGCGATCACCGATGCGTATTTGTTTACAACCTGGACAAGATATTGCTTGGGTACGATCCGGTTGACTAGGCCAAAATCCTTGGCGGTCGACGCGTCGATGGTTTCGCCGGTCAGGAGCATTTCCATGGCCTGCTTGCGGTGCGCCGCGCGCGAGATCGCGACCATCGGCGTCGAGCAGAACAGGCCGATATTGACGCCCGGTGTGCAGAAGGTCGAGGTGTCCGTGCAGATCGCGAGATCGCAGGAGGCGACCAGTTGGCAGCCTGCCGCCGTGGCCAGACCGTCGATTTCGGCGATGACGGGTTTTGGCAGGTGAGTGATCTTCAGCATCAGGTCGGCGCAGAGACGCATGGTCTTCTCGAAGAAGGCCCGCCCGCGATCGGCATCGGCGCGATGGGCGGTCATTTCCTTGAGGTCATGTCCGGCCGAAAACAGCTTGCCCGCCGCCGCCAGGATCACCACACGCACGGCCTTGTCGGTGGCGGCCCTGTCGAGCGCTGCAAGCAGCGCCTCCATCAGGGCAATCGAGAGGGCATTGGCCGGGGGATTATTGAGCGTCAGCCGCAACACGCCATCGTTCAAGGCCTCCATCAGCGGCGTCGCCTGCTCGCAATCCTCTTTCCTGAACGAAACCACATCGGCCATGGCCCTATCCTCCGCATTCCATTTGCTTAGGGTACAAAGCCTGCCATAAAAGCGGTCGGCAATGCCAGCCCCTTCGCTTGATGGACCGACCTCACATGCAGCCGATCATGAGCGCGCAAGCGATCAATGACTTCCTGGAAACGGATTTCCCGCAGATCCACACCGATGGACGCGTGTTTACCGTGACATCTGTCCGTCCCGGCGGCCTCACCATGACCTTCGACCCGAATGAGCGCCATCTGCGCCCCGGCGGAACTGTATCAGGACCTTCGATGTTCGCCCTGGCCGATGTGGCGGCCTATGCGGCCATCCTTGCCCATATCGGTCCGGTAGCCCTGGCCGTGACCACCAATCTCAACATCAATTTCCTGCGGTTGCCGCAGCCCAGCCTGATGAGCTGCGATTGCCGGTTGCTGAAACTTGGCAAGCGGCTCGCGGTTGTCGACGCACTGCTGCATCAGGGCGATCCGGACCATCCGGTGGCCCAGGCGACTGCGACCTATTCGATCCCGCCGCGGACGGAATAACGGGTCTTGTCGTCCACAGAAGCACCAATGCAGCTACGATTCTGGCAGAATAGTTGCGGTATTATATTACCCCATACCCAAGCCGTTGTTTCTATTTGTCTATTTTTACAGACGCAAAGACAGCCAAGCTTGACCGGCTGAAAGACGCCTTCTATAAGGCCGTCAGCATGCGGTCCGTGAGGACTGCATTCTTTTTTCGTGCCGCGAGAGCGCCGGAAACAAGCAACAAGAAACGCCCTTCGGCTTGTCCTTAGGGTCCAAAACGGAAAGTAACAACCATGTCTACCTTCGTTCAGAAGCCCGCTGAGGTGGAGAAGAAGTGGATCGTCATCGACGCCGAAGGCCTCGTTGTCGGTCGCCTCGCCACCATCGTTGCCACCCGCCTGCGCGGCAAGCACAAGGCAACCTATACGCCCCACGTCGATGACGGCGACAACGTCATCGTCATCAATGCGGAAAAGGTCGCCTTCACCGGCAAGAAGTATTCCGACAAGAAGTATTACTGGCACACCGGCTATCCGGGCGGCATCAAGGAGCGCACTGCGCGCCAGATCATCGAAGGCCGCTTCCCGGAGCGCGTCATCGAGAAGGCCGTTGAGCGCATGATCCCGCGCGGCCCGCTCGGCCGTCGCCAGATGAAGAACCTGCGCGTTTATGCCGGCTCGAACCACCCCCATGAAGCCCAGCAGCCGGTTGCCCTCGACGTGGCATCGCTGAACAGCAAGAACGTAAGGAGCGCCTGATAATGGCTGACCTCTCTTCCCTGAAGGACCTCGGCACCACCCAGGAATCCTCCGCTCCGGCGCATGTCCGCAAGGTCGATGCCCAGGGCCGTTCCTACGCCACCGGCAAGCGCAAGAACGCTGTTGCCCGCGTTTGGGTCAAGCCCGGCACCGGCAAGATCACGATCAACGGTCGTGACTTCCCCGTCTACTTCGCTCGCCCGGTTCTGCAGATGATCCTGAAGCAGCCGATCATCGCTGCTGCCCGCGACGGCCAGTTCGACGTGATTGCAACCGTCACCGGTGGCGGTCTGTCCGGCCAGGCCGGTGCCGTTCGTCACGGCATCTCCAAGGCGCTGACCTATTTCGAGCCCGGCCTGCGTGGCGTGCTCAAGAAGGGTGGCTTCCTGACCCGCGACAGCCGCGTTGTCGAGCGTAAGAAGTACGGTAAGGCCAAGGCCCGCCGCTCCTTCCAGTTCTCGAAGCGTTAATCGCTTCTGCCATTTGGCATATGGGAAAGGCGGGGCCTCGGCTCCGCCTTTTTTGTTTTCGTCTGGCGGCGTGATGCTGGTGCTTGACCGTCGCAAACAGCACTATAATTTGATCAAATTTTCAGGCCGGAGATGATCATGGCAAGCAAATCGATCGACAATGCCTTTACCGCGAAATCCGTGCGTGGGGCGGCGACTGACCCCACCTATGCGGGCGCGCTGTCTTTCATGCGGCGGAAGTATTCCAAGGTGCTGAAGGATGTCGATGCGGTGGTGCTGGGCATTCCCTTCGACGCTGCCGTCTCGAACCGGCCCGGCGCGCGCTTCGGGCCGCAGGCGATCCGGCGCGCTTCCGCCATCTTCGACAATGATCCGCAATATCCTTTCTCGCGCGACCTGTTCGAGCAGATGGCGGTGGTCGATTATGGCGACGTGCTGCTGGACTATGGCAATCACCAGAAGACCCCTGCCCTGATCGAGAAGGAAGCGGCCAAGATCATCGCCTCCGGCGCCTATCTGCTCGGCCTTGGCGGCGACCACTTCGTCACCTGGCCGCTCTTGAAGGCCCATGCTGCCAAGCACGGACCGCTGGCGCTCGTGCATTTCGACGCCCATCAGGACACCTGGGACGACGACGGCAAGCGCATCGACCACGGATCCTTCGTCTGCCGGGCCGTGCGTGAAGGGGTCATCGACCCCAAGACGTCGATCCAGATCGGCATTCGCACCCATGCGCCCGAGGATTTCGGCATCAAGATCCTGCATGGCTGGCAGGTCGAGGACATGGGCGCCCAGGCGATCGCCGATCAGATCCTCGCGCATGTCGGGACAACGCCGACCTACCTCACCTTCGACATCGACTGCCTCGACCCGGCCTATGCGCCCGGCACCGGCACACCGGTCGCGGGCGGGCCTTCGTCTGCAAAAATGCTCTCCGTGCTGCGTAAGCTCGGGCCACTGGATATCCGCGGCTCCGACATCGTGGAGGTCGCGCCTGCCTACGATCATGCCGACATAACCGCAATTGCGGGGGCGACGGTTGCCATGTATATGCTCGGTCTACGCGCGGAGAAGCTTGCGACACGCGCCTGACACATTACATCTGCAGTTTAACAACCAGAGTCCGCATTCTCATCCAAACCTCTATCGGGACGAAAGAAAATGACAGCGAAGATCTTCATTGACGGCGAACATGGCACCACGGGGCTGCAGATCCGCAGCCGCATGGCCGGCCGCCGCGATGTCGAGCTGCTGTCGATCCCGGAAGCGGAGCGGCGCAATGCCGCCATGCGCGAGGACATGCTGAACAGCGCCGATGTCGCGATTCTGTGCCTGCCCGACGACGCCTCCCGCGAGGCCGTGAAAATGGTGGCCGGCAACAACAATGTCAGGATCATCGACACGTCGACGGCATACCGGACCGATGCCGGCTGGGCCTATGGTTTTGCCGAGATGGACAAGGCGCAGGCGCAAAAGATCCGCGCCGCGCGCTTCGTCGCCAATCCCGGCTGTTATCCCACGGGCGCCATCGGCCTGATCCGGCCGCTCAGGGCTGCCGGCATTCTGCCGGACGGCTATCCGGTCACGGTCAATGCTGTCTCGGGCTATACCGGCGGAGGCAAGCAACTGATTGCGCAGATGGAAGATGCCCATCATCCCGACGCAGTCACCGCCAACAACTTCCTCTATGGCCTGCCGCTAAAGCACAAGCATGTTCCGGAAATGAAGATCCATGGTCTTCTGGATCGTGCGCCGCTGTTCTCGCCCTCGGTCGGTCGCTTCGCCCAAGGCATGATCGTGCAACTGCCGCTGTTCCTTGAGGATCTCAAGGCGGGCACCACGATCCAAAGCATCCATCAGGCGCTGGTCGATCACTATGCCGGCCAGGACATCGTCACGGTCGTGCCTCTGGATGTCAGCGCCAAGCTGCCGCGCGTCGATGCCGAGGAACTGGTCGGCGAGGATACGATGAAGCTCTACGTCTTCGGCACCGACGGCGGTCCTCACGTCAACCTCGTTGCTGTGCTCGACAATCTCGGCAAGGGCGCGTCCGGGGCAGCGGTCCAGAACATGGACCTGATGCTCTCGGCCTGACCCGTGGCCGTATCACAGACCCTGCCCACGTCTCTCGCGGAGGCGTGGGACCTTGATGCGTCACATCTGATCGCAGACACCCGGACATCCCATGTGTTCCGCGCCATGCGCGCGGGGCAAACCGTGATCGTCAAATGCCTGAAGCCGGAAGGCCATGGCGAGCGGCCGGGCATGGATTTCCTGGATTGGCGGGAGGGCCATGGCGCCGTGAGGCTTCTTGGCCGCATCGGCGATGCGTGCCTGATGGCCGATGCCGGCACGCTGACGCTGCGCGATTATCTGCATAAGCATGGTGACGAAGCGGCGACCGCGATCGTCGTGTCCGTCATCGAACGGCTGCATGCGCCGTCAGAAAAGCCGCGTCCGGCAACGCTTGTTCCGCTGGAACGGCATTTCCGCTCCCTGTTCGAGCTTGCGGGAAAAACGGGAAAGCCTGAGATTACCGACCTCGCCGGATGGGCGGCCTATGAAGCCATCGATCTTATGGCGCATCAGCAGGATGCGAGGCCGCTGCATGGCGATCTTCACCACGACAACATTGTCGGTGATGCCGCAGGCGAATGGCGGGCCATCGATCCCCAGGGGCTCCATGGCGATCCTGTCTATGACGTCTCCAACATCTACGGCAATCCGCTCGGCGGACGCGATATCATCCTGGATCCGCAGCGCATCATCCGCCTGACGCAGACATTCGCGTGCCATTTCGGTTGTTCGCCCCGCAAGGTGCTGCGCTATGCCGCTGTCCATGCCATGCTGTCGGTTGCTTGGACGCTCGACCGGACCGTCACGCAATCCGGCGAGGAGAACCTTTCGGAGCGCCTATCCTTCGCCCGTATCGCACAGTCGCTGCTTGTCGAACAATTTGTCGACTGATTAACGGATCGCCACGCCGGCAGCCCTTTGCTAAGACCAAGGGGTACCAGCGAGGCCGTCATGAACAGCGAAACCCCATCCCGCAATCGTCTTCCCGTCGTCTTCATTCCCCATGGCGGCGGCCCCTGGCCGTTCATGGACTTTCCCAAGAACGAGGCGGGCAAGGGCCCCTGGGATGATCTCGGCGCCTTCCTGCGGGGCCTCGACGCCTCGATCGGCCGTCGTCCGAAGGCCGTGCTTGTCGTATCTGGTCATTGGGAAAAGGAACCGGTGCCGACGGTCAGCACTGCGGCGCAACCGGGCATGCTGTTCGACTACTACAACTTCCCGGCCCATACCTACGAACTGAGCTATCCCGCGCCGGGTGCGCCTGATGTTGCGGCACGTGTTCGTCAGGTTCTGGCGGAAGCCGGCATGGAATCGGCCGACAATGCCGAGCGCGGCTACGACCACGGCGTCTTCATTCCCTTCATGCTGATCTATCCGAAGGCCGACGTGCCGATCGTCATGATGTCGCTCAAGAACACGCTGGATGCCGGTAGCCATATCGCCATCGGCCGCGCGCTGGAGCGTCTGCGCGACGAGGACATCCTGATCGTGGCATCGGGCATGACCTATCACAACATGCCGATGTTCCGGAAAGCCGAAGAGGCCCATGTGGCGCAGTCGGTGCGTTTCGACGACTGGCTGAAGGATGCCATCGAGGACAAAGATCCCGCGAGCCGGGCCGAGCGGATCTCAGCCTGGGACAAGAATCCCGATGCGCTCGCCTGCCACGTGCCGGATCACGATCACCTCGTGCCGCTGTTCGTCGCAGTGGGTGCTGCCGGCGCGGATGCGGGAGAACGGATCTTCCGCACCGATTATCTGGGCAAGCCCTATTCGGGCTATCGCTTCGGCTGAGGGTCGATCAACTCCGAAGCTCGACCACCGTCTCCGGCGGATACTCGCCCTTGAAAGCTCGCCAGTGAGCGACCGCGAAGCCCAGCACGATCAGCGCCATGCCCTGATGGGCAAGGGCCATGTGCAGCGGCACCTGCATGACCAGCGTCGAAATGCCGACCAGCGCCTGGAGACAGACCAGGCCGAAAAGCACGACCGAGCGGCGGGCATGGGTGGTACCCGGCGCGTGGCGCAGAGCCACGACCATGTGCATGAGCGTCACGGCCAGCAGCAGGTAGGCACCGCAGCGATGCACGAACTGCACCGTCTTCGGGTTTTCGAACAGGTTGATCCACCAGGGCTGCTGGATGAAGAGGTCGCCCGGTATCAGGGCGCCATCCATCAGCGGCCATGTCGTATAGCTCAGGCCGGCATCGAGACCGGCGACCAGGGCGCCGAGATAAATCTGGAACAGGACGAGGAAAGCGATCAAGCCGGCGACCAGGCCGGATTTTTCTGTCGGGGCCAAGTCCTTGGAGTGGCTGGAGAGCCCACGCATGATCCAGACACAGGCGGCGAAGATCAGACAGGCAATGGTGAGGTGCGTGGCCAGGCGATATTGCGACACGCTGACGAGCTTGGTGAGCCCTGACGACACCATCCACCAGCCGATGAAGCCCTGGAAGCCGCCGACAGCCAGCAGGCCGACCAGGGGCAGCCGCAGCCGCTTTTCGATGCGCCCGGTCAGCCAGAAGAACAGCAGCGGCAGGCCGAAAATCAGGCCAATGCCGCGCGCCAGCACCCGATGCGCCCATTCCCACCAGAAGATGGTCTTGAACTCCTCGACCGTCATGCCCTTGTTCACCAGCTGGTACTGCGGAATGCGCTGGTAGAGCTCGAATTCCTCCTGCCATTCCTCAGCCGACAGCGGCGGAATGACGCCGTGAATCGGCTTCCATTCGGTGATAGACAATCCGGAATTCGTCAGACGCGTCGCACCACCTACCAGCACGAGACAGAAGAGCGTGACCAGCACAACGCCGAGCCACACCCGCAGGACGCGGCGATTGCGTTGCTGGGTGTTTAGCTTAGCCAGGATTTCGGTTTCCGTGACTGCCTGTGGGGTGGTTGCTGTCTGTAGGGCCGCCATGCTGCATCCTCTTCTTGGGCAAGTGTTGATTTGCAACACCTGACCGTGCAAAACAAGCCCCGACCGCGCGGCATGGCGTCACGCATCTTGACGTTCATCAAACCAGCGGAACCCAAGGAAAGGTTGTTCATGCCACCCCGTCTGCGCTCATTCATCGGCACGATCCTGATCATCATCCTCGTGCTGCTCTATGCGGTGCTTGCGACCTCGATCGCCACGGCCTTCCTGGCAGAGTCGCCCTGGTGGGTGCATCTCCTGTATTTCCTGATCTCCGGTGTGGTGTGGGTGGTGCCGGCGATGGTCCTCATCAAGTGGATGGCAGGGCCGCGCAAAAGCTGAGGCTGCCGCCGGCATTTACCGGGCGATAACCGCGTTTTCCCGAAAACCACCTGGAATCGCCGCCGATAAACCTTCTGTTGGCGGCTTCCGACTAGAGATGCACCGACCGCCCTTAGTCGGAGCAGCTCTCTTGTCATCAGTTTTGCCAGATATCCGCGTTCAGCCCCACTCGCCTTCCCTGCAGCGGGGAATTCCGGGCAGTGGCCAAGAGCTCGATATCGACATCGTCAGCACGTTGGATGCCGTTCGCGACGCGTGGCTCGATCTGCAGTCCGACAATCGCAACTCGCTGCATCAGGGCTATGACTGGTGCGCCGCCTGGGTCGAGACCCACGGATATCCGCTGGCGATTGTTCGCGGCCGGCTTGGATCGGAAACGGCATTTCTCCTGCCGCTGGAGATTCAGCGACACAACATGGTGCGGACCGCCCAGTTCATCGGCACGCGCTACACCAATATCAATACCGGGCTCTTTGCCGCCTCTCTCTGGGATGGCGAGCGCCGGATCGACACGGACAAACTCGCAAGCCTCATCGCGGAATCACTGACCGGCTATGCCGATCTGGTAAGCCTGCAAAATATTCCGCTGACCTGGCGTGGCAGCCGGCATCCTCTCGCCAGCCTTCCGGCGGACGAGCATCTGAACCATACGTTTCAACTGCCGCTATCGGCGGATTTCACCGCCACCATCAACCAGCTGAACGGCAAGCGGCGGCGCAAGAAGTTCCGCAACCAGGTTCGCAAGATCGAAGCCACCGGCTCGTTCGAGCATGTCATTGCCCGCACGCCAGAGGAAAAACGGGACCTGCTCTCGCAGTTCTTCGTGCAGAAGGCAGTGCGTTTCAAGGCGCTGGGATTGCCGAATGTGTTTCACGCTCCGCAAACCCAAGCCTTCTTCCATCGGGTGCTTGAGGTCTCGCAGGAAGGCGCCGACGCACCGCTCGAAATGCACGGGCTGTTGCTGCATGGGGAGTACGAGGGAAAGATAGCAGCGCTGGCGGGCCTCTCACGCAAAGGCGACCATGTGATCTGCCAGTTCGGCTCCATCGACGAGAACATCCTCCCAGAGGCCAGCCCCGGAGAACTGTTGTTCTGGCTGCTGATCGAAAGGGCCTGCAGCCGGGGTGCGGCCATGTTCGATTTCGGGCTGGGGGACCAGGATTACAAACGCCGCTGGTGCACAGAGGAAACGGTGCAGCACGACATTCTGCTGCCGGTATCAGCGCTTGGCCGGTTTGCTGCCGTGGCGCATCGCGGTGTGAGCCGCGGCAAGGCTGCCATCAAGGGCAACCCGCATCTCTATGCGCTAATCCAGCGGCTTCGTGCCCAGCAGGACAAGGCACCGGCGACCGAGAGCGACGACTAGAGCCGGATGATTTCAGGTCGGATCGACCTGAAATCTGAATCCGCTCTCGACTTCAAGAAATAGAGCATGATGTCGGCCGAAAACCGCAGACACTTTTCGGCATCATGCTCTGGTCGCTCAGGCCGCCCCGCGGACAGCGTCCTGCCGGCCCGGCTTGGCCGTTTCCGACATCAGGATCAGGTCCGAATAGCCGACCTTTTCAAAGGACGCCATGATAGCGGCCAGTTCCTCGCGGTCGGGATTGGGCGCTGACAGGACAATTTCGTGGGCGCCGCTGCGGCTCATGCGTGCCACGCCATCGGCATTGGCCGGACCGCATTCGATGAGCACCAGGTCGTAGGCGTCAGCGAGTGCGTCGGCAATCATCGACAGCCGATCGACGCCACTCATTGCGCGGCGCACATCGGAATTCCCCTGCGGGATAACATGGGCATCCGAGAGACGATCCCGATGGATCGTGTCGGCGAATGCCGCCTCTCCGCACAGGAGATCGGTGATGCCGGGCAAGGATCGGCTGGCCGCCATCAGGCGTGTCGGGCAGGCCGAACCGGTCATGTCGATAAGAACGACCCGACGGCCCAGCTCGGCGATTTCGCGCGCCAGCATCACGGTCGCCGTCGAGCCATCGTCTCCCGATGGCGAAATGCAGATGGCGATCCCGACGCGCGACTTCATCAGGAAGCCCGCGACAGAGGCGATTGAGAATGCATCGTCCTGCGGCTCAGGCTCGATCATGTCGGCAACAGCGGCGGCCTCGATCGCGTCGTCGTCCAGCGGTTCGGACAACAGGCTTGCCGGCACGGGGCGGCGCGAGGCCTTCTTTACCGGGGCGGCAGGTGCCGGCTGGCGGCGCGAGACAGGAGCCGGCTGCGGCGGAACATCCTCCACCTCGCGTTCCGGCGTTGTGGCCGGCACGAATGCCGGTTCGGCGCGCCCGGCCATCACAGGCGTTGTCGCAGACGGGCTGAGCGCCCGACCGGAAAAGAGTTCAGCGAGCATGATCGCCACGGAATAGAGAATGAGCGTTGCAAGTGCCGCCACGATGGTGATCGGCAGGACCTTGGGGAAATCCTGTTCGCGCGGCTCGATGGCCTGGGATATGATGCGGGCATCGGCGGGGCTTGCATTCTTGTCGAGGCGCGTGGTGGCCTCGCGGTAGCGTGCCAAATAGGTTTCAAGCAGCTGGCGCTGTGCCGTCGCCTCGCGCTCCAGGTCCTTCAATCCCACTTCCACCTCGCCGGCGCGGGCCGAATCGGCTTTCAGGACATTGAGCTGCTGGACCAGTTGCGTTTCCCGCAGTTTGGCGACTTCGGCGGCATCTTCCAGACCCGCAGCAATGCGCAGGGATTCGGTGTTGATCTGCTCGCGCACCGCCGTGACCTGGGCGCGGATCGCCTTGATCTGCGGATGGCCATCGAGCAGCGAGGTCGAGAGCTGCGACATCTGCCGGCGCAGGTCGGTCTCGCTCTGCTTGAGGCTCTGGATCACGGGCGAGGCCGCGACGGCATCGATGTTTTCCGTCGGCTTGCCGGCCTTCAGCGCGGCGCGCACATTCTGCGCCTTGGCTTCCGCATCCGCCTTCTCTCCCCGCAGCCGGGCAAGCTCCAAGGAGATGTCATTGAGCTGCTGGGTAGCGAAGTTCGCGGTCTCGCTGGTTGCAAAGAGATCGGATGACGACCTGTAGTCGGCAACCTTCTGCTCGGCCTCCCGCACCTTTTCGCGCAGATTGGCAATCTCCGGCTCCAGCCAGCGGGCGGCGTCGGAATTGCTATCAAGCTTTGCGCCGCTCTGGATCGACAGATAGACGTCGGCCATGGCATTGGGGATCGCCGCAGAGAGCTTCGGGTCCTTGGACGTAAACTGTATGCCGATGACGCGGGACTTTTCGACCTGGTAGACCTGCAGCTTTTCATCGAAAGCTTTCAGCACCCGCTCTTCGGGCGCCATATCCAGCGGATTTTCCTTGAGGCGCAGCAGGACGAGCAGGTCCGACAAAGCCGATGGATTGGTGTCCGGATCGAATTCCTCAAGCTCATAGAGCTTGAGGTCTCGCGCAACCTGCTTGATCAGGTCCACCGAGCGGAGCATCTGCACCTGGCTGGCGATGCTCAGTTCATCGAAGACGGGTTCCGCGCTCTGCTGACCTGCCTGTTGCTGTGCCGTAAAGTTCGGCGCGCGCGCCTCGATCAGGATGCGCGTTTCGCTCTTGTAGCTTGGTGAGATCAGGTTCGCGCCGACAAAAGCCAGCGCCGTGACGGCAACGGTTGCTGCCAGCACGCGCGTCCTGCGCGCCCACACGGCGCGGAACAGGCCGGCCAGATCGATATCAACGTCCTGTTGACTGCTGCTTACCCCAGACAAATGCGCAACTCCCAGCATTGGATTGCCCGGGAGCGTAAAGGAACATGGTAACTCAAGGGTTAACCCAGGCGTGTAGAGCCAACATCGCCCTCATCCTGCATTTATTCATCGCATCTTTACCGACCATTAACCCTAATCGAATGATAACGAACCTCGATCGCAGGTACTTCAGGAGCGCGTTGGCGCATGACCTTGTCTCTCACAAGACACCTATCAAAAGCTATGATGGCTATCGGACTTGCCTTCCTTTCCGGTTGTGCGGCGGGTTACAAGCCCGTGCCGAAGGTCTTCCACGAAGCCACTATTCAGCCGTATCGCCTCGATAGCGGCGACCGCCTTCGCGTCACCGTCTTCGAACAGGCCTCGCTCACCAATACCTATACTGTCGACCAGGCCGGCTATATCGCCTTCCCGCTGATCGGCCAGGTCGTGGCACGCGGACAGACCCTGCCCCAGCTTGAAGGGGCCATTGCCCAGAAGCTGCGCCAGGGCTATCTGCGCGATCCTGATGTCTCGATCGAGATCGACCGCTACCGGTCGATCTTCGTGATGGGCGAAGTCGGACAGCCTGGACAATATTCCTATGTGGCCGGCATGACGGTGCTCAATGCCGTTGCCGTTGCAGGCGGCTTTACGAGCCGGGCCAACCAGCGCGACGTGGACGTGACGCGCAAGATCAATGGCGAGGTCCTGTCGGGTCGCGTGCCGATCACCGATCCGATCATTGCCGGCGACACGATCTATATCAGAGAGCGGCTGTTCTGATCCGATGCCCGACGATAAGCCACTGCGCATCATCCACTGCTTTCGCTCGCCCGTGGGAGGCATATTCCGCCATGTGCGGGACCTCGCCGAGCAGCATGCCAAGGCCGGCCACCAGGTCGGCATTGTCTGCGACAGTTCGACCGGCGGTGCGCATGAGGACCGGCTGTTCGAGCAGATCATGCCCCATCTTTCACTCGGATTGGTCCGGCTGCCGATCAGGCGCTCGATCAGTCCAAGCGATCTTGCGGCGCTCCGGCGCTGCTACAATGAAATCAAAAGTTTGCGGCCTGACGTGTTGCACGGCCACGGCGCCAAAGGAGGCGCCCTGGCCCGCGTCATAGGCTCAGTCCTGCGGGTGAAAAGGTATCGCGTAGCCCGCTTTTATTCCCCCCATGGCGGAAGCCTGCATTTCGACCCGGCAAAATTGTCGGGTCGAGGTGTTTTTGCGCTGGAGCGTCTGTTCGAGCACATGACGGACGGTCTGCTGTTCGTCTGCGGCTATGAACAGGGCGTCTACCAGGCGAAGGTCGGCACACCCCGCTGTCCCTCCGCAATGGTCTATAACGGGATCTCCGAAGGCGATTTCGGCCGCATCGAAAAGCGCTCAGACGGTGCCGACTTCCTATATGTCGGCATGCTGCGAGACCTCAAAGGGCCCGATGTCTTCATCGACGCCTTTGCCCGCACCGAGCGTGCGGTTGGCCGGCCGCTCCGCGCCATGGTGGTCGGTGACGGTCCGGACCGCGACAAATACGATAAGATGATGACCGAGAGCGGCCTGGGGCTTCGGATCGGTCTGCTGCCGGCCATGCCGGTGCGAGACGCCTTCGCCATGTCGGATATCGTCGTCATTCCCTCCCGTGCGGAATCGATGCCCTATATCGTGCTGGAGGCTCTGGCCGCCGGCAAGGCGGTGATTGCCACCCGCGTGGGCGGCATCCCGGAAGTGCTCGGCCAAGACTCCGACGCGCTTGTCACGCCTGGCGATGCCGAGGACCTCTCCCGGGCCATGACCCGCGCAATCACCGATCCCGCCTGGCAGGCAGCGACCATGCCGAAAGCGGAGGATTTTCACGCCCGCTTTTCCGCCTCGGCCATGGCGTCCGGCATCTTGCAGTTCTACGAAAAGGCCCTGGCAGCCGCCTGACGAGACCCGCACTCGGCTGTCCCAGCATTTGGCCAAGCGCTTGAAACGGCACATTAACCGGCAGGCGCATAAATGTTTCTTAGCACCTTGGTGATAGGAACAAGCGGTCAGCAAGCGGATATTCGTGATGAACCAGATGGAAAAGCCCGAACAATTCGATCTTGGCGAACTGCGTAAGAAGTTCACGCAAGCCGAAATCCGCACGGCGCCGGCCGAGGAGCATGCTGCCGAAGGCGGCGAGTTGAACGAGTTCGCGCGGCGGATTGCCAGCCAGTTCAGCGAAAAGAATAACTCGCCGACCATGCTGATCGGCCAGCTGCGGCTGATGGATTTCTGCTTCCTGCTGGCGGCGAGCCTTGGCGTTCCCTATCTTTTCAGCGGCATCGACGACTACGGCATTCTGGTCAATCTGGCCATTGCCGCGAGCGCGGCCGCTTGCGGCGTGGTGCTGATCCAGCTTGTCGACGGCTATCTGGTGCCGACGCTGCGCGCGCCCCTGAGATCCCTGCCCCGCGTGCTCGGCGCCTGGGCCGTCGCGTCAGCATTGGTGGCTTTGGGCCTGTTCCTGATCGGCGCGCCCGAATTCGGCTTTCTCAAATGGTTCGCCTATAGCTTCGGTACCGGTGCCGCATTCCTGCTGATCGAACGTCCCCTGCTCGCCTTCGGCTTTCGCCGCTGGGCCCGCAACGGCATCATGGAGCGCCGCGCCGTCATCGTCGGCGGCGGCCAGCCGGCCAAGGACCTGATCCGCACCCTCGAATTGCAGGAAGACAACGACATCCGCGTTTGCGGCATCTTCGACGATCGCGGCGACGATCGCTCGCCGGCGATGATCGCGGGCTATCCCAAGCTCGGCACTGCCGCCGAACTGGTGGCCTTTGCCCGTCTCGCCCGCATCGACATGATGATCATCGCGCTACCGCTGACGGCTGAGGCACGCATCCTGCAGCTCCTGCGCAAGCTGTGGGTGCTGCCGATCGATATCCGGCTTGCCGCCCATTCCAACAGCCTGCGCTTCCGTCCGCGCAGCTATTCCCATATTGGCGCGGTGCCGATGCTCGATATCCTGGACAAGCCGATCCGCGACTGGGATTCGGTCGCCAAGCGCTGCTTCGACATCTTCTTCAGCCTGGTGGCCTTGGCGCTGCTGTGGCCGGTCATGCTGGGCGTGGCGATTGCGGTGAAGGCGACATCCAAGGGCCCGGTATTCTTCGTGCAGAAGCGCCATGGCTTCAACAACGAAGTCATCCGCGTGATGAAGTTCCGGTCGATGTATACGGAGATGAGCGATCCGACCGCCCGCAATGCAGTGACCAAGAACGATCCGCGCGTGACGCCGGTCGGCCGCATCATTCGCAAGACCTCGCTCGACGAGTTGCCGCAATTCTTCAATGTGCTGCGCGGGGATCTTTCCCTGGTCGGCCCGCGTCCGCATGCCGTGATGGCGCAGACCCATGACCGTCTCTATGGCGATGTCGTGGAAGGCTATTTCGCCCGCCACCGCGTCAAGCCTGGTGTCACCGGCTGGGCCCAGATCAATGGCTGGCGCGGCGAGATCGACAACGACGAGAAGATCAAGTTCCGCACCGCCTACGACCTCTATTACATCGAGAACTGGTCGCTCTGGTTTGACCTCAAGATCCTGTTCCTGACCCCGATCAGGCTGCTCAACACGGAAAACGCCTATTGAGCGCCACGATCACACCGGGCGGCCACGCCGCAGGCGCGGTTCCCGCGCCCTTCCAGCCCCAGGCGGCCGCCATGCGGCTGCTGGGCTCCTGGGGTGTTGCCTTCGGTGTCTTCCTGTCCGGCTTCGTCATCTCGGAACCTGCGCCGTATGAATTGATGATGGTCGTGCAGGTGGCGATCTGGTTCCTGTTTGGCCTCAAGATCTCCCGCAACGTCGCGCCGCTGCTTGCATTCCTGATGGTGTTCAATGTCGGCGGCTTCCTGTCGTTGACCGTCATGCAGGACATGACCGGCGGGCCGCTTTATCTGGCCGTTACCACCTTCCTTGCGCTGACGGCTGTCTTTTACGCCGCCATCATCGAGGACGGCCATCAGCGACTGAGGCTCATCTTTCGCGCCTGGGTTTTTGCGGCCCTGATCACGGCGACGCTCGGTATCCTTGGCTATTTCCATGCCTTTCCCGGTGCCGAAGTCTTCACCCGATATGACCGCGCCATGGGCGCATTCCAGGACCCTAACGTCTTCGGGCCTTTTCTGGTGACGCCCTCGCTCTACCTGATGCATGGCCTTCTGACGGGCAAGCTCGCGGCCGCGCCGCTGAGGGCCGCTGCATTGATGGTGCTGGCGCTTGGCATCTTCCTGTCGTTTTCGCGCGCCGCCTGGGCCTTGTTTCTGTTTTGCGCCGTCGCATTGGTCTTCGTGCTGCTGCTGAAAGAGCGGACCGCCGCGTTCCGCCTGAAGATATCCATGCTGTCTTTGGCGGCCGTCATGCTGATGGTCGTCGGCATGATCGGTGCGCTTCAGTTCGAAAAAGTCCAGAACCTTTTCTCGAGCCGCACGCAGCTCGTGCAGGAATATGACGGCGGGCATCTCGGCCGCTTTGCCCGCCACCGGATCGGCTTCCTCAACGCCATGGAACAGCCACTCGGCATCGGGCCGATGCAGTTCAGCAAGATCTTCCCGGAAGACGAACACAATATCCTTCTGAAGTCGCTGACCACCTATGGCTGGATGGGTTTTCTCTCCTATGTCGGCCTGATTGCCTGGACGCTCTATATCGGCTTCCGCTTCCTGCTGAGGAACCGGCCGTGGCAGCCCTATCTGATGATCGGCTGGATCATGATCGTTGGTCATACCGGTATCGGCATGGTCATCGACACCGAGCACTGGCGTCATTTCTACCTGTTGCTGGGCATTGTCTGGGGCTGCGGGGCTCTCGAAATGCGCTGGCAGGCGGCGCAGCGCAAAAAGGCGAGTTCCGGCTGATGGCCGATAGGCTGCGCGTGCTGCAAGTGCTGGAACCAAGCGGCGGCGGTTCTGGACGACATTTCGTCGATCTGTGCCAGGGCTTGCAGCAGGCAGGCCATGAGGTCACCGCGATCTATTCGCCGACCCGCGCCGAAAGCCGCTTTGTCGAAGAACTGGCCCAAGCCCGCCTCTCCAAGGTGATTGCGCTGCCGATGCGGCGTTCCGTCGGTCCGTGGGATCTCTCGACCTGGCGCCAGCTCCAGGCCATTCTCAGGGATGTCGGGCGGCTGGACATCATCCATGGACACAGTTCCAAAGCGGGCGCCCTCACCCGCCTTCGACGTCCAGGGCGGCACGTTCCGCGCATCTATACACCGCACGCATTCCGAACGATGGACCCAACGCTGTCAGCAAAAGGGCGGGCGCTTTATGGCGGGGTCGAATGGCTGCTGGGCCGCTACCTCAGCGACCGAGTGATCTGCGTATCCAAGGACGAGTTGGAGCATGCGATCCGTCTGGGCCTGCCGCGGGAGCGGCTACGGCTCGTGATCAATGGCGTCACGGCCCCTGCCCCCACCAATAGCCACGCCATCCGCCGGAGATTTGGCATATCTGTCGATGCCGTGCTGTTCGGCTTTATCGGTCGGCTATCGCCGCAGAAGGCGCCGGAGCGGCTTCTCAACGCCTTCGTCCGCTTGGCAACCGAGATCCCGCAGGCGCATCTGCTGATGATCGGCTCCGGGGAACTGGAGAGCGACATACGCCACCGGATCGATACGGCGGGACTGGCCGGACGCGTGCACCTGGCATCCGACATTCCTGGCTCCGAGGCCGTCGGCGCCTTCGATGTCCTTGTTATGCCGAGCCGCTATGAGGCCATGTCCTATGTGATGCTGGAGGCGGCGGCGGCTGGCAAACCGATGCTGCTGGCGGATGTCGGAGGCGCAAGCACGGTTCTGGAGCATGGCGTCAACGGCCTGCTGGTCCCCAACTCGGATGATCCGACAGAACTGGTGTCGGCCATGTGCACCATCGCGCAACCCTCCGTCCGCCAAAGCCTCACCGAGGCTGCTGCCGCCCGAGCCGGGCGCTATCGGGCCGAAACCATGGTCGTCGAGACCTTGGCCGTCTATCGGGAAGTTGCCAGCAACTGACGTCCTGTTTCTGGGCTCCAGCCATTTGCCTTTGCCGCCGGCTGCGCCATATCCCTATCATGATCAGCAACGCACAAATCCGCGCCGCCCGCGCCCTACTCGGCCTCGGCATCGATGAACTTTCCGCCGCAAGCGGTGTGTCCGCCAGCACGATCCGGGAGATCGAAGCCGCTGACAACAGTCGGCTTGATGGGACGGAGGCGGTGGCCTTGAAGACCGCTCTCGACAGGCTCGGTGTCGCCTTCCTGTCACCGGGCGATTGTTGCGATGGCGGCGAGGGATTGCGGCTGAAAGCGCGGCAAGAGACGAGCGAGGGCATCAGGCCCGAAAACCTCAATGCCACCAACGACGACTAATTCGTACTTGCTTCGGGAACAAAAGACCGCGGCATGCATTACCGCGCTGTCTTCATTCCTTTCAGGAGCAATCATGAACCGCACGAACGGTCTCTACCTCGTCATCGGCGCACTCGTCGTCGCCGTCATCGGCCTCGGCAGCTATGTCTACCAGGAAGAATCGAAGCCTGATGGCGTCGAAGTCAGCATCGGGCGTGACGGCGTGCGCATCGAGGAAAACTGACCAGCGTGACGGCACGCGTGTGGCAACCCAATCGGTGGCCGCACGAGCGACGCTCTAAGTTCAAAGCTTCGGGCGCGCCAGCTTCATCATCGTGGTGGTGAGATGGCGCGGCGCGCTCAGGCCGACCGGCAGCATGAAGCGGGAAGCACTTCCCGATAGTCCCGGCGGCAGGCTTGTTAGCGGCAAGCCGTGATCCATACCCTCGACAACAAGAAACTCGATGAGTGTCCGACCGGCCTCGTCTTTCCAAACGAGGGCCTTATGGCCCTTGACGATCACAGTCTCGGTTTTATCCTCAGCAAGGCCGTAGACGTCGAGCCATTGGCGCAGGCTCTGATGGGCATTGACGACATTGACGACCGTATCGGATGCGCCGTGCCAGATGGAAATCAGCGGGCGACGGGCCAGCTGCGGCGACACCAGACGGACCAGATCTCCCCATTCCGATGCTGTGCGTGCCGTCCCCTTCTTCATCACCTGGAGCGCCGACATCGCGTCACGCGCGGCACCGAAGGGCAGGCCGCCGACGATCTGGCCGCCGGCGAAGCGTTCCGGATAGGTCGCCAGCAGGGCCGACGCCATGGCGCCGCCGGCCGAGAGCCCCTGGACATAGATATGTTCTGGCGCGATCGGGTGACGCCGACACATGTCATCGATCATCTGCCGGATCGACATCAACTCGCCCCTGTCTCGCGCCACCGCACTGGGTCGAAACCAGTTGAAGCAAAGATTGCTGTTGTTGCTCTGCCGTTGCTCGGCAAACAGCACGGCAAATCCCTTTTCCCGGGCAATGCTGGTCCAGCCGCTGGCCCGATCGAAATCCACCGCTGACTGCAGGCAACCGTGCAACACGACCACCAGCGGTGAATCTGCTGCCAGCCGGGCGGGCACATATTCCAGCATGCGTAAGTGCCCGGGATTGCTGCCAAACGTGGCCACTTCGATCAGCCGTCTGACGGGCCTGGTGGTCCTCGGTGGTCGCGCCTTCGCTACTTTCACCGGACTAGCCGGTTTTGCCTTCGCACGGATTTTCCCGGCCGATCGCATCGCCTTGCCAACGGCGTTTTGCCATTGCCGCGACTGGCGCAGCAAAGACGAGAGGCTCGTGGGAAACTTCATGCGCATTCGCTCTACCTTCCGCGACCTTGAAACAAGGCCGTCTTTAACCGTCGGCCAAGCCAGCCAAAGGCATGCATTAAGGCGTGTTCGCCCGGGAATCTGCAACTCACCTTCCGTCTAATGTTGCAACGCAGCAATAGTAGGGCAGGTTTTGCACAGAGTGCTGACAGAATTGCATCGATGTGGACGCATTGAGCATGAGGAACCGAAGGTCCCGTTGCGCGTTAAGCGGATCTGGAGGTGCATAATGCAGACCACTATCGACCATCCGATCGAGCCCGCCGCCGCTCCCCATTTCAAGGTCGTCAGCGTCGCCGAATTCTGCCGGAAGTTTCGTCTGAATCCGAAAGAAGAGCGACGACTGCGATTGCTGTTTGGCGCCACGGCGCGCGAGCACGAATTGCTGCGGCATGCCACGCGCGAGCCGCGCTTCCGCTAGTGGTGTCCAATACTCGTTTTTGTGATTTCTCGTTCCAGCAGCGATCGGTTAGCCTTTCCTTGTAAACATGCGAAAGGAGAATGACATGAAAACAGTTCTCGTAATCGCCGCTGCTATCGGCCTTTCTACCTCTGTCGCCTCGGCAGAGTGCATGGGCTATAACAAGGTGACCGCATCCGTGGACGTCGATCGGGAGATCAAGACGGCCAGCATTTCGAAGGTGCCGTTGGTACCGGCAGAGCAGGCAATGCTATCGAAAAAGGATAGCAAGACCGACGTTCCGGTCGAAGCCGCCGAGTAATCTCGTACCAGCTCAAAATTCGCTCATGGCTTAGCCGGTTGTCGCAAGACTGCCGGCTAATTTGTTTGCGGCGGCGGAAACCCGGGCTTGCAGGCCCATCACTGCAAATGTGAATTTCCGGGGAACCACGATCAGCTTCAGACATTTGCCCATCAGCAGAGAATGGAGTGCATCATGAAACCGATCCTGATTGCGGCGAGCGTTCTCGCCTCCGCGCTGGTGTTGTTCGTGAGTGGAATGGTCGCCGCGACGATGATCTACACATCGGGTGTTCAGCCGCATCAGTTTGCGGGGCTGGATGCGGCAGATCTTTGGACCGATACGCCTGTTGCCGTGGACAAGAATAAGCAGACATTCGAGCGCGTTGGGCAGGAGACCACTGCCGCTGAGCAGCCTGCGGCGCAACCGGCGGAGCAGACAACCGTACAAAACGCGGTGACTGAGGTGACGGGCCAGACCCCGGATGCAGTTCCGGCCGTGGATTCGGCATCATCCTCGGCCAGAGTTCCGGCTGAGGCGATGCCTGAGGATACTGCTCCCGTTCTGAACGAAGAGCATATTGCCTGGTGCCAGAATCGCTATCGCTCCTACAATCCCGCCGACAACAGCTATCGCCCTTATAGCGGTGGCCTCCGGTCCTGCGTTTCCCCGTACCTTGATCAGGCCGGCATCGATACAGCCGTTGCATCTGAGGAAGAGCCCTATCCGGAGCAAGAGGCACAACTCACGACGATCGCCGATCACGCGAACCGCCGCGATGCTGCAGAGTACGAACTCTTACCGGAGGTTCAGACCATCTCGACGCGGGGTGGAGCTGTGGATGACTATGCCGTTTGGGAGCATCAGGAGCGTTGCTCTGCCATGTATCGCTCGTACCGGCCAGAAGATAACAGCTACCAGCCCTATTACGGCGGCCCGCGTCGTCAGTGCGAATAAGCGAAAAGCGCCCCAAAACGCCGAATGCCGCCCGGAGGCGGCATTCAGAAAACTAGGGAATTCAAGGATTTAATGGTCGGGGTGGCCGGATTTGAACCGACGACCCCTTGACCCCCAGTCAAGTGCGCTACCGGGCTGCGCTACACCCCGACCTGCCCTTACGGCTCGCTTCGTTTATTGTTTTCGGCCTGCCCGCGCAAGAGATAAAATCGATCCCTGCACAAAAAACGAGATGGTGGCGTGTGTATTCCCGACAGGGCGCATCCACGTCAGAGTTGCCGCCGCCAGCGCCCAAACGCAACGATCATAAATAACTGCCGAACAGCAGCCTCAGCGGACCTGATCCAGCAGTCGCTTGCATTCCAAAAGGTCAAACAAGGCTTCCTGCAGCAGCGCCCTGTCTTCCTTGGCCATGACTGCCTTGTCGGACATTATTTCTGGCATATCATCGTGACCGCCGCCGCCGAAGCCGAAGAACCGGCCGCTGACCTTAACCTTTGGACGACCCACGATCTGGTCATCCTCGGCTGGCCCCATCTTCGGTTCGTCCACCCGTGCTGCCGGTCCTGCGGCGACCAGCGCCTCAAGGGTGGCAAGATCGCCTGATGCGACCGCCATCACGAACTTGTTGCCGTTGGTCTTCAGCAGCTTCTGTACACCCTTGATGGTGTAGCCGTGATCATAGAGCAGATGCCGGATGCCCTTCAGCAGTTCCACATCGTCAGGTCGGTAGTAACGCCGGCCGCCACCGCGCTTTAGCGGCTTGATCTGCGGAAAACGGGTTTCCCAGAAGCGCAACACATGCTGCGGCAGGTCCAGATCATCGGCAACTTCGCTGATGGTGCGAAATGCGTCTGGGCTTTTTTCCAACTCGCCGTTGTCCACCATTGGCCATCCTGGTCGCGTCGTCGCGACTCGTCTTATTCGAGTTGTTCAGTCTGCGGGTTTCCGGATCGGAAGCAAAGTCTCGATACGACCGCGCGGCCGCTTACTTATGCAGCAGGATTTTGCGGCTTCTGCTTGGCCTTGCGGGAGACATGGGCGCGCAGGATGCGCTGTTTCAGAACGTTGGAGGCCTTGAAGGTCATGACGCGGCGCGGAGAGATCGGCACCTCCTCGCCAGTCTTCGGATTACGACCGATTCGCTCGTTCTTGCTGCGGACCTGGAAGGTCGCGAAAGACGAGAGCTTGACGGTTTCGCCGCGGACGATCGCGTTGCAGATCTCGTCAATCACGGTCTCCACGAGCTCAGCCGACTCCGTCCGCGAAAGCCCAACCTTCCTGAAGACCGATTCCGCCAAATCCGCCCGCGTCACTGTCTTTCCGGCCATGGTCCCCGCCCAGTCCCGTTCTGTTTATCTCGAAGCGGGGTGAGAGTATTGCCGTTGACCACAGCGGTCAAGCGCTTGTTCAACATCCTCAATTTCGATTTGCTATCACCAGCGCAGCAGGATCGCACCCCAGGTAAAGCCGCCGCCCATCGCTTCCAGCATCAGGAGATCGCCCTCCTTGATGCGGCCATCGCCGGCAGCCACAGCCAGTGCCAGCGGGATGGATGCCGCCGAGGTGTTTCCGTGCAGATCCACCGTCACGACGACCTTCTCCAAGGGAATGCCGAGCTTCTTCGCCGAACCGTCGATGATGCGCTTGTTGGCCTGGTGCGGCACCAGCCAGTCAATGTCGTCAGCCTTGGTACCGGTGGCATCGAAGGCCGCCTCGATCACGTCGGTGATCATGCCGACCGCATGCTTGAACACTTCGCGGCCTTCCATGCGCAGATGGCCGACCGTGCCCGTCGTCGATGGGCCGCCATCGACATAAAGCTTGTCCTTGTTGATACCATCGGAGCGCAGTTGCGATGTCAGGACGCCGCGATCGGCCACAGTCCCCTCGCCTTCCACTCCTTCCAGCACCAGCGCGCCGGCACCGTCGCCGAACAGGACGCAGGTCGTGCGGTCCTTCCAGTCGAGGATTCGCGAGAAGGTCTCGGCGCCGATGACCAGCACGCGCTTGGCCATGCCGCCGCGAATATAGAGATCGGCGGTCGACAGAGCGTAGACGAAGCCGGTGCAAACAGCCTGCAGGTCAAAGGCAAAGCCGTGGCGCATGCCGAGCCGGTTCTGAATGTTCACGGCCGTCGCAGGAAAGGTATTGTCCGGTGTTGAGGTCGCGACGATGATCAGATCAATGTCATCGGGCGTCAGGCCCGCTCGGTCGAGCGCCTCGCGCGCCGCAGCCTCTCCAAGGGAAGCCGTGGTTTCGCCGTCCCCGGCGATATAGCGCTGACGAATACCGGTGCGCTGCACGATCCATTCGTCGGATGTCTCGACCAGATCTTCCAAGTCACGATTGGTCACCACCCGCTTCGGGAGCGATGCCCCGAAACCGCGCACCACAGAACGAATCATTTGCATTACACCCCGTCGATCATGCCGCTTCGGGTCCAGCACTGGACGAGTGACGTGCATGATATCGTTTCAAGTCGTTTTCTATTTTCTGGGTCAGGCCGTTGCGGGCCATGTCGTAGCCGACCTCGATGGCCGCGGCAAAGCCCTCGGCGGTGGCGCCGCCATGGCTCTTGATGACGATCCCGTTCAAGCCGAGGAACACGCCGCCATTGACCTTGCTCGGGTCGAGCTTTTCGCGCAGCCGATCGAAGGCCGCCTTGGCAAAGAGGTAACCAATGCGTGCCAGCAGCGTGCGCGACATGGCTGCGCGCAGATATTCCGCGATCTGCTTGGCCGTACCTTCGGCCGTCTTCAGCGCGATATTGCCGGTGAAGCCTTCGGTGACGACGACATCGACCGTGCCTTTGCCCAGGTCGTCGCCTTCGACAAAGCCGTAATATTCGATCGTGTCCAGCCCGGCTTCGCGAATGAGACGCCCGGCCTCCTTAACCTCTTCCTGGCCCTTGATCTCTTCGACACCGACATTCAGGAGGCCAACCGAGGGCTTCTCGATTTCGAAGAGAGCCCGCGCCATGGCGCCGCCCATCAGGGCAAAATCGAGCAGTTGCTGGGCATCGGCGCCGATGGTGGCGCCGACATCGAGCACGATGCTTTCGCCCGTCGATGTCGGCCAGATCGCCGCAATTGCCGGCCGCTCGATCGTGGCCATGGTGCGCAGGCAGAACTTGGCCATAGCCATCAGGGCGCCGGTGTTTCCGGCTGAGACAACGACATCGGCATTGCCGGTCTTGACCGCCTCGATGCTGCGCCACATGCTCGACACGTAGCGGCCACGGCGAAGAGCCTGGCTTGGCTTCTCATCCATTGTGACCGCGACTTCGCAGTCATGAAATACCGATTTTTCCTTCAATTTCGGATAGGAAGCCAGAAGCGGCTCGATCTTGGCCCTCTGCCCGTAGAGCAGGAACGTCACATCCGGATGTCGCTCAAGCGCTTTTGCCGCACCGGGAATGACGACCTCGGGACCGAAATCGCCGCCCATCACATCGAGAGAAATTCTGACCACGCTCGCCTGATCCTTGTTTTTCGCTTACCGGCGAAATTTCGGCCAAAATACCGTTTTCGCGGTCCCGTACAACTGGTTTGTGGCCAAAGTCCGATGGGTTTTCCTGGATTTATTTGTCTTTCCAGTCTTTCAACACGGCGAAGGGCGAAGGCCGCTTGGGTTCCACTGCTTCCTCACCAAGGGCCGCTGGCAGTTCGGCGCCCGGCTTGCGCGGATAGGGGTCGATGTCCAGCGCGGCGAATTCCGCAACCAGCGCGCCGGCATCGATCGTGTCGCCGACGAAGGTCTCGGGAAGATCGGGACCATCGGGATCCAGCACCATCTCACCGCTTTCGTCCGTGACGATGCGCGCCAGCTTGGAACCCTCCGGCACGAAGATCTGGTCGACCTCCTGGTTCAAGGTCGTCACGACAGGCTCGAGCGAAACGACACAGGCCTGCGTGATCTCACCCTTCAGACGCCCGCGGATCCGCACGCCGTCCTTCTTCCAGCGGGCGATCTGCAATTCAGCCGACAGGCCGTTGACCGCCTCGACCTTCCAGAGGCGCGCCAGTCCATCTCGCTCCGTTGCATCGGCCTCGATGCGAACCGTGACCGGATTGACGGAGATATGGCCTACCTTCACCAGATAGGAAAATGGCGGACGATCGCCCGTGGGCGCCTCGGTCTTTTTCATCATGCACCTCCAGGCACTGGAAATCTCAGCGACCCCGTCTCAAGAAGTTCTCCCGGCATCGCGGCCAGCGCCTCGTCTGTCTTCATCATCCAGTCGGCGAGCAGACCCATGTCGTGCCCGTCTTCGCTGGTTTCAGGATATATATTGCGGCGAAGGGCCGCCGCCAATTGCTGCACGTCTCTTTGATCGAGTGCCGCCGCATAAGATTCCAGCCGGCCGTAGAACATGCCGGCCAGTTTCTTCATGCGCTTGGGCACACCCTGGTCACCAATCCCGAGCTCCCTGATGGAGTGGTCGATATCCTGGAAGAAGGCATCGACTATTTCCTGCGCCAGCTCCTGGCCGCTGGTCTCGGCGCTGCGGGTACGCCGGAAAAACAGGATCATGACGATCGACAGCAGTTCGAATCGGCCCATCACGGTATCAGGGACATCCATCGCCAGATAAAACACGGGTTGGCGGGCCACCCCGGTCAAGGCTTCATACTGCCGGTGGACGATGATCTGGTTGTGTCTTTTCTGGCGAAAGAACCCGAAGATCATTTATTCTTCCAGATTTGGCGGGGGAAGCGGGCTGGCGCATCCCGGCCTTGTTGCATGATTTTAAAAGCTGGTTTACCGAAGCAGACGTGAATTGCAATGCCTGTCGTGGGAACCCGACGGCGTTTGACGGCCGCCGTGCCGTTGCGCTATTTCCCACACTTCAGCGAAAAACAGCTGGCTGGCCACTTGCCAGGGCGCATGCATCGCGGAATGGCCACATTCGTGTGGAGTAGAGTTTCCTCGCGGCATCTGCGCGAGCCAAGCGTTATGGGAGACGTGTCTTTGGGAATGCGGTTTTACAGTTCGGACAGGAATATCCTGAGGGTTGCCGCGGTGGCGCTGGTCGTTTCCACCACTGGCCTGGCGGGATGCACCACCGGCGAGGTCTTCCATAACGGCTATGTCGTGGACAAGCAGGCGCTTGAACTCGTGCCTGTGGGCTCGAGCCGCGAACAGGTTCTGCTGTCGCTTGGAACGCCGTCAACCACGGCGACCTTCGACGGCGAAGTGTTCTACTACATCTCGCAGCAGCGCACGCGTTCGGCGGCCTTCATGAAGCCGCGCCTCGTCGACCAGCAGGTGCTGGCCATCTATTTCGACAAGGAGGGCGTGGTGAGCCAGCGTGCGAACTACACCATGCAGGACGGCAAGCTGTTCGATACGATTTCACGCACCACTCCGACCGGCGGCAAGGACCTTACATTCCTGCAGCAGATTCTGGCGGGCGGCACCGCCGGTGCGGCAAACAGCGTGCGCAACATGTTCGGCGGCATGTAAGAGCCGCACTTCTTTCTATACGAAGGCCCGCGGAAAGCGATTTCCGCGGGCCTTTCTTTTGCGTCGTAAACCTGATCAGTGCGCCAGCACGGCCAGCAGCAACAGGGCCACGATGTTGGTGATCTTGATGGCCGGGTTGACGGCCGGACCGGCCGTGTCCTTGTAGGGGTCACCGACGGTATCGCCCGTCACCGACGCCTTGTGGGCATCCGAGCCCTTCATGTGACGGGTGCCGTCCTTGTCGACGAAGCCATCCTCAAAGCTCTTCTTGGCATTGTCCCAGGCGCCCCCGCCTGAGGTCATGGAGATCGCCACGAAAAGGCCGTTGACGATCACGCCGAGCAGCGAGGCACCAAGAGCCGCGAAGGCGGACGCCTTGGAGCCGGAAATCACCAGCACGCCGAAATACACGACGAGGGGTGCGAGCACCGGCAGCAAGGACGGAATGATCATTTCGCGGATCGCCGCCTTGGTCAGCATATCCACGGCGCGACCATAGTCCGGCCGTTCGGTGCCCTGCATGATGCCAGGCTTTTCCTTGAACTGGCGGCGGACTTCTTCCACGATCGAACCGGCCGCACGGCCGACCGCCGTCATGGCAATGCCTCCGAAGAGGTAAGGGATGAGGCCGCCGAAGATCAGGCCGGCAACCACATAGGGGTTGGACAGGTCGAAATTGATTTCGCCGATACCTTCGAAATAGGGATATTGCGTCGCATTGGCGGCGAAATACCGGAGGTCATTGGCATAGGCGGCAAACAGCACGAGGGCGCCGAGACCGGCCGAGCCGATCGCATAGCCTTTGGTGACGGCCTTGGTGGTGTTTCCGACCGCGTCCAGCGCGTCGGTGGTCTTGCGGACTTCAGGGGGAAGTTCCGACATCTCGGCGATGCCGCCGGCATTGTCTGTTACCGGGCCGAAGGCGTCGAGCGCCACGATCATCCCGGCAAGACCAAGCATGGTGGTAACAGCGATGGCCGTGCCGAAAAGGCCGCCCAGCAGGTAGGTAAAGATGATCCCGCCGACGATGACGATGGCCGGCAGTGCGGTTGACTCCAGGGAAACAGCCAGACCCTGGATGACGTTGGTGCCATGTCCCGTTACGGAAGCCTGGGCAATGGAGTTCACCGGCCGCTTGTTGGTGCCGGTGTAGTATTCGGTGATCACGACGATCAGGGCGGTCACGACGAGGCCGAGCACGCCGCAGAAGAACAGGTTCTTGCCGGTGACCGCCTGGCCATCCACATCGCCGATCGAGCCCCAGCCGATGGTGAGCGAGGTTGCCGCGGCAAGTCCCAGGATCGACAGGATGCCGGTGACGATCAGCCCCTTGTACAGGGCGCCCATGATGGAGCCATTGGCGCCGAGCTTGACGAAGAAGGTGCCGATGATGGAGGTAATGATGCAGGCGCCGCAGATTGCGAGCGGATAGACCATCGTGACATCAAGGGTCGCCGAGCCTGCAAAGAAGATTGCGGCCAGGACCATCGTGGCGACGACCGACACCGCATAGGTTTCAAACAGGTCTGCCGCCATACCGGCGCAGTCGCCGACATTGTCCCCGACATTGTCTGCGATGGTTGCCGGGTTGCGCGGGTCGTCTTCCGGAATACCGGCTTCGACCTTGCCTACGAGGTCCCCGCCCACATCGGCGCCCTTGGTGAAGATGCCGCCACCCAGGCGGGCGAAGATGGAGATGAGCGACGCGCCGAAACCCAGCGCCACGAGCGCATCGATGACGACGCGCGAGCCGGTGGCGTGACCCATCAGGGATGTCAGGATGAAGTAGTAGATGGCGACGCCGAGAAGCGCCAGGCCAGCCACCAGCATGCCGGTGATCGCGCCCGACTTGAAGGCGATATCAAGACCGGCGGCAAGGCTCTGGGACGAGGCCTGCGCGGTGCGAACATTGGCGCGCACGGAGACGTGCATGCCGATGAAGCCAGCCGCTCCGGACAGGACGGCACCGATGAGGAAGCCGATGGCCGCAGTCCCCGACAAAAGCAGCCATGTTCCGATGAAGACCACGACGCCGACAATGGCGATGGTCATGTATTGCCGCGCAAGATAAGCCTGCGCGCCTTCGCGAATATAACCGGCGATTTCCTGCATGCGGGCATTGCCCTGGTCGGCGGCCAGCACCGACTGGGTCGCCCAGGCGGCATAGGCCACCGACAGCAAACCGCAAATAATAACGCCTACAATAACTGTCATTCCCGCATTCCTCCTTATCGCCCGCACGTCATGTACGGGACGCTAGTTCCCTTAGCGGGACTCGCCCCCTCCTGGGCTTATCCAACTCCCGGGCGAGATTGCGTTCATGATGTCGCGGCGTCAAGCCCCGCAATTCTCTTGATTTTTGCGGGTATCACGCAGCCTTCGGCAGGCTGGAGCGCATCTGCAGCATGAGCAGCAGCAGGCAGCCGATCGCAATCGGCCAAATCAGCATGTTCATCACGTCCCAGCCGAAGGCGTTGAAGACCTTGCCCGACGAGAAGGACGACAGGGCCACCGTGCCGAACAGGATGATGTCGTGGAAGCCCTGGACCTTGTTTGCCTCATGCGGCCGGTAGCTGGACGCGACGATTGCGGTGGCGCCGATGAAGCCGAAGTTCCAGCCGATGCCGAGCAGCACCAGCGCGCCCCAGAAGTTCCAGAGCTCGATGCCCATATGGGCCACGACCGCGCAGGCGAGGAAGATCACGAGCCCGGCCGCCACCACCTTTTCCGGCCCAAAGCGCGACACCAGCATGCCGGTGAAGAAGCTCGGCGCGAACATGGCGATAACGTGCCACTGGATGCCGAGTGTTGCCATGTCGGTGGAATAGCCGCAGCCGACGACCATGGCCAGCGGCGCGCCGGTCATGACGAAGGACATCAGCGCATAGGAGCCGACGCCGCAGATCATGCCGGTGGCAAACCGCTGCGTGGTGATGATGGCGAGCAGAGGCCGTGCCGCCTCACCGTTCACCCCAGTCTTGCCCGCCATCTGCGGAAGGCGGAGGAATGACAAGATGCCGATCGCGACTAGCATCAACGGGATCAGCGCAACGAAAGCCCCGGCAAAGGTGACGGGTGCGAAGGCATCCTTGAGCCAGATGGCAAGCTGGGGGCCGACAATGGCGGAGACGATGCCGCCCGCCAGAATCCAGGAAATCGCCTTGCCCTTGTAGAAGCTCGGCGATGCATCGGCGGCGGCGAAGCGGATCTTCTGGGTGAAGCCGCCGGAAAGGCCGATCATCATCAGGCCGATGGCAAACAGCCAGAAATTGGATTGAAACAGGGCGATGGTCGCGACCGCTCCACCTGCGGCACCCAGCAAGGCACCGATGATGAAACCTTCCCGGTTTCCAACGATCCGAGAAATCGCAGCCGCAACGATGGCGCCGAGCGCCACGCCGAGATTGAAGCCGGTGACCGGCGCGGTCGCGAGAGACTTGTCGGCGCCGAGCAACTGAAAGCCGGCAAGGCCGCCGATGGAAATGCTCAGCGGCGCGGCGGCCCCTAGGATCGCCTGTGCCGAGGTGAGAATGAAGACGTTGCGCTTGGCGCTTTTCAACTGGCCGTCGATGGCAAGGGTGTCATTGGTCATCTCGTGCCGGCTCCAGCCTTTGTCTTACTTCTTGGGCGCCGCCCTGACCTGCTTTGCGATCCGGTCCAGCACGGCATTGACCAGCTTGGGCTCTTCCTCACCGAAGAAGGCGTGGGCGATCTCGACATATTCCGTCACGATGACGGCCACCGGGACATCCTTGCGTTCCAAGAGTTCGAACGTACCGGCACGCAGGATGGCGCGCACCGTGCTGTCGATGCGCGACAGCATCCAATCGTCCTGCAACGCGCTGCTGATGATCGGGTCGATCTTCAGCTGATCGCGCACGACGCCGGCGACGATGGAGCGAAACCAGGAGGCATCGGCCTTCAGATAGGTGTCGCCGTCGATTTCCTGGCCCAGCCGATGGGTCTCGTATTCGGCGACCACTTCGAGCACGCCGGAACCGCCGATATCCATCTGGTAGAGCGCCTGCACGGCGGCAAGGCGCGCTGCGCCGCGCTGGTTGGCCGTCTTGACCACTGGCTTGTTGTCGTCCGCGGTCATGGATCAGCCCGCCAGCTTCTGCTTGAGCGCGATCATGGTCAGCGCGGCGCGCGCGGCAAAGCCGCCCTTGTCCTTGTCCGAACGGCGCACACGTGCCCAGGCCTGCTCGTCGTTTTCGACGGTGAGGATGCCGTTACCGATGGCGAGCGACTCGGAGACCGCAAGATCCATCAGGGCGCGCGAGGATTCGTTGGCGACGATGTCGAAATGATAGGTTTCGCCGCGGATGACCATGCCCAGCGCCACGAACCCGTCATAGGGCGTGCCGCCTTCGTCGGCGCCGTCAAGCGCCATGGCGATGGCCGCCGGGATTTCCAGCGCGCCTGGCACCGTCACGACGTCGAAAGTCGCGCCGGCTTCCTCGAGCGCCATGCGCGCACCTTCAAGAAGGGCGTCGGCCATGTCGTCATAAAAGCGTGCTTCGACAATCAGGAGATGCGGTGCGGATGTCTTCGAAGGCATGATCTGAGAACCCCAAATGCGCGCGGCAGCAAGGCGCGTCGGACAAAACGCGGTCAAACCACGCCGGATTGACCTTGGCAAGCTTTTTTAGGCCAGCCGACACAAAAGCAGCCATGCGACCCGCGGCCGCATCATCCAATTATGGCGGTCGGATGGAACCAAACGGGCGAAACCGTGTTCTTCGAGGGCTGCCGGATGGCAGCGACAGTGCAACAACGCAGGGGTCACCCCTGACAGGAGGACATCATGGGTCGCGGTATCTTGCTTTGGTTTCTTGGGGTTCCGATCCCGGTCATCATCCTCATCATGCTGTTCTGGCGATAGGTCGTCCATATGACGCTTCCAACATCTCAATCGACGGGCCTGATTCCCGTTGAATCCGCCGCCTCGGCCGTATCATGGGGACCCGTGATCGCCGGCGCAGTCGCAGCCGCATCGACCTCGGTCGTGCTGTTGCTGGTCGGCTCCGGACTGGGTCTGACCATGGTTTCCCCGTGGTCTGGACAGTCCAGCTCACTCGCGACGATCGGCGCTGCTGCGGCCGCGTTCCTGATCGTGGTGCAGTGGTTGTCGGCCGGCATCGGCGGCTATCTGACGGGGCGGCTTCGCACCCGCTGGGCCGGCCTCCGAACTGACGAAGTGTTTTTCCGCGATACCGCGCACGGCTTTCTGGCATGGGGCATCGGCACGCTTTTTGTGGCTGGCGTTCTTTCGTCTGCCGTATCGTCGGTCATCAATACCGGCGTCCAGGCGACCGCAACCGCTGCCGGTACTGGCGTTGCTGCGGCAACAGCCATGACTGAGAGTACGACGGAGAACTCAGGCTTTTCGCTCGACTATTTCACCGACTCGCTTCTGCGCCCTGCGGCCGCGACACCACCGGCAGAGGGCAATGACGAGCGCGTCACTGCAGAGGTGGGCCGCATCCTGGTGAACAGTGCGACCGCCGGCGAAATGCCCCAGGCCGATCGCACCTATCTGGCGCAAGTCGTCGCCACGCGCACCGGCCTGTCGCAAGCGGATGCCGAAGCGCGGGTCGATGCCACCCTCACCGCGATCAATGATGCGAAGGTCGCAGCACAACAGGCCGCCGACGATGCACGCCAGGCCGCCAGTGCCGCAGCTCTCGTCGGAGCCCTGTCGCTGGTGATCGGGGCCTTTATTTCCAGCGCCGCTGCCGCTTTCGGCGGACACCAGCGCGATGAGGAAGAAGACCTGATCGCTGTGCGATAACGCAGATCGTTCAAATAAAAATGCCGGCCCGAAATCATGGGCCGGCATTTTTTCTGGGTGACACGTCCATCACACCTTCGGCGCGGGAAACTCTGCCAGACGGGCCGCATAGCGCGCCATGGTATCGACTTCGAAGTTGACGAAATCGCCGGCCTTGCGACCGCCCCAGGTGGTCACTTCAAGCGTATGCCGGATCAGCAGGACATCGAAATCGCAACCTTCGACGGCATTGACCGTTAGAGAGGTACCATCAAGCGCGACCGAACCCTTCTGCGCGACGAAGCGGGCCAGATGCTCCGGCACCCGCAGGGTGTAACGCGTCGCATCGCCTTCGGACTTGACCGAGATGATCTCCGCCTTGCCATCGACATGCCCCGACACGATATGCCCGCCCAGCTCATCGCCGATCTTGAGCGAGCGTTCGAGGTTGATCGGCGTGCCGGCCGTCCAGGATCCAATCGTGGTCAGCCGCAGCGCCTCTTCCCAGGCTTCGACCTCAAACCAGCGCTGATTGCTTCCCTCTGCCGGCAAGGCCGTGACCGTGAGGCATACGCCTGAATGGGCGATCGACGCACCGATGTCGATGGTGGCGGGATCATAATGGGTCTGGACCCTCAGCTTCACCCCTTCCTTGAGCGGGGTGACGGCCTCGACCGTGCCGATATCGGTGACAATGCCAGTAAACATCAGAGGTCTCTTTCGAAATAATCGCAGCGATCGGGACCGTAGGTCTCGGATCGATAGTGTGTAAATCCGGCTGGTATATTGGTGCCGGTCACCGGGGATGCAATGCCCTGCGCGCCAATTTCCCCCGGACCGGTGAAGAGGATGATGCGGTCGACCAGACCCGCTGCCAGGAAGGCCTTGGCGACCGAAGCGCCTCCCTCGACCATCAAGGTGGAGATGTCACGGCTGGCGAGGGCTTCGAGAAACTCGCCAAGGCTACTGGCCTTGAGTACTTCGACCCCTGCGCTTTGCAGCACGGCTTGGCGGCGGGAGAAGTTGTCGAGAGTTTCGGTGTGCATACCCCCCTCTGTCCTGCCGGACATCTCCCCCTCAAGGGGGGAGATCGACCCGTGGCCCACGCTCGCCTTAAAAGAAAGGTTTGGACCGGCGTCATTGGGAGTTGCGGCGTGGATGCCCCCCTCTGTCCTGCCGGACATCTCCCCCACAAGGGGGGAGATCGACCCGTGGCCCACGCTCGCCTCAAAAGAAGGGTTTGAACCGGCTTCCTCGGGAGTTGCGGCTTGGATACCCCCCTCTGTCCTGCCGGACATCTCCCCCACATGGAGGGAGATCGACCCGTGGCCGACGCTCACCTCAAAAGAAAGGTTTGAACCGGCAACCTCAGGAGTTGCGGCGCGGATACCCCCCTCTGTCCTGCCGGACATCTCCCCCTCAAGGGGGGAGATCGACTCGCTGAGGCTGCCTGCCTCGACCAGCATTTCAGTGGTCGTTGAAGCGAGCGACATCGGCACGCTGATCTCCCCCCTTGAGGGGGAGATGTCCGGCAGGACAGAGGGGGGTACCTGGGTTAAAAGTTTAACCTGCGTCGAGGTATCCGTCACCACCACCACCGGCACCTCCCGCGCCGTCCTAACCAGTTTCGAAGTCAGCGGTAGTTCCAGTCGCCTATCCAGCACGATCCGAACCGGAGAACGAGCCTCCAACCCGGGTAACCGCACCGTCAGTTCAGGATCATCGGCAAGCGCGGTGCCGATGCCGATCAGGATGGCGTCTGTCTCGGCGCGCATCCGGTGCACCTGTTGACGGGCAGCCGGACCTGTTATGGCGACCTGACCCTCGCCCTTGCGGCCGATCATGCCATCGGAGGACACCGCCAGTTTCAAGGTGACATGGGCGCGATGCTTGATCTTGCGGGTGAGATAGCCGGCCAGCGCACGGCGGCCCTCGGTTTCCAGCAGCCCAGTTTCAACTGTGATGCCGGCATCGCGCAGGATTTGCAGTCCGCGCCCTGAAACCCGCTCATCCGGATCGATAACGCTGACGACCACGCGCGAAACGCCGGCGGCGATGAGAGCGTTGGCGCAGGGCGGCGTGCGGCCGTGATGGGAGCATGGCTCCAGAGTGACATAAACCGTTGCCCCCCTCGCCTGCTCGCCGGCCTCGGCCAGCGCCTCGGTTTCCGCATGGGGGCGACCACCCACGGCCGTGACGCCGCGCCCGACGACGATGCCGTCACGCACGATGATGCAGCCCACGGACGGATTGGTCGAGGTCTGCCCGAGATGGGTTAGCGAAAGCGCGATCGCTTCCGCCATGAAGGCCTCATCGCCCGGCATGGCGGACATAAGCGTCAGGACTCCGCGCCGCTGTCGCGGGAAATCTTGGCATTGATCTCGGCGATCACGTGCTCGAAATCCTCGGCATGGGAGAAGTCGCGATACACCGAGGCGTAGCGGACGAAGCCGACGTCATCCAGGCTCTTCAGCGCTTCGAGGACCTGCAGGCCGATTTCTTCCGATGAGATTTCCGTTTCGCCCGAGCTTTCCAGACGGCGGACGATGCCGGAGACAGCGCGCTCGATGCGGTCGCGATCCACAGGGCGCTTGCGCAGCGCAATCTCGAAGGATCGCACCAGCTTGTCCCGGGCGAAAGGAACCTTCCGCCCGGTTTTCTTGATCACCATGAGCTCGCGCAATTGCACGCGCTCGAAGGTCGTGAAGCGACCACCGCAATCGGGACAGATGCGCCGCCGGCGGATGGAGGTGTTATCCTCCGCCGGCCGGGAATCCTTGACCTGGGTATCGTCAGATCCACAGAAGGGGCAGCGCATCCGGCTTTCACCTTACATGTAGGGGTACATCGGGAAGCGTTCCGTCAGCTTCACCACCTTGTCGCGCACGCCCGCTTCAACGGCAGCATTGCCCTCGTCGGAATTGGCAACCTTCAGGCCATCAAGGACTTCGACGATCAGGTTGCCGATTTCCTTGAACTCGGCCTCCTTAAAGCCGCGGGTCGTGCCGGCCGGCGTGCCGAGGCGAACGCCAGACGTGACGAACGGCTTTTCGGGGTCGAAGGGAATACCGTTCTTGTTGCAGGTGATGTAGGCGCGGCCAAGGGCGGCTTCAGCCCGCTTGCCGGTCGCGTTTTTCTTGCGCAGGTCAACCAGCATCAGGTGGTTGTCGGTGCCGCCGGAAACGATATCAAGGTTATGGCTGATCAGCGTATCGGCCATCGCCTTGGCATTCTTGACGACCTGAGCCGCGTAGTCCTTGAACTCGGGCTTCAGCGCCTCGCCAAAGGCAACGGCCTTGGCGGCGATGACATGCATCAGCGGGCCGCCCTGGAGACCCGGGAAGACGGCCGAGTTGAACTTCTTCGCCAGATCCTCGTCATTGGTGAGGATCATGCCGCCGCGCGGGCCGCGGAGCGACTTGTGCGTCGTGGAGGTCGCGACATGGCAGTGCGGGAACGGCGACGGATGCTGGCCACCGGCAACGAGACCGGCGATATGGGCCATGTCGACCATGAGATAGGCGCCAACGCTGTCGGCGATCTCGCGGAAACGCTTCCAGTCCCAGATACGGGAATAGGCCGTGCCGCCGGCGATGATCAGCTTCGGCTTGTGCTGCTCGGCCTTCTTGGCAACTTCGTCCATGTCGAGCTGGTGGTCTTCCTCGCGCACGCCGTAGGAGACGACGTTGAACCACTTGCCGGACATGTTGACCGGCGAACCGTGGGTCAGGTGGCCACCCGAGTTCAGGTCGAGGCCCATGAAGGTGTCGCCCGGCTGCAGCAGCGCCAGGAACACGGCCTGGTTCATCTGCGAACCGGAATTCGGCTGAACGTTGGCGAAATTGACGCCGAATAGCTTCTTGGCGCGCTCGATGGCGAGCTCTTCCGCGATATCGACGAACTGGCAGCCGCCGTAATAGCGCTTGCCCGGATAGCCCTCGGCATACTTGTTGGTCATGATCGAGCCCTGGGCTTCGAGCACGGCGCGCGAGACGATGTTTTCAGATGCGATCAGTTCGATCTCGTGCCGTTGCCGACCGAGTTCCTTTTCGATCGCACCGAAAATGTCCGGATCGACTTCGGAAAGCGGGCGGGAGAAGAAAGCATCGGTGTTCGACATTAGCGGCTCCTGGACTGGAATGATGCGAGCAGCGTCTTACCGCCCCCTCGGGATGAGGGCAATATAGAGACGCGACATTTGCCCATCAAAGAACGGTGTGTCGCACCCCCAAGGCCATGTCAGGCCGCGCCATCATGTTTCCAGCGTCGCTTGCTAGATGCCCTCGCGCGCAAAACCTTCCGACACGGCATAGAGGATAGCCGAGCGGGTGGCGGCCGTCGTGGTGACGTCGCGGAGGAAGCAATGCAGTTCCAGATCAAGCGCCTTATCCGCCATGCGGATCAAGAGCACCTCTGGCGCGGGGTATGACAAGAGGTCGCTCCGCTCCTTGACAGCCTCCAGGAGAACACCCTTGGCCTTCTCGAGATTATCCCTTGACGGCAGCGTGATGGGAATGACCAGCCGGGCGGTGTGCGAGCTGAGGGTCATGTTCATGACGGTGCCGGCAATCAGCTGCGAATTCGGGATGATGACATCGTGCCGATCGAAGGTCTCGATCCGGGTGGAGCGCACAGCAATCTTGCGCACGATGCCGGAATGGCCCGATACCTCGATCCAGTCGCCTTCCTTGATCGGCCGCTCGATCAGGAGAATGATGCCGGAGACAAAGTTCGACACCACGGCCTGCATGCCGAAGCCGACGCCGACCGAGAGCGCACCGGCAATGATGGCGAGGTTGGACAGGTCGAGGCCCGCGGCCGATATCGCGATCAGCGCCGAGATTGTGACCCCGACATAGCCCAGCCCCGTCGAGATGGCATTGCGGCCACCGGCATCAATGCGGGTCTTGGGCAGCACGACGACCGCGACGACACGCTGCAGCCAGCGGGTCACGAACAGGCCGATGAGGAATACCAGCGCCAGGACGACGAAGACCTTGAACGAGATCCGCGTGCCACCGAGGTCAAAGCCGAGGCTTAGCAATCTCCACGTCTCGGACAGATCGGACAGACGGGCGCCCCAGATCAGCGCCAAGAGAGGCATGCAGGCCAAGGTGATGACAGCGGCAATCGCGATGGGCATCAGGGAGGAGGAAACCTTGTCCTCATCCTCGAAAAGCTGGATGGCCGACATGGTCGCGTGGTGCAGGATGTAGGCAAGGCCGAACAGGGCAAGCGAGGTGACGGTCGGCAGCAGCACCTGGCTTGCCAGCGGAACGTAGCCGATGGCGCCGCAGGCAAGCGCCAGAATAGCGGCCACCTGCATGGCCCGCGCGATCAACACGACGAAACCGCGGCTGATGACATGCTGGTCGTCGTCAGGCGCGACACCCTCATTCAGGCCGTCGGCAGCGAGCAGCACGCGCGACAAGCCAAACAGCACGAGGCTTCCAAGCACCACGATGAGGGCCGAGAGCACAGACTTGCCCCCCGGCGAAAACACGAAATCCGCCTGGGCGCCGGTCGCCAGCGCCTCCAGTCCGACAGCCAGGCCGAAGGCCAGGCTCAGCAGGTAGCTGTGTCGTGCCGCACTATCTGATAGAGCGACCAGGCGCATGCGGGCCTGGCGCGGCGAAAACAGGATATTGCCCAGCCAATTGGCCACAAGGAGCATGAAGGTCAGGACAAGAATGGAGCCACCGAGATGCTCCGTGGCACCCGTCGCGATATCGATCAGCAGATAGGCCGAGATGATGAGCGCCATGGCCGCCAGCGACAGCGTCAGTCGCAGCAGGTGGATGACAGTGACATTGATGACGTAGCGCCGCATCCGGGTTTCGCGACCCGCCCGCCGCTCCAGCCAGCGCAACAGCAGATGCCCGAGCACCAAAGGCCCCAGCAGGGTGGCCAGCAGAAGCGCCAGCCCGGGGATGAGGCGTTCCTCCATGTAGACGTCCACGCCACCCCTGAGACCGACCGTTCGACGGAATTCGAGCGCGATTTCCTCCGCGTAGCGATCAAAATCGGAAAAGGCAGCCAACCAGCTGGACGGCAGCAGCGGTGACGGCGACCGCATCAGCAAGTCCGTCGTCTCGCGTGACCTCACCAGGGCGTCGATCGTCTCGATCAACACGTTGGCGCGTGCCTGTGCCTGCCTTGCGGCAATAACAGGCGCTTCCGCAGCCGCAAGTTCATCCGTCAATTGCTTGCGCACAGCGGCAACCGGCTCCGGTTCCGTCTGGTCCTTGCCGGGCGGCGGCCCCAGCGCACCGATGCGGGCATTCAAGGAGCGCACCAGCACATTGCCGGAACCGATCATCGCTTCCGCTTCGGCGCGCTGTCCGGCCAGTTCCTGCCGCAGCAGCTCAAAGGCCGAGGTGGAGGCAAGACCGGTTTTCAACGCCTCTTCCGCCCGTGTCGCCGTCTGGTTCCAGACTGCAATCCGCTGATCGACCGAAGGCTGCTGCTGCGCGAAAACGCCAACGGGCAGCAGCAGGAAGAGCAGCGCTGCCACCAGCCGAAGAACGGGAAAACAAGCAGAAAAACGGTCCGCAGATATCATAGTCTACCCTGCATGCGTGTGAGGATGGCCCCTCATAACGCGATCACCGGGCTTTGCCTATCATCGACATGAGGCGGCGCGCTCATTCAGAGCCGCTTCCAGCGCCTGGGTTCTGTTCTCCGGCATGTCGTATTGCAACTCGCTAGGCCTGTTTTAGTGGCCACGCGGCTGGGCCACCTTTCCAGAGGTCAGGATGCGGGGTGTGGCAACATGCTGACGGACGAAGATCTCCAGGCTTTCAGCCGGCATGGGCTTGGCGAAGGCATAGCCCTGGAGAACATCGCAGCCGAGTTCGTTCAGGATGCGCGCCTGTTCCATGGTTTCGACCCCCTCGGCGACCACTTCGATGCCGAGCGACTTGCCCATGTCGATGATGGAGGAGACCAGGCGACGCTTTTCCGGCGAGGTCAGGATCGGTGCGACGAACTGGCGGTCGATCTTCAACCGCTTGGGGTTCAGCTTCAGCAGGCTGACGATCGAGGCATAGCCGGTGCCGAAATCGTCGATCTCGATCTCGATGCCAAGGGCCTTGAGACCTTCGATATTGTGCGCGATCGACTCCTCTGTCTCGTCGAGGAACACCGATTCGACCAGTTCAAACGCGAGTGAACCGGGCTTCAGATTGCGATTGGCGAGACTGTCCAGAAGCTCGCGATCCTTGAGGCGGCGGGCGGAGACGTTGACCGCAACCTTGGGGATGGCCAGACCCAGCGTTTCCCAGCGCGCGAAGTCGACAAGCGCGCGATCCATGATCATGCGGTCGATCTGATTGAGGACGTTCAGGTCCTCGGCGATCTTCAGGAACGAGAAGGGGCTGAGCACCCCCTTGGACGGATGGTTCCAGCGCACCAGCGCTTCCACACCGACGATATCGTGGCTCGCTGCGTCGAATTGCGGCTGATAGTGGGTGATGAACTCCTGCTGCTCGATGCCGCGCAGGATGTCATCGGCGATGCGCTTGTTGTTGATGATCTCGAGCTGCACTTCAGCCGAGAAGAACTCGCTGCTGCCGCGGCTGCGTTCCTTGGCGCGGTAAAGCGCAATATCGGAATTCACCAGCAGGCTCTTCGCATCGATCTGGGTGCCGGTGTCCACCGCGATGCCGATGCTTGCACCTAGGCGGCAGAGATGTCCCTGATACGGCACGGGCTGGCGGATCTTTTCGATCAGTTGCTCCGCCTTGTCGGACAGGGCTTCGGACTCGTGGGGCTCCAGCAGGGAGACGACGATAAACTCATCGCCACCGACGCGGGCGACGAAATCATCCTCGCCCACCGAGGACTTCAGCAGCCGCGCGACGTGGCTCAGCATCTCGTCACCGGCGACATGCCCGAGCGTATCGTTGATCTGCTTGAAGCGGTCGAGATCCACATGCAGCAAGGCCACGCCGCGCTTGCCGAGGCCACCGGACTGGCCGAGCTTGGAGAGATGCTGGTCCAGGTAGCGCCGGTTGGGCAGGCCGGTCAGGGCATCATGCAGCGCATTGTATTCGAGGCTCGCCTTGGTACGCTCCAGTTCTAGGTTGCGCGCTTCGGCCAGGTTCTTGGACCATTGCAGCGCCCGGTTCGTGATTTCCATGTTTTTCTGGGCGATGGTCAGTTCCGCCAGGGTGTGTTCGTGGCGGCTGATTTCCTTGATCAGTTCGGACTGGCTATCGACCACGCTGGAATAATAGACCGCCATGAAAAAAGCATAGGTCGTGGCGCTGAATGCCGAGATCATGCCGGCATAGACCATATTTTCCAGCGGGATATGAACCGGGAAGCTTTCGCCCGATAGCACATAGCCAAGAGTGAAAAGGCCGAGTCCAACCACCACCTGCGAAAACACCGCCAGCCGCGCGACCATCGAGGCGCCGAGATAGAAGAAGGCGAGGACCGGCATCAGGGAATACCAGATCAGGAAGGGGGAGCTGGCGCCACCGTAGTGGAAAGATCCCCAGAGCATCGCGAAGTTCAGGTTGAGGATCGAAATCAGCGCGAGCAGCGTGTAGTGGCGCGGGAATATCTTCAGCAGCGGCAGAAACAGCCAGAAGCCCATGATCGAGGCGCCAAGGATCGGCACATGCGGCCAGGGCGCGGGATCGAGGAAATATAGGCTCAACGGAATGGGGGCGCCGGTGATCGGGCCGAATGTATGGCTGATGATAAACATGCGGACACGCTTGCGCGTGTGCACATCATCTTTCAGCGGTCCTGGCGTCAGCCATTCAATCGCTGCATGTAGCCAGTTCATAAGGGTCATCATGAACCCCCCTTTCTGCATCCGAACCATTTTCGGCCAGAAAGCTTGTCAATTGGTAAATCGTGTCCTCCCCATTACCGCTGTGCCGCAGAAAGCCCAAAACGCGGCACAAATTATATCCCTTTGATTGAAAACGTAATTTCTGCAACGACCAATCGTTGCAGAAATGTAAATTCGACGACCTTAGACCGCCTGCACCACGCGCCCTGAGAGGGCACCGACATGCAAGGCACCCTCGCCCATGGCGTCCGACAGGGCCTTCACGACCTTGTCGACATCCTCATGGGTGTGGCCAGCCATCACCTGGAAGCGGAAGCGAGAATCTCCGCGCGGCACGGCCGGATACTCGACGAGATTGGCGATTGCGCCATAGCGCGGCAACAGACCGGAGACCAGGCGACCCAGCGCTTCCTGACCGACACGCACGGGCACGATGGCGGAGGGCTCGCCGAGGGTCTGCAGACCAGCCTCTCCCATGCGACGGCGAAGATAGAGGATGTTGTCCATTAGCCGCTCGCGCAACTGAGCGCCTTCCGGCGAGCGCACGATATCCACGGCGGCGCTGACGGTCGCGGCCTGCACCGGTGAGAGGGCATTGGAGAAGGTGTGGGTCGCGCTGAAATATTTGAGGTATTCGGCGGCCGCCCTGCCCTTCACCGCAACAAACCCGCCGTTTGAGGCGAAAGTCTTTGAAAAGCTGCCGATCAGCACGTCGGCGGCGTCCAGCATGCCGGCGGTTGCCAGATTGCCGAGGCCATCCCGACCCATGGCGCCGAAGTCATGGGCGCAGTCGACCAGCAGCGTTGCGCCATATTCATCGCAGAGCGCCCGCATGGTCTCGAAATCTGGCACATCCGAATGCATCGAGAACAGGCTTTCGGTGACGACCAGAATGCCCGCCTGCTTGTCCTTTTCCCGGATCTGCTTGAGGCGGCGGCCGAGACCATAGCAATTCAGGTGGCCGAACTGGTGCACATTGGGCGTCGCTGCACGTGCGCCTTCCTGCAGGCAGGAATGGGTCAGGACATCCATGACCACATGGTCATCGCGCCGCACGAAACCCTGCACGGAGGCAAAGCCGGCCGACCAACCGGTGGGGTAGAGCACCACCTCCTTGCCTTCCAGAAAATCGGAAAGCTTGCGCGCCAGAGCAAGGGAGTTGGCGGTGTTGCCGAGCAGGGCGCCGGACCCGGCGCTGTGCACGCCATAGGCCTTGATGGCCTCGATGGCCACGTCTTTGAGATGTGGATGGGAAGAAAGGCTCAGATAGTCCTGTGAGGCAAAATTTACGCCCTCCACCGCCTGTCCGCTATCCGTGCGCACGCTGCAATAGGTTTTTGGCGCGGACTCCGTTGAGCGCGCATAGGGCCACAATCCGTGGTGTCGCCGCAGATCCTGCCAGTCGAAGAAGCCGCCCGTTCGGGCCACGAGATCAGGGCCCACGGGCACCGTGTAATCCTTGAGGCTGCCTTCAAGCGCAGCCACGGGAATATCGTTATCGATCGAATGCTTATCCATTAAAATCTCCCGGAAATGCGGCCAGGCGTGAAAAACCATTAAATATTCGGATTATTTTTGGCACTATCACGCTTGCACCGCAAGCCGGGCCGCGGACAAAACCGCTTCGACCCCTAAAATCGACGATGGCGGAACTACGCATGGACGTGCCTTCCTCAATCATGGATTGCCGTCACCATACCCCTTTTCGCCGATCCTGTCGCCGGTTTTTGCTGAGCGGAGCCGGGAACGCAAAAGGCCGCCCCGGGGTCGGAGCGGCCTTTGATTGGCAGTCGGTTCCTGCGGATCAACGCGGCAGAAGGTCGTCGTCCACAGATCCGGAAATCGGCTCTATGCCGGCAGTGGTCTGCAGCGCCAACTGATTGTTGCCGTCAAGCTGGTAGATGTCATCGCGGAACTGAACGATGCGATCCGTCGCCGACCAGGCCGTGATGTAGACGATGTAGACCGGCACTTCCTCGGCAAGCTTGATCGGGTTGTTCTGGCGCGACGTGATGACCCGCTCGATTTCCTGGCGGTTCCAGCCCGGCGTTTCCTTCAACAACCACGTGACCAGGTCGCGCACGTTCTGCACGCGCATGCAGCCCGACGACTCGAAGCGCATAAGCTTGTTGAACAGGCCCTGCTGGGGCGTGTCGTGCATGTATTCGTTGTTGGGGTTGTGGAAGTTGATCTTGGTGGAGGACATGGCGTTGATCTTGCCGGGGTCCTGACGGAACATCAGGTTCGGCGCCTTCGGCGCATGCCAGTCCACCGTCTCGGGGGCCACTTCGTTGCCCTTGCCGTCGATCAGCCTGATATTGTTGCGCGCAAGGTAGGTCGGGTCCTTGCGCATCAGCGGCACGATGTCTTTTTCGACGATCGAGCGCGGCGCCGTCCAATACGGATTCAGGATAACTTCGTAGATCTTGGAGTTGATCGCATGCGTGGGGCGATCGATACGGCCGACAACCGCGGTGTTGCGCAGGGCCACGCGACCATTTTCGACGGCTTCGACATAAGCGGCCGGGATGTTGACCATGACATAACGGCGACCGAGATCCGTCGGTGTCTTCTGCAGGCGATCGTAATTGGTCGTCAACTGCATCAGGCGCACATCGGCACCAACATTCATGGCCTTCAGGGTGTATTCACCCATGACGCCATCCTGCGGCAGGCCATGACGTGCCTGGAATTTCTTGACGGCCGCATCGACATAGGAATCGAAGGCCGTGGACATGCCAGCGGATTGCGGCAGGTCGCCCGAGATCATCAGGCGCTGGCGAAGCTGCATGACAGCGGGATCGGTCGCGCCGAGCCGCAGCTTGACGGAGGGATTGACCTGCGGCCAGCCGCCTGCGGAGACGATCTGCTGGTAGTCGGCGATGGCCTGCTGCAGATAGACGACGTTGCTCGGGCTCAGGACCGGATTGTTCGAAGACACGGCTGCAGCGGTCCGCGATGCCTTGGCGTCGAACTGGTCATCCCAATTTCCGCGGCGCGGCGCATTGATGATGTCCTGGATGGCCGACTGTGCGGAAGCCTGGCCAGCCACCGCTGCGGCGCCGACACTGGCGGCTCCCAACAAAAGACCACGACGGGATAACGAAAGCTTGTCCGACATTTTCCAACCATCTTCCCTGCAAGACCCCGTCAAGGCTTAAGCCGACAAGGTTAACAAATGCTCGCGCAGCGGCGTTGAGGGCCTTCTGAGACGTCCCGCAACCACAGGCGGAACCGAGCATCAACACGACACTGGCGCTCCCATATCAATATGGCCAATTCGTGTCTCCCCAAATGCGCTCACAAAAGCGTGTGCGCACAGCACCGATAGGTGATCGCATCGGGGGCGAAGTCACCCGCCTTGGGATTTCGCTCGGCGAGACGGTTGAAGCCTAAAAAATACACGAGTCATTTCAACGCACAGAGGCCAGAATGCCGTTTTGAGGGCCAAAACTGGCCGAATGAAACTTTTCGGGTGCTCTGCCTCGCGGTATGCTTGCGCCTTAGAGGTGATTTGCGAGACTGGAAAATGATGCTGGAATTCTACGGAAACGGGAAATCCGCTCCTTCAAAGTTCGACATGTTCGTGCATCTGGATGGATCGACATCCTATTGCCGAACGGACCCTCCGAACAAGCAGTTGGTCCGGGTGATTGTCGAGCTCAACGGGACACGTATCAGTGTGCTGCAAAAGCACACGATCTACGGGCTGATCAGCAAGCACAAGATGTGTACCGTGGCCTTCTACGACTTCGAAAACTGACGGCGTGATCGGCCCAAGAGGCAGCGGGCGTAATATGGCCAGATGCCCTATTACGCCGCTATGTCGTGCCCGGTCGGTATGCGTCAGAGACGATACAGGATCTGATCGTTCCAGAAGCGGTCGAGACGCTGCAGCAACTTGTTCATTTCGGTGAACTCGTTGGTGCCGATGCCGCCGACCTTCTGGATCGAACCGATGTGGCGATCGTAGAGCTTGGCCACCGTCTCGGCGATTTCCTGGCCTTCCTTGGTCAGGCTGATGCGAACCGAGCGACGGTCGATGCGCGACCGCTGGTGGTTGATGAAGCCGAGATCGACGAGCTTCTTGACGTTGTAGGAAACGTTCGAGCCGAGGTAATAGCCGCGCGAGCGCAGTTCGCCGGCGGTCAGTTCGGAATTGCCGATGTTGAAGAGCAGCAGTGCCTGCACGGCATTGACGTCGCTGCGACCCTGGCGGTCGAACTCGTCCTTGATGACATCGAGAAGACGGCGATGCAGCCGCTCGACCAGATGCAGGGATTCCATGTAGAGAGAACGGATCGCATCTTCCTGCGGATCGACGACGGCCGGCTGCGGCTTGATTTTGGTGTTCATTGGTCTGCCTCACTGTTTGTCTGGCGGCTGTTGTTTCTTCCCGCCTTGAGACCGACCATATCCAATGCGCATAAAATTCTATTTAAAACGCAGGCTTAACAAGGGATTACCCGAGCCGGAGAGTGGATCAGGGTAAATCAACCCTTATCGTCTCATCGCGATGCCGCTTTTCCAGCCACAGCGCCAGGCGAAACAGCCCGTAGACGACGGCGATGAGGCCGTGCATGGGCATGACAAGGTTGTTGCTGCCGAACATATCTGACCAAAAACCATACATCAGGATCTGGGCCCCTGCCCCGATCATCCAGATCACAGGTCCCCACGAAGATGCCATCCACAGCCCGAGGGCGGCAACAGGAAAGACGACGGCAAGGCTGGAGGCCGCGGCCCGCCAAGGCAGGCTGAGCAGGTCAAAACGGCCCTGTCCGTGCAGGCTGAGGCCGACCAGCATCGCCCAATATTGCAGGCTGAACCAGAGGCAGGCCACGGCAACGACCCGCAGGAACACCACATAGAGGGTATAGGTGAGGCTCGTCTTGGGCGTGTTGAGAGAATCAGGATCCATGGCGCGAAGGATAGGGCCCGTTGACGACTGCGACCAGATGGCTCGTCACCGATCCTGGCAGGCGAATTTGCATTGACTGGTCCACATGCTATTGAGCATGCACGTTTTCCACAAGCCGCAGCGGAAGGATTGGGACCAGATGCACGACAAGACCCACCCAGTCGATCAGATCACCGGCCATCGGCGCATGCGCCGCAACCGCAAGGCGGACTGGACCCGGCGGCTGACGCAAGAGAACCGGTTGACGGTCGATGACCTGATCTGGCCGATCTTCATCATACCCGGAGAGAACATCGTGGAACCGGTTGCGGCCATGCCGGGCGTAAACCGGATGACCATCGACCGCGCGGTGGAGGCCGCCCGCCAGGCAGCAGATCTCGGCATTCCAGCACTCGCCACCTTTCCCAACATCGAAATGAACCTGCGCGACGAAACCGGCTCGCAGATCCTCGAAGCCAACAACCTGATCAATCGCACGACGGCGGCGATCAAGAAGGCGGTTCCCAATATCGGCATCATCACCGATGTGGCGCTCGATCCCTTCACCAGCCACGGCCATGACGGCATTCTGCGCGGCAATGAAATCGTCAACGACGAAACCGTGGACCAGATCGTCCGGGCCGCGGTGACGCAGGCGGATGCCGGTGCCGATATCATTGCCCCCTCCGACATGATGGACGGGCGCGTCGGCGCGATCCGTCGCGGGCTGGATGCGGCCGGCCACCAGTCCGTCGGCATCATGTCCTACGCGACCAAGTTCGCCTCCTGCTATTACGGTCCCTATCGCGAGGCGATCTCCACCGGCGGGCTGCTGAAGGGCGACAAGAAAAGCTATTACATCGATCCGGCCAATGGCACCGAGGCGATCCGCGATGCCGCGCTCGACGTCGAGGAAGGCGCCGACATGCTGATGGTCAAGCCGGGACTGCCCTATCTCGACATCTGCTGGCGGATGAAGGAGGCGTTCGGCCTTCCTGTCTTCGCCTATCAGGTCTCGGGCGAGTATGCCCAGATCAAGGCCGCCGCCGCCAATGGGTGGATCGACGGCGAGCGGGCCATGCTGGAAACGCTGCTCTGCTTCAAGCGCGCCGGATGCGATGGCATCCTCACCTATTTCGCCATGGATGTGGCGCGGATCCTCGCAAAATAGCGCTTGCCACCGCCGGAACGCCATTGTTTGCCGCTTACGACATCCCATATCTGGGTTGAACCATAAGGAGACAAACCATGGCGCTTGACCCGAACTCGACCTATGCCGCACCGGAAGACTGGCGCGCCTATAGCGGCGTCCTGTCGCGCCGTGTGTTCGCCTTCATCATCGACTACATGATTGTGGCCATCCTCTGGGTGCCCGCCGCCATCGTGGTGTTCTTCCTCGGCGTTTTCACGCTCGGCTTGGGCTGGATGCTCTACCCGGTGCTGTTCGTGCTGGTGGCCGGCCTCTATTTTGGCATCTCGCTGGCGGGTCCGTTCCAGGCGACCGCCGGCATGCGGGCCATGGGCATGGCCATGGTGCGGCTTGACGGCCGCAAGATCGACTTCGTGACTGCGATTGCGCATCTGGCGCTGTTCTGGATCCTGAATTCGGTGCTGACCCCGCTCATCCTGCTGGCCGGCCTCTTCACCGATCGCTCGCGCCTGATCCACGACCTGCTGCTTGGAACCGCGGCCGTGCGGACATCCTGACACCTTCAGCGGCGCGTCGTTTCGCAACGACGCGCCGCATTTTGTGACACTTCCTGGGGTCACGGCCATGATCTGGTTGACGTTTCCAAATCTTGCGCCATGCTGTCACACTGATCCGAACCACAGGCAGACCAGCCCCGCCCGATGAATACCCAGACCACACCCTCTCCGCAATTTTATCTGACGGCGCCTGCGGTTTGCCCGTATCTGCCCGGAGAGATGGAGAGAAAGGTCTTCACCCATCTCGTCGGTCCGCGCGCGAGCGACATGAACGACCTGCTAACCCAGGGAGGCTTCCGGCGCTCGCAGAACATCGCCTATCGGCCGGCCTGCGAAACCTGCCGCGCCTGCGTGTCCGTCCGGGTGCTGGCCAAGGAATTCACGCTCGGCCGCTCCATGCGCCGGGTGCTGGCAGCCAACCGGGATGTGGTCGCCACCGTCTTTCATGCGCAGCCCTCGACCGAGCAATTCTCCCTGTTTCGCCGCTATCTCGACGATCGCCACCAGAGCGGCGGCATGTCCGACATGTCGGCGCTCGATTATGCGATCATGGTGGAAGATACCCATGTCGAAACCCGCATCATCGAATATCGGCTGAAAACGGGACGCGGGGGTCTGCTGGAAGGGGCGAAGGGCGAACTCATCGGCGTCGCGCTCAGCGACATGATGGGCGACGGCATCTCCATGGTCTACTCGTTCTTCAACCCCGAACTCGAAAAGCGTTCGCTCGGCACATTCATGGTGCTCGACCATATCGCCCGCGCCCAAGCCCTCGGCCTGCCGCATGTCTATTTGGGCTATTGGGTTCGCGGTTCCCGCAAGATGGACTACAAGAAGCGCTTTCTGCCGCAGGAGCACCTGCTGAGCCAGGGGTGGGAGCGCGTCGCGGCGTCAAACGACAGCGACGGCAAATGACATTTTCCTCAATGACCCCGCATGGCAGGGGGCTGCTGCTGACCGCCTTTGGCGGGCTGATGCTGTCCTTTGATACGCCGCTGGTGCGGCTTGGCGACGGCACCGTGTGGTCGGTGATTGCGCTGCGCAGCCTGTCCACATTCGCAGCCGCAATTCTCGCCTGGGGCGCCATCCGGCTGTTGACCGCCCACCGCCCTGCCCTCGTGCCCGGCCGGCGAGGGCTGCTGGCGGGCTTTTTCTACGGCATCGCGACCGTCACCTTCCTGGCTTCGATCTATTACACCGAGGTCGCCAACACCGTTTTCATCCTCGCCTGCAGCCCGATGATCTGCGCGCTGCTGTCCTGGGTGTTCATGAAGGAGCGACCAAGCGGCTCCACACTTCTGACCATGGCCATCATGCTCGCCGGCGTGTCACTGATCGTCGGCAGCAGCCTTTCCGGCGGCCATTTGTTCGGGGATATGTTGGCGGCGATTGCGGCGCTGTCGATTGCTTCAGCCATCACGGTGAGCCGCGGATCTGACCAGCCGATGGGATTCACTCCGCTGGTGGCGGCGGTGGTTCCGGGGCTGATCGCGCTGGCCATCGCCCTGCCGCAGGGTTTTCAGATCGCCAATCCCGGCTGGATCCTGCTTGATGGCGCCATCATGATGCCGCTGGCCTTCTGGTGCCTCGCAACCGGCCCGCGCTATCTCTCCGGCCCCGAAGTCGGCATGTTCTATCTGCTGGAGACCGTCCTGGCCCCCATCTGGATCGGCCTGATCTTCGCCGAGATCCCCTCGACGATGACGCTGACCGGTGGCGCCATCCTGATCCTTGCCCTGATCGGCCATTCGCTGTGGCAGCTTCGACAAAAGCCTAACACGGCAACTACAGCGCTTCCAGGCTGACAAAATTTGTCTGTCAACATGGCCTCTCGTATGTTATAACCTAGTTATTACATTGAGGATCCTGGCCATGAACATCACCATCCGCAAGATCGGCAATTCCGAAGGCATCATCATTCCGAAAGACGTCCTGGATCGCCTGGGGCTGAAGGCGGGGGATACGCTTGCGGTTGAAGAAAAAAACGGAGGGCTCGTTATGACGCCCATGGACGATGAGTTTGAGCGTCAGGTGGCGCATGCCGAGCGTTTCATGGACAAGTACAAAGTGGCACTGAAAAAGCTTGCGGAATGACCGATTATATCTTCATTTCGCGCATGGTGACGGAAACGCTCCACCGGATGCAGATCGACAGGTTTGGCGGCGCCTTAGGTTTTCGCGACCCAGGCGCCCTAGAATCGGCCTTGTCTCGGCCCATCAACCGGGCGAACTATGGTTGCGACGATGTTTGTGAACTGGCCGCCGCCTATGTCTTCGGCCTTGCCCGCAATCACGCCTTCGTTGACGGCAACAAGCGTATCGCCATCGTGACGGCTGCGGTCTTCCTGATGGAAAATGGCTATGAAATCGCGGCCACCGACGCCCAGCTTTACAGCTTCGTCCTCGCCGTGGCGGCCGGCGAGATCGATGAAGAGGGTGCGACCCGCTTCCTCAGGGACCACACCATTCCCCTGGCGTGATCAGCCCGAGAACTTGCCGCTGCGTGGGAAGCCCTTCGGCACGCCGCGACCGGCGGAGGCGCGGTCAGCCAGCCATTCCAGCAGTTCGTCCTTGTTCTTGGTAAAGGTGCGCCCGGCGCTGTCCGCCCATGTAAGACCGTCCGCAATGGCAAAGCAGCGTAGATCGGAGATGCCGCCGTCCTTGTAGCGCTGCAGGCGCACGCCCTTACCGCGGGTCATTTCCGGCAGTTGCGACAGCGGGAAGACCAGGAGCTTGCGATTTTCACCTACCACCGCGACATGGTCGCCGGAGACCGGCACGACAAGCTTGGTCTCGTCGGGCATGGAGACATTCATGATCTGCTTGCCCTTGCGGGTATTGGCCACCATCTCGCTCTCGGCAACGATGAACCCGTTGCCGGCGGTCGACGACAGGATCAGCTTGCGGGCCGGATCGTGCACAAATGCCGTCAGCACGTCCTGGTCGTTTTCCATGTCGACCATGATGCGGATCGGTTCGCCATGGCCGCGGCCGCCCGGCAATTTGTCGGCGCCGAGCGTATAGGCCTTGCCACCCGTTGTGACGAGCAGGATCTTGTCGGTGGTCTGCGCCGGGAAGACCACGCGCAACCCGTCGCCTTCCTTGAAGGTCAGGGTCGAGACATCGGAAATGTGACCCTTGAGCGCCCGGATCCAGCCCTTTTCGGAGATGACGACGGTGATCGGTTCCTTCTCGATCATCGCCTGCTGGATGGCTTCGACATCGGCTTCCGGCGCGTCAGCAAACTGCGAACGCCGCCGGCCGATCTCAGTCGCCTTGGCATACTTCTTCTTGACCTCGCCGATCTCCCAGGAAATCGTCTGCCACTGCTTGTCGTCGGATGCGAGCAGAGCCTCGATCTCAGCCTTCTCAGCCGACAATTCCTCGTGCTCCTTGCGGATCTCGAACTCTTCCAGCTTGCGCAGATTGCGCAGCCGCATGTTGAGGATGGCTTCGACCTGATTGTCGGTAAGGTCCCAGCGCGCGACCATGACAGGCTTCGGCTCGTCCTCCTCGCGGATGATGCGGATCACCTCGTCAAGGTTGAGATAGGCAATCAGCAGGCCATCAAGGATTTCCAGGCGCCGGTCGATCGCCGCCAGCCGGAAGCGCGAACGACGGATCAGCACGTCCTTGCGGTGCGCCAGCCACTCCGTCAGAACCTCGTTCAGCGCCATGACCCGGGGCACCTTGCCCATGGACAGCACGTTCATGTTGAGCGGAATGCGGCTTTCCAACTCGCTCAGCTTGAACAGCGACTCCATCAGGATCGTCGGATCGACGGTCCGGCTCTTGGGCACGAGCACGACACGTACATCCTCGGCCGACTCATCGCGAACGTCATCGAGCAGCGGCAGCTTGCGCGCCACGAGCAGTTCGGCAATCTTCTCGATCAGCCTGGACTTCTGCACCTGGTAGGGAATTTCCGTCACGACGATCTGGTAGCCGCCCCGGCCGAGATCCTCGATCACCCATTTGGCGCGCACGCGGAAACCGCCGCGACCCGTGCGGTAGGTTTCCCGCATGCTTTCGCGGCTCTCGACGATCACGCCGCCAGTCGGAAAATCGGGGCCTTCGATCCCGCCCTTCTGCGGCTGCGCCGGATCGTAGAGCAGTTCTTCCACCGGCGCGCCGGGATGCTTGATGAGGTAGAGCGCCGCGTCGCAAATCTCATGCACGTTGTGCGGCGGGATCGAGGTCGCCATGCCCACGGCAATCCCAGAGGAGCCGTTGGCCAGCAGGTTCGGGAACGCGCCGGGCAGGACTGCAGGCTCGTCATCCTCCTCGTTATAGGTCGGGCGGAAATCGACGGCGTCCTGCTCGATACCCTCGAGCAGCAGCGCCGCAACGTCGGTCATGCGGGCTTCGGTGTAACGATAGGCCGCCGCGCTGTCGCCATCGATATTGCCGAAATTGCCCTGGCCGTCGACAATCGGATAGCGCTGCGAGAAATCCTGCGCCAGGCGGACCAGCGCGTCATAGACGGACTGGTCGCCATGGGGATGGAACTTACCGATGACATCGCCGACGATACGGGCGCATTTCTTGAATGCGGAATTCGGCCGGATGCCCATTTCGCTCATGGCGTGGATGATGCGTCGGTGGACGGGCTTCAGGCCGTCGCGCACATCCGGCAAGGCGCGATGCATGATCGTCGACAATGCATAGGCGAGGTAGCGCTCTTCAAGCGCCGCCTTCAGATCGACCGGCTGAATGTTATCGCCGCCGTCGCCGGGCGGCACTAAGCTTTTTCCCATTTGATGGTGCTAGCCGAGATATTCCGCATGAGCAAGAAAATGCCATGAAAGGCCTGTGGATTAAGGGCTGGGCAAAGTGATTTGCTCCCAAAAAGAAGTCTGTGGTCAGGAGAATGGAATTGATAGATGATTTATACTCAGAGCCTATAAGCAGCGTCTTCAATTCAAGACTGACGCCGGCAGCGGCATCCCATATGGAGAGGACCACCTTATGAACTATTCCCGCAACGCACGCCTTCTGCTGACCGGTGCCGCCTTCCTGACACTGGCTGGCCCGGCTTTCTCGCTTGATGGTCAGGACCTGTTGAAGAAAATCAACGCTGCCTATGCCAGCAGCGGTGGAACCATCGCGGCCAAGACCGTCGACGTCAAAGGCGTTGACGTCACGCTGCGCGAGACGACATTCACGCCCATGGGTGCCGATGCCAAGCCCTTCACCGTCGGCGACATCATGATGACCGGCGTGGTGGCCGAGGCCAATGGCAGCTATACGATCGACAAGGTCACCCTGCCGAATGTCGATTTCACCGAGGACAAGACCCGCATCACCGCGTCGGACATCTATTTGTCAGGCCTCTATGTCCCGGCCGATCCGAATGGCGACAAGCTGGACTCCGTGATGCTTTATGACGAAGCCCATAGCGGCTCTGTCAGCGTGGTGGTGGATGGCAAGCAGGTTGTCGCCATCAAGGAAGCCGTCGGCAGCCTGATGCAGTACGAAGACGCCTCGGGTGTGGAATTCGAAGGATCCGTCACCGGCATCTCGGCCGATCTCAGCCTGGTCAATGATCCCGCCAGCAAGGACGCCATCGAGAAGCTGGGCCTCCAGAAGATCGAGGGCGATTTCACCACGAAGGGAAGCTGGGAACTGGCAAGCGGCGCCTTCGACATCGAGGAATACTCGCTCGATTTCGCCAATATCGGTCGCCTCGACCTCTCCTTCGGCTTCAGCGGCTTCACCATGGCGCTAGTGAAGGAATTGCAGTCCACGGCAAAGACGATGCAGGACAAGCCGAATGACGAGCAGGCGCAGCAGGCGGCCGGCATTGCCATGCTTGGCCTGATGCAGCAGATGTCGTTTACCGGCGCCGAAATCAGCTTTGCCGATGCCGGCATCACACAGCGCGGCCTCGAATATGCCGGTGCCCAGCAGGGCCAGAGCGCGGACCAGATGAAGCAGTTGGTCAAGGCCATGGTGCCGATCGGCCTGTCGCAGTTGAAGCTCGGCGAGTTGCAGAACACGGTGTCCGCCGCCGTGAATGCCTATCTCGACAAGCCGGAGAACATCACAGTCAGCGCTGCGCCGGAAAACCCGGTTCCGTTCCCGATGATCATGGGTGCCGCCATGGGCGCGCCGGAGACGCTGGTGAAGATGCTGAACGTCGCCGTGACCTCGAACGAGTAATCCTCGCTTCGTCTGAATCCCTATTGCACATAAAAATGCCCGGCTTGAATCAAGCCGGGCATTTTTGTCTGATGATGCACGTTCCGTCAGTTGATGACTTCGATGATCTCGCGGGTCTGCGGATCGACCAGAACGCGACGCTCATTGACGATGGTGTAGGCGTAGCCGTCATGCTCGGCGACCGGATAGAGTTCGACGGCCTGGGGCAGCGGAGCCCCGACGACAACCTCTCCCTCATACACCACGGACGGAGCGCGCTGTTCCAGGATGTAGGTGCGAACGGCCGGCGGCGGCGGAGCACCAACGACCACGGATCCGGTGACCGTCGGGTCCCTGACGATAATGGTGTCCTGGGCGAATGCGGTGGCAGACAGGCCGAGTACTGCAGCCAGCGTGAGCGTAAGGGGTTTGCGCATAGTCTTCTTCCTTCCGTTGAACTGCCGTATCAACAGGACCGGAGGGATAAAGTTCCAGGCGCACGGACGGGCGATGGCTGGTGTTCGGCCACCAACTTGCAATCACCAAAAACGAAAATGGCGGCACGCGGCCGCCATTTCGCTGTCATATCGGACCCGATATCAGTCCTTCTTCGGCGTCGGCACCACGCGCAGCGCCAGTTCGCGCAGCTGCGTCGGCGTTGCCGGCGACGGGGCGTTCATCAGCAGGTCCTGGGCCTGCTGGTTCATCGGGAACAGCGAGATTTCGCGCAGGTTCTTGGCGCCGACCAGCAGCATGACCACGCGGTCGATGCCGAAGGCGCAGCCGCCATGCGGAGGCGCTCCATATTGGAAGGCACGGTAGAGGCCGCCGAAGCGCTCCTCGACATCCGTCTGGCTGAGGCCCACCTTCTCGAAGGCCTTGACCATCAGTTCCGGCGACTGGTTACGGATCGAGCCCGAGGCGATTTCGAAGCCGTTGCAGACCGCGTCATACTGATAGGCCTTGAGAGACAGGGGATCCTGGCTGTCGAAGGCTTCTAGTCCGCCCTGCGGCATCGAGAAGGGGTTGTGGGCGAAGTCGATCTTCTTTTCTTCCTCGTTGTATTCGTAGAACGGGAAGTCGACGATCCAGCAGAATTCGAACCGGTCGCGGTCGACCAGGTTCAGGTCTTCACCGACACGGGTGCGGGCTTCGCCGGCAAACTTGTAGAACTTGGATGGATCGCCGGCGACGAAGAAGCAGGCGTCGCCGTCTTCGAGGCCAAGCTGGGTGCGGATCGCGTCGGTGCGCTCCTCGCCGATGTTCTTGGCGAGCGGGCCGGCGCCCTCGAGCTTGTCGCCTTCCTTGCGCCAGAAGATATATCCGAGGCCCGGCTGGCCGGCGCCTTGAGCCCAGGCATTCATGCGGTCGCAGAAGGCGCGGGAACCGCCCGTCTTGGCCGGGATCGCCCAGACCTCGACCTTGGGGTTGGACGCGATCATGTTGGCGAAGACCTTGAAGCCGGAACCGGCGAAATGCTCGGTGACGGCCTGCATCACGATCGGGTTGCGCAGGTCGGGCTTGTCGGAGCCGTATTTGCGGATCGCCTCGTCATAGGGAATGCGCGGCCACTGCTTGGTGACGGGCTTGCCTTCGGCGAACTGCTCGAAGACCTTCGTCATCATCGGCTCCATAGCGCCCCAGACATCTTCCTGGGTGACGAAGCTCATTTCGACGTCGAGCTGGTAGAATTCGCCCGGCAGGCGGTCGGCGCGCGGGTCTTCGTCGCGGAAGCAAGGCGCGATCTGGAAATAGCGGTCGAAACCGGCCACCATCAACAGCTGCTTGTACTGCTGCGGCGCCTGGGGCAGCGCGAAGAACTTGCCTTCATGGATGCGGCTCGGCACCAGGAAGTCGCGCGCACCTTCCGGCGAGGAGGCCGTCAGGATCGGGGTCGTGTATTCGGCAAAGCCGATCTCGCCCATGCCGGAGCGCATGGCGGAAATGATCTGCGTGCGGCGAACAATGTTCTTGTGCAAGGTCTCGCGACGCAGGTCGAGGAAGCGATACTTGAGACGAACGTCTTCCGGATAGTCGGGCTCGCCGAAGACCGGCAGCGGCAGTTCCTTGGCCGCCGAGAGAACCTCGATCTCCTGGGCATACAACTCGACCTCGCCGGTCGCCATGCCCTTGTTGACCGTGTCGTCGGTACGCGCCTTGACCAGGCCGTCGATGCGGATCACCCACTCGCCGCGCACGGTTTCGGCCGTCTTGAAGGCCGGGCTATCCGGATCGGCCACCACCTGGGTGATGCCGTAATGATCGCGCAGGTCGATGAACAGCACGCCGCCATGGTCGCGGACGCGATGGACCCATCCGGAGAGGCGAACGGTCGCGCCGACATCGGACTTGCGAAGAGCGGCACAGGTATGGCTGCGGTAACGATGCATGATCAGGTATCCCGAATGTGACGGTCGAAAGGGCACCATCAGATGAGGCGCACGACCGATAGAAAATCGGGCGGAAAAGCGCATGGTGTGGCTGATTTGTCAAGGCTAGAGGAGTTCGGGCTGGATTTGGCGCGACTTGAAGGATGCGTATAGCAGGGGCCGCGGCGGTTCGGATGCTAAATCGAGAAGACGGGCATGGCCGTAGCAGATCGCTGCGTCGCGTCTCTGCTGACCCATTGCGGTCATTGACCGTCTACAAAATGGTCGCGAACTCCTAACATTCGCAACAAACATCGCCGTCAGTCGGCAAGGCCTATCATCACCGAAAGCATGTTGTTGAGAGCCAGCATATTGGCACCGGAAAGATGACCGATCACCGGGCCGCATTTGGCGCGCGGATAGGCCACGATTTTATCCACCATGACCTGTGAAACCACATTCAGACCGTTAAAGCGGCGCATCAGCCATCGTGCTGGTGAGCAAAACGACCAGCACGCTGTCTGCCGCATTGAGAAAATCAGATTGAATCACGATCGCCGGGCGGGGTTTTCCATAATCGCCCTGCGCCGAAACAGTGACCAGATCACCTCTTTTCACGATTCTGGCCATTCAGTAGCCGCCGCGATGAAAGCCAGTGCTTCGGCTTCCTCGGGACGGCCGCGCAAGAGCAGACCTTGCCGCTCGGCCTCGGCGGCAAATTCGGGCCTTTGAGGATCCGGCACCCAAATGCGCAGTTGCTTCATGCCCCGGTGCTGCTGTTGTCGCCGGTAGCGCTGAAACTTGGTCAGGCCATCATCGGCGCTCTTAGATCTCGGCATAGCATTCTCCACCAGTTTATCGCTACCCTAACACATTGGTTGCGCGCTACCCAATGATTTCGGCTCTGGTTACGAACAGGGCGAATGTCAGGATTGTTGCGACGAACGGTAAATTGCTGGCACAAAGCCGTCGGCATCAAGCTCAGGCAGAATCTCGAATCCGCTTCGTCGGCAGCAAGCGAGGCTTGCTGCATTGTCCGGCTCTATTCGTCCCTCCAGGATCCTATAGATAACTCCAGGTCCCGACAGAAACGCCGTTAGGACCGCCGTTCCGATCCCTTGGCCTCTAAGATGGGGGTACACAGCAAGGTCAAGATAGCCTCGCTCAGAATCCTCGCGGTCAACCTGCATCATGGCGATGACTTTACCGGCATCCAACGCTACCCAGCAACGGGCATCCGCACCAGCCGTCACATAGGCGAACCAATCATCAGTTGGAAATGATAGCCGGCGCGATAACTCCGAATCATTAAACCATGTGCGCAATTCTGGGAGATCGTCGCTCTCAATGGGCCGAAAAGTAATTTGCATTTGGCTCGCAAAATTTTCGATCAAAGCGACACTTGTTTTCCTGACTTTTGCAACGTCACACTACAGGGAGTTTGGTGGCATCCACAATGTCTCCTGTTGGCGCAAACTAGCCCCCACCCCAGCAAAAGTACACTCGCCAGGTCCAGCAGCGGCGCAAACGGTTCACAACCCGTCCCATCATCCCACTTAGCTTGCGTCGATCATCAGATGCGCGTGGCCGTGGATCTGGGACCAGACGAGCTGTTCGATGACGGCCCTGCCCTCGGGAAACTCTCCGTCCGAGGCGGAAATCTATTGTCTGTCGACGTCAAGCGAGGGGCGCACATTCGGGGCTCGTCCATCTTGAACCATGCCTTGGCAATCTTGCCATCTTCGATCTCGTAGATGCAGATGACATCGACCTCACCTCTTCCTTCCGGAAAGGTACGTGTGACCGTCTCATGGTCGACGACGACATTGCCGACGACAATGCGTGACAGCAGCTTCCCATGGAGATCAGGTTCCTTGAAGCGCTCAACGTGGCGCGCGCGAATCTCCGCTGCATTTGCTGCCAGCAATGTGGATGGAAAAGCAAAATACTGACAGTCCTCAGCCCACCAAGGCATGAAGGCCTCGATGTCGCGGGCATTGTAGGCCTCGAGCTGTTTGCGCACGGGATGTTCGACTTCATCGTTCACAGGACACCTCTTTACTGCCTCCGAAAACCATAGTCCTTCACCCCGGCAAAAGCACACTCGCCAGATCCAGCGGCGGCACAAACGGCTCGCACCCATCACCGGCCTCCTGCTGCAGCTTGCCGTCGATCATCAGATGCGCATGGCCATGGATCTGGGACCAGACGAGCTGTTCGACGGCCGCCCTGCCCTCCGGCGTGTCGCGCTTCAGGCGTCGCGCCACCGGAGCGGAGATTTCCTCGAGCACCGCGTGCGCCGCGTTGGCCGGGGGGGCGAGCGCCGGGTCGTCCCAGTCGAGGCGGTTGGCGGTGAACATCAGGCGGAAGAGATGCGGATGCGTGCTCGCAAAGGCGAGATAGCCGCGGGAAGCGGCGCGCAGCTGCTCTGCCGGATCGTCGGCGGCTTCCGCCATGGCGGAGCGCATCAAGGCGGCAAACAGGCGAAACCCCTCGACGGCAAAGGCGGTCAGCAGATGCTTTAGGGTCGGGAAATGATGCTCGGGGGCGGCATGGGAGACGCCGACGCGGGCGGCGAGCTTGCGTAGCGTCAGGCCTTCGAGGCCATGCTCTTCCAGCATATCCAAGCCATTGTCGATCAGGGCCTGGCGCAGGTCGCCGTGGTGATAGGATTTCTGTCTTGCCATGACCCTTCATAACCACTCCAGATCGCGTCGTCAAAATCAATCTTGACAATGACAAGATCTATCCTCATCCTCAATCTTGTCATTGCCAAGATAGAGGTTTCCATGTCGTTTGATGCCCTGTTTTCAGCCGCCAGCAGCGCCGCCATGGCCGGCTGGGTGGCGCTCCTCCTGCTGCCGCGATGGCCGTGGCTCATGGACCTCCTGCGCTTTGGCGTGATCGGCGGGCTGGCCTTGCTGTATGCGGTCCTGATCTTCGTGTTCTTCTTTCGCATTGAGGATGGTGGCTTTAACTCGATTGCGGAGGTCAGGGCGCTGTTCCTGAGCGACGGCGGGCTGGTCGCTGGCTGGGTGCATTATCTCGCCTTCGATCTCTTTGTCGGCCTCTGGATCGCCGCGGAGGCTGACCGGAGGGGCTGGAGCCGGATCCTGCAGGCGCCGCTGCTGATCGGCACCTTCATGTTCGGGCCGATCGGCCTGCTCATCTTCTATGTCACCCGCGTCACGGACGCCGCGCTCGCTCCCAGAAAGGCCTGATCCATGACCACTGCCATTTCCGCTAGCTTTGCCGCACCCGGCATCGAACCGGCCTCTGCGCCGTCAGAGCAGACAGCCTTGCTGGCGCAGCAGGCGCGCCTCCTGCTCGTCTTGGCCATCGGCCTGCAACTGGGGCTGATGCTGCCAAGCCTCATTGCCGTCTTCATCGACGAGCGCACGCTGAACGGCATCAGCATGTGGTCGAAACCGCTGAAGTTCCAGACGTCGCTGATCGTGCTGCTCGGCACGCTGGTATGGCTCCTGCCGCTGATCGACCCCCTTGCCCGGGCTGCTCGCGGGCTGCGGCTCGCAGCTCTGATCGCGGCCCTTACGGCGGCGGGTGAAATCCTCTACATCACGATACAGGCGGCGCGCGGCCGGGCGTCCCATTTTAACGCCGATACGGCCTTCGAGGCCACGGCCTATAGCGTGATGGGCGCCGGTGCGACGCTGCTCGTCCTCTCCAGCATGGTTTTCGGTCTCTATCTGCTGGCGCGGCCGGCAGCAGATGCACGTGCCGGACTGCGGCTCGGTGGCGGCTGGGGGCTGATCATCGGTTCGATCCTGACCCTGATCACGGCCTTTGTTCTGGGCAGCGGCGCGATCGATGGTCCCGGCCATTGGGTCGGTGGCATCAAGACCGACATCGGCGGCCTGCCCCTGTTCGGCTGGTCGCGGTCTGGCGGCGATCTGCGCGTGCCGCATTTCTTTGCCACCCATATCATGCAGGCCCTGCCGCTGCTCGGACTGCTGCTCGACCGGTTTGCCCCGCGCCTCGTGAAGCCGGGCCTCATCGTCGGCGCCTTGGCCAGCATCGCCGTGGTCGCGGCGACCTTCCTGCAGGCGGTCAGTGGCCAGCCGTTTCTCTAAAGCATGTCTCCCAAAAGTGGGCACCGGTTTTGGGACAAAGACATGCGAAAACAAAAGTCTACAGCAGGGCGCATGAATCCGAATCACCGCGACCTGCTGTGGTTCGGGCGGCGTGCCAAAACAGGAAGAATGCACATCTGTTGAGCGTTTTGCTCTGTTTTCGGTCGCCCTGCTGGTTTATTGGTGAATGCTTCGCGGCGTCATCTTGATGCCAACTCCGCCGCGCCCGAGTTCCCATGCATGATATTCGCCCGCTGATACCCCTGCTCGTCACCGCCGGCATCCTGATCGGCGGCAACGGCCTCCAGGGAACGTTCATTTCGCTGCGTGCGCTGGAGGAGGGCTTCTCCGCCTCGATGATTGGGGTGATCGGCACGGGCTACAATATCGGCTTTGCCATCGGCTGTATCTACATTACCCGCGTCATCCGGGAAATCGGCCATATCAGGACCTTCTCCGCCCTTGCCGCCATCGCCTCGGCAGCATCGATCTGCATGGTGCTGTTCATCCACCCGACGTCATGGTTCATCATGCGGCTCTTGCAGGGCATCTGTTTTGCCGGCCTGTTTGCCGTGGTCGAAAGCTGGCTGAATGCCAGGGTGGATAATTCCACCCGGGCCAGGACGCTGTCGGTCTATCGCTTTGTCGATCTGGGATCGGTGACGCTGGCGCAGTTCGTCATCCCGGCCGTCGGCATTGACGGGTTCCAGCTGTTCGCCATCATTTCAATGGCGCTGACCCTGTCGCTGGTGCCGATCTCGTTCGCAGACCGCTCCAGCCCCTCGGCGCCGGAGGCGGTCCGCTTCGACATCAAGGCGCTCTGGAATGTCTCGCCGCTCGCCACTGTCGGCTGCATCGTCGTCGGGCTCACCAATTCCAGCTTCCGCTCGCTAGGCCCTGTTTATGCCGAGGGCATCGGGCTGACGATCACGGCGATCGCCACCTTCATGAGCGTGGGCATCTTCGCGGGCGTCGTGCTGCAATACCCGCTCGGCCACTATTCCGACAAGCTCGACCGCCGCCTGATCATCCTGGTGGCCACCTTCGGCGCCTTCGCCGCCGGCCTGTTCATCGCGCTGGTGGCGGGCTCCAATGCCTGGCTCAACTATATCGGTATCTTCGTTTTCGGCGCCTTCGCCATGCCGCTCTATTCGCTCTGTTCCGCCCATGCCAATGATCACGCGGCACCGGGACAGCATGCGCTGGTATCGGCCGGCACGCTGTTCTTCTGGTCGCTCGGCGCGATCATCGGCCCGCTCTTTGCCTCCGTCATGCTCGATCATTTCGGCCCCAAGGCGCTGTTCTACTATACGGCCGGGGTGCTGCTCCTGTTCATGATCTACACGCTGCAGCGCATGCTCGTGCGCGATGGCGTGCCCACCGGGCGCCGCTGGATGCGGTTCCGCTCGCTGCTCAGGACCTCCACCTATTTCGCCAAACTGGCGGATACGCCGCCGTCGGAAAAGCCCGACGACCGCTAAGCACTGCGGCAATCCGCCGGTGCCCCTGATATTGCTGATCCCTCAAGTCAGGTTTATGAAATTGGCATCCATAGGCTGCAGGATGTTTCCATGATCTCGATCTCACGCCGCACACTTCTGAAGGGCTCGGCCGTGGTGGGCGCGTTCGGCCTTGGCGCGGGGCTTGCGGGTCCGCTCGGCAAAGCCTTTGCAGCCCCGGATCCGCTGCTGCTCGACGCCCGTTTCGCGGACGCGATGCTGGACGGCCGCAATGTAACGAAAGGCGTGATGGCCTATACGAGTGCAGGCTCGCAGGTCGAGGTATCGCCGCATGGCTACCTGCCGCCGACGATCCGGACGCAGCGGGGCAAGCCTTTCGCGGCGCGGCTGATTAACCGGCTGGATGAGCCGACGACGATCCACTGGCATGGCATCCGCCTGCCCAACGCCATGGACGGCGTGCCGTTCCTGACCCAGCCTTATGTCTATGCCGGCGACAGTTTTGACTATGCCTTCTCGCCGCCGGATGCTGGTACTTTCTGGTATCACCCCCATTGCAACACGCTGACGCAGATCGGCCGCGGCATGAGCGGCATGCTGATCGTCGAGGACCCGGCCGACCCCGTTTTCGATGGCGAGGTGGTGCTCAATCTCCGCGATTTCCGGCTGGGCAGCGATGGGCAGTTCATCGAGCAGTTCAAGGCGCGCGATGCGGCAAAAACCGGAACCTTCGGCACGGTGCGCACCGCCAACTGGCAGATCGACCCGGTCGAAGACGTGCCGGCCGGCGGGCTTGTGCGTGTGCGTATTGCCGCCACCGACGTCACCCGCATCTACAATCTCAAGCTCGACGGCGGGGAGGCCGTGGTGGTCGCCCTGGACGGGCAGCCGGTGGCGTCGCCGTACCCACTTGATCTCACCGTCGTTTCACCCGGCCAGCGGCTGGATCTTGTCATGCGGGCACCCGATGGCGAAGGCCAGATGGTGCGCCTCATGGATCTGCGACCCTCAACACCGAAGGTGGTGGCGACATTCCGCGCGGTCGGCACGTCGCTCAATCGCTCGCTCGGCGACATCAAGCCACTGCAACCCAATCCGCCCTTCGAAGCGGATATCAAGGGCGCCACGGAAATCCCGCTGGTGCTGAGTGCGACGGCCGAACAGGCATCCAGGGATTCGATCTGCGGCACGCTCGGTTATTCCTTCTGGGCCATAAACAAGGTGCCGTGGCCGGGGGACAGCGCCGATCCGACAGCGCCGCTTGCGGAACTGAAGCTTGGCCGAACCTATCTGCTCAACCTGGAAAACCTGACGCCGCATGCCCATCCGATCCATCTGCACGGCACCAATTTCAAGGTGCTCGCGTCCTCCAAGGGGCCGGTCGCGCCACTGATCTCCGATACCTATCTCGTGCTGCCGGACGAAAAGGTGCAGCTTGCGGTCGTTGCCGACAATCCAGGCGACTGGGTGTTTCATTGCCATATCATCGAGCACCAGAAGACCGGCATGACCGGCTATTTCCGGATAACCTGATGGGCAATGGTCGCCTGGCTTGACTTCCCGTTTCCGGCGATCCCTCATGCCGTCCCAGCCAGACAGGAAGCCTTGCCCATGACAAACCTCGCCGCCACGATATCAGTGCTTCAGCCGCATCCCGGGCTGTTTGCCTATTATGATGGTCGAATCCCCGGCAAGCGCCTGCATGGCGCACACGACAACTGGCTCGATGACGGCGCCTACAAGCTGGGGATCGCTACCTATGCCCTGGTCTCCGGTAAGGAAGCGATCGTCTACGACACCCATACGTCGCTCGATCATGCGCGGGCCGTGCGCGACCATCTCGAAAGCCTTGGCGTGTCGCGCATCACTGTCGTTCTCAGCCACTGGCACACCGACCACATTGCGGGAAATGCCGTGTTCGCCGATTGCGAGATCATCGCCAACCGGCTGACCGCCGCCGCGATGGAGACCAATCGCCGCAAGCTGGAAAACGGCGATCCGCCGATCAGCCCGGTGGTCATGCCGACGCGCCTTTTTGAAGGCCAGCTGTCCCTGTCGCTCGGCGGTCGTGCGGTAGAGCTGATGCAGTTTGATATCCACAGCGCCGACGGCACCGTGTTGTGGCTGCCCGATAGCGGCATATTGCTGGCCGGCGACACCGTGGAAGATACGATCACCTATGTCTCGGAGCCGGACTTCCTCACCAAGCATATCGAGGAACTGGCACGGCTTGGCGCGCTGCCGATCCGCCACCTCTTGCCCGATCACGGAGACAAGACCCGGATTGCCGAGGGTGGATATGGAACGGAGCTGATCCATGCCAATAGCCGGTATCTGCAGCGGCTGCTTTCGCGCATCGATGAGCCCGGTCTCAGCGACATTCCGCTTCACACCTTCATTGCAGACCATATCGCCGCAGGCGCGGTGCTCTATTTCGAGCCGTATGAGGACGTGCACCGAAAGAACATAGCCGCGATCCGGCGGGCCATGAATACGTCACCCTGATATAGGCATCAGCGCCACAGACATCGAGAAACGGTCCTCTATCCCGCCTGTCGGGCACAGCAGGGCCGGCTTTGTATTGACATCGCCGGCCATAAGGGGAAGGAAGGTTAATCTTGTATTTCTTCGATGCCGAGCTCACATGATCGTAACCACCGCCGCCCTTGCGGAAGCCTGCAGGACCCTCGCCAAATCCGAATTCGTCACCGTTGATACGGAGTTCCTGCGGGAAACGACGTTTTGGCCGGAGCTCTGTCTGATCCAGATGGCAAGCCCCGATCATGAAGTCCTGATCGACCCGCTGGCGCCGGGCCTGGACCTCGCCCCCTTCTTCGAATTGATGGCCGATACTTCAGTCGTCAAAGTGTTCCATGCCGCGCGGCAGGACATCGAAATCGTCTTCCATCTCGGTAATCTCATTCCGCATCCGATCTTCGACACCCAGGTGGCGGCCATGGTCTGCGGCTTCGGCGACAGCGTCTCCTATGACCAGCTGGTGCAGAAGGTGAAGAACGTCCATATCGACAAGACCTCGCGCTTCACCGACTGGAGCCGCCGGCCGCTGTCGGAAAAGCAGTTGGAATATGCACTGGCCGACGTCACCCATCTGCGCGACGTCTATCTCTATCTGAAGGCAGAACTCGAGCGCGAAGGCCGCGCCCACTGGCTGTCTGAGGAAATGGCGATCCTGGAATCGCGCGAAACCTATGACCTGCATCCCGACGATGCGTGGCAGCGGCTGAAGATGCGGCTGCGCAAGCCGCAGGAACTGGCCGTCCTGAAATTCGTCGCGGCCTGGCGGGAGCGGGAAGCTCGGGCCCGGAACGTGCCGCGCTCGCGCGTGCTGAAGGACGACGCGATCTATGAAATCGCCCAGCAGCAGCCGAAGGACAGCGAGTCGCTCGGCCGGCTACGGACTATCCCCAAGGGTTGGGAGCGCTCCAGCAGTGGCGCGGCGATCATCGAGGCTGTCAATGCAGCGCTGGCCTTGCCCAAGGCCGACATGCCGCATATGCCGCGCCAGGGCCACGCCCCCGACGGCACGGCCTCGGCCGTCGAACTGCTCAAGGTACTGCTGCGGCTGACCTCCGAAAAGCATGGCGTGGCCGCGAAGATGATCGCCAACAGCGAAGACCTGGACCGGATCGCCGTCGAAGGCGAAGCTGCTGACGTGCCGGCCATGCATGGCTGGCGGCGGGAACTGTTCGGCGATGCGGCCCTGAAGCTGATCAATGGCGGCATTGGCCTGCGCTTCGTCGGCAAACGCATCGAAGCCGTGGAGTTTTAGGCGCGATGGTCGCGGTTCGACGCGGCGAGGCTTACGACATTCCCTTCATCATGCAGGTGGAGAGACTGCCTGACATGGATCGCTTCATCGGACAGTTTGATGAGGCCACCCATATCCGCCATCTGGTCGATCCGAACTGGCGCTATCTCATCGGTCTGGACGACCGGCGGCAGCCCATCGGTTTTACCCTGTTGAACGACTTGGACGACCGGGGCGGCAATGTCTGCATCAAGCGGATCGCCGTGCGCTATGCGGATGCGGGATTTGGCAGCGCGCTGTTGCGGACCGTCATCGACTGGACGTTCGCGGAGACAGCGGCTTTTCGGCTGTGGCTGAATGTCGTCGCCTATAATGATCGCGCACGCCACGTCTATGCCAAGCTCGGCTTTGTCGAGGAAGGCATCAAGCGCCAGGCGGCCTTGCTGCCCAACGAGACCCGGGCGGATCTTGTCATGATGTCGCTGTTGCGGCCGGAATGGGAAGCACGCCGCTGAGCCCTCGCATCGATGGTCGCGAAGAAGAGACTTGAGCCATGGAACTGCCTACTGCTCTCCGACAAGCCGTTGACAGCGCTCTGGCCAATCAGCCGATCGAACGGCTGACGCAAGCCAGCGAACGGCTGTCGAACCGCTACCGCAAGGAGGTTCGCGACGGCGCCTTCCATATCGATGACGATCTGGCGGCCAAGGCCTATCTCGCGACGCGCCTACCCGCCACCTTCGCCGCCGTGCGTGCCGCCTTGGGCATGGTGGAGGACCTGGCGCCTGGCTTCTCGCCCGCGAGCCTCATCGATGTCGGGGCCGGGCCCGGCACCGCGCTCTGGGCGGCGGCAGATTGCTGGCCGTCTCTGGCCAAGGCCACCATGCTGGAGGCAAGCCCCGCCATCCGCAGCGTTGGCGAAGCTCTGTCGCGACCCCTTGGCTTTCCCTGCGACTGGCGGGCCGCCGATCTGCTCAAGCCGTTCCCCACGCTGCAGCCGGCCGAGCTCGTTACGCTCGCCTATGTCCTTGATGAGATCGAGGGGACGGCAATTGTCGATGTCACACGGCGGCTCTGGGCGCTGACCTCGTCCATGATCGTGATTATCGAACCGGGGACGCCTGCCGGTTGGCGGCGGATCCTGGCGGTGCGGCAGGCGCTCATGGATCAGGGCGCCCATCTGGTCGCCCCCTGTCCTCATGCCGCGCCCTGCCCGATCGTCTCGCCCGACTGGTGCCATTTCTCCCGGCGGGTGGCGCGCTCGCGCACGCATCGACTGGCAAAGCAGGGAGAGGTGCCGTGGGAGGATGAAAAATACATCTTCATCGCCGCCTCGCGCGACAAGATCGAGCCGCCCGCCGCGCGCGTCCTCGCTCCACCGCGGCTGGCGAGTGGCGTGGCAAGGCTGAAGCTCTGTCGCAGCGATGGATCGGCCGCAGAGGTGACCGTCAGCCGCCGCCATGGCGATGCGTTTCGCGAGGCAAGGCGGCTGGACTGGGGCGATATAACCTCCATTATGGGAACTGACAGCGACGAAAAAGAGAAGGGCTGAAACGATGACGGCAGGACTGGACGCAAGCCGGGCTGAGCGTTTCGCGCTGATCGCCCTCTCGCATGTGACGCGGGAATATCCCAACCACATCTCCCACGGTCTGCAAGGTCCTGGCGATGCGCTCGCCCCGTCCGACCTGCATCCGGTGTTTTACGGCAGCTTCGACTGGCATTCCTGCGTGCATGGCTACTGGATGCTGGCGCGACTGCTGCGGCTTTTCCCGCACATCCCGTCAGCGGATGCGATCCGCAATCTGTTCGGCAAGATGCTGACGCCCGAGAAGATTGCCGGAGAATGCGCCTATTTCGACCGGCCACTCGCCCGCGGCTATGAGCGTCCCTATGGCTGGGCATGGCTGCTCAAGCTCGCCGCCGAACTGCAAGGGCATGAGAAGCCTGCCTGGAGCGAAGCACTGGCGCCATTGACGGGCCGCATCGTCAACCGCTTCACGGCTTTCCTGCCGCTCGCATCCTATCCGGTTCGTGTCGGCACCCATTTCAATACGGCCTTCGCATTGCGGCTGGCGGCGGATTTTGCGGAAAAGACCGGCGATGACGGCCTGCTCGATCTGCTGAAGGGAACTGCGCGTCGCTGGTATGGCCGCGACGAGGCCTGCCCCGCCTGGGGCGAGCCATCAGGCGATGACTTCCTGTCGTCGGCGCTGATCGAGGCCGAATGCATGCGCCGCCTCATGCCGGCCAAGGATTTCCTGCCCTGGTTCGAACGCTTCCTTCCGCAAATCGCCGAGGGCATGCCGGCGACGCTGTTTCATCCCGCCACCGTTTCGGATCGCTCCGATGGCAAGATCGCCCATCTCGACGGTCTCAGCCTCAGCCGCGCCTGGTGCTGGCGGGCACTAGCCCGGTCCCTGCCCCCGACCGATATCAGGGCCGCGCTGATGGAAAGTGCGGCCGAACGGCATCTCGCCGTGGCCCTGCCCCATGTCGCCGGCGACTATATGGGCGAACACTGGCTGGCGAGCTTCGCGGTGCTTGCGCTCGACGTCGACGCCCGCGAGACCTGACCGTCAGGCATGCATCCGGGCGCCTTTAGTCACCTTGTCGGCAATCTTTTTGTCGGCACGGAAAGCAATGCCGGCGACTCGGGCATCATCAGGCGTGAATTTCGCAAAAACCGCGCGATTATCAGCATCGTGGCCGGTGGAGAACATCTCCTCGACATAAAGCGAGGCCGTGATCTGTCGTTCCAGCGCCCGGCGATGGATGGTGCGAAGCGTCTCCTGGTCCGCCGCCAGCACGACAATGGGCTGGATGCTGAGCGGATTGTAGACGTTTCCCGCAGCATCCCTGTATGCTTCGCCTGTTATGCCCGGATGCTGGGCGGCAATTCCGGTCGCCAGGAAGGCGGTCACGTTGAGCTTCTGCCACGGGGCGAGATCTTCCCGGAGGACGACGACGATCTTGGTATCGAACATGAATGAGAACTCACAGCTGGGTTTCCGAGGCCCCGACCTAGCGGTTGACGCATCCGACCGTCTTGAACGTTCGTGCAAGCCGGTGCGGGAGGATCGATTGCGGGTCGTCGCAGCACCCGAGGGCATCGAACAGATCGAGGCAGCATTTCGCGGCGAGGCCTTTGCGCCGCATCGCCATGACACCTATGCCATCGGGATCACGCTGCAGGGCGTGCAGACCTTCCGCTATCGCGGCGCGCAGCGCTTCAGCCTGCCCGGCAATGTCATCGTCCTGCATCCCGACGAATTGCACGACGGCGCGGCCGGCACAGAGACCGGCCTGCTCTATCGCATGATCTATGTACCGCCCGCGCTGATCGCCGCCGCGGGCGCTCAAGACGCGCTGCCTTTCGTCGCCGACCCTGTTGTGGCCGACAAGGGCTTTCGGGATGATCTCGGGTCGTGGCTGGCCGAATTCGATGCGGGTGGTGGCGAACTGGCCGCCGATGGCCTGGTCGCCATGCTCGGCGACAGGTTGGCCATGCATTCCAGGACCCGCGGCACTGCAACGGGTCAGGTGTCGAAGGCCGTCAGGATCTGCCGGGATTATCTGGCTGATAACTGTATGCGCGAGGTCGGGTCCGAGGAACTTGAGCGTGTCGCGGGCCTAGACCGCTATACGCTGGCGCGTCAGTTTCGACTGGCCTATGCGACCAGCCCTCATCGATATCAGGTGATGCGCCGGCTGGACCTGGCACGCCGGCTGATGCGGCAAGGAGAGCGGCTGGCGGAGGCGGCATTGGCGGCGGGCTTTGCCGACCAGAGCCATTTCACGCGGCATTTCAAGCGGACGTATGGCATGCCGCCCGGGCGCTGGCTGACCCTGACCTCGGCCCGCTGAGCCGCTGTTCCGTCACCAAAACTTCATCCATCCGCAATCGGCCCGACACCTGGCGCGACTATCGATGCCGCGTCCCATCCCCCTTGCAAATGGTGTCGTTCATGAAAAAAGCGCTTTTCACCTCTGTTTCCCTGTTGATCCTTTCTGCCGCCGGCGCCCATGCCGAAGAAAAGACGTTCGCCGCGAAGCTCGTTGGCCAGGCCATCCTGCCGGCCAATACGGTTGTTGCCGCGCCGGCAGACGCGCCCAGCTATCTGAAAACCTCGGGCAAGTTCACCACAGCGGACCGCAAGCGCACCGAAGCGCTTGGCACCGTGCCCGGAAAGGACGGCGCGCGCGTCACCGACGTGAAGCTGCCGCTCGACGGCCAGCCGGTGCAGGGCTTCTCCGGCATCAAGACAATGGCGGATGGCACCTTCTGGACGCTCTCCGACAACGGTTTCGGCGGCAAGGCCAACTCTTCCGATGCCATGCTCTTCCTGCACCAGATGAAGTTTGACTGGGCCGCCAACAAGGCTGAGGTGGTCAAGAACCTTTTCCTGTCTGATCCCAACAAGCTCGCGCCCTTCCCGATCGCCATGGAGGGCAGCGACAGCCGCTACCTCACCGGCGCGGATTTCGACATCGAATCGATCCAGCCGGTTGCCGATGGCTTCTGGATCGGCGAAGAATTCGGTCCCTATCTGCTGAAGTTCGACTTGGAAGGCCGCCTGACCGACGTGGTCGGCACCATGGTGGATGGCAAGCCGGTTCTCTCGCCCGACCACCCCACCCTTCAGGTCCAGGCCAATCCCGCCGCCAAGGCACCTGTCTTCAACCTGAAGCGCTCCGGTGGCTATGAAGGTCTTGCCATGTCGAAGGACGGCAGCAAGCTCTATGGTCTGCTGGAAGGTCCGCTTTTCCTGGAGGATGGATCGGTCGAAAAGGTCGATGGCCTGACAGCGCTGCGCGTCATCGAATTCGACGTGGCCTCCACGGCCTGGACCGGCCGCAGCTGGCTCTATCCGCTGTCGGAAGGCGGAGAAGCCATCGGCGATTTCAACATGATTGATGCGACCACGGCCCTGGTGATCGAGCGCGACAACGGCGCCGGCACCGCCGACAAGGCCTGCGCAGATCCCAAGCAGCCGAAACCGGATTGCTTCAACAATCCCTCCAAGCACAAGCGCATCTACAAGATCGAGATGAGCGACGCCAATGTCGGCAAGTCCGTCCGCAAGATCGGCTATATCGATCTGCTTGATATCAAGGATCCCGACAACAAGAAGCTCGCCGGCTCCAAGGACGGGGTCTATGACATGCCGTTCGTCACGATCGAGAATGTCGATGTGGTCGATGCCACGCATATCGTCGTCGGCAATGACAACAACCTGCCCTTCTCGGCGGGCCGCGCGGTCGACAAGGCCGACAACAACGAGTTCAGCCTGCTGGAAGTCGGCGAATTCCTCAGCGCCAAGTAACTGAGCGAAAACAAAAATGGCGCCCGGAATGAAAACCGGGCGCGCATTGGATAGGCAATCATAATGTTCGGGCGTTCCGGCACTTGGGCCGGCACGCCGTGGTCAACGCTCGATATTACGAAGCGCTGGAATTCTTGACCTGTTCGCGGTCGATCAGCTTCAGGCTGCGGTCGGCCTGGACCTTGTAGGTTTCCTTGTAGTCCTGGCCATTCGAGATGAACTCATGGCTCATGACGGAGCCGACAGGTGCCTTTTCGAGGCGGGCCGAAGAGTTAAGGCTGCCTTCGATCGGCTGGAGGGCGAAGGCCGAGGACGTGCCGGCCAGGATGGTCAGTGCTGCTGCTGCGATAAGCTTGTTCATGGTAGTTACTCCTGTTTGATTGTGCGTTCAGACGATGGGTCAGCGTGGCTTAGGATTCGCTGGAAACAGCGCGGTCCACCAGCTTCAGGCTGCGGTCGTTGTCGACGCGATAGGTTTCCTTGTATTCCTTGCCGTTCGAGATGAACTCGTGGCTCACGATCGAGCCAACCGGTGCCTTTTCCAGGCGAGCCGAGGCGTCAAGGCTGCCTTCGATCGGCTGGAGGGCGAAAGCCGAGGACGTGCCGGCCAGGATGGTCAGTGCTGCTGCTGCGATGAGCTTGTTCATGGTAGTTACTCCTGTTTGATTGTTCGTTCAGACAACGGGGTCAGCGTGGCTTAGGATTCGCTGGAAACAGCGCGGTCCACCAGCTTCAGGCTGCGGTCGTTGTCGACGCGGTAGGTTTCCTTGTATTCCTTGCCGTTCGAAATGAACTCGTGGCTGACGATCGAGCCAACCGGTGCCTTTTCCAGGCGAGCGGAGGCGTCAAGGCTGCCTTCGATCGGCTGGAGGGCGAAGGCCGAGGACGTGCCGGCGAGGATCGTGAAAGCTGCTGCTGCGATGAGCTTGTTCATGATAAGTCTCCTTTGACTTTATGGTGTTGTTGAATGTCGAGATGTGGATCGGTTGATCAGGACTGGCTTGACACTTCGCGGTCGACCAGCTTCAGGCTGCGGTCGGCTTCGACGCGGTAGGTCTCGCGGTAATCAGTGCCGTTCGAGGTGAACTCGTGGCTCATGACGGAGCCGACGGGGGCCTTTTCAAGACGGGCGTTGGAGGTCAGGCTGCCGTCGATCGGCTGGATAGCGAAGGCCGAAGACGTGCCGGCCATGACGGTCAGAACCGCTGCTGCAATTACCTTATTCATAGCTTCTTCTCCGAATTCTGTTGTTTTTCCGTCGGTTGCTTCCGACAGCCTGGAAATGGGGCTCAGCGAAAAAACAAACAATGCCGAATTCGGCGACCGCTTTGTCCACTAAAATTGAACAATCACAGAAGCGTGTTCACGTTAAAAAACGTCAGTGTTTTCAATGGCCGATCAAATTTCGCCATAATTCGGAAACGCCAAAATCCGCGCTTCAATGGATCTCACATGTTTTTGAAACGCTTGAAATTGGTGCTTTACGCGGGTCCGACACCGCCAAAACGACAAAAAAACCGCGCTCGTGAACCGGGCGCGGCTTGAAATATCGATGGGGTCTTGCGGAAATGTCTATTCGAACCGGAAGGCCAGGCGTTTGCCGGTCAGCTTGGCGAGTTGCTGGAGCCGGCCATCCAGCCTTTCGCCGGAAAAGGCCCTGTAGTCGTGCGGCACCACGAATTCGAGGTCCAGGTCAGGGCGGTCGGTGCGGGCGAAAGTCAGGTGATTGACGACACCGGGCATGGAGGCCGAGAAGAGGTAGACGACACGCAGCAGGCCGCCGACCAGCTTGGCCCGTTGCAGGAAGCGATCGGTGGCAATGGCGGCGAGCGGGCCGGTCTGGCCATCGTCATACAGTCCCTCGAACCTGTAATAATTGGTCAGCGCGATGAAGGCCCGGCCCGGATGGGTGATACCCACGACCGAGGAATGGGCTATCAGGTTCAGCGCCTGCAGTCCGCGATAATCGGGATGGGCGCGCCAGCTGATATCGGCCAGGAGACAGGCGGCCTGGCGATAGCGCCCCTCTTCCACTGTTTCCTCGATATCGAAATAGGGCATCATGCGCCCTGTCCATTCCGCCAGTTCGCGTGCATGTTCGGGTGAACGGGCCCTGAGGATGGCGAGTTCGTCTGCCGCCGTCAGCAGCGGATCGAGTTGCTTGTCCTCGTCCGACAGCAGGGAATAGAGATAGCCTTCGCGAACGCCTTGGGCGGAGAAGCAGATGCTGGCCGGCTTCATCGCCTCCAGCACTTCGCGCATGGCCACCGCGCCGAATGGCAGCAGCGTGCGGCGGCTCTTCGAAATCACGGCCCAGGCGGGATCGCGGGATTCGCTGTTTTCGACGATCTCATCCAAGAAACGGATCATCTCGTCATAGGCAACCTGGTAGCCCTGCATCATGTGCAGGGGATAGCCGCGTATTTCCATATGCAGCTTCGCGATATTACGCCAGGTGCCGCCCACGGCATAAAAGGTGCGCCCCGCGCCGGCTTCCAGCAGGCTTGCGCCCTTCACCTGCTTGCGGGCGAAACTGCGGGCCTTGACCAGCGAACCGCCCACGCTTTCCGACAGGCGCAGCCCGCCGAGCGGAAGCGTGATCCCGGTGCCGACGGTGGTGCCCTTGATATCGATAAGCTCCAGCGAGCCACCGCCGAGGTCGCCGGCAATGCCATCGGGATCGTGGAAGCCGCTGATAATGCCCAAGGCGGAATAATAGGCTTCTTCCTCGCCGCTCAGCACCTTGACCGGATGTTGCAGGATCCGCTCGGCCTCGCGAATGAAGTCAGGCCCGTTGCTAGCCTCGCGCGCGGCGGCAGTTGCCAGGACATAGATTTCCGTCGCATGGGCCTGCTTGGACAGGGCACCGAAACGCACGAGCGCCGCAAGCGCCCGCTCCACGCCCTGCTCGTCCATGCGGCCGGTCGTGGCGAGCCCCTTTCCGAGGCCACACAGGACCTTTTCGTTGAAAAGGACCGCTGGCGCGCGGGACAGGCCTTCGTAGATTACGAGACGGATCGAATTGGACCCGATGTCGATCACGGAAACAGGGGCTATACCAGGCAGGCGCCCCTGCGCTTCAGATCTTGTCATCAAAAACCAGTTAGCTCTTCCGGCCGGATATGATGCCGGCGATCAGTTTTGGCGCGCTCGACTTCAGACTTTCGCCACGGCCCGAGAGGCTTGGGTTGGTCATGAAGTAATGCTGCGCATTAAACGGCTCTTCTCCCGGGCGCACTTCCATCCGCCGGGAGGTTCCGTCGGCCAATATCTCGTAGCTCTGCTGATTGTCAATCAGGTTGCCCAGCATGATCTGTGTAAGAACCTGCTCATGAACCGTAGGGTTAATGAGCGGCACCAGCGTCTCGACGCGGCGGTCGAGATTACGCGGCATCATGTCGGCGGAACCGATATAGACAAGCGCCTTTTCCGATGGCAGGCCGTGACCATTGCCGAAGCAGAAGATGCGGCTATGCTCCAGGAAGCGGCCGACGATCGACTTGACGCGGATGTTCTCAGACAATCCCTTGACCTGCGGGCGCAGGCAGCAGATGCCGCGGACCACGAGGTCGACTTCCACGCCGGCATTGCTGGCGGCGTATAGCGCGTCGATGATCTCCGGGTCCACCAGCGAGTTCATCTTCATCCAGATCCCCGCCGGACGGCCGGCACGGGCGTGCTCGATCTCCTCATTGATATGCTTGAGGATACGCGGACGCAGCGTATAGGGCGAGACGGCGAGCTTCATGCCCTCTTCCGGCTCGCCATAGCCGGTGATGAAGTTGAAGATATTCGCCATGTCGTGGGCGATCTTCGGATTGCAGGTGAAGAAGGACAGGTCGGTATAGATCTTCGCGGTGATCGGATGGTAGTTGCCCGTGCCGAGATGGCAGTAGGTCCTGAGCTTGCCCTCCTCACGACGCACCACCATCGACATCTTCGCATGGGTCTTGAGCTCGATGAAACCGAACACGACCTGCACGCCAGCGCGCTCCAGGTCGCGCGCCCAGCGGATATTGGCTTCCTCGTCGAAGCGGGCCTTCAATTCCACGAGCGCGGTGACGGACTTGCCCGCTTCGGCGGCGTCAATGAGGGCGCGGACGATCGGGCTATCGTTCGAGGTGCGGTAGAGGGTCTGCTTGATGGCAAGCACGTCAGGATCGCGGGCCGCCTGCAGCAGGAACTGCACGACCACGTCAAAGCTCTCATAGGGGTGGTGGACGATCATGTCCTTTTCGCGAATGGCGGCAAGGCAATCGCCGGCATGTTCGCGCACACGCTCCGGGAAGCGCGCATTGTGGGGCTCGAAGCGCAGGTCGTCGCGCGGTGCCTTGGCGATCTCAGAGATGGTGTTGAGGGCCAGCAGGCCGGGCAGAACCGCAACGCGGTTTTCCGGGACGCCGAGTTCGTGAACCACGAATTGGCGCAGCGAAATCGGCATTTCCGAATCCGTCTCGATGCGGATCACCGAGCCGCGGCGGCGGCGCTTCAGCGCCGTCTCGAAGAAGCGCACCAGGTCTTCGGCCTCTTCCTCGACTTCAATATCGCTGTCGCGGATAATGCGGAAGGTGCCGAAGCCCGTCACTTCATAGCCCGGATAAAGCCGGTGAATGAACATGCCGACCACGTCTTCCAGCGTGATGTAGCGGATCGTGGTCTTGTCATCCGGCAGGCGGATGAAGCGGTCCAGCGTGGTGGGCAGGCGCAACAGTGCTGTCATCGGCTCACGGCCGCGCTTGCTCTCCAGCTGCAGGCCCATGGAAAAACCGAGATTGGGAATGAAGGGGAACGGGTGCGCCGGATCGATCGACAGCGGCGTCAGGACCGGGAAGAGCCCTTCTTCAAATTCGTTTTCGAGCCAGGTGCGGTCATCGGCCGACAGGGCGCCGGGGCGGACGATGAGAATGTCTTCCTTGGCGAGATATTGCTGCAGCACGGCAAGCGATGCCTGCTGCTCCATCTGCAGGTTATCGATTTCGTTTAGAATGTCTTCCAGCTGCTCGGCTGGCGTCTTGCCGTCGGGGCTCTTGATGGCGATGCTCTGGCGCACCTGGCCTTCGAGGCCGGCCACGCGCACCATGAAGAATTCATCGAGGTTGGCGGCGGAAATCGACAGGAAACGCACCCGCTCCAGCAGCGGATGGGCGGTGTTCAACGTCTCCTCCAGAACGCGCCGGTTGAACTGCAGCCAGGAAAATTCCCGGTTTATGAAGCGCGAGGGGCTGGACATCAGATCCTCCCGCGCGGCGTCCGCCTCCACTTCGCCCGGGTTCATCTCGTTGATTGCCTGATCCATTGCTCCGCCCTTCCAAAATAGCCATCGGCCAATATATCAAATTGACGACAATGCTGTGACACTACAGCCGGTCTCTCGAATTCGGATTCTCGGGACCTTCTGTCGCTTCGCCAGACATGCACAGATCAGTCCTCGACGGTTGCCTCGCTCAACTCGTCCAGCACTTCCGCCGCTAAGGCCCGGGTAATGCGCATGCGCCGCGACAGCGCCAGTTGATCCATTCTCTCCACAAGTATCATGGCCGCATCGAAGGACCGGTCCATTCGATCGACAATGTAGTCGACGATCCTGTCATCGATGTGAAGCTGGCGGTCGGCAAACAGTTTGACGATCAGTTGCGATAGCAGCGCCTCGTCCGGCGGGCCGATCTCGATGATCGTGGCAGCCTTCAACCTGGATCGCAGATCCGCCAGCGCCACGGGCCAGGACAGCGGCCAGAGCCGCGCAGTGATCAGGAGCGCCGTGCCGTTCTCGCGAACGCTGTTGATCGTGTGGAACAGAGCGGTGTCGTCAAAGCCGACGCGGTCAGCATCTTCGAACAGGACAGGCCCCGCTGCGGCGGCAGCGGCCGACCCCTCCCCCTCCAGCGGATGGATATCCTGCGCAGCGCTTGCCGCACGCCAGACGGAGGCCAGATGAGACTTGCCGGAGCCGGCCGGTCCCACCAGGATCACGACAGGTGACGGCCAGTTCGGCCAGGAATCGATCAGTCGGACGGCGGCGGCCATACGGCTGGAGACCAGCAGATCGTCGCGCCCTTGCGCCGCCGCATGGGTAAAGGCCAGCGGCAATTGCTCGCCGTTGCGGCGTCGGGCAGCAACCTTCTTGATTTCACTCATATCTTGTCAGACGCGTCGGTAAGGCTCGGCACCCGTTCCATGGGCAGCGCACCATAATACAAATCGCTGGCAAGATAACGCCGCAGCGCAAAGCGAACAAGCACGCCGATCGCCGCCGCAGCCGGTACGGCCACAAGCACGCCGACAAAGCCAAACATCGCGCCGAAGGCAAACAGCGCAAACATCAGCCAGACCGGATGCAGGCCCACACTCTGCCCCACCAGCTTCGGCTGGAGGATATTGCCCTCGATGAACTGACCGGAGAAAAAGAACACCACGACGATGATCAGTTGCACATAATCCGGCCAGAACTGCACGAGCGCCACACCGGCCGCCAGCAAAAGCCCGACGGTGGAGCCGATATAGGGGATGAAGCTGATCATGCCGGTGAAGAAGCCGATGAGCAGGCCGAAATTCAGGCCGATCAGCGACAAGCCCACCGCATAATAGATGCCGAGGATGATGCAGAGCGATCCCTGCCCGCGAACGAAGCCGGCAATGGTGCGGTCCATCTCGCCGGCAATCTCCCTGATGTCATGCACATGCCGCCGCGGAATCCAGTTATCGACCTTGGCGATCATGTGATCCCAGTCCAGCAGCAGGTAGAAGGCAACCACGGGTGTCACCACCAGCAGCGAGGCGATATCCACCAGCGCCTTGCCGGAATTCCAGATCTGCGCAAACAGCGTGCCGATGAAGCCGACGCCCTCCGACAGGTACTTTGAGAAATTCTCCTTGATCGTCGCTTCCTGGCCATTCAGCCATTGCGGCAGCCAGGCGGCATTGGAATTGGCAATGAAGGTCTGGAGTTGCGAAATATAGTCCGGAACATGGCTAAAGAAGTCATTGAGCTGCGTTGCCAAGATCGGGATGATGATGATCAGCGACAGCGCGAACACCAGGATGAAGGTCACGAGAATGAGGATCGTGGCCATCAGCCGGCTCAGGCCCAGGCGCTCCAGCCGGTCAGCGACGGGATCGAGGAAATAGGCGAGCGCCATGCCGGCGATGAAGGGCAGCAGCACGCTGCTGAACACCATCAGAAATCCGATGAAAATCACCAGGAAGCCGAACCAGAACAGGATGTGGCGCCGGAGGCTGGGTCCGTCGATGTGATAGGGCGTTGCCATGGCTGATCCTCGTGACGGCGTCTTGATAGGCTATTGCGGCGCAGCGCAACCGTGTCGTCTGCATAACACGAGATAGGACGGCGCGGAAACCTCGGTCAAGACCGGCCATCCCGTTCCGACACGTCTCCGCCGCCATCTCCATGGTCGAAAAGCCGTTCAAAACCCGCATCTACAGGCCGAATGACTTGCAACGATGGCCTCTTCATGCAATTGCCAGCCGCATATCGTGACATCGAGCGGAGGCGAGAATGAGCCAGTCTGATCGGAACGGCCTGACCTATAGCGATGCCGGCGTGGACATCGATGCCGGAAACCTGATGGTCGAGAAGATCAAGCCGGCGGTGCGGTCGACGCGGCGGCCCGGCGCCGACGGCGAGATCGGCGGTTTTGGCGGGCTGTTCGACCTGAAGGCCGCGGGCTTTACGGATCCGGTCCTGGTGGCCGCCAATGACGGCGTGGGCACCAAGCTCAAGATCGCCATCGACGCTGGCATTCACGACACCGTAGGCATCGATCTCGTCGCCATGTGCGTCAACGATCTCGTGGTGCAAGGCGCCGAGCCGCTGTTCTTCCTCGACTATTTCGCCACGGGCAAGCTTGATCCGGACCAGGGTGCGGCCATTGTCGGTGGCATCGCCGCCGGCTGCCGCGAAGCCGGTTGCGCCCTGATCGGCGGCGAGACGGCCGAAATGCCGGGCATGTATTCCCATGGCGACTACGATCTTGCCGGCTTTGCCGTCGGTGCGGCCGAACGCGGCCAGCTTCTGCCCTCAGGCGACATCGCCGAAGGCGACGTGATCCTCGGCCTTGCCTCGTCGGGCGTGCATTCCAACGGCTTTTCGCTGGTGCGCAAGATCGTTGAGCTTTCCGGCCTTACCTGGGATGCGCCAGCCCCCTTCGCCGATGGCCAGAGCCTGGGTGCAGCCCTGCTCACCCCCACCCGCATCTATGTCAAGCCGCTGCTGAAAACGATCCGCGAGACCAACGCGATCAAGGCGCTGGCCCATATCACCGGCGGCGGCTTCCCGGAAAACATTCCGCGCGTGCTGCCCAAGCATCTCGCCGCCGAGATCGACCTCGCCGCGATCGCTCCGCCGAAGGTCTTCTCATGGCTGTCAGCCACCGGTGGTGTGGCGGCGACGGAAATGCTGCGCACCTTCAACTGCGGCGTCGGCATGATCGTGGTCGTCGCGGCAGCGGATGCCGAGCGCGTGACGGCATCCCTCACCGAAGGCGGCGAGACCGTGTTTCCGCTGGGCCGCATGGTGGCCCGCGCAGACGGTGCCCATGGCACGATCTACAAGGGCCAAATCGCCCTATGACGGCCAAACGCCAGCGCGTCGTCGTCTTCATCTCCGGCAGCGGCTCCAACATGCTGGCGCTGCTCGCCGCGACCAGGGCCGCCGACTTCCCGGCGGAAATCGTCGGCGTGATCTCAGACAAGGCATCGGCCGGCGGGCTGGCCAAGGCCGCAGCTGAAGGTATCGCGACCTTCGCCTTCGAGCGCAAATCCTATGCCGACAAGGCTGCCCATGAGGCGGCGATCCTCGCAGCCCTCGCCGAGCTCTCGCCCGACATCATCTGCCTCGCCGGCTACATGCGGCTTCTGTCGGCAGATTTCATCCGCGCCTATGAAGGCCGGATCCTCAATATCCATCCCTCGCTGCTGCCGCTGTTTGCCGGCCTGCACACCCATCAGCGGGCCCTGGATTCCGGCATGAAGGTGGCCGGCTGTACCGTGCATTTCGTGACCGAAGGCATGGACGAAGGCCCGATCGCCGCCCAGGCGGCAGTGCCGGTTCTACCCGGCGATACGGCGGATACGCTGGCGGCCCGCGTCTTGAAGGTCGAACACCTGATCTATGCGCAAGTGCTGGAGCGGGTGGCACGCGGCGAGATCGTGATGGGCGCCGATGGGCGCGTGGTGACGTCTCACCATGCCGTATCCGTGGACGAGGCGATCATCAGCGTATAATGGCGACGAGGACGGTGCGCTCTCAATTTGGAGCATAGACCCTCTCTGCCCTGCCGGCGTTCGGCATTGCAATCGATTCACTGGATCGATTGCTCGGCTTTGCCGACCATGCCTCACCCCCCACAAGGGGGGAGAAACGCTGGGCGTACCCGCTCGCTTTTTCCAGCACTGTCAGCAGGCAGGCTGACAACCGCACGCTGTAGCCTAATGAAGGTCGAGCGTTGTCGGCAGGATCTTCTCCCCCCTTGTGGGACTGTTGCCAAATTCGGCTGATGTGATTCAGTTGGTTTGCAGCGATTTGAGGGGATTTGATGTCTGTTCGACGGGATGGCCAGTTCAGTTTTGTGGATGCGCTG
>NZ_FWXU01000018.1 GCF_900176345.1 Rhizobium sp. RU36D
GCCTTCGTCATGCCAAACCTCCGTTTGGCATAATGAGTCAGAATTCCTCTGATTTGGGAATCCCATCACGAGTCGGCGTCATTGCTCGTTGGTATTACATCGATCGTTCGATGGCTTGAGGTTAGGCCTGACGCGCCAAACCGAGTTGATGCAAATCAATGGATGACTGTTGCAGTCAAGTTTTATCTTCAACTCGCCGTGATCGGTTCACACCCATCTAAAATACAAAGGCCGGGTGATCGCTCACCCGGCCTTTCAATCCTTCCCCTTGGGGCAGGAAACTTATGCGGCTTCGGCAGCTTCTGCTTCAGCAGCAACGCGAGCCTTGTCGGCTGCGCCCTTGGCATCGACGTCGCGCTCGACGAATTCGATGACGGCCATGGCAGCGTTGTCGCCCTGGCGGAAACCGGCCTTCATGATGCGCAGGTAGCCGCCGTTGCGGGTGGCGTAACGCGAAGCGATGGCGTCGAACAGCTTCTTGACAGCGTCCTGGTCCTGGATCTGCGAAATGGCCTGACGACGAGCGTGCAGGTCGCCGCGCTTGCCGAGCGTGACAAGCTTTTCGACGATCGGGCGAATTTCCTTCGCCTTCGGCAGGGTGGTGACGATCTGCTCGTGGGTGATGAGCGAGGCAGCCATGTTGGCGAACATCGCCTTGCGGTGGCTGGCGGTACGGTTCAGCTTGCGGCCGGCTTTCTGGTGGCGCATTGCTATTCTCCTTTAAGTGCAGGCTCTATCCCAGAGGCTGCCGTTTCCTGACACATACAGGCATCCGCCTGCAGTTTGACTGGAAAAGGCAGAGGTGAACCTGCCTTTCTTTGTTGTTAGTACTGGTCTTCGTACCGCTTGGCGAGATCTTCGATGTTCTCCGGCGGCCATGCGGGCACTTCCATGCCGAGGTGCAGGCCCATGGAAGCGAGAACTTCCTTGATTTCGTTCAGCGACTTGCGACCGAAGTTCGGAGTGCGGAGCATTTCTGCTTCCGTCTTCTGAATAAGGTCGCCGATATAGACGATGTTGTCGTTCTTCAGGCAGTTTGCCGAACGAACGGACAGCTCCAGCTCGTCCACTTTCTTGAGGAGGGCCGGGTTGAACGCCAGTTCGGTAACCGCTTCTTCCTCGACTTCCTTCTGCGGCTCGTCGAAATTGACGAAAACGCCGAGCTGGTCCTGGAGAATGCGGGCTGCGAATGCGACAGCATCTTCACCGGTGATCGAACCGTTGGTCTCGATCGTCATGGTCAGCTTGTCGTAGTCGAGAACCTGGCCTTCGCGGGTGTTTTCCACCTTGTAGGACACTTTCTTGACCGGCGAATACAAGCTGTCGACCGGGATCAGACCAATCGGCGCGTCTTCGGCGCGATTGCGTTCCGCAGGAACATAGCCCTTGCCATTGGCAACGGTGAATTCCATGCGGATTTCAGCGCCTTCGTCGAGCGTGCAAATGACATGACCGGGGTTGAGGATTTCGATATCCCCAACGGTCTGGATGTCACCGGCCGTGACTACGCCCGGGCCCTGCTTGCGAACGACCATGCGCTTTGGATCATCGCCGTCCATCTTGATGGCGATTTCCTTGATGTTCAGCACGATATCGGTCACGTCTTCCCGGACGCCCGGGATCGACGAGAACTCATGCAGCACGCCGTCGATCTGGACAGCCGTGACAGCACCGCCGCGCAGCGAGGACAACAGAACGCGACGCAGCGCGTTGCCAAGCGTCAGGCCGAAGCCGCGCTCGAGCGGTTCTGCAACAAGCGTCACCTTGGTACGGCCGGAGGAGGAAAATTCCACCTTGTTCGGCTTGATGAGTTCCTGCCAGTTCTTCTGGATCATGTGTATTTCCTTCCGTTCGCCGCCACCATCCAATCGTGACGACCGAGCTTTAGAAGCACCGAACGGGGCGCAGATGCACCCCGACGGCCAGACGAATATCGATGATCAGACGCGGCGCTTCTTGCGCGGACGGCAGCCATTGTGCGGGATCGGGGTCACGTCACGGATGGACGTGATCATGAAGCCCGCAGCCTGGAGGGCGCGCAGCGCCGACTCACGACCGGAACCCGGACCGCAAACTTCGACTTCCAGCGACTTCATGCCATGTTCCTGAGCCTTCTTGGCGCAGTCTTCAGCAGCGATCTGTGCTGCGAAGGGGGTCGACTTACGCGAACCCTTGAAGCCCTTGGCACCAGCAGACGACCAGGCAATCGCATTGCCCTGCGCGTCGGTGATGGTGATCATCGTGTTGTTGAAGGTCGAATTTACGTGAGCAACGCCCGACGAGATATTCTTGCGTTCGCGACGGCGGACGCGGGTGGCTTCCTTGGCCATATTTTCCCTTTCGTGGATCTTAGCACCGCCGTAATTCCAGCGGCTACACCTGGCAGCGAATAGTTCAAAGCGAGCAGCGAACAGAGGAACAACCCCTATTCGCTACCCGCGATTCGCAATTCGCCAAATTACTTCTTCTTACCAGCGATTGCCTTCGCCGGACCCTTGCGGGTGCGGGCATTGGTGTGGGTGCGCTGGCCGCGAACCGGCAGGCCGCGACGATGACGCAGACCGCGGTAGCAGCCCAGGTCCATCAGACGCTTGATGTTCATCGCGGTTTCGCGACGCAGGTCGCCTTCGACCTGATAGTCACGGTCGATGGTTTCGCGGATCTGCAGGATCTCGCTATCCGTCAACTGATGGACGCGCTTTTCGGCCGGAAGCCCGACCTTTTCCATAATTTCCTGCGCAAATTTCGGACCGATCCCGTGGATATAGGTCAGCGCGATAACTACGCGCTTTGCTGTCGGGATGTTGACGCCAGCGATACGTGCCACGCCTATTCTCCTTGCTTCCAGTTGCCATCCGGCAAGTGGTGTCTCGTTACACGGCCTGAACAGGCCGCAATTACAATTCAGGTTCTCAACATGTTAAAACGATCGAACCCGGCCTTCCCGTTTTTACGAGGAAGAACGCGCCGATCGCTAAAATGTCGCGAGTTGGCGCGCTGTTTAACGGAATCAGCCGACAAAAGCAACCGATCCGCCAAAGATTCTTTTCCAGTGAAACCTTACAGATTCGCCAGAATTGCTTCGATCTCGGCGGTAACCGAATCGATATTCGCCATGCCATCGACAGTCTTCAGCTTGCCCTTGGCATGATAGTAACCAGTCAGAGGCGCCGTGCTCTTGTAATAGGCTCTCAGACGATCGGCATAGACTTCGGCATTGTCGTCCTTGCGGACTGGCTGCCCGGCTGCGCGCGCCTCTTCAGCGCGGCGAAGGATACGGCCGACCATGGCCGAATCATCAACGACGAGCTCAATGGCTACATCCAGCGCCTGGCCCTTGCCCTTGAGCATGGCCTCGACCGAATCGGCCTGGACCAGCGTCCGCGGATAGCCATCGAGAATGAAGCCGTTATCGCAATCTGCCTGGTCGATCCGCTCGGAGACGATGGCATTCACAACGGCATCAGGAACCAGCTCACCGGCATCCATCAGCGCCTTGGCCTTCAGCCCCACTTCCGTGCGGGCAGCCACGGCGGCCCTCAGCATGTCCCCCGTGGAAAGCTGCGGGATCCCGTGCTTTTCCACAATGCGCTGCGCCTGAGTGCCCTTGCCGGCCCCAGGAGGCCCCAACAGTATAAGTCTCATCGTCCCCTCTTTCCTCCACGCAGTTTCGACTTCTTGATGAGCCCTTCATACTGCTGCGCAATCAGGTGCCCTTGTATCTGTGCTACCGTATCAAGGGTGACGCTGACAACAATCAAAAGCGAAGTACCACCAAGGGCTAATGGGACGCCGGTCCTAGCCACGAGGATTTCGGGAAGAATGCACACGAAGACAAGATAGATGGCGCCGACAACCGTAATACGGGTCAGGACATAATCAATGTACTCGGCGGTACGATCACCCGGACGAATGCCGGGAATGAAGCCGCCATGCTTCTTCAGGTTATCGGCGGTGTCCTTCGGGTTGAAGACGATGGCCGTATAGAAGAAGGCGAAGAAGGCGATCAGTGCCCCGTAGAGCAGCATATAGACCGGCTGGCCGTGGCCAAGCGCTGAAATGATCGAGGTCGCCCAGCCCGGCAGATTCGTCGTGCCGCTGAAACCGGCAGCCGTGGCCGGCAGGAGCAGCAGGGACGATGCAAAGATCGCCGGGATAACGCCTGAGGTGTTGAGCTTCAGCGGCAGGTGCGAGGTATCGCCCTGGAACATACGGTTGCCGACCTGGCGCTTCGGATACTGAATGAGCAGGCGACGCTGTGCGCGCTCGACGAAGACGATCAGGGCGATGACAGCGATCGCTACAACGATCACGGTCAGAATCAGCATGGTCGACAATGCGCCGGTGCGGCCGAGTTCCAGAGTACCGGCGAGAGCCGTCGGCAGGCCTGCGGCAATACCAGCGAAGATGATCAGCGAAATACCGTTGCCGATACCGCGCGAGGTAATCTGCTCGCCGAGCCACATCAGGAACATGGTACCGCCGAGAAGCGTCACGACGGTCGAGATGCGGAAGAACAGGCCGGGATCGGCCACGAGCCCCTGCCCGCTTTCGAGACCGACCGCAATGCCATAGGCCTGCAGCGTGCCGAGCAGAACAGTGCCGTAGCGCGTGTACTGGTTGATGATCTTGCGGCCCTGCTCGCCTTCCTTCTTCAGGTTTTCGAGCGTGGGCACGACCGAGGTCATCAGCTGCACGATGATCGAGGCGGAGATATAGGGCATGATGCCGAGCGCGAAGATCGCCATGCGCTCAACGGCGCCGCCCGAGAACATGTTGAACAGACCGAGAATACCGCCGGACTGACCGCGGAACGCCGCCGCATAGGCATCCGGATTAAGACCGGGCAACGGAATATGGGTCCCGAGGCGATAGACGAGAAGAGCAGCCAAGGTAAACCACAACCGCTTCTTCAGATCCTCAGCCTTGGCAAAGGTCGAGAAGTTGAGGTTGGAGGCCAATTGTTCCGCTGCAGAAGCCATGAAATTCTCCGCAAAGCCATATCCAGAGGCGCAAAGGCAACCGTCCGGAAGACGTAATCTAAAATTGGCGGAAACGGGGAGCGGCAGGCAATGCGGCGCAATGCGCCAGACCCCACCCTGTTTTCCAGTATCACCCGGAGGCTGACCGAAGGTCTATCCGTCCAGGGAATGTGAGGCACACATATGGGAGAAAAATCGCCCGGTGTGAAGCACCCCGGGCGACAATCTTCAAAGTTTACTCGGAGGCTTCGGCAGCCGCTGCGAGCAGCTTGATCGAACCGCCGGCCTTTTCGATCTTCTCGACGGCAGGCTTGGATGCGCCGGCAACTTCCAGCGTCAGCTTTGCCTTCAGATCGCCGTCGGAGAGAACGCGAACACCGTCCTTGGCACGACGAATGACGCCGGCAGCCTTGAGAGCAGCGGCATCAACGGTTGCCTTGGCATCGAGCTTGCCAGCATCAATAGCAGCCTGGATACGGCCGAGCGAAACGGTCACGTAGTCGGATGCGAAGATGTTGTTAAAGCCGCGCTTCGGCAGGCGACGATAGATCGGCATCTGGCCGCCTTCGAAGCCGCTGATGGCAACGCCCGAACGAGCCTTCTGACCCTTGACGCCGCGACCACCGGTCTTGCCCTTGCCGGAGCCGATACCGCGACCAACGCGGATACGGTCCTTGGTGGCGCCTTCGTTGTCCTTGATTTCATTCAGTTTCATGGTGATTCCCTCCGTCTCACTTCTCGTCGACAACGCGAACGAGATGCTGGACAGCCCGGATCATCCCACGAACGGAAGGCGTATCTTCCAGCGTGCGTACCCGGTGCATCTTGTTGAGGCCCAGACCGATCAGCGTCTTGCGCTGAATTTCCGGGCGGCGAATGGGCGAGCCGATCTGCTCGACGGTAACCGTCTTGCCTTCAGTCTTCTTCGTAGCCTTGGCCATGGATCAGACTCCTCTTATTCTTCAGCGGCATTGCCGGAAGCAACACGGCGAGCCTGCAGCGTGGCGTATTTCAGGCCGCGCTGAGCTGCGATGTCCTTCGGATGCACCTGGTGCTTCAGGGCGTCGAACGTGGCGCGAACCATGTTGTAGGGGTTCGACGAACCGGTCGACTTTGCGACGACGTCGTGCATGCCGAGCGTTTCGAACACGGCGCGCATCGGGCCGCCTGCGATGATGCCGGTACCAGCCTTGGCGGAGCGAAGGAGAACCTTGCCGGCGCCGTGACGACCGTTGACATCATGGTGCAGCGTACGACCATCGCGCAGGGGCACGAAGATCAGATCGCGCTTGGCGGCTTCGGTAGCCTTGCGGATCGCTTCCGGCACTTCGCGTGCCTTGCCATGGCCGAAGCCAACGCGACCCTTCTGGTCACCAACGACGACGAGGGCTGCAAAGCCGAAACGACGGCCGCCCTTCACCACCTTGGCGACGCGGTTGATAGCGACCAACTTGTCAACAAACTCGCTGTCGCGTTCTTCACGGTTCTGGCGATCTTCGCGCGAACCACGCTTGTCTTGTGCCATTGTCCTTTTCCTTTTTCTTTTCCGGGTGCAATCGGCAGATTACGTTCAATTTCCCGTCGGCCTAAGGCGGCGTTGACGGTGAAATCCGGTAGACCGGCAAATGCCGGAAACCGCCCGGGCTTGCACCCGGGCGGAATATCATCAGAAGCTGAGGCCGCCTTCGCGAGCAGCTTCCGCCAGGGCCTTGATGCGGCCATGATAAATGAAGGCGCCGCGATCGAACACGACTTCCTTGACGCCAGCCTTGACGGCGCGCTCTGCAACGAGCTTGCCGACAGCAGCAGCTGCTGCAACATCTGCACCCGTCTTCAGGTCGGACTTCAGGCTGCCATCGAGGGTCGATGCTGCCGCCAGGGTCTTGCCAGCGACATCGTCGATGACCTGAGCGTAGATGTTCTTCGACGAGCGATGTACCGACAGACGCGGACGGCCATTGGCCACCGCCTTGATCTGACGCCGTACGCGGTTCGCACGACGTACAAGTGCTTCTTTCCTGCTTGCCATTTCGCGCGATCCTTACTTCTTCTTGCCTTCTTTGCGGACGATCCGCTCTTCGGCATACTTGACGCCCTTGCCCTTGTAGGGCTCGGGTCCGCGATATTCGCGGATCTCAGCGGCAACCTGGCCAACCTGCTGCTTGTTGATGCCGGATACGATGATTTCGGTCGGCTTCGGAACAGCAATGGTGATGCCCTGCGGCGGCTCATAAACGACGTCATGCGAGAAGCCGAGCGCCAGCTGCAGGTTCTTGCCCTGCAAGGATGCACGATAACCAACGCCGTTGATTTCGAGCTTGCGCTCGTAGCCGTCCTTGACGCCCTTCAGGATGTTCTCGATCATCGTGCGGGACATGCCCCACTTCGAACGAGCTTCCTTGGTTTCGTTGATCGGCTTGACGACAATCGAATTGCCGTCGAGCTTCACGGAGATATCGTCATTTGCGACGAAGAACAGTTCGCCCTTCGGGCCCTTAGCAGTCACTTTCTGGCCGTCGACAGTGGCCGTGATCCCTGCAGGAACCTGAACGGGCTTTTTACCGATACGAGACATGTCTAAATCCTGTCTGTTCGCTTGAGGAGATCCATGCGCGGTCTTAGAAGACCGAGCACAGAACCTCGCCACCAACGTTCTGTTCGCGAGCCTGGTGATCGGCCATCACACCCTTCGGAGTCGAAAGGATGGTGATGCCGAGGCCGTTCGCGACCTGCGGAATGGACTTGACCGAGACATAAACTCGGCGGCCCGGCTTGGACACGCGGCCGATCTCACGGATCACCGACGCGCCTTCGTAGTACTTCAGCTCGATGTTGAGCTCGGACTTGCCGTTCTCAAAATCAACCTGGGAATAGCCGCGGATGTAGCCTTCGGCCTGCAGAACATCGAGGACGCGTGCGCGCAGCTTGGAAGCCGGCGTGGTCACCGAGGACTTGCGGCGGGCAGCGCCATTGCGGATGCGGGTGAGCATATCGCCCAACGGATCAGTCATCGTCATTTGCCCGTCTCCTTACCAGCTCGACTTGACAACGCCCGGCACCTTGCCGGAATTGCCCAGCTCGCGAAGCGCGATACGCGACATCTTGAGCTTGCGGTAGAATGCGCGCGGACGACCAGTGACTTCGCAACGGTTGCGAATCCGGGTCTTGGAGCCATCGCGCGGCAGTTCTGCCAGCTTCAGGGTTGCCTTGAACCGATCTTCAATGGAAAGCGACTGGTTCATGATGATCGCCTTCAGGCCGGCACGCTTGGCAGCCTGGTTGGCGACGGTCTTGCGGCGGCGCTTGTTCTTTTCAACTGCGCTGGTCTTCGCCATATGGAAGTTCCTCTTCTACGCTCGTCGTTACGGTTACTGACGGAAGGGGAAGTTGAACTCTTTCAGAAGAGCCCGAGCTTCGTCGTCCGTGTTTGCCGTCGTGCAAACGATGATGTCCATGCCCCACATCTGATCAACCTTGTCGTAGTTGATCTCAGGGAACACAATGTGTTCCTTGATGCCCATGGCGAAGTTGCCACGGCCGTCAAAGCTCTTCGGGTTCAGGCCCCGGAAGTCGCGTACGCGCGGAAGCGCGATGGTAACCAAGCGGTCCAGGAATTCATACATGCGTGCGCCGCGAAGGGTAACCTTGGCGCCGATTGGCATGTTTTCACGGACCTTGAAGCCTGCGATCGAATTGCGAGCGCGCGTGATGACCGGCTTCTGGCCGGCAATCGCTGCGAGGTCGGCTGCAGCAACCGTGGGCTTCTTGGAGTCGGCAGTCGCCTCGCCCACACCCATGTTGATGACGATCTTCTCGAGCTTCGGAATCTGCATCTCGTTGGCGTAGGAGAACTGCTCCATCATCGCCTTGCGGATACGGTTCACATACTCGGCCTTGAGCCGCGGCTCATACTTTGCCTCAGCCATCGATCACATCTCCCGAACGCTTCGCAACACGCACCTTCTTGCCATCGACGACCTTGAAACCGACGCGAGTCGGCTTGCCGTCCTTGTCGATGATCGAAATGTTCGACAGGTGGATGGGGGCTTCCTTGTTGATGATGCCGGCTTCCTGGGTCTGGGTCTGGCGCTGATGGCGCTTGACCACGTTGATCCCACGCACAACAGCGCGATCTTCCTTCGGCATAACCTGGATAACTTCGCCGGAACGACCCTTGTCCTTGCCGGTGAGTACGACGACCTTGTCGCCCTTACGAATCTTTTGCATCGCCATCGCTCCCTTAGAGTACTTCCGGAGCCAGCGAGATGATCTTCATGTGGTTCTTGGCGCGAAGTTCGCGCGGAACCGGTCCGAAGATACGGCTGCCGATCGGCTCTTTCTTGTTATCGATAAGAACAGCTGCGTTGTTATCGAAGCGGATGACGCTGCCGTCTGCGCGACGGATGTCCTTGGCGGTGCGTACAACAACCGCCTTCATCACGTCGCCCTTCTTGACGCGGCCGCGCGGGATGGCTTCCTTGATCGAAACGACGATGATGTCGCCGATGGAAGCATACTTGCGCTTGGAGCCGCCCAGCACCTTGATGCACATGACACGACGTGCGCCGGAATTATCCGCGACGTCGAGGTTAGTCTGCATCTGAATCATGTCAGGTCGCCTTCTTGTTGTAACCGGGACGGTTGGGCACGATACGCCCCCTATTCCAGCTTATGATAAATTCCAGATTCCGCGCGGGAAGGATGTTGCCAGGGTGGTTTCCCCGAAGGGACCTTCCGTGCGCTCAAAGCAAAAGAACGCCCGTGACCGGGCGTTCTGCGCCAATGCGCTGCTTAATACAGATTTCTACGCCGTTAGCAATAGGCCCTGGCGCAAAGCCTGCAAATTAAGCCTGGGCGGCAATAACCGTCCAACGCTTGTCCTTGGAGATCGGTGCGCATTCCTCGATGGAAACGACATCACCAACCTTGTATTGGTTGTTTTCGTCATGCGCCTTGTACTTCTTGGAACGGCGAACCGTCTTCTGAAGCAACGGATGGGCAAAACGGCGCTCGACGCGGACAACAACAGTCTTTTCGTTCTTGTCGCTGACGACAACGCCCTGCAGAATGCGTTTAGGCATATTATCTGGTCCTTAGGCCTTGGCTTCTGCCGCCTTCTGGCGGGCGATGGTTTTTAGGCGGGCGATGTCCTTGCGAACTTCATTGATTCGCGAAGACTTTTCGAGCTGGCCAGTCGCCTTCTGGAAGCGCAGGTTGAACTGCTCCTTCTTCAGCTTGGCCAGTTCGTCATTCAGCTGATCGGCGCTCATGGCGCGAACGTCTGCGGCTTTCATGGGCTTGGATCCTTACTCTGCAATGCGCTGAACGAAGCGCGTCGTCACCGAGAGCTTGGCCGAACCGAGACGAAGCGCCTCGCGGGCGATCTCCTCGGACACACCGTCAATCTCGAACATGATACGGCCGGGCTTGACCTTGCAAGCCCAGTATTCGACGCCGCCCTTACCCTTACCCATACGGACTTCGGTGGGCTTTGCGGTCACCGGAACATCGGGGAATACCCGGATCCAAACGCGACCAGCGCGCTTCATGTAACGGGTGATCGCGCGACGAGCCGCTTCGATCTCACGAGCGTTGACGCGGTTCGGTTCCTGCGCCTTCAAGCCGAATTCGCCGAATGCAAGTTCAGAACCGCCCTTGGCGACGCCCTTGATGCGGCCCTTGAACTGCTTGCGATATTTTGTACGCTTTGGCTGCAACATTTTCTTACTTCTCCGAGCTTATCTTTCGCCAGCGTTATCTTAAGCGTTTTCGCGGCGACGATCGCCACGATCACCGCGATCGCCACGGTCACGGGAAGCCGGACCCTGCGCATCGCCTTCGATTGCACGGCGCTCAGACGCCATCGGATCGTGCTCAAGGATTTCGCCCTTGAAGATCCAGACCTTGATACCGCAGATACCGTAGGCTGTTTCAGCCTCGGCAGTGCCGTAGTCGATGTCGGCACGCAGCGTGTGGAGCGGAACGCGACCTTCGCGATACCATTCCGTACGGGCGATTTCCGCGCCGCCGAGACGGCCGGCGCAGGTGATCTTGATGCCTTCGGCCCCAAGACGCATGGCCGACTGAACGGCACGCTTCATCGCACGACGGAAAGCGATACGGCGCTCGAGCTGCTGGGCGATGCCCTGCGCAACCAGCGTTGCGTCCACTTCCGGCTTGCGCACTTCAACGATGTTGAGATGCGTTTCCGACTGGGTCATCTCGCCAAGCTTGCGGCGCAGCTTTTCGATGTCTGCGCCCTTCTTGCCGATGATCAGGCCCGGACGAGCCGAGTGGATCGTCACGCGGCACTTCTTGTGCGGACGCTCGATGACCACCTTGGCGATACCAGCCTGCTTCAGCTCGGCCATCAGGTACTTGCGGATCTTCAGATCCTCATGCAGCAGCTGGCCGTATTCGGCGTTGTCAGCGAACCAGCGGCTATCCCAGGTCCGGTTGATGCCGAGGCGGAAGCCAATCGGATTAATCTTCTGACCCATTATGCGGCCTCCACTTTGGCTTCGACTTCCCGGACGACGATCGTCAGGTGCGCGAAAGGCTTCTCAATGCGCGAGGCGCGGCCGCGGCCGCGGGCATGGAAGCGCTTCATCACGATCGACTTGCCGACATAGGCTTCCGCCACGATCAGCTGGTCGACATCGAGATCATGGTTGTTCTCGGCGTTTGCGATTGCCGATTCCAGCGTCTTCTTGACGGTGCCGGCAATGCGCTTGCGGGAGAATTCCAGATCGGCCAGAGCGCGATCAACCTTCTTGCCGCGGATCAGCGCGGCAACCAGGTTGAGCTTCTGGGGGCTGACGCGGAGGGTGCGCGCAACTGCCTGCGCCTCGTTGTCCTTCAGCCGGCGTTCGGCTTTTGCCTTGCCCATGGTTACTTCCTCTTCGCTTTCTTGTCCGCACCGTGACCGTAATAGGTCCGGGTGGGAGCGAATTCTCCGAACTTGTGACCGACCATGTCTTCGTTGACACTGACGGGCACATGCTTGCTGCCGTTGTAGACGCCGAAGGTAAGACCGACGAACTGCGGCAGGATGGTGGAGCGACGGCTCCACATCTTGATCACTTCACTGCGGCCGCCTTCGCGAACCTTCTCAGCCTTCTTGAGAAGGTAGCCGTCAACAAACGGGCCTTTCCATACTGAACGAGCCATCTCTGACTACCTCTCTTACTTCTTCTTCTGGTGGCGCGAGCGCATGATGAACTTGTCGGTCGACTTGTTCGAACGGGTACGCTTGCCCTTGGTCGGCTTGCCCCAGGGAGTGACCGGATGACGGCCACCCGAGGTGCGGCCTTCACCACCGCCGTGCGGGTGGTCAACGGGGTTCATGACGACACCGCGGTTATGGGGACGCTTGCCGCGCCAAACGGTACGACCGGCCTTGCCGTCGTTGATGTTGGCGTGGTCAGGGTTGGAAACCGCGCCGATCGAAGCGAGGCAGGAGCCGTGAACCAGGCGCTGTTCGCCCGAGTTCAGGCGAAGGATCGCCATGCCGGCGTCACGACCGACCAGCTGCACATAGGTGCCAGCCGAACGAGCGATCTGGCCGCCCTTGCCGGGCTTCATTTCCACGTTGTGGAGGATGGAGCCGACCGGGATGAACTGCAGCGGCATGGTGTTGCCAGGCTTCACGTCCACTGCCTTGTCAGAGGCAATGACCTTGTCGCCGGCAGCCAGGCGCTGCGGAGCCAGGATGTAGGCCAGTTCGCCGTCCTCGTACTTGACGAGAGCGATGAAAGCCGTGCGGTTCGGGTCGTATTCCAGACGCTCGACCGTGCCTTCAACGTCAAACTTGCGACGCTTGAAGTCGATCAGACGGTAGGTGCGCTTGTGACCGCCGCCGATGAAGCGGGCAGTGATACGGCCGAGGTTGTTACGGCCGCCGCTCTTGGAAAGACCTTCCGTCAGCGCCTTGACCGGCTTGCCCTTGTAAAGGCCGGAGCGGTCGACGATGACCAGCTGGCGCTGGCTCGGGGTGGTCGGATTGAAACTCTTCAATGCCATTTTCTTGTTCCCTACCTCAGACGCCCGTCGACACGTCGATGGACTGGCCTTCGGCCAGCGTCACGATCGCCTTCTTGACGTCCTTCTGCTTGCCGGCGAAACCGCGGAACCGCTTGGTCTTGCCCTTGCGCAGCAGCGTGTTGACGGCCGTGACCTTGACGCCGAACAGCGCTTCGATGGCAGCCTTGATCTCGGGCTTGGAAGCGCCCTTGGCGACGTTGAAGACGACCTGGTTCTGTTCGGATACCATGGTCGACTTTTCGGTGATCGACGGAGAGAGGATCACATCGTAGTGGCGAAGATCAGTCATTTGAACCGCTCCTCCAGAGCTTCAACCGCAGCCTTGGAAAGCACGAGCTTGCCACGACGCAGGATGTCGTAAACGTTGATGCCCTGAACCGGCAGAACATCAATGTTCGGGATGTTTGCCGCTGCGAGCTTGAAGTTGCTGTCGATTTCGGAGCCACCGATCAGCAGTGCGTTGGTGAGGCCGAGGCCGGCGAAGGTGCCGACGAGCGCCTTGGTCTTTGCATCGGCGGCAACCAGCTGGTCGACGATGATGAGCTCTTCAGCCTTGACCTTCGCAGACAGGGCGTGACGCAGAGCGAGTGCGCGAACCTTCTTGGGAAGGTCATGCTCGTGGCTGCGAACCACAGGGCCGTGAGCCTTGCCACCGCCGCGGAACTGCGGAGCGCGTGCCGAATGGTGACGAGCGCGGCCCGTACCCTTCTGCTTGTACATCTTGGCGCCGGTGCGGGAGACTTCAGCGCGGGTCTTCGACTTGTGCGTCCCCTGCTGCTTCTTCGCGAGCTGCCAGCGGATCATGCGGGCGATCAGGTCCTGACGCGGGTCGAGACCAAAAATCTCATCCGACAGGGAAACCGTACCTGCGTCCTTGCCCTCAAGGGTCTTGACGTTCAATTCCATGTGCCTGGCTCCCTTACTTCGATGCCGACTTGACGGCGTCGCGAACGATGATCCAGGACCCCTTGGAGCCGGGCACAGCGCCCTTCACCAGGATCAGACCGCGATCTTCGTCGGTCGAGACGACTTCAAGATTCTGCGTGGTGACGCGAGTCTGGCCCATGTGACCAGCCATGCGCTTGCCCTTCCAGACCTTGCCCGGATCCTGGTTGTTACCCGTCGAACCGTGCGAACGGTGCGAAACGGAAACACCGTGGGTCGCGCGAAGACCGCCGAAGTTGTGACGCTTGATGGCGCCGGCAAAACCCTTACCGATGGTCGTGCCCGTCACGTCGACCAGCTGGCCGGCGGCGAAGTGGCTTGCGGTCAGCTGTGCGCCGACTTCGAGAAGCTGATCTTCGGAAACGCGGAACTCGACGAGCTTGGCCTTGGGCTCAACGCTTGCGGCGGCGAAGTGGCCGCGCAGGCCCTTCGTGGTATTCTTGACCTTCGACTGGCCGGCGCCGAGCTGCAGCGCGGTGTAGCCATTCTTGTCTTGGGTGCGCTGGGCAACGACCTGTACGTTATCCAGCCGCAGAACTGTTACCGGGACATGTTCGCCGGCGTCGTTATAGACGCGGGTCATTCCCACTTTCTGTGCAATCACACCTGAACGCATGGTTCATTCCTCTTGAGAGTCGAGAGAAGCCCAAAGGCCTTTCCCTTGCCTCTTTGTTTAAGGATTCCGTCCGGGCCCTTCCGAGCCCTTAGGTTTCCCGTTTCGAGAAGTCGTTGGCAGGTCTTGCCACGTACCTTCCTTGTTATTTCGGCTCTCGCCGGAATTACGTTTTTAAAGCTTGATTTCGACGTCCACGCCGGCAGCCAGGTCGAGCTTCATCAGAGCGTCAACGGTCTGCGGGGTCGGATCAACGATGTCGAGAAGGCGCTTATGGGTGCGCATCTCGAACTGTTCGCGGCTCTTCTTGTCGACGTGAGGCGAACGGTTAACAGTAAATTTTTCGATGCGAGTCGGGAGCGGTACCGGGCCGCGTACGCTTGCACCGGTGCGCTTTGCGGTAGAGACGATCTCCCGCGTGGAGGCATCGAGAACCCGGTGATCAAACGCCTTGAGGCGGATGCGGATATTCTGGCCGTTCATTCGACTTGTCCTTGTTCGTTTCCTTGCGTCCCGCATACGCAGAGACAGTGAATTACCATTGACTGGCCGGCCCCGGATTTTCAAAAATCACAGGAGCCAAAAGAACCCCTGTCACTTGTCATTCTGAGGGCGCCGCCAGCGTCCAATCCTAGGATTGGGAAAAGCAGTGCCTGAACGAAACGATTCATAAAACCGTTACGTTGAGTAGATGGCCGGCACATACACCGTGATCATCATGCCGTCAACCGTAGAGTCGGAAAGTCTGCAGATGAATTGAGCCGGGTCGAAAGACAGGTACCTAAATACCTTAGTTCGAACAAAAAACAGCCGCCGGCACGAGCCGGCGGCTGTCTTGCAATATTACTCGATGATCGAAGCGACGATGCCGGCGCCGACGGTACGGCCGCCTTCGCGGATAGCGAAGCGCAGCTTTTCTTCCATCGCGATCGGAACGATCAGCTCGACGTCAACGGTGACGTTGTCGCCAGGCATAACCATCTCGGTGCCTTCCGGCAGCGTCACGATGCCCGTCACGTCGGTCGTGCGGAAGTAGAACTGCGGACGGTAGTTGGTGAAGAACGGCGTATGACGGCCGCCTTCTTCCTTCGTCAGGATGTAGGCTTCGGCCTTGAACTTCTTGTGCGGCTTGACCGAACCAGGCTTGCAGAGAATCTGGCCACGCTCAACGCCGTCACGGTTCACACCGCGAACCAGCGCGCCGATGTTGTCGCAGGCCTGGCCCTGGTCGAGCAGCTTGCGGAACATTTCAACGCCGGTGACCGTCGTCTTGGAGGTCGGACGGATGCCGACGATCTCGACTTCTTCACCAACCTTGACGATGCCACGCTCGACGCGGCCGGTCACAACCGTACCACGGCCCGAGATCGAGAACACGTCTTCGATCGGCATCAGGAAGGGCTGGTCGATCGGACGCTCAGGCGTCGGGATGTAGGCGTCAACGGCTGCCATCAGCTCGCGAACGGCATCTTCGCCGATTGCCTTGTTGGAATCTTCCAGAGCGGCCAGAGCCGAACCCTTGACGACAGGAACTTCATCGCCCGGGAAGTCGTAGGACGACAGCAGTTCGCGAACTTCGAGTTCGACGAGCTCGAGCAGTTCGGCGTCGTCAACCTGGTCGACCTTGTTGAGGAAAACGACCAGAGCCGGAACGCCAACCTGACGGGCGAGCAGGATGTGCTCGCGGGTCTGCGGCATCGGGCCGTCGGCAGCCGAGCAAACCAGGATCGCGCCGTCCATCTGGGCAGCACCGGTGATCATGTTCTTGACGTAGTCGGCGTGGCCGGGGCAGTCAACGTGGGCATAGTGACGGTTGGCCGTCTCATACTCGACGTGCGCCGTCGAGATGGTGATGCCGCGGGCCTTTTCTTCCGGCGCAGCGTCGATCTGGTCATAGGCCTTGAACTCGCCGAAGAACTTGGTGATCGCCGCCGTCAGCGACGTCTTGCCATGGTCAACGTGGCCGATCGTGCCAATGTTAACGTGCGGCTTGTTGCGCTCAAACTTACTCTTTGCCATTTTCGGCTCTCCATTCTTGATCCCGTCTAAGGGGAATATGTTTGTTCTTTATGGCGTGGTTTGTAGTCCGGTCACTTCTGACCGGAATACTTTGCCTGGATTTCAGCGGCCACGTTGTTCGGGACCGGAGAGTAGTGATCGAACACCATCGAGTACTGGGCGCGGCCCTGCGACATCGAACGCAGGTTGTCGACGTACTTGAACATGTTCGCCAGCGGCACGTGGGCGTTGATCACCACGGCGATACCGCGGCTTTCCTGGCCCTGGATCTGGCCGCGACGGGAGTTCAGGTCGCCGATTACGTCGCCGACATAGTCTTCCGGCGTCACGACTTCGACCTTCATCATCGGCTCGAGCAACTGTGCGCCGGCCTTCTTGGCGGCTTCACGGAAGCAGGCACGCGATGCGATTTCGAAGGCGAGAACCGACGAGTCGACGTCGTGGAACGCGCCGTCGATCAGGGTTGCCTTGACACCCAGCATCGGGAAGCCAGCCAGCGGACCCGAGGTCAGAACGCTTTCGATACCCTTCTGAACGCCCGGGATGTATTCCTTCGGAACAGCACCACCAACGATCTTGGACTCGAACTTGAAGTCGTCGCCATCCGGGTTCGGTTCGAAGACGATCTTGACGCGCGCGAACTGACCGGTACCACCGGACTGCTTCTTGTGCGTGTAGTCTTCTTCGTGCTGACGCGTGATGGTTTCGCGGTAGGCAACCTGCGGAGCACCGACGTTGGCTTCGACCTTGAACTCGCGACGCATGCGGTCGACGATGATGTCGAGGTGAAGTTCGCCCATGCCGGCAATGATGGTCTGGCCGGATTCCTGGTCGGTCTTGACGCGGAAGGACGGGTCTTCGGCTGCCAGGCGGTTGAGCGCGAGGCCCATCTTTTCCTGGTCGCCCTTGGACTTCGGCTCGATCGCGATCTGGATGACCGGCTCGGGGAATTCCATGCGCTCAAGGATAACCGGCTTCAGCGGGTCGCAGAGCGTATCGCCAGTCGTGGTTTCCTTTAGACCTGCCAGAGCAACGATGTCGCCGGCAAAGGCTTCTTCGATGTCTTCACGGGAGTTCGAGTGCATCTGCAGCATGCGGCCGACGCGCTCGCGCTTTTCCTTGACCGTGTTCATGACCGACGCGCCCTTTTCGAGCTTGCCGGAATAGATACGGGCGAAGGTCAGCGAACCGACGAAGGGGTCGTTCATGATCTTGAAGGCGAGCATGGCGAGCGGCTCGTTGTCATCAGCGTGACGCTCGATCTCTGCTTCGGTCTTGGCGTCGATGCCCTTGATCGCCGGAATGTCGAGCGGCGACGGCAGGTATTCGACAACGGCGTCGAGCAGCGGCTGAACGCCCTTGTTCTTGAAGGCCGTGCCACAGAACATCGGATGGAACTTGACGTCGATCGTGCCGCGGCGAACCAGGGCGCGGATCTTGTCGTTGTCCGGCATCTCGCCGTTCAGGTAGGCTTCCATCGCTTCTTCGTCGATCTCGACAACGGTCTCGATCAGCTTTTCGCGATATTCGGCGGCCTTTTCCTTCAGATCGTCAGGGATTTCCACGACGTCCCACTGGGCGCCGAGCGATTCGTCGCGCCAGACCAGAGCGTTCATCTCGATGAGGTCGACAACGCCCTTGAATTCGGTTTCTGCACCGATCGGGAGCTGCATGACAACAGCGGTGGCGCCGAGACGGGTCTTGATCATCTCTACCGAGCGGTAGAAGTCAGCGCCGGTCTTGTCCATCTTGTTGCAGAAGATCATCCGCGGGACGTTGTACTTTTCAGCCTGACGCCACACGGTTTCGGTCTGCGGCTCAACGCCGGCATTGGCGTCGAGCAGAGCGATAGCACCGTCGAGAACACGCAGCGAACGTTCGACTTCGATCGTGAAGTCAACGTGGCCGGGGGTGTCGATGATGTTGAAGCGGCGCATCTTGCCATCGCGACCCTTCCAGAAGGTCGTCGTGGCAGCGGAGGTGATCGTGATGCCACGCTCCTGCTCCTGCTCCATCCAGTCCATCGTGGCTGCGCCATCGTGAACTTCGCCGATCTTGTGCGACTTGCCGGTGTAGTAGAGGATACGCTCGGTCGTGGTCGTCTTGCCGGCGTCGATATGCGCCATGATACCGAAATTGCGGTAGTCTTCGATTTTATATTCGCGAGCCATGAGGACTGCCTTTCAATATGCGGTCGGTTCGGATTACCAGCGGTAATGCGAGAACGCGCGGTTTGCGTCGGCCATCTTGTGCGTGTCTTCACGCTTCTTGACGGCGGAGCCACGGTTGTTTGCAGCATCCATGAGTTCGCCGCAAAGGCGATCGACCATGGTGGTTTCGTTGCGCTTGCGTGCAGCCGTAATCAGCCAGCGAATGGCCAGAGCCTGGCGGCGCTCGGGACGGACGTCGACCGGAACCTGGTAGGTTGCACCACCAACGCGGCGCGAACGAACTTCGACGTGCGGAGCGATGTTGTCGAGCGCGGAGTGGAACACGCCGAGCGGCTCCTGCTTCAGCTTGGCCTGAACGGCATCGAAGGCACCGTAAACGATGCTTTCAGCAACGGACTTCTTGCCATGAAGCATGATGGCATTCATGAACTTGGTAACGACGAGGTCACCGAACTTCGGGTCCGGATTGATCTCGCGCTTTTCTGCACTGTGGCGACGGGACATACTGCTTGTCTCTCAATATCTATGGCGCTTTACCACGCGGAGAACCTCGCGCAGCGCCGGGAAAGTGAAAACCGAATTACTTCGGACGCTTCGCACCGTACTTAGAACGGCGCTGCTTGCGGTTCTTGACGCCCTGGGTGTCGAGAACGCCGCGGATGATGTGGTAACGAACGCCCGGCAAGTCCTTGACGCGGCCGCCACGGATCATGACAACGGAGTGTTCCTGAAGGTTGTGACCTTCGCCCGGGATATAGCCGATGACTTCGAAGCCATTGGTAAGGCGGATCTTGGCAACCTTACGCAGAGCCGAGTTCGGCTTCTTCGGGGTCGTGGTGTAAACGCGGGTGCAAACGCCACGCTTCTGCGGATTTTCCTGGAGGGCAGGAACCTTATTGCGCTTTACCTGGGCCTGACGTGGCTTGCGGATCAGCTGGTTTACGGTAGGCATATAACCATCCCTTGCAAAAACTAGTCTATCGAGCCCTTGCGGGCTGTGGCTTTGCCGTCTCCGGCGGAGGCGCATCGTATTTCTTCATGCGCAAAATGTGGCCCTACCCGATTTCGCGGATGGACCACAAAAAGCAGAGGACGCACCAAGGTACGTCATGCGTGCAGCATTAGTGTCGTCTACGTGCGTTTGAACCTTGTTTGAGATGAACTCCAGCACGCGTCGTGCCGAAAAGCCTAACCTCACATCGGATCAGATGCCCGGCGTACTACTGTTTTCGCCAGTTTGCGTCAAGGGCAAAGTCCAACTTTTTGCCCAGCGCGCCTTGCGCTGCGGCAAATTGGAGCAAGTTATGCCCAAATGGTAAAAAAGATGATGGCTTCGGTCAAAAGCTTTAGTCGTTTCACGCAAATGACGCTAATCATGATCACATAGTTGCGATGCAGCGCCTTCTACCGGGGATGCGCATCCGAATCAAGATCTCTTCAACAGGACCGCCTTCATGATTGCCACCCCTGATAACGACAACAACCTGGATCAGCCGATGGTGTTCATCATCATCGCCAAGGCTTATGAGGAGGACAATAGAGAAGGTATCGACCTGCACATCCTGCTGAGCGCGCCCGACGACGACTCGGCGGTGCGCGAAGCATTGAACGCGCTGGCCGAGGAAGGTTTCATCGAGGCCGACCTGGACCAGATCGGCATGGTGACGGAAGTGCCTGTCGACGAGCCACATGCCTCCGCCTATCAGGGCGCGCTCGAAGGGGAAGTCGCGATCATTCGCTTCGACTGACCGCAGCACTTGATTGAACAGAAAACGGGCCGCCGGAACATCCGGTTGGCCCGTTTTTTGTTTTAGCTAGGTGGAGAGACGTCGATCAACGACCGGGCAAACGAAAAACGCCCGGGCAAAACCCGGGCGCTTTTTATTCCTAGCGATATCCGCGGCCAATTGGCCGCGATGGCTGCCGATTACTCGGCGGCCGGGGCACTTTCGCTCGATGCCAGATCCTGCAGCATCGGCGTTGCCAGGTCCGCACCCGTGCCGCGCTTGCGCTCCTCGAGGATGAGGTCATCGCGCGAGCTGGCGATGCGGCGGATCTGCGTCATGGTACCACCGGTACCGGCCGGGATGAGGCGGCCGACGATGACGTTTTCCTTCAGGCCCTGCAGTGTGTCGGTCTTGCCGGCGATTGCAGCTTCCGTGAGAACCTTCGTGGTTTCCTGGAAGGATGCAGCCGAGATGAACGACGGCGTCTGCAGCGAGGCCTTGGTGATGCCGAGCAGGACAGGATCGCCGTAAGCCGGCTTCTTGCCCTCTTCGACCAGACGCTCGTTGGCTTCGTCCAGTTCGATACGGTCGACATTGTCGCCGACGATGTACTGGCTGTCGCCCGACTCGGTGATCTCGACCTTCTGAAGCATCTGGCGAACGATCACCTCGATGTGCTTGTCGTTGATCACAACGCCCTGCAGTCGATAGACTTCCTGGATTTCGTTCACGAGGTAGGAAGCGAGTGCTTCCACGCCCTTGATCGCCAGGATGTCGTGCGGCGCCGGGTTGCCGTCGAGGATGTAGTCCCCCTTTTCGATGTAGTCGCCTTCCTGAAGGTGGAAGGGCTTGCCCTTCGGGATCAGGTATTCGACAGGCTCGACACCGTCTTCGGCCGGCTCGATGATGACGCGACGCTTGTTCTTGTAGTCGCGGCCGAGGCGGATCGTACCATCGATCTCAGCGATGATGGCATGGTCCTTCGGACGACGGGCTTCGAACAGTTCGGCAACGCGCGGCAGACCACCGGTGATGTCCTTGGTCTTGGCGCTTTCCAGCGGCGAGCGGGCAAGAACGTCACCCTGGCTGACCTTCTGGCCGGGCTCGACCGAGAGGATGGCGTCAACCGACAGCTGGAACCGGGCGTCGCCGCCACGGGCGAGCTTCATCACATTGCCGTTGGCGTCCTTGATCACGATCGCGGGCTTCAGGTCCGAACCGCGTGGCGTCGAACGCCAGTCGATAACCTGACGCTTGGTGATGCCGGTGGACTCGTCGGTCGCTTCCAGAACCGAGAGACCGTCGATGACGTCCTCGAACTGAACCGTACCTTCGACTTCGGTCATGATCGGGCGGGTATAGGGGTCCCACTCCGCCAGACGCTGACCGCGCTTAACCTTGTCGCCATCGTCCACGAACACCTTCGAGCCGTAGGCAACGCGCTGCGAAGACCGCTCCACGCCACGCTCGTCGAGAATGGTCACGGCCATGCTGCGGCCCATGGCGACGAGAACACCGTCGGAATTGCGCAGCATGTTGCGGTTCTTGATCAGGACCGTGCCTTCATACGAGGCTTCCAGGAACGACTGGTCGACCACGGTCGCCGTGCCGCCCAAGTGGAAGGTACGCATGGTGAGCTGGGTGCCCGGCTCGCCGATGGACTGGGCCGCGATAACGCCGACCGCTTCGCCCATGTTGACAGGCGTACCGCGTGCCAGGTCGCGACCATAGCAGACGCCGCACACACCGGTCTGAACTTCGCAGGTCAGAGCCGAACGGATACGGATCGACTGGATACCAGCCTTCTCGATCTCGATGACATCCGGTTCCAGGATCATCTTGCCGGCGTCGACGATACGCTCACCCGTAACCGGATGATCGATATTGTCGAGTGCCGTACGACCCAGAACGCGGGCGCCGATGGAGGCAACCACCTGACCGGCGTCGATGATCGCCGTCATGGTGAGGCCCTTGTCGGTGCCGCAATCGCCGAGGTTGACGATGCAATCCTGCGCGACGTCAACCAGACGACGGGTCAGGTAACCCGAGTTCGCGGTCTTCAAGGCGGTGTCTGCGAGACCCTTACGGGCACCGTGGGTCGAGTTGAAGTACTCGTTAACGGTCAGGCCTTCCTTGAAGTTCGAGATGATCGGCGTCTCGATGATTTCACCCGACGGCTTGGCCATCAGGCCGCGCATGCCGCCCAGCTGGCGCATCTGGTTCGGAGAACCACGAGCACCCGAGTGGGACATCATGTAGATCGAGTTCATCGGCTTCTGACGACCGGTCTCCGGATCGAATTCGACGGCCTTAATGCGGGCCATCATTTCTTCCGCAACCTTTTCGGTCGCCTTACCCCAGGCGTCGACGACCTTGTTGTACTTCTCGCCCTGCGTGATCAGGCCGTCATTGTACTGCTGCTCGTATTCCTTGACCAGCGCTTCGGTGTCGCCAACGATCTTCGCCTTGGACGCCGGGATGACCATGTCGTCCTTGCCGAAGGAAATGCCGGCGCGGCAGGCATGGGTGAAGCCCAGCTGCATGATGCGGTCGCAGAAAATGACCGTGTCCTTCTGGCCGCAGTGACGGTAGACCGTGTCGATCATCTTGGAGATGTTCTTCTTGGTCATTTCCTGGTTGCAGATGTCGAAGGGCACCTTGGCATTCTTCGGCAGGAGTTCGCCGATAAGCATGCGGCCGGGCGTAGTTTCGAAGATCTTGGAAACCGGGTTGCCGTCCTCGTCGACCGTCTTGAAGCGGCCGCGGATCTTGGCATGCAGCGTTACGGTCTTCGTCTCGAGCGCATGATGCAGTTCGCCGATGTCCGAGAAGGCCATGCCTTCGCCGGGCTCGTTCTGGTTCATGATCGAGAGATAGTACAGGCCGAGAACCATGTCCTGAGACGGAACTATGATCGGTGCACCGTTTGCCGGGTGCAGGATGTTGTTCGTCGACATCATCAGAACGCGGGCTTCGAGCTGGGCTTCCAGCGACAGCGGCACGTGAACGGCCATCTGGTCGCCGTCGAAGTCGGCGTTGAAGGCCGTGCAGACGAGCGGATGCAACTGGATGGCCTTGCCTTCGACCAGGATCGGTTCGAAGGCCTGGATGCCCAGGCGGTGCAGCGTCGGTGCGCGGTTCAGGAGAACCGGATGTTCGCGGATGACCTCGTCGAGGATATCCCAAACTTCAGGCTTTTCCTTTTCAACCAGCTTCTTGGCCTGCTTGACGGTCGAGGAGTAACCCTTGGCGTCCAGACGGGCATAGATGAACGGCTTGAACAGTTCGAGCGCCATCTTCTTCGGCAGGCCGCACTGGTGCAGCTTCAGTTCCGGACCGGTCACGATGACCGAACGGCCGGAATAGTCGACGCGCTTGCCGAGCAGGTTCTGGCGGAAGCGGCCCTGCTTGCCCTTTAGCATGTCGGACAGCGACTTCAGCGGACGCTTGTTGGCGCCGGTGATGACGCGGCCACGGCGGCCGTTGTCGAACAGCGCGTCTACAGATTCCTGCAGCATGCGCTTTTCGTTGCGGATGATGATGCCCGGAGCGCGCAGTTCGATCAGGCGCTTCAGACGGTTGTTACGGTTGATGACGCGGCGATACAGATCGTTCAGGTCGGACGTCGCGAAACGGCCGCCATCGAGCGGGACCAGCGGGCGCAGGTCCGGCGGGATCACCGGCACGACCTTCATGATCATCCACTCGGGACGATTGCCCGATTCCATGAAGTTCTCAACGATCTTCAGGCGCTTCATCAGCTTCTTCTGCTTGAGATCCGACGTGGTGTCGGCAAGCTCGGAGCGCAGGTCGCCCGCGATCTTCTCAAGGTTCATCGAGGCCAGCATTTCATAGATGGCTTCGGCGCCGATCATCGCCGTGAACTGGTCTTCACCATATTCATCGACGGCGATCATGTATTCTTCTTCCGACAGCAGCTGATTTTCCTTCAGCGCCGTCAGGCCCGGCTCGGTGACGATATAGTTCTCGAAATAAAGAACGCGCTCGACATCCTTCAGCGTCATGTCGAGCAGGGTCGAAATGCGCGAGGGAAGCGACTTCAGGAACCAGATGTGGGCAACCGGAGCGGCGAGCTCGATATGGCCCATGCGCTCGCGGCGAACGCGCGACAGCGTGACCTCGACGCCGCACTTTTCGCAGATAATGCCCTTATACTTCATGCGCTTGTACTTGCCGCACAAGCATTCGTAGTCCTTGATCGGTCCGAAGATGCGCGCGCAGAACAGGCCGTCGCGCTCGGGCTTGAAGGTACGGTAGTTGATCGTTTCCGGCTTCTTGATCTCGCCATACGACCACGACAGGATCTTTTCCGGGCTCGCGATCGAGATCCGGATCGAATCAAAGTGCTGTGCCGGCACCTGCGGGTTGAAAAGGTTCATGACCTCTTGGTTCATGCCTGTCTCCTTGTTGGGCTTCACGCCCTTGCTGAGGATCGGTCTGCGACGAATTCCCGGGACGTCGCGCCGATCCCTCAAAATGACAATAACCGCGAAATGCGGCAAAACTCCCCTCGCCCGTTCCGGCGAACCGGCATGGCAAGGGAAAGTGGCGTGCGCCGCCTTGCGGCAGCACACGCCCTGTCAAAAGTTACTCGGCCGCGTTCGGCAGCTGCTGACCCAGGGCCTCGTCGTTCTTGGAATTCTCCAATTCGACGCTGAGGCCCAGCGAGCGCATTTCCTTGACGAGAACGTTGAAGCTCTCGGGAATGCCCGCCTCGAAGGTGTCGTCGCCACGCACGATCGCTTCGTAGACCTTCGTACGGCCTGCCACGTCGTCCGACTTCACCGTCAGCATTTCCTGCAGGGTGTAGGCGGCGCCGTAGGCTTCCAGAGCCCAAACTTCCATTTCCCCGAAGCGCTGACCGCCGAACTGCGCCTTGCCGCCCAGCGGTTGCTGGGTAACGAGCGAGTAAGGACCGATCGAACGGGCATGGATCTTGTCGTCGACAAGGTGGTTCAGCTTGATCATGTACATGTAGCCAACCGTGACCTTGCGGTCGAAGGGTTCGCCGGTACGACCATCATACAGAACCGACTGACCGCTCTCATGCAGGCCGGCCTTCTTCAGCATCGCTGCAACGTCGGGCTCATGCGCACCATCGAAGACCGGGGTCGCGATGGAAACGCCGCGGCGGGACTGTTCCGCGAGCTTGATGAGCGAGTCGTCGTCGAAGTCGGAGACCTCGTCCTTCGCCTGGCTGGAATACACGTCCGTCAGCTCGCGCTTCAGGTCGGTGATATCCATGGTCTTGCGATACTCGTCGAGCAGGTCGCCGATCTTCTTGCCCATGCCGGCGCAAGCCCAGGCCAGGTGGGTCTCGAGGATCTGGCCGACGTTCATGCGCGAGGGAACGCCCAGCGGGTTCAAGCAGATGTCGACATGCGTGCCGTCTTCGAGGAACGGCATGTCTTCGACCGGAACGATGCGGGACACGACGCCCTTGTTGCCGTGACGGCCTGCCATCTTGTCGCCCGGCTGGATCTTGCGCTTCACAGCGACGAAGACCTTGACCATCTTCATTACGCCAGGAGGCATTTCGTCGCCGCGCTGAACCTTCTCGACCTTGTCCATGAAGCGCTGCTCAAGGCGCGACTTGGATTCGTCGTACTGGCCGCGCAGAGCTTCGATTTCGCTCTGCACCTTCTCGTTCTCGACGGCGAACATCCACCACTGCGAGCGGGGATACTCGGAGACGATCGCGTTCGACAGCTCGACGCCCTTCTTGAAGCCCTTGGGGCCGGCAATCGACATCTGACCGCGGAGCATGTCGATGAGACGGCTGTAGACGTTGCGGTCCAGGATTGCCTGTTCGTCGTCACGGTCCTTGGCGAGGCGTTCGATTTCCTCGCGCTCAATCGCCATCGCGCGTTCGTCCTTCTCCACGCCGTGGCGGTTGAAGACGCGAACTTCGACGACGGTGCCGAAGGTGCCCGGAGGCATGCGCATCGAGGTGTCGCGAACGTCGGAGGCCTTTTCACCGAAGATGGCGCGCAGAAGCTTTTCTTCCGGCGTCATCGGGCTTTCGCCCTTCGGCGTGATCTTGCCGACGAGGATGTCGCCGGGGGTCACTTCAGCACCGATATAGACAATACCGGCTTCGTCGAGGTTCTTCAGCGCTTCTTCCGAGACGTTCGGAATGTCGCGCGTGATTTCTTCCGGACCAAGCTTGGTGTCGCGGGCCATGACTTCGAACTCCTCGATATGGATCGAGGTGAAGACGTCTTCGGCGACGATGCGCTCCGACATCAGGATCGAGTCTTCGTAGTTGTAGCCGTTCCACGGCATGAACGCGACGAGCGCGTTGCGGCCGAGTGCCAGGTCGCCGAGGTCGGTCGACGGACCGTCCGCGATGATGTCGCCCTTGTTCAGAACGTCACCGACGGTCACCAGCGGGCGCTGGTTGACGCAGGTGTTCTGGTTGGAGCGCTGGAACTTCTGCAGGCGGTAGATGTCAACACCTGACTTGCCGGCGTTGAGATCTTCCGTGGCGCGGATAACGATACGCGTTGCGTCAACCTGGTCGACCACGCCGCCACGACGGGCCGCGATGGCAGCGCCGGAGTCACGGGCAACGATCGGTTCCATGCCGGTGCCGACAAACGGCGCTTCGGCGCGCACCAGCGGCACGGCCTGACGCTGCATGTTCGAGCCCATGAGCGCGCGGTTGGCGTCGTCGTTTTCAAGGAACGGAATGAGCGCGGCTGCGACCGAAACCAGCTGCTTCGGCGAAACGTCCATCAGGTTGATGGTGTCGCGCGGAGCGAGCATAACTTCGCCGGCATGACGGCAAACGACGAACTCTTCAACGAAGGCGCCGTCGGAGGTGAGCTCCGAGTTTGCCTGCGCGACGTAGTACTTCGCTTCTTCCATGGCCGAGAGATAGACGACATCCGTCGTCACCTTGCCGTCCACGATCTTACGGTACGGGCTTTCGATGAAGCCGTACTTGTTGACGCGGGCGAAGGTGGCGAGCGAGTTGATCAGACCGATGTTCGGTCCCTCAGGCGTCTCGATCGGGCAGATACGGCCGTAGTGGGTCGGGTGAACGTCGCGGACTTCGAAGCCGGCGCGCTCGCGGGTCAGACCACCTGGGCCAAGAGCCGAGAGACGGCGCTTGTGGGTGATTTCCGAAAGCGGGTTCACCTGGTCCATGAACTGCGACAGCTGCGAGGAGCCGAAGAATTCACGAACGGCGGCAGCAGCCGGCTTGGCGTTGATCAGGTCCTGCGGCATGACTGTGTCGATTTCGATCGACGACATGCGTTCCTTGATCGCACGCTCCATGCGGAGCAGGCCAAGACGGTACTGGTTTTCCATCAACTCGCCGACAGAACGAACGCGGCGGTTGCCGAGATTGTCGATGTCGTCGATCTCGCCCTTGCCGTCACGCAGTTCGACCAGCATCTTGACCACGGCCAGGATGTCGTCCTTGCGCAGGATGCGAACGGTGTCTTCGACCTTGAGGTCGAGACGCATGTTCATCTTGACGCGGCCGACGGCGCTGAGGTCGTAGCGCTCGGCGTCGAAGAATAGCGACTGGAACATGGCTTCCGCCGATTCCATCGTCGGCGGCTCACCCGGACGCATGACGCGGTAGATATCGAACAGAGCGTCCTGACGGTTCTCGTTCTTGTCGGCGGCGAGCGTGTTGCGGATATAGGCGCCGACATTGATGTGGTCGATGCCCAGAACCGGGATCTCGTCGAAGCCCGATGCCAGGATCTGCGGCAGGGTCTTCTCGTCGATTTCGTCGCCGGCTTCGAGATAGATCTCACCCGTCGACATGTTGACCATGTCTTCGGCCAGGAAGTTGCCGTAAAGGTCCTCGTCGGAGGCCTTCAGCGCCTTCAGGCCCTTTTCGGTCAGCTGACGGAGCAGACGTGGGGTCAGCTTCTTGCCGCCTTCGACAACCACTTCGCCGGTATCGGCGTCGACCATGTCGGAGATGGTCTTCGCACCCTTGAGGGTTTCGGGCACGAAGGGAATGCGCCAGCCCTTGCCATCACGGACATAGGTGGACTTGGTGTAGAAGGTCGACAGGATTTCTTCGCCGTCCATGCCAAGCGCCATCAAGAGCGAAGTCACGGGGATCTTGCGGCGACGGTCGATACGCGCATGGACGATGTCCTTGGCGTCGAACTCGATGTCGAGCCAGGAACCGCGATAGGGGATTACGCGCGCAGCAAACAGCAGCTTGCCCGACGAGTGGCTCTTGCCCTTGTCGTGGTCGAAGAACACGCCCGGCGAACGGTGCATCTGGGAGACGATGACGCGCTCGGTACCGTTGACGATGAAAGTACCGTTGTTCGTCATGAGCGGCATGTCGCCCATGTAAACAGACTGTTCCTTGATGTCCTTGATGGAGCGTGCGCCTGTATCCTCGTCGATATCGAACACGATGAGGCGCAGCGTCACCTTGAGCGGTGCAGCATAGGTCAGGTCGCGCTGGCGGCATTCATCCACGTCGAACTTCGGCGGCTCGAATTCGTAGGATACGAATTCCAGCATCGAGGCACCGGAAAAGTCGGTGATCGGGAAGACCGACTTGAAGACGGACTGGAGACCTTCGTCCGGACGACCGCCTTCCGGCTCGTCCACCATGAGAAACTGGTCGTAAGATGCCTTCTGAACCTCGATGAGGTTCGGCATTTCAGCGACTTCTGGAATTTTTCCGAAAAACTTGCGTACGCGCCTGCGACCGTTAAAGGAAAGGGTCTGAGCCATCGTCGCTCCTTGTCGTTTTGCACCCGGGCCTGCAACAGACGGTGACCGCTGGCCAGGCGGCTCCGTCAATCATGGATCGTTCAATCTCGTCTCCAGACCATGCTGCCGGCCGGATTGCCGGGGACATGCTGCAAGACCATCCTCTTGAAGAACCCATTACCCAAAAGCCGTTTCACTGGCTTTTGGGTAATCAGTTCACCGAGGAAACGACGAAGGAGGAGGGCCAAAGCCCTCCCCCGACGCATTTCGATATTACTTAACGTCGACCTTGGCGCCGGCGTCCTCAAGCTTCTTCTTGAGGTCAGCGGCTTCAGCCTTGGAAACGCCTTCCTTGACCGGCTTCGGAGCGCCTTCGACCAGGTCCTTGGCTTCCTTGAGGCCGAGACCGGTGATGGCGCGGACTTCCTTGATGACGTTGATCTTGTTGGCGCCGGCATCCGTCAGGATGACGTCGAACTCGGTCTTTTCTTCTTCAGCCGGAGCAGCGGCACCAGCAGCACCACCAGCAGCAGCAACAGCCACCGGAGCAGCGGCGGAAACGCCCCACTTTTCTTCGAGCATCTTGGAAAGCTCAGCAGCTTCCAGAACGGTCAGCGAGGAGAGGTCTTCAACGATCTTTGCGAGATCAGCCATTGTGATAGTTCCTTAATATTCGGTTCGAACCGGTTTGATTTAACAGCAAAAATCCGCCTTAAGCGGCTTCGTCCTTCTTGGCATAGGCCGCAAACACACGAGCAAGCTGAGCTGCCGGTGCCTGAACAACGCCTGCGATGCGCGTAGCCGGAGTCTGGATCATGCCCAGCAGCTTTGCACGCAGTTCGTCCAGCGAAGGCAGGGTCGCAAGCGACTTGACTGCATCGGCGCTGAGCGTCGTCGTTCCCATGGCGCCGCCCAGAACAATGACCTTGTCATTGATCTTGGCGAAATCCATGATGACCTTGGGAGCGGTGATCGGATCACTGCTGTAAGCAATGAGCGTCTGACCCTTGAACAGATCAGCCATTCCTTCCGCATCCGTGCCCTGAAGAGCGATCTTGGCCAGGCGGTTTTTCGCGACTTTGACGGTACCGCCAGCTGCGCGCATCTTCGACCGGAAGTCGTTCATTTGCGCAACGGTGACACCAGCATAGTGGGCCACGACAACCGAACCGGAAGCCTTGAAGACTTCGTTCAGCTCCGTGACGAATTCGCGTTTTTCCGCTCTTTCCACTGTCTGTCTCCAGTAGACGGGACCGCAATCCTGCAGGCCCCGCCGGGTTTGCCTTTGCCTCAAGGGATCCAACTACATCAGATCCCAAGCGGCGCTTGAGGATCCTGTCCCCTCGCTCTGTCACCATCTGGTCACAGGCACAAGGCACACTAGGCTCGAACCAAATATCGCGGGCAACGCCCATTCAAATTCGGGTCTAACCCGTCTCATGCAGGCCAAGTGATTAAGGGAAAACCACCTGCAATCTCGGACAGGAATTCCGGATTTCTCCGGAAACTCCCGGCCCCGAAGGACCGGGAATTCGTTTACTGCCGGCCAGGCCGGCAAATGCTATCAGGCCGTGACCGTGGACGGGTCGATCTTGACGCCCGGGCCCATGGTCGAGGAAATGGCAACGCGCTTGACGTAGTTGCCCTTGGCGCCTGCCGGCTTCGCCTTGATGACGGCGTCGGCAAATGCCTTGATGTTTTCTTCCAGAGCCTTGGCGTCGAAGGAGGCCTTGCCGATACCGGCGTGGATGATACCAGCCTTCTCGACGCGGAACTCGACTGCACCACCCTTGGATGCCTTGACGGCGCCAGCGACGTCCATGGTGACGGTGCCGACCTTCGGGTTCGGCATCATGCCACGCGGGCCGAGGACCTTACCGAGGCGACCGACCAGCGGCATCATGTCCGGGGTTGCGATGCAACGATCGAAGTCGATCTTGCCGCCCTGAACGATTTCTACCAGGTCTTCCGCGCCGACGATGTCAGCGCCGGCAGCCTTGGCTTCATCAGCCTTGGCGCCACGAGCGAAGACAGCAACGCGAACGTCGCGGCCAGTGCCGTTCGGCAGGTTGACAACGCCACGGACCATCTGGTCGGCGTGGCGCGGGTCCACGCCGAGGTTCATGGCAACTTCGATCGTTTCATCGAACTTGGCAACGGCGCGCTGCTTGACCATCGAGATGGCGTCGGACAGAGCAACGAGCTTGGTGGGGTCCACGCCATCGCGGACCTTCTGCATGCGCTTGGAAAGCTTAGCCATGATCAACCTACCACTTCCAGGCCCATGGAGCGGGCAGAGCCCTCGACCATCGCCATTGCGCCTTCGATATCAGCAGCATTCAGGTCCTTCATCTTCGCAGTAGCGATAGCGCGAACCTGATCCTTGGAGATCGAACCGACCTTGGCGCCCTTGCCGGGCGTCTTGGAACCGGAGGTGATCTTTGCTTCCTTCTTCAGCCAGTAGGTAACCGGCGGCTGCTTCATCGCGAAGGTGAAGGACTTGTCCTGGAAATAGGTGATGACGACCGGGATCGGCATGCCCTTTTCCATTTCCTGCGTGGCGGCATTGAACGCCTTGCAGAATTCCATGATGTTGATGCCACGCTGACCAAGTGCAGGGCCGATCGGCGGGGACGGGTTTGCCGATCCTGCCTTCACCTGCAGCTTGAGTTGGCCCATAACTTTCTTAGCCATTACTCTCTGCCTTTCATTAAGGACCGACTGGGCGGTCCCGATATGCCGGATCACTCCAGCGGCTGCGGTTGCGTGGTACGATTGACGGATCCGGCTTCAGATCGTCGCTCTTCCACGCGTTGGCGGGACATTCCAGCTCCGCCTCCTGCTCAGACCTTTTCGACCTGAGCATATTCCAGTTCGACTGGCGTCGCGCGACCGAAGATCGATACTTCCACCTTGAGGCGGGACCGCTCTTCGTCGACATCCTGAACGATACCGTTGAACGATGCGAACGGTCCGTCGGAAACGCGAACCTGCTCGCCGATCTCGAAAGACACCGAGGACTTCGGCCGCTCGACACCTTCCTGGACCTGACCCAGGATACGCTCGGCTTCGAAATCCGGGATCGGAACCGGCTTGTTGTCGGAACCCAGGAATCCAGTGACCTTCGGCGTGTTCTTGATGAGGTGATAGGCCTCATCTGTCAGGTTCGCACGAACCATGACATAGCCGGGGAAGAACTTGCGCTCACTATCGACCTTGCGGCCGCGACGAACTTCGACAACCTTTTCGGTCGGCACGAGAATCTTCTCGAAGAGGTGATCCAGACCCTTCTGACGGGCCTTGTTCTCGATGTCCTCGGCGACCTTTTTCTCAAAATTCGAATATGCGTGGACGATGTACCAACGTGCCGCCATGACTGTCTCCGCCCGATTAATTGCCGATGCTCAGCAACATGCCGAGCAACCAACCGATCAGTTGATCCGCCGCAAAGAAAAACAGCGAAGCAAAGATCACCATGAACAGGACCATAGCGGTCGAAATCATGGTCTCACGCCGGGACGGCCATGTAACTTTCGACGTCTCGGAGCGGACCTGCTGCAGAAACGCGAATGGATTTGCCTTGGATGCCATTTAATTTATGCCCACGCATTTACGGCGCGTAAAGCCGACTGAGTCAGCCCCACGCACCGCGTGTCTGTTTGAACCCTACATAAACACCGATTCCTCATTTCACAAGAGGAAATCCGCATCCAGTACCATTTGCCAACTTACATTTTGACGGAAAAGCTGCGACAGCCGCGCTGGTCGCCATAATGAATGGCAGGGGCAGCCGGGCTTGAACCGACGACCTGCGGTTTTGGAGACCGCCGCTCTACCAACTGAGCTATACCCCTATCTCACACGGTCGAGTAACAACCCGCCCGCGCCTGACGCTCCCTTTAAGGCGCGGCGTTATCGTTTGCAAGCCTCTTTTTCGTTTTTCCCATTGAAGACATGAGGATCACCGCCCGGCCCGCCTGTGAGGCCCGGCATTGCGCAGATTGCGCTTTTCAACAATAGTTGCAGTTCAGCAGTTTTTGGCCGAACCCGCAACATCCACCCGTGCCAGGAGACCAGAGCGTGATCCGAATCCATGATGCCGCCCTGCCCGGCTCGGAATTCCAGGATGTCGACCTCAGGGATTCGAACTTCCATGACGTCAATCTGGAGAACGTGTCGCTATCGGCCACGCGCGCCTATAAAGCGCGGTTTCTCAATGTGTCGCTCGAAAACGGCCAGTTCGAGGATGTCGACCTCAAGAATGCGATCTTCCGTCATGTCGATTTCGAAAACAGCAGCATCCGCCATGCGAGCCTGGCCAATGTCTCGATCAACGACTGCAATCTCGAGGGGTTCAGCATCAATGGCTACCTGGTCACGGACCTTTTGATCCTCGCCACAGTCGCGCGGCCCACCGTCAAGGTCGAGGAGGACTGACCCATGTTGGCCGTTCACCGCGCAGCCTATACCGCGCAGTCATATCCCAACGTCTGGTATTCCTCACGTTTGCGGGCGAAGAGCCAATAGCGATCAGCGTTGTCGTTCAACCATGCAAGATAGTCGCTGTTGTCTAGCAGCCACCAACCCGGCCCAAGCCTGCGCTCGCTATACCTTGTACTCCAGAACTCTTCGTCCGGCATACCGATATAGGTGTGCGCGGCGAGCCAGTCGACTCGCGCGGGATTGTGGGCGCGGGTGAATTTTTCACGGTACCGGACCGCCCGCGGATCCCCTGCCCCATGGGTCGCGACATCTTCTCCGTGGAAGAACTGGTCTGCCGTGCCATCGATGATTCCGCCATCCGGCGTCACATTCCAGGAATGCTTGAAGACTGGCGTTCCGTCCGACAGTTGATACACACCGTCGAAGCGCCGGAAACCGTAGCGGTGCTCGATGAAGCAGCTCACCTCGTAACACGCGCCCCAGCAGCCAGCCAGACGCATCTCGTGCCGGTAGTCCTTGATGGCGGCCATGTCGTCTTTGCTGAGCATCGCGATCCCAATCTTTAACAGCGAAAAGGGCCCCGTCGTTTCCGACGAAGCCCTATTCTCTGTCTCATGCACCTCGGCTATTCGGCCGAGATGTCCCCATCGATTACTCGATGATCGAAGCGACGATGCCGGCGCCGACGGTACGGCCGCCTTCGCGGATAGCGAAGCGCAGCTTTTCTTCCATCGCGATCGGAACGATCAGCTCGACGTCAACGGTGACGTTGTCGCCAGGCATAACCATTTCGGTGCCTTCCGGCAGCGTCACGATGCCCGTAACGTCCGTCGTGCGGAAGTAGAACTGCGGACGGTAGTTGGTGAAGAACGGCGTATGACGGCCGCCTTCTTCCTTCGTCAGGATGTAGGCTTCGGCCTTGAACTTCTTGTGCGGCTTGACCGAACCCGGCTTGCAGAGAATCTGGCCACGCTCAACGCCGTCACGGTTCACACCGCGAACCAATGCGCCGATGTTGTCGCCGGCCTGGCCCTGGTCGAGCAGCTTGCGGAACATTTCAACGCCGGTGACCGTCGTCTTGGAGGTCGGACGGATGCCGACGATCTCGACTTCTTCACCAACCTTGACGATGCCACGCTCGACGCGGCCGGTCACAACCGTACCACGGCCCGAGATCGAGAACACGTCTTCGATCGGCATCAGGAAGGGCTGGTCGATCGGACGCTCAGGCGTCGGGATGTAGGCGTCAACGGCTGCCATCAGCTCGCGAACGGCATCTTCGCCGATTGCCTTGTTGGAATCTTCCAGAGCGGCCAGAGCCGAACCCTTGACGACAGGAACTTCATCGCCCGGGAAGTCGTAGGACGACAGCAGTTCGCGAACTTCGAGTTCGACGAGCTCGAGCAGTTCGGCGTCGTCAACCTGGTCGACCTTGTTGAGGAAAACGACCAGAGCCGGAACGCCAACCTGACGGGCGAGCAGGATGTGCTCGCGGGTCTGCGGCATCGGGCCGTCGGCAGCCGAGCAAACCAGGATCGCGCCGTCCATCTGGGCAGCACCGGTGATCATGTTCTTGACGTAGTCGGCGTGGCCGGGGCAGTCAACGTGGGCATAGTGACGGTTGGCCGTCTCATACTCGACGTGCGCCGTCGAGATGGTGATGCCGCGGGCCTTTTCTTCCGGCGCAGCGTCGATCTGGTCATAGGCCTTGAACTCGCCGAAGAACTTGGTGATCGCCGCCGTCAGCGACGTCTTGCCATGGTCAACGTGGCCGATCGTGCCAATGTTAACGTGCGGCTTGTTGCGCTCAAACTTACTCTTTGCCATTTGAATGCTTCCTATGATCGTAATAAGGTTGACCCGGCGAACCGGTTTAGTGCCGCCGTTTAAGGCTTTCGCAGCAATTGCGCAAGACTTAATTGCTGGGAGCCGAATCAGGTGGTCCCAGCGCGGTTGCGGTCACGCAAGCCAATGAGAAATCCGAACAATTTTGATATGTGCGCGAATAACTGCATCAGCAGTGAAGCTGTCAGATCGGTACGAACCAGTGGTATGTCAAGGGGACTGCTTTGGAGCGGGTAGCGGGAATCGAACCCGCGTATTCAGCTTGGAAGGCTGCTGCTCTACCATTGAGCTATACCCGCGTATTCGAGTGATCCGAGAACGAATGGTGGAGAGAGTTGGATTTGAACCAACGTAGGCTGAGCCAACGGATTTACAGTCCGTCCCCTTTAACCACTCGGGCATCTCTCCAGTTATTCGTCCGGATCAGCGACCAAGCTTTTCAGTCGTAGAGCGGCGAGGCGTTCGCCCCGTCGTCTGCGGCGGGTATATGACGGCCCTTCCCGCTCATGTCAACACGATGAATGCGGAAAATTGTCGAAATTTTTCATCGCCCCTGTGGATGGCCTGCAGGATCACGGCTCTATCGCCTGCCCTCGCCCGACGTTATAAGGGCGCATGAGCAAAGAACCGAAAAATGACAAGACCGCCCGCGACACCCACTATGCGACGCTGCGCCGCCAGGTGCGCGACGCCAAGCGCGAACGCGGTGAAATACCCACACCCCCGCCCCAGAAGGGACGCAAGGCCGACCCGGACTGGAAGCCGCCGCAGTTGCAGTCAGACCAGATCCTGCTTTACGGGCTTCACACGGTGCGTGCGGCCATCGACAATCCCGAGCGCAAGAAAATCAAGCTCAGCGTGACGCAGAATGCGCTGGTGCGGCTGGATATCGGTCCGGTGGCGGATCAACCCTTCCCCGTGGAATTGGTGTCCCCTCAGGATCTCGACAAGATTCTCGGACCCGACGCGATTCACCAGGGCGTGATGCTGGAAACACGGCCACTGCCGGTTCGCAGGCTGGAGGCGCTGAAGGACAGCCCAATGCTGCTGGTGCTGGACCAGGTGACTGATCCGCACAATGTCGGCGCGATCATGCGATCGGCGGTCGCCTTCGGCGCCGGTGCCATCATCACGACACAGCGGCACAGTCCGACCGAATCGGGCGTCATGGCAAAATCCGCTTCCGGCGCGCTGGAACTCATTCCCTATATCCAGATCACCAATCTCGCCGATGCGCTGGGCGAATTGCACAAGCTGGGCTTCACCTCGATCGGCCTCGATTCGGAAGGCCCCGCCCCCATCGAACAGACATTTGCAGGCGAGCGGATCGCGCTGGTGCTGGGCGCCGAAGGCAAGGGCCTGCGGCAGAAGACGCGGGAGACCGTGAGCGCCCTGGCGCGTCTGGACATGCCGGGAGCGATCAAGTCGCTCAACGTCTCCAATGCCGCGGCCATCGCCCTCTATGCCACGCGGCAGTTCCTGACGCGTACCCCAGGCTGACGAGCCCTTGCCGAAACGTGAATCATTGCAGCCCCTTGCGAGGGGCTGCTGATGTCACAGCTGACCATGCTCAGGTTTTGAGTCAGGCACTGCCGGCGTGATCTTGAGATCGGCAAGTGTTCTGCGCACATGGCAAAGCGCGCCACGTCTTGGCGCTGCCTACATCGTAGAATTGTTTGAAGAGAGTGGTGCCCCCGGCAGGGTTCGAACCCGCGACCCCCTGATTACAAATCAGGTGCTCTACCAACTGAGCTACAAGGGCATCCGGGTCGTCGGATAGCAGATTCTTGTCTTCTGTAAAGAAAAATCTGCCTGGGCAACAAGCGATCTTGCCTCAGCGACAGCCCACGATGTGGTTAAAGCGCTTGTGGCGCCGGGCGCTTTTCATGTACCAAAGGCGCCAATCGCAGAAGGCTGAGCCATGTCCCCCTCGTTCCAGTCGTTGTCCTTCGTTGCTTCGAATACGCCGGAAGCCCAGGCTTCGCGCATGCATCTGATAGCCCGGTATGGCGACGAGCCGATGGACGAGGCCGACGTGATCGTCGCGCTCGGCGGTGATGGCTTCATGCTGCAGACGCTGCATGACACGATGAATTCCGGCAAACGCGTCTATGGCATGAACAGGGGCTCGGTCGGCTTCCTGATGAACGACTATCGCGCCGACGGCCTGCGGGAGCGAATCGCCTCGGCTGTGGAAAACTCCTTCCATCCGCTCATGATGACCGCCCATACCGAGGACGGCGCGACGTCGATTGCGCTCGCCATCAACGAGGTGTCGCTGCTGCGGCAATCCTACCAGGCGGCGAAGCTCAGGGTAGAGATCGATGGCCAGGTTCGGCTCGACGAACTGATCTGCGACGGGCTGATGGTCGCGACCCCTGTCGGTTCCACGGCCTATAATCTTTCGGCCCACGGCCCGATCCTGCCGCTTGAGGCGCCGCTGCTGGCGCTGACGCCGGTCAGCGCCTTTCGCCCGCGGCGCTGGCGCGGCGCCTTGCTGCCCAACAAGGTCACGGTTGACATTCATGTGCTGGAGGCTGAAAAGCGCCCCGTAAACGCCGTTGCGGATCATACGGAGGTGAAGAGCGTTACCCATGTGCGGGTTGCCCAAACCACCGACACGACCGCCCGGATCCTCTCGGATCCGGATCGGTCCTGGTCCGATCGCATTCTGGCGGAGCAATTTTCCAACTGAGCGAGGTGTCGCGATGCATCGTTTTGCACTTTGGGGATCGGTCGTCCTGACTGCGTCTCTCCTCGCGGGATCCCTTCCGGCAGCCGAGGATATCGAGCGCCTGCCCGTCACGGTGACCTTCATCGTCAGCGGCGGCCTGTGGGAAGAGCCGGGAGACATCGGGGATGGCAACGCTCAGGCGAGCGGATCCACCCAGGGACAGGCCGCAGCCGCACGCCGAGGCTATTATAAACTCGTTTCCGTCCGCCAACCGGATCGCACCGCCAAGGTCTATCTGCAGCAGATTGCGGCGACCGACGCCGGACCCGAACTGGTCAACAGCGTGGAACTCGAAGAATTCACCGAGCTCAAGCCCTATGTGACGGATATCCGCCCGGAGGATTCGACTGGCATTACGCGTCAGCCCGGCATGTTTGCCACGGTCTATCTCAAAACCGTGCCGACCGCGGTGCAGCCGGAAGCCTGGACGGTGCTGATTGATGAGCTAGGCGATATCCGGGTCGAGCGGGAAACGAACTGAGTCTTTTTAGATTTCGGCAGCAGTGAGCCTGACAAAGCAAAACGGCGAGACTCGCGTCCCGCCGTCGATAGAAATCCCTTGAAGACCAGCTTAGTCGATATCGGCCACCGCGTCGGCCTTGCCGCTGATGCGGTGGGCAAGTGCGGCTTCCATGAACTCGTTCAGATCGCCATTCAGAACCGTATCCGGGTCGGTGCTTTCGACGCCGGTGCGGAGGTCCTTGACCAGCTGATAGGGCTGCAGCACGTAAGAGCGGATCTGATGGCCCCAGCCGATATCGGTCTTCGAGGCGGCTTCGGCATTGGCAGCCTCTTCCCGCTTCTTCAACTCCGCTTCATACATGCGGGCGCGGAGCATCTCCCAGGCCTTGGCACGGTTCTTGTGCTGCGAGCGCTCCTGCTGGCAGGCAACAACGATCCCGGTCGGGATATGCGTGATACGCACGGCCGAATCGGTGGTGTTGACGTGCTGGCCGCCGGCGCCTGACGAACGATAGGTATCGATTCGGCAATCGCTCTCGTTGATCTCTATCTGAATCGAATCATCGACGACGGGATAGACCCAGATCGAAGAGAACGAAGTGTGACGGCGGGCATTCGAATCATAGGGCGAAATGCGCACCAGGCGGTGCACGCCTGATTCGGTCTTCATCCAGCCATAGGCATTGTGGCCCTTGACGAGGATCGTTGCGGACTTGATGCCGGCCTCTTCGCCGTCATGCACTTCCAGAAGCTCGACCTTGAAGCCCTGCTTTTCGGCCCAGCGGGTATACATGCGAAGCAGCATGTTGGCCCAGTCCTGGGACTCCGTGCCACCGGCACCGGAATGCACTTCGACATAAGTGTCGTTGCTATCGGCCTCGCCTGACAGCATCGCCTCGACCTGTCGGCGGGCCGCTTCGGTCCGGAGTGCCTTCAGCCCGTCCTCGGCTTCCTTGACGACGGAATCGTCGCCCTCTTCTTCGCCCATCTCGATCAGCTCGATGTTGTCGGTCATCTGCTGTTCGAGGCGCTTGACGCCGCTGATGCTGTCTTCCAGCTGCTGGCGCTCACGCATCAGCTTCTGGGCCTCCTGCGCATCATTCCACAGGTTCGGATCTTCGGCCTTGTTGTTCAACCAGTCCAGTCGTCTTACCGCCTGGTCCCAGTCAAAGATGCCTCCTCAGCAGGCTTATGGCCTGCTTGATTTCGTCGACAATATTCTCGATTTCGCTGCGCATTCTTCCTGCTTCTTCGGTTCTTGTAAAAGCTGTGCCCGTGAATAGTGTCGGCCGCCCTCAATGTAAAGGGGCGGCCGCGGCGGGCAGATGGGGATGGATGGTCAGAACAGGCCGCCGGAGCCTGAGGTCACGGCCTGATTCGCTTGCGGCGATTGGCGAAGAATTTCCTCGGGCGCAACATACTCGTCCATGCCGATCACGGAGAAGCTGTCGGCCGGACCGGTGCCCGGCTTGAAGGCCTCGATGATGGTGTCGGGGTCACCCTCGATCGCCTGCATGCCGGTGGTGCGGTTGACCGGGATAAGGCTCATGCCCTCAGGGATGTGGAACTTGCCGGCCGGCGTTCCGGCCACGGCTGCCTTCATGAATTCATTGAAGATCGGCGCGGACATCGAGCCACCGGTTGCACCACGGCCGAGCGGCGTGGGCGTGTCCATGCCGATATAAAGGCCGGCGACGAGATCCGGCGTGTAGCCGACGAACCAGGCATCCTTTTCGTCATTGGTCGTGCCGGTCTTGCCGGCCACGGGACGATCGAGCTCGATCTTGCCGGCTGCCGTACCACGGCGAACAACGCCTTCCATCATCGACGTGATCTGGTAGGCGGTCATGGGGTCCAGAACCTGTTCGCGGTTGTCGGCAACCGTGGGTTCGTCCTGACCGTTCCATTCACTGGCGCTGCAGCCTTCGCAAACCCGCTCCTCGTGACGGAAGATCGTCTTGCCGTAGCGATCCTGGATACGGTCGATCAGGGTCGGCTTGATCTGCTTGCCGCCATTGGCGAGAACCGCATAGGCCGAGACCATTCTGAGCACCGTCGTTTCCGCCGAGCCCAACGAGGCCGCGAGAACCGGCTGCATCTTGTCATAGATACCGAAGCGCTCGGCATATTCGGCGACGAGATTCATGCCCATGTCGTTTGCTAGCCGCACGGTCATTAGGTTTCTCGACTTCTCGATACCCATGCGCAGTGTCTGCGGGCCGGCGGAACCACCGCCGTAGTTCTGCGGACGCCAGACCTGACCACCAGACACGAATTCGACCGGCGCGTCCAGGATCACGGATGCGGGCGTATAGCCGGTGTCGAGCGCTGCGGCATAGACAAAGGGCTTGAAGGACGAGCCCGGCTGCCGCTTTGCCTGGGTGGCGCGGTTGAATTCCGACTGGGCGTAGGAGAAGCCGCCGACCATGGCCAACACGCGGCCGGTATGCGGGTCCATGGCCACAAGACCGCCCTGCACCTTCGGCGGCTGGCGCAGCCGGTAGTCTGAACCGCCCTCTGCGAGACGCTCGACGAAGACGACATCGCCCGGCACGACGACACCGACCGGGTTCTTCGTGGTCTTGCGGTCGCCCTTGGCGGAGCGGAAGGCCCAATCCATGTCCTTGGCGGCGATGCGTCCCTTGACGCGCTCGGCGGAGACGGCGCCGCCGGCTTCCTTCTGCGGCTGCAGGCCGATCTCGACGCCATCCGCTGCCACATCCAGCACGACCGCCAACTGCCATTCCGGCACGTCGCTCAGACCGTTGACCTTCGCGAGTTCCGGACCCCAGTCGCCTGTGACCGCGATTTTCGCTATGGGACCATGAAAGCCGCGGCGTTCGTCATAGGTAATGAGACCGTCGTGAAGGGCCTTGCGGGCCTTGATCTGCATATCGGCGTCAAGAGAGGTGCGGACCGAGAGGCCGCCCTCGTAAAGCGCCTTGTCGCCATATTTCTCGATGATCTGCCGGCGGACTTCCTCTGAGAAATAGTCCGATGCGAAGAGATAGGATCCAGAGCGGCGCAGATTGACGCCGAGCGGCTGCTTCTTGGCTTCGGCGCCATCGTTGGGGCTGACGAATCCGTTTTCGACCATCCGGTCGATGACCCAGTTGCGACGCTCCAGCGCCGCCTGCTCATGACGGAAGGGGTGATAGTTCGACGGGCCCTTCGGCAGCGCCGCGAGATACGCGGTCTCGGCGATCGTCAATTCGGTGACCGACTTGTCGAAATAGGTGAGTGCCGCGCCGGCGATGCCATAGGCATTCATGCCGAAGAAGATCTCGTTCAAATAAAGCTCAAGGATCTTGTCCTTGGAATAGGTCTGCTCGATGCGGAACGAGAGAATCGCTTCCTTGATCTTGCGGTCCATGGTCTGGTCGGCGGACAGCAGGAAGTTCTTGGCCACCTGCTGTGTGATCGTCGATGCACCAACGGGACGGCGGCCGGAACCGAGGTTCTGTACGTTGGTCAGGATCGCGCGCCCGAGACCATACACATCGACACCAGGGTGATTGTAGAAATTCTTGTCTTCGGCAGACAGGAAGGCGGCCTTCACCCGGTCGGGAATGGCCTGGATCGGCAGGAACAGGCGGCGTTCGCGGGCATATTCGGCCATCAGGGCGCCGTTACCGGCATGGATGCGGGTCGTGACCGGCGGCGCATAGCTTGAGAGAACCGCGTAGTCCGGCAGATCCTTGGAAACCGCGCTCAGATAAACGGCGACGACCACCGCCACGCCCAAAGCGAGGACAGAGGCCAGTCCGAAGAGGTATCCAATCAGTCTGATCATATTCCAGCTACCGGCAATTCATTTCTCGGATCGGCACGCGACAAGCAAGGATCGCATATTCCGTGGCGTTTTGCACGCAATGCCATGTTTGGCAAGCCGCACGCAATTTCAGGCTCGGCCCGCGCATGCGAAGCGCTGCGAGCCATCATTCGAGTAAGGGCCCGAATGTGAGGAAAATAGGGCCAGCGGCCGGATATCTCCCGCCGCACGGAGGATGTGACCAACGATCCCCAACATCCTTATCCTCCGTTCGCCTGCAAGGGTTGGCGATAGCGCTGCACGGCCTGTGTCAAAAGGTCGGCAATTTTTTCGCGCCAGGCCGCATCGAGCAGCAGGGCCTCGTCTTCCTTGTTGGACAAAAACCCGAGTTCCAGCAGGATCGAGGGAACGTCGTGCGCCCTCAGCACCTGGAAACCGGCATAGCGATGCGGGTTGTTGATCAGCGTGACCTGGCCCTCGAATGATTTGACGACCGCATTGGCGGCCGCAATCGAAAAGGCCTGGGTTTCCCGCCGCGTCAGATCCAGAAGGATGTCCGTCACCTCAGCCGGCTCCTGCGGCGTCGACACGCCGGCAACCTCGTCGGACAGGTTTTCGCGCGCGGCCAGTTCTTCCGCCATGCGGTCCGATGCCTTGTCGGATATGGTATAGACGGTGGCGCCGCGGATATTGCTCTGGCGCAGCGTGTCGGCATGCACCGATATCAGCATGTTGGCCTGGCGTTGGCGTGCGATCGTCACCCGCTCCGATAGCGACAGAAACTCATCCTTGTCACGAACGAGAAACGCCTCGATCCCCTCCTCACGATTCAGGCGATCGGCGAAGGCACGCGCGAATGCCAGAGTGATGTCCTTTTCCGCGGCCTTGCTCGTCGCACCGGTCGCCCCGGCATCGATGCCACCATGTCCGGCATCTACCGCGATCACGAACTTTCCGGGCGAGGACGCATCCGGCGTCGAGGCGACCCGGTCTCCGCGGGTGACCGCTACCGACGTCGCCTGCCCCCAGCCCTGCTCTTCCACGAGTTGCGAGAACACCTGGTCGGTTACCATTTCGGCATCCAGAACAAGCCGGTAGCCGGAAGTCTTCTCGTCCTGCTGCGCCTCGGCAATCACCATGCGCGCGGGCCGCTCCATGGTCAGCACAAGGCGGGCGCTATCGACATCCATGGCGCCATAACGGATATCCTTGAAAAGGCCGCGCGGCGCCAGGTCTTCCTGGTTGAAGCCAAAGGCCGTGCTGGGCAGATCGATGACGATGCGGTTCGGCCGTGCGAGGTAATGCAGCTTGAAGTCAGGCTTGCGGTCGAAATCAATGACGATCCGGCTGCGGGCACGATCGCCTGCGACGCGGGCGCCCAGCGCCAGCAGCGGCTTTACTTCGGTCCCGACCGCCCATGCGTGAGTTGAGTGAAGCGGCAACGCAGCAATCACGACCGCCAGACCGGCGAGCACAATTGTGAGGACATGCCTGATGACGTGCCCCACCCCGAACTTCTCTTCGTCCGCCACCATCAAAATCCGTGAATGCAAGTCGCCTCCCAACAGCCATCGCCCAATCCCGACCGATCAAAATGCGAGACGTCAGGTTACATATCCCACTATGCGAATCAGATGAGAATGGGGCTCCCGAACGCCAGCCATCTCTCCACCCGAGACGAATCCATCAATATTATGGCATATTTAGGTTTCCCCTTGCTATTGTCATGCAGAAAACATACAAGGCAAGAGAAGACTAAAAGCGTCAACGGGATAGAATCGTCGTTGCGGCTGCCAACCTGAATTTTTGGACTGGCGCCAGACAAGCCGACACTTCATCCGCCGTCGCTGCGCCCCAGGTCTGAAACTGAATTGGAACTCCGGCACGAGCCGGCAAGACTACCCGGATGGGGATCCATCCACCGCTCTTGATATTTGAAGAGCACTCATCGGGTCCATTGGGCCTTTGGCAATTATCGTCGTCGTTTGGTTTTTATGTCTTTGCAGCAGGCTTCACCAAAAGTTGACAGACAGGGAGGAGCAAACCTCCCCAAGATCTGTCGGGCTTTGAAGTCTCGCCAAGCCGAACGGCCACATCTATATCCGGCGCAAGGCCACCTCGAGATCACCGTCCGCCCTCGGGCAACAGACTGGTCGGCTTCAGGCAGCGGCGCCGAGGAGCAAAGCTTTCATGGCAGACAAAATGCTTATCGATGCGTCTCACGAAGAAGAGACGCGGGTTGTCGTCGTACGCGGTAACCGCATTGAAGAATTCGACTTCGAATCGCAGCATAAAAAGCAGATCCGAGGCAATATTTATCTGGCGAAGGTGACACGGGTAGAGCCCTCCCTTCAGGCCGCGTTTGTCGACTACGGCGGAAACCGCCACGGCTTCCTGGCATTCGCCGAAATCCATCCCGACTACTATCAGATACCGCTGGCCGACCGACAGGCGCTGTTGAGCGCGGAGGCCGAAGAGCACCGCAGGGACGACGAGGGCGAGGAATCGCCGATCGATGCCGCGATCCCAGCGGATATCGAGGCAGCACCGGAGCCGGACAGTGTTCCGGAAGTCGTGTCCGATGCCGAGACCGAAACCGCGGTCGATGAGATGGCCGCCGCCGTGTCCGAAAGCGCATCCGTGATTGCTGAAGCCGCGCCGGAAGCTGCTGCGGCCGAAGCGGATGCCGTCGAGGCGCCGGCCGAGAAAGCCAAGCCGAAGCGTGTTCGCAAGCCGCGCGCCAAGAAGGCCGCCGTGGCTGAGACTTCGGCCGAGGATGCCGCCGCCGCCGAGGGCAGCGATGACGAGGGCAATTCCGGCAGCATGGCCGCCATGGTCGACATGGACGAGGTGTCGGAAGAAGCCGGCCGTCGCCGCGGTGGAGACGACGATTTCGACGATGATGACGACGATCACATCGAGGAAAAGGAAGAAATCGAATCCGTCGGTGCCGAAGACGCGATGGAAGAGGTTCCGGATCGCGTCGTGCGCAAGCCGCGCAAGCAGTATCGCATCCAGGAAGTCATCAAGCGCCGGCAGATCCTGCTGGTGCAGGTGGCCAAGGAAGAGCGCGGCAACAAGGGTGCAGCGCTGACCACCTATCTCTCGCTCGCCGGCCGTTATTCGGTCCTGATGCCGAACACGGCGCGTGGCGGCGGCATTTCCCGCAAGATCACCCAGCCGACCGACCGCAAGCGGCTGAAGGAAATCGCCCGCGGCCTCGACGTGCCGCAGGGCATGGGCGTGATCCTGCGCACGGCCGGTGCGAACCGCACCAAGGTCGAGATCAAGCGCGACTTCGAATACCTGATGCGTCTGTGGGAAAACGTACGCACCCTTACGCTTGCCTCGACCGCGCCCTGCCTGGTGTATGAAGAGGGATCGCTGATCAAGCGCTCGATCCGCGACCTCTACAACAAGGACATCAGCGAGATCATCGTCGCCGGCGAGGAAGGCTATCGTGAAGCCAAGGACTTCATGAAGATGCTGATGCCGAGCCACGCCAAGGTGGTTCAGCCCTATCGCGACCTGCATCCGATCTTCTCGCGTTCGGGCATCGAAGCCCAGCTCGACCGCATGCTGCAGCCGCAGGTGACGCTGAAGTCCGGCGGCTATATCATCATCAACCAGACCGAAGCGCTGGTTTCCATCGACGTCAACTCGGGCCGCTCGACCCGCGAATATTCGATCGAGGACACCGCACTCCAGACCAACCTGGAAGCGGCTGAGGAAGTGGCTCGCCAGTTGCGCCTGCGCGACCTTGCGGGCCTCATCGTCATCGACTTCATCGACATGGAAGAGAAGCGCAACAACCGCGCTGTCGAGAAGAAGCTGAAGGATTGCCTGAAGAACGACCGCGCGCGCATCCAGGTCGGCCGGATCTCGCATTTCGGCCTGCTGGAAATGTCGCGCCAGCGCATCCGCGCCTCGGTGCTCGAATCCACCACCCAGGTCTGCCCGCATTGCTCGGGCACCGGCCTCATTCGCTCGCAGTCTTCCGTTGCGCTGCATGTGCTGCGCGGCATCGAGGAATTCCTGCTGAAGAGCACCACGCACGACATTATCGTGCACACGACGCCGGAAACGGCGCTCTACCTGCTGAACCACAAGCGCGGCACCATTGTCGACTACGAGAACCGCTTCGGCGTCTCGATCGTCATCGACGGCACCCAGCCTGCAGGTCATAACGGCGCGCAGCACTTCACGATCGACCGGGGCGAGGCCGTTGCCAATCCCGTCAAGATCGAGAGCCTCATGCAGTTCGCTATCGAACCGGATGAAGACGATGACATCATCATCGAGCCGGAAGACGAGGAAGACGAAGAGGAGATCGTTGCTGCACCGGCCGCACAGCCGGCGAGCAACAATGCCGCGTCCAGCAGCACCAGCGACGACCAGAATTCGCGCAAGCGCAAGCGTCGCCGCCGCCGTCGCAACAAGGGCGGACAGCCGGGCCAGGACAATCAGGGTATGCGCTCTTCGGCGGATGATGCCGATGAGGGCGACGACGCTGATGACGGCGACGAGGCGGACGAGGCCGAGGGCGATGCAGACACCGTCGTGAAGGCGGAGACGCAGGACGCCAATGGCGACGAAGGCCAGAAGCGCAAGCGTCGCCGTCGCGGCAAGCGTGGCGGACGCCGCAACCGGGCCGAGGACGGTTCGGAGATTGCATCCGAAGACAACGGCGACACCGACGGTGACGATGATGGCGATACCGAAGCCGCTCTGATCGAAGATATCGCTGAGGACAGCCAGACAGATGCGCCGCCTGCCATGGCAGCCGTCGAAGCGGGTGATGACGTCGTGGCGCCTAAGCCAAGGCGCAGCCGCAAGTCACAGCCAGCGGCGCCTTCGCCGGTGGAAGAGCCTGTTCTCGATGACGCCGCCCCCGTGACCGTGCCTGAGCCTCTGGAAGCTTCGGCTCCGGCAGAACAGCCAAGCGTTGAACCGGCTGCCGTGCAGCCGACGGAAGAAGCGACGCAGGCCGTGGAAGAATCATCCACCGAGGAAAAGCCCGTCAGGGCCAATCGTGGAGACAATGTCGTTTCTTCCGAGCCGGTCGTAACGTCCACGTCCGGCAGCGACGATGAGCCGGCAAAGCCCAAGAAGGGCGGATGGTGGCAGAAGCGCGGCTTCTTCTGATCGTCGCGCATAGCAGATAATATTTAGGCGAACGGCCGCGCATGCGCGGCCGTTCTGCATTTTGGCGGTCAGGCAAGAGGCCTGGCGTCAAGGCGAATTGATCGTCGGCAGCAGCAATTCCACTTCCGCCCGCTTCTTGTCATCGAGCGGTTCGATATGCTCCTGCCAGAATGCCTCTGCTTCCGGCGTATCGTCTTCCCATTCCCGAACGCTGACGATGTTGTCGTCGACCTTGGCCCTGCGCTTGCCGCCCAGTCGCAGATATTGGTCCGCCAGCTTTTTCGTTGGTGTGTCCATGTTCATCTCTCCTTCCGATGCCAATGTCCGACGCCAACACGTTGGCTGGCGCTTGGGTTCCGGATCATCTGACCCAAAACATTCAGAGGCTGATTTTCGACCTTGGGAACAATCCCGGCACCCTGACCGTTGCTGTGGCATTCCAACCTAAGGGAGCAAGGAACATGAACAGCATCATCTATATCGTCGGTCTCGTGGTAGTCGTGGGTGCGATCCTGTCATTCGTAGGCCTGGCATGACCAGACAGGATCCGGTCGGCGCCGCACTTCACGGCACCGACCGGATCGCCTACTACCCTTGCGGCCGTACACACAGCCTATTCAGACCTTGAGAAACAGAGTCACGCCCCGGAAAAATCGAATCCGGAAACCTCTCTAAACCCCTGATCCAGAATCTATTTTGCCAGCCACGCCGCAATGCGGTCCGTGGCTTCAACCATGTCTGCCCTGGAGCCGGCATAGGAAAACCGCATCGCCCTGTGGCCATCAACAGGATCGAAATCACGCCCCGGTGTGGCGGCCACATCGATCTCTGCGAGCATCTTGTAGGCAAAATCCATGCTGTCATTGGTGAAGGCGCTGACATCCGCATAGGCATAGAAGGCGCCATCCATCGGCGACAAAAGCGGCATGCCGAGATCCTGCAGGCGCTTCTGCAGGAAGTCACGGTTGGCGCGGCAGCTTGCCTTATAGCCATCCAGTTCGTCAGTCGCGCCCAGAGCCGCAATGGCAGCGATCTGCGACAGTTCCGGTGCCGAGATGTAGAGGCTCTGCGTGAGGCACTCCAACGGCCTGACAAGATGGTCGGGCACCACCATCCAGCCGATCCGCCAGCCCGTCATGCAATAATATTTGGAGAAGGAATTGATGACGATGACCTCGTCTCCGATTTCCAGCGCGCTGCTCTCGTCGCCCGAATAGGTGAGGCCGTGATAGATCTCGTCGGAGATCAGGGTAATGTCCTGCGTGCCGCAATAGTCCATCAGCGCTTTCAGCTGCGCGCGCCCGGTGACGGTCCCCGTGGGATTGGCTGGGCTCGCCAGCAGGACGCCGGAAAGCTTGCAGCCTGCGGCTCGTTGAGCCGCTTCCAGGCTCTCCGGGGTCAAGGTGAAGTGGCTTTCAGCGTCCACGCCCACTTCCAGGACACGAAGCCCAAGTGCATTGAGAATGTTGCGATAGGCCGGATATCCCGGTCGCGCGATGGCCACGACATCGCCAGGATCGAACAAACCGAGGAATGCGAGGTTGAAGCCTGCCGATGAACCTGTTGTCACAAGAATACGGCCAGGATCGATAGTAACCCCATGGCGCGTACTGTAGTAGTCGCTTAAGCCCTGGCGCAGCTCGATCAGGCCAAGGGCATCGGTATAGCCGATGCGACCATGCGCCAGCGCTTGGCGCGCCGCCTCAAGAGCACGCTGCGGGGCCGGATGCGATGGCTGTCCCACCGCCATGGAGATGACGGGCTTTCCCGTCTGGCGGCGGCGGGTCGCCGCGCCCAGGAGATCCATGGCGTGGAAAGGCTCAACGGCGCTGCGCTTGGATACGGAGATCACGGGCATTCCTTTTGTCTGCGAACGGGCGCCAGACATTTGCCGCAATATCAGGGCCATCACAATCCCGCGATTTTAAAACCGCCCTGAAAATACCGATTTGCCTTGGTGCACTGCAGTTCTACAGTGCGATCCGACGCAGCGCACTTGCATCTGCCACGACGGCGCAATAGTCGAAGGCACGAGATGCCCTAGAGATGAGGAAAGCATGTCCGGACTATCAAGATTTATTGTTGCCGCCACCGCCTTGACTGCAGTCACGGTGCTCCCGGTGACCGCAAGCGCGCTGGACGATCAGCAGAAGCAGGAGATCGGTGCCTTCATCAAGGAGTACCTGATCGCCAATCCGGAAATCATGCTCGAAGTCCAGGACGCACTGGAACAGAAGCAGCAGGAAGCCCGCCTCAAGCAGGCCTCGGCCGCAATCGCGGAAAACAAGGACGCCCTGTTCTCCTCCAGCCACGATATCGCGCTGGGCAATCCCAAGGGCGACGTCACGATCGTCGAGTTCTTCGACTACAATTGCGGCTACTGCAAGCGCGCCTTGAGCGACATGGACGAGATCCTGGCGAACGACAAGAATGTGCGTTTCGTGCTGAAGGAATTCCCGATCCTCGGACCGGAATCCATGGCGGCCCATAAGGTATCGGATGCATTCCGCAAGCTTGCGCCGGAGAAATACGGTGAATTCCACCGCACCTTGATGGCGGCGCCCGGCCGGCATGGTGAGGAAAGCGCGATGGAAGTGGCTGTCTCGCTCGGCGTGACCGAGGACGCCATTCGCAAGCAGATGGCAGACAGTCCGAACGATGCCGCGGTGAAGGAAGCCTACGAACTGGCAACCAGCCTCGGCATTACCGGCACGCCGTCCTATATCGTCGGCGAGGAAGCCGTGTTCGGCGCGATCGGCCATCAGACCATCGCCGAGAAGGTCGCCAATGTCCGCAGCTGCGGCAAGGCCACCTGCTGACGCCAACTGCGCCCTACCCCGCCCGGCCGCATAAGGCCGGGCAAGCCGCGCGCATTTTTACCCTAATTGCAACAATCCACTTGTTAGTGGCCTCCACCGACCACCGCTTCATGGCGAGGGGCTTTCCCTTGTGCCAAGGGCGGTTTATAGGAGGCGGTTGAATTTCGGCGGAATTGTTTCCGATGTGAACAATTCCGCCACAAACCGGTGTTAGCGGCCGCGCATGGGCAAACGCTCCAGCGCCGGTATGGCGCGGCATGGCGGTAGCAAGAAGACCAGGAATATAGGACCAGTTACATGGCAGATAAAAAAAGCGGCATCGACCAGGCAGTCATCCGCGACTTGGCAAACATTCTCAACGAGACCGACCTGACCGAGATCGAAGTGGAACAGGGCGACCTGCGCATCCGCGTTTCGCGCTCGGGCCCGCAGATGATGGCAATGCCGCAGATGCCGACCTACCAGATGCCGGCCGCCGCCGCTCCGGCGGCAGCCGCGCCGGCTGCCCCTGCTGAACCTGCACGCAATCTCGCCAATGCAGTCACCGCACCAATGGTCGGCACCGTATACCTCTCGCCGGCACCCGGCGCACGACCGTTCATCGAGGTGGGCGCGACCGTCAAGGAAGGCCAGACGCTGTTGATCATCGAAGCGATGAAGACCATGAACCAGATCCCGGCTCCGCGCTCCGGCAAGGTGGTGGAGATCATCATCGAAGATGCACGCCCTGTCGAATATGGCGAGCCGCTGGTTGTCATCGAGTAAGCCGATGAGCACCATTTCCAAGATCCTGATTGCAAATCGCGGCGAGATCGCGCTGCGTGTGCAGCGCGCCTGCAAGGAACTGGGCATCGCGACGGTCGCGGTTCACTCGACTGCCGATGCCAATGCCATGCATGTGCGCCTCGCCGATGAAAGCGTGTGCATCGGGCCGCCGCCGTCGCGCGACAGCTATCTGAACATCCACCAGATTGTTGCCGCCTGCGAGATCACGGGTGCGGACGCCGTTCACCCGGGCTATGGCTTCCTGTCGGAAAACGCCAAGTTTGCCGACATCCTTGAAGCCCACGGCATCACCTTCATCGGACCGACGGCCGAGCACATCCGCCTGATGGGCGACAAGATCACGGCAAAGAAGACGGCCGTCGAACTCGGCATTCCCGTCGTTCCGGGCTCCGATGGCGAGGTCAAGCCGGAAAACGCGCTGGAGATCGCCCGTCAGATCGGCTTCCCCGTGCTGATCAAGGCAACCGCCGGCGGTGGTGGCCGCGGCATGAAGGTAGCCCGGACCGAGGCTGAACTGGAAGAGGCCGTGTCCACGGCTCGCTCCGAGGCGCTGGCTGCCTTCGGCAACGACGCCGTCTATATGGAAAAGTATCTGTCGAAGCCGCGCCATATCGAGATTCAGATCGTGGGCGACGGTGCCGGCAATGCAATCCATCTGGGCGAACGTGATTGCTCGCTGCAGCGTCGCCACCAGAAGGTTTGGGAAGAGGCCAATTCCCCTGCCCTCAATGTCGAGCAGCGCATGAAGATCGGCCAGATCTGCGCCGACGCCATGAAGAAGATGAAGTACCGCGGCGCCGGCACGATCGAATTCCTCTACGAAAACGGCGAGTTCTATTTCATCGAAATGAACACCCGCCTGCAGGTGGAGCATCCGATCACCGAGGCCATCACCGGCATCGACCTCGTGCATGAGCAGATCCGTGTCGCATCAGGCGCTGGCTTGTCCGTGACGCAGGATGAGATCACGTTCTCCGGCCATGCCATCGAGTGCCGCATCAATGCCGAGGATCCCCGGACCTTCGTTCCGTCTCCCGGCACGATCACGCATTTCCATGCTCCTGGTGGTCTCGGCGTTCGTGTCGATTCCGGTGCCTATGCCGGCTACAAGATCCCGCCCTATTACGACAGCCTCATCGGCAAGCTGATCGTGCATGGACGCACCCGCGTCGAATGCATGATGCGCCTGCGCCGCGTGCTCGACGAGTTTGTCGTTGACGGCATCAAGACGACGCTGCCGCTGTTCCAGGATCTCGTGGCCAACCAGGATATCGCCAATGGCGACTATGATATCCATTGGCTGGAAAAATACCTGGCCCAGCCAACCGACTGACCTGCCATGATAGGGCGCCGCAACAGGGATATGACGATAACGCCCGAAATCCTGTTGCGGGCCTATTCCATCGGTCTTTTCCCGATGGCTGAAAGCGCCGACGATCCGGAGATCTTCTGGGTCGAGCCCGAACTGCGCGGCATCCTCCCGCTCGACGGCTTTCATGTCTCCCGCAGCCTCGCCAAGGCCATACGGCAAAAGCCCTTCGATATCCGTTTTGACACCGCCTTCGACGCCGTGATCGAGAAATGCGGAGAATCAGCCGAGGATCGCCCCAGCACCTGGATCAACGCGACGATCCGCAAGCTCTATGGTCAGCTGCATCGCATGGGCCATGCTCATTCCGTGGAAGCTTTCGAAGGGGACGAACTGGTCGGCGGCCTCTATGGGGTGACGCTCGGCTCGGCCTATTTCGGCGAGAGCATGTTTTCCAGGCGCACCAATGCTTCCAAGATCTGCCTCGTTCATCTGGTGGAGCGGTTGAAGGCGCGCGGCTTCACGCTGCTGGACACCCAGTTCACGACAGAGCATCTGAAGACCTTCGGGGCCATCGACCTGCCGAAGAAGGATTATGCGCGGCTATTGGAAAAGGCCGTGTCCGTGCCGACGCTGGACTTCTGAGAGCAAGGCCTCAATTGGTCTTGTCGGGGGCGGGAATATCGGAGGATGCCTTGCAGTCGGTCAGCCAGACGTCATAGATGGCGTGTTCGACGGCATTCAGCGCCGGGCTTGCGGCAAACATCCAGCCAGAAAATATTCGCCTGATCTTGCGATCCAGGGTAATTTCATCCACCTCGACAAAGGCGTCGATCTGCTGGGCTTCGCTTTCGTCGCGGGAATAGCAGACCTTCGGCGTCACCTGCAGGGCGCCGAACTGGACCGTCTCATCGATATAGACATCGAAGCTGGTAATGCGGCCCGTGATCTTGTCGATCCCGGCAAACACGGCAACCGGATTGGATATGCGCTCGGCCAGAGCCTGGCTCGGCAGCAGCGCCATGGTGGAGACGGACAGCGATATCGCAACAAGCGCATCACGACCGACAACCGAACGCCGCCCCAACCCGAGAAAACCCATATCAACCGTCTCCAGCGCTTCCACCATTTGTCCGCGGAAACCCGCGGACCTGATGCAGCGCCTAAACTCCAAATGTGGCCAAATCCGGGGTCAGTTGCCCGGCGTCCAGGCGTCGTAGTCACCGGTTACGCGCGGGCGCTCACCGGCGGCAGCAATCGAGCCCGGCGGGCGGTAGGCAAGCGCCGAACCCGTATAGTTCGGCTTGTGGGCCTTCTGCCATTCACGCGCCTTGTAGTCCTCCTTGGAGGGGGGCGTGTCTGTGCGGTAATGCATCCAGCCGTGCCAGCCGGCGGGAATGGTGGAGGCGTCTGCGTAACCCTTGTAGATCACCCAGCGGCGCGGCAGGCCGAAAGAGGTCGTGCCGCCCTCATAATAGACATTGCCGAACTCGTCTTCGCCGACCCGCTTGCCGTTACGCCAGGTAAAGAAGCGTGTGCCGACGGTTTGGCCGTTCCACCAGGTGAAGATTTGCAACAGCAGATTTTTCATGTCCAATCCCTAGGCCTGTTCACGGCAGGTGCCTGGCACCTCCGGACCTCCCAGCTTATGCCGCCTCGGGGTCGGATTGTCCAGCGATTCGAACCGAGGCAACCCCTCATTTCAGCTTGATCTTGAAGCCGAGGTGGCTTTGGCGGAAGCCGAGCCGCTCGTAGAACCGGTGGGCATCCTTGCGGGCCGCGTTCGACGTGAGTTGCACCATGCCCATCCCAAGTCGCCCGGCCTCCTCGATGCAGAACCGGATCATCTGGGAGCCGATGCCCTGCCCCCGGCAATCCGGCCGCGTGAACACGGCCTCGATGATCATGGCGCTCGAGCCGCGCCCGGACATGGTGGTGGTGATCAGCGTCTGGAAGGTGGCGACAACCTCCCCGGCTCGCTCCACGACATAAAGCGTTTCATTGGGCGAAGCCTCGATGGCCCTGAATGCCTTGAGATACTCTGGAAGAGCGGCAGCATCCGTCGTGTCGCCATGACCGCCGAGATCGTCGGCCGCGAGGATGGCAGCGATCGCCTCCACGTCCCGCTCCTCGGCCTTGCGCATTTCTGGTACTTGCGATGTCATCGGCTTTGCCTTCAGTTCAAAATCTGCCATTGATCTGGGTACAGGACTTCGTCGGGGGATATCATGACAGTCAGGTTCATCAGCGTCATTCTGAGCATTTTCGCCATGTCACTGGCACCATCATGGGCAGTCGCGCGATCCGGCATTGCTTATGTGGAAGCACCTGAGATGTCGAGCGGCGTGTGTGTTGGCGGCGACGTGGTCGACGCCTTGAAATGCGCGCGCAAACAATGCGTCGATGGCGGGGGAACCGACGAGGATTGTGTCGATATCGCCTATTGCTTCCCGGCCCGCTGGAGCGTCGACGTCTTCGTGCAAAGCAGCGAAGGCAATCACTGGCATGAATTCTACTGCGGCTGGGACAGCAAGAAGCTGGCGCTGGAAGCCGCCAAGACCGCCTGCAACAAGAAGCTGAGAGACGGCATCATGGAGTGCCAGGCCGTCATGATCTATGACGAGGACGGCAACCAGGAAGAAGTGTCGCAGTAAGCGCCGTCAGGCGGGCAGCTTCTTTTCCAGGATCACGGCCGGCAGACCGGAATTGGGCGCGCCCCACTCCTCCATCCGGTCCACCTCGACAAAACCAAGCCTTTGATAGAAGGACTGCGCCCTGACATTCGGCAGGGCGACTTCCACGCGCATGATCTCCGCATCGGGGAAGCAGGTTTCGAGCTCGGCGAAGATGTCGCGACCGACGCCTTCGCCTTGCGCGGACGGCATGACATAAAGCTGGTGCAGCATCGCGGTCTTGGCCATCTTCGGATACATGGCGGCATAACCGATGCCACCAATGTCGCGGCCGCTATCGGCCACCAGATATTCGCCGCCCTTCTTGCCGATCCGCGCGCGAATGGCAGATGGCGAATTCCACCCATCCACCATCCTGGACACGCGCTCCACGCCGTAGAACGGATCGTAGGTCGCGTGAAAGGTCTCGACCAGCATCGCCCGCACGGGCTCGATATCGCGCTCGCTTGCCGTGCGGACGAAGTAGACCAAGACTATTCCTCCGGCAGGCCGAGCTTGGCCTTGACCAGCGCCTGGACCGCCTGGGGATTGGCCTTGCCGCCGGTTGCCTTCATCACCTGGCCGACGAACCAGCCGGCGAGTGTCGGCTTGGCCAGCACCTTGGCCACCTGGTCGGGATTGGCTGCGATGATCTCATCCACGGCCTTTTCGATGGCGCCGGTGTCGGTGACCTGCTTCATGCCGCGAGCTTCGACGATCTCGGACGGCACTCCGCCCTCGTTCCAGACGATCTCGAACAGATCCTTGGCGATCTTGCCGGAGATGACTTCCGACTTGATGAGGTCGATGATGCCGCCGAGCTGGGCCGGAGAAACCGGAGTCTCTTCAATGGCTTTGCCCGCCTTGTTCAAGGCACCCAGCAAGTCGTTGATAACCCAGTTTGCCGCCGTCTTGCCATCGCGGCCCTCGGCCACGGCCTCGAAATAGTCGGCAATCGCCTTTTCCGAGACGAGCACCGAAGCGTCATAAACGGAGAGTCCGAGTTCGGCGACGAAGCGCGCCTTCTTGTCGTCGGGCAGTTCCGGCAGATCCTTCTTCAGGCTCTCGACAAAGGCGTCGTCGAATTCTAGCGGTAGCAGGTCCGGGTCGGGGAAGTAGCGGTAGTCATGCGCGTCTTCCTTGGAGCGCATGGAACGTGTCTCGCCCTTGCCCGGATCGAAGAGACGGGTTTCCTGGTCGATCGAGCCGCCATCCTCAAGAATCGCAATCTGGCGGCGGGCCTCGTATTCGATCGCCTGGCCGATGAAGCGGATCGAGTTGACGTTCTTGATTTCGCAACGCGTGCCGAATTCGCCGCCGGGCTTGCGCACCGAGACGTTGACGTCGGCGCGCATGGAGCCTTCGTCCATGTTGCCGTCGCAGGTGCCGAGATAGCGCACGATGGAGCGCAGCTTGGTCATATACGCCTTGGCTTCGTCGGACGAGCGCATGTCCGGCTTGGAAACGATTTCCATCAGGGCCACGCCGGAGCGGTTCAGGTCGACATAGGACATGGTCGGATGCTGGTCGTGCATCGACTTGCCGGCATCCTGTTCCAGGTGCAGGCGCTCGATGCCGATTTCGATATCCTCGAACTGGCCCTGGCGGTCTGGACCCAGCGAAATGATGATCTTGCCCTCGCCGACGATCGGATCCTTGAACTGGGAGATCTGATAGCCCTGCGGCAGGTCCGGGTAGAAATAGTTCTTGCGGTCGAAGATCGAACGCTTGTTGATCTGCGCCTTCAGCCCAAGCCCCGTGCGCACCGCCTGGGCCACGCATTCCTCGTTGATGACGGGCAGCATGCCGGGCATGGCCGCATCCACCAGCGAGACGTTGGAATTCGGCGCATTGCCGAAGGTCGTCGAGGCGCCTGAAAACAGCTTGGACTGGCTGAGAACCTGCGCATGTACCTCCATGCCGATGACGATTTCCCAGTCGCCGGTTGCGCCGGGAATAAGACGTTTCGGATCGGGCGTGCGGGTGTCAACAATGGTCATCGTCGGCTCGTATTTTCAGTGGGTTTGTTCTCGGTGAGGTAGAGCAATTGGCGCGCTGGCGCAAGGCTCGTCGGCACCGGGGGAATGGGAAGCTGGGTTTACTGGGATTTGTTCTGAAAGCTTTAGGCCTGATCGCTAGAACTCGGTGCCATAGGGCTTCGGCCCCTCCTCGACCAGTTGCTTGGACAGCCCGACGGACTGGACGTCCCGGTCCAACTTCGGATTGTAGGCGACGGTGAGCCAGTGAACCGTGTAGCCGTGCTTCTCGAAGAAATCGACGGCTTCGCGGTTGCGGGCATGGGTTTCGAGGCTTGCCTTGGAAAAACCCTGGCGCACGATCTCCTGCTCGATTTCCGCCAGCAGCGCCTTGCCGAGGCCAAGGCCCTGGTAGTCGGGATCGATCCAGAAATCGGTGATGTTCTCGTCCAGCGCCTCGCGGGCGGCCCAGCCGGCGGGCTGGCCCGATTTCTCGACAACGGAAATCGTGATCCAGGATGAATGGGTGAAGTTGGCAAAGGCGCGACGCGCATTGTCCAGCATCGCGCCGGTCTCGCCCACCGGGATCATCGCCTTTTCCCAAGCGCGAAGGCCGATTTCCGCCAGCAGATCCGCCTCATCGAGCCGCGCATTGCGAATGGTGATCATCGAGTCCTCTTCTTTCATCTGGCAGTAGATCACCTGAAGAGTGGATTTTCCAGAGGGCAGATCGATCGCGTGGACTGAGGCGCATCCACCGAGTCGGCCGAGGAAACTTGACCGGGGCCCGTCCTTGCGGCATATCTGACGCAGCTACACAGGGAGTTTTGATGTACGCTGAGACCCGGTAAAGGCCCCTGCCCGCGGAAAACCGCGCGCAAGGGCCCGACAGAAACGAAGCCCCGACGCCTGACGGCGCCGGATACGTTTTTGTACGTCCGCACGTTGGACGCGATACCGGATCATCAAGACAATGGACATCTCGCGCGCCGAACAGCGCATCCTCCACCTGCTCGCCCAGGGCGGAAGAATAGAACTCATCCGCGACGAAAACCGCAAGATCGAAAAGATAAACTGCTTTTCCCGCGACGGCTGGCTCTATCCCGGCGTCGACCTGACCCTGTTTCGCAAGCTGAAGCAGAAACGGGCCATCTCATCCAAGGGCGGCAAGCCCTACAGGATTACCGAAAGAGGGCTGGTGCTGGTGAGAGCTGAACTGGATAACAGGTAGACTGAAAGACGCTGGCTGCTTTTTTGCCGCCAGCGTCTTTCTACGCCATGAAACCCACTGTCGGCGCGGACTCGATCTATCCTGAGCGATGCGCTACATTCTGTGCATGGAAACAGATGGCAAGAAGCTCCCCGTAGAAGAACTGACAGGCGTTTCGGGAGAACAGCCCGCGGCTGATTATAGCGAATGGAAGGTCGACAAGGTGCGGAAGGCCCAGCAGCAAGCGCTGGACCGCTCCAAGATGATTCCGGCGCATAAGGTTTGGGAGACGTTCGGCTTTGAACGTTAGCTTCACGCCGCAGGCGCTTGAAGATCTTCGCTCGATACACCGTTACATCGCGGACGATGATCCGAAGCTGGCCGACAGGATCATTTCCAGACTCCGTCAGGCCATCGATACCTTATTTTCCACCGCAGGCGTCTAACGCCTCTGACTGCCAACATAACTCTTTATCGTCATGCCGGACTTGATCCGGCATCCAGCAGCGGCGCGTCTGCGCCGCGAAAGAGTCAAGTGCGATCAAAGACTTGATCGCGCTAGATGCCGGCTTGGAGGCCGGCATGACGGGCAAGGTTATACCGCCAAAAGACTACGGCCAACGTTACTCATAACTTTGCCCGCAGCCTGTGGCACCTCGATTTTTCTTACCACCACTTCGCCGGGACAAACTTGCCGGCGGCCTGTTCGATCACATGGGCGGTCTTGAACAGGGTTTCCTCTTCAAACGGCTTGCCGATGAGTTGCAGGCCGAGCGGCAGGCCCTTGGCGTCGAGGCCGGCGGGGACCGACAGGCCGGGAAGGCCGGCCATATTGACCGTGACCGTGAAGATGTCGTTCAGGTACATGGCGACGGGGTCGGCGGCCAAGGCTTCGTCGCCGATGGCGAAGGCCGAAGATGGGGTGGCGGGCGTCAGGATGGCATCGACGCCAGCGTCGAACACCAGTTCGAAGTCGCGCTTGATCAGCGTGCGGACCTTCTGCGCCCGCAGGTAATAGGCGTCGTAATAGCCTGCCGACAGCACGTAGGTGCCGATCATGATGCGGCGCTTCACCTCGGTGCCGAAGCCTTCGGCGCGGGTCTTTTCATACATGTCGGCAATGTCCTTGCCGTCGACACGCAGGCCATAGCGCACGCCGTCGTAGCGGGCGAGGTTGGAGGAGGCTTCCGCTGGCGCAACGATGTAATAGGCCGGCAGCGCGTACTTGGTGTGCGGCAGCGAGATGTCGACGATCTCGGCACCGGCATCTTTCAACCAGGCGATGCCTTGGCTCCAGAGCTTCTCGATGTCATCCGGCATACCGTCGACGCGGTATTCCTTGGGGATACCGATCTTCATGCCCTTGAGAGACTGGCCGAGCGAGGCTTCGTAATTCGGCACGGGAATATCGACCGATGTCGTGTCCTTGACGTCGGTGCTGGCCATCGACTTCAACAGGATGGCCGCATCGCGCACGTCGCGGGCGATCGGGCCGGCCTGGTCAAGCGACGAGGCAAAGGCGACAACGCCCCAGCGCGAGCAGCGGCCATATGTCGGCTTGATGCCGACGGTGCCGGTAAAGGCGGCTGGCTGGCGGATCGAGCCGCCGGTATCGGTTGCGGTGGCACCAGCGCAGAGATGGGCAGCAACGGCAGCCGCTGAGCCGCCGGACGAACCGCCCGGCACCAGCTTCTGGTTCGAGCCTTCGGCCTTCCACGGGTTGACCACAGGACCATAGTGAGAAGTTTCATTGGACGAACCCATGGCGAATTCGTCCATGTTCAGCTTGCCCAGCATGACGGCGCCATCGTTCCAGAGGTTCTGGGTGACGGTCGATTCGTATTTCGGCTTGAAGCGGTTCAGGATGTTCGAGCAGGCCTGGGTGTGAACGTCGCGGGTGGCGAAGAGGTCCTTGATCCCGAGCGGAATGCCCTCCAGCGCGCCGGCCTTGCCGTCGGCAATACGGGCGTCTGAGGCGGCTGCCATCTCGCGGGCCTTTTCCGGCGTCACGGTCACATAGGCATTGATCACGTCATTGGCGCCCTCGATCGCCTTGATATAGGCGTCCGTCAGTTCGACGGCCTTGATCTCCTTCGCGGCCAGCTTGGCGCGGGCTTCGGCAATGGTGAGGCTGGTGAGTTCGCTCATGATGTCGCTTCGCTTCGAATTTGTGTGACTGCTCGACCGGCGGGGCGCCGGCTTGGACCGGCCTCAGCCGGTCCTGACGGTGGCGTTATTCGACCACCTTCGGCACCAGGAAGAAATTGCGGTCAGTCTCCGGCGCATTGGCGACGATGTCGTCCGCCTTGTTGCCGTCCGTCACGACATCGGTCCGCTTGCGCATCACCATGGGTGTAACCGACGTCATCGGCTCAACGCCGGTGACGTCCACTTCAGAGAGTTGCTCGACAAAACCTAAAATTCCATTGAGTTCCCCCATCATGCGCTGCGCATCCTCTTCGTCCAGAGCAATGCGGGCAAGGTGCGCAACACGTTTGACGGTGGCCAGGTCAACGGACATCGGTATTCTCCCTGTCGATCATTCCCCCGCTATAATGGCCCGATGACGCGCACGCAACGGGCTTTTGTCAGACAGCAACCTGTTCGCCCGGCCGCGGCGCCTGGACCTTGGTTTTTGCCCCTTCCATGCCGGCGACGAATTTCTCCGGCGTCTGATCGATGATGCCGAAAGAGCCGTAATGGCAGGGCAGCACGGTATTGAACTTGAAGAAGCGCTGGCACGCCAAAGCCGCCACCGCGCCGCCCATGGTGAAGCGGTCGCCGATCGGCACGATGCCGATCTCAGGCTGGTGCAGCTCGTTGATCAGGCCCATGTCGGAAAAGATGTCGGTATCGCCCATGTGCAGCAAAGACGGCTCGTCGTCGAAATGCAGCATCAGGCCATTGGCATTGCCCAGCGCATGGGACACGCCGTCCTCGGTGATCTGTGCCGACGAATGCAGCGCGTTCGTGAAGGTCACCGTGAAGCTATCGAAGGCAACCGTGCCGCCGGTATTGCCCATCTCGATGCGTTCGACGCCCTTGGAGCCTAGCCAGCTTGCCAGATCGGCATTGGCGAGGACCGTGGCGCCGGTTTCCCTGGCCAGGGCGATGGTATCGCCCACATGGTCGCCGTGGCCATGGGTCAGCAGGATATGGGTGATGCCGGAGGCGGCATCCTTGGCATCGAGGCCCGCAAAGCTCGGATTGCCCGTGAAGAACGGGTCGATGAGGATGTTTGCCTTGGCCGTTTCCAGACGGAAGGCGGCATGGCCGAGCCAGTTGATTTTCATGGGAGAGTCTCCTTTGGAATTTCTGCGCTGGACTATATGTGCGCGCGGGCCGGAACGACAACCTCGTGGCAGCGGTAGATGAGAGATTTGCGGCCGCAGCAAGACGCCTTTCCGGCGCTCGTCCGTCCCCTCGGTTGCGCAGGCTGGACCCGTGCTATAAGCGACCACCAGCCGCCGCAAAGGCGAAGCGCAAGCACACAGGAGCGATTTTCATGGCCGACGACGATTACGTCTATGACGAGGCGACGGGCGAATGGCGGCCGGCGTCCGAACTGGCCGCCGAAGCAGCCAAGGCAAATGCCGTGCATGATTCGGCCGGCAATGAACTTGCCGATGGCGACTCGGTCACGCTGATCAAGGATCTCAAGGTCAAGGGCGCCAATACGACCTTAAAGCAGGGCACGGTCATCAAGTCGATCCGGCTCACCGACAATCCCGAGGAGATCGATTGCCGTTTTGACGGCATCAAGGGCCTGGTGCTGCGCACCGAATTTGTCCGCAAGCGGTAAGCCCAGATGGCAACGCTGACGATCGAGGAACTGGCCGGCGCCCTGAAGCCCGGCGAGGCCATTGCCGGGCTGGACCTTGGCACCAAGACGATTGGGCTTTCGGTCTCCGACATCGGACGGCGCTTCGCCACCCCTCGCCCCGTCCTCAAGCGGGTCAAGTTTACGCAAGATGCTGTCGCGCTGCTGGCCTTCGCCGAGAAGGAAAGGATCGCGGCCTTCGTCATCGGTCTGCCAGTCAACATGGACGGATCATCGGGACCGCGGGTGCAAGCCACCCGCGCCTTTGTCCGCTCCATGTCCGAGAAGACCGAGATCCCCTTCATCTATTGGGATGAGCGGCTATCCACGGTCGCAGCCGAGAGAGCGCTTCTGGAAATGGATGTCTCGCGGGCCAAGCGTGCCGAACGCATCGATTCGGCAGCGGCGAGCTTCATTCTTCAGGGGGCGCTGGACAGGCTTTCAGCGCTCGGAAGAGCGGCATCGGACGGCATCGCCGAGGACTGACGCTTGCGCCACCATAGCGCAATCTCGCGGCGGCGGCGAAAGGCGATGATCGCAAACACCACAGCGCTATCGACGACGATGGCGCGGACAACCAATGGCGGGATGGTCTCTGCGGGGATGCCGAGAATGTCGGCATAGACCTGGAAGACCAGGTCATGGCCCTGGCGGCTCAGCATGAAGTAGCCGAAATTGATGTCGTAATAGGACAGGCCATACCACGTGCTGAGAAGCAAGATGGGCATGGCCCAGAACACCAAAAACCACTTCATGCGGCATTTCCCCTGGAAAGGCGCGGCATAGCGCCATTCAATACGACCCAATTGGTCAACGACATGGCACAGAGCACAAGCGCGGGCACCGTGATGTCCAGCGCCAGGCTCGCGAAAAACGCGGCAGCCGCCAGCAAAAACGCCGCTTTCGACACTCTCGTACCCATGATCCCCATCACTCATTTCGTCCGTGTGGGAAACTGACGCCTTAACACGCGGCACGCAACGTAAACCCTTTGTTAAGGTTAACGGCGAAATGGCGGGGATTGTCCATGGGTCTGCCGGTGGCGCACGCGATCATCCACAGGCGCGCGCGGGCCCTGTGGATGACGGATTTGCCGATGAAAGAAAGACGCGCCCTGCCCTCAGGCGGAGGCGGGATAGAGCAAATCCAGCACGTAGCGGGCATCGAAGCGGGCATCGAGCACACCATAGGTATGGCGCCAGCCGCCAGCGAGGCGCGATTCGAGGAAGGCATCAGCGATCTTACCGGCCCCAAGCCGGTAAAGCTCGGCCGCGCCTGCGGCCAGCGCCATCTGCTCGATCAGCAGACGGGCCGCCCCCTCATCGCGCTCGCACAGCGCGACGGCGGCGCTCAGGACTTCGACCGTCTTCTTGCCCGAAGGCCCGAGGTCGCGCTGGAAGCCGGCAAAGACGGTGGCAAACAGGTCCTTGCCGCGCTGAAGCACGCGCAGGACGTCCAGCGCCATGACATTGCCGGAGCCTTCCCAGATGGCGTTGACGGGTGCCTCGCGATAGTGGCGGGCAATCGGCCGATCCTCGACGTAACCGCTGCCGCCGATGCTTTCCATCGCCTCATAGATCAGCGCCGGGGCAATCTTGCAGATCCAATATTTGACGACGGGCGTCATGACGCGCGCATATGCGGCGTCCTCGGCACTGTCGCGGGCCCGGTCGAAGGCATCGGCCAGCCGGAAGGCGAGCGCGGTGGCGGCAGCGACATCCAGTGCCATGTCGGCCAGGACACGGGTCATCAAGGGCTGATCGATCAGGGTCTTGCCGGAGACGTTGCGGCCGCGAACGAAATGCACGGCCTCGGCCATGGAGGCGCGCATGATGCCAGCCGAAGCCATCGCGCAATCGAGCCGCGTCAGCGTCACCATGTCGAGTATGGTGCGGATGCCCGCGCCGGGATCGCCGAGGAGGTAGCCGAGCGCGCTGTCGAACTCGACCTCGGACGAGGCGTTGGACCGGTTGCCGAGCTTGTCCTTCAGCCGCTGGAATTCGAGTCCATTGGCCGAGCCATCTTCCAGCAGGCGCGGCACCAGGAAGCAGCCCATGCCCTCCGGCATCTGGGCCAACATCACAAAGGCGTCGCTCATGGGTGCGGACATGAACCACTTGTGGCCGTTCAGCCGGTAGATGCCGTCGCTGACACGTTCCGCGCGGCTGGTATTGGCGCGCACATCGGTACCGCCCTGCTTCTCCGTCATGCCCATGCCGATGGTGATGGCGGATTTCTGCATGGCGGGACGGTTGGACGAATCGTATTTGCGCGCGAGGATCTTCGGCACCCATTCGCGCTGGACCTGTGGTGCCGCGGAAATGGCAGCGACCGACGCATTGGTCATGGTCAGCGGGCAGAGATGGCCGCATTCCAACTGTGCGGTGAGGAAAAACCGGACAGCACGAGCCTTGTGCTCCTGGCCCTTGGCATCGGTTTGCGGATCCCAGACGGAAGAATGCAGACCAAGCGACATGGAGCGGCGCATCAGCGCGTGCCAGGCCGGATGGAACTCCACCATGTCAAGCCGCTCGCCGCGCATGCCGTGCGTCCTCAGCTTCGGCGGGCTCTCATTCGCCATGCGGGCGAGTTCCTGCGCCTCATGCGAGGTGACATAGCGGCCGATGGAATCGAATTCGTCCTTGAGATTACGGTGCAGCGAAGCCGACAGATCGACGATCAGCGGATCGGTCCTGAAGGCATTGATACCGGTCCATGGCTTGGGCTGGTTCAATTCAGCGAGTTTGGCTTCTGTCCGGTTCATCTGTGCTTATGCCGATCTACCAAGGCGGCCTCGACCCAAATGATCGGCTGGCGGCGCTTCGGTTCCTTGTTCCTGCTCATGGGTCGTCCCGAAATCGGTTACCGCTTCGGGGCGTCATGCTTCAACCTAGTTCGCCGCCTTTAGAGCCTTTCAGTGCCAAATGGAAGCAGTCTGCCGGAGCGGGTTACAGACCAGCCGAAGGCAAGCGGCATGCTCTTCTCTCATTCCAGCCGATCATCTGTGATTCCGGCGGAAAGATGCCCGGCGCTCCACGAAAGCCGAAAGAACGAATCTTGTTATCACTGGAAGGCTCTAACATGGGGACCGGCCATCAATCCACAGAGCATGTGCTTGCCCATCGGACTGCCTGTCTTTATAGAGCCGGGAACACTGCCGAAGGACACTCCATGGTCTTCTTTCCCCACCGCCATCTGATCGGCATCAAGGGCCTGACTGAACAGGATATCGGCTTTCTTCTGGATAGCGCAGACGAGGCGGTGAAGATCAGCCGCCAGCGCGAAAAGAAGACAAGTACCCTGCGCGGCCTCACCCAGATCAATCTGTTTTTCGAAGCCTCGACCCGCACGCAATCCTCATTCGAGCTTGCGGGCAAACGTCTTGGCGCCGACGTCATGAACATGTCCGTCGGCAATTCCTCCGTGAAGAAGGGCGAGACGCTGATCGACACGGCGATGACGCTGAACGCGATGCGTCCGGATGTCCTGGTCGTGCGCCACTCCAGCGCCGGTGCTGCGGCTCTCCTGTCGCAGAAGGTCGCGTGCTCGGTCATCAATGCCGGCGACGGCCAGCATGAGCATCCGACCCAGGCCTTGCTCGACGCGCTGACGATCCGCCGCGCCAAAGGCAAGCTATCACGCATCACGGTGGCGATCTGCGGCGACATCCTGCATTCGCGCGTGGCACGCTCCAATATCATCCTGTTGAACGCCATGGGTGCCCGCGTCCGCGTCGTGGCACCCGCGACCCTGCTGCCATCGGGTATCTCGCAGATGAGTGTCGAAGTGTTCCACGACATGAAGGAAGGCCTGAAGGGCGCCGATGTCGTGATGATGCTGCGGCTGCAGCGTGAGCGCATGTCGGGCGCCTTCGTGCCGTCGGTGCGTGAATATTTCCACTATTACGGACTGGACGCGGAAAAGCTGAAGGCTGCCAAGGAAGACGCACTTGTCATGCATCCCGGCCCGATGAACCGCGGCGTCGAGATCGCCTCGGAGATTGCCGATGGTCCGCAGAGCGTGATCGAACAGCAGGTGGAAATGGGGGTCGCCGTGCGGATGGCCGTCATGGAGGCGCTGCTGATCTCCCAGAACAACGGTCCGAGAAGCGAGGCCCTGTCATGAGCAAGCGGCCCATCCTTCTCAGCAATGTCAGGATCATCGATCCCTCCCGCAATCTCGATGAGGTCGGGGCCATCCTGACCGATGCGGATGGTCGCATTGTCGCCGCCGGACGCGACGCGCTGAACCAGGGCGCGCCCGAGGGGGCCGATATCCGCAATTGCACCGGCCTCGTTGCGGCACCGGGCCTTGTCGATGCGCAGGTCTATGTGGGCGAGCCCGGCGCGGAGCACCGCGAAACCATCGCGTCCGCAGGCCGTGCCGCCGCCGCCGGCGGGGTGACATCCTTCATCATGATGCCGGAAACCGATCCCGTCATCGATGACATCGCGCTTGTGGAATATGTAAAGAAGACGGCGCGCGATCAGTCGATCGTCAATATCCATCCGGCGGCGGCGCTGACCAAGGGCCTGCGCGGAGAGGAAATGACAGAAATCGGCCTGCTGCAGGCCGCGGGTGCCGTCGCCTTCACCAGTGGCCGCAAGGGCCTGCATGACAGCCAGTTGCTGCGCCGGACCATGACCTATTCCCGGGAATTCGACGCGGTGATCGCGATCGAGCCGCGCGACAAGTATTTGGGCGCAAACGGGGTGATGAACGAGGGCCTGTTTGCGAGCTGGCTCGGACTATCAGGCATTCCCAAGGAAGCCGAGATCATTCCACTCGAGCGCGACCTTCGTCTCGCGGCGCTCACCGGCGCCAAGTATCACGCGGCCAAGATCTCGGTGCCGGAATCGGCAGAGGCGATCTCGGTGGCGCGCGGCCGCGGCGCAAACGTCACATCGGCCATCTCGATCAACAATCTCTCGCTGAACGAAAACGACATCGGCGAGTACCGAACCTTCTTCAAGCTGACGCCGCCGCTGCGGTCCGAAGATGATCGCGTGGCCATGGTCGATGCGCTGGCCAAGGGCACTATCGACATTATTGTCTCATCGCATGATCCGCAGGATGTCGATACCAAGCGCCTGCCCTTTGCCGATGCCGAGGACGGCGCGATCGGGCTTGAGACGCTGCTGGCGGCGGCTCTTCGCCTTTATCACAGCGACCGTGTGCCGCTGATGCGGCTGATCGATGCCATGTCGACGCGCCCGGCACAGATCTTCGGGCTTGATGCGGGAACGCTGAAGCCGGGAGCGGCTGCCGATATCGTGCTCATCGATCTCGATGAGCCTTGGCTGGTGACCAAGGATGTGCTTGTCTCCCGCTCGAAGAACACGCCGTTCGAGGATGCCCGCTTCTCCGGTCGCGCCATTGCGACCTATGTGGCGGGTGCCCAGGTTTATTCGCTTTGACCATGTGACGCCTTCAGGAGGCCTGGGTTGACTGACCTTTCGATTTTCGACATCAGCCTGACGGCGCTGCTCGTCTCTGCGATCGGCGGCTACCTTCTCGGCTCCATCCCGTTTGGCCTGGTGCTGACCCGCATGGCGGGCCTCGGCGACCTCCGCTCGATCGGCTCAGGCAATATCGGCGCCACGAACGTGCTGCGCACCGGCAACAAGAAGCTTGCCGCCGCGACATTGCTGCTCGATGCGCTGAAGGCAACGGCGGGCGCCCTGATCGCCCAGTGGATCTTCGGCGGCGATGCGGGGCTGATCGGCGGTTTTGCTGCGTTCATCGGGCACCTGTTCCCGGTCTGGCTCGGCTTCAAGGGTGGCAAGGGTGTGGCCACCTATATCGGCACGCTTCTCGGCGTCGCGCCGCTGATGGTGCTGGTGTTTGCCGCGTGCTGGCTTTCGGTTGCCTTCCTCAGCCGCTACTCGTCTTTGTCCGCACTGGTTGCAACTCTTGTTATTCCGGTTGTCCTGTGGATACTGGGCATCCAGGATGCCGCCATCGTGACCGCCGTGATGACCGTCATCACCTGGATAAAGCACAAGACCAATATCCAGCGGCTCATGGCCGGCACGGAAAGCAAGATCGGGCAAAAGGGGTAGAGGCATGTCCCACGTCAGCGCAAGGCGAACCGGCATCGCGCTGACGGAGAAACAAAAGATCGCCTGGCTCCGGCTGATCCGCAGCGACAATGTCGGCCCCTCCACCTTCCGAGACCTGATCAATCATTTCGGCACCGCCGATACCGCCCTTATGATGCTGCCGGAACTGTCGCGGCGCGGCGGTTCCACCCGGTCGGTCCGGATCGCCAGCGAAGCCGACGCCATCCGCGAGCTGGAGATTGCCGAGCGGTTCGGCGCCTGCTTTGTCGGCATCGGCGAGCCGGACTATCCGCCCGCACTTCGGCAGATCGATGGCGCGCCACCGCTCCTGGCGATGAAGGGTAATCTCAACTGTACGGCCATGCCCGCTGTCGGTGTCGTCGGTTCGCGCAATGCCTCGATTTCCGGCGCGAAGTTCGCAGCTATGATTGCCCGCGATGTCGGGCGCGCCGGTTACGCCGTCATCTCGGGCCTTGCGCGCGGCATCGATACCGCCGCCCATCGGGCAAGCCTGGACACCGGAACCATTGCCGCCATGGCCGGCGGGCTGGACCAGCCCTACCCGCCCGAAAACATCGGCCTGCTCGATGAAATCTGTTCCGGCAAGGGTTTGGCGATCAGCGAGATGCCGTTTGGCTGGGAGGCCCGGGCACGGGATTTCCCCCGACGCAACCGGTTGATTGCCGGCGTCTCCCTCGGTCTCGTCGTGGTGGAGGCGGCCAGCCGTTCCGGCTCGCTCATCACCTCACGCCTTGCTGCCGATTTCGGACGCCTCGTCTTTGCCGTGCCGGGATCGCCGCTCGACCCGCGCTGCCACGGAACCAATGGACTTTTAAAGAACGGCGCCATCGTCACTACGGAAGCAAGGGATGTGCTGGAAGCCCTGGCGCCGATCTCGGAGATCGACCTCTTCACCCCCGTCGAAGCGCAGGAACCACCACAGGAACAGGATCGCCCGATGGCGATGCCACCGAGCGAGCGGGAGCGAGAGCAGATCGTGGATTCGCTAGGGCCGACACCGGTCGAGGTGGACGACATCATCCGGCATACCGGCTTGCCGGCGGCACAGGTCTATCTTGTGCTTCTGGAACTTGACATCGCCGGTCGGCTACAAAGGCATGCGGGCGGACTTGTTTCCATTAGTATGCTGGATTGAGGTGAGCGCCCGGCGGCCCGATTGCACGTCGCCTGCCTCCACATAGGCCATCTCGATCAGATAGCAGAGCATATCGGCACCCTCGTTCTGGGCGACCTGTCTCAGTTCGCCCAGCATCTGCCTGATATAGGCGATATTCTCCCGTGTCCGGGCGGGGTCAAGGGAAGCGCCGACATGTTTATGGGCCATATCAAGATCCTGGAACAGCAATTAGGGGGCGCAGAAAGGTTGTAAGCGCGACTGCAAAAAACGATAAACTATTTATCTATAATTGCAATAACAGTGAAAACTCTTGCAGGTTGCATCGCGTTGTAACCAACAGAAAATCGCCCCTACCCCTTGACCGCAGCCGAATCCCTGTCCATGTCGGGAAGCCGGAAGTGGGGGATGTGTCGCGAAAGCCCCGCAGCAACTGTCCGTTCGCGCTAGATCTCAGAGAAACAATATGAATGTCGTAGTGGTAGAATCGCCCGCCAAGGCCAAGACAATCAACAAGTATCTCGGCTCCGGCTACAAGGTTCTCGCTTCCTTCGGCCACGTCCGCGATCTTCCGGCGAAAGACGGTTCGGTACTTCCCGACGAAGACTTCCAGATGCTTTGGGAGGTCGACAACGCCTCGCAGAAACGCATCAAGGACATTGCCGACGCGCTCAAGGGGGCCGATGGCCTTATTCTTGCGACCGACCCGGATCGCGAGGGCGAAGCGATTTCCTGGCATGTGCTCGACGTGCTGAAGAAGAAGCGCGCGATTGGCGACAAGACCGTCAAGCGCGTGGTCTTCAACGCAATCACCAAGAAGGCGGTTCTGGATGCCATGGCGCATCCGCGCGATATCGATGAGCCGCTGGTCGATGCCTATCTGGCGCGTCGTGCTCTCGACTATCTCGTCGGCTTCAACCTGTCCCCGGTCCTGTGGCGCAAGCTTCCCGGCGCCCGTTCCGCGGGTCGCGTGCAGTCGGTTGCCTTGCGGCTGGTCTGCGACCGCGAAAACGAAATCGAGCGCTTTGTCTCCGAAGAATATTGGAACCTTTCGGCGCTCCTGAAGACACCACGGGGCGACGAGTTCGAGGCCCGCCTGGTATCCGCCGACGGCAAGCGGTTGCAACGCAACTCCATTCCCAATGCCGACACGGCCAACCGGCTGAAGACGCTGCTCGAAGGCGCGACCTATGTGGTCGACACCGTCGAGGCCAAGCCGGTCAAGCGCAATCCGTCGCCGCCCTTCACCACGTCGACCCTGCAGCAGGCCGCCTCTTCCAAGCTCGGCTATTCCGCGTCGCGCACGATGCAGATCGCGCAGAAGCTCTATGAGGGTATCGATATCGGCGGAGAAACCGTCGGCCTGATCACCTACATGCGTACCGATGGCGTGCAGATGGCGCCGGAGGCGATTGACGCCGCCCGCGCCGCCATCACCGATCAGTTCGGTCCTCGCTACCTGCCGGAAAAGGCACGCCTCTATTCGACCAAGGCGAAGAATGCCCAGGAAGCCCACGAGGCGATCCGCCCGACAGACTTCAACCGCTCGCCCGACAAGGTTCGCCGCTTCCTCGATGCCGACCAGTTGAAGCTCTACGACCTCATCTGGAAGCGCGGCATCGCCAGCCAGATGGCATCGGCCGAAATCGAGCGCACGACGGTCGAGATCCTGGCGGACCGCAACGGCGACAAGGCCGGCCTACGTGCTGTCGGCTCCGTTATCCGCTTCGACGGTTTCATCGCCGCCTATACCGACCAGAAGGAAGACGGCGAACAGAGCGATGACGGCGACGACGAGGATGGTCGCCTGCCGCCGATCGATCCGCGGGACAAGCTTGCCAAGAGCAAGGTCAACTCCACCCAGCATTTCACCGAGCCGCCGCCGCGCTATTCGGAAGCCTCGCTGATCAAGAAGATGGAAGAGCTCGGCATCGGCCGACCCTCGACCTATGCGGCGACGTTGAAGACGCTCAGCGACCGCGAATATGTGGTGACCGACAAGCGCAAGCTGGTGCCGCATTCCAAGGGCCGGCTGGTGACGGCCTTCCTGGAAAGCTTCTTCACCAAATATGTCGAATACGACTTCACGGCCGACCTGGAAGAAAAGCTCGACAAGATCTCCGCGGGTGAGTTGAACTGGAAGGACGTGCTGCGCGACTTCTGGAAGAATTTCTTCGCCCAGATCGAGGAGACCAAGGAGCTCCGCGTCACCAACGTGCTCGATGCCCTGAACGAGGCGCTGGCCCCGCTGGTGTTTCCGAAGCGCGAGGACGGCAGCGATCCGCGCATTTGCCAGGTCTGCGGCACCGGCAACCTGTCGCTGAAGCTTGGCAAATACGGTGCCTTTGTCGGCTGTTCAAACTATCCGGAATGCAACTATACGCGCCAGCTGACATCCGAAGGCGGCGCGGAAGCCGAAGCGAGCGCCACCAACGAGCCGAAGGCACTGGGCAAGGACCCGCATACCGGCGAGGAAATCACGCTGCGTTCGGGCCGCTTCGGGCCCTATGTCCAGCGGGGCGACGGCAAGGAAGCCAAGCGCTCGTCGCTGCCCAAGGGCTGGCGGGTCGAGGATATCGACCACGAGAAGGCGCTAGCGTTGCTCTCCCTGCCGCGCGACATCGGCCAGCATCCGGAAAGCGGCAAGATGATCTCGTCCGGCCTTGGCCGCTATGGACCGTTTCTGCTGCATGACGGCAAATATGCCAATCTCGAAACCATCGAGGACGTCTTTACGGTCGGCCTCAACCGCGCCGTGACCGTGCTGGCGGAGAAGGCTTCCAAGGGCCCGAGCAGCCGCGGCGGAACGCCGGCGGCGCTGAAGGAGTTGGGTGAGCACCCCAGCGGCGGCGCGATCACCGTGCGCGACGGACGTTATGGCCCCTATGTCAACTGGGCCAAGGTGAATGCCACCCTGCCGAAGGGCAAGGATCCGCAGAGCGTCACCATGGAGGAAGCGCTGGCACTGATCGCCGAGCGCTCCGCCAAGGATGGCGGCAAGCCGGCCAAAGCCGCGAAGAAGGCTCCTGCCAAGGCGGCAAAGGCCAAGAGCGCGGACGCCGCTGAAGGCGAGACCAAACCGAAGAAGGCTGCCGCCAAGCCGAAGGCAAAGGCCGCACCAAAAGCGAAGAAGAGCTGATCCGTGCCAAAACTACCGCGCGACCCGTCCCGTCCGTCAGGCAGCCGCAATGGCGAGGAGCGACGCCTGGCGCGGGGCGCGAAAGCCGCGGCCAAAAGCGGAACCGAGACGCCGATCATTCACGGCGCGGTACCGCCGCGCGAAGTGCTGCTGCAGTTCATCGCCGACAATCCAGACCGGGCCTCGAAGCGAGAGATCGCCAAGGCATTCGGCCTGAAGGGCGAGGCACGCGTCGAGCTCAAGGAAGCCCTACGCGGGCTGACCGATGACGGGCTGGTGGAGAAGAACCGCAAGACGCTGAGCCGACCGGGCGCCCTGCCTCCGGTCACCGTGCTCGACATCACCACCCGTGACAAGGACGGCGAACTGATCGGCCGGCCGGCGGAGTGGAACGAGGAACTGGGCGTGGCGCCGGCCGTTGCCATTCGCCAGTCCAGCGCGGATCGCGCCAAGGGCAAAGCGCCCGTGGGTGGCCTGGGCGACCGGGTGCTTGCCAAGATCTTTCCCTCCAAGGAACGCGCCGGGCCTGCCTATACCGCCCGTATCATCAAGGTGCTCGACAAGCATCGCAACGCCCTTATGGGCGTCTATCGCGCCATGGCCGGTGGCGGCGGACGGCTGATGCCGATTGATCGGCGCGGCGAGGAAATGACCATCGACCAGGCTGACGTGAACGGCGCCACCGATGGCGATCTGGTCGAAGTCGAGACGGTGCGCAGCTATGGCCGCCAGGGCCTGAACCGCGCCCGCGTGCTCTCCGTCGTCGGTTCTGTGGCCTCGGAAAAGGCGATCTCGATGATCGCCATCTACGACCACGGCATACCGCACATCTTTCCCCAGCAGGTGCTGGACGAGGCAGAGGCGGCCGAACCCGCGACCCTATCCAAGCGCGAGGACTGGCGCGATCTGCCGCTTGTTACCATCGACCCGCATGACGCCAAGGATCATGACGACGCTGTCTATGCCGAGCCCGATCCGTCACCCGACAATCCTGACGGCGTGATCGTCACCGTCGCGATTGCTGACGTGTCATGGTACATCAGGCCCAAGTCCGCGCTCGACCGCGAAGCGTTGAAACGCGGAAATTCCGTCTACTTCCCCGACCGTGTGGTTCCGATGCTGCCGGAGCGCATTTCGAACGACCTCTGCTCGCTGCGCGAAGGGGTGGATCGGCCGGCGATTGCCGTGCGCATGGTCTTTTCCAAGGAAGGCCGCAAGGCCAGCCACACCTTCCACCGGATCATGATGAAGAGCGCCGCCAAGCTGTCCTACCAACAGGCGCAAGCGGCGATCGACGGCAAGCCTGATGACAAGACCGGACCACTGCTGGAACCGATCCTGAAGCCGCTATGGCACGCCTATGAGATCTTGAAGCGTGGTCGCGACCGGCGCCAGCCGCTTGAACTCGATATGCCGGAGCGCAAATTGATTCTGAAGCCCGATGGCACTGTCGATCGCGTGCATATTCCAGAGCGCCTCGATGCCCACAAGCTGATCGAGGAGATGATGATCCAGGCCAACGTGGCCGCCGCCGAAACGCTGGAGAAGAAGCGCCAGCCCCTCGTCTACCGAGTGCATGACGCACCGTCGCTCTCCAAGCAGGAGACGCTACGGGAGTTCCTGGCAACGATCGGCTTCTCCATGGTCAAGGGCGGCGGGCTGCGGTCCAACTCGTTCAACGGCATCCTGGCGAAGACGGTCGATACGCCGCACCAGACCATGGTCAACGAGATGGTGTTGCGCTCGCAGAGCCAGGCGATCTACAGCCCCGACAATATCGGCCATTTTGGCCTGAACCTAATGAAATACGCGCATTTCACCTCACCGATCCGTCGCTATGCCGACCTCATCGTGCATCGTGCGCTGGTGGGCTCGCTGGGGCTTGGCGAAGGCGGCATCACGCCGGAGGAGGAAGCTGCGCTGGAGGACATCGCAGCGGAAATCTCCACCTTCGAACGGCGGGCCATGGCGGCGGAACGCGACACCGTCAATCGGCTCGTTGCCCACCATCTTGCGACCCGCATCGGCGATGAATTCGAGGGGCGGATTTCCGGCGTTACCAAGTCGGGCCTGTTCATTGCCCTGCCGCAATTTGGCGCAGATGGCTTCATACCGGTTTCCACGCTGGGCCGGGATTACTATATCTACGACGAAGCCCATCAGGCGCTGTCGGGAGAACGGACCGGCCTCGGCTATCAATTGGGTGACACGGTCGATGTTAGGCTGGTCGAGGCGGTGCCGCTTGCCGGTGCCTTACGCTTCGAAATGCTGAGCGAAGGCCGCAAGATGCCTGTGGCGACGCGGTCGTTTCACAAGTCCAGTCGACGCGGTGCCGGGTCGGCAGCGCGCAAACCCGGCACCCGGCCGCCACGGGGGCGACGGTAACGGTCAGGTCATCTCAACCTGTTAACAAGAGAATGCTCAGATTGCGGCGGTTTGCGTGATCGGCAAGAGAGGAAGTAACATGGTGAGCGAGAACAGCCCTCCGGTGACCCGGTTTGGAGACGACGGCCAGACGGAAAGGCCGCTTGGCCGTTCAATCATGCGCGGCATTGCCAATCGCTGCCCGCATTGTGGCAGCGGCCGCCTGTTCCGCGCCTATCTGAAGCCGGTGGATCAATGCGCAGCCTGCGGCGAAGAACTGCATCACCAGCGTTCCGATGACCTGCCGCCCTATATCGTCATCATGATTCTCGGCCACGTGCTGGTCGGCGGATACATGGCGACGGATCTCGTGTTCCCGGCCTCGACCTGGATTCATCTCGCCATCTGGGTGCCGATCGGCATCCTCACCTCTCTGCTGACGATCCAGCCGGTCAAGGGCGGCGTCATCGGCCTGCAATGGGCGCTCAGGATGCACGGCTTTGGCGGCCATGAGGATGGACCGGAGGAATACGGTCCCAAGAAGCCCGGCGCATGACGCCCAATCCGTTTGAACAACGGCCCAAGCGGGAAGCAGGTGCGGTGAACCTGCGCCCGAAGGATGCCGCGACCCTGCTCCTGGTGGACAGGAGCGGCAGTTCGGCGCGTGTGCTGGTGGGTCGCCGTGGCGGTGGCCATGTCTTCATGCCGGACCTCTTCGTATTTCCCGGGGGGCGCCGCGACCGGACGGACAGCGCCTTGCCGTTCGACACCGATCTTCATCCCGAGGTTCTGGACCGCCTTGCCAGCGCGGGCGATGCTGCCTCCGTGCGCCGCGCCCGCGGGATCGCCATGGCAGCGGTGCGCGAGCTTCACGAGGAGACGGGGCTCACCATCGGCCGCCTGGAGCCGTGTGAGCCGTCCAGCCGGCTCTGCGCGAGCCTTTCGAGCCTTCGTTACGTGGCGCGTGCCATCACCCCACCTGGCAATGTCAGGCGATTCGATACCCGCTTTTTCCTGACCTTCGTGGACGAGGTCGGCGTCGATCCTGCGTCGGTTCGCAGTTCGGATGAATTGCAGGACCTGCAATGGGTCGATATGGACGCCGCGACCGCCCTGAAGATGCCACCCATCACCCGGACTATTCTCGATGACGTGAAAAAACTGATGTCTGCCGATCCGTCTTTACCGTTTGGCAGTGCTGGTCCGTTCTACTACTTACGCCATGGCCGTCTTCAACGCGGCAGCATCTGAGGACACGTCCCCATGTCACAGCCGTTGAACGGCTCCCCGTCTCATCCTGAGGAGATCCACTGGCCTTCGCTGGTCGCCGCGATCTCCGCGATCACTGCCGTCGGCATCGCCATCGGTCTTGGCCTTCCCCTTCTCAGCATCATTCTTGAGAAGCGCGGCATCCCGTCGACCCTGATCGGCCTCAACTCGGCCATGGCCGGCGTCGCCGCGATGATTGCCGCTCCGATTACCACAAGGCTTGCCCATGAGTTTGGGGTGGCACGCACCATGCTGTGGGCGGTCGTCCTGTCGGCGATCAGCGCACTCGGCTTCTATTACGCCGAAGCCTTCTGGATGTGGTTTCCGCTACGAATCGTTTTCCACGGCGCGACGACAACGCTTTTCATTCTCTCGGAATTCTGGATCAATGCCGCCGCGCCACCATCGAAGCGCGGGCTGGTGCTCGGCATCTACGCCACTGTCTTGTCGATCGGCTTTGCAATGGGGCCGCTGATCTTCTCGGTGCTCGGCAGCGATGGCGTTCTGCCGTTCGCGGTTGGCGCCTGCGCTATCCTGCTTGCTGCCGTGCCGATCTATATCGCGCGTCGCGAAAGTCCCGCGCTGGACGATAAGCCACAGCAACACTTCCTGCGCTATATCTTCCTCGTACCGACCGCCACAGCGGCCGTCTTCGTCTTTGGCGCGGTGGAGGTGGGTGGATTATCGCTCTTCCCGATCTACGCGACCCGCATCGGTTTCGGCGAAGGCGAGGCCGCGCTGCTGTTGAGCATCATGGGGGCGGGCAACATGATCTTCCAGATCCCCTTAGGGATGCTCTCCGACCGCATGACGGACCGCCGCACCCTGTTGTCGATCATGGCCGTCATCGGGCTCTGCGGCTCGCTGCTGTTGCCCTGGCTAGCCGGAAACTGGTGGCTCATGGCCCTGGTGCTACTGTTCTGGGGCGGCAGCGTCTCCGGTCTCTATACGGTCGGCTTGAGCCATCTGGGCTCCAGACTCACAGGATCAGACCTCGCTGCAGCCAATGCAGCCTTCATCTTCTGCTATGCCGTGGGCACGGTCACCGGTCCCCAAGCGATCGGCGCTGCCATCGATATCTCCGGCAATCACGGGTTTGCCTGGGCTATTGCAGGGTTTTTCTTGCTCTATGTGCTGGTTTCGCTGGGTAGACTGCTTTTCCAGCCCAAACGGGCTTGACTTTTCGGGCGCGATTTGTAGTTTCGCGCCAGAATTTGCCGTGGACATCTTCGGCCGTCCACGGCTTGATTTTTTATAAAAGGCAGAACGACCATGGCGAAAGCAACGACAATCAAGATCAAGCTGCTGTCGACGGCCGACACGGGTTTCTTTTACGTCACGACGAAGAACAGCCGTACGATGACGGACAAGATGACCAAGACCAAGTATGACCCGGTCGCCAAGAAGCATGTTGAATTCAAGGAAACCAAGATCAAGTAAGATCTTCATTCCTGACGGTATTTAAAAAGCGCGTTTCCTTCGGAGACGCGCTTTTTTCGTGCCCGCGATTGCCGTCGCCACACATGGACGGGTTCACAGGTCCCGGAAGATGCCAAAAAGCAAAAGGCACCGCTATCCCAAGATAGCAGTGCCTTTGCGAATGGGGGTCGACCGGCATACAATAACGGCACGAGGAACCGTATTTGAATTTGTACGCCAGTCGACCGACCCCACGACCCAGGAGATGCGGCGGACCTGAGCATCATGGGGTATCTGGTGATTTCTTTTGCATCTGTTGTTTTTGTTGTCCTAAGGTTTGCCCATAATGGAAAAAAAATCAACAATTTCTTAACCGTGGCCAATTTTGGCTGTGACTATGGTTAAGATCAAAGTCCAAAAAAGGGCCACTAAGCTTGACTTCCGGATAGCAACCCAAAAACAGAATAACCTCTCTCGAAGAATAAACTGGAAAATCCTAAGAATAATCGGCATAGCGACCATCACGGTACAACATCCACGAATATATCGACAAATTTCGGCAAACGAGGCCCGCACCCGACATATTGTCTATGCTTGACCACAGCGGACTATGACAATCTGGTGTCCACACATGTGGAAAAAATAGCCGAAATTTAGAAGACAATAATGTTCCGGTACTTGAAAATCCCGAAAAATCGCCAGTCAGCGCGCTTCAACGCGCCGGCTGAGCCAGACGAAAATTGCCTGTGAACAAGTTAGCCGAGCAGCCGCTACAGGCAATCACTCAATTCGGGTGATTGACTTTCCCCGGAGGTATTCGGGGCGAATCAGCGCCATGGTCAAAGCGGCATGCTTCGAGATAATCACTTCCATCTTGCGGATTCGACTTGGGTGCTGCATGGCGGTGGTCAGTGCCAACACGGCGCAATTGTGCGTTCATGCATACATTGGGCTTCAGGCGGCTGCCGCCACGACGCGGTTGCGGCCGCCATTCTTCGCTTCGTACAGTGCCCGGTCGGCCTGCTTCAGCAACTGCTCAGGCGTCTCGATGCCGTCCGATATCGTGGCGATCCCCATGGAGGCCGTCAGGCTGAGTGCGCCTGCGCCGGATTGAATGGCGAAAGGCTTGCTCTCGATGATGCTGCGCAGACGTTCCGCCACGGAGGCTGCGACATCTGCCGAGGTATCCGGCATGACCACCACAAACTCCTCCCCGCCATAGCGGCAGGCCAGATCGGCGCCCCGAACGGTCGACCTGATGCGGCTGGAGAATTCCTTCAGCACATCATCGCCCGAATCGTGGCCATAGGTGTCATTCACGCTTTTGAAGCGGTCGATATCGGTAATGCAGATCGACAGCGGCCGATTGCGCGCCTTGGCGCGATTGAAGAGCATCTTCAGATGGCTGTCGAGATAACGCCGGTTATTCAGTCCCGTCAGGCCATCGGTGACGGCAAGCTCGATCGTTTGTTTGACGCTCGTCCGAAGCCGGTCGTTGAACCGCTTGCGACGGATCTGTGTCAGCGTGCGCGCCACCAGTTCGTTTGGATCAACAGGGCGGGCAATGTAGTCGTTGACGCCGAGATCGAGCGCCCGGACGGTCATCTGCTCATCGCCCTGGTCGGTGATGATCAGGACCGGAATGAATCGTGTGCGTTCCAGCGATCGCAATTGCGAGCACAGCCGCAACGGATCGTAGTCATCGAAATTGGCGTTGACGATCACGAGGTCGTAGGCATTCTCTGCTGCGTCAAACAGGGCCGCTTGCGGGTCGGACATGGCAACGACGTCGGCGATCGGCTTCAGCGTCTTGATGAGGCGCTCCTGGGAACTGCCGCGGCCATCGACCAGCAGCACCTGCCCGGCCTCTTCCATTCGCCCGTCGCCGACGCGGCCGAGGTCCTCCATGCCGATGTTGTGCGCGGTTTCCGCACGGATGCGCAGTTCGTCGCTCAGCGTCTTCAGCCGCACCAGGCTTTTCACCCGCGAGATGAGCTGCAGGTCGTTCACGGGCTTGGTGAGAAAGTCGTCGGCGCCGGCCTTGAGGCCGCGCACGCGATCGGATGGCTGGTCGAGAGCTGTGACCATGACAACCGGAATATGCGCCGTGCGATGATTGGCCTTCAGACGCTCGCAGACCTCGAAGCCGTCCATTCCCGGCATCATGATATCCAGGAGAATGAGATCCACCTGTGTCTTGTCGCAGATATCCAGCGCCTGATAGCCGTTTTCGGCCGTCAGCACGTCGAAATACTCCGCAAGCAGCCGCGCCTCCAGCAGCTTCACATTCGCTGGAATGTCGTCGACGACCAGGATTCTAGCAGTCATGAAGCTCGCCCTGCCCTCTTACGCATCGCCCAAATAGGTCTTGATCGTCTCGATGAATTTCGGCACCGAAATCGGCTTGGAAACATAGGCCTCGCAACCGCCCTGGCGAATGCGCTCCTCGTCGCCCTTCATGGCGAAGGCCGTGACGGCGATCACTGGGATGACATGAAGTTCATCGTCTTCCTTCAGCCATTTCGTCACCTCAAGCCCTGAGACCTCCGGCAACTGGATATCCATGAGAATAAGGTCGGGACGGTGCATGCGCGCCAGGTCGAGCGCCTCCATGCCGTTCCGGGTCTGGACCGTTTCATAGCCGCATGCCTCGATGAGATCGCGGAAGAGCTTCATGTTGAGCTCGTTGTCTTCGACAATCATCACCTTCTTGGGCATTCAGTCAGTCCTTGGGTACCCGTGGCCTCCGGCGCAAAACAAACAGACGGCCGGGACGTTTATCCGGCAGTCGGCCACATCAGCGCCATCGTGCTCATGACCTGCCCTGGCTCAACGTTCCCTCCGGTCAAAAATGCCGGTAGGAAGCCCGTTGACCACTGACAGATCGTGCTTTTCCTCATGGATATGGTAAGGTCATTTGGTTGAGAAAACGGTAACCCGCTCGAAAAATGCACAAAAGCCTTACGACACCGAAACACAATCGCAAAACTGCGGAAGACATGGCAATCAGCGTTCTTGGCTGGCTGGCCGGTGAACCTGAATTGCTCGGCCGTTTTCTGGCTTTGACGGGTATTCAGCCGGATCAACTGCGTCATGCTGCTGCCGATCCGGGATTCCTTGCCGGCCTTCTGGACTTCCTGATGGAACACGAGCCGACACTCATGGCGTTCTGCGCGGCGACGGACAGCAAGCCGGAAGACGTTGCGGCGGCGGCGCACACCTACTCCCGCCCGCATCTCGACTCCGGCGAATACTGAGGCATGGACGACATAACAGCCGATATCGCACTCAGCGAGCGTCCGCTTATCGTGTGCGACGTGGATGACGTCGTGCTTCAGTTTGTCGGGCCGTTCCAGTCCTTCCTGCAGGATCATGGATACCGATTGCTCCCTCGGTCCTTCCGGCTGCATGGCAATATCGTGTCTGCCATCAACGAACAGCCTGTGGACCATGCTGATGTAACAGGCCTGATCGCCGGTTTCTTCGATAGCCAGGAACGCTGGCAGGTGCCGATCGCCGGTGCCGCCGAGGCCCTGCAAATGCTGTCCAGCGACGCCGACGTGGTCTTTCTCACGGCCATGCCGACGCGATACTTCGCGCAACGCCGTCGACTGCTTGATTCCCTCGGATTTGCCTTTCCATTGATCGCGACCGAAGATGCGAAAGGGCCGCTTGTGGCCAGGCTGCACGCCAGCCGCGAGCACAAGATCGCCTTCGTGGATGACATGGTTCACAATCTGCATTCGGTTGGCCAGCACAAATCCGATTGCCTGCTGGTGCATCTGCCGCCCATCTCCGAGATCCATCGCTTCGCGCCGGAGACGCCGGACACGGCCCGACGCGCCGGCGACTGGAGCGAGGCATCGACGCTGATCCGCGATCATTTCGGCTGCTGACGTCCTTCTGCGCATGGTGCCGTTCCACTTGAATAGATTCAGGCTAACGCGTATCGTCTGAATGTTCAACTTTTGTTCTCACCATGGCACCGTCAGACAGCGCATCTCCGGGATTTTGTCGCGACTGCCTTGACGCGCAGCCTGTCGGTCGGCGGCGTTGCTCGGCCTGTGGCAGTCCGCGGCTTGTCTATCATGACGAACTCTTCCAATTGACCCTCGCGCATATCGACTGCGATGCCTTCTATGCCGCGGTGGAAAAGCGCGACAATCCCGAACTGGCCGACAAGCCTGTCATCATCGGCGGCGGCAAGCGCGGCGTGGTCTCGACGGCCTGCTATATCGCCCGCATCCATGGCGTGCGCTCCGCCATGCCCATGTTCAAGGCGCTGGAAGCCTGTCCTGAAGCGGTGGTCATCCGGCCCGATATGGAAAAATATGTGCGGGTCGGCCGGCAGGTGCGGCAGATGATGTTCGACCTGACACCCCTGGTGCAGCCGATTTCCATCGATGAAGCTTTTCTCGAACTCGCCGGAACCGAGTTGTTGCATCACGAACCGCCTGCCCGCGTGCTGGCGCGATTTGCCCGGCGAGTCGAGCAGGAGATCGGTATCACGGTATCGGTCGGGCTGTCCTACTGCAAATTCCTCGCCAAGGTGGCGTCCGACCTGCAAAAGCCGCGGGGCTTTTCCGTCATCGGACGCGCTGAGGCGATGGAGTTCCTCGCGCCACGGCCTGTCACGACCATCTGGGGCGTTGGAAAGGCCTTTGCCGCGACGCTGGAGCGCGACGGTATTCGAACTGTCGGCCAGTTGCAGACGATGGAGGAGACCGAACTGATGCGGCGCTACGGCGCCATTGGCCAAAGGCTGTCGCAACTCTCCCGCGGCATCGATCATCGCCAGGTGCATCTGGGCGATGCGGCCAAGAGCGTCTCTTCCGAGACCACGTTCTTCGACGACATCTCGCAACCAGCGGACTTGATCGCGCATCTGCGCTCCCTGTCGGAGAAGGTGGCATGGAGGCTGAAGCGAGCCGGTGTTGCCGGACAAACCGTCGTGCTCAAGCTGAAGACCTCGGATTTTAAGAGCAGGACCCGCAATCGCAGGCTGGATGACCCCACGCAACTCGCCGATCGCATCTTTCGAACTGGGCTTACCCTGCTGGAGCGCGAGGCGGACGGAACGAAGTACCGGTTGATCGGGATTGGCGTGACGGATCTCTGCGACCCGGACCGGGCCGATCCACCCGATCTGATCGATCAGCAGGCCGGCAGGCGTGCAGCGGCCGAGGCGGCCATGGACAAACTCAGGGCCAAATTCGGCAAGGCCACCGTGGAGACCGGTTACACCTTTACCACAAGAAAAAAGTAGGTTGGTAAATTCCGCTTTAACGCCCACAGCCCGAACAACTGTAAAACCACGGAAAATATCACCAGACACATAAACGTGATCGTCGCAGTTGCTTCAAACTTTCCTTAAACTTCGACATATATTGTCCACGCATCTGTTCTGCGTATGGGATGTCTTTCGATGATCAAGTCTGTGGTCATGCTTGCCGGCCTCGTTTCGGCCTCCGTTTTCGCCCAGCCGGCCAGCGCCGAAAGTGGCGGCTCCCTTCAAATCATCGTTTCCAAGGACACCCAGTCGCTGACCATCTATGACGGTGGGCAGGTGGTGGCAAAGTCCAAGGTTTCGACCGGCAAGGCCGGGCACACCACACCGTCCGGCATCTTCTCGATCCTGGAGAAGAAGAAATATCACGAGTCCAACCTCTATTCGAACGCGCCTATGCCCTGGATGCAGCGTCTGACCTGGTCCGGCATTGCGCTGCATGAAGGCAAGGTGCCGAACTATCCGGCCTCCCATGGTTGCGTGCGTCTGCCTTCGGAATTCGCCCGCACGCTCTTCCAGATGACCGAGCGAGGGGCACACGTCATCATCTCCGACCGGGAGATCACGCCCTTCTCGATCAACCACGCCGCCCTGTTCAAGCCGGAACTGCCGGCGGAAGACGGCCAGTTGCTGTCGGACGCCCAGCTGCGGCCTGCGACCATCGACCCGGCCCTCGCCCCGACCGAGGTGGCGCTTGCCACGCTGCCAAAGGCCGGCGCCAGCGCCAAGGTCGTGCTGGAGGATATCCCGCCGCTGCGCATCCTGATCACCCGGCGCGGCATGCGCGAAACGGTGCTGGATGCCCAGGCGCTGTTGAATGATCTCGGTTTCGACACCGGCATTCCGGACGGCCAGATCGGCAAGCAGACCATCTCTGCCATTAACGGCTTCAAGCGCTGGAAGGGTCTGGAGACCAAGGGTGAACTGGTCACGGCAGAATTCCTCGAAAAGCTCTATGCCAGTGCCGGCAAGGGCGAGCCGCCGCTCGGCCAGATCATGGTGCGCCAGAAGTTCAAGCCGATGTTTGAGGCCCCGGTCACGATCCACGATCCGGACCGGGCGCTTGGCACGCACTTCTTCGAGGCCACCAAGGTCAACCGCTTCGGCGGCAAGGCCGAATGGCAGGCGCTCACCATGGAAAACCACATTTCGCCCACGACCATGAAGATGCTCGGCATCACCGATCAATCCGGCGTCGATGGGCCGGATGCGGCGGCGAAGGCGCTGGACCGGATCACCATTCCCGACAATATCCGCCGCAAGATCAATCTGCTGATCTCTGAGGGCGCGTCGATCACGATCTCCGACACCGGGCTTGGCCCGGAAACCGGTGACGGAACCGATTTCATCACCGTCACCCGCAAGGCCCCGCGCGCCTGAGGAAACCCATATCCACCGCCTGCAAAGACACCCCGCGCCCAAATCGCGGGGTGTCTTTTTGTGTCAGGATCATCCGTGTCGAGTGTTACACCAGTTCCACATCAATCACGCCCGGTGCTGACCGCATGGCCGCGGCGATATCAGGCGAGATGCGGTATTTCTCATTGAGTTCCACCTCGATCTCGCGCCGGCCATCCTCCTTGATGACGATGAAGGACACAAGCCCATCGCCCTTGGTGTTGAGATGGGCGGCGACGGACCGCAGCGGGCCGGAATCGCGCACATAGACGCGCAGCGCCTTCTGCATCTGGATGGATTTCTCCTCCAGCGACTGCACCGAGTTGATACGGAACGATATGCCTTCCGGCCGCATCTCCGCCTCGACGCCGACGATGAAGGATTTGCCGACCTCCAAGAGGTCGCGATACTGATTGAGGGTCTCGGAGAACATCACCGCCTCGAATTGGCCCGACGCGTCCGAGAAGACAACAATGCCCATCTTGTTGCCGGTTCGGGTCTTGCGCTCCTGTTTGGAGATGACGGTACCCGCAAGCTTGCCCGGCGTCTTGGCGCCCTTGGCCGCGTTGACGAAGCTCGCGAAGGTCTGGACGCGCATCTTTTCCAACAGGCTGGCATAGGCATCGAGCGGGTGGGCGGAGAGATAGAAGCCAAGGACCTGGAATTCGCGCTGCAGCTTCTCGGATGCAAGCCAGGGGGAAAAGGCCGGCAGGCTGATCGTCTCCGGTCCCGTGGCGCTGCCGGAGCCGAACATGTCGGACTGGCCGCTCACCGCATTTTCCTGGGCACGCTGGGCATAGCCGATGATGCGGTCGAGACCGCCGATCAATTCGGCCCGATCATGCCCGAAGCAATCGAAGGCACCGGCGCAGATCAGGCTTTCGAACACGCGGCGATTGACCTGTTTGGGATCGATCCGGGTGCAGAAATCCTCGATGCTTTTGAACGGCGTATCGCCCCTGACCGCGACGATGTGATCGACCGCGGCCTCGCCGACGCCCTTGATGGCTGCCAGCGAATAATAGATGGCGTTGTCGCCCGTCTGGAAATGGCGGAACGAGGTCTGCACCGAGGGCGGCACGATCTTAATCCCCAACCGCCCGGCATCACGACGGAAATCGTTGAGCTTTTCGGTGTTGGACATATCGAGCGTCATCGACGCGGCGAGGAACTCGACCGGAAAATGCGCCTTCATATAGGCCGTCTGGTAGGAGACGATGGCATAGGCCGCAGCGTGGGACTTGTTGAAGCCGTAATTGGCGAACTTCGCCAGCAGTTCGAAGATGTTGACCGCCTGCGGTTTCGATACGCCATTCTTGATCGCGCCATCAACGAAGCGTTCGCTCTGCTGATCCATCTCAGCCTTGATCTTCTTACCCATGGCGCGGCGCAACAGGTCGGCCTCGCCGAGCGAATAACCCGAAAGAACCTGGGCGATCTGCATGACCTGCTCCTGGTAGACGATGACGCCCTGCGTTTCCTTCAGCAGGTAATCGATCTTCGGATGGATCGATTCGATTTCCTCCTCGCCGTGCTTGCGGGCGTTGTAGGTCGGGATATTCTCCATCGGGCCGGGGCGATAAAGCGCCACCAGCGCGATGATGTCTTCGATGCAGTCGGGACGCATGCCGATGAGCGCCTTGCGCATGCCGGCACTTTCCACCTGGAACACGCCGACCGTTTCACCGCGGGCCAGCATCTCGTAGGTCGGCGCATCATCGAGCGGCAGCGCCGCAAGATCGACGGTCGAGCCGCGCGCGGCGGCAAAATCGACCGCCGTCTTCAGCACCGTCAGCGTCTTCAGACCGAGGAAGTCGAACTTGACCAGACCGGCCTGCTCGACCCACTTCATGTTGAACTGCGTGACCGGCATGTCGGAGCGCGGATCGCGATACATCGGCACCAGCTTGGAGAGCGGCCGATCGCCGATGACGATGCCGGCCGCATGGGTCGAGGCATGCCGATAAAGCCCCTCGATCTTCTGGGCGATATCGAGAAGCCGGGCGACGACCGGTTCCTCTTCCGCAGCCTCCTGCAGCTTTGGCTCCTCCTCGATCGCCTTTGACAGCGGCGTCGGGTTGGCGGGATTGTTCGGCACGAGCTTGCAGATCTTGTCGACCTGGCCATAGGGCATTTCCAGCACACGGCCGACGTCGCGCAAGGCGGCACGGGCCTGCAGCGAACCGAAAGTGATGATCTGCGCCACCTGCTCGCGGCCGTATTTCTGCTGGACGTAGCGGATCACCTCTTCACGGCGATCCTGGCAGAAGTCGATGTCGAAGTCGGGCATCGACACGCGGTCGGGATTGAGGAAGCGCTCGAACAGCAGCGAGAAGCGCAGCGGATCCACGTCCGTAATCGTCAGGGCATAGGCGACCAGCGATCCAGCGCCGGACCCGCGGCCGGGTCCAACCGGGATGTCCTGCTGCTTGGCCCACTTGATAAAGTCGGCAACGATCAGGAAGTAGCCGGGGAACTTCATCTTCTCGATGACGCCGAGTTCGAAGTCCAGCCGCTCGCGATAGTCCTTCTCGGTATAGCCGGCGGTCATACCAAGCGTGGCAATGCGGTGCTCAAGCCCTTCGACCGCCTGGCGGCGCAATTCCTCGGCCTCCGCACGCTCCGCTTCCTCGCCATCGGCGCTGCCGCCGGTAAAGCGCGGCAGGATCGGCTTGCGGGTATCGAGCACGAACGAACAGCGGCGGGCAATTTCGACCGTATTCTTCAGCGCCTCCGGCAGATCGGCAAACAGCGCGCACATCTCGGACCGGCTCTTGAGATAGTGGTCCGGCGTCAGGCGAAAGCGACTGTCATCCGAGACGATCGCGTTATGCGCCACCGCCATCAAGGCGTCGTGCGCGTCATAATCGGCGCGGCTTGGAAAAAATGCCTCGTTGGTCGCAACCAGCGGCAAATCGTGCTCATAGGCAAGTGCCACCATGCGACGCTCATGCTGGCGATCATAGCTGCCATGCCGCTGCAATTCGACATAGAGGCGATCACCGAACAACTGCTTCAGCCGGATCAGCCGTGCCTCAGCCTGCGCCCTCTGGCCACCCGCAAGGGCCACGTCGACGACGCCGCCGCGTGCACCGGTCAGGGCAATCAGGCCGTCCGTACCGCCCTCCTCCAGCCAGGATGCGCAGATATGCACCGCCTGACTGTTATCACCATCGAGATAGGCGCGACTGACAAGATCAACCAGCCGTTCATAACCCTTGCTGTCGGACGCCAGGATCACGATGGAGGGATACGCCGCCAGGGAATGCTGGCCGCTGCGGCGCTCCTCGCCCCCATCCTCCATGTCGATCGACAATTGGCAGCCGACAATCGGCTGAAGGCCGTCCGACAGCGCCTTCTGCGAAAATTCAAGCGCGACGAACAGATTGTTGGTGTCGGTAATGGCAATCGCCGGCTGCTCGTCGGCGACGGCCTTTCCAAGGATCTTCTTCAGCGGCAAAGCGCCTTCCAGAAGCGAATAGGCCGAGTGAACGCGCAGGTGCACAAACCCAGGCGATCCGCCCGCATTTGATGCCGTCGCCGTTTTTTCACTCGCCTCAGCCATCCGCCTACAATCCCTGCACTGAATCAACAGGCGCAAGTTTCGGCTTATGGGCTGAGGAAGTCCAGACCCGAATGGAGGTCAGCAGGGTTGTCGACAGGAAGCTTGCGTCAGAGCGCCATCGCAATCAACGATAGGCTGGTGACGAACATGGCAATGGAGGCGAATGCGGCAATATCACGAAGAATTTCGGTCATGACGTTCTCCTTATCCCTTATGTTTTTATTTTGTTCCCTTTAAGTTCTCGTGTCAACACAAAAATAGCTTTTGACATCTCGGATCGAGACAGCACAAACGCTCGGCGTTCCCCATATGATCCTTGGGGCGCCGCCACGTGTAGATGAGAGATGGACGTGTCGTTGGGCCAAAGCCCAAACGCGTGCCGAACGACGTGCCCCGCTCAGGCGGTGAAGTCGATGATCCGGCCGTCCGATATGGTCACGCAGCGATCCATGCGCCGGGCGAGATCGTGGTTATGGGTGGCGATCAGCGCCGCCAGTCCCGATTGCCGCACCAGGGCCTCTAGCGCCGAAAACACGTAGGATGCGGTATCCGGGTCAAGATTGCCCGTGGGCTCGTCGGCCAGAAGCACCAGCGGCGCGTTTGCCACGGCGCGTGCGATCGCGACCCGCTGCTGTTCGCCGCCCGACAGTTCGGCCGGGCGGTGATCGCCGCGGTGACCGATGCGCATATAGTCCAGCAACTGGCTGGCGCGCTCCTCGGCCTCCTTGCGCGAAAGGCCGGCAATTAGTTGCGGCATCATAATATTTTCGAGGGCGGAAAATTCGGGCAGCAGATGGTGGAACTGGTAGACGAAGCCGATCGACCCGCGACGGATCGCCGTGCGTTCATCTTCCGACAAAAGTCCGCAGTCGGTGCCGCCGATCGTCACTTCGCCGCTATCAGGATGCTCCAGAAGGCCGGCAATGTGCAGCAGGGTGGATTTACCCGTTCCAGACGGCGCAACCAGCGCCACGGTCTCGCCGCGCCTCAGGGAGAAGTTCACGTCCTTGAGGATGTTGAGCACGGTCTCGCCCTGCCCATAATGGCGTTCGACGCCGGTCAGCGAGAGCACGGTACGGCTTTGCATCGGCTTGTCGTTCCTCATTCGTATCGCAGCGCCTGAACAGGGTCGAGCCGGGATGCCCGCCAGGCCGGGAAAATGGTGGCGAGGAACGACAGCGACAGGGCCATCGCAACCACAGACATGGTTTCGCGAACGCTCATTTCCGCAGGCAATTCGCTGAGGAAGTAGAGCTCGGGGTTGAACAGCACGGTGCCGGACATCCAGGAAAAGAACTGCCGGATGGATTCGATGTTGAGACAGACCACCACCCCGAGCAGCACGCCGGCAACCGTGCCGACGACACCGATGGCCGCACCCGTCATGAAGAAGATCCGCATAATCGACGCGGAGCTCGCCCCCATGGTGCGCAAGATGGCGATGTCACGCCCCTTGTCCTTAACCAGCATGATCAGACCGGAGATGATGTTGAGCGCCGCCACGATGATGATCAAAGTCAGGATCATAAACATGACGTTGCGCTCGACCTGCAGTGCCGAGAAAAATGTCTGGTTGCGCTGGCGCCAGTCGGTGATCGCGACCGGGCGACCGGCGGCCTCCTCGATCTTGGGCTTCACCTCATCGACAAGTTCCGGATCGGTCAGGAACATCTCGATCGACTGGACTATGCCCTCGACGTTAAAATAGAGCTGCGCCTCTTCCAGGGGCATGTAGACGATCGTGCCGTCATATTCCGACATGCCGATCTCGAAGATGCCGGAGACATTGTAGCTCTTGACGCGGGGATTGACCCCCATTGGCGTCACGTCGCCTTCCGGCGCCACGAGCGTGATCTTGTCGCCCTGCTGCAAGCCGAGCTGGAAGGCCATGCGCGAACCGATGAGAACCCCCTGCCCCGCGGCAAAACCGACCATGTCGGCGCCTTCCTTCAGCGTGGAGGAGACGGCGGTCAGCTTGCTCAGATCCTCGGCACGGATGCCGCGGACCAGCGCCCCCGTGCCTGCACCGGCGCGGCCCTGCGCCAGCGTCTGGCCCTCGACCAAAGGCAAGGCCATGGTGACGCCGGGGATGGCGCTGAACTTCTCCGCCAGTTGCGGATAATCATTCAGCGGGCTGTCGAAGGGTTGGACGATGATATGGCCGTTGATGCCGAGGATGCGGGATATCAGTTCGGTGCGGAAGCCGTTCATCACGGCCATGACGATGATGAGCGTCGCAACGCCCAGCATGATGCCGACGAAGGAGAAGCCGGCGATGACCGAGATGAAGGTCTCCTTGCGCCGCGCCCGCAGGTAGCGCCACGCCACCATGCGTTCGAACACAGAAAACGCGCCGGCGGACGGCCCCTTGGCCGAGCTATCCGCCACTGTTCCGGCGACCTTGTCGTTCATATCGCCTCCTCGACGATGTTCAGCCGATCAGCCGGTTCAGTGCGGCCTCGATCGTCATGGTTTCGCGGGCGCCGGTCTTGCGATCCTTCACCTCGACCTCGCCACTGGCCACGGAGCGCGGACCGACGATCACCTGCAGCGGCACACCGATGAGGTCAGCCGTAGCAAATTTCGTTCCCGCACGGTCGTCCGTGTCGTCGTACAGCACGTCCTTGCCGGCGTTGTTCAATGCCTCATAAAGCCGGTCGCACGCGCCGTCGCAGGCCGCGTCACCAGACTTCATGTTGATCACGACGACATCGAAAGGCGCAACCGAGGCCGGCCAGATGATGCCGTTCTCATCATGGGAGGCTTCGATGATGGCAGGAACAAGGCGCGTCGGGCCGATGCCATACGAACCCATGTGGACAAGATGTTCCTTGCCATCGGGACCCTGGACCTTGGCGCCCATCGGCTCGGAATATTTGGTACCGAAATAGAAGATGTGGCCGACTTCGATGCCGCGGGCCGAGAGCTTGTTGCCATCGGCGATCGCGTCGAAGGCGGCGGCGTCATGCATCTCGGAGGTCGCCGCATAGAGCGATGTCCACTTGTCGAACACGCCCTGCAGCGCGGCCACGTCGTCAAAGTCGGTGTCGGCTGCGGGGATATCGAAATCGATGAAATCCTTGTGGCAGAACACTTCCGATTCGCCGGTATCGGCAAGAATGATGAATTCGTGGCTGTGATTGCCGCCGATCGGGCCGGTATCGGCGCGCATGGGAATGGCGCGCAGGCCAAGCCGTGCGAAGGTGCGCAGATAGGCCACGAACATCTTGTTGTAGGAATGAATCGCATCTTCCTTGGTCAGGTCGAAAGAATAGGCATCCTTCATCAGGAATTCGCGCGAGCGCATGGTGCCGAAGCGCGGACGGATCTCGTCGCGGAACTTCAGCTGGATGTGATAGAGATTGAGCGGCAGGCTCTTGTAGGACTTGACGTAGGAGCGGAAGATGTCCGTCACCATCTCCTCATTGGTCGGACCATAGAGCATCGGGCGCTCCTGGCGATCCTTGATGCGCAACATCTCTTTGCCATAGGCCTCGTAGCGACCGCTTTCCTGCCAGAGTTCGGCAGACTGCAGGGTCGGCATCAACAATTCTATGGCGCCAGACCTGTTCTGCTCCTCGCGGATGATGGCGTTGACCTTGTCGAGCACGCGCTTTCCGAGCGGCAGCCAGGAATAGATGCCCTGGCTCTGCTGCCGCACCATGCCGGTGCGCAGCATGAGCCGATGGGAGACGATTTCTGCCTCCTTGGGGTTTTCCTTGAGGATGGGCAAGAAGTAGCGCGAGAGACGCATAAGGGCTTCCATAAAAGTGGCGGTCCGCAAGCGCGGAATCAACCGGGATAAGACTGTATTTGGGTGCGTTAATAGCCGGTTCCCGCCCGGATGAAAACCCGCATTGCACATCGCGCAATCACGTCAACCCACTGCAATTAACAGGAATATGGGCAAATGCTCATATTGCACGGCGAGGACGAAAGGCGGCGATATTGCGACTTTTGTGTCAAGAAATTTTTTTTAGATCAGTGTAGCAAAAATGCAAAAAAGTGGGTGACATGGCCCACGCATTAAGCTAGCGTTAGCACATAAAAGAGGCATGGAGATTAATTTCATGTCGTTTTCGCGGTCAAGTCTTGGGAGGATCAGATCTTAGGCGCGCGCAGTCGCAGCCCCTTAATTGGTGAAGGATCACGCGAAACCTAGAGACAAGGCCCCCGGGCCTTGTTTTTTTTTGGCAAGGAATCAAGCCTTTATCGAGAGATTTTGTTGGTCAGCCGAAATCGGGAACCATGCGCGGCAGGCTGTCGATGCCAATGCCGAAATAGACGTCGGCGATATACCATACCACATAAATGAATGCAGAGATCAAGGTTGTCAGTGCCACAACCCGCAGCCCGCGGAACCTGGCGGGCGCGCTTTCGACGCTGCCCGGCACGACGACATTGTCTTCAGCCTGGGTGCGCATGCCAATCGGCAGAACGGCAAAGAGCGTTATCCACCAGATGATGAAGTAGACGGCAAAGGCCGAGACATATTCCACGGTGGTATTCTCCTGAAGCTTTCCTCCGTCCGCGTGCCCCTGACAGCGGCTTGGCCGTCTGACAGTCGGCGCGGCGGCGTTATGTACGCGCAACGCTTATAAGCCTAGGGAATGATGATCTCCAAGACCCTGCAGCGGATTGTCACACCTGTTCCAGCTCGATCAGGGTGCCGTAGAAATCTTTGGGATGCAGGAAGAGGACCGGTTTGCCGTGGGCGCCGATTTTCGGCTCACCCGATCCCAGGACGCGGGCACCCGAGGCCTTGAGCTGGTCGCGTGCCGCCAGGATGTCGACCACCTCGTAGCAGATGTGATGCATGCCGCCGGCCGGATTTTTCTCCAAAAAGGCCGCTATCGGCGAGGCATCGCCCAGGGGTTCCAGCAGTTCGACCTTGGTGTTGGGCAGGTTGACGAACACGACGGTCACCCCGTGTTCCGACAGGGCCTGGGGGGCCGTGACCTCCGCCCCCAGTTGATCCCGGTAGGAGGCTGTTGCCGCCGTGAGATCCGGCACGGCTATCGCCACATGGTTTACCCGTCCGAGCATCTCAACCTCCGTCAAATCGCGCCACGGCTTTGTCGCTCTATCTACGACAGGGCCAAGCCAGCCGTCACTCAGACTTTCGTCAGGAACACGGTGACGATCGGCTTCTTGCCCCAGGTCTCGTTGGCGGTGGAGCGCACCGCACGACGGATCGATTCCCGCACGGTTTCAAGGTCCTTGCGGCGGCTGCGCGGAATGCTTTCCACGGCGCCCAGCACGGCGTCATAGAGCGTGTCCTCCATGTCCTCGCCTTCGTCGTCAAAGGCGGGCAGGCCCACCAGTGCGACGTCGGGATCGCCGAGGAACTCATATTTGCTGTCCAGCAGCACCGAGACCGCGACATGGCCGACATAGGAGAGCTTGCGGCGTTCGGCGATGCCCATTTCCTCAAGGTCGCCGAGCAACTTGCCGTCCTTGAACACCCTGCCGTGATGCACCTCTTCCACAACCTCGACCGGGCCGGGAGCAAGGCGCAGCATGTCGCCATTGCGAACACGCGGAACGGTCGGAATGCCGGCCTGCAGCGCGAGCTCGGCCTGCGCTATCAGATGGGCTGCCTCGCCATGGACTGGCACCAGGATCTGCGGCCTTACCCATTCATACATCTGCAGCAATTCGCTGCGGCGCGGATGGCCCGAGACATGGACCAGCGCTTCATTGTCGGTGATGATCTGAATGCCCTGTTCGATCAGACCATTCTTGATCTCAAGGATCGCCTTCTCATTGCCGGGAATGGCGCGCGAGGAAAACACCACGACGTCGCCTGAGGTCAGCGCCACATTGCGCATCTCGTCGCGGGCAAGTTTCGCCAGTGCCGCGCGCGGCTCGCCCTGGCTGCCGGTCAAAATGACCACGACCTTGTCGCGCGGAATGAAACCGAATTCGTCTTCCGCCAGGAAGGGTTTCAGGCCCTGCATCAGGCCGAGATCATCTGCCACCGCGACGACGCGTTTCAACGAGCTGCCGAGCAGCAGCACTTCGCGGCCGGCCGCTTCCGCAGCCTGGGCGATCGAGCGGATACGGCCGACATTCGAGGAAAACGTGGTGACGGCAACGCGGCCTTCGGCCGTCTCAATGATCTTGCGCAGTCCTTCGGAGACTTCCTGTTCGGAGGGCGAGACGCCGTCGCGCTGGGAATTGGTGCTGTCACACATCATCGCCAGCACGCCTTCGTCGCCCAGCGCGCGGAAACGGGCCTCATCGGTGAGCGGGCCAAGCGAAGGCGCAAGGTCGATCTTCCAGTCGCCGGTATGGACGACATTGCCGAGCGGGGTGCGGATAACAAGCGACATCGGCTCGGGGATCGAGTGATTGACACCGACCGCCTCAACGCTAAACGGTCCGACATTGACCGTGTCACCGGCCTTGAACGGGGTCACTGGAATTTCCGCGCGGCTACCCTCGTAGTCGCGCTTCGCCTCCAGCATGCCGGCGGTGAAACCCGAGGCATAGACCGGGACATTCAGGCCCGGCCACAGATCGTTCAGGGCGCCGTAATGGTCTTCATGCGCATGGGTGATGAAGATGGCCTTGAGGTTGTTGCGTTGCTTCTTGATGAAGCTGATATCGGCAAGGACCAGATCGACGCCCGGCAGATCGGGGCCGGGAAAGGTAACCCCGCAGTCCACCATGATCCATTGACGATGGTTTGGTGCTCCATAGCCGTAAAGTGCGAGATTCATACCGATCTCGCCGACGCCGCCGAGCGGCAGGAACACCAATTCTTCTGTCTTTGCCATTATGCCGATTTCCAATTCATGCGAAAAAGACGTCGCCGGCAGCAATCGCCATGCGTCCGTCTACGCCCCGGTCCAGGATAAGCATGCCCTTATCATCAATTCCGACAAAATATCCGGAAATCGTTCTGTCGGGGAGATTAACATTGATTTTCTCGCCGATGCCACAGGCAGACCGGCGCCATAGCGCCGCAATCTGCGCCACCCCTTTGCCCCGGTCCCAGATGGCGAGGACGTCCGCCATGGCGGCGAACAGCCGCGCGAACAGCTCGTCCGGCGAGATGCCCGCCCCGTGATCGGCCAGCCGGGTCACGGGATAGGCCGTCTCCTCGGGCATGGCGGTGATGTTGACGCCAATGCCGATCACCAGCGCATGATCACCATTCGCAAGGTTTTCGCCCTCGAGCAGAATGCCGCAGGTCTTACGACGGCCGATCAGGATGTCGTTCGGCCATTTGATCTCCACCGGATCACTGCCTGCGGGCACCACACTGCGAACTGCATCGTGCACCGCCACCGCCACCGCGAGAGGAAGCGAGCCGAGAAGAGCGACCGGGCTTGGATTGATCAGGAGAAGAGAGGCGTAGAGATTGCCGGGCTCAGAGGACCACGGACGACCGCGGCGGCCGCGGCCGCCGGTCTGGCGGCGGGCGGTAATCCATAGCCCGCTCGCCTCCCCCGCCCGAGCGCGGGCGAGGCATTCGCTGTTTGTCGAAGCAAGCGTATCATGGGCCTCATGCCGAAAGTCATTGAGCGACAGGAGGTTATGTCGACTGCCTGAACTCAATGGAAAAGTGTCTTCGCTGCGGCCTCCGCCGCCGTACCCAGAGGTCCGCCGAACAGCACGTAGGCCGTGACGAACAGACCGGACAGGCCGAAGAAGAGCCTGAGCTCACCTGGAATGCGGGTAAATTCGCTCTTGGGCTCATCGAACCACATGATCTTGATGATCCGCAGGTAGTAGTAGGCACCGATGACCGAGGCCAGCACGCCGATGATGGCCAGCGCGTAAAGCTTCGCCTCGATTGCTGCGATGAAGACGAAATACTTGGCGAAGAAGCCGGCCAGCGGCGGAATGCCGGCAAGCGAGAACATCAGCGCGGTCAGAACCACCGCCATGAAGGGCTTGGTGGACGACAGGCCGGCGAGGTCCTCGATATTCTCGACGCTGCCGCCATCCTTCTGGCGCATCGCCATGATGCAGGCAAAGGTGCCGATGGTCATGACCAGGTAGATGGTCATGTAAAGCACCACGCCTGACACGCCCGAGGCCGAGCCGGCGGCCAGACCGACGAGCGCATAGCCCATGTGGCCGATCGAGGAATAGGCCATCAGGCGCTTGATGTTCTTCTGGCCGATGGCGGCGACCGAACCCAGCACCATAGAAGCAATGGCGATGAAGACGACGATCTGCTGCCATTCGGCAAAGACCGGCTGGAAGGCACCGATGACGATACGAACCATGATCGCCATGGCGCCGATCTTCGGAGCAGCAGCCAGGAAGGCGGTGACCGGGGTCGGTGCGCCTTCATAGACGTCCGGCGTCCACATGTGGAACGGCACAGCCGAAATCTTGAAGGCAAGACCGGCCAGAACAAAGACCAGACCGAAGATGAAGCCGAGTTGCGGTTCGCCGGTCTTCAGCACGGCGGCGATTTCCTCGAAACCGGTATTGCCGGTGAAGCCATAGACCAGTGACATGCCGTAGAGCAGCATGCCGGACGACAGCGCGCCCAGCACGAAATATTTGAGGCCGGCTTCCGTCGAACGCAGACTGTCGCGGTTGATGGCGGCCACGACGTAGAGCGCGAGCGACTGCAGTTCCAGCGACAGGTAAAGCGAGATCAGGTCATTGGCGGAGATCATCAGCATGATGCCGAGGGTCGCCAGGACCAGCAGGACGGGAAACTCAAAGCGATCGAGATGGTCGTAGCGGGCGTGGCCAACCGCCATCAGCATCGTAGCGATCGAACCGACCAGGGCCACGATCTTCAGGAAGCGGGCAAAGCCATCCGAGATAAAGGCTCCACCGAAGGCGGCACCTTCGGCAGGCAGGATCAGCGAATAGATGCCGGCAGCAATCAGCAGGGCAACCGCCAAGCCGGTTACCGTCGTCGTCGACTTGTCGCCAAGGAAGACACCGAGCATCAACAGAGCGAGCGCCCCGACGGCCAGGATCAGTTCCGGTCCAATCAAATGCAGGCTTGCGAGGAGTGTTTCAGCAGTCATGTGCTCACGTATCCTGTCGTCATTTCACCGCGAGCGCAATGTCTTGCGCCGCCTGCAAAGCTGCGGAGTAGTTATTCACCAGAAGTTCCACCGAGGCCTTGGTCGCATCGAAGATCGGGGCCGGATAGACGCCGTAGAAGATGGTCAAGGCGATCAAGGGATAGAGGATCAGCTTCTCACGAAGCGACAGATCCAGCATCGACTTGAGGCTTTCCTTTTCCAGCGCACCGAAGACCACGCGACGATAGAGCCACAGCGAGTAGCCTGCCGACAGGATCACGCCCGTCGCGGCGAACAGCGCCACCCAGGTATTGACGCGGAAGACGCCGATCAGGGTCAGGAATTCGCCGATGAAGCCAGAGGTACCGGGAAGACCGACATTGGCCATGGTGAATATCATGAAAGCCAGCGCGTATTTCGGCATGTTGTTGACCAGGCCGCCATAGGCCGCGATGTCGCGGGTATGCAGCCGGTCGTAAATCACGCCGACGCAGAAGAAGAGTGCAGCAGAGACGAAGCCGTGGCTGATCATCTGGAAGATCGCGCCTTGCACGCCCTGCATGTTCACGGCGAAGGTGCCCATGGTCACGTAGCCCATATGGGCGACGGAGGAATAAGCGATGACCTTCTTCATGTCCTCCTGCATCAACGCCACCAGCGAGGTGTAGATGATGGCGATGACCGAAAGCGTGAACACCAGTGGCGCGAAATAGTCAGTCGCCAGCGGGAACATCGGCACGGAGAAGCGCAGCATGCCGTAGCCGCCAAGCTTCAGGAGAATACCGGCCAGGATCATGGAGCCGGCCGTCGGCGCCTGCACGTGCGCATCCGGCAGCCAGGTATGAACCGGCCACATCGGCATCTTCACAGCGAAGGAGGCGAAGAAGGCAAGCCAGAGCCAGGTCTGCATCTGCGGCGGGAAGTCATGGGCCAGAAGCTGGGTGATGTCAGTCGTGCCGGCATCCCAATACATCGCCATGATGGCCAGCAGCATCAGCACGGAGCCGAGCAAGGTATAGAGGAAGAACTTGTAGGACGCGTAGACGCGGTCCTTGCCGCCCCAGACACCGATGATGATGAACATCGGGATCAGGCCTGCTTCGAAGAATACGTAGAACAGCACAATATCCAGCGACACGAACACGCCGATCATCAGCGTTTCGAGCAGCAGGAAGGCGATCATGTATTCCTTGAGGCGCTTCTGGATTACTTCCCAGCTGGCCAGGATGCAGAAGGGCATCAGGAAAGCGGTCAGCACCACGAACAGCATCGAAATGCCGTCGACGCCGAGGTGATAGGAAATGCCGGTGCCCAGCCACTCATGCTTCTCCACCATCTGGAAGCCGGGGTTCGCATTGTCGAACTGCATCCAGACGAAGAGGGAGACGACAAAGGTGAACACCGTTGTCAGAAGCGCCACGGTGCGGATGTTGCGACGGCCGAGGCTCGTGTCCTGCCGCGTCAGCAGCAGGAGAGCAACGCCGACCAGCGGCAGGAACGTGACCGTTGAAAGAATGGGCCAATCGGTCATCAGAGGGAACTCCCGAGCATCATCCAGGTAACAAGTGCGGCAATGCCGATCAGCATCGCGAAGGCATAGTGGTAGAGGTAGCCGGACTGCAGACGCACGGCCCGCTGGGTCACACCATTGACCGCCTCGGCAATGCCGTTGGGGCCATAGGTGTCGATGACGCCGATGTCACCCTTCTTCCAGAAGAACCGGCCGAGCGCTTTGGCGGAACGGACGAACAGCAGGTCGTAGAGCTCGTCGAAGTACCACTTGTTCAGCAGGAATTCGTAGAGAACCCGATGCTGCTGGGCGAGAACCCGCGGCGTGGACGGCGACTTGATATACATGAACCAGGCGGTCACGAAGCCGATGACCATGGCGACGAAGGGGCTGAGCGCCACCCAGGCCGGCACATTGTGGAACTCGTGAACAAGATGGTTTTCCGCACCCGTGAACAAGGCGCCCTTCCAGAACACGTCATATTCGTGGCCGTAGAAGAATTCCTTGAAGACGACACCGGCAAACAGCGCGCCGATGGCGAGCACATAGAGCGGCACCAGCATGACCTGCGGGCTTTCATGCACATGATGCATGACATCGGCGGAGGCACGCGGCTTGCCGAAGAAGGTCAGGAAAATCAGGCGCCACGAATAGAAGCTGGTGAACATCGCGGCGATGACCAACAGCGTAAAGGCGAAACCGGCCACGGGCGAATGCGACGCGAAGGTCGACTCGATAATGATGTCCTTCGAGAAGAAGCCGGCAAAGCCGACCGGCGTGAAGGGGATGCCGACGCCGGTGATGGCGAGCGTACCCAGCAGCATCATCGCGAAGGTCACCTTGATGTGCGGACGCAGGCCACCCATGTAGCGCATATCTTGCTCGCCATCGACGGCATGGATGACCGAGCCGGCGCATAGGAACAGGAGGGCCTTGAAGAAGGCGTGCGTGAACAGATGGAACACCGCCGCACCATAGGCGCCGACGCCGAGTGCCACGAACATGTAGCCGAGCTGCGAGCAGGTCGAGTAGGCGATGACGCGCTTGATGTCGTTCTGGACGAGACCGACGGTTGCGGCAAAGAAGGCCGTGATGGCGCCGATGATGGTGACAAAGGTCAGCGCGTCAGGCGACAGTTCAAACAGCGGCGACATGCGCGCCACCAGGAAGACGCCCGCGGTGACCATGGTTGCGGCATGGATCAGCGCCGAGACGGGCGTCGGGCCTTCCATGGCATCCGGCAGCCAGGTGTGCAGCAGGAACTGCGCGGATTTACCCATGGCACCCATGAACAGCAGCAGGCAGACGCCGGTGATGGCGTGGCCACGGTCCAGCGCCATGCCGAAGAGGTTCAGCACGACTTCCGGGTTCTGAGCGCCGTCCTGCGGCAGGTAGCCGCCGGCAGCCGCAAAGATCGTGTCGAAATCGATCGAGCCGAACAGCACGAAAACGCCGGAGATGCCGAGAATGAAGCCGAAGTCACCGACACGGTTGACGATGAAGGCCTTCATGGCGGCGGCGCTGGCGGAGGGCTTCTTGAACCAGAAGCCGATCAGCAGGTAGGACGCGAGACCCACACCTTCCCAGCCGAAGAACATTTGAAGAAGGTTGTCCGATGTCACCAGCATAAGCATGGCGAAGGTGAACAGCGACAGATAGGCGAAGAAGCGCGGCCGATGCGGATCGTGATGCATGTAGCCGATCGAGTAGAGGTGAACCAGCGTCGACACCGTATTGACGACGACCAGCATCACAGCGGTCAGAGTATCGATGCGCAGGGACCAGGAGACATCGATGCCGCCGGACTGGATCCATTGCAGGACGACGACCTTGATCGTCTCGTGGTGTTCCGCATGCGACATCGCGACATTGAAGAACACGATCCAGGAGAGGATGGCGACCAGCACCATCAGGCCCGTCGTGATGTATTCGGAAGCCTTCGCGCCGATCTGCGAGCCGCCCAGGCCCGCGATCAAGGCGCCCAGCAAAGGAAGGAAGACAATAGCCTGGTAGATCATAGCCTTATCAGCCCTTCATCATGTTGACGTCTTCCACGGCGATGGAGCCGCGGTTGCGGTAGAAGACCACCAGAATGGCAAGACCGATCGCCGCTTCCGCCGCTGCCACCGTCAGGATGAACAGCGCGAACACCTGGCCTACGATGTCATTCAGGAATGACGAGAAGGCCACCATGTTGACGTTGACCGCCAGCAGGATCAATTCGACGGACATCAGAATGACGATGATGTTCTTCCGGTTCAGGAAGATGCCGAACACGCCGAGGGTGAAGAGCATGGCGCTGACCGTCAGGTAGTGGGAAAGTCCTATTTCCATAATTTTCGTTCCTTGACCTTGCTCTTCCCGTCAGATGCCCTGGCCCGGCTTGACCTTGACCACCTTCACGGCGGTTGCGGGCGTGCGGGCGACCTGCTGCGAAATATCCTGCCGCTTGATGTTCTCGCGGTGACGCAGCGTCAGCACGATCGCGCCGATCATCGCCACCAGCAGCACCAGGCCGGCGATCTGGAAGAAATAGACGTAGTTTGTGTAGAGAACGTCGCCCAATGCAGCGGTGTTCTGGCGCTCGGTGAGAGCCGGGATCGGCATCGTGATGGCCGATTTAGCCGCCGGCGACAGCGTGCTGCCGCCGATCACGACGATCAGTTCAACCGCAAGTATGAGCCCGATCAGGGCGCCGATCGGCGCATATTTCAGCGCACCGGAGCGCAGTTCGGCGAAATCGATGTCCAGCATCATCACCACGAAGAGGAAGAGAACCGCGACGGCGCCGACATAGACCACCAGCAGGATCATCGCCAGGAACTCTGCGCCCGTCAGAAGGAACAGACCCGCCGCGTTGAAGAAGGTCAGGATCAGGAACAGGACCGAGTGAACCGGGTTCCGCGCGGAAATGACCATGAAGGCCGAAGCCACCGCCACAAAGGCGAAGAGATAGAAAAAAAGAGCCTGCAGACCCATCGTGGTGCCTTTTCGTCTTCCCCGGGGGCGCAAGAACAGCGCCGCCATTCGATCAGGCGCGCCGGGTATCCCCTACCCTGTCGCCTGTGTCCAATCATGCTGCCCGGCGGCGCTGAGATTGCCGCCCGGGCATTTATCCGACATCACCGATACGGTGCGTCCTGCGCGAGATTGCGCGCGATTTCGCGCTCCCACCGATCGCCGTTTTCCAGGAGGCGCGCCTTGTCGAAATACAATTCTTCGCGCGTTTCAGTGGCGAATTCGAAGTTCGGCCCTTCAACGATGGCGTCGACCGGGCAGGCCTCCTGGCAGAAGCCGCAATAGATGCACTTCACCATATCGATATCGTAACGCACCGTGCGCCGGGTGCCATCGTTGCGGCGCGGGCCGGCTTCGATGGTGATGGCCTGCGCAGGACAGATCGCCTCGCACAGCTTGCAGGCGATGCAGCGCTCTTCGCCATTGGGGTAACGACGCAAAGCGTGCTCCCCACGGAAGCGCGGCGATACCGGTCCCTTTTCGAAGGGATAGTTGATCGTGGCCTTCTGGCGGAAGAAATAGCGCATCGACAGGAAGAAGGCGCCGATGAATTCTTTGAGGAACAGGGAATTGATAGCCTGAGCAACGCCAGCCATCGTCAACCTCCAATTCTGCAGGATGGAACCGGGATCATGATCACGCCCATCCCATCAGCTTCAGTACGAATGCGGTGATGACCACCATGGCGAGCGAGATCGGAAGGAAGACCTTCCAGCCCAGACGCATCAGCTGGTCGTAGCGATAGCGAGGCACAAAAGCCTTCACCATCGCGAACATGAAGAAGACGAACGAGCCCTTTAGAATGAACCAGATGATGCCCGGAACCCAGTTCAGGATCGCGATATCGACTGGCGGCAGCCAACCTCCGAGGAACAGGATGGTCGTGAGCGAGCACATCAGCACGATCGCGGCATATTCGCCCAGCATGAACATCATGTAGGGGGTTGAGCCGTACTCGACCATGAAGCCGGCAACCAGTTCCGATTCCGCTTCCGGAAGGTCGAAGGGCGGACGGTTTGTTTCTGCCAATGCCGAGATAAAGAAGATCACAAACATCGGGAACAGCGCCAGCCAGTGCCAGTCGAGGAACGATGCCGGCAGGCCCATCATGGTGCCGAGACCGTTGCTCTGTGCCATGACGATGTCGGTCAGGTTCAGCGAGCCGACGCACAGGAGAACAGTGACGATGACGAAACCGATCGAGACTTCGTAGGAAACCATCTGCGCTGCAGAACGCAGGGCGCCGAGGAAAGGATACTTGGAGTTTGACGCCCAGCCACCCATGATGATGCCATAGACCTCAAGCGAGGAGATGGCGAAAACATAGAGAATGCCGACATTGATATTGGCGATAACCCAGCCGTCTGCCAGCGGAATGACGGCCCATGTGGCAAGCGCCAGCGTCACCGCCACCAGCGGGGCAAGAAGGAAGACGCCCTTGTTGGCACCTGCCGGGATAACCGGCTCCTTGAAGACAAACTTCAGCAAGTCCGCGAACGACTGGAACAGACCCCAGGGGCCAACGACATTCGGTCCGCGGCGCAGCTGGACAGCTGCCCAGATCTTGCGGTCGGCCAGCAGGATATAGGCGATGAACACCAGAAGGCAGACCAGCAACAGCAGGGTCTGGCCGACCATGATCGCAGCAGGCCAGACATAGGTAGAAACGAATTGATCCATGGTCCCCTGTCCTTACTCTGCTGCGGCCTTGAAGTTGTTGCGGGCCAAAGCCGAGCACTCGGCCATGACGGCCGAAGCGCGCGCTATCGGGTTCGTCAAATAGAAGTCTTTCACAGGCGACGCAAACCCCGACTTGGTCATGTCACCGGCTTTTTTCGCCAGTGCATCAATTTCGCCATCGGCACTGCGGGCAATGGCGTCGAGATCGGCAAAATGCGGCTGCGATGCATAGAGTTGCGCCCGCAGCGCACCCAGCGAATCAAAGGGCAGCTTCTTGCCCAGCACGTCGGAGAGGGCGCGGATGATCGCCCAGTCTTCGCGTGCTTCGCCCGGCGCAAAGCCCGCACGATTTCCCATCTGGACGCGGCCTTCGGTGTTGACCCAGGTGCCCGACTTTTCTGTGTAAGTCGCGGCCGGCAGGATGACATCCGCCGTATGCGCGCCGTTGTCGCCATGGGAGCCGATATAGACGGTGAACTTTGCCGTCTTGGCCGAGAAATCCATCTCGTCGGCGCCGAGCAGGAAGAGCACGTCCATCTTCGACAGCATGTCCGCTGCCGCGACGCCACCCTTGCCCGGAACGAAGCCGAGATCGAGGCCACCGACGCGGGACGCTGCGGTGTGGAGAACGGCAAAGCCATTCCAATCCTCGGTCACGGCACCAACGGCCATGGCGAGCTTGGCGACGTTCGCCAGAACATTGGCACCATCCGCACCGGTCAGAGCCCCCTGCCCGACGATGATCATCGGCTTCTTGGCGGCATTCAGCTTTTCGATGAACGAAGCGGATCCGGACACAGCCTGACCCAGGGTGTCGGTGCCGGCACCGAGATATTCGTATTCGTAGCGCAATTCGCCAGCCTCGCCGATCACGGCGATCGGGAAGCCGCCACGGCGCCAACGCTTGCGGATGCGGGCGTTCAGAACAGAGGCTTCGAAACGTGGATTGGCGCCGATGATCAGCAGCGCGTCCGCCTGTTCGATGCCTTCGATGGTGGGGTTGAAGATGTAGCTGGAACGGCCGAGGCTCGGATCAAGCGCTGCGCCATCCTGGCGACAGTCGGTATTGGCCGAACCCAAAGCCGTCATCAGCGACTTCAGCGCATACATCTCTTCGACCGAAGCGAGGTCGCCGGCGATGGCGCCGATCTTGTCGCCCGAGGTTGCTGCTACGGCAGACTTGATCGCCGCGAAGGCCTCGCCCCAGGTGGCGGGCGTCAGGCGTCCGTCACGACGAACGTAGGGGCGGTCGAGGCGCTGGGTCTTGAGACCGTCCCAGACAAAGCGGCTCTTGTCGGAGATCCACTCTTCGTTGATCTCCTCGTTGACGCGCGGCATGATGCGCATCACTTCTCGGCCGCGGGTATCGACACGGATCGCCGAGCCGAGCGCGTCCATGACGTCGATCGATTCGGTCTTGCCGAGTTCCCACGGACGGGCGGTAAAGGCAAAGGGCTTGGAGGTCAGAGCGCCGACCGGGCAGAGGTCAACCACGTTGCCCTGCAGTTCCGAGGTCATCGCCTGCTCGAGATAGGTCGTAATCTCGGCATCCTCACCACGACCGATCAGGCCGAGTTCCGCGATGCCGGCGACTTCGGTGGTGAAGCGGACGCAACGCGTGCAGTGGATGCAGCGGTTCATGACCGTCTTGACCAGCGGTCCGATATACTTGTCCTCGACGGCGCGCTTGTTCTCGCGATAGCGCGAGCTGTCGATGCCGAAGGCCATGGCCTGGTCCTGCAGGTCGCATTCGCCACCCTGGTCGCAGATCGGGCAATCCAGCGGATGGTTGATGAGCAGGAACTCCATCACGCCTTCGCGGGCCTTCTTGACCATCGGCGTGTTGGTGAAGACCTCAGGCAATTCGCCATTCGGGCCGCCGCGGATATCGCGCACGCCCATGGCGCAGGAAGCCGCCGGCTTCGGCGGGCCGCCCTTGACCTCGATCAGGCACATGCGGCAGTTGCCGGCAACCGACAACCGCTCGTGGAAACAAAAGCGCGGCACCTCGGCGCCGGCTTCCTCGCATGCCTGAAGCAGCGTGAAGTGATCCGGGACCTCGATTTCCTTACCGTCGACTTTCAGCTTTGCCATATTCGCCTTCCTGTCTCACGCACACTGCGCGTGCTGGCACAGCGTCACGCCCGCCAGCTGCGACCAGCCGATGGCTTGGTCGGTATTGCCGTAATATTTCTGTCCTTCAGCCCCCAGCAGGGACCGACGTTTCATGCCTATGTGCGGGGTTGTAAGCGCCATCAGGCCTTCCCCCCTACCAGCGCCTTTGCCTGCCCGACCCAATCATCCCGCTCGATCCGGCCGGAAAATCCCAGTTCCGTATCGAACTTGGCGATGTCGTCGACAGTCCAGGCGGCGATGTCGGCGAAGCGCGTCACGCCCATGCCATTCAGTACCTGCTCGACCTTCGGGCCGATGCCGGAAATGCGCTTCAGGTCGTCGGCCTTGCCAGCCTTCTTTCGCGTCGTCGCCTTGGCAGGCTTCGGATCGACTGCCGCCGACACTTCGGTGCTGGCTGCCTTTTCGTTCTTGGCCTTGGCCTTGGGTGTAGCGGCGGCCTTTGCCACCGTCTTTTCCCACTTTGGCGCGTCTGCAACCACTGGCTTTGCGGCAGCCGGCATGACCGGAGCGGCAGTTGGCCCACTTGCCTGGGGAGCACCTTCGTCAGCAGGCTCTGGCGCCTTTGATGCGGATGCCTTGCGCTCTTCCTCCAGCGTGCGGGCTAGCTTCGTCGTGGCTTCCAGCGCGCCCTGGAAGGAACCGAGCATGGCCCCCGCCATCTGCGAGGCGAAGTGGAAGCCGATTGCCGAGGCCGCCGCAAAGCTCGACATCAGCGGATTTGCGTCAGCGGGCCCTGTATTGGCCGCGGCCTCGTCAACGCGGCCGAGATCGGCCGCTGCCGTCTTCTCTTCCGAATTGTCGTTTGCCTTGGCCATGACGGTTCCTTATTCCGCAGCTTCCATGACAACGCCATGAGCCATGGCGTTGCGGGTGTACTGGTCGATACGGGCTTCGATTTCCGGACGGAAATTGCGGATCAGGCCCTGGATCGGCCAGGCCGCCGCATCGCCGAGCGCACAGATGGTGTGACCTTCGACCTGCTTGGTGACTTCAAACAGCATATCGATTTCGCGCTTCTGCGCATTGCCGCGCACCATGCGTTCCATGACGCGCATCATCCAGCCGGTGCCTTCGCGGCAGGGCGTGCACTGGCCACAGCTCTCGTGCTTGAAGAAGGCAGCGATGCGCCAGATGGCCTTGATGATATCGGTGGACTTGTCCATGACGATCATGCCGCCGGTGCCGAAGGAGGACTTCACCTCGCGCAGGCCATCGAAGTCGAGCGTGACATTCATCATGTCCTCCGCCTTCACGACCGGGCAGGATGCGCCGCCGGGGATGACCGCCAGCAGGTTGTCCCAGCCGCCGCGGATGCCCCCGGCATGCTTTTCGATCATCTCGCGAAAGCTGATGCCCATGGCCTCTTCCACCGTGCAGGGACGGTTGACGTGGCCCGAGATCATGAACAGCTTGGTGCCGACATTGTTCGGACGGCCGAAGGACGAGAACCAGCCGGCACCACGACGGATGATCGTCGGCGTCACGGCGATGGATTCGACGTTGTTGACTGTGGTTGGGCAGCCATAGAGACCCATATTCGCCGGGAATGGCGGCTTCAGGCGCGGCTGACCCTTCTTGCCCTCAAGGCTTTCGAGCAATGCCGTCTCTTCGCCGCAGATATAAGCGCCGGCGCCGTGATGCACGATGATATCGATGTCGTAGCCGAGCTTGTTGTTCTTACCCAGCAGCCCGGCGTCATAACATTCGTCGATCGCCGCCTGCAGCGCTTCACGCTCGCGCATGAACTCGCCGCGCACATAGATATAGGCGTGATTGGCACCCATGGCGAAGGAGGCAATGACGCAGCCTTCGATCAGCGTATGCGGATCATGGCGCAGAATGTCACGGTCCTTGCAGGTGCCCGGTTCCGATTCGTCGGCATTGACGACGAGATAGTGCGGGCGGCCGTCGGACTCCTTCGGCATGAAGGACCATTTCAGGCCGGTCGGGAAGCCAGCGCCACCGCGGCCGCGCAAGCCTGAGGTCTTGACCTCGTTGATGATCCAATCCCGGCCTTTTTCAAGGATCTGCTTCGTGCCGTCCCAGTGTCCGCGCGCCATCGCGCCTTTCAGGGACTTGTCCTTGATGCCGTAGATATTGGTAAAGATGCGATCCTGATCTGCAAGCATGTCTCAATCCTTACCGCGGCTTCTTGCCGAAGACCTTGATGTATTCCGCCTCGCCGCCACGGGCGAGAACCTCGGCCTGCTTCACCCAGTCGTCCCGGTCGATGCGTCCCTTGAACTTCAAGTAGCTGTCGACCCAGTCGCGTTCGTTCTTCTTCCACGATGCCACTTGCGCGAAGGTGTAGATACCGAGCTCGTGCAGCGTGCCTTCAATCTTGGGGCCAACGCCAGAGATCATCTTGAGGTCGTCGGGCGTCGCGGGGCGGTCGATGCCAGCAGGACGATCGGGAGAATCCAGAGTCGCTGCCACAGGCGCGCCGGCCTTGTCCGCATTCTCGCCCGAGACTTCGACGTTTTCGGCGGCAGCCTTCTTGTCGGTCGCAGGCGTCTTAAGCGCCGGGTTGGTTTCCTCGGCAGCCGTCACCGGCTTTGCGGCATTGGCCGGAGGCACATCAACTGCCGGCTCGGCAGCGGCCGGAGGATTGGCCACGAAGCGAACAGGCTTGATCTCGCTCGTCAGAGCCACGGGGCCCCCAACCGGGGCCGAATAGATGCGGTCGATCTGCGGGCCGGGCGTCACGTCGCGTCCCTTGCCTGCGTCGAAGCGATCGATGATGTGCTCCAGGTGGATCGGTGTCAGATCCTCATAGCTGTCCTTGAAGATCATCACCATCGGCGCGTTCACACAGGCGCCCTGACACTCCACCTCTTCCCAGGACAGTGTGCCCTCGGCATTCAGGGTAAAGGGCTCGGGAGCGATCTTCTTCTTGCAGACGGCAATCAGGTCCTCCGCGCCACGCAGCATGCAGGGCGTGGTGCCACAGACCTGCACATGGGCGCGCGTGCCCACGGGCTTCAGCTGGAACTGGGTGTAGAACGTCGCCACTTCCAGAACGCGGATATAGGGCATGGCGAGCTTTTCGGCGACGAATTCGATCGCCGCGCGCGTTACCCAGCCGTCCTGTTCCTGTGCGCGCATCAACAGCGGTATGACCGCGGATTGTTGTCGGCCTTCTGGATACTTCCGGATGGTTGCCTCGGCCCAGGCCGCATTTTCCTCGTTGAAGGCAAATGCTGCTGGCTGGACGTTATCTTCGGCTAGTCGACGAACGGACATTCTTCCTCACGCCTTATCTCAATTTATGGATCCACACCGCGAACTCGCCAGGTTGGCGAATTCGCAGGCATAGGCCGACTTGTCTTTCTGCAAGAACACGATGAACTTTGGGCCGTTGGGAACGGCTGCCTTGATCTCATAGCCCTGCCTGATCAGCTCTGCCATGGTCGCCGACGAGCCCGACACCGCAACGCCGTCCTGCGCCATGGCGCCGGATGCGAGCAGCACAAGGATCGTAGCAAGCCATGCTCGGCGCATCAGCGGTCGACCTCTCCAAAAACGATGTCGAGGGAGCCGAGAATGGCCGACACGTCGGCCAGCTGGTGACCACGACAGATGAAGTCCATGGCCTGCAGGTGGGCATAGCCCGGAGCGCGGATCTTGCAGCGATAGGGCTTGTTGGTGCCATCGGCGACCAGATAGACGCCGAATTCGCCCTTCGGCGCTTCGACGGCCGCATACACTTCGCCAGCCGGCACGTGATAGCCTTCGGTGTAGAGCTTGAAGTGATGGATCAAACCTTCCATCGACCGCTTCATCTCGCCACGCTTCGGCGGAACCACCTTGCCATCAAGGGATGACACGGGGCCGACCTTGGCATCGCCCAGCAGGCGATTGACGCATTGCTTCATGATCTTCACCGATTCGCGCATTTCAATCATGCGGATCAGGTAACGATCATAGCAGTCGCCGTTCTTTCCGATCGGAATATCGAAATCGAGATCGGAGTAGCATTCGTAGGGTTGCGAGCGACGCAGGTCCCAGGCGGCACCGGAGCCGCGGACCATGACGCCCGAGAAGCCCCAGGCCCAGCAATCCTCAAGGCTCACCACGCCGATATCGACGTTGCGCTGCTTGAAGATGCGGTTGCCCGTGAGCAAGTCGTCAATGTCATCGACCGTCTTCAGGAACGGATCGCACCACTTGCCGATATCTTCGACGAGTTGGGCCGGCAGGTCCTGGTGCACGCCACCCGGACGAATATAGGCCGAGTGCATGCGGGCACCGCTGGCCCGCTCGTAGAAAACCATCAGCTTTTCGCGCTCTTCGAAGCCCCAGAGCGGTGGCGTCAGCGCGCCGACGTCCATGGCCTGCGTGGTGACGTTCAGAAGATGCGACAGGATACGGCCGATTTCCGAATAAAGAACGCGGATCAGCTGACCGCGGATCGGAATCTCCAGACCCAGCAGCTTTTCAACCGCCAACGAATAGGCATGCTCCTGGTTCATCGGCGCGACGTAATCGAGCCGGTCGAAGTAAGGCAGCGCCTGAAGGTAGGTCTTCGCCTCGATCAGCTTTTCGGTGCCGCGATGCAGCAGGCCGATATGCGGATCGACCCGCTCGACGATTTCGCCGTCCAGCTCCAGCACGAGGCGCAAAACGCCGTGCGCCGCAGGGTGTTGCGGCCCGAAGTTGATGTTGAAGTTGCGGACGTTATGTTCAGTCATTGCAACGCGCTCCGCTTGTCGAGGCAGTAGCCAATAGCCAGTAGGCAATAGGGCTTTGATTAACTCGTGCGATCATTCCGTTCATCCTGCAAGCTGCGGATCAGCGACCTCAGCATTTTCCCGATCTCCTCGCTCAGCGTAATCACCTTTTCCACGCGGTCGGCGGAAATCAGGTTCAGGCGCGAACTCAGTATCAAATGCGTTTCCAATTCCTTCAGAGAGCCTTGAGCGATCTTGAGATGATGGACATACGCGCCCGTCATCTGCCGTCCGTAGCCTTCTGCAACATTCGCCGGAACCGAGGTTGCCGAGCGTCTGATTTGGGAGACCAGTCCATAGACCTCATCCCGCGGAAAAGCTTTGGTTAGCTCATATGTCTCGACTGCAAGATCCATGGCGCGTTGCCACACCTTCAGATCCCGATAGGAATTGATCGTCGTCTGCCTGCCCCTTCCCTCGTCTATTGCCTATTGGCTACTGCCTAGTGCCTGAAAGTTACTGCTTCGCCTTCTCGTCGCCCGGCAGCACGTAATCCGTACCTTCCCAAGGTGACAAGAAATCGAAATTTCTGAATTCCTGCTTAAGCTCGACCGGCTCGTAGACCACGCGCTTGGCGTTGTCGTCGTAGCGAACTTCTACGAAGCCCGTCATCGGGAAGTCCTTGCGCAGCGGATGCCCTTCAAAGCCGTAGTCGGTCAAGATGCGGCGCAGGTCGGGATGCTCGGTGAACATGATGCCGTACATGTCCCAGGCTTCGCGCTCGAACCAGTCCGCGCCCGGAAATACCGAACAGGCTGACGGTACGGGCTGCTCTTCCGATGTCGCCACCTTGACGCGGACGCGCAGATTCTGGCGCGGCGACAAGAGGTGATAGACGACGTCGAACCGGTCCACACGCTGCGGATAATCGACGCCGCAGATATCGATCAGGCTGACAAATCCACACTGCACATCGTCGCGCAGGAAGGTCAGAAGCGCGATCACCTTGTCAGGCGTCGTGGTCAGCGTCAGTTCGCCGAGCTTGATCACGGCGTCGGACACCAGCGTGCCGCGCACTTCCCTGAGATAAGAGGCAAGCTCGTTGAGGGCTTCGCTCATTGTATCGTCCCTTGGCCCTTACCGCTCGATCGTGCCGGTGCGGCGGATTTTCTTCTGCAGCAGAAGCACGCCGTAAAGCAGTGCCTCTGCCGTGGGCGGACAGCCCGGTACATAGATGTCGACCGGCACGACGCGGTCACAGCCGCGCACCACCGAATAGGAATAGTGATAATAGCCGCCGCCATTGGCGCAGGAGCCCATGGAGATGACGTAACGCGGCTCCGGCATCTGGTCATAGACCTTGCGCAGCGCGGGTGCCATCTTGTTGGTCAGCGTGCCGGCCACGATCATGACGTCGGACTGGCGCGGGCTGGCGCGCGGAGCAAAGCCGAAGCGCTCGACGTCGTAGCGCGGCATCGACAGCTGCATCATTTCGACGGCGCAACAGGCCAGACCGAAGGTCATCCACATCAGCGAGCCGGTACGGGCCCAGTTGATCAGTTCGTCGGTCGAGGTGACCAGGAACCCCTTGTCGGCGAGCTCATTGTTGATCTCGCCGAAGAAGGGATCGTTGGCACCGATCGGCTTGCCGGTATTGGGATCGATGATGCCCTTCGGCTGCTGTGCGACGAGCGTATTTCCAGCGGTTACTCCCATTCGAGCGCCCCCTTCTTCCATTCATAGATAAAGCCGACGGTCAGCACGCCGAGGAAGACCATCATCGACCAGAAACCGAACCAGCCGATTTCGCCGAAAGAGACGGCCCAGGGGAACAGGAAGGCGACTTCGAGGTCGAAGATAATGAAGAGAATCGACACCAGGTAGAATCGGATGTCGAACTTCATACGGGCGTCGTCGAACGCATTGAAGCCGCATTCATAGGCTGAAAGCTTTTCCGAGTCGGGTGCCTTGAAGGCCACGGCAAACGGCGCGATCAACAGCGCTATGCCGATGACCAGCGAAATACCGATGAAAATTGCGATCGGAAGGTAGGAACTGAGCAGTTCAGTCATCATATCCATCCCTGCCTGTATGGAATGCCTGGCGGCAGTCCGAGCCATTGGCGAACAGGCCGAAAGAAGAGTTGCAACGAGCCGTGGTTAGCGCAGCCGGAACCGATGCGCAAGACTGCGACCGGCTTTTCACCTGATAGCCAACTGTCTTTATCAATAGGCGGAAAAGCGCGCCGCGACAAACGGTATATTACGCCCTTGCGGCGCAACATGTACTATTTTGGCACATAAGTTTTGGGGAGGAATAGCGGATATAAATGGCGCGAGTGACGGGGCTCGAACCCGCGACCTCCGGCGTGACAGGCCGGCACTCTAACCGACTGAGCTACACCCGCGCATATTGGACCATGGGTCCCGCAACAAATTTGAGCGCTTACTGCGCCGATTTGCCGCATCCGAGGAAGTTGAGAATGGCGCGAGTGACGGGGCTCGAACCCGCGACCTCCGGCGTGACAGGCCGGCACTCTAACCGACTGAGCTACACCCGCACTTCTCAAGCGAATTGGACTGATCAGCCTTTTTCGCTCCCGATCCAGCCTCGGCCAGTCGGTGAGCGGCTAACTAAGGGGTTCGCGAATGGGTGTCAAGCAGGATCGAAGACAAATCCATGACAAGGCGCAAATAGTTTCGGCACGCTTTTCCCGGGCCGGGTTGGCTCAGGAAAAAGTTTTTGTGGCCAAGATCAGCAGACGCCTTGTGCCACGGGGGTTTAGCCAAGATTCGGTGCCTGTGCCTGTGGAAAAAAATCAAAAAAAATTCACAAACACTCTTGCGGATTTTCGCCGATCCGCATAGATCACGGCCACCGACGCAGCGGCCACAACGGCTCGCAAATGTGTCAGGGCGATTAGCTCAGTTGGTAGAGCGCCTCGTTTACACCGAGGATGTCGGGAGTTCGAGTCTCTCATCGCCCACCATCTCATCCCTTTGAGATGTTTTAACAATCTGAATTTATTGACGTATGCGCCACCTGTCTTGGTACACAAGGGTGGTACACATGGGTCTTTCTATGCCTACTCCGATCAGGATTGGCCCCAACTACTACCTCCGAGTTCGCGTTCCCTCCGATCTGAAAGATCGCCTCAAAGGCGTGACTATGAGCGTCCCTGTTAATGGTCGCCCACGTGAGGTACGCATAGGCGAGTTCGTGAAGGTGTCGCTAGATACCGCCAAGGCTTCCACGGCGAAGATCCGTTTTGCGGAGACCTACGACTTTCTCCAACGCTATTGGGCAATGAAGCGAATGCCGGTGGAGCGACTCACTCACAAGCAGTTGGTGGCCCTTGCAGGCGCCATCCGGAACGCCTTTGTGGCTGCCTTCGAAGATGAACCGGGAGGCCCTGCCCTTTGGATGAATGTCCTGGACACGAACGCAGCCGCGAGAGTCGGAAGAGTGAACCCTCTGGCCATCGGTGGCGAATCGCAGAAAACTGCAGGGCTTAGCCAACGCTTTGGTCCCATAGTCGATGCATTCCTCGCTCACCAATGCGTTCAAATTCATACCGACCAACGGGCGCGACTCATCGAACTTGTTGTGGATAGTCTCGACGATGCTGCCATGGTCACCCTCAGGCGGGCCGAAGGGGACTACTCGCCAGACACAGGAGCGGCAAAGTACCCGCCCTTGGAGGTCGTGAGGCCGAAGACCAGTAGCCCAGCCGGTGACCAGTCGGCAGATCGACTCACCTTTGAGGGCGTCATCGATACTCAGGTATCAAACAAGGCCGCAGGGAAAGACGCCGCGCCGATGAAGGATGCAACGGTGAGGAAGTTCCGCCTCGCTGCTGCGGAGTTCGTCGCCTTCCGTGGCAGCGATCTGATCAGCACCGTGACGGCCCACGAAGCCGACCGATGGAAACGGGCGATGCTGTCTGAGGGGAAGCTGACGAACAACACCATCGGTCAGCGTATCCAGAACCTGAAGACCGTTATCCAGTGGGCACGAGAACAAACCCTTGGTGCGCTCTTCCCAGATGCTCACCCGTTGCAACTCGTCACGACGCCTGATGCAGCCCCTGTCGCCAGTGAAGACCGAACATTCACCCTGGACGAAGCCCGCACAACGCTTCTCGCCGCAAGGAAAGAGAAGAAGCCGGAACTGCGGTGGCTGCCGTGGATGTGTGCATATTCAGGTGCGCGTATCAATGAGGTGGCCCAGCTTCGGCGTGAAGACTTCTTCCAAGTCGGTGATGACTGGTTCTACCAACTGACAACGAAGGGCGGGAAGTCCCTCAAAAACCGGAACAGCATTCGGAAGGTGCCGGTCCACCCTGCCCTGATCGACGAGGGGCTGATCGACTTCGTGAAGTCCTGCGCAGCCGGTAAGCGCATCTTCCCGCCACGGTCCCAGCCGAACATCTCCGAATGGCTGCGCGGTGATGTCGGTATCAAACGTGCGGAACTGGCACCGAACCACGGATGGCGTCACCTCTTCGAAGATCGCTGCGTGGCTGGTGGCGTCCTCGACAAAGCCCGTCTTTATATAACAGGACGCAGCACAGGTTCATCAGACGAAGGCTATGGTCGCAGCCAAGCGCTTCTACCGGGGCTGGCAACAGAGATGGCGAAAGTTCCGAGGATCGACTTGGAGAGGTAAGCTCCAAGTGGATTACCCAGAGTTTGTCTCTGGGTTTGGATGGAAAAAGCTTGAGAGGTCGGAGCTCTCTAGGTCTACCCGCTGCGCGTGATGTCACGACCATCTCCGAGAGCGGCCTCTCCAACACCGTTCGCGTAGTCGAGATCGACGGCCAGCCGTGGTTCGTTGCGGCTGACGTGTGCCGCATCCTTGGTCTTTCCCAAGTGACGAACGCTCTCAGGAACCTTGGGCGCGACGAGATAACCCTTACTCAGATTAAGGGTTTCCGTGGCAGTCACATCAACACCGTCTCCGAGTCAGGTCTCTACCGTCTCACCATGCGCTCCGACAAACCGGAGGCCCGTCAGTTCCAAGACTGGGTCACCCGTGAAGTCCTCCCCGCGATCCGCAAGGATGGCATGTACGTGGTCGGTGAGGAGAAGGTGAAGACCGGCGAGATGTCGGAATAGACAGTGTGATTGCCCGGAATTTTCCGGTGAATGGTCACACCGTCGATCACATGGAGCCGCGATATCGGATGGATGGCATCCAAAAACCAGACAGGTTGCCAACCGCACTCCAACTCAAATTCCACCTCCTACGATCTATCCACCCTGTCAACTATCCATATGATTTTGAATGTTTTTCCGACTTGACGCCTGACTCTTGGCTGCGTTATCCAATCCCCGTTCTGACCGGAACGTGATCATCAGCAACAGCATGACTACGGACTCACATGGAAATCGCATTCAGATTTGGACGCTTCACGCTCAAAATCGAAATCCTCGGCTGCCTCGACTTCGCCTTGGAGACCAACAGCTTCGAGTTCGCCTTTGATCGCCGCCACTGGTTCGAACATCCAGAGGGAAAGATGAGGCGCTGGGATTTCGTCAGGAAGACCAGAAGGGCCGCAGAGACGGCAGCGGTCTGAGATGTGATAGAGGAGCCCTGCCGGTCCATCTGGCGGGGCTTCTGGCTTTTCGGGCCTATTGACGTGGGTGTCCCGAATTTTCGGGAGACCCCTCCAACCTCACCGTACTCTCCACCCCCGCCGTTCTCACATGTCCAACCTGCATTGCAGGATGAACAGTCGAGGTGCGCTCAGTTTT
>NZ_FWXU01000055.1 GCF_900176345.1 Rhizobium sp. RU36D
CCGGTCTTCCGGGGCGCGCCCCGGAAGACCGGCGGCCGCAGCACCTGGGGAAGATTCAAACGGCGCTATTGGGGAGTATTGCTCCGGTACTGACACCGGTACCGCCTGCGACATCCCATCCTCGTCGGAAGCGTAGCGATGTAATGATTGAACTTGGTCGAGGTCGGCGTGTCCACGTTGATAGCGATATCGATACCGAAGCGCTTGGCCGCATTCTCGATTGTATTGGGCCTGCCGTAATCCCGGTGCCGAGTGGGGTGAACGGTCTGGTTGGCGACAGGCCATACCGATATGCGCAAAGGCTTCCCCGGTCTGTCGTTGATGGTGCAGGAGGCGCTGAAGCGCGACCCGATGTACTGGCACCTGTTCGTATTCCGCGGCCGAGGCGGTGGCCTGACCAAGGTGATCTGGCATGATGGCCAAGGAGCCTGTCTATTCACGAAGAAGATGGAGCGTGGCCGCTTTTTCAGGTCATCAGCGGCCGATGGCACAGTTGTGGTCACGCCCGCACAGCTCGGTTATCTGTTGGAAGGTATCGACTGGCGGATACCACAAAAGACCTGGCTGTTGATTTCCACTGAGAGCTGACCCGGCGCGGCCTGATAGGGGGTGCGGACGAAAACTTGGACCACCAAGGAGGTAGTTCATGTATTCCTACGCAGACAGACTTCGAGCCGTTGAGCTCTACATCCGGCTTGGCAAGCGGCTCAAGGCAACCATTCGCCAGTTGGGTTATCCCAGAAAGAATGCCCTGAAGGGTTGGTACCGAGAGTACGTGGAGAATCGCGACTTGCGTGTTCAGGCGGTAGCTCGAGCGCCAAAATTTTCCGAGGCCCAAAAGCAGGCTGCCCTTGAGCATTACCGCACTCACGATCGTTGCATCTCTTCGACGATGAGGGCGCTTGGTTACCCTGGTCGCGGAACTCTAACCGCATGGGTCCGGGAGGTCTTTCCGGAGGCGCGCTCATCCATGGTTGGTCGATCTTGGCGCCGTGGCTATTCCGATGAGCTCCGGCAAGCGGGGGTCATCGGGCTGTGCAATGGGGATGAAAGCGCTCAACAGTTGGCTGACCGCCTGGGCGTCTCAAGGCCGACATTGTATAGCTGGAAAGACCAGCTTCTCGGTCATGAGGCTTCTTCATCGATGAAACGCCGCAAAACCAACGCTAAAGTGCCAGAACGTGAAGAACTCGAGCGACGGCTCGAAGCCCTCCAGCGTGATGTCCGCCAGTTGCAACTCAAGCATGATCTCCTGAAGAAGGCCAATGAACTCCTAAAAAAGGCCTGGGCGTCGATCTGCAGATCCTGAGTAATCGGGAGAAGACACAGCTGGTTGACGCCCTTAGGAATATCTATCGCGTGCCGGAACTTCTTGCCCAATTGGGCTTGGCGCGTAGCTCCTACTTCTACCACAGGATCCGTGTGGGCCTGGCAGACAAATATGTCGCTATCCGCCGCAGCATGACGGAAATCTTTGAAACGAACCATCGTTGTTACGGCTATCGCAGGCTACAGGCGTCGTTGGCCAGGCAGAGCGTGACAATCTCGGAAAAGGTTGTCAATCGGCACGCAAAGTTGGCTCTGACGCACTTTTGGTGGTCAGAGGCCTATCCGGCGCCGATGACACACGCCTGAAGGAGGTCGATTTTCCCTCGGCCGTACATCTGGCGTTTTACAAGCTTGAGCTTGGTAATTTGCCCCTCTGTCTGTCCATTTGACCAGGGCGAACTGATCGCGGCACTCACGGCTGCCCGGTCTTTGGCTACACCATTGGCGAAGGCTGCGACCAAGCTTGGTCGGGCGCGTTCCAGCCATGGTTCGAGATCGGCGAGAGATTTCTTGCGGATCATGGCTTGGAAAGCGGCGACGACTTCCCGCGCTTCGACGAGTTGAGGCACTCCGCCTTCAATGGCGGCAACCGTAACGGTCTGAGACTTGGAAAGATCATCGCGGCCGATGGTCATGAGGCGTGCGACAGCCCGTGCCGACGGCGTACGGCTCAAGGCATAACAATCCATCATTTCCGCCCTTCTGCGACGCGTCGCCCACTCGGTGACAACACGAAGGCAGCCCCGGAAACCCTGGCGCGTTAACTCTCGCCACAACTGCGCGCCATTGCGGTGACCGGCACTCCATTGAGCATCGAGCCATGGCAGATAAACTTCGAGCGAGTTCTCCCGCACCCGGAACACGTCGGATCGCTGCCCGCGTAGCACCCGCCTGACGAGGCCACGACTGTGCCCGGTGCGACGAACAATTTCTTTGATTGCAACACCGGACTTAGCCAAGTCCAGAATCGCAGCGTTTGCGTCTTCTCGATGAAGATATCCCTGATACTGGATCCGCTCAGCGGCCGTCAGCAGGTCCGGATTGATCGTTGCGGACCCGATCGCAGTTCTGATCTGTCGCATGGATTTACGGACGGCGTCGAGGAATGCCCGACTGGCGTTTTCCATCAAATGCCATCGATCGGCCACTTGGGTTGCCTCTGGCAACGCCTTTGCCGCGGCAAGGGCGTAGGCGCCGCCGCGGTCGCGGGCGACAATATTGATCTGCTGCTGATCCGAAAGCCAGGCCTGAGCGGTCGCCGGTTCTCGGTCCGGCAGAAGTGCAATGGTTTTGCGCCGTTCGAGATCGCAGATGATAGTCCCGTAGCGCTGGTTGCGCCGCCACGCCCAGTCGTCGATGCCGATCACCGTTGGCGGAACGAAACGCGGGGTGCCTCGCCGCCGGACGACGCGCAACAAGGTGTCGTTGCTGACCGGCACCATCAGTCTGCGGGCGATAGTTGCCGCCGGTCGCCCACCCAAAGCAAGCCCGAGATGATGGACAATATGATCAAGCCGCGCGGTGCGCCGAGCCCATGGCGCAAGGACATCTGTCTCAAAGCGCTCGGTAAAGATCCTTCGGCCACACAGCACTGCGTCACAATGGAACCGGCGTGCGGCAATAACCAATCGCACAGACTTTCCCGCGATGGGAAGATCGTTCAGGTGTCGATGATAACGACTGTGTATCCGCTCCGATCTTGTGCCGCAGCCTGGACAACGGCTGGATATATCCGTCGATCGGACAGTGAGTATGATGGCATCGCCAGCAGAAGCTGTCTCATCAATGACAAAGCCACGAGGCATGAGTGCGGAGGGGCGAAGCGAATGAACCATGGCGCTGATTCCTTTTGCAAAACCAACGCCAGCCGACGCCCAAAATTCATCAAAAGTGAGTCAGAGCCAATTTTGCACGCCGAAACACAAAAAGGTGGTCCAGCGCTTGATGAAGCAGGAGCAGTTGGTCGTCGCAAGGCCACGTCGAAAGCGTTTCGGATCCTATCTGGGAGAAATCAGTCCGGCGCCCGAGAACGTAATCAATCGCGACTTCCATGCAAAAGCGCCAAACCTGAAGTGGCTGACAGATATCACCGAGTTCCAAATCCCAGCCGGGAAGGTCTACCTTTCGCCTATCATCGATTGCTTCGACGGCATGGTGATCAGTTGGTCCATCGGAACGCAACCAGATGCAGGGCTGGTCAACACCATGCTAGATGCAGCCATTGAGACCGTAACCGAAGCGGTGGAACGGCCAATCGTCCATTCCGATCGCGGAGCTCATTATCGCTGGCCAGGCTGGCTAACCCGGGTCAGCGAAGCGAAACTGGTTCGCTCGATGTCCCGAAAGGGTTGCTCGCAAGACAATGCCGCGTGCGAAGGGTTCTTTGGCCGGTTGAAAACCGAACTCTTCTATCCCCGGGACTGGAAGGCCATGACGATCGAACAGTTCGTCGGCGAGGTGGATGCCTATATCCGCTGGTATAATGAGAAGCGCATCAAGATATCGCTGGGATCGCTCAGCCCAGTCGAATATCGTAAAGGCCTCGGCCTGATCTTATGAAGCAGTCCAACTTTTTATCCGCACCCCCGCCGGGTCAGCTCTCAGTGGAAATCAACAACCGGATCCATCCCACCAGACGATCTTGACACGGTCGGCCCTTTTGGCCCGGAAGACACAAAGCGAGCCGTTGAACGGATCACTGCCGGCGTCGCGCACCAACGACAGCAGGCTGTCGGGCCATTTGCGGAAGTCGATGGGATGACTGGCGAGGACGACCTTTACGCCTGTGGGGATCATGCTGAGAGAACCGCTCGGATCACGCGCTGCAGATGAGCTTCGTCAGCATCGACGGGAGCGCGCACGACGATACCGCCAATGACGATTTCGACGATGGAGTCGGAGCCAGGTGCTGCGCTCTGGGATCCAACTGCCGGTTCTGCTTGTCCAGGTTCTTCACTGCCCAGCAGCTCTCTGCGCCAGCGGTAGAGTTGAGACGGCAGGATGCCGATCTGCCGCGCGACTGCCGATATGTTCACACCGGGCTGACAGGCCTGCTCAACCGCTGTGGCCTTGAATTCGGCGGACCAGAACCGCCGCAACTGTCGCGGCGATCCGTCAAGGCGATCGGGCACCGCCTCGATCATTCGCATCAATCCAAGGCTAGCCGCAGGCCTAGACATACATCCTCACATTCAGAGAACTCGTATGTCCGGAATACCCTGCCCAGCATCAGCCACGCCAGATGGGGTCTCCTTGCCGCTTACGGATGATACGCTGCAGATGTGCTTCTTCAACATACCGGCCGGCCCGCACGACGATACCGCCAATGACGATTTCGACGACAGGGTCGGGGTCAGGTCCGACGCTCTGCGGATCAACTGCCGCGGCTGCTTGTCCAGGCTCATCACTGCCGAACAGTTCTCTGCGCCAGCGGTAGAGTTGAGCCGGCAGGATCCCGATCTGCCGCGCAACTGCCGACATGTTCACACCGGGCTGACAACCCTGCTCAACTGCTGTGGCCTTGAAATCGTTGGACCAGAATCGCCGCAACTGACGCGGCGACCCGTCAAGGCGATCGGGCACCGCCTGGATCATTGGCATCAACCCAAGGCTCGCCGCAAGTCTAGACATAGATCCTCACATTCAGAAAACTCGTACGCCCGAAATACCCTGCTGAGCATCAGTCGCGCCAGATGGGGTCTCCTTGCCGCTTACTGATCCTGGCCGGACACGGAGAGAAAGACCAATCCGCTGCCGATCATGACCATGCCGAGTGGGGCCTGGGCTAGGGACAGGGCAAGGAAGGTTTTGAGAAGGAGGGATCAGCAGCTTCACGGTGAGTAACGACGGCAGAAGCAGCAGCAAGAACGCGAACTTGTTGATCTCCACAGAGAGCTTTTGACATCCGCCGACCTCGATCGGCAATAGTTTGCCTCAGACCGCACCTGATTCTTAAAGCGCCGACGCTTTCAATCAGCCAGGAGACGCTCTAATGACTGTATCCGGAGTAACGATACGAGCTATCATTGCGCGTATTTTCCTTCTGGTTCATCGCCACCATCGCCGGCGTTCCCTTCGGAGCATTCTCGATCAATGCCGTCAGGGACTTGCGGACCAGAGTCTGCGACGTGCTGGCCCAGCGAACAACGAACACGATGAAGTCTGCATGCCGCGCGAGATAAAGAGCGTCGACCACGGGACCGACAGGCGGCGTGTCGATAACGATGTATTCGAAGTGGCGACGGGCCGCGGAAATGATCTGCGAGAACCGCTCGCCCATCACCAGATCGTCGGTTGCCATGTCCGTCACGCGATCGCCGACGATAACGGAGAGATCGGAGAGCGGATCGGCGATTGTCTGCTTGGAGACCGACTGCGCCGCCTCCGTGCCCTGCAACAGGTCAGCGAACCAGGAGCTTCTTTCTACGCCTAGAAGGCTATTGATGCTCGGCTTGCGGAAGTCGCAGTCGATCAGCAGCGTCTTCTTACCGGATTTTGCCAGGGTTCGGCTGAGGGCAAGCGATACTGTGGACTTTCCTTCATTCGGCTCGGACGATGACACGAGCACAACAACGCATTCGCGGCGATCTTGCCCCGTGGCCTGAGCCGTCTTCTCAAACAGCAGCCGCTCGACACCCACGCGAATACGCCTGATGCTTTCGGAGAAGACCGATAGAGGCGACGTGACCACAAGGTCGGCCACGCTGTGTGTGGTCAGGTTCGCATCGACAGCCTGCTTCGGAATGACGGTGGCAAGCTTTGCCCTGAGCACGGGCTCGATCTGTTCTTCGCTGGTGAAGCCGCCGACGAAATGTTCCCGCAGCACTGCAATGGCGCCGCCAAGAACGAGCGCGAAGGCAACCGACACAAAGAACATCAGTTTCCTGTTCGGGAAAGATGGTTGTGCGGGGACCAAGGCAGCGTTCACCACGCGGCTATCGGCCAATTGCAGCTGTGCCTTGGTATCCAGTTCGCGCAGGCGCTGGAGCAGGGTCTGGTACTGGGT
>NZ_FWXU01000013.1 GCF_900176345.1 Rhizobium sp. RU36D
TCCCCTTTCGTGTCCGAGATCGTCGCCAAACGCTCGAACACAAGTAGAATCAACACCGTGCGCCATGTCCACCAAATTTAAACCGGACAGCAGTGCCCCCGAGCCGGGATCCAGTGCGATCAAGTCTTTGATCCATTATGATCAAGTTCTTGATCATAAGGACTCCTTTCACGGCGCAGACGCGCCGTGGCTAGATTCCGGCTCAAGGCCGGAATGACGGGAAGTTGGAGTTGCACACTTGAACAACACATCAGCAGTCTGAGACAAGGCCGCAATCCGCAGCCTCGTCTTCTTCCTTCGGGCATGCTGTCCGTTACGGATCAGCCGATCTCGGCCAGCAGCTTGTCGAGCTCCTGCATCACGCCGGACAGCACGGCCAGGCGCTGCTTGCCCTCATCGCCCAGCGAGGCGAAGGTGGTGAGCGGCGGGCGCACATCGCCGACGGGATAGCCGGCGAGGGATGCCAGCGCCTTGGAATAGCACTGGTGGCCATAGGTCGGGTGACCCTCGGCAATCGTATGCTCGATCTTGGTAATATGCGCCTGGATGCGCTTGGCATCGTCGATGCGCCCGGCTTCCAGCAGGCGCCAGAGCTTCTGCGTTGCGCGCGGAATGTAGTTGCCGAAGGGATCGACATAGCCGACAGCGCCGAGCAGGAAGGATTCAACGATCCGCTCGCCGGCGAAGACATTCATCGCACCCTTGGATTCGCGGATCACGTCGAAGACGCGACCGACATCCGTCGAGGCTTCCTTGATATACTGCACCTGCTCGAAAGCGGCCGTCAGCTTCGCCACAAGCTTGGCGGACATGTCGACATTGGAGGTGAACGGATTGTTGTAGAGCATGATCGGCAGCTTGGTGGCCGCGCAGATCGCCTTGTAGTAGCCGTAGATCTCGTCTTCCGTCGGCGTGTAGTAGTAGGGCGGCAGGATCATCAACCCGTCGGCGCCGAGGTCTTCGGCCATCTTTGCATAAGCCGCGGCCTTCGGCGTCGAAGCATTCATCGCGCCGACCAGCACATGCATGCGGCCGTTCACATGCTTGACCGTCGCGTCCACATAGGCGTGGCGCTCCTCGTCGCTGATCGTCAGGAACTCGCCCGTCGTGCCGAGAATGATCACGCCGGGAACGCCGCATTCGATCTGCCAGTCCAGGAAGCGCTTCAAGGCCTCGTAGTCAATGGCGGCTCCGTCAGCGGTAAAAGGGGTTACGGTAACCGTGTAGCTACCCCTGAACTGAATGCCCATATGGCTCAACTCCTGTCATGATGCCTGATGTTTACGATTGGTCAGGAGGCTGAGTCGGCTCCTGCCGAATGACTTTTGCTAATCGCACATTTGTTCATAATGCGCACGTTGTCAAGATTTTGAGGTTAGTGCCTGGTTGGCGCCTGTGCGCAAGGAAGGCGGCGATGCAGCCTCTGTTTGCTAGCGATTACAGACGGTTTGCGGGCCGTTTCCGAGAGTAAAGGCTAGCGCGGATTTGGCGACGGTGGTGCATATTCGCACCACCGTTCGAAATTGGTGACTTGATTGAGGCGCGAATCGTGCCGTGAGACCGAGGCGCCTAGATCGTTTCAGCGCACATAGCTTGCGCCGTTGAAGTCGAGCGTCGCGCCCGTGAGGTGGCGGCAGGTTCCCGTCGAAAGAAAGCCGATCAGGGAGCCGATTTCCTCCGGCGGCACCCATTCGCCCATGGCAAGGCCCGCGGTCAGCTTTTCCACGCCGCCCAGCACGGCGGCAGCATCCTCCGACATGCGGGTTTTCACCACGCCAGGCGCAATGATATAGGCCAGGATGTTCTGGTTGGCATAATTGCGGGCAATCGTCTGGGTCGCGGCTTTCAGCGCGCCCTTGGAGGCCGCATAAGCGATGGTTTTCGGGCTGGATGAGCCGCGTTGCGCGTTCCAGCTCACGACCGTGACGATAATGCCGCCACCCTTTTCCTTATAGTGGTGAACCGCTTCGCGCATCAGGTCCGACGGTGCCCGGACATTGACGGCGAGCGTCTTGTCCCAGACCTCGTCCCACTCGCCCTGGGGCTCCTCGATCCCGCCGGCATTGAGAAAGATCGCGGCGTTGTTGACGAGGACATCGATCCGCCCGCGCCAGGCCACGGCCTCCTGCCAGAGGCGACGGGCGTCGCCTTGCTGGCCGAGATCCGCCTGGAGCGCAATCGCCTGGCCGGGCGCTGCCCCGGCAATCGCCGCCTCGGCGCCCGCGCGGTCGCTGCCATAATGGGCAACGACATGGGCGCCCATGTCCAAAAGGGTCTTCGCCGTCTCGGCGCCGATGCCCTTGGATGCCCCGGTCAGCAACACGGTCTTGCCGGTGAGTGAAAACGTCATCAGGTCTCTCCTTTGCCAGTCCCGAGCAGATATCCGAACATTTGTGCGAATTTCAACGATTTTCTGTTGCTGTTTTTGCGCGGCCTGCTTTAGGATCGCGTCATCTTTCGATAGCACGAGACAGTCAACATCATGAGCGTCAGTTTATCCGAGCCCACAAAAATCGCATTGGTTGGTGCTGGCGCGATCGGATCGGGTTGGGCCATCGTCTTCGCGCGAGCGGGTTTTCACGCCGTGCTCAACGACATCAATCAGGCACAACTCGACGCGGCAAAGCGGCTGATTGCCGATCGCTTGGCTGAGCTCAGCGACTTCGGCCTGCTGGCCGAACCGTCCGAGACCGTGGCTGCGCGGCTGACCTATGACATCGACCTTGGCGCCGCGATCCATGGCGCCGACCTCGTGATCGAATCCGCGCCTGAGCGGCTCGAAATCAAGCAGGCACTGCTGCAGCGGTTGGTCGAGGGCACCGGTCCGCAGACCGTGATTGCCTCATCTTCTTCCGCGATTACCGCCAGCGCCATGGCGGAAGCTCTCCCGGACCGGCATCGCTGCCTCGTGGCCCATCCCGGCAACCCGCCTTATCTGCTGCCGGTGGTGGAGCTGGTGCCGGCACCTTTCACGGCAAAGGATATCGTCGAGAAGGCGAAAACCCTCTTCACCGCGGCCGGCATGTCCGTGGTCACGCTGGCGCGGGAGGTGGAAGGTTTTGTCTTCAATCGGCTTCAGGGCGCGGTGCTCAGGGAGGCCTATTGCCTGGTGCGAGATGGCGTTGTTGGCGTGGATGAACTCGACGCTGTCATCCGCGATGGCCTGGGCATGCGCTACGCCTTTATTGGACCGTTCGAGACGAGCGACCTCAATGTGCGCGGTGGCATTGCCGCCCACGCGGCGCGCATGGCGCCGGCCTATGAGCGCATGGGGGCGGAGCGCGGCCAGCACGATCCCTGGACCGCTGAACTCGTCGACAAGGTGGCGGACCAGCGGCGCGCGGCCTTGCCGCTTTCGGACTGGGAGGCCCGCGTGGCCTGGCGCGACCGCAGGCTCATGGCCTTGAACCGTTTGAAGCGCGAATTGCGTGAGGCCGATGCCTGACCGCTTGAGGATCGGCTTCCTCGTCAATCCGCTGGCCGGCATCGGCGGACGGCTCGCCGCCCATGGCAGCGATCATCTGGGCAGCCTCGCGGACGCCTTGGGCCAAGGCGGCGTGCCCCAGGTGGCAGAGCGTGCCGCCCGGTCCTTACACCGATTACGCCGCGAATCCTCTGCTTTTCGGCTGCTCACGGCTCAGGGCACTATGGGCGGCGATATTGTCCGAGACTGCGGAATCGTCGCCGAAACCATATGCGACAGCCAGGCGACAACGACGGCAGAAGACACGCGCCGCGCCGCCGCGGCTCTCGTGGAGGCGGGCGCGGAGATCTTGCTGTTTGCCGGCGGCGACGGCACGGCCCGGGATATCCTGGATGCAGTCGGCGATCGCATTCCTCTGGTTGGCATACCCGCTGGCGTGAAGATGCATTCGGCCGTATTCGCGCTGAGCCCGGAAGCGGCGGGCGAGACGGTGGCGGTGATGGCGCGACAGCCCCGGGGAATACCCCTCAGGTTTCGCATGGCCGAGATCATGGATGCGGATGAGAGGGAGCGCGCCCGGGGCAACCCGTCGCTACGCCTGTTTGGTCATGCCCGCGTGCCGGACCTGCCGCGATTTCTGCAGCCCGCCAAGGGTGGGCGTATTGTCGGCGGCGAGGCGGCAATCGCCGCCCTTGGCCGGCAATTGGTAGCCGAATTATCAGGGCGATCGCTGGTGGTGATCGGACCCGGCACCACGATGCAAACGATCAAGCAGGCCTTCGGTTTTGAAGGAAGCCTGCTCGGCGTCGATGTCGTGCTGGATGGCGCCACCATCCGCCGGGATGTCGATGCCGCCGCGCTGGAGCATCTGGCTGGCCGATGCGACGATATCACCGTCATCACAGGCGTCATCGGGCAGCAGGGTTTCGTCTTCGGCCGCGGCAACCAGCAGATATCGCCTGGGCTGTTGCGGTCCTGCCGGCGGGAAAACCTCATCATCGTGGCGACGCGCGAAAAGCTGGCCGCCTTGCCCGGCGGCATGCTGCATCTCGATAGCGGAGATCTGGAGGTCGATCGCGGTCTCTCGGGCTACATCAAGGTGCGCACCGGCCCGGTGGACAGTCTCGTCATGCGGCTCGAGGCCTTTCTCTGAGCTTGCGGCGCCGATTGCAATATGCGTACATTTGTGCGACAGTCGAACAAAATTTCGAGTAGGAGATGACGATGGCCACTACGACAGCCCATCCCTGGATGGCCAACAGTGTCGAGGACATCAAGGCGGAAATGCTGTCCGTGATCGGCGCGGCCTCGATCGAAGACCTGTTCGCGCAAATCCCGGCGGATCATCGGGCCAAAACGCCGATAGCCCTGCCACCGGCGATCCGCTCCGAGGCGGCGTTGAAACGGCATCTGCGCGACATCGCCGCCAGGAACGCCAATTGCGAAACCCACCTCAACTTTCTCGGCGGCGGGATCTGGCAGCATCATGTGCCGGCCGTCTGCGACGAACTGGTGCGCCGGCAGGAATGGCTGACATCCGTGTTCGGCTCTCCTGAGTCGGACCATGGCCGCAACCAGGCCTGGTTCGAGTTCTGCAGCCAGTTGGGCGAGTTGCTCGACATGGATCTCGTCGGCATGCCCGTCTATAGCTGGGGCTGCGCGGTGGGGCACGCCATTCGCATGGCGGTTCGGCTGACCGGCCGCTCCCGCGTCGTGCTGGTCGGCCCCATGTCGCCGGAGCGCCTGTCGGTCATTGAAACCTATTGCGCCTCGGCCTCCAGCGGACGCGCCATCGAGATCGATCTCTGCGGCGTGGATCCGCAAACCGGTTGCGCCGATCTCGCAGCGCTTGAAAACCTCATCAGCGAGCAAACCGCGGCCGTCTATTTCGAGAACCCGAACTATCACGGGCTGTTCGAAGAAAAGGCCGCGGAGATCGCCAGGATGGCGCGCTCCAGCGGCGCTGAAGCCATCGTCGGTGTCGATCCCCTGTCGCTCGGTATCGTCGCGCCGCCTTCTGCCTATGGTGCGGATATCGCGGTCGGCTCGATCCAGCCGCTGGGCGTGCATATGCATGGCGGCGGCGGTGTCGGCGGCTTCATCGCCTCGCGCCATGAAGCGCGCTATGCCCTGGAATACCCCACCTTCCTCGTGTCGATGGCGCCCACCAGCGTGCCGGGCGAGCATGGTTTTGCGCTGAGCCTGTTCCACCAGACCTCCTATGGCATGCGCGAGGAGGGCAAGGACTGGACCGGCAATTCCACCTATCTCTGGACCATCGCTGGCGCCGCCTACATGGCGCTGCTCGGCCCACAGGGCTTTGTGGAGCTTGGCCGGCGCATCATCGCCAATTCAAGACATGCGGCGGACAGGATAGGGCAGGTGCCTGGCGCGCGGATCGTTCACGGCAAGGGTTTCTTCAAGGAATTCCTGGTGGATTTCACCGCATCGGGCAAGACGGTCGCCGAGATCAACAAGGCGCTATTGGCCCACGGCATCTTCGGCGGCATCGACCTCTCCGCCGGCGATCGCGCCGCGCCCCAGGTCGCGCTCTACTGCGTCACCGAGATCCATCAGCCCGGTGATATCGATCATCTCGTTTCCTCCCTCACCAAGGTCCTTGCCGCATGAGCCGCCAGATCCCTCGCTACCACGCCGCTCGCTGGGACGAACCTGTGATCACCGCCATGGGCCAATCAGGCCGTCGCGGGCTGATGTTTGACGATGCGCCGGAGGCAGATGGGCTCGTGCCGGCAGCGCTTCGACGCGCAAAGCCGCCCGAATTGCCGGAGCTTTCCGAGCCGGAGGTGTTTCGCCATTATCTGCATCTGGCGCAGATGACGCTCGGCATGCAGGGCGTCAGCCTGTTCGGCACCTGCACCATGAAATACAATGCCCCCGTCAGCGAGGCCATCGCCTGGCGGCCCGATATGGCCGAGACGCATCCGGCCCAGCCGGACGAGACCCTGCAGGGCTCGCTGGGATTCATCCACCGGCTGGACCAGATGCTGCGGGCGCTATCCGGCATGGACCAGTTCGTGTTCCAGCCCGGTGGTGGGGCGGATGCCGCCTATACCCATTGTGCGGTCACCCGTGCGTGGCTGAAGGCGCGCGGCGAGCTTGGCAAGCGCGACGAGATCATCACCTCGATCCAGGCCCATCCCTGCAATCCGGCAACGGCCGCCGCCGCCGGCTTCAAGGTGATCACTTTGACGCTGGAGAAAAACGGCTATCCCTCCCTGGAGCAGTTGAAGTCCGTCGTGTCAGACCGCACCGCCGCACTGATGATCGGCAATCCAGACGACATGGGCATCTATAATCCCGACATCAAGGAATGGGTGCGGATTGTCCATGAGGCCGGCGGGCTCTGCTTCTATGACCACGCCAATTTCAACGGCGTCATGAGCCGGCTGAAGGCGCGGGAGCTGGGCTTCGATGCCTGCATGTACATGCTGCACAAGACTTTTGGGGCGCCAAAGGGCGGCAACGGCCCCTCCGTCGGCGCTTATGGCTGCTCGGCGGAACTCGCCCCGTTCCTGCCGGCGCCGGTCGTGGTGCAAGGCGCTGATGGCTACCGGCTGGACTATGACCGCCCGCAATCCTGCGGCAAGATCCGCGAATATTTCGGCAATGCCCAGCAGGTCATGAAGGCCTATGCCTGGACGGCGGCCATGGGCGCCGAAGGCATTGCAGAAGCTGCGGATCTGTCGGTGCTGGCCAACAATTATATGGATGCGCGCTTGGCCAGGATTCGCGGGCTTGCCCGCTCGCATCCTGAGATCACCGTGCCGCGCATGGAAATGACGCGCTGGTCGATGGAGCCGCTGAGGCAGGAAACGGGCGTTTCGGTGCTGGACGTGCAGCGCCGCATGACCGATTTCGGCATCGATGCCTTCTGGCTCAGCCACGAACCCTGGCTGGTGCCGGAGCCGTTCACACCGGAGGCCGGCGAGATGTGGTCCCGGGAGGACATCGACCGCTGGATCGACGTGCTGGAAACGGTGGTCGAGGAGGCCTATGCCGATCCGCAGACGGTCATTTCGTCACCCCACCGCCAGGCCATCCACAAGCTCGACGGCGCCCACCTGAACGATCCCGCCCGGTTTGCCACGACCATGCGCCGGCAGCGTAAGGCATCTGGAGCCGGTGGCCGCGATTAGCAGCGGTCCAGGCTGTCCCGGCGGACAGCCTGGGCAAAGCCCTGGCCGGGTTTAGCGTCCCGGCTGGCCTCACCACTCCGCGAAACTGCCGTCCGCATGGCGCCAGATGGGGTTGCGCCAGCGGTGGCCTTCCTTGGCGCGCTCGATCACATAGGCCTCGTCCACCTCGATGCCGAGGCCGGGGCCCTGGGGAATGCTGACGAAACCATCGGCATAGTGGAACACATCCTTGTTGACGATGTAGTCGAGGATGTCGTTCGACTTGTTGTAGTGAATGCCGAGGCTCTGCTCCTGGATGAAGGCGTTGTAGCTGATCGCATCCACCTGCAGGCAGGCAGCCAGCGCAATGGGGCCGAGCGGGCAGTGCGGTGCGAGCGCCACGTCATAGGCCTCGGCCATGGAGGCGATCTTGCGGCATTCGGTGATGCCGCCGGCATGGCTGAGATCCGGCTGGATGATGTCGACATAGCCGTCCGACAGCACCTGCTTGAAATCCCAGCGGGAATAGAGACGCTCTCCCAGCGCGATCGGCGTCGAGCAGTGGTTGGCGATTTCTTTCAGCGTCTCGCGATGTTCCGAGAGAACCGGCTCTTCGATGAACATCAGCTTGAACGGCTCCAGTTCCTTGGCCAAAACCTTGGCCATGGGCTTGTGCACGCGGCCATGGAAATCGACGCCGATGCCGATATGGGGGCCGACCGCCTCGCGAATGATGGCGATGGTTTCCACCGCGTGGTCGATCTTCGCGTAGCTATCGACGATCTGCAGCTCTTCGCAGCCATTGAGCTTGATTGCCTGGAATCCGCGGGCAACCACATCGCGGGCATTGTTGGCGACATCGGACGGGCGGTCGCCGCCGATCCAGCTATAGACCTTGATCTTGTCGCGGACCTGGCCGCCGAGCAGCGAGTGGATCGGCTGGCCCAGCGCCTTGCCCTTGATGTCCCACAGCGCCTGGTCGATGCCGGAAATCGCGCTCATATGCACGGCGCCGCCGCGATAGAAGCCACCGCGATACATCACGGTCCAATGATCCTCGATCAGGAAGGGGTCCTTGCCGATCAGGTAGTCCGAGAGCTCATGCACGGCCGCTTCCACCGTCAGCGCCCGGCCTTCGACCACCGGCTCGCCCCAGCCGACGATCCCCTCATCCGTTTCGATCTTCAGGAAGCACCAGCGCGGCGGGACGATATAGGTGGTGAGTTTGGTGATCTTCATGCGCGTCTTCTTCTCTGCTGTTCGGGCCGATGCCCGTGTTATCTGCTGGTGTTTCGACCGATCACGCGTTCGGCCGCGGCAAGGTCGTGCACGGCGAGATCGAGCATGCGGTTGGCCGCGTCCCGCGCCTTGGCACGATCGCGCATGCGCAAGGCCTCGACCAGTTCGCCATGGATGATCACAGCATCTTCGCGGCTTTCCACGGCGACGTTGGAGGCATGCAGCGCATAGCGCAGGGCGGCATGGATGGCGCTTGAGAGCCGGCGGAACACCTGGTTGTGGCTGGCCGCCAGGAGAACGGCGTGAAACTGCACGTCGGCTTCCGTGAAGCGCTCGGGATCATCGCTCGAATCGCGCATCTGCCGCCAGGCATTTTCCAGGTCGGCGATCTGCTGCGTCGTGGCGCGCTCTGCCGCAAGTTCGGCTGCCACCGGCTCGATCGTGCGGCGCGCTTCCAGGATGCAGCCCAGGAGATCGAAATCCTTGATGTAGGGACCGATCCATTCCAGCACGTCGGCGTCGAGAATATTCCAGTCGTCCTTGTCGCAGACGACGGTGCCGACCCTGGGCTTGCCGCGCAGCAGGCCCTTGGATTCAAGGATTTTGAGGGATTCCCGGATGACGGTGCGGCTGACACCGTAGATCTCGCACAGATCGTTCTCGCGCGGCAGCTGGCTGCCCGGCGGATAGCGGTCCGCACAGATATCCTGCGCGATGGCGACGGTGACGTTGCGGCGCACGCGCGGCCGGCGAACCGCCTCGACCGCTTGGTCCTCACCCTTTAGCTCGACCGTCTCCACCCTGGCCTCCATCACTGCCGATCCTCCATCGTCTACCCGAATTCGCAAGGGCTTACGATATCGCACCGCCATGCCAAAACGCCTTGTGCAGATCTTTATCTCAATCATCATACCAAGGCAATTGACTGGTATGATGATTTAACCTAATTCTTGGGCACTGCCGGGAGGCAGTTGCTCAATTAATGGGATTTGGGAGAGAACACATGCGCTCATGGAAAGCAGCCATCCTGGCTGGCGTCGTCGCGTTCGCGGCTGCCGGCTCGACCTTTGCCGCTGACGTCAAGATCGGCTTCCTCGTGAAGCAGCCGGAGGAACCCTGGTTCCAGGACGAATGGAAGTTTGCCGATCAGGCCGCCAAGGAAAAAGGCTTCACGCTCGTCAAGATCGGTGCCGAAGACGGCGAAAAAGTGCAGTCCGCGATCGATAACCTCGCCGCCCAGGGCGCGCAGGGCTTCATCATCTGCACGCCCGACGTCAAGCTCGGCCCCGGCATCGTCGCCAAGGCGGCCGCCAACGACCTGAAGGTCATGACGGTCGACGACCGCCTCGTCGGTGCCGATGGCAAGCCGCTCGAAGACGTCGTCCACATGGGCATCTCCGCCACCAAGATCGGCGAGACCGTGGGCCAGGCGATTGCCGAGGAAATCAAGAAGCGCGGCTGGGACATGAAGGACGTCGGCGCCATCAGGGTGTCCTATGACCAGTTGCCGACCGCCGTCGACCGCGTCGAAGGCGCCATCGCAGCCCTGAAGGCCGCCGGCTTCCCGGCCGAAAACATCTATGACGCGCCGCAGGCCAAGACCGACACCGAAGCAGCGCTGAATGCTGCAACGACGGTTCTGAACAAGAACGCCAATGTGAAGCATTGGGTGGCCTTCGGTCTCAATGACGAGGCCGTGCTGGGTGCGGTTCGCGCCACGGAATCCGTCGGCATTGCTGCTGAAAACGTCATCGGCGTTGGCATCGGCGGTGCGGAATCGGCGATCAACGAGTTCAAGAAGCCCACCCCGACCGGCTTCTTCGGCACCGTCATCATCTCGCCGAAGCGCCACGGCTATGAAACCGCGCTCAACATGTATGAGTGGATCGCCAACGGCAAGGAGCCGGAAAAGCTGACGCTGACCGCTGGCGCGCTTGCCCTGCGCGACACCTATGAAGCCGTCCGCAAGGATCTCGGGATCGAGTAATCTGCAAACACGCCCGGCGGCATTCGCGCCGCCGGGTCTTTCCGCGGAGCTTCCATGGCCTTCCTCGAATTCAAAGATATCAGCAAGGGCTATCCGGGCGTCCAGGCCTTGTCGAATGTGTCCTTTTCCGTGGAAAAGGGTGCCGTGCATGGGCTAATGGGCGAGAACGGTGCCGGCAAGTCCACCCTGATCAGGCTGCTGTCCGGGGACCAGTCCGCCGATACCGGCACGATCTCCATCGATGGCGTGCCGCAGACCTACAAGTCGGTTCGCGATGCCTTTGCATCTGGCGTGATCGTTATTCACCAGGAATTGCAACTGGTGCCGGAATTGACGGTTGCAGAAAATCTCTGGCTCGGCCGTTTTCCGGCCGCTGCTGGCGTCATCAACAGGCGCAAGCTGGTCGATAGCGTCGCGGCAAAGCTCAGCGAGATCGGGATCGACATCGACCCCTCGGTCAAGGTTTCGTCCCTGTCCATCGGTGCCCGCCAGATGGTCGAGATCGCCAAGGCTGTGATTCTCGACGCGCGGGTCATCGCGCTGGACGAGCCGACATCCTCGCTCTCCTCGCGGGAAAGCGAAATCCTCTTCGCGCTGATCGAGAAGCTGAAGGCGCGCGGCACCGTCATTCTCTATGTGTCCCATCGCCTCGACGAAATCTTCCGGCTCTGCGATAGCCTCACCGTGTTGCGCGACGGCAAGCTGGCGGCCCATCACCCCAAGATCGCCGAGACCACGCGGGACCAGATCATCGCGGAGATGGTCGGCCGCGAAATCAGCAACATCTGGGGCTGGCGGCCGCGTGCCTTCGGCCCTGCGCGCCTTGAGGTGCGCGATCTCAGCGGACCGCATCTGCCGCGCCCCATCAGCTTTTCGGTCCGGCAGGGCGAAATTCTCGGCTTCTTCGGGCTGATCGGCGCCGGCCGCAGCGAAATGGCGCGCCTGCTCTATGGCGCCGATCCTCGCAGTGGCGGCACGGTCACCGTGGATGGCGCGGCCGTGGTTCAGGACAGCCCGTCCGCCTCGATCCGTGCCGGCATCGTGCTTTGCCCCGAGGACCGCAAGCATGACGGCATCGTCCAGGGCCGCCCCATCGAAGAGAACATCACCATATCCTCCCGGCGGCATTTCTCGCCGCTGGGTATCCTGAACACCCGCAAGGAAGCCTCGGTGGCCGACGAGTTCATCGCGCGGCTCAGGGTCCGCACACCCTCCCGGCGACAGGACATCGTCAATCTCTCCGGCGGCAACCAGCAGAAGGTCATCCTCGGCCGCTGGCTGTCCGAGCAGGGCATCAAGGTCCTGGTGATCGACGAACCCACCCGTGGCATCGATATCGGCGCCAAGGCGGAAATCTACGAAATCCTCTACGGCCTCGCAGCCGAAGGCATGGCGATCGTGGTGATATCGAGCGAACTGCCCGAGGTCATGGGCATTTCCGACCGCATCATGGTGATGTGCCAGGGGCGCGTCGCCGCTGATGTGGGCCGTCCCGATTTCGACGATCGCCGGATCCTCTCCGCCGCCTTGCCCGACAAAACCGCCGCCGCTTAAGACGCAGGAACGATATAATGACTTCCCTCAGGAAACTTCTTCTCGGCGAACAGGGCCTGGTGGTGATCTTCGCGATCGCCTTTGCCATTGTCGCGCTGACGGTTCCCAATTTCATGACCGAGCGCAACATGCTCGGCCTGCTGCAATCGGTCGTCACCATCGGCATCGTCGCCTGCACCATGATGTTCTGCCTCGCCTCGCGGGATTTCGACCTTTCGGTCGGCTCGACAGTGGCCTTTTCCGGCATGATCGCCGTCATGGCGTCCAATGCGACCGGGTCGATTGTGCTCGGCCTTCTCGCCGCGCTTGCCAGTGGCGCCTTTGTCGGCCTGATCAACGGTGTCGTCATCGCCCGTTTCAGGATCAACGCCCTGATCACAACGCTCGCCACCATGCAGATCGTCCGTGGCTTTGCGCTGATTGCCTCGGATGGCCGGGCTGTTGGTATCAACGATCCCGGCTTCTACCAGCTGGCGCTGTCACGCTTCCTCGGCATTCCCACGCCGATCTGGATCATGGTGCTGCTGTTCATCGTCTTCGGCTTCGTACTGAACCGCACCGTCTTCGGCAAGAACACGCTGGCAATCGGTGGCAATCCCGAGGCGTCGCGACTGGCCGGCGTCAATGTCGTCAACATGCGCATCTGGATCTTTGCCTTGCAGGGGCTCGTCTGCGCCATCGCCGGTATCCTGCTCGCATCGCGCATCACCTCGGGCCAGCCGAATGCGGCCACGGGCCTTGAGCTCTCCGTCATCTCCGCCTGCGTTCTCGGCGGCGTGTCGCTGGCCGGTGGTCGCGCTGCCATGAGCGGCGTCATCGTCGGCGTGCTGATCATGGGCATCGCGGAAAACGTCATGAACCTTCTCAATATCCAGGCCTTCTACCAATATGTGGTGCGCGGCCTGATCCTGCTGGTCGCCGTGTTGCTCGACAATCTGAGATCCTCGGCTGCCGGGCTGCATCGGTGACATCGCTGCCCGCGGTCATAGACCTTGCGGACGGCGCCCTGGCCGTCCGTGTCTCACGTCACGGCGGTGCTTTGCTGGACGCCCGGTTTGACGGCGTGCCCTTCCTGGTGCCGGCGGGTGGTCCCGAGGGCAGCATGGCCAGCTTTCCGCTCGTCCCTTTCGGTAACCGCGTCGAGCACAACGGCTTTGACATTGATGGAACGGAATATCGCTTTCTGCCGAATACCGGCGATCCGCTCTATCTGCATGGCGATGGCTGGCTGTCCCGCTGGGACGTGACGCATCAAACCGCGTCGTCGGTGGTGCTGTCGCTGCGTCATCGACCCAATGCCACGTCCGCCTATGATTATCAGGCGGAGCAGACCATCTCTGTCGCCGGTGATCAACTGACGCTCAGGCTCTCCGTCACCAATGCGGGCAGCAAGCCGGCGCTTTACGGGCTCGGCCAGCATCCCTTCCTAGCCATGACTGATAACACCCGGCTCACCGCCACCGCGACCGGCGCCTGGAGCGAGCGGGCGGGGCATCTTCCGGATCGATGCGGACCGGTTCCCGCCGATCTCGATTTTTCCGCCGGTGCCGCGCTTCCTTCAGGCTTCGTCAACAACGCCTTCGAGGGCTGGGATGGCAAGGCCGTCATCGCCTGGCCGGAACTTAAGCTGGCGGCCGATCTCGCGGCATCGCCGGAGCACGGTGTCTTCATGCTTTACAAGCCCGCCGAACGCGCCGACTTCTTTTGCTTCGAGCCCATGACGCATCTGCCGAACGGACATCACATGGCGGGATATGGCGGGCTGACATTGTTGCAGGCTGGCGAAAGCATCAGCAGCCACATCGCGTTACGCATCAGGAGGCTATAGGGTGGTCAAGCGGCTTGACGGTAAACGGATCATGATCACGGGTGCGGCCCAGGGCATCGGTCTTGCCATGGCAGAGGCATTTGCGCGGGAAGGCGCTGCCCTGCTTCTGATCGATCGCGATGAGGCGCTTCTTGGCGAAGCAACTAACACGCTCCGGGCAGCCGGTGCCCGCGTCGCCGCGGTGACGGCCGATATCACCGACGCGGCGGCCATTGCCGAGGCCGTGTCGATCGCAGGCCGGGAGATCGGCGGGATCAACGCGCTGGTCAACAATGCCGGCGTCAACGTCTTCGCCGAACCGCTGGCCTCGACAGACGAGGAATGGGCGCGCTGCTTCGACATCAATCTCAAGGGCGCTTGGAACTGCTGCCGTGCCGTGCTGCCAGGCATGCTTGAGAACGGCGGTGGCGTCATCCTCAACATCGCCTCCACCCATGCCTTCACCATCATCCAGCACACCTTTCCCTATCCGCTCGCCAAACATGCCCTGCTCGGCATGACCAAGTCGCTGGGGCTGGAATATGCCGCGAAAGACATCAGGGTGAACGCGCTGGCGCCCGGCTATGTCGCCACCCAGAAGGTCATCGACTACTGGAACAGCTTCCCCGATCCCGAGGCGGCCAAGGCGGACACCATGAAGCTCCATCCCGGCGGACGGATCGCCTTGCCGCAGGAAATCGCCATGGCGGCGCTGTTCATGATTTCGGACGAGTGCCCCTTCATGAATGCCACCTGCCTGACGGTGGATGGCGGCCTCAGCGTCCAGCAGCATCCGGCCTGACGCTCTCGGCAAGCAAGCCGGTCGCTCTGTCCTGACCGGCGTCGCTTTCTTTTGACGGACGGGGCGTAAGCGCTTTGTTGCTTGTTCGTGCCACGGCTTCAACCTAGCCTTTTTTGCAACCGGCCCGGCCGGATGAAAAAAGGGGAAGAGCCAATGTCCGAGACAGCCGCAGACATCGAAATCGATACCGGCGTCGCCGCGGTATCCTACCTAGATCCCAACGCGCCCGCCCTGTTTGCGGAATCGCTTCGCACCACGGGTTTCGGCGTGCTGAGGGATCACCCCATCCCCCAGGCGCTTGTCGACGAGATCCACCGGGATTGGCTCGCCTTCTTCGATAGCGAGGCAAAGCACGCCTATGCCTATGACAAGGAGAAGCATGACGGCTTCTTCTCCACGGCCGTGTCGGAGGTTGCCAAGGGCAACGACAAGAAGGACCTCAAGGAATACTACCACTATTTCGGCTGGGGCCGGTATCCGGCTGAGGTCTCCGATGCCGCCCGCCGCTATTACGAGCTTGCCGGCGCCCTGGCCGCGGAGCTTCTGTCATGGCTTGAGACGCACACGCCGCCGGATGTGCGGGCCGGCTTTTCCATGCCGCTCGCCGAGATGATCAAGGACAGCCCGGCGACCCTGTTGCGCATCCTGCGCTATCCGCCGCTCACTGGCAATGAGCAGCCGGGCGCCTTGCGAGCCGCGGCGCATGAGGACATCAATCTGTTGACCGTGCTGCCGGCCTCCAACGAGCGCGGCCTGCAACTGAAGACCGCCAGCGGCGAATGGGGCTATGTGCCCTCGGATTTCGGCACGCTGGTGGTCAATGTCGGCGATATGCTGCAGGAGGCATCCGGCGGCTACTACAAGTCCACCAGCCATCGGGTTGCCAATCCGACGGGTGAAAGCGCGCGCCGGTCGCGCATCTCGTTGCCGCTGTTCCTCCAGCCGCGACCTGATGTCGTGCTGTCAAGCCGCTATACGGCCGGCTCCTATCTCGAGGAGCGGCTGCGCGAGCTGGGCGTCAAGCAGTAACCTGTCAGGACGACAGTTCCCGCCTCACCGCGGCAACGATCGCCTGGGTAAAGGCAAGGCCGAGCGGCGTGACCGAGGACTGGTCACGCATGCAGATCGCCAGGTTTTCCCGCACATTCGGCGCATCGAGCGGCACCAGCGCCAACTGCCCGGTCTTCAGCTCGTCCCGCACGTCGAAGCGCGTGAGGATGCTGATCCCATCACCCGTGCGCACCGCATGCTTGATCATCACGATCGAATTCGATGTCAGCGGCGCCTTGGACCAGGGCGAGGCGTTGGGGAACAGCGTATCGATCAAGGGCCTGAGGCTCAGGCTTTCATCCACCAGCAGCAGGGATTCCTTTTCGCATTCCGCGGGGCTCACCGAGGCCCGTCCGGCAAAGGGGTGCTCCGGCGCCACGGCCACGCCCATGCTGATCGGGATCGTCTCCACCACCCAGTAATCCGAGCTGGGCGGCATGTTGAAGCCCAGCACCAGATCGATATCGCCGCCCTCCAGCAGGGTCAGCATTTCCCGCGTGCCGCCCACCCGCACCACGATATTGGCATCAGGATATTGCTTGCGGATGCCGGCCAGCACTTCCGCGAAAAACGAGCCTGCGAAACACTCCATGATCCCTATGGCGATCTGCTGCCGTTCCTGGCCGCGCAGCTTGGCGAGATCGTCCGAAACGCGCTCCAGGTCCGCCTGCCAGCGTCGGATCTGCTCCGCCATCAGCCGCCCCGCCGGCGTCGCCCTGACGCCACGCGGCAGGCGCTCCAGAAACGTCGTCCGATATTCCGCCTCCAGATTGAGGATATGCCGGTTGATGGCCGAGGGTGCGGTATTGAGGATTTCGGCCGCCCGGCGGATCGACCCGGCCTCGATCACCTCAACCAGGCAACGGGTAGCTGTGGTAAAAATGGGCATCCAGCGTGACTGCTCTCACTTTGAGCACGGGGCGTGCATGTCTCTATACTTGCGGGTGGGTGTCCGCCTCCCTACACTTTTGCCATGTCGGGGGCGGAACTCCTCGGCCATTCATCTTAACTGTCTGGTGCAAAAGGTAAACACGTGATGCCGGGGATGCTATCCGGCGCGCGGACGCCTATCTGCGCCATTGAGGGCCGAAGACGCATGAGCGTTCAAATTCTTTCCGCCGACTTCGTCGTAACCATGAATGCCGATAACACCGTTATCGAGGGCGGCGCAGTCGCGATCGATGGCGACAGGATCGTCGAGGTCGGAACGCTCGCCGATCTCAAGCAACATCATCCCGAAAGCCTGGTCCGCCGCCTGCCGAACAGGCTGCTGATGCCGGGGCTCGTCAATGCCCATCTGCATTCCGGCGTGCTGCGCGGCACAGCAGAGGGATTGCCGGTCTGGGACTGGTTGCGGATGTTCATCGACCCCATGCACCGCGTGCTGCAGCCGCGCGAGGCGGAGGCCGCATCCTGGCTCTGCTATGCGGAATCCGTCTTGTCCGGCACCACGACCGTGGTGGATATGTGGCGCTACATGGAAGGCGCAGGCCGGGCCGCACGCCAGATCGGCAACCGCACCGTGATGGTGCCCTATGTCGGTGAGCATCCCGACTACAACTATTTCGACCACTTGGACGACACCGAACGCCTGCTGGAGACCTGGCATGGCAAGGCGGATGGCCGGGTCGAGGTCTGGGTCGGGCTGGAGCACGCCTTCTATTCGACGGAGGCCGGCCACGAGCGCGCCATCGCGCTCGCCAAGAAGTTCAAGACCGGGTTTCACACCCATTCCAACGAGGCCCAGGTGGAACTGGACGAGATGCAGCGCCGCTATGGCTGCCGGTCGATCCAGGCCTTGGAAAAGCTCGGGCTGCTGGATGCCGAGCGCACGCTGCTCGCCCATTGCGTCTGGCTCGATGACAGCGAGATCGAGCTGATGGGCAAGCGCGGCGTGGCGGTGGCGCACAATCCCGCCAGCAACATGAAGCTGGCCAGCGGCTATGCCCCGGTGGAGAAGCTGCGCGCCGCCGGCGTTGCCGTCGGCATCGGCACCGATGGCGAGAAGGAAAACAACAATCTCGACATGTTCGAGGAGATGAAGTTTGCCTCATTGCTCACCAAGTTCGCGACGCTTAATGCCGCCGCTCTCGATAGCTGGGACGTGATGCGCATGGCCACCATCGAGGGGGCGCGGGCGATCGGCAAGGACCACGAGATCGGCTCGCTGGAGGCCGGCAAGAAGGCCGACCTGATTGCCGTGCGCACCGATACGCCGCGCATGACGCCGCTGTTTGGCGGGCGCGATGGCAACCTGCATCACAATCTCGTCCATGCCGTGCGCGGCGGCGATGTCGACATGACCATGGTGGATGGCCGGATCCTAGTGGAGAACAGCGAGTTGAAATCCGCCAGCATGGCGGATCTGATTGCCGAAGTGCATGCCGTGGTGCCCGGGCTCTTCAGCCGCCGCGCCGCCTGGCTTGCTCAAAACAGCCAGGGAGCGATCAGCCCGATCGGAAACGCCTGACAATCTAAGATCGGGTCTTGCGACCCGCCCGCATGCGCTTACAACGAAAACAAAGGGAACGAAAACAATGACACGCTTTACACGCCGCACGACCCTCAGCCTGCTGCTCGCCGGATCGGCCTTGCTCGGTGGTTTCGCCGGTCAGGGCCACGCGGAGGAACCCAAGAAGGTGGTGTTCCTCGTCAACGGCAATCTCGGCGACAAGTCCTATTTCGATCTGGGCGCCAAGGGCATGGAGATGATCAAGGCCAAATATGGCGACAAGGTAGAGACCAAGGTCATCGAAATGGGCACCGACCAGACCAAGTGGCTGCCGACCTTTCAGGATGTGTCCGACCAGGATTTCGACGTGATCGTCGCCTGCACCTTCGAAATCTCCGACATCATGACGGAAGTGGCGCCTGAGTATCCCGACAAGACCTATATCCTGATCGATGGCGTCATGCCCTATGACAAGGGCGATTACGGCAATGTCTATTCCGTCGTGTTCAAGCAGAACGAGGGGTCCTATCTCGCCGGCATGCTGGCGGCGGGGCTGATCAAGGATGGAACCCTGCCGGCGTCGGACGGCAACAATATCGGCTTCCTCGGCGGCATGGATATTCCCGTCATCAATGACTTCCTGACCGGCTATATCGAAGGCGCCAAGGCTGTGAACCCCGACATCAAGGTGGCCATCTCCTATGCCGGGTCGTTCAATGATGCGGCCAAGGGCAAGGAACTGGCGCTGGCGCAATATCGCTCGGGCACCGCGATCGGCTTCAACGTCGCGGGGCTCACCGGCCTTGGACAGATCGCTGCGGGCAAGGAGGTCAACAAATACTCGATCGGCGTGAATTCAGACCAGGAAGCCATTTTCCGCGATACCGATCCGGCCATGGCCGACAAGGTTGCCACCTCGATGCTCAAGAATGTCGAAGTGACGCTGGCGCGCGCCTATGACCTTTATGTCGACGGCAAGCTGCCGGTCGGACAGGTCGAAGCCATCGGCTTGAAGGAAAACGCGGTCGGCCTGGCGGAAAACGGCGTGATGGCCAAGCTTGCCAAGGATGAGCTGAAGAAGCAGATCGCGGACGCCAAGGCCAAGATCATCGCGGGTGACATCAAGGTCACCTCGGGCTTTGCCATCGACCAGGCGGCCCTGGAAGCGCTGCGCACCTCCGTCCGGCCCTGAGCCGGTCATGGGCGCGAGCACCATGGGCGACGTTCCGATCATCAGCTTCGAGGGCGTCTCCAAGCACTACCCAAACGGAACGCAGGCTTTGTCCGGCGTTTCGTTTTCGATCGCGGCTGGCGCCATCCATGCCATCTGCGGCGAAAATGGCGCGGGCAAGTCCACCCTGATGAAGATCCTGTTCGGCCTGGAGCAGCCGACGGGCGGAGCGATCCGGCTTGATGGTGAGGCGGTCTCGATCGCCTCGCCCCGGGTGGCAGCCAGCCTCGGCATCGCCATGGTGCACCAGCATTTCTCGCTCATTCCGTCCCTTTCGGTGGCGGAAAACATCCTGCTCGGACAGGAGCCGCGTCGCGGCCTGTTCATCGACAGGGCCGAAGCACGCCGTCGCGTGCTGGCCCTGTCCGCCCGCTATCATCTTGAGGTGGATCCGGATGCGCGCATCAGCGGGCTTTCCGTGGCGGCCCAGCAGAAGGTCGAAATTCTGAAAGCGCTGTTGCGCGATGGCGTGCGCGTGCTGATCCTGGATGAGCCCACCGCCGTCCTCACACCGCCGGAAACCGACGAGCTATTCGAGCGCTTGCGAGACCTGCAGCGCGCCGGCCTCACCATCCTGTTCATTTCCCACAAGCTGCGCGAGGTGCGCGCGCTTTGCACCGATGTGACGGCGCTGCGGCTGGGTCAGGTCTCCGGCGACAGCGCCATGGACCGCATTTCCGATGCCGAGATTGCCGCCCTTGTCATGGGCGCATCGCGACCCGCAGCCGTCGCCCGCAGCGGCGGCAAATCCGGCGCGGTCAGTCTCGTGGTCGAAGACCTTCACCTGTCGGCCGCCAGCGGCGCTGACCGGTTGACAGGTGTCAACTTCTCGATCCGCTCCGGCGAAATCCTCGGCATTGCCGGTGTCGATGGCAGCGGACAGCGCGGGCTGGTTTCCGTTCTCTCTGGGGCAAGGCAGCCCACCAGCGGCAGCGTCACCTGGAACGGCCAGGCGGTAATGGGGCTCGACACCATCGGCTGGCGTCGCAATGGCATGGCGCATCTGCCCGCCGACCGCTTCCATCAGGGTGGCGCGCGTGGCCTGACCGTGACCGAAAACGCGCTGGCCGGCGCCCATCGCCTGGCCCGCTTCGTCCGCGGCCCGTTCCTGCGCAAGGCCGAGATGGAGCAGCGGGCGGGCGAGATCATCGAGGAATTCGGCGTTCGCTGCCCCGGTCCGCGCGCGCCACTCTCGGCGCTCTCGGGCGGCAATGCGCAGAAGGTCATCGCGGCGCGGGAGTTTGCCACCGACCCGAGCTTCCTGATCGCCGACCAGCCGACCCGCGGCATCGATATCGCCGCCGCGGCCTTCATCCAGAGCCGCATTCTCGAACTTGCTGCCTCCGGTGCCGCGGTTCTGCTGATCAGCGCCGACCTTGACGAGTTGCTGGCACTGTCAGACCGGGTGGCGGTTCTCTATGCCGGCCGCATCGTCGCAACGCTTGATAATGGACCCGACGTGACCCCGGAACGGCTCGGGCCGTTCATGCTTGGATTGGACAGCGCCGCATGATGATCCGTGAGGCCCTGGCGCCGTTTCTCCTGACCGTCCTGCTGCTTGTGATCATCCTGGCCCTGGTCCTGGTTCCCATTGCCATGACCCAGCCCGATCCCTGGGGCATGATCGACACATTCCTGCTCGGACCGTTCCGCAACCCGCGCCATACCGGCAATATCGTGGAAATGGCGACGCCCGCCATGCTGTGCGGGCTTGCCGTGGCGCTGATGTTCCGCACCGGCATGTTCAATCTCGGCGTCGAAGGCGCCTTCTTCCTCGGCGGCCTGGCAACGGTAGCAACCGTTCTCTTGGTGCCGCTGCCGGTTCTGGCGCTGGTGCCGCTGGCGCTTCTAGCCGGCACGGTGGTTGGATCGAGCGTCTGCGTCGTGCCGGGCTATCTGCGCAGCCGCTACGAGGTCTCCGAGCTTGTCTCCTCGCTGATGCTGAATTTCGCGGCGCTGTTCATCGGCCTCTATGTGGTGAACTACGTGCTGCGCGATCCCTCGGCGGGTGCTATGGTCAGCTACAAGATACCGGCAGAGGCGCGGTTGCCGCGGATCGTGCCCGGCACCCGGATCCATCTCGGCACGGTCTTTGCCGTCATCGCCTGCATCGCCGGCAGCCTCTATCTGTTCCGCACCACCTGGGGCTTCGAATCCCGCATCGTCGGGGCCAATCCCGGCTTTGCCGCCCATCTCGGCCTGCCGATCCGGCGCATCATGCTGCGGGCGCAGATCATCGGCGGATCGATCGCCGCCGCGGCCGGCGGCATTGAAATGCTGGGGCTCTACCAGCGTTTCTCCTGGCAGTCGCTGCCCGGCAATGGCTGGACGGGCGTGGTGGTGGCGATCCTGGCCCGCGATCACCCGCTGCTGCTCATCCCTGCCGCCTTGTTCCTCAGCTATCTGCAGGTCGGCGGCGACCTGGTGGCGCGCAACCATGATGTGCCGAGCGAAGTGGTCGGGCTGATCCAGGCGCTGATCCTGATCTTCGTCACCGCCAGTGTTATCACCCGCAATCCCAGGCTGCTCGCCTGGATTGGCGGACGCCGGACGGAGAAGGCGGCATGAGCGAATGGTTCGATCTCTCCAGTCTTGTCGCCTTGGTGCCCGTGCTTCTTCGGGTCACAACGCCCATTCTGCTGGCCGCCCTTGGCGTTCATATCTCGCAGCGCGCCGGCGTGCTCAATCTCGGCATCGAGGGCATGATGCTCTCGGCGGCGCTCGCCGGCGTCGTGGTCAGCGCCTTTACCGGAAGTGCTTGGATCGGCCTTCTTGGCGCCTTGCTGATCGGGCTGGTTCTGGCGGGCATGCTGGCGATTGCCGTTCATGGCCTCAAGGCGGACCTGATCCTGGCCGGCATTGCGCTCAACATGCTGGCGGCCTCCGGCACCACGCTGATTTTGTTCATGCTGACGGGCGACAAGGGCATGTCGGGTTCCCTGGCAAGCCAGGTCCTGCCCTCTGTCACGCTGCCTGTCATTGCCGATATTCCGTTGCTGGGCCCGATCCTATCGGGGCATCACATCCTGACCTATGTGGCCTTCCTGCTGGTGCCTGTCATGGCGCTGACGATGATGCGCACGCCCTTCGGCATCCGGCTGCGGGCGGTCGGCGAAAACGCGGAAGCCGCCGCGACCGCCGGCATCAACGTGGTGCGCATGCAGGTTGCGGCGCTTTTGCTGTCAGGCCTCTTGGCCGGTGCCGCCGGTGCGTTCCTGTCGATGGGCTATGTTAGCTGGTTCTCGGCCAATATGAGCGCCGGTCGCGGCTTCGTGGCGCTGGCGGCGGACCTCATGGGCTATGGCAGTGCCTGGGGCACGATGCTCGCCTCGCTGTTGCTTGGCACCGCGGACGCCGTGGTGATCGCCTTGCAGGGCAGGGGGCTGCCCAGCGAATTGCTGCAGGCGGTGCCCTATATCGTTCCGGTGATCGCCCTGGTCATCCATGCCCGACGCCGACGTGTCGTGGCCTGAACTTGTTCCATCCTCATCCCGCATTCAGGAGTTAAAGACCATGACCGTCCATAAAGTGATATTCGACACCGATCCCGGCGTGGACGATGCCATGGCGCTGCTCTTCCTGCATCTGTCGCCGCAGATCGACTTGGTCGGCGTCGTCACCACATTCGGCAATGGCACGATCGACCAGACGACGCGCAATGCGCTCTACCTGGTCGACCGCTTCAAGATGAACGTGCCGGTGGCGCGCGGCGCGGGCAAGCCGCTGGTCGGCGAACCCATGGACCCGCCGGATTTCGTCCATGGCCAGAACGCGCTGGGCAATGTCGCGATCCCCGAGAGCTTCGAAGGCAAGGCCGATCCACGGCCCGCCTATCGCTTCATCATCGATACGGTGCGGGCGGCGCCGGGCGAGATCACCATCGTCGCGGTCGGCCGCATGACCAATCTCGCGCTTGCATTGCGGGAGGCGCCCGACATCGTGCCGCTGGTCAAGCAGATCGTCGTCATGGGTGGCGCCTTCGGCATTTCGGGCGTGCTGGGCAATGTCACGCCGGCGGGCGAGGCCAATATTCTGGGCGATCCCGAGGCGGCAGACGAGATCGCCGCGGCCTCCTGGCCGATCACCTTTGTCGGGCTCGACGTCACCCAGCAAACCCTCATGCCGACCGAATACCTGTCCGCCCTGGCTAAAGATGGCGGCGAGGCGGGCCAGTTCATCTGGGAGGTCTCGCGCTTCTACGAGGCCTTCCACCAGGCCGGCGGCGTGCCGTCGATCTTCGTCCACGATTCCTCGGCGGTCGCCTATCTGCTGCAGCCCGACCTGTTCGAAACGCGGACCGGTGCCGTCAGGGTTTCCACCGAGGGCATCACCCGCGGCATGACGGTGCAGAAGCCCGACACGACCAGCTACATTCCCGGCCCTTGGGATGGCCGTCCCTCGCACCGCGTCTGCACCACAGTGGATTCGGAAGGCCTGCGCCGGCTCTATCGCGACACCGTGGTGAATGCTGCCTAGGGCCGATAAGGACGCGGATCAGGCTGGCTGCCTCGTCGGTAGCCAGCCCGGCCATGCCGGCCAAGAACTCGAGCTGCTGATGCCGGCCATCGGCGATGGATTTCCTCCGGGTGTCTTTCTCAAGCCTTCCTGAGCATTCGGCCCCAGACGATGAAGAGCGAGAGGCCCAGGACAACGAGGTTCATGGGCAGCACCGACCATTCGCCGCGCAGCGCATGCAGCCCGATGGCAAGGATCTGGATGGTGGACAGGCCTATGGCGGCCAGCGGCGTCAGGACCGGCTTGATTTTCGTGATGCCGGGCAATAGCAGGCCGAGGGCGCCGAGGATCTCGGCGGTTCCGACAAACAGCAGCAGTCCGGCCGGCACATCTGCGGCATAGGCCATGCCCATGGAGACGAGGTCGGCAGGCGCGGTGGAGACTTTGGTGAAGCCGGCAAAGCCATAGAATAGCGCAAGCAGGGTCTGCACGCCCCATAGCGCGATTTCCAACTTCTTGCTCTTTGCGGGCAAATTCTGGGTGGTATAGGCGGACATGGTTTTCCTCGGTCAGTGGTGAAGACGCAGTCGGTCCCTCCCCCGGATTTGGCCGGGCGATGGTTCCTGTGATCAGGGAATGCAAGGGTTGTCGTCGGTTCAGGCTATCATCTGCTGCATGCGGAAGTCGGTAGCGGTGCCGCAAGCAGCAGCCTTGGCATGCACTATGCCTTACCCAACCGATCTGGATAGCTGATATAAATAGATTGTCTTCATCGGATTTTTCGATTGGTGTCGTTGACCATCGACACCCCTGGTCGAGCGCGGCGGTTGCGCCGTGCGCCTTGACCCAGTGCATCTTCGGCCGGCCGCTCGCGGATGAGCGACCGGCGCGAGCACTTACGCGCCGGAAATTCCGCCCTTCACGGTGGCGAAGAAGTCGAGGATGTCTGCCTCGGATACCACGTCGGCATATTTGGCGTTCATGTCGAACAGGTTGGCCTCGTGCGGGCCGGGGTGACGGTCGCCGCAGGCATCGGCCACCACCGTGGTGATGAAGCCGTGCGACATGGAATCAACGCAGGAGGCGCGGACGCAGCCGCTGGTGGTCAGGCCCGTCAGCACCACATTGTCCACGCCGATCGCCGTCAGGGTCGAGGCGAGAGAGGTGGCGAAGAAGGCGCTGGGATATTGCTTGGTGATAACAAGTTCATTCGCCTGCGGTACCAGGCCATCGGCAAAGGCGGCGGTGGTGGCACCGTCGAGAAAGGCGCAGAGCGGCTTGGCCTTCTGATAGAAGCGGCCACCGTCGAGGCCACCCTGCTGGTAGCGGACCTCTGTCAGAATGACCGGAATGCCTGCGGCATGGGCCGCCGCGCGGATGCGAAGGGCCGAGGCAAGCGCTGCGTCAACCCCGGCATATAGCGAGCAATCCGGATCGAAATAGGCCTGCGCAAAATCGATGAGCACCAGCGCCGGCTTGCGGCCGAAGCCGGCCTTCTGCCCATAGGCGCGGCTGTAATTTTCTGAAAGGTCCTGCGACATCGGCTTTTCCCCAACTGCCCGGTGCGTTGCCGCACCGGGATTTTGCTATCACATTCAGGCGGTCTCGGCGTATTTCTTCTCGAAATCCCAGACATCCTCGAAGCCCAGCAGCTTGTTGAACTCGGCAAAGGAATAAAGCGGGATGTCGTCAGAGGTTATGCCGTTTGCGGCGAGGTCGCCATAGGCGCGGTTCAGGGCCTCACCCATCGACAGGAAGCCGATGGCCGGATGGATGCCGACGGCAAAGCCGATCTCCTTGAGCGCCGCCGCCGATAGGATCGGCGTGCGGCCACCATTGACGATATTGGCAAACAGCGGCTTGTCGATGCGGCGAGCCACCTCGCGCATTTCCTCTTCCGACTCCGGGGACTCGATGAAGACGATGTCGGCGCCGGCCGCGCCATAGGCCTCGCCGCGACGGATGGCTTCCTCCAGCCCAAGGCTGGTGCGGGCATCGGTGCGGGCGATGATCAGGAAATCGGAGCTGGAGCGGCTGTCGCTCGCCACCTTGATCTTGCGCACCATGTCCTCGATCGGGATGACGCGGCGGCCGGGCGTGTGGCCGCATTTCTTCGGAAATTCCTGGTCCTCGATCTGAATGGCGGAGACGCCGGCCTCTTCATAGCCACGCACGGTGTGCCGAACGTTCAGCAGCCCGCCATAGCCCGTGTCCGCGTCGGCGATCACAGGTTTCGTCGTCATCTTCACGATCTGGGCGATGCGTTCCAGCATGTCGCGATAGCTCGCGAGACCGGCATCGGGCAGGCCGAGATAGGAGGCGACGGTGCCATATCCGGTCACATAAAGCGCCTTGTAGTCATGCCGGTCGGCGATCAGCGCCGAAATCAGGTCGAACACGCCGGGAGCCAGCACGAATTCCTTCGCCTCGATCGCGGCCTTCAGTCTTGGGTCTGCCATGGGATTGTCTTTCCTTGTAAATCTCAAGTCTTGTCGTCAGTGGTCGGCCAGCAGCCGCCCGAAATCGGTGAAGCGATCCTCGATGCCCGCGAGCCGCAGCATCGCCCAGAAGGTCGCCTGGTTGGAGGTCACGACCGGCACGCCGAGTTCCGCTTCCAGCATCGGCACCAGCGGCAGCGTGGGGAAGTCCGTGCAGGTGATCAGCAGCGCGTCGCAGCCGGGAACGAAGACCGAGCGGGCATGGGCGGCGACCGCTTCGAGGGGCGTCTCGGCTATGCGCACATAGTCCTGCGGACCTGATGCGCCGATGCCCAGGCCGGAAAGACCGATCACCTCGAAGCCATTATCTTCCAGAAAATGCGTTTCATGGGCATTGAGCGCGTCATGATAGGGCGTGGCGACGGACAGCCGGGTGGCGCCCAGCGTCTTCAGCGCCTTGATGATGGCAGCCGATGTCGTGACCGCAGGTGCGCCGGTCATCGCAGTCAGGCTGTCAGGCAATGCATTCACGGGATTGATCATGGAGCCCGCCGTGCAGGCATAGGCGATGGCATCGACGCGCGCCTGCTTGAGGAGCCCGAAGACCTGCCCTAGATCCTCCATCAGATGCGCCTTGCCGGCCTCGCTCTGGGTATCGGCATGCAGCGGCATGCGATGGGTGTGAAACGTCACCCCCTCGGGCATCATGCGCGCCCATTCCGCCTCGTTTACCGTATTGGTCGGTGGTGTGATCAGGCCGAGCTTGGCGCGCTGGCTATAGGCGGATTTGTGGCGGAGGGTCATTGCAATGCTCGGCTGGTTCGGCTCATGTCGTTACTTATAAACATGAAATGCGTCATAATGTCCATACATTTAAATCCTGGCAAACATTGGCCGGGTGAATATTTGCTTGGGTCATGGCCGGAAGTATGGGTTGTATGAGCTGGTGGAACCGCGATAGAAGGCGCGATAAGACGCGCAATCAGTAATTTGCTCCTACAATTCGGAGGCGGGCGTTTGGAAAAGATGGAACATCATGACGAGGCGCCGGACGCGGGTAGCGATGGCATTCCCCGCTATGCACAGATCCAGAAGATCCTTGAGGAACGGCTTGTCGACGGAACCTATCCGCTCGGCAGCCTCATTCCGCCGGAGATAGAGCTGGCGGCGGAATTCAATTCCAGCCGGACCACGATCCGCGAGGCGCTGCGCTATCTGCGCGAACGCGGCTATGTTGAGCGGCGGCAAGGGGTGGGCACGCGGGTGATTTCCGACAGCCCGAAATCCGCCTACAACCAGTCCTACACCTCCCTGGAGGAGCTGTTTCAGGTCGCGATCGAAACCTATTTCGTCATCATGGGCGTCGAGAAGGTCACGCTCGACCATGACCTGGCGGAGCTGGTCGGCGGGCTGCAGGGCGAAACCTGGTTCCGGATCAACGGCATCCGCTGGACGGAGGCGGGCGGCAAGCCGCTCTGTTATGTCCAGTCCTATGTGCCCGAGCGCTTCGAGCATCTTCTGCCGCAACTCATGGACTACCAGGGGCCGTTCTTCGCCGTGCTGGAGCGTCATAGCGGCCAGATCATCGAGGAGGTCGTGCAGGAAATCCGCGCCGTGCCGATGCCGGCGGAGTTCGAGCGGCAGTTGGGGCTGAAGCCAGAGTCCTACTCCTTGCAGCTATTGCGGCGCTACCTGACAGAACAGGGCACCCTGATCGCCTCGTTCAACTGGCACCCGGCGGAACGCATGATCTATACGATGCATATCCACCGGAGCAAAGACAAGAAGGAGTAGGGGAGGTGCTAAGGGCCGTTGCGCAAGAAGCCCCCTCACCGAAAAAATCTACGACTTGCCCAAAGGCTAAACCTTAGGCTGCCGACAAACTCTCATTTAGGTCTCTCGACGTTGGTTTCGGCAAAAAACATCGCCGTCATGCCGGACTTGATCCGGCATCCAGCAGCGGCGCGTCTGCGCCGCGGGAAGAGTCTATTGCGATCAAAGACTTGATCGCGCTGGATGCCGGCTCGGAGGCCGGCATGACGGTGATTGTTGTGCCTGTAGACGTTCCGGAACGAGCCTCATCGACTGGTTTTTCAGCAGTCTGTGGCTTAGCCTTTGGCCAAGTCGTAGATCTTTCCGGTGAGGGGGTCGATGGCTCTCCGGCCCACCACGTATCACCCCCTACCGCCGGCGGGGCTTGGTCGAGAGAATATGCTCCATCATGATCGTCGAGGCTGCGTCGCTGTCCCTCGCCTCCAGCGCGGCGAGGATGTCGCGGTGCTGGTTGTTGGACCTGACGATATCGACGTGCTGGTCGAGCAGGAACTGTTTCAGCAAGGCAAGTGGCAGGGCGGCGGCCGGCGCCAGCATATGCTTGAGCTGTTGCGAGCGGGCCGCCTGCAGGATCAGCTGGTGGAAGCGCGTGTTGAGCTCCACGAAGCGGGCGAGTGCCGCCTCGCTGTGGTCTGATCCAATGCGGTCGATATCGGCAATGATGCCGGCCGCGCGCTTGAGTTCGGCGGGTGTTATGCGCTCCGCCGCAACCCCGGCCGTATAGCCTTCCAGCCGCGCCCGCACGTCAAAGGCGATTTCAACTTCGGAGAAGGTGAATTCGGTGACGTAGCGATGGCGGCTGGAGACGGTGGCGAGCCCGTCCGTGACCAGGCGACGCAGGGCGTCGCGGACCGGCGTGCGGCTGGTGCCGGTCATGGCGGCCAGCATTTCCTCGGCCAGCAGTTCGCCCGGTTTCAGCGTACCCGTCAGGATCGCATGGCGAATGCCCTGATAGGCGCGCTCTGCCGGCCGCACGGATTTTTGCCCCCTGTCGGTGTCGACGGGGGCACCCGTTATCGGCGTGGATTGGCCGTCCATGTCCATTCGCTCTCCCAGGGTCAATGCGCCATGCCCAAGACCAACAGCCGTCGTCTCAGTGATGCGACAGCAGCGTGCCGAAGCCCTGCACCTTGTCGGTGATGCCGTTCTGGCGCAAGGCCCACCAATAGGTTGCAGTGTTGATGGCGATTACCGGCTTGTCTAGCCAGAATTCGGCGATGCCGGCAAGACGCGCCATGGCGAGGTTGGTTCCGACCTGGACGATGGCCTCGATGCCCTCGCCGTCGACCTCGATGATGGCGTCGCGCAATTCCTTTTCGCTGGCATGGGCGATCAGCATCGGGCTCTGGCATTTCAGGCCCTTGAGATTGACGACCTCGTAACCGCATTCGGTGAAGAAGCGCTGCACCTGCGCGTCACCAACAGGCATATAAGGCGTGACGACGCCGATGCGCTTGACATTGCCATACATTTTCAGCGCCGCCTGGCAGGCATCCGAACCCATGGCGACCTTGACGCCGGAGCGCTCCTCGATGCGCTTCTGCAGTTTCACCGATCCGTCGAGCCCGTCCCAAAAGGTTTCGGCCGACATGCCCATGACCAGATAGTCCGGCCCGCAGGTCATCACCGAATCCACCGATTCCATGATCGAGGCTCTGATATTGTCGATCAACGCCAGGAAGTCGGCGTCGCTATGCACCGGATTGTCGGGAATGGTGATGCGCGAGAAGTGGTTGGTGACGCCCACCGGGCGCATGTCGTCGAATTCCGGCTGGACTGACGTGTTGGTGGAAGGGGCGATCACGGCGAATTTCTTGCGGTAGCCCAGGCTGTCGACCATGGAAAAGTTCCTTCTGGCAAAGATTGGATTGAAAAGGGATCAGGCGACGTTTTCCAGGTCGCGCAGCGACTGGATCATGGAGGAGCGCATCAGGAAGGCCTTGTGCTGGTCGAAATCATCGACGGTTGCCCTGAGGCTGTCATGATAGGCCTTGCGCGCCGCCGGGTCGGTCTCGGCCATCATCTTGCGATTGCGCAGGGATTGCTCCTGCACGGTTTCGATGGCCACCTTGCGGCGCTGGCGCGTATATCGGCCCATGGTTTCCAGAGGCGCGCCGTTCCACACCTGCACCAGCTTTTCCGCCAGGTTGACGGCGTCGTGAATGCCGCCATTCATGCCCATGCCGCCCAGCGGATTGTTGAGATGCGCGGCATCGCCGGCCAGGAAGATGCGACCGCTGACATAATCGCCGGCGACCCGTTGATGCACGCGGTAGGCCGTGGCGTGAATGATCTCATAGGGACCATCCTTCGGGCACAGCGCCTGGAGCCGGCGTTCCATGGTGTCAGGTGCCTTGATCTGCTCGTCGGTCTGGTTCGGATCGGTCGGCAGCAGCACGCGCCACAAGGATGGCGTGCGCAACAGCACGGCCCATTCCGAGGGGTCGGTCAGATAGGCGATCGGCGTCAGGTCGTCCATCGCCTCGTTGAACATGAAGGGCGTCGACATCGACAGGAAGATCTCGGGGATCGTCAGCCCGTCGAAGGAGATGCCCAGCGTCTTGCGGATGACGGAGCGGGCGCCGTCGGCGGCAATGAGATAACGCCCCTTGTGCTCTTCCTGCGTGCCATCGCCATGCTCGACGGTCAGGGTCACGCCATCGTCGTCCTGGCTGACATCAAGCGCCCGAGCGCCGTAGACCAGGTCGATCCGGTCATCGGTCTCGATGATCTTGCGGAATTCTTCCGATAGCTTCCACTGCTCGCATTGCAGCCGGTAGGGGTGGCGCGTCTCGCCCTTCAGCACGCCCAGATCGAAGGTGGCGATCACGCCCTGCGTCCGGTCGCGATACTGCCATTGCGGGCATACCAGGCCGCGCTCCACCAGTTTGTCGCTGATGCCGAAGCGATCGAGCATGTCGAGCGTCGGCGGATGGAATGTCGAGGCCCTCAAGTCCATCGGCAATTCGCGATGCGATTCGAACAGTGTTACGGGGATGCCCGCCTCGGCCAGGCTGCAGGCCGCCACGAGACCCACCGGCCCGGCTCCGACGATCAGAACCCGCTCCGTTTTCCCTGTCATTCCCCTCTTCTCCTTCGTCTTCATGCCTTGACATCGATCAGGCTCATGTTCATTGTGTACATATTGTTACTACATATCAACATCTAATTTTGTGGAATGTCGATATGAAGCGACGGAGCGAACGAGGATGCGTGGGTGCAAACGCCAAGCAGTCCTCGGGGTGGAAAAAGGCCTGTTAAAGGCCGCGACAACGAGGGTCCAACGCGGCCCTCACAGGGAACAGGCTTTGTTGTGCCCGTGCAGGCTATCTGCGTGGAGACGATTGGAGGCGCATGTCGATCGGGACTTCAGAACCCGACGCTGCTGCTCGCTTGGGATCATCGTTCCCATGCCCCTGTTGCCCGAATGTCATGACATTAGCAGTCCGCCATGCAAGATTGGCGGGCAGCGAAAGCGGGTCTGCAGGACATGCATGCCCGAGAGCCTTCACAAGAAAGGAACAGGGGAATGATCAGGAAATATCTTCTCGCTGCGGCCATGGTCGCAGCTTCGGCTTTCGGCGTTCAGGCGCAGACGATCGGGCTTGCAACGACCAAAGGCGGCGCCACCGAACAGATCGCCACGGCGTTGGCCAAGACGATCACCGATACGGCGGGCCTGATGGTGCGGCCGCAGGTCATGGCCAATACATCGCAATATCTGCCGCTCGTGGATAGCGGCCGCGTCGAGTTCGGCATCGCCAACTTTCCCCAGACCGCCAATGCCATAACCGGCACCGGCATGTCCGAAGGCCAGCCCAATCCCAATCTGCGCATGGTGGCCTCGCTCATTCCGTTCAATGCCGGGCTGATGGTGGCGGACAAGTCCGGCATCAAGGACATGGCGGGTCTGAAGGGCCGTAAGGTGCCGCGTTTCCCGGCCAATTCGCTCGGCGATTTCTTCTTCCGCGCCTCGCTTGCCACAGCCGGCCTGACCTATGACGACGTGTCCAGCGTGCCCATGGCCAACTTCCCGGCGATGTTCGAAGCCTTCAAGGATGGCACCACCGAGGTGACCATCGCCACCGTCGGCTCCCAGACCGTGTTCGACATGGAAGCGACCCTTGGCCCCGTCTCGTTCCTGAATTTCAAGGCTGGTGACGACAAGGTGCTTGCCGAAATCATGCCCGGCACGATGCTGAAGACCTGGGGCGATCGTCCCCTGTCGCCCGGCATCAAGGCCGACAGCACCATCCTGTTCTACGACTACACCCTGTTTGCCAACAAGGATGTGCCGGACGAGGTGGTCGGCAAGGTTGCCAAGGCCCTGTTTGACGGCAAGGCATCCCTGCAGGCAAGCGGCCCCCTGTGGTCGGAATTCGACCCCGCCAGGCTCGCCCATGTGCAGACGCTGGACTATCATCCGGGCGCCGTAGCCTTCTACAAGTCGGCTGGCATTTGGGCGGGCAAGTAAGGCGATGGCGATGATGGAAGAGACAGGGGCGGCTCTGGCCGCCGAAACGCCAGGCATGACGCCGGCCCGCGTGGCCGAAACCATTCTGGCGCTGGCGGTGCCGCTTCTGGCCACCATCTGGATTCTCTCCCTGCCGCAGCGCATCGGTCTGCTCATCTATCCCGAGCAGATCGTTGCGCTGATGCTGGGGGCGGCGCTCGGCGTCGTCTATCTCAGGCAGATGGACAAGAAGAGCGCCATGGAAAAGCTGCGCGATCACCTTCTCGGTGCTGCCAGCGTGCTGCTCAGCCTCTGGATCTTCCTGCGCTTTCCGACATTGACGGAAGGCGCGCACCTGCACCAGACCGAAGCTCTGGCCATCGGCGTTGCCATCGTGCTCATCGTGATGGATGCCTTGCGGCGCGTCGTCGGCATGACGCTGGTGGTCATCTTCGGCCTGATCTTTCTCTACGCGCTGTTTGGCGACTGGGTGCCCGGCGCGCTCACCGGTCGGCCGATCCCGCTGGGCGACCTGCTGCGCTATCTCGGCACGGATTCCTCGGCGACGCTCGGCCAGACCCTGCAGATCGCCGCCTTCGTCGTCATCATCTTCGTGCTGTTCGGCGGCGTCTTGATGTCCGTCGGCGGCGGCGATTTCTTCACGCAACTGGCCACCCGCGTTTCCGGCAACGGCCCCGGCAACACGGCCAAGGTCGCGGTCACCGCGTCTGCGCTGTTCGGCTCCGTCTCGGGAAGTGCGGTGTCGAATGTCATGTCGACCGGCATCATGACGATACCGCTGATGAAGCGGGCCGGCTTCACCCCCGCCCAGGCCGGCGGCATCGAAGCGGTTGCCTCCACCGGCGGCCAGCTGATGCCGCCGATCATGGGCGCCGCCGCTTTCCTGATGGCCGAGATCCTGCAGGTGCCGTATCGGGAAATCGCGCTTGCGGCGCTCTTGCCGGCACTGCTGTACTATCTCTCGATCTATGTGCAGATCGACTTCATCTCGCGACGGGATCGCATCGGTTCGCTGACGGACCTGGCACGCTTTCCCATGGCCACCGTGCTGCGTCGCGGCTGGCTGCCCATCCTGGCCTTCGCCGTGCTGCTGGCCTGCATGTTTACCTTCAACATGCGGCCGGAGGTGGCAGCGGTCTGGGCAACCGGCGTCATGATCCTCGTCGCCATGGGAGCCTATGCCGCGACCTCCGGCCGGGGTGGCATGACCCCGCGGGCGGTGTTCGAGGCGCTTGTCGATACCGGCCGCTCGACGGGCGACGTGTTGCTGATCACGGCCGCGGCCGGCATGATCATCGGCCTGCTGTCGATCACCGGTCTTGGCTTTACGCTCTCGATGTACCTGCTCGATTTCGGCGGCAAGACCATGCTTGGCCTGCTCATCATCACCGCGCTGGTCGGCATCGTGCTGGGCCTGGGGCTGCCGACAACGGGCGTCTACCTGCTGATGGCGTCGCTGGCAGCACCTTCGCTGGTGGAACTCGGCATCGAGCCGCTTGCCGCGCATATGTTCGTGTTTTACTTCGGCATTCTCTCGATGATCACCCCGCCGATCGCCATGGCCACCTTCGCGGCTGCCAGCATTGCCGGGGCCAGCCAGGGGCGCACCGACTGGGAAGCCTTCCGCTTCGGCTGGATTTCCTACATCCTGCCGTTCCTGTTCATCTACAAGCCGGCCTTGTTGCTGGTGGGCGCGCCGTGGGAAGTTGCCTATGTCGCGGTCAGTTCGGTCGTGGCGCTGGTGTTGGTGACGGGCGGCCTGGTCGGGCATGCGCTGCGCCCGCTCTCCCTGCCGCTGCGCGTCGTGTGGACCATCACAGGTCTCGCCACCATCGCGCCCCTGCACACGACGGAGCTTGGCTATTGGCTGGAGGGCGGCATCGCGCTGCTCGGGCTTGTTCTGGTCGTCATGGCCTTTGCCGGGCCGGTCCTGATGAAGCGCACAGAGGCCGGTCGTTAAGACTGGCCGGAACATCCCGGCAGGGCTATGAGACGGTGGCGGTCGCGCCATCGCATCAGCCTGCCGGGAGCCCCTTATGACCTTCACCATAACGACCACCGAGACGCCGCAGCAGCAAGACGTGAAAACGCTCGAATATGGGCTGACCGGCTTCAACGAGGCCGATGTCGGCCCGTCCAATCGCCGGCCGCTGGCCGTCATGATCCATGGCGAGGCCGGTGCCCTGATCTCGGGTCTTGCCGGCTATACCGCCTGGGGCTGGCTCTATGTCCAATGGCTCTGGGTGGCGGAGAACCACCGGGGCAGGGGCATGGCGGGCAGGATGCTGGCCGCCGCGGAGCAGGAAGCACAACAGCGCGGCTGCCACGGCGCCTTCATCGATACCTTCAATCCCAAGGCGGAGATCGTCTACCAGCGGGCCGGCTATGAGCCCTTTGGGACCCTGCCTGACTTTCCCATGGGCCGCCGCCGCGTTTTCCTGCAGAAGCGGCTGGGGGTGGGTGAGGTGTTTTCACCGGCATAGGCGGATTCGAAAATGCCCTCTCTGCCCTGCCGGGCATCTCCCCCACAAGGGGGGAGAAGACGTGGGGCGGCCGCTCGCCCAGCTAGCTGACGCCGGTGTTTTGCGAGCGGTATCCGCCAGTCCTCTCCCCCCTTGTGGGGGAGATGCCCGGCAGGGCAGAGAGGGTCTTTTGCGCCCTCAGGGCATGAAGCCGCCGCCGTTGATCCAGAGGGTCTGGCCGGTCATGTAGCTGCTGTCGGGAGACAGCAGGAATTCGATTGGGCCGACGATGTCGCTTGGCACGGCCAGCCGCTTCATCGGCAAGGCGTTGCGATAGGCTTCCATGTTGATCAGCGCGTCGGCGTCTTCTTGCGACCGGCCGGTGCCGCCGCGCAGGAAGGCGGTGTCGACCAGGCCCGGCGCCACGGCATTGACCCGCACCCTCGGAGCATTCTCCACCGCGAAGGTCTTGGTCAGGGCGATCAGGCCGGCCTTGGCGGCCGAATAGGGGCCGTAGCCCGGCCGGATATTCTGGGCAAGGCCGGAGGAGACCATCACCATGGCCGAGCCTTCGGCCATCAACGGAAGAACGGCCCTCGCGGACAGGAAGGCGCCGCGCAGATTGCCCTGCAGCGTGTCGTCGAAAAGCTCGGTCGACATGTCCGCCAAGGGGGTGAGGCCGCTGTAGTAGCCCGCGAGATTGACGAAGCCATCCAGATGCGGAAACACCCGGGCGAGCGCGGAAAAGGCTTCCGTAATCGACTGTTCCTTCAGCACGTCGATCGGAACCGACGGCACGTCTAGGGGATGCCGCTCAAGCGATTGCGGCAGGTCGAGCACCGCCACCTTGTGCCCCTTGGCCGTCAGCGAAGCCACGAGAGCCCGGCCGATCCCGCCCGCACCTCCCAGTACGGCGATATGGCGTGAAGCGTCAGTCTGTGTCATCTCGATTGCCTCCAGGATATCAAAGGAATTCAGGGATAAAGCGCCCGCCCGAGCGCTTCACACCCATGGCGGTGTGGCGGCGCAGATGCGCGGGAACCAGTAGCGTCCCCTCATCGGCGGCCTCGTCCAGCAGGGTCTGACGGGTCACAATCGCCTTGATGGGATCGGAGCAGAAGCGGCTGGCCCAGCCCGGCTGATAGACCTGCACCGGTGAATGCATGGCGTCGCTGCAGAACAACATCCGGCGGTCGGCGGTACCCTGGCACAGGCATAAGCCGATCTGGCCGGGCGTATGGCCGGGTAGCGCCCTGATCTCCAGCCCTTCAGCCAGGCTGAAACCGTCATCCACCAGCTCCGCTTGTCCCTGTGCGATGATCGGCGCGACACTGTCGGCATAGAGCCCGTGATTGTGTTGTCCCGGCTCAGCTGCTTCCAGCGCGCTCCAATGGTCATGCTCGGTGCGGCCCATCACATAACGGGCCTTGGGAAATGTCGGCACCCAAACACCGTTTTCGAGGCGGGTATTCCAGCCGGCATGGTCGGCATGGAGATGGGTGCAGAGTACCACGTCGATGTCTTCGGGCCGCAACCCCGCCGAGGCCAGGCGGTCGAGATAGCCGGTCGCCTGCCGGCGGTGCCAGTCCGGCCGGCGCGGACGCTCCTTGTCCTCGCCGACGCAGGTATCGATCAGGATGTTGAGCCCGCCCACCTGCAACAGATGGCTCTGGACCCGCAGCAGGATTTCGCCGGTCTCGAAATCCAGGTGATCGGGGTCGAGAACCGACCGCTCGGCCTCAAGTGCCGCAAGGTCGCCATCGGGAAACAGGAATTGTAGCGGCAACCGGAAGGGATCGAGATCGGTGATGGTGCGGATCGTGGCCTGTCCGAGCGTCAGCATTGAGGCCTCACATGATCGCCGGCTTGGGCGTGCTGGGAGAGCGTGCGGCCGCCGCCGCTGCGTCCGGCGGCAGCGTCTCATCCCAGAGCCGCGCGATATAGCGGCCTCCAGTCTCACCGTTGGAGGCGTCATCGCACAGCCAGCGGATGGCGCGGCGCATGATGGCAGCCGGCAGGAGATTGCCGTCGGCACCCTTCTTGCCCGGCCCATCCGGCAGCAGCCCGGTATCGGCCGCGCCGCCCGGCAGGTAGACATTGACGTCGACGCCTGTGCCCGCGAGATCCTGGGCCCAGACCCGCGACGCGGCCTCCAGCGCTGCCTTGGACGGACCATAGGGCGCATAGCCCTTGCGCACCATGGTCTGGTCGCTGGTGGAGATGTTGATGACCTTGCCGAAGCCTTGGGCGATCATATGCGGCACGGCGGCGCGCGCCATGTTGAAGGCGCCGTTGACATTGGTGGCGATGATCGCTGCCCAGTGCTGCGGCTCGATCTGCCAGAATTTCACCGGCTCGGTGTTGAAGGTCTCGCTGATCAGCCGCATGCCGATGCCGGCATTGTTGATCAGCACGTCGATCCGCCCGAAGGTGGCGATGGTCTCAGCGACCGCCTTTTGGCAGGCCTCATCATCAGCCGCATCGGCCACGAGCGCCAGGACCTTGTCGCTGCCGCCGGATGCTGCCTCAAGGGCAGCCCGCGCCGCATTGAGGGCTGGGGACGCGCGGCTGCCTGTGATGGCAACGGAGCAGCCGGCTTTGGCCAGTTCCAGCGCCATCTCCAGTCCAAGCCCACGCGTCCCGCCCGTCACCAGCACCACGCGGCCGGGCAGCGACGGATAGACCGCACCGCCGCCGCTCATTGGCCCGCCCCCAGGCCAAGCCGGGCGAAGTTTCGCTTCTCCCGCGCAATGATGGTGGTCTTCATTTCGGTGAACATGGCCTGGGAGCCCTTGGCGCCCTCGCGACCCAATCCCGATTTCTTGTAGCCGCCAAAGCCGGTGCGCAGGTCGCGCACGATGGGCGTGTTGACCAAAACCGTGCCGGTGCGCAGCCGCGCAGCGGTATCCATGGCGCGCTCCAGGTCGGTTGTCCAGACATATCCGACCAGGCCGAAATCGCTGTCATTTGCGCGCTCTATCATCTCGTCTTCGTCGTCGAACACCTGGACGGCGGCAAAGGGACCGAAGATCTCCTCCTGGCAGATCGCCAACCCGTTATCCGGCGCCATCATCGCCGTCGGCTCGAAGTAGTAGCCGGTGTTGAAGCCGGCATGTCGGGCGCCGCCGAACAGCAGCTTTGCGCCTTCGCTCAGGCCGCTGCTGGCATAGCGCTCCATGCGCTCCAACTGCGCCTTGTTGATCATCGGGCCGATCTCGGTTCCCGAAGCCAGGGGATCGCCGACCTTCATGGCCCTGGCACGGGCCGTGAACGCCTCCATGAAGCGGTCCGCGACCGGTCGCTGCACGAAGATGCGGCTACCGGCCAGGCACATCTGGCCGTTGTTCATGAAGGAGGAGAGCAGTGCGGCATCGAGCGCCGTATCGAAATCGGCATCGGCATAGATGATATTGGCGGATTTGCCGCCGAGTTCCATGGCCGAACCCTTGATGCCCTTGGCGAGCGAGCCCAGGATCGCCGCGCCCGTGGTCGTGCCGCCGGTAAAGGACACCATGTCGATGCCGGGATGGGAGACCAGCGCCGTGCCGGTCACGTGGCCGCGGCCGTTCACGAGGTTGATGACGCCCTTCGGCAGCGCGCCGTCAATGATCTCGAACAGGCGGGTGACGGTGAGCGGGGTCAGTTCCGAGGGCTTCACCACGCAGCAATTGCCGAAGGCGAGCGCACCGGCAATCTTCATGGCGGTAAGGCCAAGCGGCATATTCCAGGGGCCGATCAACCCGCAGACGCCGATCGGTTCATAGGTCACCATGCTCATCAGACCCGGCTCCTGGGTGAAAACCTCACCGCCGGCCTGGTTGATATATTCCGCGAAGAACCGGAAATTATAGGCGGCCCGTGGAATATGCAGGCCCCGCGTCTGGCTCAGCGGTATCCCTGTATTGATGCTTTCCAGCACCGCCAGTTCGTCGAGGTGGGCGAGGATGGCGTCGTGGATCTTCATCAGCGCCTTCTGGCGAATGTCCACGGTCGCCTTGCCCCAGGGCCCCCGATCGAAGGCCGACCGGGCCGCCGCCACGGCCCGGTCCACCTCCTCGGCATCCGACTCGTGCAGCACAGCCACTGTCTGCTCCGTCGTCGGGTCGATCACCTCTATGTCCGCGCCATCGGGGGATACGAAGGCACCCTCGGCATATCCGCTGATATGGCGCGGGGATTTTTCAAGCGTTTCGCGGATGTCGCTCATGCCTTCACCGTCGGGATATGGCTTTCGTGATTGGCGAGATACCAGTCGGCAATCTCCTCGCGCGTCGCGAACCAGACATCGTCGAACTGCTTGGCATAGCGGATGAAATCCCGAAGCGCCCGGATGCGATAGGGCTGGCCGATGACATGGGGATGCAGGCCGATATTCATGAACTTGCCGGTCTTCTCGCTTTCGGCATAGAGCCAGTCGAACTGTTCCTTGAACATCTGCAGTCCGCCCTCGGCGCCCAGCCCCTGGCGCAGGAAGCTGAAGTCGTTGACCTCGGATGTGTAGGAAATCGAGACCATCGGCTTGCCGCTGCGGGTCTTCACCAGATAGGGCTGGTCGTCGTTCAGGAGATCGGTGACGAAGGTCAGCCCTTCCTCGGCCAGCAGATCGATGGTGTTGAGCGTCGAGCGCAGTGAGCTGGAGAGCCATCCCTTGGCCTTGTAGCCGCAGAACTCCTCATAGACCTTCAGAGTGGCGCGGATCACCTCGCGTTCCTTGTCCTCGTCGAACATGTTGTCCGTCAGCAGCTCGGTCTGCACGTAGTTGTGGGCGACGATTTCCCACTTCCGGTCCAGCGCCGCCTGCACCACCTGCGGCCGCTCCAGGCACATCTTGGCATTGACGGTGCAACTCGATGGCACGCCCTCGGCGTCGAAGACGTCGAACATGCGCCACACGCCGACCCGCTGGCCATATTCGCGCCAGGTGTAATTGGCGTTGTCATAGACATTGCCGGGCAGGTCGCCGCCGACGATACTCGGGCCGCCGGGATAATAGGGCTTGGGCGTGTCGCGGACCGGATCCCAGTATTCGAAATTGGTGGTCAGGATGATCGCAAGTCGCTTGCCATCCGGCCAGCGCAGTGGCTTGCGTTCACTGATCGGCACAAATTCGTAATGCATGGGGGTCCTCTCCGGCGGATGCCAAGTCACCTCGGGAAGGTCGGCGGTGACGCGCAGGAAGCGCCGCCGGCAGGGGCATCCGCCATGCCGGTCTGCGTCCTTGGTCCCCTCCGTGCCAAAGTCTCGTTTCCCCGTGACTGGCTGCTTGACATTGGTTAAACACCGCCGCATTGTGTACATAATGTTACGACATATCAAACTGTTTTTTTGAAAAATGTCGGGATATTGCCGTTGCAGGCTTGGGGAGGTGGAAACCCGGAGCCCGTAGCGGACCATAGAAAAGAGAAGCCGAACCGGCTCGACAATCGAAGACCGCCGCAAGAGTGGTCGAGAGTGGGAACAGATCTGCCGTCCGAGCCTGGCTTCAGCCAGGCCTTGCGCAACCGTGCGCTGTCTCGGGCTTAAAGCGCGTCCGTTCCCTCTCATTCGATGCCGGTCCTGGCGGATTTGGCGGCCCGCTGCGGTCGCCGGAAGTGCTTTGCCCCTGGGGCAAACTGGAGAGTGGACTGATGTTGTTGCTGCAGCAAATCCTGAACGGCGTCATGCTGGGAAGCGTTTATGTGACGGTCGCCGTCGCCTTCACGCTCACCATCGGCGTGTTGAATTTCCTGAATTTCACCATTCCCACCCTGTTCATGCTGGCCGGCATGGTCGGTTGGGCGGCCGCCACCTGGGGGCTGCCGTTCGGGTTGACGCCGCCTCTCCCATGGCCTGCTGCGCTGCTTCTGGGAATTGTCGTAACAATAGGCGCGTCGCTGCTGGTGGAGCGCTTCACCTTCCGCTTTCTCAAGACCAAATATGGCGATGCGACCGAACATGCCATTCCGCTTGTCAGCTCGCTCGGCTTCCTGCTCGTCATCGAAAATCTCGTGCGCATCGGCTATGGCACCGAGGCCCAGCGCTTCGAAGGGCCCGAGGCGGACATGACGGTCAATCTCGGCGGCTTGTTTCTGCGCGTGCCGCAACTGCTCAGCCTCGTCGTCGTCTTCGCCATGGTCGCGGGCCTGAACTGGTTGCTGCGCCATAGCCGCGTCGGTCGGGGCCTGAGGGCGATCGCCGAAAATCCCGATGCCGCCAATATCCTCGGTATCTCGGCCACGCGGCTTGTGCCGGTGCTGTTCATGGCCACCGGCCTGCTCTGCGGCCTGGCCGGCGCACTCTTCGCCATCAACTACGGCGAGGTCTCCCCCATCATGGGCGAGGATATCGGCTCCAAGGCCATTGCCGGCATGGTGGTCGGCGGGCTCGGCTCCATCTGGGGCGCCGTCGCCGGCGGCCTCATCATCGGCATGACGGAGATGCTGACCATCCACTTCTTCGGCGCCGATACCGTGCAGGTGGCTGTGTGGGGCCTGCTGCTCCTCACCCTGTTTGTCCGGCCGACCGGCCTGTTCGGCCATCATTCCATCGGCAAGGGGAAGCTCTGACCATGAGTGGCTACTGGACAGGCATCCTGACGGTGCTTTCGATCAATATCGTCATGGCCTATGCAATCTTTCTGCCTGTAGCGTCAGGCCAGCTCAATCTGGGCGGCGCGGGCTTCCAGGCGCTCGGCGCCTATTGCGCGGCCTTTCTGTCGGCAAGCTTCGGCGTGCCGGTCATCCTCACCGTGCCGCTGGCCATGCTGCTGACGGGGACCATCGGCTTCCTCATGTCCTTTCCCCTGCTGCGCACCAAGGGAGTATACCTGGTGCTGGCGACCTTTGCCTTTGCGGAGGTGGTGGCGGGCTCGATCCTCAATTCCGATTTCCTCGGCGGGGCCATGGGTCTCTCGGTGCCGGACTATGTGGATTACCACGTGCCCGTCATCGCTGCCGTCCTAGTGACCCTCGGTGTCTTCTATCTCATGCTGACGCGTTTCGGTCTGACCATGCGCGCGGTGCATGATGACGATACGGTCACCGACCTCCTGGGCGTCAATGTCCGTGGCGTGCAGGTGGCAAGCTTCACGCTGGGCGGTGCGCTGGCCGGTCTTGCCGGCGCGCTTTATGCCCATTCCTTCAGCTATGTCGAAATCCAGAGCTTCAATGCGGCGCTGTCGATCTATGTGCTGCTCTACGTGCTCTTGGGCGGCACGCAGACAGCTTGGGGGCCGCTGGCCGGCGCCACCTTCTTCACCATGCTGCCGGAACTGCTGCGCAACCTGCTGCCGGCGCTCAAAGCCCAGTTCGGCGCGCTGGCCGGGCTCGATGTCGATCTCTCTCCCCCCGATGAAAGCTGGCGCTTCGTCATTCTCGGCGTCTTTACGGTGCTGATGATGATGTTCCGGCCGGAAGGGCTGATCACGCGAACCATGACCGAGCGGCTGTTCCAGCGTCGCCGGTCCTCTGCCACCACCAAGGAGGTGCCGGCATGAGCCTTGCCCCCATTCTTTCCCTCAAGGGCGTCTCCAAGCGTTTCGGCGGCCTGACCGTCGTCAAGGATGTCAGCTTCGACGTGCCGCCGGGTGCCCGCATGGCGCTGATCGGCCCCAACGGCGCCGGCAAGACGACGGTCTTCAACCTCGTCTCCGGTTTCTACAAGCCGGATGAAGGCGATATTCTCCTCGAAGGCCAGGCGCTGCAGTCCCTGCCGTCGCGCAAGCGCATCGGCATGGGGATTGCTCGCAGCTTCCAGAATATCAGGCTGATGCCGCATCTCTCGGTGGTCGAAAACATCATGCTTGGCCAGCACAGCCGCGTCTCCGGCATGCTGGACATGCTGACGCCGCTATCGGCCTTTGCCCGCTCCCACTGGCGCCAGGAAGCCGAAGCGCTGCTGGAGGAAATGGGCGTGGACAACTATCGCGGCGAGGTCGTGGCAACGCTGCCCTATGGCATCCGCAAGAAGATCGAGGTGGTCCGCGCGCTCGCGGCCCGGCCGAAGATCATGATGCTGGACGAGCCGGCCGCCGGTCTCAATGCCGCCGAGACGGACAATCTCACCGCCTTCCTGGAGCAGATTTCCGCCCGAGGCACAACGCTTCTGATCGTCGAGCACGACATGGGCCTGGTGCGCCGGCTCTGCGATCATGCCGTCGTGCTGAATTTCGGCGCCAAGATCTATGACGGCCCGACCGCGACGGTTCACGAAAATCCCGATGTGCTGGAGGCCTATCTCGGTCCGCGACATGCCGGAACTGAGGCGCCACGCCGCCAGAAGGAGGCCGGTCATGTTGCTTGAAGTCTCCGGCCTCAATGTGCGCTACGGCCGCACCCATGCGGTCAAGTCGGTCGACCTGACGCTGGCCGAGGGAGAGATCGTCACCGTGCTCGGCGCCAACGGCGCCGGCAAGACCACGCTTCTGAAAGCGTTGCAGGGCGCTGTCGCGCCCACCTCGGGCACCATCCGTTTTGCCGGCCGCGACATCACCGCGTTCCAGCCGGCTGATCGCGTCCGTGCCGGCATGATGCTGGTGCCGGAGGGGCGGCAGATCTTCGTCTCCATGACGGTCGAGGAAAACCTGCTGATGGGCGCCTATCTCAGGCGCGACGGCCAGGTGGCGCGCGATATCGACGCGATCTATCAGCGCTTTCCCAATCTCGGCCAGCGGCGTGGCATGAAGGCCAGCGTGTTGTCCGGCGGCGAGCAGCAGATGCTGGCGATCGGCCGGGCCATGCTGGGCCGTCCGCGCCTGATCATGCTGGACGAGCCATCGCTCGGCCTGTCGCCGCTCTTCGTCAACCACCTGTTCGACCTGATCCGCGAGATGAATGCCGATGGCATCAGCATCCTGCTGGTCGAGCAGAACACCGGCATGGCGCTGGAAACCGCAAGCCGCGGCTATGTGCTGGAACTCGGCAGCGTCGTCATGGCCGATACGGCCGAGGCGCTGGCGGGCAATGCGGCCCTGGCCGAAGCCTATCTTGGTGGGCATGCGCCCGCCGCAACCTCCTCACATCAAACCCTCTGAGTCATCACCAACGGAGACTGCCCATGAAACGCACAGCCAGACTTCTTGCCACGCTTGCCTTGCCGATGTTTCTCGCAGGGCCGCTCCACGCCGAAAATACCATCAAGATCGGCAATATCGTCGCCACCGCCGGCCCGCTGAAGAGCGTCGGCGAGCCCGCTGTCGTCGCTGCCGATATCGCCGTTGCCGAAATCAACGCCGCCGGCGGCATCAACGGCAAGAAGGTCGAACTCATCCGCTTCGACACCGGCTCGGATCCCAAGCAGGCGGCCGTTGGTACGCGCAAGCTGGTGCAGGACGATGGCGTGCTGGCGATCCTCGGACCGTTCTCATCAGGTGAATCGGCCGTCGCCTTCAACGACGCCGACCGCCTGAAGGTGCTGATGATCCCGAATGCGGCCTCGGCTCCGGGCCTCACCGACAATCGCGCCTATGCCTGGCGCCTGACGGAAGACGAGCCCAAGCAGTTCACCCGCCTTTTGACCAGCATGAAGGCGCATGGCATCAAGATGGACACCGCCGAGATCGTCTATATCTCGGAAGAGGCCGTCTCCAACGCCTCTGGCACCAAGCTCTATCCTGCGATCTTCGCCAAGTTCGGCATCAAGCATGGCGAGCCGATCGCGGTGCAGTACAAGAGCTTCGACATGTCGGCCCAGGCCGCCAAGATCCTGCAGTCCAATCCCGACATGGTGGCCATTGCCGGCCTGCAGGAATCGGCCTCCAAGGTCATCAAGGAATTGCGCCGCCAGGGCTACAAGGGCCGCATCATCGGCTCGCAGATCTTCGCCGATCCGACCGTCGTGGAGCTGTTCGGACCGGAAGGCGAGGGCACCATGATGGTGGCCGGCTTCTGGAAGGGCCGCACCGACAAATCCATGGCCTTCGATGCCAAGTATCTGGAAGAGACCAAGAAGCGCGGCATCCACAAGCTCGGCGCCCACCATTCTGATGCCCAGACCTATGATGCCCTGTTCCTGATGAAGCAGGTCATGGAAAAGGCCGGCGTCACGGGCGATCCGTCCAAGCTGGAAGCCGAGCGCGAGGCGGTCGCCAAGGGCATGGAAGGCGTCACCTTCAGCGGCATTCTCGGCGACAACCTGTGCTTCGTCGGCCACGATGCCGAACTGCCGGGCTACATCATTGAGATCAAGGGCGGCCAGTGGACCAAGTTTGACGAGGCGCCTGCCGACAAGTGCAACTGATCTAGCGCATGTCTCCCAAAAGTGCGTAGCGGTTTTGGGACAAAGATATGCGAAAAAACAGGTGTCCAAAAAATCGAAAGGGCCGGCCGTGGGAAGCACGGTCGGCCCTCGATCCCTTGCGGGTATGCCCGGACTGGAGGGTCACGGTATCCTGGAAATGCTTGCCGTACCGCCGTTCTTCAAGCGGTCCTAGAGCTATACCATGAAAAATAAACACTGGCGTTCACAAAAAATTGCGGGCATCTGGATTCAGTGATGTCCCCAGATTTGGCCGTAGGAGATTGATCTGCTAGGCTTGCAGGTGATTGACAACCTCTCCACGCTCACGTCTCTCGTTGGACCAGACTTTTGGGTTTGGGCCGGCGCCCTCAGAATGATCAGACCTTGATGACTTTTTCGCTTTCCAACCTGAAATCCCTCAGGCTGCCCGTCGACCGCGTCAGGCGCAAGCCGGCGGAGATCGTTTATTCCTCCATCGAACGGCCGCCCGTCGGAGCGCTTCTGCCGCTTGCGGGCCAGCATGCCATCATGGCCATCGCCCTGTCGGTCTATGCGCTGGCCGCGGCCCAGCTTGGCGGCCTTTCGGTCGCCGATACCCAGATCTTCCTGACCTGTTCGATCATCGGCATGGCGATTGCCACCTTCCTCCAGGCCTGGGGCGGTCGTCTGGGCTCGGGCACCCTGCTGGTCCATATCCCCGGTCCGATCATGGTGCCGTTCGTCGGCGTCGCGCTCAAGGATTATGGGCTCGGCAGCATGCTGATGGTCGGCCTCGCCGCCGGCCTGCCGGCCATGGCGCTCAGCAAGCTCCTGCCCTATCTGCGCCCATTGTTTCCGCCCACGGTTCTCGGCGTCGTCGTCTGCACCGGGGGCTTTTCGCTGGTTCAGGGCGCAACCCAGCAATCCCTGGGGCTCGGCACCGCCTATGCCATCGATCCCATCAGCGCGCTGATCGCCGGCGTCACGCTTGCGGTCATCGTCGCCCTGTCGATCTGGGGCAATGCCGCGATGAAGCTTTTCGGCCTGGCCTGCGGCATCATCGCCGGCGTCGTGGTTGCGGCATTTTGCGGCCGCCTGTCGGGTGCAGAGCTGTTCGCCACCGTGCCCGTCGTCGCTGTCCCCGACATTCCGACCCCTGTCTTCTCGATTGCTCCCGGCCTCATCATCGTCATCTTTGTCGTCGGGCTTCTCGAACAGTTCGACACCTTCGCCAGCACCGTCATCATCGACCGCATGGACGATGCGGACTGGCACCGCCCCGACATGAAGACCGCCAGCGGCGGCGTCATGGCCCATGGCTTTGGCAATATCCTGACCGGCCTCGTGGGCGGCGCGCCGACCTCCACCTCCTCGGCCAATATCGGTCTCAGCCACGCCACCGGCACCACGTCGCGCTGGGTCGGCATCGTCGCCGCACTTGCCATGGTCATCTTCGCCATGCTGCCCCAGGCGACACTGGCGCTGACGCTCATTCCCGCGCCCGTCATCGGCGCCATCCAGGTCTATGCCGCGGCCTTCCTGGTGGTTTCAGGCCTGGAACTGGCCACATCCCGCGCCATCGATAGCCGCGGCGTGTTCATGATCGGCCTTTCCCTGTTCCTCGGGCTCGCCGTCATGCTGATCCCGCAGCTCACGTCTGACGTGCCGGAATCCCTGCACTATTTCGTCGGCAGCGGCTTCGTCATGTCCAGCATCTGCGCCATCGTGCTCAATCTGCTGTTCCGCATCGGCACCTCGATCGAGGCCCGGGCGGAGCTAGGTGACAATCCCACTGTCGAAGTCACTGACTTCATCGAAAAGCAGGGCGGCAAATGGGCGGCCCGTCGCGAAATCGTCAGCCGCGCCGGCCTTGCGGCACTGGAGACCATCGAGCTCATCATGGTGTCCGGTCAGGATCGCCAGCCGGTTGCCGTCAAGGCCCGCTTCGACGAGTTCAATTTCGACCTGGAGATCCAGCACACCGGAACAGCCATCGAACTGGGCATCGACGAAGCGCCTGATGTCACGCAGCTGCTGGAAGCGGATGACGAGATGATCGACAGCGCCATGGTCAATATCTCCATGGTGCTCGTCCACCGGCTGGCCGATCGGGTGCGAGTCGGCACCCGTGACGGCGTGTCGTTCATCGCGCTACACTTCGATCACTGATCCCTAGGGTCAAAACTCAATCAGGATAGGAGTTCTGCAAGTCGCATCTTGTGCCTGAGTAGAAGGAAAGGTGCAGGAAATGCTCATCATTTTCAAACCTTTACGACGCCCGCAGACGCAAGACGCGACTTGCCCGAAGGGTTGGTGATGATGGGCCGCCTGATCGCAAACAATGCTCGACAAGACCTTAGGGTCTTGCCTTGCGCTTGTTTGCTTCCATTCAATCCCATCATCGCCAACAGAACACCTATCCTGATTGAGTTTTGACCCTAGAGCCTTTCAGGGTCAGCCCATCACGCGGAACACCTGACCCGAGCCCACCTCGCGGACAAAATCCACCCGGACGCCGTTCCAGTGGTAGTCGAGATGACGCCCCTGGATCGGGCTCGTGGCGAGGTCGGGGTAGAACAGCGCCACGCATTCCCCGCCCGCCCGCCTCTGGCTGGGATAGACCAGGCCTTCCGAGCCCGCGGCTTTGAGGCTGGCGGCGAGCTGCTGGCTCTGGCTGTAGTCGTCGGGCGCCAGAACGGCACCGTGATCGCCTTCGCCTCGGAGGTCGTGCAGTTGCGCATCGACATCGAGAATGAGTTCGCGAAACTGCGAGGTCCAGCCCGGCTTTTCCGCGGTGGCGGCCATGAACCTCGTGTGATGGTGGATCGTTTCCGCAAGCGCCGTCTCGAAGCTCTCCGCCACGTAAAGCGCGCCAAAACGTCCGTCGCTGAAGCGGCTGGCGCGGTCTGGGCTGACATGGGTGAAGGATGCCATGAGATAGCTTGAGCCCGGTCCGGACACGCGCCGCGACGGCGGCACCAGGTCGATATTGCCGATGGTCTCCATCAGCCGGGGATTGGTCTTCTGCTCAGCCGCGATCAGCAGCGGCCAATCGGCGGGATCGGCGATGTCCTCGAACAAGTCGATCGGCGGATAGAGGCTGCGGATGATGCGCACGGCGCCGGCCCAGCGAACCTGCGACACCGGCAGGGCGGCTTGCCCGCTCACCAGCCGCCGCGCTCCGCATCGAGATAGCGCCGCACCCGCATCAGGTCTGTCAATTCGCCGCCCAGCATCACCTCAAGCGCCGACCGTCCGGAAAAGGCCGCGTTCGGCTCGCCGACCCAGCGATAGCCCCGTTGCGGTTCGTTGAAGATCAGCCGCAGCGCCTTGTGGATGCCCATGAGGTTCGACAGCCGGGCCTTGAGGTCGCGGTTGAACCGCCCGATCTCGCCGCTTTTCCAGCGCCGGTAGGTGCGAACGGGCAGATCGAGCAACACGCCGGCCTCCTCATCCGTCACCGACCAGTGGCGAAACAGATTGCCGACAGCGCGAAACATGGCCGCTGCCTCTTCGTCCGTGATCGGCTCCGGCGAAAATGCACGCGGCAGGCTGTCTATGGGCATCAGCTGGATCATGGCGCTCTCCTTATGGCATCATATGGAGATTAGCTGCCAAATGGCAAGTCCTTGGACTGAATCAGCCCACCCGACGCCGCCGAAAGGCCATGGTGGGCGTGGCTGGCAGGGGTTGCGCGGCATAAGGCAGCCGCTGGCCCCGTTGCAGCAGCAGATTCGTGGCGGCGTCGCGGTCCACGGCGCGCGAGTAGTAATATCCCTGGCCCAGCAGGCAGCCCAGCCGGCAAAGCTGCTCCGCCTGCTCGCTGGTCTCGATGCCCTCGGCCACCACCCGGAAGCCAAGCTTGGCCGCGATCCCAATCAAGCCCTCGACGATGGCTGCGCCGCCATCATCAGGGGCGAGGCGATCGACGAAGCACTTGTCGATCTTGATGATGTCGACCGGCACCGTCAGCAGATGTGTCAGCGAGGCAAAGCCGGTACCAAAATCATCGAGCGCCACCAGCAACCCCATGGAGCGCAGCGCCTGGATCTCGTCGGCCACCACATGGTCGCGCTCGCCCAGATAGACGGATTCCGTCACTTCAAGCACCACATGCTTCAGCGGCACACCCGCCTTGCCGAATTCCGCCTGCAATACCTCGCCGAGGCGGCCGCTTCTGAAATCGGCCGAGGATACGTTGAGCCCGACATGCTGGAACGGGATGCCGATATCAAGCCAGCGCCGGATATCCGCCGCCACCCGCGTCATCATCCGCAAGGTCAGGTCGGCGGCGACACGGGCATCCTTGGTCGCTTCGTGGAACATGGCCGCCGGAACGATCTCGCCCGTGGACGTGCGCATCCGGCACAGCGCCTCGAAGCCGACGATCTCGCCGGTATCGAGGCGAACCGTCGGTTGGTAGAAGGCCTCGATCCGATTTTCCGCCAGCGCCAGCGTCACGTCCTGCACGGCGCGGAACCGGTCCGTCAGCGTTGTGCCCTGGGATGGATGGTAAAGCTGGAAATGGCCCCGGCTGTTTTCCTTGGCGTGGTACAAGGCGAAATCCGCATGCTGGCGCATGGTGGCGGCCTCGCCGTGGCCGTCCAGCGGCAGCGCGCCGCCCATGGTGGCGGAGGGAAAGATGTTGCAGCCGCCGCAAAGGGCGGGAACCTTGATTGCTTTCAGGAGGTCCGCGGCCAGCCGCTGCATCCCCTCCGCCTTGAGCCCGCGCGTGATCACGGCGAACTCGTCGCCGCCCAGGCGGAAGGCCGGATGCGGCATGCTCGCCTTTGCAATGCGCGAGGCCACCGTGGTGATCAGGTCGTCGCCGGCGGTGTGGCCGAAGGTGTCGTTGGTGATCTTCAAATTATCGATATCGACGAGCACCAGCCCCCAGTCCGCCTGCGCTTGCCGGTCGCCGTCAATTTCTGCGATCGCGGCCTTGAAGGCGGCGCGGTTTGGCAGGTTGGTCATCACGTCGGTAAAGACGAGCCGTTCATGCTCCAGGACGCGCTGATGCAGTTCCATCGCAATGACGCAGAGATGCAGGCAGGTTTCGACGATCTTCTGTTCCAGTACGCTCGGACCGCGCTTTTCCCGGTAGTAGAACGCAAAGGTGCCGACCACGCGCCCATCGCTGCCGATGATCGGGCTGGACCAGCAGGCCACCAGCCCTATGGACAGAGGTATATCCGCAAATCCCATCCAGCGCGGATCGGTCGCCATATCAGTCACGGCCACCGGCTGCTTGGTAAAGGCCGCTGTTCCGCAAGAGCCGACGCCGGGGCCGATTGCAACGCCGTCGACCGCCTTGCAATAAGCGTCCGGCAGGCTGGGACCCGCCAGGGGGTGGACGCGACCGTCATTATCAACCGTGATCACGGAACAGACGATGTCGGGAACCATGCGCTCCACTTCGCGGCACAGCCGATCCGTGGTTGCGGCAAGCGAGGAGCCGGTCGCGATCATTTCAAGAATCATGTTCTGCAGATGAAGAAGCACGGCACCCTCCGGACTGTTGCCTTATATTAGCGCTTCTTCACTAAACCCGAGTTAGGTCATTTGGTTAAATTGGCCCTAATATGTTATCCTTGCGGTTAACACCTCAGTCCTGCGGTTCGCTCGGATTGGCAAAGGCTGCGCGCAGTTCGGCAGACATCGGCAGGCGCATGTTGACGCCGCTCGGCGGAATGGGTTGCATGAACCATTTTTCGTAGAGCGCCTCGATCCGCCCGCTGCCATAGATGTCCACCAGGGCAGCATTCACCGCGTTCTTGAACTCGGTATCTTCCAGCCGCATCATCAGGCCATAGGGTTCCGGCCAGCCCAGCGCCTCGGTCGAGAGCACGTAGTTTTCCGGATTTGCGGACTTGGCGACCAGCGCCGCCAGCAGGATCCCGTCCATCACGAAGGCGGATGCCCGACCCTCAGTCACCAACTGCAATGCATCCTTGTGGGTTTCCACCGGCATCACGGCGATGTTCAGCGACCGTTCCCGATTGAGCGTATTGAGCTGACCCAGATTGGTGGTTCCCGATGTGGCGGTCACGGTATGGCCGGCGAGATCCGACAGGGTCGTCAGGTTGCTCTTCTTGAGCGACACATACTGGCTGCCGGTTACGAAATGCGGATAGGAGAAACTGACGCTCTTGCGGCGCTCCGGATTGTTTGTGCTGGCGACGCATTCGATATCGATCTCGCCACTGCGCAGCTTGGCCACGCGGTTGCGCGGCGTGCGCTCGACGAACTCGACCTTGATGTCGTCGCGCTTCACGGTCTTTTCGATGTGCTCCACCACGTCGAGGCAGAGCTCAGTCGAATAGCCCGTCACCGTTCCATCGCTCTGGCGATAGGAAAAGGGGAAGTCCTCGGCGCTGTAGCCAATGCGAACCACGCCGGTTTCGGTAATTCTCTGCAGCGTCGATTCCGGTGCCTGCGCATGGATTGGTGCTGCAAAGCCAAGACCCGCAAGCACCGTGCTGGCGATCAAAAGCGTGGCGGAGAGCCGTTTCCGTGGAGACATTTTCAGCTTCATCGGCCTGTCCTCTCTATTCCAGATAGTCCTTGGGTTCAGCAAAGGCCGCCTTCAGGGCCGGCGACATCGGCAGGTTCAGGTTCATGCCATCGGGCGGGATCGGCGACATGAACCAGGTCTTGTAGAGACTGTCGATCTCCGGGCTGGTGAAGACCGCCTTCAGCGCGGCGTTGACGACCGAGCGGAACTCCTCGTCTCCATGGCGCACCAGCAGACCATATGGCTCCGGCGGGCTCAGCGTGTCGGTCGAGAGGGTGAACACCGAAGGATCGGGCGCCTGCGCAATCAGCGCCGCAAGCAGGATACCATCCCAGACAAAGGCAGAGGCGCGGCCATCCGCCACCAGGTCGAAGGCCTCGTTGCCGCCCTTTGTCGGCATGACGCCGATATTGAGCCGCTTTTCGCGATTGAGGGCGTTCAACTGCTCGATGTTAACAGTACCGGAGGCGGCGGCGACGGATCGACCGGCAAGATCTTCGACCTTGGCGATGTTGTCGGCCTTGCGGGTCACATACTGGGTTGCGGTGGCGAAATGCGGATAGGAGAAGCCGACGATCTTGCGCCGCTCCGCATTGTTGGTCGTGGCGGCGCATTCCACGTCGATCTTGCCGCTCTTCACCAGGATGAAGCGCGTCGCCGATGTGGCAGGCACATAGTCCACCTTCAGCGTATCGAGCTTCAGATGCTTGCGCACCGCCTCGACGACGCGGTCGCACAATTCCATTGAAAAGCCGGTGATCTTGCCATCGGGCGTCTTGTAGGAAAACGGCGGTTCGGCCTCGCGATAGCCGAGCGAGATGACGCCGGTTTCGGCAATCTTCTTCAGGGTGGGCGAGGGATCCTCCGCCGCGGCGGCCGCAGCCGGGGCCAGCCAGGCGAGGGCAAGCATTGCAGATGCCAGTCTATGCATGTCGCGTCTCCCATCAGGCCACGGGCGGGACAGGCCTCGCCGCGGCGGTTGTTCCATCAGTCAGTTCAATGCGGTCTTCGGATCAGCCGGTGCCGATCCCAGTTCAATGTCAGTGATCGGCTTCGGCCGGGCGAAGTAATAGCCCTGCGCATTGGTGCAGCCGGCAGCCCGCAGGATGAAGAGCTGCTCTTCCGTCTCCACCCCTTCGGCGGTAATTTCCATATCCAGTTCGCGCGCCAGATTGGTGATGGCGGCAACGATCGCCCTTGATGTCGGGTGGGTGGGAAGATCGGCCACGAAGCCCCGGTCGATCTTGATCTTGCTGAAGGGCATGTCGGCCAGATAGCTCAGCGAGGCATAACCGGTGCCGAAATCGTCCAGCACGACGGAAATGCCCATGGCGCCGATCGCCTGCAGCGCATCGCGGCTGTCGGTGCCGGCCAGCATCACGGTTTCCGTCACCTCCAGCTCCAGACGCTGCGGCGAAAGGCCTGAAGTGGCGAGAGCCGCCGTCACCGTATCGACAACAGCCCCGTGGCGCAGTTGGACGGGAGAGAGATTCACCGCCAGGCGAATATCGTCGGGCCAGGTCACGGCATCGGCGCAGGCACGCTCCAGCACCCAGGCGCCGAGCGCGACGATCACGCCGGTTTCCTCGGCCAGCGGAATGAACCGGTCGGGCGAGACGAGGCCCTGCTGCGGGTGGCGCCAGCGCACCAGCGCCTCAAACCCACAGATCCTGTTCGTGGCGATGTTGACGAAGGGCTGGTAATGCAGCTCGAACTCGCCGCGCTGTAGCGCCAGCCTGAGGTCGATTTCCAGCGCGTGCTGGTCCTGGACCACCATGTCCATGCCCTGTTCGAAGACGATCAGGGTGCCTCGGCCGGCGGCCTTGGCCCGATAGAGCGCAAGGTCGGCATTCTGCAGCAGTTGCCCGGCGGTGTTGCCATGGGTCGGCGCGCAGGAAATGCCGATGCTGGTCCCCACCACCACCTCATGGCCCTCAAGCATGAACCCCTTGGAGATGGTCTGCAGCAGGCGACTGCCAAGGCCGCGGGCTTCGCTGACGGCATCGTGGCGGACGCGCTGGATGATGGCGAATTCATCGCCGCCGAGGCGGGCCGCAAGATCGCCATCCCCCAGAACCTCGCGGATGCGCTGGGCTGTCGTGATCAGCAGCTGGTCGCCGCAGCCATGGCCCAACGTGTCGTTGACCACCTTGAACCGGTCGAGGTCGAGCAAGAGGATGTTAAAGTCACCCCCCTGGTCCATGCTCTCAAGCGCCTTGTCCAGCGTCTTCATCAAGAGCGCGCGATTGGCGAGACCGGTCAGCGCGTCGTGATGCGCCATGTGTTCGAGCTTCACCGCCATGTCGCGGATTTCGCGCAGGCGGGCGCGTTCCACCACGGCCTCCCGCAAGGCCTCGATGGCGCGCGCGAGGTCGCCGATCTCGTCGCGGCGGCCCTGGAACGGCGTCACCTTGTCGGTCACTTCGCCGGCGATCTGCAGCGTGGCCTGAACCAGCGCCGGCACCGGCCGAAACAGGCGCCGCGCCAGCGCCGTGGCCACGAGACCGGTCAGGATCAGGATCGTCAGGAGCATGATGAGCGAGTTGCGGATCAGCTCGTCCTGCGCCCGGTTCAGCGTCGAGGCCTTGCCAATGGACACAGCCACCACGCCGAGCAAGGCATTATCAGTGCTGACGATCGGCAGCAGGCCAATATAGTATTTCTTGCCCGCGATGGTGGCAAAGCCACTCGATATCCGACCGGATACCGCAGCGTCGGCAAACAGCGGTTCGTCCCTGTTGATCCACGGGCTTTCCGCGGTCGACAGACCGGAAGAAGCCGCCACATCGATGAAGTGGTCCGTGGTCGGATCGATGTGAAACAGCCAGGTGTCATTCTTCGTTTGCGCCGCGACCAGTGCCAGCACATCCGTCGGCGTAAAGCCGGTGAAGAGAATGGAATCGTCGTCGCCGATCGGCTGGCCGGTGACGATCTTCTCCACCTGGCCGCTGGCATCGGTCTTGATCACGACATTGGTATAGATGTTGCGCAGGGTGGAGCTGGCGATCTGCGTGTTGATATAGGCCTGGTTTCGCCACTGCTCCTTGGCCGCATCGACAAACATCGACCAGCCCACCAGGGCGCCGACACTGTAGGAGATGAGAATGCCGCCGAGAAAGACGATGACAATCTTGAACAGTAGGGAACGCTTCCAGGCGGAGACAAGGGCGAGAGCCGAACCGAACCGGTGACGCGAATCCTTCCCAAGATCCACGGTGTCAGCGATATCGGCAGGGCCTTGCACCTGGTAAATGTCATCCGTCATCGAGCGCGCGCCATCAAATCCCAAGATGAAAACAAATTCGCAGCAATCCGGACGCCAGCCGCACCCGTCTTTGCATGTTACGCGAGAGAAGTTTCCAATCGATGGGTTGTGTCGAGATTTGGCTCGAATAGTTGATGCATCGTTAAGCCTGAGGTAACCCGGCCTCAGCCCGCGTGGTCGATGCGCGAGAAGGCGGCGAGAACAGTGCGCTCCGATTGGGCGAGATAGGCTTCCAGCGATCGCGCGGCCTCGTCCGGCTTGCCGGCCTCAAGCTTTTCCAGGATCGCGGCATTGAGATCGACATAGGGCGCGTGCAGCAGGTCCGGGTCGCGCAGCAGGCCGAAGGAAAGCCGCAACTCCGCGGCGATCTGCGCATAGAAGGCATTCAGCCGCTGGCTGTCAGCGAGATCGACGATCGCCGCGTGGAACGCCATGTTGGCGCTGCCTACCTTCACCCAGTCGCGCACATCCCGTGCCGCCTTTGCCGTCTCGACGGCGGCCCGCATCCGAGCGACGGCGGGGTGATTGGGATAGGCGCCGGCCAGCGCCTGGCACTCGACCATCCGGCGCACCCGGTAGATGTCGATGATCGAGGCCATGCTGGGGGTCGAGACGAAGACGCCGCGATTGGGCTCGTGGCGCAGCAGTCCCTCTTTCGTCAGCAGGCGAAAGGCCTCCCGCAGCGAGTTGCGAGACACCGCGAGGTCCGCACTCAAGGCCGCCTCGGAGAGCCGTTGGCCGGGCCGCAACTCGCCGCCGATCAGCTTGTCGCGGATCTGTTCCGCAAGCCGTGGCGCCAGCGCCGATGTCGTGTCCTGCTCTGCCATCGATAACCCTTGGGAATGGAGCGGGGAACCCCGCCGCAAGCGGCATCGATAGACCAGTTCGCGGCACTTCGCCAGTGCTTGCGAAGCCTCCAGAGACCACTCCTTTTGGCCAACTCTGAGCGCGGGCGATGGCCTCGCTCGGTACCGCCGGTCCTGGGCCGAGGGCAGGAATCATGACCGAAATTTGGTCACGTACCGCTCGTTTTGTCATCATATCTGCCAGATATCGCTCAACATTTGAACAATATGGTAGAACGAAACAATAAAATCGTTGAACAATATTGACAAAATTGTGAAACGCGATGACGCTTGGGGCGCAAATGGTTAACGTGGATCGAAAGGCGCCACCGCCGGCCAGGATCCGCGGTCATAAGGAGAGGGTTCATGGAACAGCAATCAGCATCCCCCGCCGCCGGATCGGCCGTCGGCGCCACCGTCCCGCCTGCCCAGGGCATGACGACCGCCACGCGCCGCGCGGCCTTCACCGCCGCCATCTTCCTGATGGCGACGTCGGCCATCGGCCCGGGCTTCATCACCCAGACGGCGACCTTCACCACCAAGCTCGGCGCGGCGTTTGCCTTCGCCATCCTGGCCTCGATCCTGATCGACTTCGTGGTTCAGCTGAACATCTGGCGCATCGTCACGCTGACGCGCATGCGCGCCTCCGACATCGCCAATGCCGCGATCCCGGGCACCGGCTATGTTCTCGCCATCCTCGTCATCGTCGGCGGCCTGTTCTTCAATATCGGCAATATCGGCGGCTCCGGCCTGGGCCTCAACGCCATGCTCGGGCTTGATCCCAAATGGGGTGGTGCCATCAGCGCGCTGATCGCCATCGGCATCTTCCTGTCGAAAAAGGCCGGTGTGGCCATCGACCGGCTGATCGTCGTCGCTGGCGTCGCCATGATCGTCCTGACGCTCTACGTCGCCATCGTGTCCAACCCGCCTGTTGGTGACGCGCTGTTCCAGACCTTCATTCCCGCCACCATCGATTTCGCCACCATCACGACAATCGTCGGCGGCACGGTCGGCGGCTACATCACCTATTCCGGCGCGCACCGCCTGCTGGACAAGGGCACCGTCGGCATCGAAAACCTCGGCGCCGTCAACCGCGCGGCGCTGACCGGCATCGCGGTCACTGGCGTCATGCGCTACGTCCTGTTCCTCGCCATCCTCGGCGTGGTGGCGAGCGGCGTCGTCATCGATGTCTCGGGCAAGGGCGCCAACCCGGCCGCCCAGGCTTTCCAGGCCGCCGCCGGCGACATCGGCTACCGCCTCTTCGGCGCAGTCCTCTGGTTTGCCGCCATCACCTCCGTCATCGGTGCGGCCTATACCTCGGTCTCCTTCATCACCGTGTTCAAGAAGGACATCAGCGAGCGCGGCCGCAACATCGCGACCGTCATCTTCATCGCCGTCTCGCTGTTCTTCTACGTCGTCATCACCACGCCGCCGGCGCAGATGCTGGTCTTCGTCGGTGGCCTGAACGGCCTGATCCTGCCCATCGGCCTGTCGATCTTCATCTATGCCGCCTGGGCTCGCTCCGATCTGATGGGCGGCTATCGCTACCCCCGTTGGCTGTTGGTGCTGGGTGTGCTGACTTGCGCGCTCACCTGGTACATGGGCTACAAGTCGATCGGTCCGATCTTCGCGCTGCTGTCGGCCGCCTGACGATCACGCAAGGGAGAAGAGACATGCCATCAATCGATCTGAACAGCGATCTCGGCGAAAGCTATGGCGCCTGGTCCATGGGCGATGACGAGGCGATGCTGTCCATCGTCTCGAGCGCCAATGTCGCCTGCGGCTTCCATGCCGGCGATCCCCTGGGCATCCTGAAAACCGTGAAGGCGGCGGCTGCAAAGGGCGTGAAGATCGGCGCGCATGTCTCCTATCCCGATCGCGTCGGCTTCGGCCGGCGCGACATGGATGTGACATCGGCGGAGCTTTCCGCCGATGTCCTCTACCAGATCGGCGCGCTGCAGGGCATCGCCGCCGCTGCCGGCACCAAGGTCGGCTATGTGAAACCCCATGGTGCGCTATACAACCGCATCGCCAACGATCCAAAGCAGGGCCAGGCGGTCATCGACGGCATCAAGGCCGTCGATCCGTCCCTGGTCCTGATGGGCCTCGCCGGCACCCAGATCCTCGATCTTGCGCGCAAGTCGGGACTTGATGTCGTGGCCGAAGCTTTTGCCGATCGCGCCTATACGCCCACCGGCGATCTCGTCTCCCGCCGCGAGCCGGGTGCTGTGCTGCACGATACCGCGCTGATCGCCCGGCGAATGCTGCAGCTTGCCCATCAGGGCACGCTGGAAGCCATTGACGGCTCCACCATCAAGATCGATGCGCAATCGATCTGCGTGCATGGCGATAGCCCCGGCGCGGTCGCCATCGCCCAGGAAATCCGCCGTGCCTTCGAGGCGGACGGCCTGTCCGTCCGCTCCTTCCTGCCGGCTTGAGGGAACGACCATGATTGCCTTGGACCATCTCTCCCATGTCGATGCCTCCGCCGCCCGCGCGGCGCGCGCCCGCTATCGTCAGGGTCTCGTCGAGCCCACTTCGGGCGTCGCTCCCGGCTTCACCCAGGCCAATATGATCGTGCTGCCGCGCGATTGGGCCTTCGACTTCCTGCTCTATGCGCAGCGCAATCCCAAGGCCTGCCCGGTGCTGGATGTCTCCGATCCCGGCTCGCACACCACGCTTTTGGCGCCGGATGCCGATCTGCGCCGCGATATCCCGCTCTACCGCATCTGGCGCGATGGAAAGATGGCGGAAGAAACCGCCGATGCCAGCGCGGCCTGGGCCGAGCATCCCGATCTCGTCAGCTTCCTGATCGGCTGCAGCTTCACCTTCGAAACGCCGATGCTGGAAGCCGGCATCGAGATCCGCCACATCACCGACAAGTCCAATGTGCCGATGTACCTGACCAACCGCCCCTGCCGCCCGGCCGGCCGGCTGCATGGCAATATGGTGGTGTCGATGCGGCCGATCCCGGCCTCGCGCGTGGCCGATGCCGCGACCATTTCCGGCCGCTTCCCCTCGGTCCATGGTGCGCCCGTCCATGTCGGCGCGCCTGAAGAGCTCGGCATAAAGGATCTCTCCCGGCCCGAATTCGGCGATGCCGTGCGCATCGAGCCGGGCGAAGTACCGGTCTTCTGGGCCTGCGGCGTCACCCCGCAGGCGGCCGTCATGGCGTCAGGCGTGCCCTTTGCCATCACCCATGCGCCGGGGCATATGTTCATCACCGACATCCCCGATTCCGCCTATCACGCCTGAGGTATCCATGCGCTTCCTGCCAGTCAGCCTGACGGTTCTGCTCGTCGAACTCGCCGATCTCGACGAGACGCTGGCGCTGTTTGCCTCGTTGGAGGCCGATCCGGTCGATGGCATCGAGGACATGGTGCCAGCGGCGCGCACGCTGATGATCCGCTTCCGCCCGGAGCGGACAACAGCCCAAACACTGGCCGGCGCGATCGCCACCCGCGACCTCTCGGCGAAGATCGCGCCCTCCGACAAGCTCGTCGAGATCCCGGTCCGTTACGACGGCGAGGATCTCCAGGATGTAGCCGACCTGACCGGCCTTTCGGTCGCAGAGGTCATCCGCCGCCATGCGGACAGCACCTTCACCGTGGCCTTCTGCGGCTTCGCGCCAGGCTTCGGCTATCTCGTCGGCGGCGATCCCGCGCTTCAGGTGCCGCGCCGGCAGAGCCCGCGCACGAAGATCCTGGCCGGCTCCGTGGCGCTGGCCGGCGCCTTTTCCGGCGTCTATCCGCAAAACAGTCCCGGCGGTTGGCAGATCATCGGCACGACGCCGCTCAAGATGTGGGACCTCACTCGCGATCCCCCTGCTCTGTTCCAGCCCGGCTACCGCGTGCGCTTCTACGATCTGGAAAAACGCGCCGCCCCGATCAAGGCCTCGTCCGGCAAGACGGCCGCATCGGAGAGCGCACCGGGCCATGCCCTGACGCTGAAGGTTCTGGCCGCGCCCATGCCGGCGCTGTTTCAGGATCTGGGACGTTTCGGCCAGACAGGCCAAGGCGTTTCCTCATCGGGCGCGCTGGATATCGGTGCGCTCAAGGCCGCCAACCGCGCCGTTGGCAATCCCTCGGATTGCGCCTGTCTTGAAATCACGCTGGGCGGCTTTTCCTTCGAAATGTCGGGTCGCGCCGTGATGGCCCTGAGCGGCGCGCCCTGTCCCATCACCGTCCGCGATGCGACTGGCCGGGAAACCGTGGCCGAAACTTACAAGCCGCTGTCGCTGGAGCCCGGCGATATCGTCACCCTCGGCCATGCGCCGCGGGGAGCCCGCAGCTATCTCGCCATCCGCGGCGGCTTTGCCGTCACGCCGGTGCTCGGCAGCGCCTCCACCGATACGCTGGCCGTGGTCGGGCCTGAGCCGGTGACTTCGGGCGCTGTGCTTGCCCTTCACGGCGAGCGTCCGGGGCTCAATCCCGTCTCGCTGACCGAAGCGCCTGCCTTCGAGCATCCGGCCGCGGGCGACACTGTTGTGCTCGACGTCATCATGGGGCCGCGCAGCGATTGGTTCACGGCGTCAGGCATCGAGACGCTGTCGGCCCAGGTCTGGCAGGTGACGCCGCAATCCAACCGCGTCGGCATCCGCATCTCAGGCGAGGTGCCGCTGGAGCGCAAAGACAAGGCCGAACTGCCAAGTGAAGGGACCGCGACCGGCGCCATCCAGGTGCCCCATAGCGGCCAGCCGGTGCTGTTCCTGGCGGATCACCCGCTGACGGGCGGTTATCCCGTCATCGGCACGGTTGCCGAATATCATCTCGATCTCGCCGGGCAGATCCCGGTCAATGCCCAGATACAGTTTCGTCCGGTGACGCGCTTCGCCGACATCCAGCCTTCAAGGGCTTGAAGCGCACCCGGCCACCAGAACATGAGGAACCAGTCATGAAGAAAGTGCTGATCGCCAACCGCGGCGAAATCGCCGTTCGCATCATCAGGGCCTGCCGCGACCATGGTCTTCAGTCCGTCGCCGTCTATGCCGATCCCGATGTGGATGCGCCCTTCGTGGCCCTGGCCGACGAGGCCTATGGCCTTTCCGGCAGCCGGCCCGCCGAGACCTATCTCGATATCGACAAGCTGATCGCCATCGCGGCAAAGAGCGGTGCCGATGCCGTGCATCCCGGCTATGGCTTCCTGTCGGAACGTGCCGAATTCGCCCGCGCGGTGCAGCAGGCCGGCCTCATCTGGATCGGCCCTGATCCGCATGTCATCGAGGCGCTGGGCGACAAGGTCGAGGCGCGGCGCATCGCCACGTCAGTCGGCGCCCCCCTGGTCGCCGGGAGCGACGGCCCGGTCGAAAGCGCGGCCGAGGTCATCGCCTTTGCCGAAAAGCACGGCCTTCCGGTCGCCATCAAGGCCGCCCATGGCGGCGGCGGTCGCGGCCTCAAGGTCGCCTGGAAGATGGACGAGGTGGCCGAGCTTTACGAGTCTGCCGTGCGCGAGGCCAAGGCCGCCTTTGGCCGCGGCGAGTGTTTCCTTGAACGCTTCCTCGACCGCCCGCGCCATATCGAGGCGCAGGTGCTGGCCGACAAGCACGGCAATGTCCTGGTGCTCGGCACCCGTGATTGCTCGCTGCAGCGCCGCAACCAGAAGCTCGTCGAAGAGGCGCCGGCCCCCTTCCTCACAGACGCCCAGCGCCACGAAATCCACGATGCGGCCAGGCGCATCTGTGCCGCCGCGGGCTATTCCGGCGCCGGCACGGTGGAATTCCTACTCGGCGTCGACGGCACGATTTCCTTCCTCGAAGTGAACACCCGCCTGCAGGTCGAACATCCCGTGACGGAGGAAACGACGGGCATCGATCTCGTCATCGAGCAGTTCCGCATTGCCGACGGGCTACCTTTGGAAGTCACCGAGACGCCCGCACCGCGCGGCCATTCCATCGAGTTCCGCATCAACGCGGAGGATCCCGGCCGCGGCTATCTGCCCACGCCCGGCAAGATCACCACCTTCGCGCCGCCGTCCGGCCCGGGCATCCGCCTCGATAGCGGCGTCGTCTCCGGCTCCACCGTGCCCGGCACCTTCGACAGCCTGATGGCCAAGCTGATCGTGACGGGCGCCACCCGCGAACAGGCGCTCTCCCGCGCCCGCCGGGCTCTCGCCGAATTCACCATCGAAGGCGTGGCCACCGTCCTGCCCTTCCACCGCGCCGCCATCGCCTCGCGCGATTTCACCGGTGAGGACGGCTTCAAGGTCCACACCCGCTGGATCGAGACCGATTTTGCCGGGACGATGGAGGCGGCGGCCCGGCCCGAGCCGCTGTCTGACGACCAGATGGTCCGCACCCATGTGGAAATCGACGGCAAGCGCCACGCGCTCGGCATTCCCGCCGCCCTTCTGGCCGGGCTCGGCGGCCTTTCGACTGCCAACCCTGCGGCCGGCCTTGCTGCGGTAAAACCCGAAGACCGCGCTGCCATCACCGCGCCGATCTCCGGCACGCTGCAAGCCTTCAAGATCGAGGACGGCACCGAGGTGGCGAAAGGCGACCTGATCGCCGTGATGGAGGCGATGAAGATGGAAACCCAGGTCTCCGCCCCCCGCGCAGGCAAGATCCGCCTTACCGCCGAACCCGGCGCTTATATCAACGCGGGCACGGAGATCGCCCGGTTCGAGGATTGAGATGGGTGCGGCGCAGTCCCTCTCCCCCTTGTGGGAAGGGATGAAAAACCAGCCTCTTAGGTAAGCCTAGCATAGACACCTAGCTATTTCTGAGGTTCAGCTCTTTCCTCGCAGCTTGTAGATCAATCTTCGCATTGTAACCGTGTTTCTGCAGAAGATGGAGAAGGTGCGAGCCGGTGAAAAGGCTTATAGGCTTGCCTGAAGCAAACTGGTGAGCGTCAGGCCCGTAATCAGCAGTTGATATCAATATGCCTCTGGATGCACCCTCGTGCTGCAAGGTGCCGTACAGGTCACGTACGGCTGATACCCCGACTGTCTTTGTATACCGCTTCGCTTGGATGATGATCTTGCCACCGGTGATTGGGTCCGGATCAAACGCCACCGCATCCACACCACCGTCGCTGCTCGCTTGAGTTATCTTTACCTCGCCACCCCTCGAGGCGAACTCCTTTTCGAACAGCTCCCGTATGAGGTGCTCAAAGTCACCCCAGTCCATTGCAGCAATGTTGGTGGCATTGTCGAGACCTGCAATGATCTCCTTTGCGTCAATGAAGCGCTTGTCCTGTTTGTTCATTTCCATGACCGGAGCGATCGGCGCCAACGCCGCGAGTGAGGAGGCTGAAACGCCTTTCAAGCTCTTGAAGCACGCCTTCGGGTCAACTCTCGCAAGATCGATCTGCTCGAATTCTGACTTCGTTACGAGCACAGACATGATGCAGCTTCGGGTATCCTTGCCAGTGGCACGGTTCACGCTGGTTGAGAAGCCGTTAAAGAGGATCGCCTTCAGGTTTCCATGCTCGTCCGCTTCGAAGAGTTCGTGGAGAGTACGCAGGCAAATCTGATAACAAGCCGAATCAAAGTAGGCTTTCTGTTCCCTCTCTGACAGATGCGTCTCTTTCACTTCCCCCGTAGAGGGCGTGAATTTTACCGACTTTAGGGTCGGCATTCTGTCGAGAGATGGAAGTTCGTATTCAATCTGTAGCATTTGGGCCGGAGCGGCATGATAATCAAGCTCATAGGATTTCTCGAACAACCCACCATAGTCCGAGGCATCGAGAACCAGGCTAGCGTGCTCAATTACCGCTCTCGGATCGCCAGCTTTAACGTCCCTAGCAAGCTGGTCAATCTTGGCGTTCGCTGCATCTTGCGCAGCTATGAACTCATTGTGCTTCTGCTTACACTCGACTTCATACTGTTCTTTTGCTTGGCGCCACTCATCGACCTTCGTATTGTGGAGAGCGATGGCCTCCTCCGTCTTCCGTTTCCAGTCTTCCTTATCAGCCTCGTAAAGGGCGCGAGCCTTCTCTTGCTTTCGGGCGCGCCGACCGAAAACAACATCCCAGAACGAGATATGAGGAACTAAAAGAACTGGCTCGTCGAAGGGCTTCCGAGATGGCTTGGGCACAGCGTAGGACATTGGACCTGTATAAATAGATCTGTCTTTCAGCTTCTCCCAATCAACTCGGTCGTTACGGCCAAAAGTCCACTCAAGGATATTGCTGACGGCTGCCAACTTTGCACCTGCTTCCGCACTCATAGCGTCGCAGGCTTCCTTGCTCGCCGCCAATTGAGACTTGCGATAGTGGTCATCGGCAAGCTTATCCCAACGCTCCAGCAATTCTCCTACCTTGATCTCAAGAAGGTAGATCTCTGGTGCGCTGACTTGCTTATGAATGCCCAGTTCAGTCTGCCAAAAGTCGATCGAATAACGCAGAATTCGCTGGCCATTGGCACTCCATTTTGCCTCGATCTCGCCAACCTTCAACGCCTTGATGTATCTTGACTTATAAGAAACCTGGACCGTTGCGCGCCCCCCCTGACATAGCGACCAAGAGAAGCAAATCCTGGGTTGCGCGTCTAGTAGGTGACCACTTTTTGAATTGCAGCTATGCTTAATCTGCAGTGCGGCGTGCTTAAACGCCTTTCGCTCGAATAAATTTTAGGTCGATCCGACCTAAAATCATCCAGATCCAAGCGCTAGATTTTTCAGCTGATGGACCTATCGCCCCCCAAACCTCATATCTCATGAATCCGCACCGATGGCACCACGCGCTGGGCGAGGTCGCAGAGGTGGCGGTGGTGGGTGAGGTAGATGACCTGGCCGATCCGCGCCATCTCGCCGAATAGCCGCAGCACCTCTTCCGAGCGGGGTTCGTCGAAGGTTTCCATGATGTCGTCGGCGATGAAGGGCACCGCCGGGCGCAACCTGGCGAATTCCTCGTAGCCGGCCAGGCGCAGCGCGAGATAGAGCTGGAAGCGGGTGCCCTTGGACATTTCCTCCGCCAGCTTCGAGCCGCCCGCCCTGGTGATGCCGATCAGCGTTTCCCGGTCCTTGTCCGGGCGGGCCGCAAGACCCTGATATTCCCCGCGGGTGATCTGGCTGAAGGCGTCGGAGGCGCGGGTCATCATGGCGCTGCGGTGGCGGTCGCGATAGGCTCGGAGCGCATGTTCGGCTACCAGTGCGCCGGCCTTCAGCCGGAGATGGGCCAGCGCCGCCTCCTCGATTTCCAGGAAGATCGTGCGTCGCTCCGCCTCGATGCGGGCCACGGCATCATCGCCGCCGATCGCCTCCAGGCGGTCGGATGCCCTGGTCTTCTCGGCAAAAAGCTGGTTGCGGCGGTCCTCGATATCCTCAAGGCGTCCCGAAAGCTCGGCCGCCTCGCGGGCAAGCTCGGCGAAATCGATGCCGTCGAGTAGATCGAGCGCAGCTTCGATCGAGGGCGAGGAGACTTCCGTGAGGATGCGCACGCCAAGCTCCTGCAGCCGCGCTTCGCTGCGGGCCAGCGCTTGCGCCGCATCAAGCGCCTCTGCCACCTCGGCGAGCGTCTCGACGCCGAAGAAGGCGGTGAGTTCCGCCTTGGCCTCGGCATGGCTTGCCGCTTCCCGCTCCAGACCCGCGCGCTCTTCCTGCAGCAGCGCGCGCTCGGCTGTCTTGTCCGCCAGCGCCTTTTTCTGTTGCAAGGCCCGGGCGTGCCGCTCGGTCAGCGCCCGCGCGGCAACGGCCGAAAGCGCGGGGTCCAGCGTCTCGCCAAGCTCGGCCAGAAGCGCGGAGAGAGCGGCCACGAATTCGGCCTGGTCGCGCTCCATCGTGCCGATGCGGCGCAGGAATTCGTCGCGATCGCGCAGCAGGCCCGGAAGCTCGGCGAGCCGATCCAGCACTTCCCTGACAGCGCCGGGTTCCTGCATGCCCGCGAGCCATGTGCCGGAAAGCGCATCCTGCCAGCGCTGTTGCCAGGCCTCGGCCTCGGCCCGTGCCGCATCATAATTCCGCTGGCGAAGCTCCAGCTGCCGTTCCCTGTCCTCGTGCGCCCTTTGCGCCGCCTTCCGCGCCGTCAGCACCGCGGCATGGCGGGCAATGGCGTTTTCCGCCGCATAGGCCAGGGCGGCAAGATCGGGGGCGTCAGCGACGACGCCTGCGTGGTCCAGCGCCGTGGCGAGAGTGTCATGATCGCGTGCCAGGTCGGCCTTGGCGGTTTCGATCGCCTCTTCAGCGTCCCGCAGCGCGGCGGCCGCATCCAGCGCCTGTTGGCGGCGGCGGGCGAAGTCTTCGATCCGGCCAAGCAGCGTGGTCAAGTTGGTTATGCCGGTAAGCCCCGCGGCCGCCGGCAGTTCGGCGGCAATCTCGGCTGCAAGCGCGGCATGCTCAGCCTCGGCTTCCTTTTGCAGCGCTGTGTGCCGGGCTATGCCAGCCTGTGCCGCCGCACTTTCGCGGGTCAGGTGCCGAAGCTCGGCCAGATCTTGCAGGCTGGCGAGGCGAGTGGCGGCAATCCGGTCGTCGGCCTGCATGCGCTCTGAAAAGCTCGCCGCGGTCGCAGCATCCAGCTTGGCCAGGTGCTCGGCCCAGGCGGCATCGCGCGCTGCGCGGGCCGCTTGCGCTTCCGCATCGCCAATCGGCCCGACCGCGGTGCGGATCGCCGCGATGCGCGCGCCGCGCGTCTCCTCCTCGGTGACCAGGTCGCGCAGCCGGTCGCGATGTTCGGCGCGGCGCTTGTCGATCGCGGTCGCCGCCGTCCTCCAGGCCTCGACCTGTCGCTGGTCGGGCAGGCGCAGCGCATGGAGCGCAGCCGCATCCCCGGCAAAGGGGTCAAGTGCCGCAAACAGCTGGTCGCAGCGCTCCTTCAACTGCGGCAGGCCGCGCCGGGCCAGATGCAGCCGCGTCTGGTGGTCGCTGCGCCTGACGACGGACAGCGCTGCCTGAAGCGCGGCAAGCTCCGCCTCGCCGGGCAGATCGGCCGCGTCATCGTCCTCAGCCTCGGTCTCCTGCCCGCGCTCATGTTCCTGCCGCGCATGGGCAAGCTCCCGCTCCGCGCTTTTCAGCAGGGCCTCGATGCCGGAGCGGGATTCGATGAGATCGCGCAGCGTACCGATCGTGGCGGCCGGCAGCAGCAGGCTATGCGGATCGGCAAGGCCCGGCTGGCCCAGCGCGCCAAGCAGGGCGGCAATCGCGCCATCACGCTCGGCCAGCGCCAGCCGGCGCTTCGGCAGGTCTTCCTCGGCGCCAAGAAAGCGGGAAGCGGCCGGCGACAGCGCCAGAATGCGGTCGCCCAGCGCCAGCACCGGCTCGTCGAGACCGATCGCCTCGATCTGGCGGTCGAGACGGATGTCTGCTTCAACTAACTGTTCCAGCCGGGTCTGCAGCCGCACCTCGTCCTCGCGCAGCCTGGGCAACAGCCGCTCCCAGCCGGCCGGTGGACGCGGCAGGTCGCCCGCGGCGGCAATGGCCTCCCTGACATGGCGATACTCGTCGGCCAGAGGCCTTGCCTTCAGCTGCCCGCTCACCGTCTCATGACGGGCCCTGAGTTCGCCCCGTTCGCGCATCACGGCGTCATAGGCCTGGGTCGCCTGGGTCAGCGCCGCAACCAGCCCGGCATGGGCCGACGCCTGGGTGTCGATTTCATCCCGCCGGGCCTTCAGCTCGGTCAGCCGCTGCTTCAACTCGGCGATGCGGGTGGAGCGGGCGCGCTTCTTGTAAAGCTTGTCGGCCTCGTCGCCCACCAAAGCGAGCGTCGCGCTGACGCCGGCCAAGCCCGCACTGGCGGAAAACAGCAATTCGCCCAGATCGCCCCGGCTTTTCAGGATCGCCTCGCCGCCGTCCTCAAGCGTCTGGTCATCGAGCGAAAACATGGTGCGATAGGCATCCCGGCCGACGCCGGATAGCGGCGCGCTGAGCAGCGCCTCGGCCACCGGCTGACCCGCGCCGTCCAGCAGGTCGTTGCTGCGCTGCTTCAGGCGTTTCAGCTCATGGGTCGCGCCGCCGAACTCCAGGCAGGCGCCAATCTGCATGGCATTATAGGCATGCAGGAAGTTGTAGCGGCTGCGTTCCTCAATGCCGTAAAGCAGGTCGAGATAGGCCGATAGCGAGGTGGATTTGCCGGCCTCGTTCAGCCCGTAGACGATGTGCAGGTCCGGCGAGCCGGGCCTGTGCGCGCCGAAATCCAGGGCATGGTCGGTGAACTTGCCGTAGCGGGTGAGATCCAGGCGGCGCAGACGCATCAGTGGGTCTCCGCGCTTTCGGCCTTCAGCCGGGCCATCACGTCGTCGCTGCCGTCGGCCAGCAGTTGCGCGACAAAGGCCTCGAACTCCGCCTCGTCATCGCCGCTGAAGCCGCGGCTTTCGGCCGGCAGGTCATCGCGCAATTCCTTGACCATCCGCCTCACATCTTCGCGCAACCCGTGACTTGCGGCCATGTCGCTGCGCATCAGCGAGCCAAGCTCGACCAGAGGATCGGCGCTCGCCACGCTGCCCGTCTCGCCCGGCGGCTGCATGGAAAGCTCCAGCTTTTCGATCCAGGTGCGGCCAATGCCCTCGGCCCGCGCCTCCGCCTCGGTCAGAAGCAAGTCCCGGTCGCGGCGGATACGGAAGGCAAGCGGTGTCGTGCCGGTCAGAACAAGGCGGCTCACCAGATGCTCCGATGCCGTGGTCCCACGCGCCGCGACCAAAGCCGCCTCTATAGTCTCAACGGCCTCGAACCAGGTGGTGGCGGGCGTGAGATCCACGGGAACGCGGGCGAATTCTGCGAGGCTCGTCAGCCGTTCTTCCACAGCAATCGTCCTGTCGTCCCTGATGGTGACGAGCGATACGGTCTTCGGCCCCGCCTCGTTGATATCCCGCCCCTGGGGCATGCCGGGCATGATCACGGTGCGGCTTCCCGGATGGTCCATGCGCTGGTGGATATGGCCGAGCGCCCAATAGTCGAAACCTGCGGCATGCAGGTCCGCCGCGCTGCAGGGGGCATAGACGTCGTGGCCCACCGCGCCGGCAAGGCTCGTATGCAGAATGCCGATATTGACGGCATCCGCCACCGGCGGCCTGAATTTCGGCAGCAGGCTTTCCGGCGCATGGGGCTTGGCGAAGCTCATGCCCTGCACGGCAATACGCAGGCCCTCGCGGCTGCTTTCCACGATCTCGGCCCGCCCGGAATAAAGCTTCACCGATGGCGGCAGGATCAGTTCCTGGGTGATGCGCGACAAGGCGTCGTGATTGCCGCGGATGACATAGGTCGCAATACCGGCCGCATCCAGCCGCCCAAGCTGTGCCGCCAGAAACCGCGCCGTCTTCATGGAGGTCTGATCGCCGTCATAGAGATCACCAGCGATGATCACGGCATCGATCTGTTCTTCCAGGGCGAGATCCACAATCGAAACCAGCGCCCGGCGGGTGGAATCCCCGATCAACCCGGCCAGATCAGGATTGCGCAATGATAGCGAGCGCAGCGGCGAATCGAGATGAAGATCGGCGGTGTGAATGAATCGGAAGGGCATGGATTGTATTTCACTCTGGCTTCATCACAGGGAACCGTCATCTAGGACGGCTAACGCCCAGATGCCAATGCCGCAGCCAGATTTGCTGGTTTTTATTCGGCCTCACGCTCGGACCGTCTCATTGGGTTGACGTACGCGGACGTCTGCCGTGCGGGGTCACGCTCCACATGCAAGCTGGCGCGGCCGCGAGCATTCCGCTCAATAGTCTCGTCTGGACCCCTTTTTTCAAACAGGGGCTTAATCCACGCGTTTTCCGGCGCCTGGGTCAAGATCGCAAGAGAAACATCGGCGGCATAGCGATGGGGCAGGCCTTCGAGAAAGACCTTCCGTGCCTCGAAGGGAGCGGCCGAGATGACGTAGGCAAGTTCATCGGCGGCGATCTGGTCCCAAACGCCCGCCATATCGAGCGACTGAGCGCTCAGGTAGATGCGGTCGCTACCGGCTCCGCCATCGGCGGCAACCTCCTGCAGCATGGTCTCGATGCTGGCCAGGATCGAAGCTTTCTCGCTTTTGGTCAGCTCAAGTGACATCAGGCGCTCTATGTCGGACGGCCTGATCAGCGCTACATTTATCATGGTCGCTCTCCGGTTCGTGGAGGAGTGTATATGAAAAACGCCCGCACATATATGTCGAAGCGCGCAAATGCCGCCTTGGCGTTTTCCAGGTGCTTCCGCGTTAGATGGGGTCTCTTTCCGAAACGACCAGAGTTATTGGTAAGCACCCATGCATTGGGCGAGGTGACCACGGGATCGTAGAATATCTCGCCGCCGATCCGGGCCGACTTCATCTGCCCCGGGCCCACAGGCTCCAACAGGGCGGGATGACCAAGCCGCACATCGGTTTCACGCATGGGAGGCCCGTTGCGGGGAAGGATGTAACTGACCTGGCCCGTATCCCGCGCCAGCACTTCTTCCAGGGCAAACCGCAGCTTTCCGTCCACGTCGATCAGCCACAGGAGCGGCGTCGTTGCATGCAACACCTGCGGCACCCGCAGGTCCGACGCGGATTCCAGATAGGCCTTCAATGCGGGGGCGGTCGTATCATCGAGTATCTGCACGCTGCGCGGCATCACGCTCATCTCGGCTTCCGAGGCGCTGCGCTCGAAAGGCAAGCATGGCCCATATTCCTCATCCAGATCCATACCCGCCCCTGGACTATCCAACTCGCTGTCCGCTCAATCAGTCGCACGCCGCAACCGCCCTTGGCAAGCCAAGGGTGACTTCCGTGCGTCCATAGGGGGAATAAGTCGCTGCGCTACACCCGCCAGGTGTTCTTGCCCGAGGCCTTGGCCTGGTACAGCGCCGCATCGGCCTGTTTCAGGGCGGCGGCGAGGTCGGTTTGGCCGGCCTCCAGGGATGCCGCGCCGATGCTGCAGCTGACCTGCAGCGTATGGCCCGAAAAATGCGATGGCTGGCGGACGGCTTCGATCAGCCTGTTGGCCACCACGTTCAGCATGGCGCGGTCTCCATTTGGCAGCACCACGACGAATTCGTCGCCACCCAGCCGCGCGACGATATCCCCGTCGCGCACCACGCCCAGCATGCGCCGGGCCGTCTCGATCAGCACATGGTCGCCTGCGGCATGGCCGTGGATGTCATTGACCTGCTTGAAGCCATCGAGATCAACCACCAGGGCAGCCCAGTGCCGTTGGCCCACGGCTCTTTCCACGCGGTGCTGCAGGCCTCGCCGGTTCAGGAGGCCGGTCAGGCTGTCGGTGTCGGCCTGCTCGCGGGAGCGTTGCAACTGTTCGTATTCTTCGGTGATGTCGATCACCACGCCGACGATGGTCATGGGGCGCCCGGCGCCGTCGCGGATCAGCCGCCGCTCGCAGCGCATCCAGCGTTCTCCGGCAAGCGTTGCAAGCCGGTACTGCGCCACCGCCTGTTCCACATCGCCGTCGATCAGGGCCGACATGTCGGCCAGGTCGCGATCCTGGGAGGGAATGCGGTCGAGATAGCCGCCGATATCAAGTTCCGTCCCTTCAGGGCCATGGATGAACTGGCCAAGCTGCCGGGATGTCTGGAACTCCGAGCTGCTGATGTTGTATTGCCAGAAGCCGCCGCGCACGATTTCCATCGCCAGCGACAGCTGCATGTTGGATGCCTCCAGCGCTCGCGCTGCCTTGCGCTGCTCGGTCAGGTCCAGGGCGTGGGAGACGAAATAGACGATCTCGCCGGCGGCATTGCGCATGGCCGACACCGAAAGCGCGGCCTCCACCACGCTGCCATCGGCATGGATGTAGCGCTTGTCGAGCCGGTAGCCATTGGACCGGCCATTCAGGACAGCCAGGAAAGCCTTTCGATCGGAGTCCAGATCGTCGGGATGCGATATGTCGCCAAGCCAGACCCCGACCATGTCGGCAGGTGTGCGACCCAGCATCGAGGCAAAACTCTCGTTGGCCCTGGTAATCTTGGCCAGGGGATCAACGATCGCAATGCCGATCGGCGCATTGCGGAAGGAATCCTCGAACAGCGCTTCCTTCTCGATGTCCAGCAAATGCCGGTGCCGGACCGTCGTCAGGTCGGTGATGAAGGCATGCACGCCATAGACCTTGCCATCCAGGCCGATATTGGGCCGGTAATTGGCCAGCGCCCGCCGTTTTCCGGTGGCGGTGATGATGTCGTATTCAAAGTCGGCGGAGATGCCGAGCAGAGCTTCCTCAAGCGGCTTGCGGATGGCGACCGCATTCGTCGGGCCGACGATCTCGCTGTAGTGCAGCCCAAGGATGGCGTGGGGATCATGGCCGCGCATCCGCGCATAGGCTTCGTTGGAATAGACGTAGCGGAGGTTGGTATCGAAAGAGCAGACGAGGCCGGGGAGAAGTTCCAGAATGCGCGTGCTTTCCGCGTCCATAACGGAGGCAGGCTTCGACCGGGCCACGGGGGCTGTCGCCTGTCTGGACTCTCTCTGGGGTGCCGTCATGCACGTCTCCGGTGATATGATTTCACGCGACGGAGAGCTTAAGTGACGTTTGTTAAATTTCTCATTATGCAATTACGAAATATCGCAACTTTGGATGCCGGCGACGTCTGATTTCGCAACCTTTTTTGGATTTCACGCCATGTGGGCAAAGCGCCCAAATCGCCCACGGGAAAAGCACAGGGGATCACCGTCGCGTTGTGCAGCGCGCAAAACCCTGCCGATAATGATCGTGTGGTCGCCCGCATCATGCAGCGTCTGGCGCTGGCATTCGAAGCGGGAGAGGGTGCCGGGAATGACCGGCACACCTTCCACATTGTAGTGCCAGTCGATCGCCTCGAAGCCGTGTCCGCCGCGGGTAAAGCAGGCGGAAATATCATCCTGGTCGGCGCTCAGCACATGGATGACGAAATGCTCCGCCGCGGTGAATGGCCCATGCCGGGCCGAGCTCTTGGCCGGCGACCACAAGACCAGCGGCGGATCGAGCGAGACCGAGGCGAAGCTGTTGACGGTCATGCCGAGAGGTCCGCCTGGCCCGACCGCGGTCACCACGGTCACTCCCGTGGTGAAGGTGCCTAGCGCATTGCGCAGGGCGCGGGCATTGTCGGCATCGGGCACGAAGACATGCTCTGAACCGGAGGCGGACGTCTCGGCTGTGATCATCAGGGCACCTCGTGTCCTATGGCGTGGGTGTAGAGTTCGAACCAGGTCTGGCGGTCCAGCACCACCTTTGCCGCATCGCCGATCGCGCTGATGCGGGCGAGGCTGTTGGTGCCGAGCACCGGCAGGATGCGGGCAGGGTGGCGCAGCAGCCAGGCGACCGCGACCGCGCTTGCATCCACGCCCTGCTCGGCGCCGATGCGCTCAAGGGCGGCGATCAGCGCCGGACGGGAGCCGTCGAACAGCTTGCCGCCGCCCAGCGGAGACCATGCCATCGGCGGGATCATGCGCTCCTGCAGAAACGCAAGGTCGCCATTGGTGAAGGCCTGGGGCGCAACAAGGCTCATCTCGATCTGGTTGGTGACCAGCGTGGTCTCCATGGAGGACTGCAGCAGGGCATAGTCCCAGGGCCGGAAGTTGGAGACGCCGACGGCGCGCACCTTGCCGGAGGCCACCAGGGCATCGAGCGCCGGGCCGGTTTCGTCAGGGTCCATCAGCGGGTCGGGCCGGTGGATCAGCAGCAGATCGATACGGTCAGTGCCCATGTCGCGCAGCGAGGCCTCCACCGAGGCGTTGATATGCGCAGCCGTCGTATCGTAATGCTTCACGCGCGTGGCGGAGTGGCGGCCGGCTCCAACCAGGATGCCGCATTTTGTGACGATTTCCAGCTTGTCGCGCAGATGGGGTGCGGCCTTGAGCGCGCCGCCGAAGATCGCCTCGGCGGTGTAGCCGCCATAGATGTCGGCCTGGTCCATGGTGGTGATGCCCTGTGCCAGGCAGGCTTCCACCTTGGCCTGCACATGGGCCGGCGAGGTGTCCTTGTCGTCACCGATGCGCCACATGCCATAGACGAGGCGGCTCAGCGAGAGTTCGGGGGAAAGGTCGACGCGGTCGGTCATCTGCGGACTCCTGTGCCAAGCGGTGTCGCCGGCGTTTCGCTCGGTACCCGGCCATAGGCATGGGGCAGCGAGCAGGTTTTCAGTTGCGGCAGCACCTTTGCACCGAAATGGTCGGCTTCGTCGAGATGGGGATAGCCGGAGAAGATGAAGGCCCGGATGCCCATCTTGCGATAGGCCTCGATTTCCGAGAGCACCTGGTCGGTGGAGCCGACGATGGCGGCGCCGCAGCCGGAGCGGGCGCGGCCGATACCGGTCCACAAATGCCGCTCGACGAAACCGAACTGATCGGCCAGTTCGCGGGCACGGGCCTGGTGGGCGACGCCGAGCGAAATGGAATCATGGGCCCGCTCGCGGATCAGCTTGCCATATTCGTCATCGAGCTTCGAGACGAGGTGTTCGGCATACTCCCGCGCCTCGGCTTCCGTGTCGCGCACGATCATATGGACGCGCAGACCATAATCCAGCGTGCGGCCATGGGCTTCGGCCCGGGCGTGCACCGCCTTCATGCGCTCCGCCAACTGCTCCTTGGTTTCCGGCCACATCAGGTAGACGTCGCATTGGGCGCCGCAGAGTTCCAGCGCGTCGGGCGAGTAGCCGCCGAAATAGAGCAGCGGGCCGCCATTCTGCTGGTAGGGGCGGGCGGGTTCGGTCGAGACACCCTTGAAATTGTAGACCTCTCCCTGGTGGTCGATCGTCTCGCGGGTCCAGGCCTGGCGAAGGATCTGCACCACCTCGTGGCTGCGGCGATAGCGGAAGGCGCTATCGGCCACTTCGCCGGGAAAATCCGAGCTGATGACATTGAGCGTCAGCCGGCCCTTGAGCATGTGGTCGAGGGTGGCAACGGTGCGCGCCAGCATGATCGGCTGCATCTCCCCGCAACGGATCGCGGCGAGAAAGTTGATCTTCTCCGTGATCGGCGCGCAGGCGGCGACGAAGGACAGCGTGTCCTGGCCGACCTGGTAGGAGGAGGGGCAGAGAATGTTGCGAAAGCCATGGCCCTCGGCCGCCTTCACGATGTCCGAACAGTGCTCGAAGCTGGAGCGCAGCGCGCCGTCGGGAACACCCAGATAGGCATAGTCGTCGGAGCACAGGGCGGCGAACCAGGAGACCTCGGAGGCATCCAGATCAGCTGAGGTGACGGGTACGACTGTCATGAAACTCCTCCGCGACGGCCAAATTTTCCTCTTGCCTAGCACCCGATTTGATGTAGATCAATAGTGTATCAATTTTTTGCAGCAGAGGCATTTGCGCAGATCCCGTCGATGACCCAGCCCCCTGGAAGCCTTCCCATCTACCTGCAGATCACCGAACTTCTGGTGCGCGACATCGCCGCCGGACGGCTGATCGACGGGGAAAGGCTGGCACCGGAGCGCGAGATGGCCGAGCAATTGGGCATCGCCGTCGGTACGCTGCGCAAGGCGCTGGCGGAGCTGCAGGCGAGGGGGCTTCTTGAGCGGGTTCAAGGCTCTGGCAACTACATCAAGGCGGTGAGCGACCCCAAAAGCCTCTATTCCATGTTCCGGCTGGAGCTGATCGGCGGCGGCGGCCTGCCGACGGCGGAGGTGCTCGAGGTCAAGCGATTGCCCAAACCGGAAGGCCTGCCGGAATTCGGCACCTCTGGCGCGGCCCATCGCATCCGGCGGCTGCGGCGCCTGTCGGGCAAGCCGGCGGCACTGGAGGAGATCTGGCTGGACGCATCCTATGTCAGCCAAATCGCGCCAGAGGACCTCTCGGAGTCGCTGTATCTCTACTACCGCACCAAGCTGTCTCTCTGGATTACCAGGGCGGAAGACCAGGCGGGCCTGGACACGGTGCCCGACTGGGCGCCGGCGGCCTTCGGCCATCCGGCCGGCGCGCCGGCGCCGCATGTGCTTCGCATCAGTCAGGACCAGGATGGCGCGCGGGCGGAGGTTTCCCGCACCTGGTTCGATCATACCGTCGCTCGCTATGTCGCGCGGCTGAAATAGGGGAAGAAAGACTTGAAACCGATCTATGGCATTATTGGCTGCGGCATGATGGGACAGGAGCATCTGCGCAATATCGCTCTCTTGCCGGAGGCCGAAGTGGCGGCGATCTTCGAGCCTGATGCCGGCATGCGCGCTGCGGCAGCCGCGGCCGTGCCCGGAGCCCTGATGGTCGACAGCATCGAGGACCTCCTGGCCGTCGAGGCGGTCAATTGCCTGCTGATCGCAAGCCCGAACTACCTGCATCTGGCGCAACTGGAAAAGATCGCAGCGATCCGCCCCCTGCCGGTGCTGGTCGAGAAGCCGCTGTTTACCGCGCCTGAGGATGCGCCGCGGCTGGCAGCTCTCAGGGCAGCCTATCCCCAGCCGATCTGGGTGGCCATGGAATATCGCTACATGCCGCCGGTGGCGCGGATGATCAGCGAGGCGGAAGCGGCCACGGGCGGCATTCGCATGCTGACCATTCGCGAACACCGCTTTCCCTTCCTGCACAAGGTTGGCAACTGGAACCGCTTCAATCGCAACAGCGGTGGGACGCTGGTGGAAAAGTGCTGCCACTTTTTTGATCTGATGCGCCATATCCTGAAATCCGACCCGGTGCGGATCATGGCCTCAGGTGGCCAGGCGGTGAACCACAAGGACGAGAGCTATGATGGCGAGCGGCCCGATATCTGGGACAATGCCTATGTGATCGTCGATTTCGCCTCCGGTGCGCGGGCCATGCTGGAGCTTTGCATGTTTGCCGAGGGTGCGCGCTACCAGGAGGAAATCTCGGCCGTTGGACCCGACGGCAAGATCGAATGCCTCGTACCGGGACCCGGCCGCTTCTGGCCGCCGCACCTGGGCGAACCGCCAGTCGCCCAGGTGATCGTTTCGCCGCGGGATCCGAAGGGGCCGCGCATGGTGGAAATCCCGGTCGACCCGCAGCTTCTGGAAGCGGGCGATCACAACGGCTCGACCTTCTACCAGCACCAGCGCTTCGTGCGCGCAGCCGCCGGTGCAGGCGATGTCGAGGTGGCCTTCAACGACGGCTGGTGGGCTGTCGCCATGGGGCTGGCGGCCCAGCAATCCGCCATGACAGGCCAGGCGGTGACGCTGGCTGAAACCGCCTATGCACCCCGGCGAAAGTAACACGCCTTCGGCCACCGGGGCTGGGACTTGGGCTCGGCCACGGGATCACAGCGCCTGCAGGGCATCATAATCGGCGCGGCCCCAGGTCGCGCCGGCCTTGCTATTGTTGTGCAGCGGCACGACGGCATTGATGAAGGCCTGGCGATCGACCTCCACCACCGTGACGCCGAGGCGCTTGAACGCGCCGACCAGCTCCGTTTCCGCCTTGCGGATCTCCTCTGTCGCGCGGTTTGCCGCCGTGCGCAGCACGTCTTCCATGATCGTCTTCTGGTCGTCGCTCAAGCCCGCCCAGACATGGCCGCCGACCAGGGTCAGCAGCGAGTCGGTAATGTGGCCGGTCAGCATGATGTGGCTTTGCACCTCATGGAACTTCTTGGCCATGATGGTTGGCAAGGGATTTTCCTGGGCCTCCACGAGGCCGCGCTTCAGCGCATCATAGACATCGGCAAAGGCGATCGGCGTCGCCTCGGCCCCGACGGCCTGGCTGAACATCAGGAAAACCGGCACCGGCGGAACCCGGAGTTTCAGGCCGCGCATTTGCCCGGGCCGCGTGATCGCCTGGTTGGCCGTCAGGTGGCGCTCGCCATAATAGGTGAGCGTGACCAGCCGCTGGCCGGTATTTTCCTGATACGCCGCCGCATTGCGGGCAAACACCTCCGACTGGCGATAGGCCTGCCAGTGGCCGAAATCCCGAAACATATACGGTGCATGGGAAATGCTGATCGGCGGGTAATTGACGCCGGCAAAGGCGGCACCCGTATAGATGATGTCGATGGTTCCGAGGCTCAAAGCCTCGTTCAACTGGCTTTCGTTGCCCAGTTGCGAGGCGGGAAACACTGTTATGTTGACCCGTCCATCGGTTCGCCTGCGAATTTCCTCGGCCGCCCACAGCGCCTGCTGGTGAAATGGCTCTCCGGTCTCATAGACATGGGCCCATTTCAGGTTCGACGCATGGGCCGGCCTGATCACGCCCGATCCCAGCGCCAGCGCTGCCATGCCCTTGACGGCGCTTCTGCGCGTCAGCTTCATTCTGTACCTCCCGGCATTGCTCCCCCATTGCCTTGGGGAAAGCTAGCAGCTTCGCCAGCCGGGTGCCACAACCGGGACGAACAGGGTGACGCCGGCTTTGCTCCCGGCGATTGCCAGGTGCATATCGCCATTGGAAAGCCTGTGCGCTTTGCAAGGGCGACGGTATCGGCAAGCGCGCCCATCGGATAAGCTGACGGCCATGATTCCCGCTGATGAACCACCCAAACGCCGTGGCCGCGGCAAGGCGCGACCCAAGGCGCCACCTCCGCCACCCCCCTTCATCGTGCCCGTCGTGCCGGCCTGGGCGCAGCCGCGCGGCGCCGTGGAGCGGATCGAGGATGCGGCTCTGATGGCCGGAGCCGCCCTGCATTCGCTCGACCAGGTGGTGCGCGCCGAACCCGAATGGGCGGGTGTCTGGCGCCAGCGGCTGGCACTTAGCTGCGCGGTGTCGGCCGTCAAGCTCGCCGGCCGGCAGGAGGGCGAGGCCGAGCTGCGCGACGCCTGGTGCCTGCGCAAGCCGGGGGACGATCCCGGCCCCGCCGGCAATATCTACGGGGTGTGGAAGCGGCTGCCGGCGCGGGCGCCTGCCTTGTCCACCAAGGCCTTGCAGGAGATCGCGGCGCTATTGTCGATCCGCTGGAGCGAGGCGCTGGCATCGCTGCCGGGATGGCTGGATGACCTGGTGCAGGCGGGGCGTCCCGCGCCCTTCGTGGCAACCGCCTTGCTCACGCGGCTCCATGCCGAACGGCCGGATGCCGAACTCCTGGGCTGGTGGTGTGCCGACATGGCGCTGGCGCAGGTGCTGCGCTGGCCGGTGGCTGTGCCGCTCTTGATGGCCGAGCGCCACGGTCCGGCCTTTCGCAGCATTGGCGGCCGTGGCCGGGTCCGGCCGGGGGAGCCGGCTTTCGAGCGCGCCGTGCTCACGGCCATGTCGCTTGGCGCGGCGGAAGCCTGCCGGCAGGCGGCGGATGTCTCCCGCCGGGCGGAAAAGCTCAAGACCGTGACCCCGCTCCTCAGGGCCAAGGGCGCGGGCGATGTCCTGCGCCTGCTTTTGGAGGAGGATGCGGTTTCCGGCACGCTGACCACGCCCAAGCTCACGCGCTGGGCGACGCGGCGGCTGTTCGAGCGGCTGAGCGAGCTTGGCGCGGTGCGCGAGCTTTCCGGCCGCAGCACCTTTCGGCTCTATGGATTGTAGGCCATGGCGCGCCGGACCCGTGAGATCACCATCGTCGATACGGAACTCAGCGACCTGCCGCCGGAGGCGCGCTGGCGCGAATGGATGAACCGTGTCGAGGCGGTGATCTTCGCCTCTGCCGAGCCGGTGAACCGCGACATGCTGGCTCGCGTTGTAGGGCGCCAGGCCAATATCGACTTCCTGATCGACGATATCAGGGCCGAACTCACGGGCCGGCCCTATGACATCGTCAAGGTCGCCGGCGGCTGGCAGCACCGGACGCGGCCGGGTTATGCCGGGGCGATCCGGGTGGCCGGTGCTGCGGTGAGCGGCGGCGGGGCACCCTCGATCTCCCACAACGAGGCCATGCTGCTGATGGCGATCGGCTATTTCCAGCCGGTGACGCGGGCCGAACTGTCGCGGGTGTTCGGCAAGGAGGTGGGCCGCGATGCCATCGCCTCGCTGCGGCAGGCCGGCTTCATTGCATCAGGCCCGCGCAGCCCGACCCCGGGCGCGCCCTATACCTATGTGACCACATCAGCTTTCCTCTCTGCCTTCGGCTTCGACACGCTGCGCGACCTGCCCGACCTCGAAATGCTCGAGGATGCCGGGCTCTTGAGCCGCCACAGCGCACCGGCCGATACGCTCGCCGAGCCACCCATGGCCGGCGATGAGGACGAGGATGCCATGGTGGTGGATGACGATGAGACGGATGGCGAGGATAGTGACGATGAGGCCGGGCTGGGGTGAGTTTGGATGCCCGGGTTGATCCCCTCACCAACAAAATCTGAGGTTTAGCTGCGCTAATCCCTCGATTGCCCTTGCGCGACGACGCGCTCAGGCTTCCGTTCGCTGAAATCGATTCACTGGATCGATTTCTGGCCTTTGGCCACCGCTCCGAAGCCTCTCCCACAGGGGAGGGGGGAGGCGGAGGTGGCAACAAGCAGCCAAGGGTTTTGCCTTGGCAACCCCCCCTCTGGGCTGCCGCCCATCTCCCCCTCAAGGGGGGAGATCGCATTGCCGCAGACGCTCGCCTCCAAGTGAACATGCGGCAGATACTCCAGCTCGCCTCATCGCATACCGTACTCATGTCGGCGGTGTTTGACGGGTTGTAAGAGGGCGAGCGGTAGCCACGGTCCGATCTCCCCCCTTGAGGGGGAGATGGGCGGCAGCCCAGAGGGGGGTATGAGCAGGCAATGACGCTTGCGGATCATCCCCTCACCTGAAAAATCGAGCACTTAAGCTTTCGCAACATGCTGATTTTTAGTCCTCCTACAATAGGGCCATGCAAGGCTATTCCGATTCCCCGCCAAACCTTGCGCCGGATAGCGGAAAATCCTCGTCAGAACAGGCGGTTGCCCATCTGCTCGGTTTCCCAGGCAGCCAGAAACTCCGTCTGGCCCGCAAGCCATCCCATGGAATTTACCCCCCATTCCGGCGCCCGGCTTGCATAATCGCCCATCAGCCAGACATGGCGGACGATGACGAAGGGTAAGACCGCCTGGAAGTCGGCATCCGAAATCGGGCGATACGCGCGATAGCCATCCACGAACGCCTGCCAGGCTGCGGTGAAGGCGCGGCCGAAGGAGACCTTGGCCCAGAGGAACACCGCGAGATCATAGGCGAGATAGCCCGGGCCGCTGTCATCAAAATCGAAGAACACCGCCTCGCCCGATGCGTTGATTCTGGAGTTGAAGCCGTGGGTATCGCCATGGCAATAGGTCCAAGTGAGGCCGGACATAGCCTCGATGGTGGTCGCGGTGCGGTCCGCGATCGCTTCCAGATCGAGCATCGGCTGCCCCTCCACGATGCCGCTGTCGCGGATGCGGGCGAGCGGGCGGTGAAGCAGGTGGTCGAGATCGAGCCGGTAGACCGCCCCTTCGCCCTTGTAGGTCTCGGCCGCATTGTGCAGCAGGGCGAGCGTTCGGCCCGTGGCCCGGGCATCCGCCGCGACGGCTGGCTGCGGGTCGCGACCGTCGAGATGCTGGAACAGCACCCCTTCCCTCATCCCCTCTGCCGCCTGACCTGACACGAAGAGCGCGCCATCGCGGGTGGCAACGGGGGCAGCCACAGGCACGCCGGATGCCGCGAGATGGCTGATGAAATTCGTCTCGCCCTTCACATCCGCCGGCCCGCGCACACGATGATGCGACAGCCGAAACACATAGCGCGCACCATCAGCCGTCTTCACCAGATAGGTATCGTTGAGGCCGCGTTGCAACAGCATGCAGGAGACGGGCGCCGCCACGGGATAATGCGCTGTTATGAACTCTTCGACCGCTGCAAGCTGCGCCGTCGAATAAAGCGGTCGAAAGTCGATCATGTCCATCCCTCCAAGCGCCCCCACCGCTTGTCGCCCGATTCGTCAGGTTTTGCAAAGCAGCGGGGTGCCTGCTGTGGCGGGGTCGGGTCCAGGCGGGGCAACATGATAGTCCAAGCACCAGGGGCTGCTCTATCACTTGAAGACCAGGGAATTTTCGGCTTGAGCGGTCCCGCCAAAGACCGATCTTTGTTGAAGTTGGTTCCGTTGTGAAAAAGGCGGCGTGGTCGGGATGCGCGATACCTGACATTGGCGCTGCCATCGCGTCCCGTCCGGCGATGTCGCAAGAATCAGGCTAACAAGTCTCGCTTTAACTGGAAATTCGCGACATGTTTTACATTGCCGCCTACCGAGTGCGGATAGATTTCAAGGGTCGAGTTGAGTGAAACACCAAAATGAGGATCAGGTCGCAAAGAGCGAAGATGCGGGCTCCGGGGTTTTCATTCTCTCTGTTAGCCAGGCGACAACAGCGACGTTCACGGACCTGTATATCACGCTGCCTTTTCTGATCTTTATCCAGACTGGATCGAAGCGCGTGATCTGCCCCACACGTGGGGAGGTGATTGGCGAGGCGGGAGACGTGATGATCTTCCCTGCCGGCTCTGTGGTCACTTTGGAAAATCGCCGTATCCTGAATGCCAATTACCGGGCAGCTGGCGTGTATTTTACCCAGGATCTGGTCGACATGGTTTTTGCCGAGCATCCGCAAAGACATGTCTCACCGGGCATTCAGGTTTTGCGCGCAGAGCCTCACCGGCCCTTCGACGTTCTCAATCTCATAAAGGAAACACTCGACAGGCATGACCTGCCGCCTGCAATCAGGCAGCATCGACTTCTCGAACCCCTGATCTGGCTTCGGCAGAACGGAGTGCAGCTTCCAAGGCATGGTGAGGAGCAGGCATGGGGCAAGGTGCGGCGTCTGATCGAAACAGACCTTGGCCATCCGTGGCGGGTGAGTGACGTCGCCAGGCACTTTGCCATGAGCGAAGCAAGCTTTCGTCGGTGGCTCGCGAGATCAGGACCCGGTTTCGCGCAAATCCTGTTCAATACCCGCCTCGAGAGAGGCCTTACGCTTCTGCAAACGACCGACGTCCCCATTTCGCATATCGCGCTGGAATGCGGCTTTAGAACGCCGTCGCATTTTTCCGATTCCTTTCGAAAAAGGTTCGGAATAACGCCAAGAATGATCAGAACGGCCGAGGAATGATCGTTTTTCGATAGTATCTGATCGCGCGCCGGAAGCATGTCCGAGGCCCGCACGCTATCAGATGCAGCATGATCAATCGTCTGGAAAGGACACTCCATCATGCGAAAGACGGCTTCTCTCATTGTATCGGTACTGGCAGCTCTGGTGGGCTCTGCAGCAAGCGCGCAGGACTTCAAACTGTCCAGCACCTCGATTGCCGAAGGTGTGCAACTTGGCGCCCTCTTCCTATTTAAGGGTTTTGGATGCGACGGCGGCAACCTCTCGCCGCAACTGTCCTGGTCCGGCGTGCCCGAAGGCACGAAGAGCTTCGCCATCACGGCCTATGATCCGGATGCCCCGACCGGCTCGGGATGGTGGCACTGGAACGCCGTCAATATTCCGGCATCCGTCAACGCCCTTGAACTCGGTGCGAGCGGCAGTAACAAGATGCCGGCAGGCACCGTCGAAATTGCCAATGATTACGGCGTGACCGGGTTCGGGGGCGCTTGCCCGCCTCCAGGAGAAGTTCACCGCTATGTGTTCACGGTGCACGCACTGGCAACCGAGCGTCTGGAACTGCCGAAGAATCCTAGCAATGCACTGGCCGGGTTCATGATCGGCGCGAATACGATCCAGACTGCCCGCATTGTCGCGGTCTACAACCGCTGAGGTGATCGAGATAACGGCAGTCGACCAAGCATACTGACTGCCGTTTTGCCCCGGATAGACCGAGCGGCGCGCCAGCGCCGTATCACGCCCTGCCCTCCTCCAGCGCCAGTGACGAGCGCCGTTCAAACAGGGCAGCGATGAGGTCGGATTGGGTGATCAGGCCGACCAGCCCACATGTGCCCCTTTTTCGTCAGGTTTTGCAAAGTGGCGGTTCCGGCTTTGGCGTGGTCGCAATGCACCGATCGCCGTCATTGAATTGCACGTTTAACGTGATTATGGTCGCGGCATGATGCACCGTTACATTTGTTTGCGACCAATAGTAGCTAAGACCATCGTATCGGTGATGCTGCTGTGTGCCGTAGGTCCGGCAGCGGCAGAACAGAGCAGTTTCCCCGGTGGCTTTCGGCTCGGCAGTTCCCTTGAGGACGCCAAGCGACATGCGGCCTCCCGTGGCTGGCAACTCTTGGCTATTTCACCGGAATTACCAGGCCAATGGCTTGTAGATGACCAGAATATAAGCATTCATGTGTGCAATGATACCTTGGCGAGGGTAACTCAGAGTTCACCAGGTGATCTGGATGAATTTGCGCAGATTGTCTCTCTCATCCGGAGGGAACGAGGCGAGCCAAATCTTCAGGTCGTGACGTTCATGGCTGGATCTGTGCCCGTATCAAATATCGATGCACGCTTCGCAGAGATGGACGGTCTGAGCGTCGCGGTGCAGTTGAGCAGCACGGGGGGCAAGCTTGCCCTAGCCACGACCTACTTTTCCCATGCATGCGCACGCCACCCGACAGAGCCCTAAAGGCCGATTGTGGTGATCACGCCGTCCTGTCGCGTCATGCCTCCCTAGGCCTGAACCGCGCCTGTAGGGGGGCACGAGGTACGTAAGTTCCACGCCTGCCGACATCCAAGCCCCATCCCGGATAAACCGACCGCCGCGCTGGAGCCATATCACGCCCTGCCCTCCTCCAGCGCCAGTAACGAGCGCCGTTCAAACAGGGCGGCGATGAGGTCGGACTGGGTGACCAGCCCGACCAGGCGGTTGTCGTGATCGACGATCGGCATGTGGTGCAGGCCCTGATCGGCCATGGGCGGCACCAGCTTGGCGATCAGGGTTTCCGGCAGGGCGGATTGCACGCGCCGGGTCATGATATCGCCGACATGCAGCGGGCTCTTGCGGCGCCGGACGGAGGCCGCCAGCCGGTGGCGGAGCCCGAGCTTCAGCCGGCCGTCTTCCGAGAGGATGGCATGGCGCAGGAAATCCGTCTGGGTGAGGATGCCGACCAGTTCGCCCCTGTTCGAAACGACCGGCAGCGCCTTGATGCGGTGGGTGAGCAATTGTCGCCAGGCCGCGCGAAGCCCGGTCGCCTCGGTGACGGTCAGGACATCCCGCGACATGATCTCGCCGCAGGTGATCTCGCCCGAGCGGCGGTTAAACGCGCGGATCTGCGCCTGGTGCAGCAGGGCATCCAGGTCCTCGGGGCTGACATTGACCACCTCGTCGTAATCTTCCAGCACCGCCCTGATATCGTCAGGTGCGGCGCCGAGACGGGCGCTGGGCGGCGGATCGGCTGTGTGGTGCGGGTTGGCCTGCGGCTTGGGTGGAAGATGGGGATAGGCGCGGCCGGTGATATTGTTGAAGGCCAGCGCCGTGCCGAGGATCAGCGCGCTGTTCAGGCCAACAGGCGAGAGCAGGAACCAGTAGCCGGCATCATGGATTGCCGAACCGCCCAGCACGGCAGTGAGCGCCACCGCACCCGAGGGCGGATGCAGGCAGTTCAGCATCAGCATGGCGCCAATGGACAGCGCAATGGCGAGGCTGGCCGCGAGCAGCGGATCCTTGATGAGGAGGGCCGCGGTGACGCCGATGAAGGCGGAGACCAGATTGCCGCCGAGGATCGACCAGGGCTGGGCCAGCGGGCTGGACGGGGCGGCAAACAGCAGCACGGCGGAGGCACCCATGGGCGCGATCAGCAGCGGCAGGTTGACCTCTGACCCCAGCGCCAGCTTGCTCGCAAAGCCAGTGAGCAGGATGCCGACAAGGGCCCCCAGCGAGGCGCGGGCGCGCTCTGCCAGGCTGGTGCGGGCAATGGAGGGCGTGAAACGCTGCAGCAGGCGCAGTGGAAGGGAAGACATCGGCAGACCCGGCGGGTGATGCGTTAAAAACGTGTCGCGACCGGTGAGAGCCGCTGCCACGCTTTAGACGCCTGTTTTCTCAGCATGATCCCGCAAAACCGATTCACGATTTTGCGGGACATAGCTTGTTGCCAGTCTGACTATCAGATCGCTGCAAAAACAGGCAGGGCCGATTTTCCAAATTTTGCGCATTTGCTGAAAAAAGTAGCGGAATGATGTGAGGGCTATCCGAGCCGTGGCCGGTCAGCTGCGTTGCAGCGCCAGATGGCCGCCGAGACCGATGAGGATGGTGCCACCCAGGCGCTGGGCGAGACGCTGGGCCCGGCCGGACTGCCTGACGCGGCTGACGATCAGCCCGGCCAGGGCGACGCAGACGAGATCGGCCAACGTGAAGATGGCATTCACGGCGATGCCGAGGATCAGGAATTGCAGCCATACCGGCAGGCTTGCGGCGCTATCGACGAATTGCGGCAGGAAGGCCAGGAAAAACAGCGCGGTCTTGGGGTTCAGCACCTCCACCGCGACACTCTGGGCAAAGGCGCGTCGCGGCGAAGCGACGGGCGCTTCGTGGCCATGGCCAGTCTCCCCGGTCCTGGCGCGCCACATGGAGATGCCGAGCCAGACCAGATAGAGCGCGCCAACCAGCTTCACCAGGGTATAGGCGAGCGGCACCGCATGGAACAGCACCGAAAGCCCGGCCACGGAGGCCAGGATATGCACATAGGCGCCGAGATGGATGCCGGCCACCGCCATCACCCCCGCAAGCCGCCCGCCTGCCATGGTCCGCGCCGCCGCATAAAGCATGGCCGGGCCTGGAATTAAGGCAAAGACCGAGGTCGTGACGACGAAGGCCAGCAGGATATCAAGACTTGCCATGCGGGCGGGCCTTTGCGTGCGGTGGGTCTTGGACGGAAGGGTAGCGATTTTACCGCGGGGTGCAAGGTGAGGCGGGGTGCTCTCTCCGCCTAATACATCGACTTGCGATAGGCCTCCTCCAGATCGTCATCCAGCTTGCGCTGGGCATCCTGGTCGGCGGGCGCGCCCGAGGTTTCGTCCAGGATGATTTTCACCAGCGAGGGCATCTCCCGGCGATCCTGGAAATGCGCGGGATCCCACAGATGCGAGCGGCGGAAGGCCTTGGCGCAGTGCATGAAGACCTCGCGCACCTTCACCACGATGGCGAGTTTCGGCACGCGGCCGCTGACCTCCATGGTGGCCAACAGATCGGGATCGGTGACCAGCAGCGCCTCGCCATTGACCCTGAGCGTATCGTCAAAGCCGGGGATGATGAACAGCAGGCCGACATTGGGATTGGCGATGATATTGGCGAGCGTATCCAGCCGGTTATTGCCCGGCCGGTCGGGAATGGCAAGCGTCTGCTCATCCAGGATGCGCACGAAACCTGAGGGATCGCCGCGCGGGCTGACATCCGCCCGGCCATCAGCGCTTTGCGTGCCGATACACAGGAACGGCGACCGGCGAATGAAATCCTGCGCATGGGGGCCGAGCCGATCCTGGCATTTCTGGATGGCAAGCGTGTGGGTGGGCTCATAGAGGCCGCGCAGGGATGCAGCGTTGGTGATGGTGTGGGCCGGATCGGGTGTGTAGGTGGTCATGATGTGTTCCCTCGGTTTTTTCGTATGCCTTGGCTGACGAGCAGTGACGCTTGATGTACGTGCCTCATTTCGGTGATAGGAGGCATTTTAGTCAAAGGCAAGGATGGCAACGGTACCTTTTTGGCGAACCCTCGATCGGCTGGCCGATTGGGGCCGCGAGCAGACAGTCTGCCGTCAGATCGAACCTGATGATAGCGGACATGTCATCATCTATTGTGCTGGGAGAAAACGCCCCAAAGCCTCCGGTGGCATTAACCTCCAAAGCCATCAACAAAGCGACCTAGACGGATATTGGTCGGCGGCCACACCTCCAAATTCGGTAGCAAGTGTTCGTCTTATCGTCGCTCATATATACTTCTCAAGTGATATCTGAGATGTTGCAGAAGCAATCATCACACGGTCATCATGAGATCTCCCCGCTTTGATATACGTGCCAAGAAGCTGCGCACGATCTTTTCGCCACAGAACATCGAAAGGATTTGGAAGGAGAAAGTCAAAGTCTCCATGCGTGATCAATTCATTTGCGATGGTATTGAGAACTTCGATTTTCACGTATCGCGAAAGGTAGAGAGCCAAAAACTCTCGCACTTGATCTTATCAGGCGATTACGCTCCGCAGAAAGCACAACGAATACTCGTAGAAAAGAGCAAAGGTCTTTGCCGGCAGCTCGTCATTCCGAGTGTCCGTGATGCTATCGTTTTACAGTGCTTATCTGATGCCCTTTATTCTGAGATCAAAGGCAAGGCACCTACGAGCAAGGCGTTCTTTGAGCCGAAGGATCACAAGTTCTCTTCGCCTCCGAGTGGTTATGGCACGTTCGCAGCTTGGCTGAATTTCCAGAAAGAGCTCTTCGAATTCTCAAAGACGCGCAAATTTATCGTCGTCACGGACATCGCAAACTACTACGACAGCATTTCTTACGTCCATCTCCGCAATGCGATTGCTTCAATCAGTGGCGTCGAGGAATGTGTGATCGATATGCTGATCTACGTTCTCGGCGATCTGCTTTGGCAACCTGACTACACTCCTCGCATCGAGGTCGGTTTGCCGCAGATCAATCTTGATGCACCCCGCTTGCTCGCGCATTGCTTCCTCTACGAACTGGATTCCTACCTAGCCAGCGACCCCGAACGGGACTTTGTGCGTTACATGGATGACATCGATATTGGCGTTGACACGATCGTCGATGCCAAGCGAGCGTTGAAGACAGTTGATCTTGTTCTCCAGACGAAACAGGTTCGTTTGAATAGCGGAAAGACGGTCATTCTCACGCAGTCCGAGGCTATTCGGCATTTCCGGATTTTTGAAAACGCACGCTTGGATACAGTCCAGGCTAGAGTCGACTATCGCCTAAAACACGGACTTCCGTTGGACAGGCAGCGCGCGCTTGTTGAAGCCAGAATACGGCAAGGAATTCGTAAAAAATTATTCGACGCAGGAAACGGCGAAAAGGTCCTGAAACGGTGGCTGGGTCTTGCGACAAAAACCGATGCTGTGGTCAAACCGGAAGTCCTAGAAGATCTAATTAAGCGGCGACCGGCGGTCCGTGAAAATGTTTACGCATTAATTAGGGGCCGCCCCCTGGCTCCGTCGGTCGCACGCGTTTTAGCAAGGGCTGGTCAGTCAGGTCTTCTTGTAGACGACGCCGCAATGGTCGAGATGTCGAACTATCTTGTTGAGACATTAGTCCAAACAAGGCGCTGTCACCCAATGATTGAAACGATCATCGCAAGCAACGATCCGCAGAACTATTTTGGACTCTATTCAAGGCTTTGGCTCCAGTCGAAATATGGGACGCCGGCCCAGCTTCTTGCAACTCTTCAAGATGCCCGCAAACTCTGGGTCCCGCATGACCGGTTGGGACGCCTGGCAGCATCGTTCTTTCCTTTGTTTCTCGGCACTCCCGAAGAGGCCTCCCTAAAAAGCCTACTTGCGGACACTCTAAACGCCGGGGTGCGCGAGACTCTTAAGTTCCATATGAATCTTGCTAGGGACCTCCCTACCTTCAAGGCAATGTTCGACGCCCTAAAGGCTCCTAATCCGTCCCGCGGAACCGGCATAACGCACGCAAAATTTCTTTGTCTCATATCCGCATTGCGAAACCCTGCCGCACCGGCCGCTCAGATTGCGACTCTGAGAACCAATCATTCCCGAGCCTTCGAAGACAGCTACTACAAGGCCATAGGCAAGCGTCTCGGGATCTAGCTCACTGTCCCAACGACAGGTATTTGTCCGCTTCAATGTATCTCCAACTGAGGCCTTGAAGACCCGCTTCGCCCCGAACTCGGTCCGACTCGCCGTGTTGGAGCCATCCCGGATCGAAGCAGGAGCCGCGACCGCATTCGGGCCCGTCAATCAGGTTGCCGAATGACTTTGATGACGGCTCAAACCAGACACTCCCCACCACTCCGCCACCACCCCCTACCCCGCCAACCTCCCCCCCGTCATCGGCTTCGGCGCGCCCGTGGTCGAGGGAAAGCTGATCGGCAGTCCGCGGAGCACGCGGACGGCGAGGAAGGCGAAGCATTCGGCTTCCACGGCGTCGCCGCGCCAGCCAAGAGTTTCGGCCGGGATCGGCTCGGCCTTGGCGCGGGTCTTCAGCATGGCCATGATGGTGGGGTTGTGGCGGCCGCCGCCGCTGACGACGAGCTTTGTCGGCCGGCGCGGCAGGAGATCGAGCGCCTTGCCGACAGCAGACGCGGTGAAGGCGGCGAGCGTGGCGGCGCCATCGGCGACCGACAAGCCCTCGGCCATGGTCGCGGTGAAATCGAACCGGTCGAGCGATTTCGGATAGGGTTTGCTGAGCCAGGGATGGGTCAGCAGCCGGGCGAGGCGCTCCTCATCAACAGTGCCGGCGGCCGATAGCGTGCCGTCGCGGTCCATCTCCCCCAATCCGTGGGCCTTGATCCAGTCATTGAGCGGGGCATTGGCTGGGCCGGTATCGAAGGCGACAACGGTGTCGGATCCATCGAACCAGGTCATATTGCCGACACCGCCGAGGTTCAGCACGGCGGTATCGCCATCCTTCGCCACGTCGCGCAGCAGCGCCGCATGATAGGCGGCGGCGAGCGGGGCACCCTGCCCGCCGGCCGCGACATCGGCGGAGCGGAAATCCCAGGCGACTTTCGTGCCGAGCAGCGCGCTCATGAGCTTGCCATCGCCGAGCTGCCGCGTGGCGCCGAGGCGGCCGGGCTGCGGCGCCCGGTGCAGCACCGTCTGGCCATGAAAGCCGACGACGCCGATCTCAGCCATGGTAAGGCCGCTGGATTCCACCAGATCGCGAACGGCCTGGGACTGGGCGCGGGTCAGCCGCTCCTCCGCCTCGGCGAAAATCGCCGGCTCCGGGCCTTCGAAATTCCAGGCGCGGGCCTGGCGCAGGGTTTCCTCTAGGAGGTCGCGGGTTTCGCGTGGATAGGGGGCGAGCGTATAGGCGCCGGCCGCCTCGATGCGCTCGCCATCGGTCTTCAACAGCGCCACGTCGATATTGCCGTCCAGCACGGTGCCGGTCATCAGACCCACGGCCCAGATCGGTTGCATGGCAGGCTCCTTGCGATTTGCTATCCCTGCCGACAGCGTGTCGCGTGCGGTGCCGCCGGTGTCAAGACGGGATGGCGGGACGCTATCCCCGACGGGCGGCATTGATGGCGGCGACGTCGATCTTGCCCATCTGCATCATGGCCGCAAAGGCGCGCTTGGCTTCTTCGCCGCCGGCGGCCATGGCCTCCGTCAGCGTGCGCGGGGTGATCTGCCAGGAGAGGCCCCATTTGTCCTTGCACCAGCCGCAGGCGCTTTCCTGCCCGCCATTGCCGACGATGGCGTTCCAGTAGCGGTCGGTTTCTTCCTGGTCGTCGGTGGCGATCTGGAAGGAAAAGGCTTCCGTCTGGCGAAAGGCCGGGCCGCCGTTCAGCCCCATGCAGGGAATGCCGCAAACGGTGAAATCGACCGTCAGCACATCGCCTTCCTGGCCGGAGGGATAATCGCCCGGCGCGCGATGAACGGCATGCACGGCGCTATCGGGAAAAACAGAGGCATAAAAGCGCGCGGCCTCCTCCGCATCGCGCTCGAACCACAGGCAGATGGTGTTTTTCGGTGTCATGGTGTTCCTCCTCCTCTTATGCTGGTGCCCTGATGCGTCAGGACGCGCCTACCGTTCTGTCGCGCCCTTGCCGGCCAGGATATGGCCGCGGAACTTGGCGATGCGGCCGATGCGGGTGGCCGCGGTCTTGGCGCCCAAGAGGTTGATCGCATAGCTTTTCTGCCGGCCGGGGGTCAGCCCGTGAAAGGCCTCCGCAAGTTCGGGATCGGCATCCAGCGCCTCGACCAGTTCCTCCGGCAACTCGATCTCGCTTGTCTCCTTCGGCGGCTTGATGCCGGCCGCGGCATAGCCCATGGCTTCCTGGAGATAGGCCAGGATGATAGGCCGCATGGCCAGCGGCTGGGCGTTGTCGTCAAACCGGATCATGTCCGGATGGCGCGTGTTCGGCCCCTGCCGCTGCAACACGCCTTCAGGGTCCTTCATCAGCGCCGCATTGAAGAAGGTCAGCCGGAAATCGCCGCGGAAGGCGCCAAAGATCGCGATGTTGCGGCCGGCATGCATATAGCAGGGATGGCCCCATTTCACCACTTCCTCCAGGCCCGACGCGCGACAGATCTCGCGCAGATCGGCCAGACCCTGGTGCCACTGGCGGGTGGAACAGTCCGGCGTCGCATGCCGCTCGCAGCGGCCGCAGCCCAGGCTGAAAAAGTCTTCGATCTCGGTGATCATGATGCTCGCTTCCCTATGCCCAGACGGTCTCGACCATCTCCTGCCCGTCTGCCCCAGGGACGTGCCGCCTCCAGCCGTTTCCATAGCAGCAAATCGGGGTTAAGGGGACCAGGGCGTTGCATGCGCATGGAGCAGGATTTGGACGCGATGATCAATCCCACGGCCGAGCCTCAACACGAGTTTTCGTTCGGTTGAGAAGCTATATAGACTTCCCGCATGCCGTTTTCTATCTTGGCAAAGATTGCAGCGATTGGTCGGCAGGCAATGCAGTTTGTGCTGTTAATACTCATAGGTGGGGCAATTTGGTTTTGGGCCGGTCTCTCTTCGGAACCTGCTTATCGGGAGGCTAATCCTGTCGAGGCCCATCTCTGGGAAAATAGTCATCTCTCTCTAGTTCCCCCATTGGAGATGCAGGCCTACTACCGTGACGGCTTCACGTCCGTGTGCATTTTTCCAAACAGTGATAATACACCGCGGGGATCGGCAGAATTTGAAAATGTCTCAATCAAGACGATCGTAAAGGGCGAAGAGAGCAAAGGCTATTTGGAGCCGCTTTTCCACGTTTATTGGGTCAATCAATCGGGTGAGGCGATTATCTGGAATCTGGACTGGAACCGATACAATGTAAAATTCGGTCCTGATGTTCTGAGAAAACACGATGGCTCACTGTCCGAACATGGATGTCGAGCCGATTTTCGAGCAAAACTCTTGTTCACATCCGAGCGGGACATGATGACGGTGACCTTCACAAAGGCACAGGCTGAACCCTGATGTATTGGTGGCGGGCAGAGCTTTTTGGTTTCATTTCATCTCCTCCGCCCGGTGGCAGGCCGCCTGGCGCAATGGCTCGATCTCGCGCAGTTCCGGCGCCTCGGACAGGCAGCGGGCCACGGCCAGCGGACAGCGCGGGGCAAAGGCGCAGCCGGATGATGGGGTGTTTGCGAGCAGCGCGGGTCGTGTTGATGGCTCCGGTCGGCCGAAGCGGGTGACGGAGGGTTCGGCGTCAGCCAGCATGCGCGTATAGGGGTGCAGCGGCCTGTCGAACACCACCGCCGCCGGGCCGGTCTCGACGATCCGGCCGCGATACATGACCCCCACCCGATCGGCGATGGCATCGACGGCGGCGAGATTGTGGGTGATGAACAGGAAGGTGACGCCGCGCGTTTCGCGCAGCTCCATCAGCAGGTTCAGCACCTGCGCCTGGACGGAAAGATCAAGCGCTGACACCGCCTCATCCGCCACTACGAGCTTCGGCGCCGTAATGAGCGCCCGGGCAATCGCGATGCGCTGGCGCTGGCCGCCGGAAAATTCGTGCGGGTAGCGGTGGGCATGGTCGGCGCTCAGGCCCACGCTTTCCAGCATCTCGACCACGCACTCGCGGGTCTCGGCGCGGCCGGGGCGACTGGGCAGGACATGCAGCGGCTCGGCCACGATGCGCTCCACCCGATGGCGCGGATCAAGCGAGCCATAGGGATCCTGGAACACCATCTGGAAATGCCGGCGCCGGCGGGCAAGCTCCCGCGGCGAAAGCGCGAAGAGGTCTTCGCCATCAAACAGCACCTGCCCCTCCGTCGGCTGGTCCAGCGCTATGACGAGCCGCGCCAGCGTGGACTTGCCGCAGCCGCTTTCGCCGACCAGGCCAAAGATTTCCCCGGGCTGGATGGTCAGCGACACCCGGTCCAGCGCCCGCAGGCGATGCACGGGGCCTGTGAGGCGCCGGGAGAGATAATCGCGGGAGAGGTCGCGGAGGTCGAGGAGCGGGGTCATGGGTGGCGGCCCGCGAGGCTATTGGGGAGATTTCGGCCTGCGGCCTTCGCAACCTCCCGGCTAAGGCCGTTCAGCGTTCTCTGCTGCTTGTTCTTGAGCCGAATGTCCAGGGTACCCCCCTCTGCCCTGCCGGGCATCTCCCCCTCAAGGGGGGAGATCGACTCGCGGCACTGCCGCACACCATCACGGGCCTTTCGGCGTTTGATCAAAGGGCGAGCGGGTGCGGCAATCCGATCTCCCCCCTTGAGGGGGAGATGGTCGGCAGACCAGAGGGGGGTAGGGCTGAAAGCCCACATTGGCTGGCAACACCAGGACGGCACGATCGCCACAGGGAGCATCTCCATCACCGCCCCTCCCCCGCATGGATGCAGCGGACGCCGCGGCCGGAGGTGGTGATCGTCCAGCCGGGTTCGGCGGCGTGGCAGGCGGGTTCGCGGTCAGGACATCGGTCGGAAAACACGCAGCCTGGCGGCAAGGCGGTGAAGGCGGGCACGGTGCCGGGGATGGTGGGCAGGGGGAGGCGATCCCGGCGGCGGCGGGGGACAGCGGCGAGCAGCCCGGCGGTATAGGGGTTTGCGGGTGTGGTCAGCACCTCGCGGGTTGGTCCCTCCTCCATCCGCCGGCCGGCATAGAGCACGATCATGCGGTCACACATGCGGGCGATGATGCCGAGATCGTGGCTGACCAGCAACAGCGCCATGCCCTGCTCGCGCGTCAGATCGTCAAGGATATCCAGCACCTCCGCCTGCACCGTCACGTCGAGCGCCGTGGTCGGCTCGTCGGCGATCAGAAGCTGCGGCTTCGGCGCGATCGCCATGGCGATGCCGACGCGCTGGCGCTGGCCGCCGGAAAGCTCGTGCGGATAGCTCGTCGCCCGGCGGGCGGCGTCGGGAATGCGCACCTGGTCCATGAGGGAGACCGCCTCCCGCCGTGCCGCGCCCCAGGACAGGCCGCGATGCAGCACCAGCCCTTCGGCAATCTGGTCACCAACCGTCATGGATGGGTTGAGCGCGGTCATGGGTTCCTGGAAAATCATGCCGATCCTGGCGCCGCGGATCGCGCACAGGTCCGGCTCCCCGGTTTCCAGCAGGTCCTGGGCGTCGAACTGGATGCGGCCGGTCGCACGCGCCACAGGTGGCAGCAGGCCCATGACCGCGAGCGCCAGCAGCGTCTTGCCCGATCCGCTTTCGCCGACGACGCCAAGGGTTTCGCCGGCCTGAAGGTCGAGGGCGATATCGGTCAGGATCGCCAGCGGCGGCGCGCCCGCGCTTGCGATGGAGACGGTGAGATCGCGGATAGAGAGCAGCGGGGGGTTAGGCATTGATAACCCCGATCTTTTCGCAGGTCAGCGGGCTGATGCGATATCCGCCGGTTGGCCGTCTGGTGCCTGGCGCGGAGTGCGGTGAACCCCCCTCTGCCTTGCCAGGCATCTCCCCCTCAAGGGGGGAGATCGGATTGCTGCGCCCGCTCGCCCTTTGATCAAACGCCGCAACGCGAGTGATGGTGTGCGGCAGTGCCGCGGGTCGATCTCCCCCCTTGAGGGGGAGATGCCTGGCAAGGCAGAGGGGGGTATCCGCGTGAGACACTTGCCATGCGCGCCTCATCCCAGGTTCAACACGTTGCACTAGACTATAGGAAACTTTTCCCCGTGAACGGGGAGAAGGGAGATGGGACATGGACTCGCCTCCGCATCCCTTCGCCACAACCCCAGGCGAACGTGATTCAAAACCGCCAATCATCCCTGCCCCCTGTCGCGCGGGTCCAGGAGGTCGCGCAGGCCGTCGCCCAGCATGTTGAAACCCAGAACCGAAAGCGCGATGGCCGAGCCGGGCAGGATGGCGAGCCAGGGGGCCGGGCCGAGATAGGTCTGGGCCTCCGCCAGCATGCGGCCCCAGGTGGGCGCGGGCGGGGCGAGGCCGAGGCCGAGGAAGCTCAGGCCCGCTTCCGTCAGCATCGCCAGCCCGAGTTGGATCGTTGCCTGCACCACGATCTGGTTGGCGATGTTGGGCAGCACATGCTCCGTGGTGATCAGCATCGGCCCCTTGCCCGCTGCCCGGGCCGCCATGACGAAATCGCGCGACCAGACCTGCAGCGCCGCGCCCGCCGTGACGCGGGCAAAAACCGGCACCATGAAGACCGCAATCGCGATGATTGCCGTCAGCCGGCCGGTGCCCATCAGCGCGCCGAGCATCATGGCCGAGAGGATCGGCGGTACGGCAAAGATCACGTCATTGGCGCGCATGACGACGGCTTCCAGAAGCCCGCGACGGGCGGCGACCGTGACACCGAGCAGCGTGCCCAGCGCCCCGCCGAGCGCCACCGCCGAGAGCGCTGTTGATAGGGAGTTCCAGGCGCCGACCATCAGCATGGAGGCGACGTCGCGGCCGAAATGGTCGGTGCCGAGCAGCCCTTGTGTCAGCGGCGCTTTCAGCTTGTGGATGATCTGCATCTTTGCCGGCGGCAAGGGCGTCCAGACAAGCGAGATAAGCGCGACGGCCACGAGCGCGGCGATGATGGCGGCGCCCAGCAGGAAATTGTGCCGGAGCCGCGGGAGACGGGTCATTGCGCCCCTCCCCGCAGTCTTGGATCGAGCCAGAGATAGGCGAGATCGACGATGAAGTTGACGATGATGACGAGCGCGGCGAAGAAGAGAACGACATCCTGCAGCACGATGACATCGCGCTGGGCCAGGGATTGCAGCGCCAGCCGCCCGAGGCCGGGCAGGTTGAAGACGTTTTCGATCAGCACCGCGCCGGCAATCAGGAAGGTGAATTGCAACCCGATGATGGTGATGACAGGGACCAGCGCATTGGGCACGGCATGGCGCCACAGGGCGGCGCGCCGGGTCAGCCCCTTGGCCCGGGCGGTGCGCACGAAATCGTCGTTCAGCACCTCCAGCACGGAGGAGCGGGTGACACGGGTCAGCACACCCGCCTGCGGCAGGGCGAGCGCGATGGCGGGCATGAACAACGCCTCCAGCGCTGGCAGCACCCCCTGCTGCCAGCCGGGGAAACCGCCTGACGGCATCCAGCCCAGCGAGACCGAAAACACCAGCACCAGCAGCAAGCCGACCCAGAAGCCGGGCACGGCGATGAACAGTTGCGAGACCACGCCGCCCAGATAGTCCAAGGCGGAATGACGCCGCGCTGCCGACGTGACCCCGAGCGGGATGGCGATGGCAACGGACAGGATAATGGCCATGACGGCGAGCGGCAGCGTCACCTTCAGCCGCTCCAGGATCAGCCCGGCAACGGGCACGTCATATGTATAGGACCGCCCGAGGTCGCCGGTCAGGAGGCCGCCCAGCCATTGCAGGTAGCGGACGGGCAGCGGCTGGTCGAGCCCCAGTTCGCGGCGCAGAGCCTCCAGCGTATCGGCGCTGGCCGAGGTGCCCAGCATGATCGCCGCGGGATCTCCGGGCAGCACGTCCATGACAAGGAAGATCAGCGCCGAGACGAGCAGCAGGGTGAGGATGAGCGAGCCGATGCGGCGGGCGGCGAGGGTCAGCATGGGATGGTGTCAATTCGACGCGGCCAAAGGCGCTTACATGAAGAAAGACCCTCTCTGCCCTGCCGGGCATCTCCCCCACAAGGGGGGAGAAGACCTGGGGCCGATCGCTCGACTTCCATGACGGTTGCCATGGAGGCAGACCCAAACGGTCGGCTGATGCGAACGGAAGCGGACGGTGCCGCCGGTTCATCTCCGCCATGTGCAGGGAGATAAGCCGGAATCCGCCGCTCTATCTTCAAATCGAAGAAACCATCTTTGCGGCCAAGGTGTAATCGTCTGGCGATTGAACCGAGCGGTGTCCGCGAGTCTTCTCCCCCCTTGTGGGGGAGATGCCCGGCAGGGCAGAGAGGGTTTTTGATTGTTGACGCCCCCACGTCCCGCCTCACTCCTCCCAATAGACCTCTGCCAGCACATTCGACGGGATCGGTTCGTTTTCCCACAGCCCCTTGAGCTTCTTGTTCCAAACCCCGAGCTTGGGCATGACGAAGAGATAGAGGGCCGGCACGTCTTCGGCCAGGATCTTCTGCGCTTCGCCATAGAGCCGGTCCTGTTCGGCCGGGTCGGTGCTGGCCTCGACCTTGTCGAGGATCTCGTTGAAGGCCGGGTTGGTGTAGTTGAAGTAATAGGGGTCGCGGGCATAGATATCGATGTCCATCGGCTCGGCATGAGCGACGATGGTCATGTCGTAATCTCGGCCCTTGAACACATCCTGCACCCATTTCGCCGGAAACTCCGTCGGCTCGATGGTCATGGTGACGCCGATCTCGGCGAACATGGCCTGCATGACCTCCGCCGAGCGCGGGGCATAGGCCATTTGCGGCGTCTTGATGGTGAAGGAAAAGCCGTTGGGATAGCCGGCCTCGGCCAGCAACGCCTTGGCCTTTTCCGGATCGTAGGGATGGACCCCCGTCAGATCGAGATAGCCGCGGTCGTTGGGCGTGTAGTGGCTGCCGATCGGTGTGCCGAGGCCAGACCAGGCACCGTCCACCACCGTCTGGCGGTCGATTGCCATCATCAGCGCCTGGCGCACGCGCTTGTCGTCGAAGGGCTTGCGGGCATTGTTCATGCCGGCCACGACCTTCAGCTCGGTATTGCCGATGACGGTGGTGAGCTTCGGATCGTCCTTGAAGCTTTCCATCAGCTCCGGCGCGCCGAATTCCGGGAAGGCATCGACATCGCCCGATTTCAGTGCCGCCGCCTGGGCCTGCGGATCGGATATGAAACGGAACGTCACCTTGTCCAGCTTCACCGCGACCTGGTCGTTCCAGTAGTCGGGATTGGCTGTTAGTTCCACCTTGTCGCCCTTGGCCCAGCTGACGAATTTGAACGGGCCGGTGCCGATGGGGTTGGACTTGGCGTCTGCAGCACTTTTCGTACCAACAATGGAAGAAGAGGGCCAGGCGAGCCAGTAGAGCAGGCTTCCAGCCGGCTCCTTCAGCTTCAGCACCAGGGTCGTGGCATCAGGCGTTTCGATCGTATCGATGGCGGCGAAGAAGCGCTTTTGCGGATTGACGCTGTCTGCGCCGCGCGCGCGCTCCAGCGAGGCCTTGGCGACCGAGGCATCGAAGACCTCGCCATCGTGGAATTTCACTCCTTCGGCGAGCTTGAAGGTATAGGTCAGGCCATCAGGCGCAATCTGCCAGCTGCGGGCAAGCTGCGGCTGGATCTTGCCGTCGCGGTCCACGGTCACCAGCCCCTCGAAAATGTTCTGCCAGGTGACCTGGCCGATGGCGACGGGAGCGGCCACCGTCGGGTCAAGGCCGGCAGGCTCGATGCCCATGCCGAGCGTCAATTCCTTGTCCGCGGCAAGAGAGGTGCCGCCAAGCGACAGGCCAGCCAGGGCCGTGGCAGTCATGGCAAAGGCAAGGCGGCGGATCGCGCGGGGCAATGACGCAGGCATGTCGGTGATCATTTCTTTCCCCTGTTTTGCGGGAGGCTTGTTGCGGCACTTTGGCCGATGTCGCGGTGCGAAATAGTGGCATCTCAGAGCCTGCGGCACAATGGCGGATTTTGGCCCGGCGGTACGCTCACGGATATGGCAAGGGGTTGTGTTCGGCTGACACCGATTATCGGAACCGAGCCGGCATGCGGTGATCTCCGCATGCTTCCTAATGTGTGTGGTTAAGGCGCTAAGTTAATAAGTTTATTAATAATAGTGTGTATATAAGTTGACACTCACATAAAGGTTCCGGAGCCTAGTCGCATGTCCCTTCTTTCCCCCTTCAGCTCCAACGCATCGGCCATTCTGGAGGCGATCCACCGCTCTCAGGCGGTGATCGAATTCGATCTCTCCGGCAAGATCCTCGCCGCCAATAAGAACTTCTGCGATGCGATGGGCTACAAGCCGGAAGAGATCGTCGGCCGCCACCACAGCATGTTCGTGGAAAAGGATTACGCGACCTCATCCGCCTATCGCGACTTCTGGTCGCGGCTCGGCAGCGGCAAGTTCGAGCAGGCGCAATACAAGCGCGTGGCCAAGGGCGGTCGCGAGGTCTGGATCCAGGCATCCTACAACCCGATCATGAAGGGCGGCAAGGCGGTGAAGGTCATCAAGTTCGCGACTGATATCACTGCGTCGAAGTTGGAAAGCCTTGACAGCAAGGGCAAGCTGGAAGCGCTGTCGCGGGCGCAGGCCATCATCGAGTTTACCCCCGATGGCAAGATCCTGACCGCCAACAAGAATTTTCTCTCCGTCATGGGCTACGACCTCGGCGAACTCACCGGGCGCCACCACTCGATGTTCTGCGAGCCTGATTATGCGCGCTCTCCCGCCTATCGGCAGTTCTGGGAAGGTCTCGCTGCCGGCAAGCCGGCCAGCAGCCAGTTCACCCGCCTGGCCAAGGATGGCAGCAAGGTGTTCATCGAGGCCTCGTACAATCCGATCCTGGATGACGACGGCAAGGTGCTGAAGGTGGTGAAGTTTGCCATAGACGTTTCCGGCCGCGTGCGCGCGGTCGAGGAATTGGCGGCCGGCCTGGAGCGCCTTGCCGATTGCAATATCCGCATGACGCTCGACAAGCCGTTCACGCCGGAATTCGAGCATCTGCGGCACAATTTCAACACCTCCATCGGCCGGTTCCAGGAGACGCTCGCGGAAGTGTTGACGGAGACGACAGAGCTTTCCAGCGAGGGGCAATCGATCCGCGACGCCGCCGGAAATCTAGCCCAGCGCACCGAGCAGCAGGCCACGGCGCTGGAGCAGACCTCGGCAGCCCTGGCGCAGATCACCGCGACCGTGAAGGATTCGAGCCTCCGCACGCGGGAGACCCGTGCCTTGGTGCAGGATGCGCGCAAGGCCGCCTCCCAGTCGGTGAGCGTGGTTGACGAGACGGTCGCCGCGATCGGGCGGATCGAGAATGCCTCGGCTGAAATCGGCAAGATCATCGATGTGATCGACCAGATCGCGTTCCAGACCAACCTTCTCGCCCTCAATGCCGGGGTCGAGGCCGCGCGCGCCGGCGAGGCGGGCAAGGGCTTTGCCGTGGTGGCGCAGGAGGTGCGGGAACTGGCGCAACGCTCCGCCCAGGCCGCGCGCGAAATCGCCGGCCTGATTGCCAATTCCACCCGCGAGGTGGAAGAAGGCGTGCGGCTGGTGAGTGACACCGGTGAAGCGCTGCGGCGGATCGAGGAGTTCGTGGACTCCATCAACCTGAACATCGAGGCGATCGCGACATCGGCCAACGAGCAATCCACCAATCTCGGAGAGATCAATGCATCGATCGGCGAACTGGACAAGATGACCCAGCAGAATGCCGCGATGGTCAACAACACCACGAAGATCAGCGAGGGATTGGCGGAGGGGGCCTCGCGGCTGGAGGCGCTCGTCAACCGGTTCAAGCTCAACCGGCGCTCGGCCATTCGCGAGCCGGGTTCCGCGGCGGCGGCCGCAGGTCCTGCCTACGGTCGACGCGCCGCCTGACGCTGGTCAGTAGAGGCTAGGCCCGGCCCTCGGCAGGGCCTGGCAGCAAGGACATGCCGGCGGCCTGGGCCGCCCGCATGAAGGCGCGGCGCGCTAGGCCGGTCAACTGGCCGGCTTCCAGCGCCCGTGCGCACCACATCATGGCGCGATGGCGCGCCTCGCAGCGGCGTGTGGGCCATTCATATTCCAGGAAATCCAGTGCGTCATAAGGATGCTTGAAGCTGCGGCTCAAGCCGCTCGGCATGACGATATGGACGGGTTGGTGCCAAAAGCGCTCTTTACTCGACATAATCATCTCCCTGTGGCCGCAGATAACGGGGCGCGGGGAGGATGGTTCCGTAAAATCTGATCTATTTTTCGGTCGGCGGGGTGCCGCCGGGCGCCGGTTCCGACCGCGTCAGCACGAAGACGGCGCAGCACAGCAGGATGATGCCGATGGCGATCCGGAGCGCCAGGCTTTGAGGACCGGCGAACCAGACGATGCCATAGCTCGCCGTCATCAACGAAATCGAGGCGATCTTCGCCTTGCGCGCAATCGCCCCCTCCCGCCGCCAATCCGTCAGCGGCTTTCCGTACCGGGGATGGTCGATCAGCCATTGTTCGAAGCGCGGCGATGTGCGGGCAAACAGTGCCGCCGCCAGGATCATGAAGGGCGTGGTGGGCAGCACCGGCAGGAAGATGCCGATGATGCCAAGCCCGACGGCAAGCCAGGCAATGAGGAGGAGCAGGATGCGCATCGGTCTTGGTCCAGGGACGGCCAGCGACGGGTTCGTCGCGGCAATGCCTTCCTCATATAGACAAGTTTTATCCCGCGCAAAGGGTGAGGTGCGAAACGGCCCACGGGCCGTGGCTTTGCAAAGACACGGCCGATGGGTGGAAAACACCAGTAAATAAGGCCGGAACGTATTAAAGCGTCGGAATGTAAAAATTATTCCCGTCTAACAATATTTCCGAATCTATATTTTGGAAATACTAGAAAATCAGGGCGCGCGATCTCGTTCGCGCCTACCGGACTGCGTCACAACGCTGTTCGACCCTGTCGCGGGGCGGAAAGGCTGCGATGACGGGATGGTCGAGCGGGCTGGCGCGGCCTTTTTCCCAGCCGCCGGGTGCGCCCCAGCCGGTGACCTCGGCGCCGAAAAAATCGCGGTTTGCGGTGATATAGACCTGCTTTTCCGGCGGCACATCCTCGTCCCACAGGATTGCATCGACAGGACAGACCGAGAGGCACAGGCCGCAATTGATGCATTCGTCGGGGTGGATATAGAAGGACCGTCCGCCCTCGTAGATGCAGTCCACCGGGCATGCCGTGGTGCAATCGCCATCCTTCACGTCGATGCACGGATCGGTAATCACATAGGCCATGGGACGATCTCCGCGGGTCGGCAGGATGGGCTTATCCGTTATCCCAGATCGATGCGTTGCGCAGAAGTGCCGATTTTCGGTGTTTTCGTTGCCGGTTCGGCAACGCGGGCCTTTGCCAAGTCTTGCGTCAATAGCTCGTGAATTCGCAATTGCTTATACACGCGAAAATCAGTCGTATACTCTGCGTTTGAGCCGAGAAAGGCGACTTACTACGCATTTAGCTAAATTTAATCTATTTCAATCAGACTTTCCTGATATCAGTCAATTTTAGGGGGTTCTGGCGGTATGAAGACGATGAAAATATCCTTCAGGCTGTATATGCTGGTGGCCTTGTCGCTGGCGATTTTCTCCGCCGCGCTGGTCTATGCCTTGTATCACGGTCAAAATGCGCTGGTTGCCGAGCGCAAGGCCAAGCTCAGTGCCATGGACGAGAGCATGATCACCTTGTTCAAGTTCTATCATGGCCTGGAGACCTCGGGTGCCATCACCCGGGAGGAGGCCCAGACCCGCGCCAAGGATGCGGTGCGGGCGCTGCGGTATGAAGATAGCGGCTACTTCTGGATCAATGACATGAAGGCCAATATCGTCATGCATCCGATCAAGCCGGCGCTTGATGGCACGGATCAGTCGAAGATGGCCGATCCCACGGGCAAGTTCATTTTCCAGGAATTCGTCAAGGCTGTCCAGAACAGCCCGACCCGCCAGGGCTATGTCGATTATCTCTGGCCGAAGCCTGGCTTTGAAGAGCCGGTGCTGAAATATTCCCACGTCGCCGGTTTCGAGCCCTGGGGCTGGATCGTCGGCACGGGCGTCTATGCTGACGACTTGGCAGCCCTGTTCCGCCGCAACGCGATCGAGACGGCCGGTATTCTCGGCGTCGGCGGTCTCGCCATCGTGCTCGTTGCCTTCGCCATCGTGCGCAGCGTTGTCGGCCCGATCGGCCGTCTGCAGGTGGTCATGACGGCTATCTCGGAAGAAGACGTGTCGCAGGAGGTGCCGGAAACCGGCCGCGGCGACGAGATCGGCCAGATGGCCAAGGTGGTTGCGGTGCTGCGTGATTCCGTTCGGGAGCGCATGGAGTTGCGCGGCCGCGACGTGGAGCAGCAGCAGCGGATCAATGAGACCCGCGACCAGAACGAACGCCAGGCCCAGGCCATTGCCAAGGTGCAGGCCGATGCCATGCATACCGTTGGTTCGGCGCTGGAGCGTCTCGCCAATGGCGACCTGACGGCAACGATTGGCGAGATCCCTGCCGAATATGCCAAGCTGCGCACCGACTTCAACCGCGCGGTCGAGGCCTTGAACGACGTCATCTCGTCCATCGCGCAGTCCACAGAGATCGTGCATGGCAGCGCTGGCGGCATTGCCGAAGCGGCCAACAATCTGTCCCATCGCACGGAGCAGCAGGCGGCCTCGCTGGAGGAAACCGCAGCCGCCCTCGACGAGATCACCGCAACGGTTCGCTCCTCTTCCGAGCGCGCGGCTGAAGCGAGCCGCATGGTCAGCGAGACCAAGCAGAGCACCGGCAAGTCTGGCTCCATCGTTCGCGATGCCGTCTCGGCGATGAGCCGGATCGAGGATGCGTCCAACCGCATCGGCCAGATCATCGGCGTGATCGACGAGATCGCCTTCCAGACCAACCTGCTTGCGCTCAATGCCGGTGTCGAGGCAGCCCGTGCCGGCGAGGCAGGCCGCGGCTTTGCCGTCGTGGCGCAGGAAGTCCGTGAACTGGCGCAGCGCTCTGCCAATGCGGCCAAGGAAATCAAGAGCCTGATCAGCAATTCTGCCCATGAGGTGGAAACCGGCGTGGCGCTGGTGCGCTCCACGGGTGATGCGCTGACGGAAATCGAGGCCCTGGTCAACAAGGTCAACGATCAGGTGAACTCGATTGCGACCGCTGCCAAGGAGCAGGCCGTGGGCCTGGCCGAAGTCAACACCGCCGTCAACACCATGGACCAGATGACCCAGCAGAACGCGGCCATGGTGGAAGAGACCTCCGCCGCCAGCCAGACGCTGACGCTGGAAAGCAACCAGTTGAAGGCACTGCTGCAGAACTTCCGGCTGGCCGGCCGCCACGAGACCACCCACCGCCGCGCCGCCTGAGGACGTCTGTCCAGATATCGGCAATGAAAAAAGGAGAGGCCTGCCCGGGCCTCTCCTTCTGTCTTTCTCGGCGAACGTTCGTGTGTTTAAGCCAGCTTGCGCCGCTTGTCCGTGGCGCGGACGCTGCTGCCCTGGGCGGCGGGAGCAGCCGAGGCCCCAGCCAGGGGTGCGGCGTGCAGGCTGTCCGGCACGACGGGTGCGGCGGGGTCGCTCTGCTTCGGTGTGGTCTCGGCCATCGTCTGGCCGGCATTCACATTGCCGGCCTCCGCAGCCATGATGTCGCCGGTCTCGGCGCGGACTTCCTCCACAGCTCTCAGCCAGTGGTGGAAATCGTTTCCTTCGGGGCGGCCTTCCTGTTCCCAGATCGCATAGGCCCGTTCGCGAATTCGCTCATCCAGTTCTCTGTCCATGGCGCTCTCCTTGCCCTTTGGTCGCTATGACGCACAACTGTAACGCTCACGGATTGTTCCCGACGAATCAGGAAAAGCCGATCAGGAACAGGATAGCGGAAACGGTGAAGAACGAGAGTGCCGTCGTGAGAATAAGCGCGGAAGCTGCAAGGCTTTCCTCGCCCCAGCGCAGGCCAAACAGGGCATAGATGCTCATCATCGGCACCGATGCGATCAGCACGCCGCTGATCAGCAGGTCCTGAGGCAGCGTGCCGACCGATACAAGGCATGCGAGTACGCTCAGCGGATGGGCGATGAGCTTGCCGCCGACGATCCAGCCGATCGACCCGCGCGGCGGCGAGATCGTCAGCGCGGCGACGGCCCCACCCACCGCAAGCAGCGCCACGGGTGCCGATACCGGCGCCAGCATCGACAGCGTGCGCTCCAGCGCGGTTGGCAAGGCAAGGCCCGACAGCGAGAAGGCGACGGCCGCCAGCACCGAGAGCAGCAGCGGATTGCGCGCCATGCCCATCAGCGTCTGGCGCAGGGCGGCCAGGCTCAAGCCCTTGCCGGCGGCACTATCGGCAATGGTGACGGCAAGCGGCATCATCACGATGTTTTCGACCAGCATCGCCATGGTGAAGGCCTGCAGCGCGGCATCCCCGACCACGAGGGCCGCCACCGGAAAGCCCATGAAGGCACTGTTGGAACAGCACATGCCCATCGCTTCCAGCACGGCGGTCTGGCGCGGCCGCTTCAGCACCTTCAGCGAAAAGGCGAGGCCGATGGCAAAGACGATGAGGGATCCGGCGAGATAGCCCAACACGAAATCCCAGCGCAGGATTTCGGTGATCGGGTTGCGCGCGATGTTGACGAAAATGGTGGCGGGCATGCAGACCCGCATGACGACGCGTCCCAGCGACCTTATCTCGCCGGCCTCGACATAGCCGGTCCGCGTCGCCAGAAACCCGGTCGCGATGATCAGGTAGATCGGCAGGGTGACGGACAGCACCTCGATCATTGGAGGCGCCGTCCCGCGACTGGCCGAGCAGGCTCTTTCGTCATGCTTTCCATGATTTCGCCAGCGCGCGGGCGCCGCGCAGCAGGATGGCGCTATCGACATCGACAGCGGTGAAGGTGGTGCCGGCTGCCACGGCCTCCTTCAGGAACTCCTGGTCGAGCGAGAGGATGCCCGCTGGCTTGCCGGCCGCGACAATGCGCCTGATGGCCTGGAGGATTGCGGCCTTGACCTCGGGATGGCCGGGATTGCCGGGGAAACCCATGATGGCGGCAAGGTCGGCAGGGCCGATGAAGATGCCGTCCACGCCATCGACGGCGGCAATCGCTTCGATATTGCCCAGCGCCTCGGCGGTTTCGACCTGCAGCAACAGGCAGATTTCCTCGCTCGCCCGCGTCGCATAGTTCTCGATCAAGCCGTAGCGCGTCGCCCTGGTAATGCCGGCCAGGCCGCGCATGCCCTGGGGTGCGTAGCGCACGGCTGAGACGGCGCGCGCCGCCTCCTCGGCATTTTGCACGTAGGGAATGAGCAGGGTCTGGGCGCCGATGTCGAGCAGGCGTTTGATCTCGACCGCATCGTTCCAGCCGGGCCGCACGGCCGCATGGGTGAGATAGGGGGCTGCCGCCTGCAGCATGGCCTGCACCGTAGTCATCTCCACGGCGGTGTGCTCGGTGTCGATCAGCATCCAGTCGAAGCCGCAGCCTGCGAGTGCTTCGGCATGGCCGGAGCCGGGGATGGTGCACCAGATGCCAATCTGCTGCTGTCCGGCAGCGATTGCCGCCTTGAAGGGGTTCCTGATCAGGTCCATGCCGTCTCCTGCTAGAGTGTCTCGATGGTGATGCGCTGGCGGTCTCGAGCGGAGGCCTTCACCGCCTCGATCACCTGCAATGTTCGCGTTCCCTCGCGCCCTGATACGAGCGGCGGCTCTTGCGCCTGGATGACGCGGGCGAAATGTTCTGCCTGCAGCACCAGCGGATCGCCTGATGGGCGCGGCGCTGTCGTGGCCGATAGCGGCTCCCACCAGCTGCGCTTGCCCTCATGCCGCCAGAGCCGCACGCGCGGCAGTTCCAACGCGCCTTCCGTGCCGCCGATCACGTAGCAGGCCTGGTCCGTCTGGGGATAGGCCGGGTTTTCGCCCGAGGTCAGCTCCCAGCTCCAGGGGGCGGGAATGCAATCGGCGACATTCATCGTTCCGAGCGCACCGTTTTCGAATTCGAGAATGATGACACAGGCATCCTCGACCGCATTGCCGCGGACGGCCCGGCTTTCCACTGCCTGCACCGCGGCGACCTCGCCAACCAGATGGCGCATGAGGTCGATATCGTGGATAAGGTTGACGAGGACGGGGCCGGCGCCCGGCTGCCGGCGCCAGGCCACGTCGAAATAGTCGTCCGGCTTTGCCAGCCAGAACATGCCGTTGACGGAGACGGGCCGGCCGATCCGGCCCTCCGTGACAAGCGATTTCGCCGCCGCGATCAGCGGGTTGTAGCGGCGGTGATGGCCGGTCAGCAGCGGCACGCCGGCCGCCTCCGCCGCCTGCAGCAGCACCATCGCTTCCTCGACGCTGGTCGCAAACGGCTTTTCCACCAGGACGGGCAGGCCCTGCGCCACGCAGGCAAGCCCGCCTTCCACATGGATCTGGTTGGGCGTCGCCAGGATCACGCCATCGACAGTGTCAGGCGGCATGTCCGCCACGCTGGCGAACCAGGGCAGGCCGAGCGACTGTGCCCTGTCCTTCGCTGCCGGTGCCGGATCGATGACGGCGGCAAGCCTTGCTCCCCTTGCCTGCCCCAGCGCCTCCATGTGGCGCAGGCCGATCAGGCCCGCGCCGACCACCGCGATGCGCGTCTCCTCCACAGCATCGCCTTACTTGTTGAGGAGCGTCGCAAGCCGCCGCACGGCCGCCTGATAGCCCTCTGTGCCGAGGCCGGCGATCACGCCTTCCGCGCGGGCGGAGACGAAGGAATGGTGGCGGAATTCCTCGCGCTTGTGGATGTTGGAGATATGCACCTCGATCACGGGTCCGTCGAAGGCGTTGAGCGCATCGAGGATGGCAACTGACGTGTGGGAATAGGCGCCGGGATTGATGATGATGCCGGCGGCCTCGGTGCGGGCGGTGTGGATCTGCTCGACAATCACGCCCTCGTGGTTGGACTGGAACAGCTCGACCGACAGGCCCAGCGTTTCGCCAAGCTTGGCGCAATCGGCGGCGACATCGGCCAGCGTCTCGCGGCCGTAGATTTCCGGCTGGCGCTGGCCAAGCAGATTGAGGTTCGGGCCGTTCAGGATGTGGATCTTTTTCATGATGCCTCTATCGGTCGAAGGTGTGCGATGCCGCCGGGACGACCGGGTCCTTAGCGGCGGCAAGATAGGCTTGTAACACCGGTTTGCACCGGCGGACGACAGTTGATGAATGGGCGACCGCATCATCCTCCCGAACGGCCTTCAGAGCGAAGATAGCCGAGGCCGGCGCCGATGCAAAGAAAAAATCGATTATCCACCGCATCCGCAGATAGACAAAAACTGTCGATTATTTGCGATCCATAAGGTGGACGGTAGACACATGGTGTATTTCCTGCCAGTGTCCGTCAACGGCTCCGGGAGGGAGCACGTCTGCCAAGGACCAGGAGGAGAAACCATGTCATCGACCATTACCCGCCGCACGCTGCTGGCCGCAACGGCCGCCGCCACGCTGCTCACCGCAGGCTTTGCCCAGGCGCAGGACAAGATCCGTCTGCGCATGTCCACCGTCGCCACCGAAACGGACCAGCGCACCGTGGCGCTGAAGGAAGTCTTTGGCCCCGGCGTTGCCGATTTTGCCTCGTATGAGCCGCATTACAACGGCACGCTGTTCAAGCAGGCGACGGAACTGGAAGCCATTTCGCGCGGCAACCTGGAAATGGCCATCACCTCGGCCCAGGAAGTCGCGACCTTCTTCCCGGAATTCTCGGTCTTCACCGCCGGCTACCTGCATCGTGACGCAGCCCATCAGGTGGCCGTGTTCAATTCGCCGCTGATGCAGCCCTTCAAGGACAAGATCGAGTCCGAAATGGGCGTCAAGCTGCTGACGGTCATGTATCTCGGCCGTCGCCACGTGAACCTGCGCACCGAGCAGGAAGTGAAGACGCCCGCCGATCTCGCCGGCGTGAAGCTGCGCATGCCCGGCACCGATGCCTGGCAGTTCCTCGGCAATGCGTTGGGCGCCAGCGCCGTGCCGGTGGCCTTCGGCGAAATCTATACCGCCCTGCAGAGTGGCGCGATCGACGGCCAGGACAACCCGCTTCCGACCGTGCGCGACAGCAAGTTCTACGAAGTGACCAAGCAGATCGTGCTGACCTCGCATCTCGTCGACCTGAATTACCTGGCGCTGTCCAAGAAGGTCTGGGACGCCATGACGCCGGAGCAGCAGGCCGCCACCCAGAAGGCCGCCGATGCCGCAGCAGAAGCTGCGCGCACCAAGCAGTTGAAGCTTGAGGACGAACTGGTGGCCTTCATGAAGGAAAAGGGCCTGAAGGTCTATGAACCCGACATCAACGCCTTCCGCACGCATGTGCAGGCGGCCTACCTGAAGTCCGACTATGCCAAGGCATGGCCCGAAGGCATCGTCGATGCCATCAACGCCGCCGGCAAGTAAGGCTTAAATCCCATGCAGCGCCTCCTGGAAAGGCTGCGGCAAGGGGCTGATGGCGTGGCGGCGGCGATGCTCGCCGCCATGTTCATCCTGTTCCTCGTCCAGATCGTCAGCCGCTATATCCTGAACCTGTCGCTCGGCTGGACCATTGAGGCATGCCTGACCCTGTGGCTGTGGATCGTCTTCTGGGGCTGCGCCTTCTGCCTGCGGCCATCGGACCACATCCGGTTCGACATACTCTATCTTTCGGTCAACCGGCCGACGCAGCGGATTTTCTCCGCTGTGGCGGCGCTCGCCATCGTCATAGCCTTTGTCGTGTCCTTCCTGCCGACCTATGACTATGTCGAATTCTACAAGATCAAGAAAAGTGCGACGCTGCGCATGCCGCTGAGCTATGTCTTCAGCATCTATATGGTTTTCATGGTGATGATCATCCTGCGCTATGGCTGGATGCTGGTCGATTTCGTCAGGGGCAAGGAAGATATCGAAGGGCAGATCACCTCCTATGATGTGATCGATACGGAGACCGGTCGATGAGCTTCGAATTCACGCTGTGCCTCGTCACGCTGTTCGTTGCGGCGGCCATCGGCATGCCCATCGCCTTTGCCATGATCGTCTCGGCGATCGTCTATCTGTTCGCCTCCGGCCAGGACCTGGCGCTTGCGGCCGAGCAACTGATCCAGAGCGTCTATGACAGCTTCGTGCTGCTCGCCGTGCCGCTGTTCATCGTGGCGGCCAACATCATGAATGTCGGCGAGATCAGCGACCGGCTTCTCGCCTTCTGCAAGGCGCTGGTCGGTCGCTTCAAGGGCGGCATGGCGCAGGTCGATATCCTGGTCAGCCTTATCTTTTCCGGCATGTCCGGCTCGGCCGTTGCCGATGCCGCCGGCGTCGGCAAGATCACCATCCGCATGATGCTGAAGACCGGCCACTACACGCCGGGATTTGCCGGCGCCGTGGTCGCCGCGTCCGCCACCATCGGGCCGATCATCCCGCCGTCCATTCCGCTCGTTCTCTATGCGCTCGTCTCCGATGCCTCGATCGGCTACCTCTTCCTCGGCGGCGTCGTCCCTGGCCTGTTGATGACGGCCGTGCTGATGATCATGAACTCGGTGATCGCCAATCGCCGCCATATCCCAGCGGAAGAGGCGGTGCCGCTGCGCGAACTCCCGCGGATAACCTTCCGGGCGCTGCCGGCGCTGATGATGCCCGTCATCCTGCTCGCCGGCATCTATGGTGGTGCCACCACGCCGACCGAAGCCGCGGCCGTCGCTGCCTTCTATGCGCTGCTGGTCTCCGGCCTGCTTTACCGTTCGCTGAGCCTTCGCTCGCTCTACAACGTGTTTCTCGACTCCTCCAGGTCATCTGCTTCGGTGGGCCTGGTCATCGGCTCGGCGCTGATCTTCAACTACATCGTGGCCGCGGAAAACATTCCGGCCGCGCTGTCGAACCTGCTGGCGACCCTGGAACTCTCCCGCTGGCAGTTCCTGATCTTCGTCAACGTGCTGTTCCTGCTGCTGGGCTGCGTGCTGGATGCCACGACGATCATCCTGGTCATCATCCCGCTGTTCCTGCCGACGGTGAAGGCGCTTGGCATTGACCCCATCCATTTTGGCGTCGTCGCGGTCGTCAACTGCATGATCGGCCTGATCACGCCGCCCTATGGCATGCTGCTGTTTGTCATCAACGGCACCACGGGGATTGCGATCAAGGACATCGTGCGGGAGGGCTTCCCGTTCCTGATCGCCCTGCTGATCGCACTTGCTCTGCTGACTGCGTTTCCGGAGCTGGTGCTGGCCCTGCCCCGTCTCCTGGGTTACGAGGGCTGACCGTGGCAAACAATGGCAAGACGCTGCGCCTCGGCTTGATCGGCGGCAATATCCTGGCGACCCGCTCGCCATCCCTGCATATCGTCTGCGGCCTGTCGGTCGGGCTCAACACGACCTATGACCTGCTGGTGCCGGCGGAGTTTGGGCTGGGCTTCGCCGACATGGTCGCCCACTGTCGCAAGTCCGGCTTCGACGGCGTCAACGTCACCTATCCGCACAAGGAAGAGGCGGTGCTGGCGGCTGAACCCGGCGACCCTGCCGTCGCGGCCATGGGCTCGTCCAACACGCTGCGCCTGCAGGCAGACACCCCGCAAGCCTTCAACACCGACCATAGCGGCTTCGTCGCCGCCTACCGCGAGCGCTGGGGCGATAGCTCACCCGGCCGGGTGCTGGTGATTGGTACCGGCGGCGTGGGCCGTGCCGTGGTGTTCGGGCTTGCGACGCTCGGCGCATCGGAGGTGCTTCTGTACGACACCGACGCGACCAAGGCGGCAGCACTGAGGACCGCCGTCAGTGCCTATCACGGCATGCCGGTGCGAGAGATCGACGAAACCATGCTGCGCGATCTTGCCGGTGTCGATGGAGTGATCAACTGCACCCCGCTCGGCATGATCGGCCGGGCGGGATCGCCGTTGCCGGCCGGTGTTCGCGGTCGCCCGCGCTGGGCCTTCGATGCCGTCTATACGCCGGAACACACCGAGTTTCGCGGCCAGGTGGAAGCGCTCGGCGCCGACTTCCTGTCAGGCTACGAGCTTTATTTCCACCAGGGCATCCACGCTTTCGAGATCTTCTCGGGTCGCAAGGTGGAGGACCAGGCCTGGGTGCGCCGGGTGCTGAACCACAAGGGCTAGCACGGGATCAAGCCGGCGCCTTGTGGCCGGCGGCATGGGCGGCGAGCGCATGGGCGACGCCGTGGTCGATATGGGTGGCGAGCAGCGACTGGGCGAGATCGACATCGCGGGCAAGGGCGGCATCCAGAAGCGCCTTGTGTTCCGCGGCGGCGACGGCGCCACGAAAAGTGAGATAGACCATCTGGTAGCGGAGGTATTTGTCGAACACCACCTGATGCACGGCCATGACCTCGGCGGAACGGCAGGCCTTGATCATGGTCTGGTGGAAGCCGAAATCGTAGCGCTTCCATTCGCTGCGATCACAGGCCTCGCCTGCTATCATGCGCTGTTCGATGCGGCTGAGCTTGTGATGGGCGGCCACGAGGTCGCTTTCCCAGGCGACGTCGCCTGACCGCAGGGACTTCGCCAGCGCGTCGAGTTCGATCAGCTTGCGCAGGGCGGCGAGCTCCTGGAGGTTTTCTGCGGAGATCGGCGCCACGGCAAAGCCGCGCTGGTCCTCGCTGACGACAAGGCCTTCCGAGGTCAGCCGGTTGAGCACTTCGCGCAGGGTGGGAACCGATGCGCCATAGGTTTCCTTCAGGTCTTCGAGCCTGAGCCGCTGGCCGGGGGGCAGCTTGCCGAAAATGACATCGCCGCGCAGCCTGAGATAGGTCTGTTGGAAAAGGGACGTGGTCAAGACATCCTCCGCAGGCGCCCGGATCATGTGTTGTCACAGCTGTTTGTCGCCGGATCGCCTTTTCTCAATACATCATCTATGATCGTCGAAATATACGGTATAATCGAAATCATCGTTTTTTGCAGGGACCCATGGTCGACGCACCGCGCAAGGAAACCATATCGAGCCGCATCTCCGGCATGCTGCGCGAGCAGATCCTGAAGGGCGAACTCGCGCCGGGATCAAAGGTCAATCTCGACCGGTTGCGCGAGCAGCACGACGTGTCGATCAGCCCGCTGCGCGAAGCGGTGTCGCGGCTGGTGGCGGATGGACTGGTGGAATTCGAAGACCAGCGCGGCTATCGCGTTGTGCCGGTCTCCCAGGAAAACCTGGCGGAGGTGATCCTGCTCCGGTCGGAACTGGAGGTGATGGCGCTGCGGCAGAGCATCGCCCATGGCGATCTCGAATGGGAGAGCAACGTGATCCGCGCGCTGCATCGGCTGACCCATACCAGCCGTGGCACCGACGGCGTGGATGCGTGGGAGGCGGCCCATACGGCGTTTCACACGGCGCTGGTCGGCGGCTGCGGCATGCCGCTGCTCATTACCTTCTGCACCATGCTGAACAACATGACCGACCGCTACCGCCGCCTGCTGCCACCGCCTGATGTCGCCGAGCGCGATGTCACGGCCGAACACGAGGCGATCGCCATGGCCGCCACCGCCCGCGATGCGGACGAAGCCTGCGACGCCCTGAAGCGCCACATAAGGAAAACCGGAGAGGACTTGGCTGCAAGGTTTGCGGCGGGGCGTCACGAATGAAACTGTCCGATTTTGCGGACATATAGCTGGTGAATCTGGCGCTGATCCTATCCAGGCCTGACTGTCAATCGCCCACATGTATCACCCAAGACTATCGCATACAGGACACCCCTGGTGGTTCTGGGCCCCCTCTTATTCCCCCGGGAAGCAGTGCCGAGCGTATGCGACGCGATCAGGGGGCTTACCTCCACAGCTTTGGCGCTTCGCGCTCCCCCTCATCCCCCTGCCGGGACCTTCTCCCCGCTGGGGAGAAGAGGGCAAGGACCGCAACGGTTCCGTTCCTCCTCTCCCCCGCGGGGAGAGGGTGGCCGAGCACAGCGGAGGCCGGGTGAGGGGGCGCCTCGAAACTCGCTGCTTACGGTGTGGAGCGTATCGATAATCTGGAATAGATCGGATGTCGGTCACTCTTCGAAGAGAGTGGTCTTCTTCCCGACCCAGCCGTTCTGCGCCGAGACGACGGCGAAATATGCTGTTTTGGCCGCCATGTCGTTCGTGAAGAACTTCAATTTTCCATCACGTTTAGCTAAGGCCGCCTGCTCGGCAGAGCATGCCTTAAGGACGAGACGCGACGCCTTGCGTGCGTCGATGTCTTTGGCACTGAAATCCTTGGCCGAACGATCGATGCATTTCGTCCATGCCTTGAGGTCTGCCTTGAAATTTTGATGTTGGCCATATTCTGGCGTCGCTGTGCATGACGCCAAACCGAAGACACTGAACAAAACAAGCGCGACGTATCTCATTGCTGGCCCCCCCCCCCTCAAATCCCCAGATACCGATCCTTCACATCGGCATTAATCTGGTCGGGCCTGCCCTTCCAGACAGAGCGCCCGTTTTCCAGGATGACGCAGCGGTCTGCGACCGGCAGGAGTTCTGACAGCGTCTTGTCGACCAGCAGGATCGACAGGCCATCGGCCTTCAGCTTGCGGATGGCGGCCCAGATGTCGTGGCGGATGACGGGGGCCAGGCCTTCGGTGGCTTCGTCGAGGATCAGCAGGCGCGGATTGGTCATCAGCGCCCGGCCAATGGCGAGCATCTGCTGTTCGCCGCCCGAAAGCGTGCGCGAGAGCTGGTCGCGGCGCTCGGCCAGACGGGGAAACAGCTCGTTGACCCGGGCAAGCGTCCAGGCTCCCGGCCGGGCGGCGGCGATCAGGTTTTCATGCACCGTCAGGTCGCGAAAGCAGCGGCGCCCCTCCGGCACCAGGCCGACGCCCATGCGAGCGACCTTATAGGCCGGCAGCCGCGCGGTCGAGCGGCCGGCAAACTGGATGGAGCCGCCGCGTGGCGGATTGAGATTGCAGATCGAGCGGATGGTGGTGGACTTGCCCATGCCGTTGCGGCCCATCAGCGCCAGCACCTCGCCTTCGCCAAGGGAAAGCTCCACGCCGAACAGCGCCTGGCTTTGACCGTAGAAGGTGGTGATGTCTTGCACGTCAAGCAGCATCAGTGCTCCTCCCCCAGATAGGCCGAGCGGACGGTCGGATCGCGGCGGATTTCCTCCACCGTGCCCGAGGCTACGATCTTGCCATAGACCAGCACCGAGATACGATCGGCCAGCGCGAAGACGGCATCCATGTCGTGCTCCACCAAGAGGATCGGCGCCTCGCGGCGCAGGCTGTCGAGGAAGGTGGTGAGCCGCTTGGATCCTTCAGGCCCCATGCCGGCCATCGGTTCGTCCAGCAGGAAGGCGCGTGAACCGAGCGCCAGCGCAATCGCGATTTCCAGTTGGCGACGCTCGCCATGGGAAAGCTCTGATGCCGGCAGCCGGGCGCGCTCGGCCAGCCCCACTCGCTCCAGCACGGCCATCGCCGGTTCGGTGAGGCTCCTGTCGCTCATCACAGGCTTGAAGAAGCGGAAGCTCGAGCCCTGGCGCGACTGCACCGCCAGCATGACATTGCGCAGCGCCGAAAATTCCGGTGCAATCGAGGAGATCTGGAAGGTGCGGCCCAGACCGCGCCGCGCGCGCTCCGCCACCCCGAGCCCGCCGATATCCTGCCCCTCGAAATGGATGGAGCCGCTATCGGGCTTCACCGTGCCGCAGATCTGGTGGATCAGCGTGGATTTGCCCGCGCCATTGGGTCCAATCAGCGCGTGGATTTCGCCGGGCTTCAGATCGATGCTGACATTGTCAGTGGCGCGCAAGGCGCCGAAATTCTTGACGAAATTGCGGATTGACAGCACCGGCTCAGCCATGACGCGCCCTCCCGCCGAGAAGACCCAGCAAGCCGCCACGGGCAAAGAGCACCGTACCGAGGAGGATGAGGCCGAGGAAGAACTGCCAGCGCTCGGTGATCTCGCCGAGATAGTGTTCGATGAGGATGTAAAGCGCCGCGCCCGCCAGCGGCCCCATCAGCCGGCCGGTGCCGCCGAGAATGATCAGCACGATCAACTCGCCCGACATGTGCCACGACATCATCGACGGGCTGACGAAGCGATTGAGATCGGCAAACAGCGCGCCGGCGATGCCCGTGATCATGCCTGATAGCACGAAGGCCACGAGCTTGACCGGAAACGGCGAGATGCCGACCGAGGCAGCGCGCGTCTCGTTCTGGCGGATCACCTCCAGCGCCGTGCCGAAGCGCGAGCGGCGCAGCGCGGAGAAGAAGACGATGCCGAGTAGAAGCAGGACGTAACAGACCAGGAAGAAGCTCAGCGGCTTCATGGTGTTCAAGCCCGGAAACTGGTTGCGCACCAGGATCGACAGTCCATCTTCCCCGCCATAGGCTGGCCAGGACACCGCGAAATAATAGACCATCTGCGCGAAGGCGAGCGTGATCATGATGAAATAGACGCCTGAGGTCCGGAGGCTGATCGCGCCGATGAGGACGGCCAGCAGGCCGGAGACGAGGGCCGCCACGATCCATATCACCGGCATCTGGTCCGTACCGCCGAGGCCGAACAGCAGCGGCTCGCCGGAAAAGACATGGGCCGAGAGAATGCCGGCCGCATAGCCGCCGATGCCGAAATAGACCGCATGGCCGAAGGAGACGAGGCCGCCGAGCCCCAGCACCAGGTTCAGCCCCGTGGCTGCCAGCGCCAGGATGGCGATGCGGGTGGCAAGCGTGATGTAGAAGGTCTCGCCCAGCCAGTTGGCGATCAGGGCCGCGGCCAGCAGTGCGGCGACCAGCGCGAGATTGATTGTGTTTTCCCTTGAGATCATGGCCGCCTCACCCCTGCGCCGCAAACAGGCCGCGCGGCCTGAACGCCAGGATCAGCGCCATCATGATATAGATCAGCATCGAGGCGATCGAGCCGCCGACGGCTGCCGAGGCTGATGGCGAGAGCATGACGGCCAGGATCTGCGGCAGCAGGAAACGCCCCATGGTATCGACCACGCCGACCAGCAGCGCGCCGGCCATGGCGCCCTTGATCGAGCCGATGCCGCCGATGACGATAACGACGAAGGCGAGGATCAGCACCGGCTCTCCCATGCCGACCTGCACCGACTGGATGGCGCCCACCAGCGCCCCGGCAAAACCGGCCAAGGCCGCGCCCAGCGCAAACACCAGCGTATAGAGCAGGCGGATATCGATTCCGAGCGCGCCGATCATCTCCCGGTCGTTTTCGCCCGCGCGGATCTGGATGCCGATGCGCGTGCGGTTGATCAGCAGCGTCAGGCCGGCCGCGACAACAGCTCCGGCGACGATGATCGCCAGCCGATAGGCGGGATATTGCCCGCCGCCCGGCAGCGGCACGGCGCCCGAGAGCGCGGCGGGAATATTGAGATAGAGCGGGAAGGAGCCGAACAGCCAGCGCGTGCCTTCCGAAAAGATCAGGATCAGCGCGAAGGTGGCCAGCACCTGGTCGAGATGGTCGCGATCATAAAGCCGCCGGATGACGAGCACCTCGACGATCGCGCCGGCAGCCGCCGCCGCGATCAGGCTGGCGACAAGCCCCAGCCAGAAGGAACCGGTCCAGGTCGCGACCGCAGCGCAGGCAAAGGCGCCGACCATGTAGAGGGAGCCATGGGCCAGGTTGATGAGGCCCATGACGCCGAAGATCAGCGTCAGCCCGGCGGCCATCAGGAACAGCATGACGCCGAGCTGAAGGCCGTTGAGCAACTGCTCAAGCGCGAGTACTGCGGTCACTACTCAGTCCTGCCCTTAGAGCGCGCAGTCTTTGGCGTAGGCATCGCCGTGGTCGGTGAAGATCTTCTCGACCGTCTTGTTCGTCAGAACATCGCCTTCCTTCACCACTTCAGTGACATAGATGTCCTGGATCGGGTGCTGGTTGGTGTTGAACTTGAACTTGCCACGCGGCGACTGGATGTCGGCCTTCTTCAGCTCGGCGGCAAAGGCTTCCGTGTTCTTCACGTCGGCCTTGGCGGCTGCGGAGAGGATCAACTGTGCGGCGTCATAGGCCTGGACGGCATAGAGCGACGGCAGGCGCTTATATTCGGCCTGGAAGGCTTCGACGAACTTCTTGTTGGCCTCGTTGTCGAGGTCCTTGACCCACTGGCCCGATGCCTTGGCGCCGATGGCGGCATCGCCGATGGCCGGCAGCACGTCCTGGCTGAAGGAGAAGCCCGGGCCCATGACCGGGACGTTCACGCCCGACTGGGCATATTGCTTCATGAAGGCGATGCCCATGCCGCCGGGCAGGAAGGAGAAGACGCCGTCGGCGCCCGAGGCGCGGATCTGGGCGATTTCGGCGGCATAATCGGTCTGGCCGACCTGGGTATAGACTTCGGATGCCACTTCGCCCTTGTAGTAGCGCTTGAAGCCGGTCAGCGAATCCTTACCAGCCGGATAGTTCGGCGCCATGATGAACATCTTCTTGTAGCCCTTGTTGGCATATTCGCCCATGGCTTCATGAAGGTTGTCGTTCTGGTAGGCAGCGTTGAAATAGAGCGCGTTGCAGCCCTTGCCGGCCAGAGCGGCGGGCGCTGCATTGGTGGAGATGTAGAACTTGCCCTGGGCGACGACCGCGGGCTGCACCGCCATCAAGAGGTTCGACCAGACGATGCCGGTGAGGATATCGACCTTTTCCTGCTGGATCATCTTGTCGGCGATCTGCACGGCTAGCTCCGGCTTCTGGCCGTCGTCCTCGGTGATCACCTCGATGTCCTTGTTGCCGGCCTGCTTGATCGCGAGCATGAAGCCGTCACGGGTGTCGACACCGAGACCTGCACCGCCGCCCGAAAGCGTGGTGATGAGGCCGATCTTGACCGGCTCAGCCATGGCAGTGCCAGCCATGGCGATACCGAGCGCCAGCGCGGTCGTGGAAAGGAAATTCTTCATGTTACCCTCTCTTTTTGGTTCTTGGTCGTTACATGCCTGTCGGCAGAAGGCGGTGCCTGTTGCGGCCGCCTGCTTCCCTGGTGACCTTTGTCGGATGCCTTGACGACATCCGTCAAGCCGAAAGCGCCGCCGACGTTAATGTGAAGTCGGCTGCTGTTCCTGCTTCAGCCGGAAACGCTGGATCTTGCCGGATTCGGTCTTCGGCAGGGCCTTGGTGAAAACCACCGAGCGCGGATACTTGTAGGGCGCGATCACGGATTTCACGTGGTCCTGCAACAGCTTGACCAGTTCGGCGCTCGGCACCTCATGGGCTTCCAGCACTACATGGGCCTCGACGATATGGCCGCGATCACCATCGGCCACGCCGATCACGGCGCATTCGCGCACCGAGGCGTGGGAGAGCAGCGCCGCCTCGACCTCGGGTCCGGCAATGTTGTAGCCGGCTGACACAATCATATCGTCGGAGCGGGCGGCGAAGTGGAAATAGCCATCCTCGTCCTCCACAAAACTGTCGCCGGTCAGGTTCCAGCCGTCGCGCACATAGTCCTTCTGCCTGTCGTCGGCGAGATAGCGGCAGCCGATCGGCCCGCGCACCGCAAGCCGCCCCACCGTGCCGCGCGGCACTTCCTTCATGTCGTCATCCACCACAACAGCCTGATAGCCCGTGAGGGGCTTGCCGGTGCAGGCCGGCTTGGTGTCGTCGAGGCGATTGGAAATGAAGATATGCAGCATTTCGGTGGCGCCGATGCCATCGAGGATCGGCCGGCCCGTCTTGTTGACCCACTGGTCGAAGACCGGCGCCGGCAGGGTTTCGCCGGCCGAGACGGCGACGCGCAGCGAGGAGAGATCGGCACCCGCATCCATCGCCGCCAGCATCACCCGGTAGGCGGTCGGCGCGGTGAAGCAGATGGTGGCGCGGTATTTCTGGATGATCTCGATGAGGTTCGGCGGCGAGGCGTTTTCCAAGAGCGCGGCACTGGCGCCAAAGCGCAGCGGAAAGACCGCAAGCCCGCCGAGGCCGAAGGTGAAAGCAAGCGGCGGCGAACCGACGAACACGTCGTCCGAGGTGACGCCGAGCACCTCTTTCGCATAGGCGTCGGCGATGATGAGAAGGTCGCGGTGGAAATGCATGGTCGCCTTGGGCACCCCTGTCGAGCCCGAGGTGAAGCCGAGCAACGCCACGTCGTCGCGGCCGGTCTTGACGGCCTCGAACTTCACCGGCTTGTCGAGCGCCGCACGGTCCAGTTCGGCATCGTGATTGGCGGTGCCGTCGAAGCCGATCACCTGCTTCAGCCAGGCGCTATCCTTGGCGCAGGCCACCATATCGTCCATCAGCCGGGTATCGCACAGCGCGAGCGTGATCTCGGCCTTGTCGACGATCTTGGCAAGCTCGCCGGCACGCAGCATCGGCATGGTGTTGACCACGACGGCGCCGGCCTTTGTGGCGGCCAGCCAGCAGGCGACCATGGCCGGATTGTTGGCCGAGCGGATCAGGATCCGGTTGCCCGGCTTGACGCCGAAATCCGAAACCAGCGCATTGGCGAGCCGGTTGGTCCAGTCGGACAGTTCCTTGTAGGTGCGCCGCCGGCCGTTGCCGATCAGCGCGGTATGGTCGCCAAAGCCGCGCTCCACCATGCGGTCGGTCAGCTCGACGCCGGCATTCATATATTCGGGATAGTCGAAGCCGGTCAGATCGATCTCCGGCCACTGGTCAAACGGTGGAAGATTGTCGCGCGTGAACGTGTCCACGTGCCCGGTCGGTCCCAGCATGATCTTGTTCCCAGTTCATTTTTGTTTTCGTAACCGGTCGCGCGAAACGTGTGCCCGTTCCTTCGCGGCGGTGGCGGCGGCTCTTTTCAGCAGCCTTCCGTCATCACCAGAATTGCACTTGCGCAAAAATTGTTCAAGAGGAGGAATTTTAAGTTTATAATAATTTTGGGCGAGAAAGCTTGCGCGTTGACATGCCCGCCTCCGCCGGTCACTCTCCCGACCCGAATTGGCTGCAAAATGCGGGGGAAATCAACATGCTGCATCAGATCACCGACTGGAGCGACGCCTATGCGAACGGGGCAAACATTCCCGGCGGCGACCGCTGGCCGGATCTGTGGGTGGAGCCGGCACGGGCCTATCGCGAGGCCCTGACGGCTGCAGGCCGGGCGCAGCTCGGCCTTTCCTACGGTTCCGGAGAGCGCAACAAGCTCGATCTTTTCCTGCCTGAAGGCACGCCCAAGGGGCTTGTCGTCTTCGTCCATGGCGGCTTCTGGGTGCGGCTCGACAACAGCTACTGGTCGCATCTGGCGGCCGGGCCGGTGGCTCACGGCTATGCTGTTGCCATGCCCTCCTACACGCTCTGCCCGCAAAACCGTGTTGCCGGCATCACGCGTGAAATCGGCCAGGCCATCACCTTCGCCGCCGGCCTTGTCTCCGGTCCGATCCGGCTGACGGGTCATTCCGCTGGCGGTCATCTGGTCACGCGGATGATTTCGGCCACCACGCCGCTTTCGCCCGAAATCGCCGGGCGCATCGTCAAGACGGTGTCGATCGCCGGCCTTCATGATCTGAGGCCGCTGATCAAGACCGGCATGAATGCCGATATCGGCCTGACGCCGGAAGAGGCTGTGGCGGAGAGCGCGGCCCTGCTGGAGCCGCTGGCGAATACCAGGCTGACATGCTGGGTCGGCGCCGGCGAACGATCGGAATTCATCCGCCAGAACGCGCTCCTCGCCAATATCTGGAAAGGGCTAGGTGCTGCCACCGACTGCGTGGAAGAGCCGGACCGCCACCATTTCACCGTGATCGACGGGCTGGCCGATGCCAATCATCCGCTGACGCTGGCGCTGATGGCATAGGCAGAGGCGGGGCGTTTGCGGGCGCCGGCATCTTCGCGGATGTCAGGCTTCAGCGTCCTGATAAACCAGCGGTTCAGCAAGATATACGTTACCCGTGGCCTGCAAACTTATCCGTCATGCAGGCCGCCGAGCCGGCATCCAGCGCAATCAAATCTTTGATTGCGAGAGACTCTTTCACGGCGCAGACGCGCCGTGGCTGGATTCCGGCCTTCGCCGGAATGACGGATGAATAGGGTGTAGAGGAAAAGCATCTTTGTCATCAACGGCAAAGCCCGGCATCTTTGCGAATGCCGGGCTTTGTTGTTTCAGCTGTCTCGTGCCTCGTCGGTTACCAACGGACGTTGAGCGAGCCGGTGACGCGGTGCTGGTTCACGCCCTTGCGCAGTTCCACATCGTAGCCGGCGGCGAAGGTGACGCGGTCGCCCTTGCCGGCCTGCAGCTTGATCCCGCCGACGAAGGCGTCGCGACCGACTTCCTGGCCTGAGGTGGTGAAGTTGGTGCCCAGCACGCGCGCATTGGCGGTGTTGGAGATCCCAAGGAGGTCGCGGCGATAGCCGACCGTCGCCATCGGCGTCAGGTGGAACTCGTTGGCCAGGTCGAAGCGGTGCGAGACCGTCAGCGCCGCTGTGATATGGCCTTCCTCGAAGGTCTTGCTCGGCGTGGTCAGCGGCAGATAGGCGCCGGCTTCCGTGGTGCCGTCGAAGCCGAAGGCGCGGTAGCCGAAGGTCAGCGACGGGATGGCCTTGGTCTCGCCGAAGGCCAGCGTCTTCTGCACGGTGGCTTCTGCAAAGCCGCCCATGCCCTTGTCACCGCTCGTCAGCAGCGAAGCCGTGCCGACGCCGAAGCTGACGCGGCGGGAAACATCCAGCTCGCCATAGGTCAGGCCCGCACGACCCGACACTTCCAGCATGGCCACCTCGGCCTGGCCATAAAGCGAGGCGTGATAGGTGTCGAGATCGGCATTCCCATGGGTGCCGGCGGCGATATCGGTGCTTTCATAGCGGAAGGCGCCGCCGACCCAGCCGGTGTCGAGCGGAATATCCACGCCGAAGGTCGCGCCGGCGCTGTCGGCCTCGAAGCCGTCATGATCGCCATACCAGCGGCCGCCCTGCGTCCAGAAGCGGGCGCGGTCGCCCTCGGGAGCGCCTTGCAACGACAATTCCGTCTGGTGCTGCCAGATGCCATCGGCAAAGCGGCCGACGGAGAGCACCGCGGACTGGCCGGCATCGACATAGATCTGGCCGGTTGCCTGTTCGAGACCGGATGCAAGCCCGGTGGCATCGCTCAGATAGAGGTTGGAGAACAGCGCCTGGAGCGCGTCGCTCGGACGCACGCCGGCGGCAGGACGGGCCGCATCGATGGCACCGCCGACACCGCGCGCCGCAGCGCTCTGCGTCACGCCGAAGGAGCGCAGATTGGCATAGGACACCGGCGTCGTGGCGAGCGTCAGGTTACTTGCGCCATAGACCACGTCAAAGCGGGTATTGGCGGCGAGACCCGAGGTCGGCTGCAGCAGGCTGGCGAAGCTGCCCACGACCTGGCCATTGGCAACCTCGAGGAACTTGAAGCTATGGCCAAGCGAAGGCGTGAAGTTGTTGTTGGCCGAACCCGAGATGCCGCGCAGAAGTGGGGCGAGCACACCGGCCACCGTCGCGGTGCGGTTGCTGCCCGTCACGGCGATGCGGTCGAAACCGCCGGCGCCGACCTGGGCCGCAAGCCCATCCACTTCGATATTGGTCTGGGCCTGGTTGCCGAGCGTCAGGTTGCCGTTGACGGTCAGCAGACCGGGGGACTGACCGGGCGACAGGTTGCCGTTCGAGGTGAGGTTGGCATTGATGGTGCCATTGCCCGAGAGCGTGCCGCCATTGGCGACCGTCACACCGCCGCCGCCCAGCGTGCCATCGACGCGCAGCTCACCGGATTGAACATTGACACCCTTGGCGAAGCTTGCATTGCCCGCCACCACAACCATGCCTTGGCCCTGCTTGGAGAAGGAGCCGGCGCTGTTGATCGGCGTGGTCCAGACGATTTTGTCGCCCTTCTTGTCGTCCTCGCCGGCAACATATTCGCCCGTCGAATTCTGGTTGAGCCCCGCAGCGCCGGAATTCAAGGCTCGATCAAGCCGCAGGAAGCCGCGGCCATAGATGCGGTCGGTCCCGGCCTCGCCCAGGTCTTCTGCCGTTTCGAACAGGATGTTGGTGATCTGGGCTGGCGTATAGTTGGGGAAGGCCTCGATCAGCACGGCCACGGCGCCGGCGACATGGGGTGCCGCCATCGACGTGCCCTGCAGCGCCTTGTAGCTGCCGACAGGGTAAGCGGAATAGATAGGACGTTCGATGTTATCGTCGTCAATGCCGCCAGGTGCGGCAATGCACCAATCCGCCGCCACACCGCAATAGTTGGAGTAGGCGGCAATGACCTTCTGCGAATCCGTCGCGACGACAACGATGATACGACCGCGCTGCACGCCATCAGCGGCCTCGGCGGCGGTCAGCGCCGCATCGGTCATGTCGCTGAAGTCGGCATTGTCAGAACCGGTATAGATCCGTTGGCCGGCGGAATTCACGGCATAGGCATTGCCAGGCCGGATGAACGGAAACAGACCAAGTCCCGACGGGTTTTCGCCATAGACCGGCGCATAGCCGCGCTCGTTGCCGGCGGCCATGGTGATGATCTGGCCGGCCCGCAGCGAGGCGCGCACCGCGGTTGCCTCGTCGGTCAGGTCGCCAGTGTTCCACGTCGTGGCACCAACACCTGCATTCGGTCCGAAGGAGCCGTTGATGACACGCACATCACTCTGGGTCGCGAGATAGGCGATGGCTGCATCCGTGCCGATGCCGAGGTTGCTGGCCTGGTTGCACTGGTCTGCGTTGGTCAGGTAAATGTCGCTGCCGCAGGCTGCGAGAGTGCCGGCGTTGTAAGTGACTCCATTGATGACGAAATTGCCGTCATTATCGACATCTTCGGACTTTTGAAATGAGGCCAGACCCTGAATGGACAGGATCGTGGCGCCGGGAGCGACACCTTGCATGCCCTGGCCATTCTGAGCCGCCGCGATGATGCCGGCGACGTGGGTGCCGTGGCCATTGCCATCCTCGGTGCCGTTTGCGGGACGGACGAAACCGTCGTTCACATTGCCAGAGGCAATAGCCAAGTTCGGATCATACCAGTGGTAGAGCGCGGTGGAGCGCTCATCGAGACGACCTTCGAATTCGGGATGTGTCGTGCCCGCCACGTCGCGATCGATGCCGGTATCGACCACGCCGACCACGACGCCCTTGCCCGTGAAGTTGTTGTCGAGCGCTTCTTGTGCGCCGATTGCGCCAAGACCCCAGTTGCGGTCGAATTCAGACACCGTGTTGATGTTGACCGAGAGATCGGCGCCCGGCGGCCGGGTGACGGCCTTGACCGTGTCGGTGGACGCAAAGGCGCCTGCGTTCACGGGGCGGGCCTGGCTCAGCGCCATATCCGTCGCCAGCCGGATCTCTTGCGAAAGGTTGGGCGCGATCGACAGCGCTTCGCTGCGGATGGCGTCTGCCCGGAACGGCGTCAGCCGCGCATTCTCATAGACCGACGCGATGAAGGACGAGTGGCCATAGGACGCTGCCTGCTTCAGCGCGTCAGACAGGGCCTGTGTCACTTCAGACGCCGGTGCAGCCTGGCTTACGCTTTGCGCATAGGCGGGAAGACAGCTCAGGCTGGTGGACACCATGAGAGTGCCGAGCAGTGCTGCATAAAGTGAACGCGAATTCATAACATACCCCAGATCACGTGAGCCGCAGACGCCATCTGACAAGACGGGATTCTGCGCCCTAATAGGAGATGCTAGGAAACGCATTCGGGAATGGTTTACAAGCGTTAACCCCGGCGCAAAGTTGGCATATATTGGGTGGATCTGTGAGGCAAATGCGTCGAAAATCGCGATTTCGCCACCAAAAAGCCGCTCAGATCCGCCATTTTCCGGCTTTGTTGGCTTGGTCGGCGGCCAATCTGCCAAATTTGGGAGTATTTGCTTGGGGCGCCGTCAGGGCCAGGCGTGAAGCGCGTTCAGCCGGGCCGGTTCGGCCTGTGTGGTGCGGCGCAGGTCCAGGCGATAGCGCGCCGGCGACTGACCCTGCAGGGACTTGAAGAAGCGGCCGAACTGCGGCGCACCGGCAAATCCCAACACGCCGGCAATCTGCCCCAGCGCCAGGGATGAGTTGGCGAGATAGATCCGCGCCTCCACCGCAAGCCGCTCGCGAATGAGCCGCGCCGGCGGGCGTCCGTAAGCCCTGATGCAGATATCATTCAGCCGATCCCTGGAGATCCCCAGCTCGCGGGCATAGCGCTCCACCGTCCAGTGCTCGCGGAAATGGCTTTCGATCAGCGCCGTGAACTGGCCGGCAAGCGCCTTGAGCGTGCCGGTCTGCATCTGCTCGCCGGTGCCGGCCGGCTGGTTGCGGTGCAGGTGGACGAGCAGGATATGCAGGAGCGATTCCACCACCGCCGTCGACATCGGTCCCGGCCGCAGGGTCTCGGCCAGAATGCCGGTAAAGCAGGCTGCAACAGCCTCGCTGGCGCTATTGCCGGGGCCGAGCCGCATGAAGGAGGAGCGCTCGACCATGAAGCGCAGTTGCGCGGCCTCCGCCCGTCGCTGCAGTACGCGGGCGAGCGTCGCGGCACCCAGAAGCAGATGCGTGCCCTGCGCGCCGGCTGCCAGCTCCAGCCGCATCCCGTCCCGCCAGGGTATCCAGCCCATCACGGGGCCGGATAGTTCCAGCATCCGGTCATCCCCGTCGCGCAGCACCACATCACCCTTCTCGACGATCAGCGCCCGGTAGTTTTCCGCCTCGCCAAGGCCCGCCCGTCCGAGCACGCGGGCCTGCAAGGCGGCCCGGAAGCGCTCCGCCCGAACCGGGGCCTCGGGGCGGGAGGGCGAGACGGATACAAGCAGTTTGCGGTCAGGCATGCCAAAATCCCACAAATAGAAAATACATTCCCACAAATCGTCATTTACTCTCAGGCCCTGTCAACCAAAATGTGTACAGCAGCTTAACAACAAGAACAGGGAAGGCTGCCGGAGGATCATCGAACGGCCGTTTGGGAGGACGAATGTTCGTAGCAAGAGGCATTGTCGGAGGGCTAGCCGTATCCGCGCCGGATGAGCGCAGTTACGAACGCCGCGACCTGACGACCGGGACCGTGTTGACACAGGCTGCCGCCTTCGGGCCGTCGGAGGCAGAGGCTGCCGCGGATGCCGCCGCCGGCGCCTTTCCGACCTGGTCGGCGCTCGACCCGAAGACGCGGTCGGCGCTGCTGCTGAAGGCCGGAGATCTGCTGCTTGAGCGTGTCGAGGAGCTTTGCGAGATCGCGCATCTGGAAGTCGGCGCCACCGCCGCCTGGGTCCGGTTCAATGTCGAAGTTGCCCAGGCGACGCTGCGCCATGCGGCAGGCCTCGTCGATATCATCAGGGATGAGAGGGTGGCAGGCGGCCCCGAGGGCGTGTCGTACCACCTGATCCGCCGGCCGGCCGGCGTGGTGCTGGGCCTTGCCCCGTGGAACGCTGCGGTGGCGCTCGCGGTCCGGGCGGTTGCAGCCCCGCTTGCGCTCGGAAATACCGTGGTGCTGAAGGGCTCCGAACTCTGCCCGAAACTGCATGAGACTGTCGCGCAGATCCTGATCGATGCCGGCCTGCCCGATGGCGTGCTGAACTATGTCAGCAGCGCGCCGGAGGATGCCCATAATGTTGTGGAGGCGCTGATTGCCCATCCGGCGGTGCGGCGGGTGAATTTCACCGGCTCGACGCGGGTCGGACGGGAGATCGCTGTTATGGCGGCGCGGCATCTCAAGCGCTGCCTGCTTGAGCTGTCCGGCAAGGCGTCGTCGATCGTGCTTGCCGATGCGGATCTGCCCGGCGCCGCGCGTGCCGTGGCCCATGGTGCCTTCTTCAACCAGGGCCAGATCTGCATGTCGACCGACCGGATCATTGTCGAGGACAGCGTGGCCGATAGCTTCGTTGCCCTGCTGAAGCGCGAGGCGGAGGGGCTGTGGGGCGACCCTGCCACCGGCCAGCCCTCCTTCGGCCATGTTATCAGCCCGGAAGCCGCCGCGCGCCTGCATGGCTTGGTGGATGACGCGCTGTCCAAGGGGGCGGTGCTGATGACGGGCGGACGCAATGCCGGAACGCTGATGCATCCGACGATCCTGGACCATGTCGCGTATGGCATGCGGATCTACGAGGAGGAGATTTTCGGGCCTGTGGTCGGCATCGTCCGGGTGGCGGATGCGGATGAGGCGGTGACTGTGGTCAATGACACCGACTACGGCCTCGCGGCCGCGGTGTTCGGGGCAGACGTGGAGCGTGCGCGCCAGATCGCGCTCAGGATCGAAGCCGGCGCGGTGCATATCAACGGCACCACCGTCTGCGACGATCCGGCAATGCCCTATGGCGGCATGAAGGCCAGCGGCTATGGCCGCTTCGGCGGACAGGCGGTGATCGAGGAGTTCACCGAAATACAGTGGATGACGGAGCGGGCGGTGCCCGACATGGGAAAGCGCATCCCCTGACACGGACTTAGCATGCAACAACGGGAGGAGAAGACTATGAAACGCAGGACATTTACCCGGCTCGCCGCACTTGCGCTCGCAGCCGGCATTGCAGGAACGCCGGCCTTCGCGCAGGAGGTCTTGAAGGTCGGTGCGGTGGCTCCGAAGACCGGTCCGCTGGCCGGTGGCGCGGCCGTCAGCTACTGGCCGAACGTCAAGCTCTGGATCAACGACGTCAACGCCCGCGGCGGCCTGAAGGTCGGCGACAAGACCTACAAGCTCGAAGTCATCGAATATGACGACCAGACCAATCCGGGCGAAACCATCAAGGCCGTGCAGCGCCTGGTCGACCAGGACAAGGCCCAGATCGTGCTGCCGCCCTATTCGACCGGCCTCAATCTCGCAGCCGCCCCGATCTATGCGCGCTACGGCCTGCCGATGATCACCTCGACCGCCACCACCGACAAGGCGGAGGCGCTTTCGGCCCAGTTCCCCAACGTGTTCATCACGCTTGGTGGCGCCAAGCCCGTGGTCAAGGGCGTTGTCGAAACCATGGTAAAGCTGCGCGACCGCGGCGATATCGGCAAGAAGATCGCCATGGTCAACGTCGCGGACGCCTTCGGCATCGAACTGATGAACGAGGCCAAGCCCGCCTTCAAGGACGCCGGCTTCGAGATCGTCTACGAGACCTCCTATCCGCTCGGCACGCAGGATCTCTCGCCCGTCATGAAGGCCGCCAAGGCCGCAGCGCCTGACGCCTTCATCGCCTGGTCCTACCCGCCGGATACCTTTGCGCTCACCGAACAGGCCACCGTCGAAGACCTGCAGGTCGGCGCCTTCTTCACCGCCGTCGCCACCGCATTCCCGGCCTATGCCGGCCGCTTCGGCGGGGCTGTCGAAGGCGTTCTCGGCATCGGCGGCGTCAATGCCGATGGCGAAGCGTTCAAGACCTATGCCAAGCGTCACGAGGAAGTGACGGGCGCCAAGCCGGACTATTGGGCAAGCGCCATGGTCTATTCCTCCTTCCAGGTGCTGGAAAAGTCGATCGAGGCCGTCGGTTCCTTCGACAATGCCGCGATCATCAAGCACATCAAGGAAAACAGCTTCGACACCGTGATCGGCCCGATCAAGTTCGACGAGCACAACAACAACCCCTCCTTCTGGACCGTTGGCCAGTGGCAGGGCGGCGTGTTCAAAGGCGTTGCCTCGACCGGCCGTGAAGGCGCTGTCGAAGTGAAGAAGAAGGGCGGCTGGAAATAAGGGCAGTCTTTGAAAGCTTCGGCTTTCATTTCGGCATTCGTAACGCCTACCCCCTCATCCCCGGCGCAACTTGTTGCGCCTGACCTGCCGGCATCTTCTCCCCGCTGGGGAGAAGAGACCAGGCCGCGCCGCTCGTGACTGCTCCTCTCCCCTCGGGGAGAGGGTGGCCGAGCGAAGCGGAGGGCAGGCGCAACGGGTTGCGCCGGGGTGAGGGGGTACGACGCCCACCATCCCGCCGCTCACCGCCACGAATCCGAGCCAACATTCCGCCGGAGAACAGTATGGACGTCATTGTAACATGGCTGCTTTTGGGAGGGACCTATGCGCTGATCGCCATGGGGCTGAACCTCCAATATGGCATGGCCCGGATCATGAACCTCGCCAATGGAGAGATGCTCGTGGCCGGCGGCTTCGTTGCCTTCTGGCTGTGGACCGGAAGCCAGATCAGCCCGCTGCTCACCGTCTTCCTGGTGGCGCCCGCGGCCTTCCTCATGAACTGGCTGATCTATGTGATCTTCCTGCGGCCTCTGGTGAAACGCGCGAAATCCCGCGGACAGCTGGAGGTGGATTCGATCCTGACGACCTTCGGCCTGTCCTTCGTCGCCGTGGGCCTGATGCTCGCGCTCTTCGGTGGCGACTATTTCAGCTATTCCTATCTCTCGACACCCATCAATATTCTGGGTGACACCTATGGCGCCAACCGTGTCACCGCCTTCATCGCCGCCGTGGTGATCTGTGGCCTGCTGTGGCTGTGGCTCTCCCGCAGCCGGGCCGGCATGACCATCCGCGCCATATCGGTGGCGCCGGAAAGCGCCCGCCTCGTCGGCATCGACGTGCGCCAGACGGCAGCGCTTGCCTTTGCACTCGGTGGTGCCGTGACCGCAACCGGCGGCACGCTGATCTCCACATTCCTGACGCTCGATGCCTCGACCGGCGTGATCTTCACGCTGAAGGCCCTCGTCATCGTCATCATGGGCGGCGTCGGCGATGTCCGTGGAACGATCGTCGCCGCCCTGCTGCTCGGCCTGCTGGAAACCTTCGTCGCCCGGGTCATCGATCCCGGCCTGACGCTCGCCGCCGCCTATCTTCTGTTCGTCGTAATCCTGCTGTTTCGTCCGCAGGGCCTTTTCGGGAGGCCGACCACGTGACCAACCTGACCTCGCGCGACTGGGGCAACCTGGCGCTCTCAGCCATCGCGCTCGCCATTGCCGCCTGCCTGCCCTGGACATCGGGCGCCTATACGCTCTCCATCGGCGTAACCATTGCCATGTACACGGTGCTCGCCACCAGCTGGGCGCTGTTCTCAGGCCCGACCCATTACATCTCGCTGGCCAGCGCCGCCTTCTTCGGCGTCGGCGCCTATGTCACGGGCATCGGCATCCAGTACCTGCCCTATTGGAGCCTGCTGCCGATCGCCGGCATCATCGGCGCCGTCATGGCCGCCCTTGTGGGTCTCGCAACACTGCGGCTCTCAGGCGTCTATTTCGTCATCTTCACGCTCGGCCTTGCCGAATTCGTCCGCCAGATTATCACCTGGAGCCAGAATATCTCCGGCACCAAGGGCATCTATGTGCTGACCTCCATCGGCGAGATGCATATCTACTGGCAATTGCTGGGCCTGGCCGCGCTCGTCTGGCTGCTGGGCTGGCTGATCGGCCGCTCGCGCCTCGGTTTTGCGCTGCGCATCATCGGCGATGACGAGACGGTTGCGCGCCATTCCGGCATCGATACGGCCAAGGCCAAGATCCTGCTGTTCATGGTGCCGGGTGCGGTCGCTGCCATCACCGGCGCCATGCTCGCCCCGCGCTATGTCTATATCGAGCCGGCGCTTGCCTTTTCGCCCATGCTGTCCTTCCAGGTGGTCATCATGGCGCTGCTCGGCGGCACCGGCAGGCTGTGGGGACCGCTGGTCGGCGTCATCCCCTTCACCTTCCTGTGGGAGGCGATCTCGGCCTCCTTCCCCAACCAGACCACGCTTCTTCTCGGCGTCTGCTTCCTGGTCATCGTCTACCTGCTGCCAAAGGGCTTTGTCGGCCTGATCGATGCTATCAAGCGCAAGATGCGCTCGGCGGAGGGCTTTGCATGAGCGCGCTTCTCTCCCTTCGCGGTGTCACAAAACGCTTCGGCGGCCTGGTAGCCGTCAACCGCATGGATTTCGATGTGGCCGAGCATCAGGTGCTGGGGCTGATCGGGCCGAATGGCTCGGGCAAATCCACCACGCTGAACCTGATTTCCGGCGCCTTTCCCGTGTCCGACGGCTCGATCAGCCTGCGCGGCCAGCCGATCAACCATCTGCCCGCGCAGGATATTGCCCGGCGCGGCATTGCGCGGACCTTCCAGCTGGTGCGGCTCCTGCCCTCCATGTCCGTGCTGGAAAACGTCAAGGCCGGCGCGGTCTTCGGCCATCGTCGCCACTGGGGCCATGAGGCCCATGCCATTGCCGAGGCGATGCTGGAGAAGGTGGGGCTGGCAGGCCGCGGACATATGATGGTGAGCCAGCTCACCTATATCGATACCAAGCGGGTGGAACTGGCGCGTGTCCTGGCCGGCGAACCGCGCGTGCTGTTGCTCGACGAATGGCTGGCGGGTTTGAACCCGACCGAACTGGAGGAAGGCATCCGCCTGATCCACAGCCTGCGCGACGAAGGCCGCACGGTCATCCTGGTGGAGCATGTCATGGATGCGATCCGGTCGCTCTGCGACCGCTGCGTGGTCATGGCCTCGGGCACCAAGATCGCCGAGGGAACGCCGTCAGAGGTCTTGTCCGACCCGGCCGTGATCCGCGCCTATCTGGGAGACGACGATGCTTGAGGTAAAGGGACTTTCCGTAGCCTATGGCCAGCACCGCGCCCTGGAAGGCGCCTCGCTCAAGATCGGCCGCGGCGAGATCGTCGTCATTCTCGGCGCAAACGGCGCCGGCAAATCGACCCTGCTGAAGGCCGTCTCAGGCATTTGCGAGGGCCGCACGTCAGGCTCCATATCAATGCAGGGCCGCGACATCCTGGGCATGGCGCCCAACAAGATCGTGGAAGAAGGCATCGCGCTGGTGCCGGAAGGCCGTGGCGTGTTTGGCGACCTGACCGTTGCCGAAAACCTGAAGCTCGGCGCCCATGCGCCCCGCGCCCGCGACGAGGAGGCCGGCAATCTCGACCGGGTTCTCAGGCTCTTCCCCAAGCTGCATGAGCGCCGCAACCAGATCGTCCGCACCATGTCTGGCGGCGAGCAGCAGATGGTGGCGATCGGCCGGGCAATGATGTCCAATCCGGTTCTCCTGACGCTGGACGAGCCGTCCCTCGGCCTCTCGCCGCTGCTCTGCAAGGAACTGTTCCAGGCGCTGAAGCTGGTGCGCGACACCGGCATCGGCATTCTCCTGGTGGAGCAGAACGCCAAGCAGAGCCTCGCGATTGCCGACCGCGGCTATCTGCTGGAAAACGGCCATATCGTCCATGAAGGTCGCGCCGACGTGCTGCGCAACGACCCGGCCGTGCAGGCCGCCTATCTGGGCGGCGGCAAGGCGGCGGGGCAAAGACCGGGTGGACGGACGGCGACCACGGCGGCCTCCGCGCCGGTCTTTACGGCACCATCAGGTCCGCCACGCATGTCAGGCGCCTCGCCGGCCGATATAGCGGCGGCGGCGCTGGCGGCATTGCCAATGGCGCCCGCGCGGGCGGATGTCGCAGCCCCTCACCCGGCCACCCTTCCAACGCGGGTGGGCGTCGTACCCCCTCACCCGGCCTCCGCTTCGCTCGGCCACCCTCTCCCCGAGGGGAGAGGAGCAGTCGCAAGCGCTGCGGCAGATCTCTTCTCCCCGACGGGGAGACTTTCGAGCGGTGACCGCAGGTCAGAAATCGATAAAGTCGATTTCAGCGAAGGAAGGCCTGAGCGCGACGCCGCGCGAAGGCGCATCGAAGCGTCGGAGGATCGGGCTTACCCCGCCCCACCCCCGCGCCCCGCACCCCCCACCCCCGCGCTGCGCGGCACGGCCGACGCCCTGCTCGGCGGGCTGTCGCTGAACGACATCATCGCCGAAGCAAGCCGCGCGAGCCGGGCCGAACATGGCACCACCATGCCCTCGCCGCCGCCGCGCGCCCGGACGGCCACGCCGCAACCAACATCTTTCCCGGCCACGCCGTCGCTTGCCATGGGCAATAGCCAGGATCGCCTGAAATCCGTCCTGAAAGAGATCGAGGACGCCGCCGCCCGTGCGCGGACGTGGCGTCCCGATCAGAACCGCAACTGAGGAGACCCACCATGCTTGATGTCGTCAAATCGCCCGCCCCCGCGATCAGGGGCATGTTCATCGGCGGTCAATGGGTGCCCGCCGCCCGCAACTTCGAAGATCTGAACCCCTCCGACAACACGGTCTATGCCCGCATTCCCGATGGCTCCGCCGCCGATATGCGCCGCGCCATCGATGCCGCCCAGGCGGCCTTTGGCGACTGGGCCGGCCGCGCCTTCCACGAGCGCGCCCACCTGCTGCTGAAGATCGCCGATGTCTGGGACCAGCGGAAGGCCGATTTCTGCGCAGCCGCCATGGCCGAAGGCGGCGGCTGGAAGGGCAAGGGCATGTTCGAGGCGGGCTATGTCTCGGAAGTGTTCCGCTCCGCTGCTGCCCTTTGCTACCAGTCGATCGGCGACGTCCTGCCCTCCGAGCACCACAAGTTCATGATGGCGACCCGCTTTCCCCTCGGCGTCGTCGGCGTCATCAGCCCCTGGAACATGCCGGGCATCCTGACCTCGCGCGGCTTTGCCGCCGCACTCGCCGTCGGCAACACCATCGTCCTGAAGCCCTCCGAAGACACGCCCTATTCCGGCGGCCTCTACTTTGCGGAAATCCTGGAAGAGGCGGGTGTTCCGGCCGGCGTCTTCAACGTCGTCACCTGCTCGCGTGAAAGCGTTGGCGCCGTGGGCGACGAGATGATCGGCAATTCCAAGGTGAAGGCGATCAGCTTCACCGGCTCCACCGCCGTCGGTCGGCAGATCGCCGCCAAATGCGGCGCCTATCTCAAGAAGGTCTGCGTGGAACTCGGCGGCAAGGATTCGATGATCCTGCTGGAGGATGCCGATCTCGACGCCGCCGCGCGGGCTGCCAATTTCGGCAGCTTCATGCACCAGGGCCAGGTCTGCATGTCCACCGAGAAGCTCTTGGTGCACGAGAAAGTCTACGAGCCCTTCATGGAGCGCTTCCTCGCCCGCGCCCGCAAGCTGAAGACCGGCCACACCAATGACCCCTCCAATGTCATCGGCCCGCTGGTCAACAATCGCCAGGCGCTGCGCGTCAAGGCGCTGATCGACGATGCCGTGGCCAAGGGTGCGCGTGTCGAGCTTGGCGGCCGCGCCTGGGACAATTTCGTCGAACCAACAGTGTTGACAGGTGTCAACAGCTCCATGAACATCTGGCATGACGAAACCTTCGGCCCCGTGGTCGTGGTCTGCCCCTTCCGCGATGATGCCGAAGCCGCAGCGCTGAATAACGACACCGAATACGGCCTGACCGCCGCCGTCTGGTCCAAGGACGAGGCGCGCGCGCTGCGACTGGCGGAGCGGCTGGAAACCGGCATCTGCCACGTCAATTGCCAGAACATCAATGACGAGCCGCATGTGCCCTTCGGCGGCACCAAGGCCAGCGGTGTCGGCCGTTACGGCGGGCGCTGGTCGCTCGATGCCTTCACCGAACTGCGCTGGATCACGCTTGATCGCGGCGGCCGCCATTTCCCGCCGCAGTTCTGACCCCGACCCGAAAGGACTATCAAGATGAGCGCCATCGGCTGGATCATCCTTCTTCTCATCGTCGCGGCCATCGTCATCGTGGTGACCGCCCTGTTCTACCAGCGGGCCACCAACGAGGTGAGCCTGGTGCGCACCGGCATCGGCGGCCGCAAGGTGGTGATCGACGGCGGCACGCTGGCGATCCCTTATTTTCACGAGGTCGGCCGCGTCAGCATGCAGACCATCCGCATGGATGTCTCGCGCACCGGCGACAGCGCGCTGATCACCAAGGACCGCATGCGCATCGATGTCGGGGCGGAGTTCTACACGTCAGTCATCCCGGAAGAGGCCGCCGTGGTGCGCGCCTCCCAGACGCTGGGGCGGCGCACCTTCCAGGCCGACCAGCTGAAATCCCTTGTCGACGGCATGCTGGTGGACGCGCTGCGCGCGGTTGCGGCGCAGATGACCATGGATGAACTGCATGAAAACCGCAGCGAATTCGTGCGCCAGGTGCATGAATCGCTGTCCGGCACGCTGTCGAAATACGGTTTGCAGCTCGACAGCGTCTCGCTCACCTCCTTCGACCAGACGCCGTTCTCGGCGCTGGACGAGAACAATGCCTTCAATGCGGTTGGCATGCGCAAGCTCGCCGAGGTCATCGCCAAGTCAAAGAAGGAACGGGCCGAGATCGAAGGCGACAGCCAGGTCAGCGTGCGCCGCGCCGAGGTGGAATCCAACCGCCGCAAGCTGGAAATCGAGCTGGAGCAGCGCCGCGCGGAAATCCAGCAGACCCAGGAAATCGAGCTGTTACTGGCGCAGCAGTTGACGGAAGTGGCCCGCCGCAAGGCGGAAGCCGAGGCCGCGGCCGCCCAGGCGCGCATCGAGATGGAACGGACCATCCAGTCCGCTTCGCTGGCGCGCGAACAGGTGATCCGCGAGGCCGAGATTGCCCAGTCCCGGGCGCTGGAAATCGCCGAACAGGAGCGCGCCATCCTGATCTCCGCCAAGAGCCAGGAGGAAAGCCGCGCCAAGGCCGAAGCCACCGACGCCCGCGCCGCTGTCATCACCGCGGAAGAAAACCTCTCGACGCTCCGGCAGATCGCAGAGGCCGAACGCCGTAAGAAGCTGGCACTGATGGCGGCCGAGCAGGAAGCCGAGGCACAGGCCACCCGCATCCGCATCAGCTCCGAAAGCGACCAGATTGCCGCCAAGACCCGCGGCCTGATCAAGCGCGAAGAGGCCGAAACGCTGCGCGTGCAGAAGAAGGCGGAGGCCGATGGCGAGGCCGCGCGGATCCAGGCGGAGAACAGCCGCTCGCCGGAATTGGCCGCGATGGAAATGGAAAAGGCAAGGCTCGCAGCCCTTCCCGCCATCATCGGCGAGATGGTCAAGCCGGCCGAGAAGATCAAGGGCATTTCCATCAACCACATCAGCGGCCTGGCACGTCCGGGCGATGGCACGGAGCGCCTGCCCTCGCCCGTCGACCAGACTGTTGGATCGATCCTCGACATGGCCGTCACGCTGCCGACCATGAAGAAGCTCGGCGATGCGCTGGGCATGAACCTGGAAACGCTCATGCCGGAAGAGCGCAAGGCCTGAGACGCCCGCCTGCCATTGTCGGGCAAGCAGGGATCAGCAGCCGGGCGGGAGCGTTCGGCTCGCATTGCTGATAAATCACAGGGTCAGCAGGATGTAAGTTTTCCGTGGCCTGCAGACTGCTCCGTCATCCCGGCCTCCGAGCCGGGATCCAGTGCGATCAAGTCCTTGATCATTAGGACTCTTCTCACGGCGCGTCTGCGCAGTGAAAAAAGTCTATCGCAATCAAGGACTTGATTGCGCTGGATGCCGGCTCGGCGACCGGCATGACGGTGAGGTTTTCGGTCAAAACCAACGTCGAAGACTTGGAACGAGAGTTTGTCAGCAACCTGAGCCGGGCGGAAACGTCCGGCGCACTATTCCGACAAGGCATCTACCCAGCTCGGGTCATCCCGGCCTCCGAGCCACTGCTGTCCGGTTTAATTTCCGGTCCATTTGAAGACCAACTGGTTGTGGTTTTTGGGTTTGTCTGGCGGGGGTCTGAGGAGGTGATCGGTGC
>NZ_FWXU01000060.1 GCF_900176345.1 Rhizobium sp. RU36D
AAGACCTCCAGGATCACAATCCAGGAAGTGTCAGGCATGTCTCCGAACATCTGTCAGGTATGTATCAAGGCTATACATCGGGGGCCGGCATGACGGATAAGTTTGTAGGCTACGGATAACAACGTTGCTGAACTGACGGTTTGTCAGCAGTCTGGAGGCCGGCTCGAGCTGGCCTCAGCCGCGCGGCAGAAACGGCGTCATGTCGATGTCGAACGGCGCCGGCTTTCCCTGAACCTGATTGGCCATGATGCGGGCCGCGATCGGTCCCGCCGTAAAGCCCATCCACGGGAAGAAGTTCAGGAAAAAGCCGGGCTCCCGCGGTATTTCGCCCAGGATCGGCATCCAGTCTTCCGTGCCGTTGACGATCGCAGCCCAGGTCCTGACGATGCTGATGTTCGACAGTGCCGGCACCACGGACAGCGCGACGGCCATGTTCCGTCGCAGGCTGTCCAGGTTTGCCACTGGCGTTCCGTTGGGGCCGATATCCGCCTCCCAGCCGCCGCCGATCAACAGCGAGCCGACACCATTCTGTTTCAACGTCAACCGGTCGCTGGCGCAATAGAGAAGGTGCGGGATCAGCGGCCCGACCTTTTCCGTGGCGCTGACCTGGATCGGGAACCCCTGGACATCCCCGAGGTCGATCGAAAGCATTGCCGCCACGCGTCCGGCATCGGCGCCGGCGGCATTGACGATACGAGGCGCCGCAAACCTTCCCTTGTCCGTGACCACGGCGAAGCCTTGGCCCTCGCGTTCAATGCCAAGCACGGTCGTCTGGCGATGAATGGTGACGCCAAGCGCCGTCGCCGCACGGGCATAGGCAAGCGTTGCGGCAAAGGGACTGGCCTTGCCTTCGTCTGGACAGAAGGCGCCGCCGATCATGCTTTCGGACACATAGGGGGCTTCGCGGGCAATATCGGCGCGATCGAACAGCCTGACATCCAGCCCTTGAGCCCGTTCGTGACGCGCCTTGGCTTCAATTGCGCGCATATCCGCAGCGGTGCGCGCCACCAGCAGCCCGCCGCCGAGCTTCACCTCCAGATCGGCATCCAGCTCGCGCGGCAAGTCGCGCCACATTTCGATGGATTTCGCCAGCAGGCCGACGGCCGGACGGTATCTTTCCGCCCAGCTGTCTCCCATCCGCGCATAGGGGTCGTGGGGGATCTGCGCATGCAGGCTGCCGGCATTGGAGCCGGATGCCAGGGTGTTCAGGTCGAAACGCTCCAACAGGGTGACCGCGACGCCGTCTTTCGCCAGATAGTAGGCGGTTGCGCATCCCGCCAATCCGCCACCAATTACAATTACGTCCGTCATTGCCTATACCAAATGCCAGTCGAAACCTGCCAATGCTAGCCTTGGCTGATTTCGTTCGCTATGATAACATTTGTTCGCATAATGAACATTCCAAATCAATCCCCGCAGACGCCTGTCAGTCAAGGAATCCCGCGTGACCGTAGCAAAGCTCTTTACACCCTTCGAGATCCGCAATGTGCGTTTTCCCAACCGGATCGTCGTGTCTCCCATGTGCCAATACCAGGCCACTGACGGACTGGTGCAGGACTGGCACCGGGCGCATCATGCGCGTTTTGCGCTGAGTGGCGTCGGTGGAGCGGTGATCGAGGCGACCGGCGTGGTTGCCGAAGGCCGCATCACGCCCGGCTGCCTCGGCCTGTGGCATGACGGGCAGATTGCCGGAATGGCGGAGATCACGCGGCTCTACAGGACCCATGGCATTCCAAGCGGCATTCAGCTTGCCCATGCCGGACGCAAGGCAAGCGCCGCCCTACCATGGGATGGGGCTGGTCCGCTGGCAGCCTCTGGCTCGCCACAGGCATGGCAGACCGTGGCACCGAGCGCCACCGCCCCGGCGGAGGGATGGCCGGTGCCCCATGAACTCACGCAGAGCGAGATTGCCGACCTCGTCGAAGCCTTTGCGGCGGCGGCCCGCCGTGCGGTGACATCAGGCTTCGACTTCGTTGAGATCCACGGCGCACACGGCTACCTGATCCACAGCTTTTTCTCGCCGCTGGCCAATAGCAGAACGGACGCCTACGGCGGCTCCTTCGAAGGCCGCAGCCGCTTTGCCCTTGAGGTGACGGAAGCCGTCCGCGCTGCGATCCCCGCGGGCATGCCGATGTTCTGGCGGGTCTCGGCCGTCGATCATGATCCCTCTGGTGTGCAGATCGAGGATACGGTGCGGCTTGCCCAACGGCTCAAGGCCGCGGGCGCCGATGTGATAGACGTCTCCACCGGTGGGATCAGCGGGCCGATCGCGCGCAGCGGCCCGCCGCAGTTTCCGGGCCATCAGGTGCCCTATGCCGCGCGCATCCGCCGGGAGGCCGATATCGCAACCATGGCGGTCGGCATGATCATGGAGCCGGCGCTGGCGGAAAAGATCCTTGAGGATGGCGATGCGGATCTGGTGGCCTTGGGACGCGAACTTCTCGCCGACCCCGCCTTCGCCTATCGGGCTGCGCGGGAGCTTGGGGTGCCGGCGGCAGAATCCATCCTGCCGCAGCCCTTCGCCTTTCATCTGGCGCGCAGAGAACAGGCTTTGGCCCGTTTGCGCACAGGATGAGTAGGACGTGAGCTACGTAAGGCATCGTTGGTGCACAAGTGTTCGAAAACGGCCTCAAGCGCTTGCAACGGGTGCTTTTGACCGCTAATCGAATACCAGGGATAGGCAAGCAAGGACGCGAGCAGAACGTATGGCTACAGCCGCCAAAACCACGAAGTCGGCCGAAGAAGCGGTGGTCGAAGACGAAAATGCCCGTGACTATGTCACTTCCTTTGCACGCGGCCTCGATGTCATCAGGACATTCACGCGGTCGAAGCCGCGCATGACCCTGAGCGAGGTCGCCGAGCAGGCGGACATGAACAGGGCCGCCGCCCGGCGGTTCCTGCTGACGCTGGTGCGCGAGGGCTATGCCGATCTCGACGGGAAATATTTCAGCCTGCGGCCGAAGATCCTGGAGCTTGGCTTCTCGGCGCTTGCGTCGATGAGCCTGCCCGAAGTGGTTCAGCCGGTCCTCAACGACCTGGCCGACAAGCTGCAGGAAAGCTGCTTCTGCGTGGTGCTGGATGGCGATTCCACCGTCTACATCGCGGCGGCCAAGTCGAGGCGGGTGATCAACGTCTCCATCGAGCTCGGCAGTCGCGCCCCGGCCTATTGCATGTCCTCCGGCCGCGTGCTTCTGGGCGCCCTGAAGCCTGAGGAACTAGACGCGGTTCTTGAGGGGCTGAAGCTCGAGCAGATCACCGACAACACGGTGACGTCAAAGCTGAAGCTGCGCAGCGCCATTCGCGAAGCCCGGGCCAAAGGCTATTCGCTGGTGGACCAGGAATTCGAGATCGGCCTGCGCTCCATCTCGGTTCCCGTCGCCGACCGCACCGGCTCCGTGATCGCCGCCCTGAACGTCTGCTGCCCCAGCCCCCGCTACACCATGGAGGACATCGTCCAAAAGGTGCTGCCGGCGCTTCTGGACAGCGCCAGCCGCATCACGCTGTCCCTCCCGCACTGAACACGGCAATCTGCCGTTTTCAATGGGACTGCCCCCTGACGAAAAAGACGAGGACGGGGTTCGCAGCCTCGTCTTATGGTACAGAGAAACCATCGGTTCAGCGAGATGTACGTTATCCGTGGCCTGCAAACCTCTCCGTCATCCCGGCCTCCGAGCCACTGCTGTCCGGTTTAATTTCCGGTCCATTTGAAGACCAACTGGTTGTGGTTTTTGGGTTTGTCTGGCGGGGGTCTGAGGAGGTGATCGGTGC
>NZ_FWXU01000015.1 GCF_900176345.1 Rhizobium sp. RU36D
CAACGGCCATCCAAATAGCCGGATCGATGACCTTATGCCATGGGCCTATGCCGAGAAGCCCATCTCAAAGGCCGTGGCCTAAGAACACCGCTTACGCTCATCGACGGATGGATCGAGGACTACAACGAAATCCATCCCCATTCCGCGCTCAAGATGGCTTCCCCTCGGCGGTTCATCAGGGCTAAATCAAACTAGCCTACTTGTCCGGTCAAACGGGGGCGCTCCACCGACTGCCCGCTGTCTCTACGCTCTCTCGGACGCATGCCAATGCTCTCATGAACACCCTGCCAAGCCCAGAGAATCATGATTTGCCAGGCTGCGCAATTTGCAAGTTTCCTCTGCCCACAACCGAGAAGTCTTGCAAAAACCAATATTTCAAACTGGATATTACCAAGCGATATCAGCGATATCCGAATTCTTCACGAACGACTGGATCTGAATTTCGGTCAATGCCGGAGGTGCCGGATGCGAGAGCCGCGCGAGCCAAGTTTGATCACAAGACTTCGTCCAGCAGCCTGATCCAGCCCTGGAGGTTTCGATCGTGGTTGAACACATCGAATGCCTTCAAACGAGCCGCCTTGCTCATGCGCTCCAGCCGGTCGCGATCAGCCTGAACGTCATTTATGAATGTTGCGAGCGTTTCAGGATCGTCCGCATAGAACCCATCTACACCTTGTTCGATAAAGAGCTCCACGTCGTGATTTCGCAGGGAAACCGGTATGACGCCCGTCATCATGGCCTCACCTCGAGATCGCGGCATGGGGGACCGCAGCGTAGTATTCAGATAGAAGCTAAAGCTGCGCACGGCGTCCACATAGGCACGAAATTTGCGCACTGCGAACGGGTTGCCGGTTTCCCGCTCCAGGGGCACCACGCGTGCAGGCAGTCGTTCAACGCGTATTCGATCATGAAGATGAGCCCGCACCGCTTCCTCTTCATAGTAGCCGCGGTAGTGAGGCCTGTCCTTGCCACCAACAACCAGAACGTCGCGGGTCAACGATGCCCGGGGATATTCAAGGGGATCAAATCCGTGCCAGAACACCCGAGAGCGATTGAAGCCCCATTCCGCCTGGGCCTGGAACGAATTGCAGACCACAGGTGCGCCAAGGTTCTCGAACCAGGAAACCAGCTGCTGCCGCGCTGATTCTATCTGGATGAACTCATCAATCGGTCCATCAGCCACTCCGTACTGACCAATGAAAGGCACAGTGCCATGGCACAAACCTATGACTGGAAGACCAGTCTCTGACAGCCTGCGGGCAGATTCCCCCCATCCAGGTGGCAGACGCCCGTTGGATAGAAATGGTATCAGCAGGTTTTCGTCGAAGTGGAGCAGGGCAACATCGTAGTCGGTGGGCCGAAGCTCTTGCCAGGGCAGGATCCTGACATTTGGTCTCTTTGGTCGCTCGTTATATGGCCACTGTTCGAAACCGGGCATTCCGCTTGCGCCGCTGATCATCGTAAATTGGGCCGGAAGCCGATGTAGCTCATATTGATGAGGCGCATGCCAACGGTAGCTCAGGATCCGGATGGGCGCCCTTCGGGCAACAGCAGGTGCGGCAACTGTTTCTGATGCGACATTTGCCAAACGTCGCAATGCCAGGGCTATCTCCTGATCCCGACCCGGAATTGCCTCGCTAAGTGTATCCTGCAAACGCGGTAAAGAGGCAGATCGGAATGGTCTTACACCGTGTGTCTGGCGGACGACTCCGCCATTTCTGTAGACCGACAGTCCCAATTCAAGCGCGGCACGAGCGGTGGACCATTCCGAATGCTCTGACGGCAGGAAGTTTAATGCCTCGACCAAGGCTGGAAGAGTGGTGGAGCGTTTCACCGACACACGGTCCAAGCCTGCTTCTATCACAGGTTCCGCCGTATCGAAGGATCTCCTCGATACGACGATATCGACGTCGTCAAAAAAATGCTCGAAGATATGTTCGGCAAGATCCTCACTCAAGCCGTCACGATCAGATTCGGCGATCATCAGGATCTCGCTGGATCCTGCTTTTGCCGCCTCCATTATCGTTGCGGCGGGTGGCCTGATGTGCACGGCGTCGGGCCATTGTCCGCTTGTTGAATGTACCTGGCAATTGACAGGAAAGATTGTCAGTGTCTGACCGGGAACGAGATCGAAAGTCGAAAGGTCTAGTTGGAGATCCGTCTGAGGCGGTGCGACCACAACAAGGTCGACGTCGTGTCGGCGGCGACGCGCGTGCGATATCAGATCCTGCACGACCGATGACGAAAGCGGATATCCAAGGGCAAGCACATTGTGGGAGATGGAATCCGTGATTTCGGCATTTCCGGCAATGAGACGACACTGGAAGTGGCAGCTTTGTGCCTGCCTTTCAAGTGCGCCAACCAGCCGTGAAGATGATGCGCTCATCCGGATCCGAGAGCGTTGTTCCTGGAAGCTATCGATGAAGAGTGTCGTCACGCCCCGGCGGTGAAGGGCGAAGCAGATTGCTTCAAATCGCGGGATATTGAAATCCGCAAAGCCAGTTGCGACAAAAGCCACCAGGTCGCTTTCCGCAAGGTTCGCCCACTCATCGTCAATATGCGCGGTATCCACCAAAAGCACGGACATGTCCGCGAACATGGAGGATATCCGGTCGAAAAGAGCCTGTTCCTGCCCCGAGGACAGATTTGCAACAACCGTTACGCGGTCACGGAAATTCCGCGAGCCGCCCTCTACAAAAGCCCGATCCTGACGATAGTCGACGAGAAGGTTGCGCGTAGAATGTCGGCCCACCGGTACGGTCGCCACAGGAAGCGCGATACAATTTTCAGTATTCGCCTCTGAGGAGAGCTTCAGAGACAGCAGGGCTCCCGGCATAAGCTTGAGATCATGCAAGTCCAGAATTCTTACGGACGCGCCGTCATGCAATCCTGTTGTGTCGAGTGTGCGTTCGAGGAGCGGTTCCCCTTCAGTGGTCTCCAGCTTTATCGATACGGGGCTGTTAGTTTGTCGGCCGTAAGTGAAGATGCGGACATCAAGCCCGAGTGGCGGCTTCGGTGGCACCGCCAACTTAAAGGACAGCGGATTTTCGGTAATCAAGGCGCGAGGCACCATGGTGTGCTCGTCCTCAGCCGTCAACCAGCAGGTTGTCCTGAATATCCGATCCTCATCCTGCCATAACAGGCTGGTCTCCAGTACTTCTTCGCGAGGTGTCTTGTCCGTCTCGACTTTTTGATCGTCGCTGTCCGATTTCTTTCTGTGTCTCCAGATTCGATGGCGTATACGTTCAAAAATCGACGCCATGATGCGGTTCCGCCTAGTTCGTCGCGCTTGATGCATTCATGGCAGCGATAATGACATCCATGCTATGCTTGCGGCTGAATTTCTCGCGAACATGCAACTTTGCAGCCGCGCCCATGGCGTTGCGAAGATCACCGTCCCGCAGCAATCTGAGGCTCGCCTCGACCAATCCGTCCACATCGCCCTTTGGTCTTACATAGCCTGTCTTTCCCTCAAGGACGATATCGCGGGTCGCGCCCGCGTCCGTTCCAACAACTGGTATGCCTGTGAAGCCGGATTCCAGCACGACGTTGGGCGTGCCTTCGAATTGCGCGGTGTGAAGAAGCATTGTCGAGAGGCCCATCAACACATTGATGTCCTTGCGAACGCCCAAAAATCGAAAGCGATTGGCCAATCCAAGCGTCTCTACATATTCCTTCACGGTCTTTGCCATGTGGCCAGTGCCCGCGTGTAGAAAGAGAGCATTTGGATTCTCAACGGCGACCTTCGCGCAAACCTTGACGAAGTCCAGCGGGTTCTTCTCTTCAGACAGGCGGAACACACCGAGGATGACCTGATCGGCGGAACTGATATTCAATGCCGATCTGAGCTTGCTGACATCCTGCTCCGAAGCTGGAGGGAATATCTGATCATCGATCGCATTTGTGATTGTCGCGATGTCACGAGCGTCGATTTTCAGCCAGTTGGCGTAATCGATATTTGCCTCGCTGAAGTTTCCGGTCGCCACGACACGTCCGGTCTTCAGAAGCGTCTTATAGGCAGTCCAGAACCAATCCTGATGGAAATAACCAAAATGCGTAGGATTGTAGTTTCGGAAGGAAATCCCGATGTGCGGCACCGCGTTCAGCAACCCGGCCGTCGCGGACAAAATGTTTGCTTCATCCAGCTGTGAAATCACTGCATCCGGCTGAAGTGCCCGGAAAGCAACACTCAGGCGTGCCAGGCCTTCGATGTTCGGAAAGTCATTTCCGAAGCGCCGTCTCAGATAAATGATCTCCGGGACAACATGCATGGATGCAGTATCCACGACCTCAACGCCAAATTTCCCCAGGAGATCCAGGTAATGGTCGTTTCCATCGTGGAGCGGAGAATAGGTTACCACGCTGACATCATATCCCGCCTCCTTGAGCGTCTGGGCCAGATAGGTCCATTGCCGTTCGGCACCGCCCGATGGCAGCGCATGGGTTACCAATGCAACTTTTGAACCAGGCGCCAGTGGCGTCTTCGGCCGCATGGGCGGAACCTGTGAGAGCAGTTTCTTATAAAACAGGTCTATTGGCTTTATATCGCGGGACTGGCTGCGCGTCTCATCGTCATCCGGAGTGCGGATGTAATTAATAAGGTCCCTGTTTTGGGCCTTGACTGGTACGATCGTGTAGAGCGCCTGTCCATCGGGATTCTGCCGTGTTCCGGACAGGCAAACAATTTGGTCGATGACGCAGTTTCGACCGGCACCGGCAACAAGGATTTCGTCCTGCCCCATTTGAACCGGGGACAACTGCCTGTCATTCTCGAAGATTGCGTATTTCGATGTGATTTCCCCAGGCTCCCGCAGAATGCCCTTGAACGGACCACTGTGGAAAAGATGACCGCCAACTCGAGCCATCGGAGCGACGCGCCCGCCCACTCTCTTAGCGTCGGCCGAAAAGGTTGCGACGGCATCACGCTTCAGCGCAAATTTCCTTCGCAGCTTCTGCGTGAAGCTGAACTTATTCAGCGTTATGTCCTCGGGCTCTCGCCCCGGAACACGATGGCAGCAGATGACGCGATGCACTCCGAGCGACGCCAGTTTTTGAAGCTCTTCAGTGTCAAGATGATGAGCAGCGTCTGCGTCAACAAAGACCAATGTGCTTTCGGCCAGGGATGTCAGCTCCGCGCTTGCTTCAACAGGCTTACCCCATGCGGAAAGAGCAAATGCGGGGCCAGTGCTCGTGACGGCAAACTTTCGATCGTAGAGTTTCCCGCAGAGCGGATCCAGGTCCATCGGCCAAGGCAGGCCACTCTCGTACTCAAGCTCCTTGAGGTCGGCGCCTAGCGTAACCAGGAAAGTCTTCTCGGCTATCGCAAATCCGTAGAGCTTGTTTGACCTCTTCGGACGTGACTGAGGCTGGTACTGGGGCAATTTGATGCTGCGCCCACGCAGCCACTGCTCCAGAATCAGAACCGGCCAGATTTCATAAAGATTGAAGCCAGAGCTGCTGTCATGACGCTTCAGGAATTCAGATATGACCTGATCGCCGAGGAAAGAACGCAAGACGCTGTCAGCGCCTAGTCTTTCCTTCATCAGAGAGACCATATGATCCTGGCCCCAGAGGCCCATCGGAAGACCGAAACCGCGCTTGGGCATATCGATCAGATGCCGCGGCAGATAGCGATAGGCTACCTCGCGCAGGACTCTTTTCCCCTTGCCCAGGTTGATCATATGAATGTCAGAAAGACCTTCGGCGAAGCGTGCGACATCGACGTTGAGGAACGGTGTGCGAACCTCAAGCGCATGCTGCATACTCATGACGTCCACCTTGGGCAGAACGGCGCCAGGGAGATAGTTATTGACGTCGGTACGCCGCATTGCAGCCAGAAGAGCAGGTCCCGCTCCATTCAGTTCGTCGCGAAGCTTCGTAACATGTGCCCTGACGGCCGGTGGTACCTGGCCGAAAAAGTCTGTCAGCCGCTCCAGGGGCATCGGCAGGATACGCGGACCATAGTAAACGTTGCCGGGGCGCCATAATGGCAGATCTTCGCGCAGCCCATATTCGTGTTCCGCCAGGGTGGCAATGTAACGACCGTAGCCGCCGAACATTTCGTCGCCGCCATCACCCGAGACGGCAACCGTTACGTCCTTGCGGGTAAACTGCGACAGCATGTAGGTCGGCATGCAGGAGGTATCGCCATTCGGCTCATCGATCACGTTCGAGGCCGACGTGATGAACTCTGCCATATCCGGGAGCACGATCTGCTCATGGTGGCGGGTACCAAGATGAGACGCAAATGCACGGGCAATTTCATGCTCGCTCGACGGCGAATCTTGAAAGCCCATCGAATAGGTGTGCAGTTCCGTACCGAGACGCTGGGTCGCGAGCGCGCACACGATGGAAGAATCGACACCGCCGGACAGGAAGGCGCCGAGCGGAACGTCGGCAATCAACCGGCGCTTCAGGCTCGTGACGAGAATTTCTTCGAGCTCATCAGCGAAATCGGCAATGCTTCTATCGGGCTTCGGGTTGTAACGCGGTTCGAAAGCGAAATAGCGTGTGGTTTCCAGGGTGCCTGATGCGCTCTTGGTGCCGTAGTGTCCCGGCAAGAGCTTGAACACCGATTTATATATCGTCCGTGGTGCGCCGATATATTGAAAGGCGAAGTATTCGGCTATCGCATCCGGATCGACCGTGTTGTCGAAGCCGGGCAATACCTCAAGGGCGCGCAATTCTGAAGCGAAGGCAAAAGTGCCATCATTCAGCGTCGTGTAATACAGGGGCTTTTCGCCGAAGGGGTCGCGGGCTACGGTCAGTTCACCGGTTTTCCGATCAAACAGGGCAAAAGCAAACATGCCGTCGAAGCGGGAAATTGCGGATGGTCCCCAATAGGCCAGCCCCTCGATCAGAACTTCAGTGTCGCTGCGGCTTGTGAACTGGATGCCCGCTCGTTCAAGCTCTTCGCGAATTTCCAGAAAGTTGTAGATCTCGCCGTTGAACGTGAGAGCATAACGCTCATCCCTGGAGAAGAACGGTTGCGATCCTGCCGACGTCACGTCGATGATGCTTAGACGTCTGTGGCCAAGGCAAGCCCGGCGCGCGGGATCCACCCAGACCCCGGAGCCATCAGGGCCTCGGTGGCGGATCGCATCGGTCATCGCGGTTACTTGATCGCGCATTTGTTCAACTGACAACACCGCATTTTGCGATGAGAACAGACCAGCTATACCGCACATTCTTGATTGTTCCTCATTACGGATGGCATCTCGGTTACATCAATCCAGTATGGTGACTCTGAACGAGGCAGCCGTTTTACATTTGATCTACGCTAGCAAAGAGAGCATGTGCCATGCATCCACGGCTGGCGCAATAATTCAACACCAGATCACCCACTCGCAAGCGCATCAGATGCTTGGGATCCGCCAGTTCGCAATGCATGAGTAGCGACGACCATTGACGTTCGAATGTGTTGAGTTGGAAGCTGCAAGGTAAGTCTTGTGGGCCACATCAGGAATTGCCCCGATCCGTGATCAGGCTTCATGCGAGACATGTGCCGGCGCCAAATGCAGGCCGCATGCACTTCTTGATGTGATTGGTGAAATTGCGAGTCTATCTTCTGACAAGGACTGTTCAAGAAAATTTGCCCAATTTTCTCCGAACCGGAAACGCATATGTACCACCTTGCTACCTGGATCATTGGGTTGCCTGATCAGCTTAGTTTGAATTCCATTTTTTTTAACCAAATGTAAACCGTAAAATAGGATGCTCCTGCAAATTTGCGGCTTTCCAGCCACCTTGGTTAAGAGCATTTTCCCAACTCAATCGAAGCCTATTTTGCGCCGTTTGGTACGGCGTGGCTTGGAGTGGCCAGGACGCCTCAAGCCATGTCGTCTTCAGTCATCGCTCAAAGCCTGTCGCTCAGGACTTCTGACCATTTGTCCGTCGCCAAAAACGGGACAGTTGCGATATATCGCACTCTGAAGCTGCGTGAGTGATGATTGAAATCGATGATGCAAATAAATCCGAGAATTTTTTTAGAATTACTTGCGCACGTTCTGATAGTTCTCGTGCTGATGACGCAGCTCGTCCCGGGCCTGGGTTTGTGGACAAAGCAGTCCCAAATCCAGATTCCGCAGATCAGATCCGACCAAGGTTTCGCCTATGTCGTTGAGCTTCCGGGTCTGGTTGCACCGTTTCCCTTCGTAATCTCTTCAGATGGTCCGGGTGCTCCAGCAGATTCGAGCCTGAGCCTCTACGAGGATGGTCGTCGTCTAGGTCCCGCGCATTCCTCTCACGGTCAGATACGTCAGGCCGGTTTGGGGGCCTATTCACATTGGAATGGCGGACTGCTTTTTTCCAGCAGTGACGGCAGCGATCCGAGGACCAATGGCCGTACTTACACGGCTAGCGCAGCAGCTGCGCCCAATCCCGGCGTCGTGATGGCGAGTTTTCTGGTGGCGGTCTTGCTGTGGCTCTTCCGCTGGCGCGACTATTTGCTGCTGATACGAGACAATAAGAGAGCAGGAATTATTGTCGGCTCGGTTATATTCTATCTCGTTTGCGTCCTGGTGTTTTTAGGCATGGGTAAGCAGGACGGTGAGGCCGTGTCGCTGCCCAATATATTTGGCGCATCGCTTATGGTCATGGCTACTGTCGCGGTTTCCGCCGTCTTCGAATACTTCGATGTATTTGGGCTCCGCTGGAAGGTTCCCCATATACTGCGGCGCCTCGCCTATCTGGTTTCCGGGTTTCTTGCCGTTGTCGCAGTAGGGTTCAGCTTGGGGCTTTTCCCCGCCATGAATGTCGGGGCTGCAGGTTTCGAGCCAATGCTGGCCGTTCAGGCCAAGCCGTCCGGCCTGGCTAGTGCGATCGTATTGCATGCGCTGGGGAGCCTGTTTGGCATTTTATTGCCTTTTCTCATGGGGTGCGGAGCGCTTGGTCATACCAAATTCGGCAGGTCCTTGTCTCTGCATGGTCTTATGCTCGCGGGCTATCCGATAGGTCTGGGTCTGGTGGCAGCGGGCGTGGTGTCCTTCCTGGCGCTCTCCTATGGCTGGGTCATATCGGTCGCAGTCCTGGTCGCTGCAGCTCTGGGATGGAGGATGTTGTCGGTCGATCGGCAGCTTCTTCGGCATTATTCCGTGCTGGTGGCGGCCCTATGCCCCTTTGGTTTGTTGTATGCCCTCTGGATCGGCCTTGATTGGCACGGCCCTTTTGCGGGAGCCGGAGGGCTAACATCAGGGGACCTCTCATTTTATTCAAACAGCATTTGGTCTCTACAAACCTATGGGCTCCCGATGCCCAATCTCGCTGTCGACGGTGAAAAGTTTGCTCAAGCCGGCGTGCCGAACATGCTGATACCCATGGTTGGCGCAATCTTCGCCAAGGCTATCCCACTCGATCCATATCTCTTCGTCATCTCATTCAGCACGATGGCCTATGTCTTGGGCATCGGTATTCTTCTGACGGCTTTTCTCTGCGAACATCGGCATGCCCCGATCGCACCGGCGGTTAAGGTCTTTATGGTGCTCGCGCTCATAGCGGCCGGTCGTTATCCTTACTGGATAGCCGAAAGTCCTCCAGTTGCTCATGCCATACCCGTTGCGGTGTCGATTTTCTGGTACAGTCTGCGCTTAAAAGGGACTGCCAAAGGCATAGCCGCTGGCATTCTCGCGGGCGTGCTCGGCTCTGCAGTTTCGAAGATTGTATCCTTGTCGTTTTTTGTGTGTCTCAGTCTGTGGCCGTTCGATGGAGACAAGCAGAAGCTCCATCGAATTCCGAAGTCCGTCCTGCTCGTGGGAGGGATTATTGTCGGCGCCTATGTGGTTTTGATGCTGTTGGTTTATGGGCAAATGTATCTGTCGATTGGCCGGTTTGGTTCGGAAAGCTACCGATATTACTGGAGCATCGACGCGAATATTCTTGCTGCCTGGCCTTTTATTGCCCGGGATTGCGGCGTTTTGTTTCTCCTGGCGCTATGCGTTTGGCTTCTTCCGATGCCGTTTAGCGTTGCGGTCGCATTCGTCACGTTTCTTGCTTACCCTTATCTTTTCCAGATAAACATGGCTCTGGCGGTATTGAGCCTGGCTTTGTTCTTCGTGATCGGGCCGGATATCTTCCGTCGGGCACCTGTCCCTTGGACGACAGCTATCGTGCTGACCGTCCCCGCCATGTTCTTTACCGATCCGTCCGGTATTATGACTGGCCCCATCTGGTTCGCGGTCGTTGCAGGCATTTTCTGTTGTGCCCTGGCTTTTTCTGCTTTTCGGCAGCAGGCGTCAAACTATGTCTCGACCGCATGCCGGATATCGGGCTTTGCCCTCGGCATGATCGGACTTCTGGTTGTTGCGGTGGAATCCAAGCATCTGAGTGTGGCAACACATCCCGTTGCCATTCCCTTCGACGCCATGGAAATCTGGGCGCAGGTGCGCAGCAAGACGGAGCCAGATACCCTGGTTTTCACCGACCAGACGTCACCCGATGATGCCGGAACAGTAACCGGCAAGAACAGCGTCGTTGTATCTGGAACCAGGCAAGTCTACGTCGCGAACTGGGTTCAATCCAGTCTGCGAACCAACGCGGAAGCCAAAAGCCAACGCTACCAGACGAACGAGGCTGTGCTGTCGGGACAAATTCGACCTGATGCCGTCGACATGTCTCGCCCGTACACGTCGTTTGCCGCTGTCGTGAAGGCTAGCCGGGTCATGCCAGCTGGATGGAGCCGACTGGGTGGCAATGCTGAATGGGCCTTGTATGCTTGGAACGGCTAGGCGTTCGATCGCCAGAGATGATGGGTTGGATCTCCGCCACCGTTCTTCGCCAGACAAACCCGCCTGATAAGGCAGTGCCCTCCCAAAAAAGACATAGGTGTTCAAGTCTACACCATTTGTCATTCTATCGTTGCATCTTACTGGAAAGGCGAGCATATTCTCGTCAAGAAGATAACAACATGGAGTGCGTTTCGTGCTGGTCATCATCGCGGACGATTTGACGGGGGCGTTGGATACGGCGGCTCCGTTTGCTGCGCGCGGCCTGCATACTGAGGTCGCCCTGACGGTGGAAGCGGTCACGAGAGGTGTGGCGAAAGCGCCTGAGGTGCTGTCTATCAACCTTGCTTCCCGGGAGAAATCGGACCGCGAGGCATTCCAGGCCGCAAGCCGGGTTATGGAGTTGCTTCCGCCTGGGATTCGCCTGTTCAAGAAGATCGACTCCCGGCTCAAGGGTCATGTGGCAGCCGAGCTCGACGCCATTCCCTTTCGTCACGCTCTGGTCGCCCCCGCCATTCCCGCATTCGGCCGTGTTGTCCGTGACGGACACGTCCAGGGTTTCGGTGTGGTTGAACCGATTTCCGTGGCAGGTGCTCTGAGGCACCATGCGTCGCGATCGCGTATCGTTGACGCGGAATCTGAGCAGGATCTGCAGGTGGCTCTGGCCGAGGCTGATGCCGAGGGCATTGACTTGCTTGTCGGCGCGAGGGGGTTGGCTGAGGCGCTGGCACGGGACATGACCGGTCGGGCGGATGCGGAACTCGTGAGGCCGCCGACAGGCAATGGGCTTTTTGTCATCGGTTCGCATGACCGCATCACGCTTGAACAGATGGATCGTCTTCGCGGCCTCTCCAGCGTCCATGCGGTCGCGGCTCCAAACGGTATTTTGGCAAGCGCCGTTCCTGAGGACGCCTCGCAAATTCTTGTCCAGGCCACACCGGGTAAAACAGTTATCTCCTCCGATGATGTTGCGCAAAACCTGGCCTCGTCAGTGCATCCTGAATTGACGGAGCGGGCTGAGACCCTTCTTCTGTGTGGCGGCGCCACGGCCGAGGCTGTTCTGGCCCGCATGGGGATTGAGTGCTTTCGGCTGCAAGGCGAGTGCCTGCCCGGTCTTGGGCTGGCCTATGCCGGCAAGCAATGCATCATCGCCAAATCAGGCGGGTTCGGGCCACCCGAGACATTGGTGCATCTCGCCCAAGCGCTGCACAAGGGCATGGATTGACGATGGGACTACAAAGCGGAACTGCGCGAAAAAGCCTGCCCGACCTCGTCTTCGAGCGGATGCACCGGGCCATCAAATCGGGCGCCTATCAGCCGGACGAGCGTCTTCCGACGGAGCACGACCTTGCCATCGAGTTCGAGGTGTCGCGTCCCATAATCCGCGAGGCCCTGCGGCGGCTGCGTGATCAGGGCCTGATCTATTCCAGGCGCGGAGCAGGCAGTTTCGTTCGTTCTGTCGGCATGAAGCAGCCCCTGGGTTTTGGTCAGTTGGAGAATGTGGCGGATCTTTTGAACTGCTACGAGTTTCGGCTGACCGTCGAGCCGGCGGCAGCTGAAGCGGCGGCCATGCGGCACACCCCTGCCGCTTTGGTATCGATCCGGGAGGCGCTGGAATTGATGCGGGATGCGACCAACCGACAGGCGCATCGTGAGGATGCAGATTTCCAGTTCCATCTCGCCATCGCACGGGCGGCAAACAACAGCTACTTCTCCACCGCCATGGAGGCGCTGAAGGACCATATTGCAGTCGGCATGCGGTTTCACGGTGTTTCGGTCAAGCGTGACAATGCCGGTCTGTTGCGGGTCTTTGCGGAACATGAGGCGATTGCGCAGGCAATCGAGTCGGGCGAAGGGGCTCGGGCCAAAGAGCTGATGCATGCCCATTTGACCGGCTCGCGCGCGCGCCTGTTTCAGGCCAGCGGCTCGCTCATGGCGTCATCCGAGGAATGAGCCGCCGGGCGGCTTGAAGCAATGGCGCTCCCGAAGACCGACAGGGGACCCGAGGGGCCTCTCTATTTCTCTATGAAATGCCCTCAATAGGCAGCCCGATAGATGGCCAGCGCGTCCTCGACCGACATGTCGGCCGGATTGTTGTCCATCAGCCGGCGATTGGCGTGCGCCTCGGCCGCGTAGCCCGCGAGCGCATCCTCCGCAGCGCCGTGACGCGACAGCTGCATCTCGATATCGAGGTCTGAGCAGAAGCGGCATGCTTCGTCCAGCAGGGCATCGCGTGTGTTGGCGCTGAAGCCCAGAGCTTCGGCGACTTCCGCCGTCTTCTCGGCGACCACGGGCTGGTTGAAGGCGAGCACATGCGGGAAGACGATGGCATTCGCCAGCCCGTGTGGCAGGCCGAGCCGGGTGCCGAGCGGGTAGGCGATGGCGTGACCGGCGGCGGTATTGACCGGGCCGAGGCAGATCCCGCCATAGTAAGAGGCCAGCATCATGCCTTCGCGCGCTTCGGTATCGGCGCCGTCCTTCACAGCGCGGGCGAGATATTTGCCGACCAAGCGGAAACCCATACGGGCAAAGCCGTCGATCATGGGATGGGCGCGCTTGTTGGTGAAGGCCTCGACGCAATGGGCCATGGCATCGACCCCGGTTGCCGCGGTGACGGCCGGCGGCACCGTGAAGGTCAGTTGCGGATCGAGAATCGCGACGTCTGCGATCATGTGGGGGCTTTCGACGGCGATCTTTGCGCCCTTCACCGGATCAGTGATCAGCGAGCGGATACCGGCTTCCGATCCGGTACCGGCGGTGGTCGCTACTTGCACCAGACGCGTGTTACGACCCAAGACCTTGTTGGGACCGGCGACGTCTGCGAGTGTCTGTTCGCCGTCCCAAAGCGCGGCGACAAGCTTGGCCACGTCGAGAACCGAGCCGCCGCCGAGCCCGATGACGGCCTGCGGACGTAGCTTGCGTGCCACGCCGAGTGCCGCTTCCAGGGTCGCGATATCCGGCTCTCCGGGTATCGCGTCGAAGACCTCGACCTTGCCCGACAGCTTCAGGCGATCGACGAAGCCGGCGGTGATCGGGGTGGCAATGACCAGCGTCGAGGCCGCAGTGCCAAGGAGACCGCCGACCTCGCCGATGGTTCCGGCGCCGACGATAAGGCGTCGTGGCTGGTGCAGGGTGATGGCTGCGGTCATGGGTGTCATCCTTGCTTGGCTTTGCCGGCCACCAGTTTGCGGGCATAGGCGATGGCGGAATTCATGTTGCCGTGGTTGGCGATGCCCTTGCCGGCGATGTCGAAGGCCGTGCCGTGGTCGACCGAGGTGCGGTCGATGGGCAATTCGACGGAGACATTGACGGCGGTGTCGAAGGCCACGAGCTTGATAGGAATATGGCCCTGATCGTGATACTGGGCGACAACCAGGTCGAAGGCGCCGGAATAGGCCCGGTAGAACACGGTGTCGGCAGAAATAGGCCCCTGTACGTCGATGCCTTCGGCGCGGGCGACTGCGATAGCCGGTGCAATCTGGTCATCATCCTCGGTGCCGAACAGCCCGTTTTCTCCGCAATGGGGGTTCACGCCGGCCACGGCAATCCGGGGCTTGTCGTAACCGATGCGCTTCAGGTGCGCGTTGCCGGCCTTGATCGTCGCCAAAACCCGCTCGGTCGTGGCGCGGCGGATCGCTTCCTGCAGCGAGACGTGGGTCGAGACGTGAATCACCTTGAGGCGCTCGGAGGCGAGCAGCATGTAAGCGGCTTTCGAGCCGGTGAGGCTGCGCAGCATGCCGGTGTGGCCGTCATAATGGTGGCCCGCAAGATTCAGGGCCTCCTTGTTGATCGGGGCGGTCACGATGCAATCGATCACGCCCGCCTCGGCGTCTCGCACGGCCTTTTCGATGAAACGAAAGGCCGCGTCGCCGGCGACCGGGGTCAGCGTGCCCCAGGGCAGCGGCGCACCTTCTACCTCCAGGTCGATGACGTGAGGGCCAAGATCCAGGCTGATGCCGAGCGCCTGGCGAGCGGCCTCTAGCGTCGCGAGATTACCATAGATGCGCGTTGCCGCGCGGTCATCTGCCGACATCTCGGCCAACGCCCGGACCGAGATTTCGGGCCCGACGCCGCAGGGATCGCCCATGGTGATGCCGATAATACCGCTCATGTCATTCTCCATTTTCGCGACGATCCCAGCCGGGGGCCAGCCGGACATATTTGATCGCACGTCTGTGATAGGTGTAGGCGATATGCAAGGTGCCATCGGGGCCGGCAAGCAGCCAGGGATAGGACATTTCCTTGTTTCGTCCATCGGTGGAGTCGTTCGACAGGCAGGTGCCCGGACCATCCTCGATCAGGATGCGATGCGGGAATGTCTTGCCGCCATCCGCGGAAATGCAGACGGCAACCGGCGCGCGCGGCACTCCCCAGATCGGGGCGCAGCCCCCGGTCGGGTCCGCCTCCGGCCTGTCGTCCGCCTCGCCGAGTTCATCGTAGAGGGAGGTTCGACGGTCTGGGGAGGCCGCGGCGTTGACGGGATTGCCGATGATCGCGATGCGTCCCCCGTCCAAGGAAATTGCTGCAATCGAGGAATTGTTGTTCGGCATGTCGGTTGGCTGTGGAGCACTCCAGGTCCGGCCGTCGTCGTTGCTCTCCGTTCGGTAGACGAAATCAGCCTGTCTCCGCCGGAAAAAGGCAGCCATGTTCTTCGGAGCCAGCGGCACCGGTGACATGTGGACACAGCCGATGGACTGGTGGAGTTCTTCCAGCCGCCAGGTTGCGCCAGCGTCTTCGCTGATGCCGAGGGCTGCCGTGTCATGGCTGCCGTTCCACTTCTGCCCGGGACGGGGAATGCATCTGAAAATCGGCAGCAGCCAGGCGCCATCGGAGCGCACGACCACCGGAGCGCGCACGAAGCTGCCGCGCGGCAGGTCGAGATAGCGGCCTTCTGTCGTCGTCAGTTTTGTTGGGTCGGAGGCATCGCTCGCCACTTCGGCCATGCGGATGCGGCATTCGTCCTGGTTTCCTGAGGGCTGCGAGGTGTGGAACAGAAGCAGGCGTCCATCGGGCGCCTGAAACAGCACTGGATTTTGTTCGGAATGCGCAGGGTCGAAGCTCAGGCGTTGCGGCGGCCCCCAGTTGGAGGCATCTGGCGTCAGAACGGAGGCATAGATCGAAATGTCTGACTTCCCCTCCAGCGATCCACCGAACCATGCGCAGATCAGGCTGCCATCCTCACGCAGATGCAGAAAGGAAGCATGGTTCTGCACCATCGGCGAAGGAAGAAGTGCTTCCAATCGTCCAGGCTGAGCTTCAGTGAGTGCGCCGGTCATCTTCCGGGCGATGTCGTCAGGTGTCATGATCGCTCCTCTTGCCTGTCGAAATCCGTCTTTTTTGCAAAGTTGTCAAGTTTATTTATGTTGATGTGACGATTGAGCGAATCATATTCGCTTTATAAAATATTGAAAAATATAGCTTATTTTTGGATTTTGATTTTGGATCGAACTTACATCGCTAAATGATTTGACAAAAACAGTGCGGTGATGGATGGTTTGGCCATGCCGGCCTGGAGGTCGGCGCGGGAGGCGGTCATGCAGGCGGGAGCGGCAAGGACGATTTCCCGCGATATCGTATTTCCGCGCGCTTGGCCGCCTGGGCTTTGGATAGAATCATCTGGGAGGAGAATGAACATGAGAAAGACTGCATTGCTTTGCGCCCTGGCGATGGGCTCTGCGCTATCGCCTGCCTATGCGGGGTCTGGCCCCATCAAGGTGGTTCTGGCTGAAGAGGCCGATCTGCTGGAGCCCTGCATGGCGACGCGCTCGAATATCGGCCGTATCATCATGCAGAATGTCAGCGAGACGCTGACCGAGCTCGACGTTCGCGGCGGCACCGGCGTGCAGCCCCGGCTGGCAGAGAAATGGGAGCAGAACGCTGACGGCAGCTGGCGCTTCCATGTGCGCCAGGGGGTCAAGTTCTCCGACGGTACGGGCCTTGACGCGAAGGACGTCAAGCACAGCTTCGACCGCATCATGAGCGACAAGAATGCCTGCGAATCCCGCCGCTATTTCGGCGGCATGACCATCACGCCGACAATCGTCGATGACTATACCGTCGATTTCAAAGCTGATCCGGTGCAGCCGATCCTGCCGTTGCTGATGTCGCTGGTCACGATCGTTCCGGAAGAGACCCCGCTTGAATTCGTTCGCGAGCCAGTCGGTACCGGACCGTACAAGCTGACCAACTGGACGCCCGGCCAGCAGATCGTTCTGACCAGCCGCGACGACTACTGGGGCAAGAAGCCCGAGGTGACGGAAGCGACCTACCTGTTCCGCGCCGACCCTGCCGTTCGTGCCGCCATGGTTCAGGCCGGTGAGGCTGATCTGTCGCCGTCGATCTCGCAGCTCGATGCGACCAATCCGGCCACGGACTTCTCCTATCTCGACAGCGAAACCGTGTATCTGCGCATCGATCACAACATCGAGCCGCTGAATGATATCCGTGTGCGCCGCGCACTCAATCTTGCCATCGACCGCCAGGCCTTTATCGGTACCCTGGTTCCGGACGGTGCGATCCTGGCGACCGCGATGGTGCCGCCGCCGACCCTTGGCTGGAACAAGGACGTGAAGGTTCCGGCCTATGATCCCGAAGCGGCCAAGAAGCTGATCGAGGAAGCCAAGGCCGCTGGCGTGAAGGTCGATACGCCGATCACCATCATCGCCCGTTCGGCCAACTTCCCGAACGTCACCGAGATCATGGAAGCGATCCAGCAGCAGTTGCAGGAAGTCGGCCTCAAGGTCGAGCTGAAGTTCGTCGAAGTCGCCGAGCACGAGCAGTATTACTCCAAGCCCTTCGCCGAAGGTCGCGGCCCGCAGCTCGTCGCCGCCATGCACGACAATTCGAAGGGGGATCCGTCCTTCTCGATGTTCTTCAAGTATGCGACCGAGGGCACCCAGTCTGGCTTCTCGGATCCGAAGGTCGATGACCTGATCAAGCGCGCATCCGCGGCCGTCGGCGACGAGCGTCCGAAGCTGTGGTCGGAACTGATCGCCTACCTGCATGATGATGTCGTCGCTGATGTCCTTCTCTTCCATATGGTCGGCTTCTCGCGTGTCTCCGAGCGCCTGGACTTCAAGCCGACCATGGCGACGAATTCCATGCTCCAGCTTTCCGAGATCAAGATAAAGTAAGTGCCGGGCGGCATCGCCGTCCACTCAACGCAAGTCATGCGGCGGGATGATCCCGCCGCACCGTTTTCTTCGAGGGCGCCATGCTGAGCTTCATTCGAAAACGCGCCGTGGCCAGTCTGATCTCCCTGATCGGGCTCGTGGTCATGGTGTTTTTCCTCTCCCGCCTGACCGGCGATCCGGCCGCACTGTTCCTGCCGGTCGAAGCGTCGGAAGAGATGAAGAACCAGTTCCGGGAGTTGCATGGTCTCAACGATCCCCTGATGGTTCAGTTCGGCCGCTATGTCGGTGATGTCCTGACGGGCGATCTCGGCGAATCCCTGCGCAAGGCCCGGCCGGCGCTCGACGTTGTGCTCGAAGCCTTTGTCTGGACGCTTTGGCTTGCCGTCATCACCATGAGCCTCGTGACCGCCGCCGCCATCGTCGTCGGCTCGCTCGCCGCGTTTCGCGCGGGTGGCTTCTTCGACCGCGTCTCCTCCATCCTGTCGCTTGTCGGTGCCTCGGTCCCCGATTTCTGGCTGGCAATCGTCGCCATCGTCATCTTTGCCGTCAACCTCGCCTGGCTTCCGACCTCTGGCACCGGGACGATCTGGCACTGGATCCTGCCGATCGCGGTGCTGTTCGTCCGTCCCTTCGGCATCATCGTTCAGGTGGTGCGTGGGTCGATGATCTCGGCGCTGTCGTCCGCCTACGTCAAGACGGCGCGTGCCAAGGGGGTTAAATCAACCCCGATCATCTTCATCCACGCGCTGCGCAATGCCATGCTGCCGGTCATCACCGTGATCGGCGACCAGGCGGCGAGCCTGCTCAACGGCGCCGTCATCATCGAAACGATCTTCGGCTTCCCCGGAGTCGGCAAGCTGATGATCGATTCCATCCTGCAGCGCGATTTCAACGTGGTGCTGGCGGCGATCCTGGTGACGGCGCTTGCCATTTTCCTCATGAACCTGCTGATCGACCTGGCCTATGCGCTGCTCGATCCGCGCATCCGGCATTGAGGAGCTGACGATGTCGATTGACGCTGCCGTCATTCTGGACGAGCCTCCTTTCTACAAGCGCATGTTCCGCATGCTGCTTGCCGACAAGTTTGCGCTCTGTGCCGCCATCTTCCTGCTCATCGTCGTGGTGGTTGCTTTCGTCGGCCCGAGCTGGCTTGGCGATCTCGCCACCAAGCAGAACCTGCGCGGCCGCAATGCCGCGCCCTTCGATTTCGAAAAGGCCTGGGTCTGGTGGATGGGGGCGGATGCGCTCGGCCGGCCGCTTTTGGCGCGTATCATCGTTGCGACGCAGAACACGATCATGGTGGCGGCCGGTGCCGTGTTGATTTCGGCTGTGGTGGGAACGGTGCTCGGCCTCTTCGCCGGGTTTTCATCACCGCGCGTCAGCCAGATCATCATGCGTCTCGCCGACGTCATCATGTCCTTCCCGTCGCTGCTGATCGCCGTCATCGTGCTCTACATCCTTGGCTCGTCGATCCTGAACCTGATGCTGGTGCTGGCGATCACCCGCATCCCCGTCTATTTGCGGACGACCCGGGCCGAGGTGCTTGAGATCCGCGAGCGCATGTTCGTGCAGGCTGCCCGCGTCATGGGAGCGTCGAGCAAGCGCATCCTCTTCCGCCACATCCTGCCGGTGGTCTTGCCCACGCTGACGACGCTCGCCACCCTCGACTTCGCCTATGTTATGCTGGCCGAAAGCGCCTTGTCCTTCCTCGGCATCGGCATCCAGCCGCCGGAGATCACCTGGGGGCTGATGATCAGCCAGGGACGGCAATACCTTACCAATGCCTGGTGGCTATCCTTCTGGCCGGGTCTGGCGATCATCCTCACGACGATGTCGCTGAACCTTCTCTCCAACTGGCTGCGGATTGCGCTTGATCCCGTGCAGCGCTGGCGTCTGGAAATGAAAGGCGGCAAGAATGGCTGATCACCTGCTCGAAGTCCGCAACCTCTCCGTCGAGTTCCATACGGCGGTCGGCGTGGTCAAGGCCGTGCGCGGCATGTCCTATCATCTCGATCGGGGTGAAACGCTGGCCATTCTCGGCGAGAGTGGCTCGGGCAAGTCGGTCTCGTCTTCGGCGATCATGAACCTCATCGACATGCCGCCAGGGCGCATCAGTTCCGGCGAGATCCTGCTCGATGGCGTCGATCTTCTGAAAATGCCGGCTGCCGAACGGCGCGAGGTCAACGGGCGCCGCATCGCCATGATCTTCCAGGATCCGCTCAGCCATCTCAATCCGGTCTATACCGTGGGATGGCAGATCCGCGAGGCGCTGACGACCCATGGGACCGATGCCGCCAAGGCGCAGGCCGAGGCATTGCGGCTTCTCGGTCGTGTCGGCATCCCCGATCCCGAACATGCCCTCAACAAATACCCGCATGAGTTTTCCGGCGGCCAGCGGCAGCGCGTGATGATCGCGATGGCGCTGGCGCTGCGGCCGGATCTGCTGATCGCGGACGAGCCGACCACCGCGCTCGATGTCACCGTGCAGGCGGAAGTGCTGGCGCTGCTGAAGGAGTTGCAGCGGGAAACGGGAATGGCCGTTCTCATCATCACCCATGATCTCGGCGTCGTCGCTGAGATCGCCGACCGTGTCGTGGTAATGGAGAAGGGCGTGCTGGTCGAGGCCGGCTCGGTGCGGGAGGTCTACAAGAACCCGCAGCATCCCTATACCAGGAAGCTGATCGCAGCCGCCCCGGGCAAGGGCGCTATGCACGAGCCTCTGAAGGGGGCGGAGCCGGTGTTGAGCGTGCGGGATGTGCGCAAGAATTACGGTGCCTTTGCCGCATTGAAAGGGGTTTCCTTCGATCTGCTCGCTGGCGAGACGATGGCTGTCGTCGGGGAAAGCGGGTCGGGCAAATCGACACTTGCGCGTATCCTGCTGCGGCTCGATGAGCCGGATTCCGGATCGGCGCTGTGGAAGGGCCGGGACCTGTTCCAGCTGTTGCCGGCGGAACTCTACAAGCTCCGGCGCGACCTGCAGATGGTGTTCCAGGACCCGACGCAGTCGCTCAATCCGCGCATGACGGTTTACCAGCTGATCTCGGAGGCTTGGGTCATCCATCCCGACATCCTGCCGAAAGCGAAGTGGCGGGAGCGGGTGGCGGAACTGCTGACCCAGGTCGGTTTGGGGCCGGAGCATATGGGGCGCTATCCGCACCAGTTTTCGGGCGGTCAGCGCCAGCGTATCGCCATTGCCCGGGCTCTCGCGCTCGAGCCGCAACTGATCATTTGCGACGAAGCGGTTTCGGCGCTCGATGTGTCGGTACAGTCCCAGGTGATCGCGCTGCTCGACAAGCTGCGAAAAGAGATGGGCATCGCTTTTATCTTCATCGCCCATGACCTGCCTGTGGTGCGTGATTTCGCCGACCATGTCATGGTCATGCAGAAGGGTGAGGTGGTGGAACTCGGCACCGTGCGCGAGATCTTCGAGACACCGAAGAAGGCCTATACCCAGGCGCTGCTCGCCGCGGGGCTCGATCCCGATCCGGAAGTGCAGGCCCAGAACCGGGCGGCGCGGCTGAGCCGCGCGTCCTGACATCAATCCCCGGAGACAATCCATGTCCAAAAAAGCCTTTGTCGCGCTCGTCACCTGCTTCAACGAAGACGAAACGATCAATTACGAGGCGACCCGTGCCCAGGTGCGCCGCCAGGTCAAGGCCGGCAACAACATCATGTGCGCGGGCACCAATGGTGATTTCACCGCGCTGACATTCGAGGAGAAGGTGACACTGGCCGAGGCGGTCGTCGATGAAGTCGGCGGCAAGGTCGATGTCATCGTCAATGCCGGGATGCCGGCGACGTTTGAGACCATCAAGCTGGCGAAGGAATTCGACCGCATCGGCGTGACGGCGATTGCCGTGATCACGCCCTTCTTCATCGCCTGCACCCAGGACGGCCTCATCCGGCATTTTTCGACCGTTGCCGATGCCGTGAAGACACCAATCTATCTCTACGACATTCCCGCCCGCACCCAGAACCATATCGAGCCTGAAACGGCCCGCAAGCTGGCGGCCCACGGCAACATCGCCGGCATCAAGGATTCCGGCGGAGCCAAGGAAACCTTGGAAGCCTATCTTGCCGTCTCCCGTGACGTGCCGGGTTTCGACGTCTATTCCGGCCCTGACCATCTCGTGCTCTGGGCGCTGCAAAATGGTGCGGCCGGCTGTATCTCTGGCCTCGGCAACGCACTTCCTGACGTGCTTGCGGGCATTTTGAACGGCTATAACAGCGGCGACATCGCCGAGGCCGAGCGCCAGCAGGCGATCTTCACCGCCTTCCGAACCGACCTTTATGCGTTGGGCTTTGCGCCCGCCATGGTCAAGCGCGCGCTCTACCTGCAGGACGCATCCGTCGGTGCCAGCCGCCAGCCGGCACTGCTGCCCGATCCGGAGCAGGATGCCAAGATTGCCGAGATTTTGCGGCGGTTCGGCGTAATGTAAGCCGCCTGCAGCGGCTTCTTGCATCCCAAGTTTGGGTACACGAACATGTGATGGCATCGGCAGGCCTACCCGTGCTCTCATCGCGTGACCGTATGTAACATTTCCTCCTCGCCAAGCGTATTTGATTTCAGGCTGGGTGTTGCGTGGAATATACCGTGACGCACCAGTCCTTCGCGAGGAAAACGTTCGTCATGGATGATCAAGAGGTCGTCGCTTCAAATCGCCGATGGACAAGGCCCAAGGGCTTTGACCGGAATCTGGTCGTGATTGGCGCCGGAGCGGCCGGCCTTGTGTCTGCTTATATTGCGGCGGCGGCCAAGGCCAAGGTCACGCTGGTCGAGGCTCACAAGATGGGCGGCGACTGCCTCAATTTCGGTTGCGTGCCATCAAAGGCGCTGATCCGTAGTGCGAAACTGGCGCACCAGATGCGCCACGCGGACCGGTATGGACTGGCTGCGGTCGAACCCGTGATACCGTTTTCCGATGTCATGGAACGGGTGCACCAGGTGATCGCCCGGATCGAGCCGAATGACAGCGTCGAACGCTATACGGGATTGGGTGTCGAGGTTCTCCAGGGGCATGCTGGGATTGTGAACCCCTGGACCGTCGATATCAAACTCCATGATGGCAGGGTGCAGCGGCTGACGACGCGCGCCATCATCATCGCCACGGGTGCCCAGCCTATCATGCCGCCAATTCCTGGTCTCGAGGCGGTGAGGCCGTTGACCTCCGATAGCCTATGGGACGCTTTGAGGGGGCGGCCCGAGGCGCCGAAACGGCTGGTCTTGCTCGGCGGCGGGCCCATCGGCTGCGAACTGGCGCAGAGCTTTGCGCGGCTGGGTTCCCACGTCGTGCAAATCGAGATGGCGCCGCGGGTGCTGATGCGCGAAGACGCTGATGTCGCATCTCTTGTCGAGGCATCCTTGAAGGCGGATGGCGTGCAATTGCTGACCGATCACAAGGCGATCGCCTGCGGCATGGATGCCGGCGAAAAGTGGATCGAGGTCGAGCAGGATGGCCACAGGCATCGTGTCCCCTTCGATGAAATCATCGTTGCGGTGGGACGTGCGCCGCGGCTTACGGGTTTTGGCCTGGAGGCGCTTGGTATCAAGACGGATCGGGTGGTGCAGACCAACGAATACCTGCAGACGCTCCACCCGAACATTCTCGCGGCGGGCGATGTGGCCGGACCCTACCAGTTCACACATGTGGCAAGTCACCAGGCCTGGTTTGCAGCCATCAATGGCTTGTTCGGCGACATCAAGCGCTTCCGGGTCGACTATAGCGTCATACCCTGGGCGATATTCACGGATCCCGAGGTGGCTCGGGTCGGACTATCAGAAGCCGAGGCGAAGGCGAAGAACATCCCCTATGAGGTGACGCGTTTCGAGCTCGGTGAGCTCGACCGGGCGGTTGCGGATGGGGCGGGCCATGGCTTCGTCAAAGTGCTGACGGTGCCCGGCAAAGACAGGATTCTCGGCGCGACGCTTGTCGGCGAGCATGCCGGCGATCTCATCGCCGAATTCGTGTTCGCCATGAAGCATGGCCACGGTCTCGGCAAGATCCTCTCGACGATCCATATCTATCCGACGCTCGCCGAGGCCAACAAAATGGTCGCCGGCCAGTGGCGCCGCAAGCATCTCAATGCCTTCCTGCTGTCGCTGCTTGAGCGGTTTCAAACCTGGAGACGCCGATGATCGATGCGCGGATCCTGCCGTTGCAACGGGCGGCCCTGCAGCCTGTCGCGCTTTTCCTGGCGCGCCGTGCCGTCAGGGCAGACACGATCAGCATTGCCGGCTTTCTGCTGGGCCTTGTCGCGTTTGCCGCGCTTTGTTTCGGCAGCGAATTGCTGGCGCTGTTCTTCATCGCTAGCAACCGTATCATGGATGGACTTGACGGTGCAGTCGCACGCATCCAGGGCCCCTCGGATCGCGGGGCCTTTCTCGATATCGCGTTGGATATGGTGTTTTACGCCCTGATCCCGCTCGGATTTGCAGTGCAGGATCCAGCAGTTTATGCGCTGCCGGCCGCAGTTCTGATTGTTTCCTTTGTCGGGACCGGCTCGTCTTTCCTCGCCTATTCGACGGTTGCGGCAAAGCTGGGCCACAAGGCGCCTTCATTTCCGACCAAGGGTATCTACTATGTCGGCGGTCTGGCGGAGGGCTTCGAGACCATCGCGGTATTCACGCTGATGTGCATCCTGCCTGAGAGTTTCTCGATCATCGCCTACAGCTTCGCGGCGCTTTGCGCCCTGACGACCGTGATCCGGTGGCGCCAGGCCTGGGTGGCATTTTCGGGAGACGAGCCATGAGAGCGCAACCATGGTCCGCCGCATTTATGGTCAATGCATCCAAATGCATTGCCTGTAGCCCTCATCTCCCGTCTTCAAGACATCGTGACACCCGATCCTGCCTTTTCAAGGATAACGCTATCTCGAACGGCGACGAATCGCGCCGGGGGAAAACTGATGGCCAGAAGTGATATCCAATCGCGGCGCTTCTTGAAGGGGAGCGACGAAGACATGACGTCCGCTCGACAAAGGACCGCGGCACCGGCCTGGCGCCTGTTGCCCATCGCCATTATCCTGGTTGGTCTCGTCGTCGGCTATGTGTTTGGCCTGCATCACTACCTGACCCTCGATTGGCTCGTGGCGCAACGAATGTCCCTGGAGGAGTATGTGGCGGAGCATCGGCTCTGGTCGGCCATTTTGTTTGTCATTTCTTACATTCTGGCGGTTGCCTTCTCCTTTCCGGCCGCGTCTATCTTGACGATCTTCGGCGGTTTCCTTTTTGGCTGGAAGCTGGGCGGTGCCCTGGTTGCCATCAGCGCGACCCTTGGTGCGTCTATCCTTTTTCTTGCCACACGCTCGGCCTTTGGTGGCTTTCTGCGGCAAAGGGCCAAAGGGTTCACGAAACGCTTTGCGGACGGGTTTGAGCAGAACGCTTTTGCCTATCTGGTGGCGCTGCGCCTGGCGCCGATATTTCCATTTTTCGCCGTGAACATTGCCGCGGCCTTGTTCGACATCAGTCTTGGACGATTCATGGCCGCCACCTTTATTGGTATCCTGCCCGTTACCTTTGCCTACACCTATTTGGGGCAGGGCGTCGAAAGTATTCTGGTTGCGGCACAGGCCTCCGGTCGGCAGGTGCATTTCTCTGATCTGGTCACCAAAGACGTTAAATTCGCGCTGGCGGCGCTGGCGCTTGTCGCGGTTATCCCTGTCATTGCAAAACTGCTGCGCAAACGGAGCCGTTCTTCATGACGCGACATCATGCGGCAATAAACCAAAAGGGAAGGCATATCATGCGGTTGATCACTCGGCTCCTGACGGCCAGCTTTGTCGCTCTTGCCGGCAGTTTGCCGGCAGTTGCCGCAGAGCCAGATCCCTCCGATTGGGCTGCCGTCGAAAAGGCGGCGGCTGGCCAGACGGTCTATTTCAACGCCTGGGGTGGCTCTGAGAGCATCAACAGCTACATCGAATGGGTGGGCTCGGAGATGCAGAAGCGCTATGGTGTGGATGTCGTCCAAGTGAAGCTTGACGATACGGCGAGCGCCGTCGCCAAGGTCGTGGCGGAAAAGGCTGCCGGAAAGAATGAAGGTGGTTCCGTCGATCTGATCTGGATCAACGGCGAGAATTTCGTCTCCATGAAGAACCAGAAGCTTCTTCTCTCGCCGGACTGGGTGACCTCGCTGCCCAACTGGACCTATGTGGACACGCAGAACCAGCCGACCATCCTCACCGATTTCACCGAGCCGACGGAAGGGTTGGAAAGCCCGTGGGGCGGCGCGAAGATGGTGTTTTTCTATGACAGCGCCCGCACCGAGGCGAGTGCCCTGCCTGACAGCGCGAAGCAATTGCTCGCGTGGGCCAAGGCCAATCCAGGTCGCTTCTCCTATCCCGCACCTCCGGATTTCATCGGCTCCTCCTTCCTCAAGCAGGTCTTGACCGAGGTGATCGACGATCCCGAGAAGCTGTTGAAGCCCCTGGACGAGACGCGCTTCGAAAAGGATGTCGAGCCGCTGTTTGCCTATCTCGATTCCCTGCACCCCATGGCTTGGCGGGCTGGAAAGGCGTTTCCCCAGAACTATCCCGACATGAAGCAGAAGCTTGGAGATGGTGAGCTCGATATTATCTTCGCCTTCAATCCGGCTGAGGCCTCGGCGGCGATCAAAGCCGGCGAACTTCCAGACACGGTGCGCTCCTTCGTGTTTTCGGGCGGTACGCTCGGCAATACCCATTTCGTGACCATCCCCTACAATGCCAATGCCAAGGCCGGCGCTTTGCTGGTGGCGAACTTCCTGCTGTCCCCCGAGGCACAATTGCGCAAGCAGGATCCGCAATATTGGGGCGATCCGACTGTGTTGGCGATGGACAAGCTGCCGGCGGCGGATCGCGCCGCGTTCCAGTCGCTCGATCTCGGTGTGGCCACGCTGGCGCCGGACCAGTTGGGGCCGGTGCTTGCCGAGCCCCATGCGAGCTGGATGGAACGCATCGAAACCGAATGGCGTCGCCGTTACGCCAGCGGCAACTGACCCGTGCTAAGACGATCGGGCGGTCGAGCAGAGCAGGGCGACGCCGTGGCATTTTTTGCCAAGGGGGCGGTGATCGTCACGCTGTCCCTGCTGTTGCTGCCGATCGCCTTCGGTCTCCTGGGCACGCTGCTGCCGGCTTTTGGCTATCTGCCGGCCTTGGGCGGAAACGATATTAATCTGAACGTCTTTCGCAGCCTGTTTTCCACGCCTGGCCTGTTGAATGCTGCGAGTCTAAGCCTCGTGACCGGTTTGGCCTCCACCGCCATCTCGCTTGCCATCTGCCTTGTCTTTGTTGCGGGTTTCGCCGGGACGCCACTGTTCTCCCGGCTGCAGCATATGCTGTCCCCCTTGCTGGCCATTCCCCATGCGGCGGCGGCGTTCGGGCTTGCCTTTCTCATCGCGCCTTCGGGATATCTGGTCCGTCTCGTGGCGCCCATCTTCGGACTTGACCGGCCGCCCGACCTTTTGATCCTGAACGACCCAATGGGCCTTTCGATGATTGTCGGACTGGTCGTCAAGGAGACGCCGTTTCTCTTCCTGGTGACACTTGCGGCCTTGCCACAGGTCGAGCTTGCATCGGGGCGAATGCTGGCGGCTTCTTTTGGCTATGGGCGTATCGCTGGTTTCGTCTATCTGCTCTGGCCGGCGCTTTACCGACAGATCCGCCTCGCGGTTTATGCTGTCATCGCCTATTCCACATCCGTGGTCGATGTCGCGCTAATCCTCGGGCCAAATCTTCCCGGTACGCTTGCGACCCGCCTGGTGCAGTGGATGCAGGATGCCGATCTCTCCGCGCGCTTCCTTGCCTCGGCCGGCGCGCTGCTGCAATTGGGGGTGACGCTGACGGCATTGCTTCTATGGTACGGTTTGGAGAGACTTTGCCGGACATTGACCATGATCCAGCGAGACCATGGCTTCCGGTTTGCGCACGACAAGTCCTTGCGCATGTTGGCGGCGTTCTGGGTGGTCGTTATTGGTGTCACCGTCTTTGCCGGCCTGGCTCTCTTGTCGCTCTGGTCCGTGGCCGGGCTGTGGCAGTTTCCAGATCTCCTGCCTGAAAGCCTGACCTGGCGCAGTTGGAACAGCGCCCTGCCAAGGGTCGTCGATCCGCTTGTCACGACGCTTTCGGTCGGCATGGCGTCGACGCTGATTGCCGTTGTTCTGGCGGTGGGATGCTTTGAGCGCGAGCTGCAAATTGGAGCGGATGGCGGGCGGCGCAGTCTGCTTTTCCTTTATCTTCCGTTGATCGTGCCGCAGATTACCTTTGTCTTCGGGTTGCAACTGCTCTTCATCGGCAGCGGCATCCAGCAGAGGTTTGTGGCTCTGGTGCTTGTCCATCTCGTGTTCGTCTTGCCTTACGTTTTCCTGTCACTCGCCGATCCCTGGCGGGCGCTGGACCGGCGCTATGAGATCATCGCAACGGGGTTGGGGCGGTCGCGGCTCAGCGTTCTGGCTTTCATCCGGCTGCCGCTGCTGTTGCACCCGCTCCTCACCGCATTTGCCGTTGGATTTGCCGTGTCCGTAGGACAATATGTGCCGACACTCCTGATCGGCGAGGGGCGGCTGCAAACGATTACGACGGAGGGCGTCGCGCTGGCTTCCGGCAATAATCGCCGTATCATCGGGGTGTATGCGCTGTTGCAGACGGTTCTGCCGTTCCTCGCTTTCGCACTCGTCACCTTGGTGACATCGGTCGTTCATCGTGACCGTCCTGCCATGAGGGTGTGATCGATGCTGACGCTCGACACAGCAAAGGGCCTTGAACTATCAGGTGTTACCGTTAGGCTCGGCGATCATACCCTGTTCGACGTGTCCGCCGTGGTTGCGCCGGGCGAGGTGCTGACGGTGATGGGTCCATCCGGTTCGGGAAAGTCGACCCTGCTATCCTTCCTCGGCGGCTTCCTGGCTCCAATCTTCGTCGGGCAGGGATGGGTGATGGTGGACGGTGTCGATCTTCTGGCCCTCCCACCGGAGAGGCGGCGGGCGGGCATCCTGTTTCAGGATCCCTTGCTTTTTCCCCACATGTCCGTCGGCGCCAATATCGCCTTTGCCATTCCCGCCGACATTCGCGATCGCAAGCAGAGACAGAGGATCGCATCGGAGATCCTTGGGGATATGGATCTTGCCGGCTTTCAGTCCCGTGATCCGGCAACCTTGTCCGGCGGACAGAAGGCGCGGGTGGCGCTGGCGCGCGTGCTTGTTTCTCGGCCCCGACTGCTGTTGCTGGATGAACCCTTCTCGAAGCTCGATATGGAGTTGCGGTCCCAGATGCGAAGCCTGGTATTCGACATGGCCCGCCATGCGAAGCTGCCGGTGATCTTGGTAACCCATGACGAGGCCGATGCCGAGGCGGCCGGCGGCGCCGTGTATCGGATCGGGAGCAAGGGGGCGCCTGATGGGTGACGCAGCGGGTAAAGCCGCGCCGATCGTCCTGATCGGAGGTGGCCATGCCCATGTCGAAGTGGTGCGAAAGCTCCGCGCAGCGGAACTCGGTTGCGAGGTTCTTCTCGTGTCGCCCTCGGCTTGCGCGCCCTATTCCGGAATGCTGCCGGGTTATGTCGCGGGACAATATGGTTTTGAGGATTTTCACATTGATCTGGCCCGGCTGTGCACGCGCAGCGGCGTGTCATTCCTCATGACGACCGCAACCGCGATCGATGTGGAACAAATGCACGTAACCCTCGCAGATGGACGCGTTCTCAGCTACTCCCGGCTGTCGATCGATATCGGCTCGACGCCCATCCTACCGTCGGGCGTGACAGGCGGGATCGCCGTCAAGCCGATCGCAAGTTTTACCGAACGGCTTGCCCGGCTGGACCAGATGCACTCCAGAACGGGAGGCGGGCGGCTCGCCGTTGTCGGCCAAGGGGTGGCCGGCGTCGAGATGGCGTTCGCTTTGCAGAAGAGGTTTGGCCGTCGCGTCGAGGTCATGCTTGTCGGGCGGGCAGACCGTCCGATTGCAGACCGTAGCGTTTCGGCGCAGGCGAAGGTGCTGGCCGAGTTGCGGCAGGTCGGTATCGCACATCATCCGCGCTTCGACGTTCAAGCCTTCGAAAATGGAGAACTCGTCGCGCGCGATGGTCGAACAGTTGCCGTACACGAGGTGGTCTGGACGACCTCCAGTGGCGCGCCAACATGGCTGCGCTCCAGTGGTCTCAGCCTCGATCCCGCAGGCTTTATCCGGGTCGATGCCATGCTTCGATCGCTTTCCCATCCCGAGGTATTCGCCGCCGGTGACATCGCATCGCTGCCTGACCCGCGCCCCAAAGCCGGCGTGTTTGCCGTTCGCCAAGGTCCGATCCTTGCAGAGAATTTGCGTCGGTCTGTATTGAAGCAGCCGCTGCAATCCTACCTGCCGCAACAGGCATGGCTGGTTCTCATCTCGCTGGCCGATGGGCGGGCCATTGCCGACAAGTGGGGCATCTCCGCAACGGGCCGCTGGGTCGCTGCCTGGAAGCACTGGAACGATACGCGCTTCCTCGATCGCTATCGTGGCTAGCCGATCACATTGCCGACGTGGTTTCGTGACGTGCCAGGTGCTCAGACTGGTCTAGCCAAAGGGTCGACGGTTCAGTCAGGTCATCTCCACCAGCATTGCTGACAATCTATTGCCTCATCGGCAGCGACGTTGCATCACTTGGATATGAGTCAGCAGCATCGCCTACCGGAACTGTTTGAGAAGCGTGACTACATGGATGGCTGCGGGTCTGGCAGCCTGGCAGGCAAGGCCATGCCGCGCCGGTGCTCTGGTGGGCAGCAAGCGGAAGGCGGTGCGGGATGAGACAATTGTTCCGCCGACACCCCTATCTGGTGAGCGCATTGGCCATCGCAGGGGCACTGACCCTGTTCTTCGCCGTCAGGTTCGTTGCGGGCGCCATTTATTGGGCGGCGCATCACGAGGAGCCGATACGCCCCTGGATGACGGTTGGCTATATCGGGCGAAGCTGGGACCTTAATCCGCGAGCGATCGACAAGGAAGCCGGTTTTCCTCCGCCCCAAGGGCATCCGCGGACACTCAATGACATAGCGCGCGAACGCGGGGTGCCGGTGGAGCAAATTATCGAGCAGGCGCAACAGGCGATTAACAGATTGAAGGCTCAGGAGCCGTGACGGACTGGCTGCTTTCGCTCGTACCGGAATATGGCGCCTGGCTGCTGGCCGTCTGCACCTTCTGTTCCTGTGTCGCCGTGCCCATACCCGCTTCCATCCTGATGTTGGCGGCGGGTGGGTTCGTCGCAGCGGGCGATCTGTCCTTGCCTGCCAGTGCCGGTGCCGCTCTCGCTGGCGCGGTCGCGGGCGATCAGGTGGGGTATTTCGCGGGTCGCATGGGCGGATCCGGCTTCATGCATGCCGCGGAAGCCCGTGCCGCGCCGCTTGCCAAGGCGACCGCGCTCTTGGCCCGCCGCGGCGGTATTGCCGTGTTTCTCTCGCGATGGCTGGTGTCGGCGCTCGGCCCCTATGTCAATCTGGCGGCCGGAGCGGCCCATCAACCATGGCCTGCCTTCACTTTCTGGGCCGTTGCCGGCGAAATGGTCTGGGTCAGCCTCTATGTCGGCCTTGGCTATGTCTTCACGGGCAATCTGGAGGCGGCATCGTCGATGGCCGTGGAGCTATTGGGTTTCCTCGCGGCTGGGACCATCACGCTTGGCCTGGCTACATGGCTGATCCTCATACTGCGTGCAGAAGGCGGGAAGTGAGAGTGGTTGGCAATCCCGACAAACCCCGTTACTCCTTTCGCGGTGACGGCGGCGCGATGCGACGGGGGTGGTCCGTGCCGGTGGGTGAACGGGAGGAAGCATGAGCAGATTGCGGGTCGGCATCATCGGATTGGGAATGGCCGCGGGACATCACGCCCGCAGCTTTGCGGACCTGGCCGACAAGGTGGAGGTGGCGGCTGCATTCAGCCCCACGGCATCACGGCGAGAGGCGTTTGCCAAGGCTTACGGCTTTCCCACCTTGGACAATGCCGACGCGATCTTCGGGGATGCAACGATCGACGCCGTCGCCATCCTGACGCCGCCAAATACGCATCTGGAGTTGGTGGAACGGGCGGCCAAGGCCGGCAAGCATATCCTGCTCGAAAAGCCTCTCGATATCACCCTGGAACGGGCGGAGGCCATTGTGGCCGTTGCCGATGCCGCCGGCGTGACGCTGTCTGTCATGCTGCAAAACCGTTATCGTCCGGCGATGTTGGCTTTGGAAAAGCTGCTGTTGGAGGGTCGGCTTGGGGAATTGGTGGAGGCGTCGGCGAGCATCCGCAACTGGCGTCCGCAAAGCTATTACGACGAGCCGGGCCGGGGTACGAAAACGCGCGATGGTGGCGGCGTACTGCTGACCCAAGGCGTCCACACCATCGACCTTCTGCTGACGCTTGCCGGCATTCCCACGGACGTAAAGGCTTTCGCGCGCACAAGTCCTGTGCATAGGATGGAGACCGAAGATCAGGTCTGTGCGGCTCTTTGCTATGCCAATGGCGCGATGGGCACCCTTACCGCCACGACCACGGCCTTTCCCGGCTATCCCGAGCAGATCATGCTTATCGGCACCAAGGGTTCGGCCGTGCTTACAGGTTCACAACTCGAGGTGCGCTTTACGGACGGCACCGTTTTTAGCGAGGGCGGTGGTGCGGTTGGTTCAGGCAGCGGGGCCGATCCCATGGCCTTTGGCCATGATCTCCATAGGGCACTGATTGATGATTTCGTCACGGCCATTCGCGACGACGTGAAGGTCAAGGTTACGGGGCAGGATGCGCTAAACGCGCAGCGTTTCATCGACGTCATTCTAGCCGCTGCCAAGGACGGATGAAGGGCTCAGCCGCAACTTCGTCATATCGCCGATGTCTGTGGTCGCTTGTCTATCCAGGCTTAAGTCTCAAGCGGCCATGGATGTCGCTACCCGCCCGCGTCGGCTCTGCATGAAGGCGATGGTGCCGAACAGCAGCGCGCTGAGACAGCCAACCGTGATGGCAATAACCAGCGACTGATTAATGCCCCAGCGCTCCATCGAGAAAGCGAAGGCAAAGGGGGCGAAGGCTGACGAAAACTGCCGCGCGGCCGTCACCCAGCCGAGACGCGCGCCATAGCCCGTGCGGCCGAACAGTTCCAGCGGCAAGGTGCCGCCGATGATGCTGGAAAGGCCGGAGCCAAAACCGAACAGCAGGGCAAAGACGATGACGCCCGGCAGCCAGGGGCTTGACGCAAATAGCAGCACGAGCCCGGTCGGCAGCAGCAAAGCTGCAATGACGGCGAGCATGGATTGTGACAGCCGTCCGCCAAAGAGCATGTTGGTCAGGCGGCTGGCGACTTGTGCGGGGCCAAACAGCATTGAGATCATCAGGCCGGCTGTGCCGAGACCCATCGCCGTGACCATCGGCACCATGTGGACCAGGATGGATGACAGGACGAGGCCCTGCACGGCGAAAGCGGCGAGCATGATCAGGAACAGATCGTTGCGTGGCATGGAGGCAGGGGCCGAGGCCTGCGGTGTCGGCTTTGCGGCATCGGTCTCGCTTTTGTCCGAGGTCCGGGGCAACAGGGATATCCAGCCATGGATGGGCAAGCACACTAGGATATTGAGGGCAGCGAAGATCATGTAGATTGACCGCCACGACAGATGCTCGTGCAGTGTTGCGGTCAGCGGCCAGAACAGCGTGGAAGCAAAGCCGGCGATCAGGGTCAGGTGCGTGATGCTACGATGGGCGCTGCGCCCACCGATCTGGACGATCGCCGTGAAGGCCGTGCCATAAAGCACAAAGGCCGATGCGAGCTCCATGGCGACAAGCGAGATGGCGAATATGGTTGCCTTGGGAGCAAAGGCTGCGGCGAGGAGCGCTATGCCGGCGGCCAGCGATCCAGGCACCATCAGGCGACCGGCACCAAAGCGGTCGGCCCAGCGGCCAGCCTTCGGTGCGATCAGTCCGCCGCATAACAGCGCGACCGACAGCAGACCGAATAGCCAATCGAGGGGAATGACCAAATCGGTGGCGATGGCGGGTGCGAGGATGCTGAAGGAATAGTAGAGCGTTCCGTAGCCGATGATCTGCGTTGCGCCGAGAGCCCAGATAAGCCGCGCCGGCGCTTTCTGCTCGCTCATTCCGCAGCCTCTGTCTGTCGTTCCGGCTTTTCGCTGCTGCAGCCGCAACCGGGTCGACCCTGCTCCTTGGCCACGGCGTCAGCCACGCAGCAGGCATTTGCTTCAGCCGGGGCCGGCCCGCCGCAGCATCCGGATTGGCTGGTGCCTTTGCCGGCTGCAGCGCTGGTCGTGCTGCAAACGCCTGTTTCCGGCAGGACGAGATGCACCTCTCGCGCGGCCTTGCTGTCGCCTGCCAGTTCCGCCACCACGGACCTTACCTGTTCATAGCCCGTCGCCATCAGGAAGGTAGGCGCGCGACCATAGGCCTTGGAGCCGACGATGTAGAAGCCGGTATCGGGCTGGCTCAACTCCTCTACGCCATGGGGCGGCACGCTGCCGCAGGAATGCAGGTTGGGGTCTATCATCGGCGCCAGCCGGCGCGGAGCTTCCACGGCGGGATCGAGATCGAGGCGAACTTCCCTGAGCATGCCGAGATCGGGGCGAAAGCCTGTGGCGACGATGATCCGATCGACCGGCAAGGTTTCCGGTTTGTCGCCCACGAGGGCATCCACGGCGAGCGCGTCTGCCTGACGGTTGATCGCTTGGATGGATAGCGGTGTCAAAAGCCTGATCGCGCCTTGCTCGATAGCCTGTTTTGCGGCGAGACCTAGGGCGCCCCTGGCCGGCAATTGATCGTTCAATCCTCCGCCGAACAGCTTATCCAAATTATTGCGACGCAGTCCCCACGAAATCGTGGTTCCCGGCTCCTGGCCTTTCAATTCAAGCAAAGCGAGGACGGCCTGGATGGCCGAATGGCCGCTTCCAACAACGAGGACATGGCGGCCGGCATAGGCATGGCGCTCCGCATGCACCACGTCGGGCATACCGTAAGCGATCCGGTCCCGAGCCATCTCCTCTCCGGGAACCGGCAGGCCATCGATGCCCATGGGGTTGGAGGAATTCCAGGTCCCCGAAGCGTCAAGGACGGCCCGTGCCAGGAGATGCCGCTCCGATCCCGTCCCATCTCTGTATCGCACGGCGAAAGGCGTGGATGCCCGGTTCGCATCCGACATCTTATCCAGTCCGGATCGGGAAATAGATGTGACCGTCGCGTTGACATGCAACAGAGGAGCGATTTCAGGAAGCTGCGAAAGCGGTTCCAGATAGTCTTTCACGATCTCCCGGCCGAGAGGCAGCGCGTCTAGGTCTGGCTCTGGCCAATCCTGCGCCATGAGCAGTTGGCGGGCTGCCTCATCGATCAGATAGCGCCAGGGGGAGAAGACCCTGACATGTCCCCATGCCCAGAGTGCGGTGCCGACGGATGGCCCGGCTTCCAAGACGAGTGCCCGCAAGCCGCGACGGGCGGCCTGTGCTGCGGCGGCAAGGCCGATCGGACCCGCACCGATGATCACGATGGGCAGTTGGCTTTGTTCCATCATTCTCACTCCTTTGCCATTTGGACCATATCTGGCCCGACGAGGTTAGATCTCGATTTCGACAGACTTGGCGTTGCAGCGCTCATCGGCGCAGCATTCGTCGGCGAGATAGCCGATCAGCGCGTTCATTGCGGTATAGTTTGCGCGGCAGATCAGGGTGGTACCCTGCCGCTCCTGGGAGACGAGACCTGACTCCACCAGCTTCTTGCAGTGGTGCGACAGGGTCGATGCGGGAATATCAAGCGATTGCTGCAAGCCGCCGACAGGCATGCCGTCGTGACCTGCGCGGACCAGTGCACGATAAAGCCGCAGGCGTGTCGGATTGCCAAGGGATTCCAGTTGTGACGCTGCTATTTCGATTTTCATGGAAATATGCTAGGCCGCGCTGACGTGTTCGTCAATGCTATATTTCGAATTTTGTCGAAATAGAGTCGTCACGGCGTGCCAAGAAGCGGCGTGCGCTGGCGATAAAGGGTTGAGTATCACGCAGGCTTTACCGGGTCGCGCCCCACGGCCTGGCCCGGTTTCTTAATGGGGGTCTGTTCAATTGCGGGATGATGGCCTGAGGCGCTCGTCGCGCAGCAGGTCGCGATACCGGATCTGGCTGCCTTTCAGATGGCCGCGCATCGCATTTCGCGCGCCTTCCTCGTCCCCGTTGGAAATCGCTACGATGATCTTTTCATGTTCCTGGTGGATCAGGCGGCGATAGGCTGTCTCTGCCTCCGTCCGGTTTTCGGTGACGAGCTTGGATTGGGGAATGGCGGAGGTGCCGTGCATTTCCAGGAATTGCCGGAACAGCGGGTTGTTGGTGGCTTCCGCGATAGCCAGATGCAGCGCGAAATCGGCCTCGCGAATGGATTGGCCGGCTTCGATGCAGGCGAGCACGGCGGCATGCCGGTCAAAAATGGTTTCCTCCTGGGATGGAGAACGCCGAAGGGCGGCAAGGCCTGCGGCCTCCACCTCAATCGGCGTGCGGATCTCCAGGATCTCCAAATCGGAGGCAAGGCGCGCCTTGTCGATGTTGCGCGGTGAAAATGCAAAGCGCGGGGGATTGAGAACGAAGATGCCGGCGCCCTGGCGGGCCTCCACCAGGCCGTCGGAGCGGAGCGCGGCAACCGCCTCGCGCACGACGGTGCGGCTGACGCCATGGGCTTCGGTCAATTGGGCCTCGCTCGGCAGCTTGTCGCCCGGGGCATAATCCCCGTTCATGATCAGCTGGCGAAGGGCTTCGCTGACCTGCGTGACCAGTGTCCGTGCACCCTTGGTTCGATCCTTCACCTGCGTGCTCACTGCCTACCCCCGCCGCGAATCCTTGTCGCGTCATGCCATTGTCCCGCCGCATCAAACGCTGCCAGGACTGATACGTTGTCAACACCTGTATGACAAATACAAACAAGTATCAATGCCGTTGCGATCCAACGCGCAGCAAGTCACCGATCAATATCGTTCATCATGACGATTCTCGGCCGGATGCGGTTCGGGGTTACCATACAAGGAGCGGTCTAGGAGAACATATTCCAGTCCGTCTCGTTCGCCATCTTGTCATGTCTGCGGTCCCGTCGTATGCGGATTGCCATCTGTTTGGAAATGCAAGACGCCTCACTGCCTCGCCCCTGATGGTGACGGGGCGAAGCCGTCTCGGGAGCGGAGAGTGGTATGACTGTGTACGACAATCGACGGTGCGAACTCGGCGAAGGTGCATTCTGGCACCCGGAGCGGCAGCAATTCTTCTGGTTCGATATCCTTGCCGGCAAGCTGCTCAGCCAACAGGATGGCCAGACGATCAGCTGGGACTTTGACGAGTTCGCCTCCGCAGCCGGGTGGGTTTCTCAGGACGAACTGATCGTTGCGTCCGAGACTGCACTCTGGAAGCTCAATCTCGTGACGAAAACCCGCGACCGGCTGGTTCCCCTGTCGGCCGATCGGCCCGACATCCGCTCCAATGATGGGCGCGCCGATCCGTGGGGCGGCTTCTGGATTGGCACCATGGGCAAGAAGGCAGAGCATGAGGCTGGCAGCATCTGGCGCTACTACAAGGGCGAGATGCGCGAGTTGTTTCCGAAGATCAGCATCACCAACGCGATTTGCTTCGATGCGTCGCGGGAAATTGCTTATTTTTCCGACACCAAGCTCGGGCGGGTATGGACGCAGCGGCTGGATGCGGCCAACGGCTGGCCGGTCGGTTCGCCCGAATTGTACCTGGACTTAAAGGACGAGGGTCTTTCTCCCGATGGTGCCGTGACCGATGCCGAAGGCAATTTCTGGAATGCCCAGTGGGGCGCCAGCCGCGTGGCGTGCTATGCGCCCGATGGAAGCTTCAAGGGTGCCGAAATGTTCGACGCCTCGCAGATCTCCTGCCCGGCTTTCGGCGGCGCAGACCTCGATATCCTGTTCGCGACCTCCGCATTGCAGGGCATGGACGAGGCGGCGCGTGCGGCCGAACCGCAGGGCGGTATGGTGTTCCAGCGAAAGCTGTCGGTGCGCGGTGTCGCCGAGCCGAAGGTCATTCTGGGTTGATGTTGCCGTTGGGGACCGTGGTCAGGCCTCGGTTCCCCATACTTCGATCTGCGTCAGCGCCGGGAATGGCGATGGATCGTCGGCCTTGATCAGGCTGTGAAGACGCACCCAGTCGATGACGACAGGTTCGATCGCAAATCTCTGCGCATGCGCTGATTTCGTAAGGGGAACATCGAAGGTCTGGCCGTCTGACAGGGTCAGGCTGGCCCGTTCCCACCAGGCATCATGGGGAAAGTCCGCCCTGAGATAGAGTGCGATTTCATCGATCCGCACCGGTCGGCCGAATTCGATCACCAGCGCTGCATTGGGATCCTGGTTGATGCCCCAACTGGTATAGGGCCAGAACCCATGGTCGTCATTGGCCGTCTCCCCGTCGATTGCGTTACGAGCAGCAAACGCGGCCTCCCCGCGCGTTTCGACATTGGCATGGGCGTGCGGGTAGAGCGCGCCGTTGGCATGGTCGTCATAGGGGTTCAGCGCCAGATTGCGCCGGGCCGCGACCTCTTCCGGGCGGGCAAGCCGCGCAGACAATCGATGAAGCGAACCGGTGAAGGCCTTTGGGGAATAGGGCTTTCTCTTGGGGCCGAAGGGTATTGGGATGAAGGCACGGCCACCCTTCAGGTAGACGAGGGCTTGCGGCATGGCCTCATCCAGGCACAACAGAACGAATTTTGCATCGCCATCAGTCTCGAGCGCGATGCAATCTCCTTCGGCGTATTCGGCACGGTATACCAGCACGACCTCATCGGCGCCTTGCTGCTGGGAGCGGACATTTCCGCTCCCGTCGACGATCTTCAGGGTAAGCTCCATGAGCAAGTCTCTCAAACAACGGTCAGATGCAGGCGCCTGCCGGAAAACGGCAGGAGCACGCGGTAAAGATGCTGCGGCCACGCCTTGCGCAGCCGCGGATCGGTGATTTCGATTTCCTCAAGCTCCGGCATGTCGGCGCCGGAAAAGAACACCTGGCCAAGATTGCCCAGGATAATTGTTCCGGCGGTCAGGAGGGGCCGTTCGGCAAACATCAGCGACAGCGTGATCGGCAGGTCGCCATCCGCCACATCCTCGATCTCGATGGCCTCGCCTTTCAGCAGTCTGACGGTGCGATGATAGCTTCTGAGCGCCGCCTCTGCGGGATAGGCGCCGGCGATGTCCATTTCCATGCGCGCTTCCGTTGGGGTCAAGGATACAGCCACATCGCGGGCGGCATAGGCCTCGCCATCCCGCTGAATCACCCCGCCTGATGTCGGCAGGTTGTGGTAGGCCGATTGCATCGTCCAGATGTCATAGCGGTTGGGAGAAAAGGTCTTGGCCGTGTAACTTTCCACGCCAACATCGATCAGGAAGGGCTTGCCCTCCTTGTAGATCGTGAAGCTGCCGACATCGTTGTGATTGTGGCTGTCACCGTTGTCGCCAGCCTTTACCGCGAGTGCAAATCGCTCGTCGCGGGCGATCATCAGTCCTATGCTGGGATAGTAGATATCCGGCTTGACGATGTTTCCACTGGCCCGCTCACGCATCGCGCCTGCCGTCAGCGCTCCCTGCACCCGGTAGAACAGGTTGATTTCATCGGGCTGATCGGGTGCTTCATCCCGGCTCCAGTCCTGAGCCGCGAAATCTGCCAGCAGATCGGAGCCGGTCGCCAGGCCAAACAGGAATTCACGCGCTCCGCATCGCTCTGTGACTGCGGAGCAGTCGGCGAAGTTGAAGTAGCGTTGGTCAGCCACATGCGCATGCAGGATGTATTCGGCGATGTTGCGGATCTTCGGCTGCTGCCAGAGGCCTTCAAAAGCATCGGGGGCAATGTCCGCCAAGATGTTCAATGCGTTGAAAAGACAGAGCCCGGCATGGCGGTAGTAGAGCGCGCCTTCTTCGCAGGCGCCGTCGTCGCCATAATCCTTGAGGAATGCGTCAAGACTGCCGGCTGCCTTTATGACGACGGCGCGGCGGCGCTCCTCCGGTATCGGGCGGCTCACCGCCGCAAGCAGGATGTTCTGCGTGCACCAGGCCGTCCAGTTGTTCATCGGCTCGTCGCCGTTGCCCATCCACCAGAAATGGCTGGAGAGATAGGGTGTCAGGATGCGCTCTTCGATTTCACGATCGATCCGGGCCTTTATCTCCGGGCTGACGCGATCCAACTCGTCGCCCAGCAAAGAGGCGAGCACAGCCAGTTGTGCGCCGGTTTCGGCGGCAAACAGGTCGATGACAGGGCGACTGTTGTCAGGCAGGGCGAGACGGCTGCCACCCCTCACATAGGAATTGTGCGCAGGCAACTGCCAGCCGCTTTCCTCGCAGAGAAGGAAGATGCCGTCGATGATGCCGTCCAGGAACCGGCCGCTCTGCTCGACGCATTCTGCCAGCACGAGGGCATTCAGCTTGCGGCGGCGGGCGAAATACAGTTCCTCGAACCGAGTGCGGTTTCCGTTTCTGACATAGTCGAGATAGGTGGTTGCTGGGAGAATGTGCCAGGGCTCAGACAATGCCGTTTCGCCCGATGCCACGAGGCGCGCGGCTATATCCTCCGGCAGTCCTGCCCAGGTTTCGCGATCGCCGGCAGGCGGAATGGCGCCAGACGGCTTCAGAGCTTCCGGCAGGGTAGTGAGCCTGTCAGTGAAGAGGCCGCTCATAGCATCACCTGGGTCCGGCCACGCCCGAGGGCGCGCTGATGATGTTGGTATGCAGGACCCATCAGGTCGTTTCGGGCGAACGCCACCTCTTCCTCCAGCCGCCACACATCATCATACATATCAGGCACGTTTTCCGTCCGAATTGTTATCTCATCTCCCCACTTGTGTTACCTGTAAATGAAATGTAATACAAGCTGAGCATCGCGACGAAATGGATCGGCTGCGGTGCTCGCGCATGACGATGAGGATCGCCAATGGTGTCTATCGACGCCTGTTGGTGACAGGGAGGATGACATGGTGGCCGCCACCGTAAACAGCGAGGCGCGGGCGGAAGCTCGCCGCAAGCCCGTGATGTCGAAGCGTCAGCGCAGGCTGCGCTCCAATCTCGTCGCCTATTCCTTCATCGCGCCGAATTTCATCGGCTTTGCGATCTTCACTCTTGGCCCCATCATCTTCGCCTTCGCGCTGGCCTTCATGCACTGGGACGGCTCCAACCCCATTACCTTTGCCGGGCTGGATAATTTCTGGAAGCTGTTCGATGACCGGGCCTTCAAGGCCGCGTTCTGGAACACCATCATCTACACCGTGTTTTCGGTGCCGCTGACGCTGGCCTGCGCGCTCGGGCTCGCGGTGCTGTTGAACCAGAAGATCTTCGGTCGGGATTTCTTCCGCACCGCGATGTTCTTTCCTTACGTCGCCTCGCTGGTCGCGGTCGCCGTCGTCTGGAACATGTTGTTCAACCCGGAAATGGGCCCTGTTAACATGATCCTCTACACGATGGGGCTGGACCCGCAAAGCATGCCCGGCTGGGCGGCGGACCGGAACTGGGCGATGGTGACGGTCATCCTCTTCGGCATCTGGAAGAGCATGGGCTACTACATGGTCATCTATCTGGCCGGACTTCAGGGCATCAATGCCGAACTCTACGAAGCGGCCGACCTGGATGGCGCCACCGCATGGCAGAAGTTCTGGTATGTGACCGTTCCGCAATTGGCGCCGACGACTTTCTTCGTTTCGGTCATGCTGACGATCCAGTCGTTCAAGGTGTTCGACCAGATCTTCATGATCACCCAGGGCGGTCCTGGAACCTCAACGCTGGTGCTTGTCTATCACATCTACAACGAAGCCTTCATCTCCTGGGATCTCGGCTACTCCAGCATGGTGGCGCTGGTGTTGTTCCTGCTGGTGCTGGTGATCACCATCGCGCAGTTCCGCTATGTGCGTGAAGACTGAGGAGGCGGCGCGAAACCCATGAAAATCTTCGGTATCAAGATCACGCTCAAGCGCGTCATGATCTACGCGGCGGTCATCGGCATCACCATTCTGATGTTGCTGCCATTCGCCTGGATGCTGTCGGCGTCCCTCAAGCTGAACCGCGACGTCTTTGCCTTCCCGATCGTCTGGATTCCGCCGCAGCCGCAATGGCAGAACTATGTGGACATCTGGACCAAGATCCCGCTGGCGCTGTTCGTCTATAATACCTCGAAGCTGACGATCATCGTCACCATCTTGCAGCTGTTCACGTCGAGTTTTGCAGCCTATGCCTTTGCCAAGCTGCATTTCCCCTACAAGAATTTCCTGTTTCTCGGCTACATCGCCACCATCGCAATGCCCTGGCAGGTCTATATGGTGCCGCAATTCCTGCTGATGCGCGAGTTCGGCTTGAACAACACGCATCTGGCTCTGATCTGCCTGCAGGCATTCACCGCCTTCGGCGTGTTCCTGATGCGCCAGTTCTACATGTCGATCCCGGATGAGCTCTGCGAGGCGGCGCGCATCGATGGCATGAACGAATACCAGATCTGGGCGAAGATCATGCTGCCGCTGTCCAAGCCGGCACTGTCGACGCTGACGATTTTCACCTTCGTCAACACCTGGAACGACTTCCTCGGGCCGATGATCTACCTCACCCGAACGGAGCTCAAGACCATCCAGATCGGGCTTCGCATGTTCATTTCGCAATATTCGGCGGAATACGGGCTGATCATGGCGGCTTCCGTCGTCGCGCTCATCCCGGTTCTCGTCGTCTTCCTGGCCTTGCAGCGCTTCTTCGTCGAGGGTGTCGCAAGCTCGGGCCTGAAAGGTTGATCGCATGAATGCCATGTCCACTGAGTTCGCGATTGCTCCGATTTCCGATGAGGAAGTCAAGGCCGCGCTCGATGTCGCGATCGCGCAGATCAGGCGTAATCTGCCCGATTTCACCTACAAGGCGCAGAACCACTCCAGCGTGAACAATGTCTATCCGGCGGTGGAGAATGACCAGTGGACCGCCGGCTTCTGGCCGGGACAGATCTGGCTCGCCTATGAGCATACCGGCGACAAGGTTTTTCGCTACGCCGCGCAGATCCATGTGCAGAGCTTCCTGCACCGGATCGAGAACCGGATTGCGACGGACCACCATGACATGGGCTTTCTCTATTCTCCGACCTGCGTCGCTGCCTGGAAGCTAGTCGGCGACGAAGACGGGCGCAAGGCCGCGATCCTGGCCGCGGACCAGTTGCTTGATCGCTTCCACCCGGTCGGCGGGTTCCTGCAGGCCTGGGGTGCCATGGGCGCACCCGACAACTATCGCTACATTATCGATTGCCTGCTGAACCTGCCCTTGCTCTATTGGGCAAGCCGCGAAACTGGCGACACCAAATATCGGGACGTCGCGCTGATCCATGCCCGCACGACATTGGCCCATTCGGTACGGCCTAACGATTCCACCTATCATACCTTCTACATGGATCCGGTGACCGGCGGGCCGGTGCGCGGCGCCACCAAGCAGGGCTATAGCGACGATAGCGAGTGGGCACGCGGTCAAGCCTGGGCTATCTATGGCATGGCCCTGTCTTACCGCTATGAGCCGCTGCCGGAATATCGCGATGCGTTCAACCGGCTCCTGGCCTTTTACGTCAAGCGCCTGCCAGCGGACCTCGTGCCCTACTGGGACCTGATCTTCACCGATGGTGATGAGCCCCGGGATTCCTCCTCCGCATCCATCGTGGCCTGCGGCCTGCTGGAAATGGCAGATATCGTGGGCGGAGAGCAGGCTGATGCCTACCGCTTGCTGGCCCGGCGGATGATGAAGAGCCTGGTAGACACCTATGCCGTTAGGGATCCGAGCCTTTCCAACGGCTTGGTGCTGCACGGCACCTATTCGAAGAAAACCCCCTACAACACCTGCCGCGGCGAAGGCGTCGATGAGTGCGTGTCCTGGGGCGACTATTATTTTATGGAGGCGCTGACGCGCCTCGCCCGCAACTGGTCCACCTATTGGTAAGCACGGCCAGACGCAGGTCCGGAGGAATTCATGGCAGGCATTTCACTCAAGAAACTCAACAAGTCCTTTGGCGCACTCACCGTGGTCCACGATATCGACCTGGAGATTGCGGATAAGGAATTCATCATCCTGGTCGGTCCTTCCGGATGCGGTAAATCCACTACGCTCCGTATGATTGCCGGGCTCGAAGAGATTTCCGGTGGCGAGCTGTGGATCGGCGGTGACCTCGTCAATGACGTGCCGTCGAAGGATCGGGATATCGCCATGGTGTTCCAGAACTATGCGCTTTATCCGCATATGACGGTCTACAAGAACATGGCCTTCGGTCTTCAGCTTCGGCGCGCGCCCAAGGAAGAGATCGACGTGAAGGTCAAGGCGGCGGCCAAGATCCTGGATATCGAACACCTGCTCAATCGCAAACCCAAGGCGCTGTCCGGTGGCCAGCGTCAGCGCGTTGCACTCGGCCGTGCCATGGTGCGCAATCCGGAAGTGTTCCTGCTGGACGAGCCGCTGTCCAACCTCGACGCCAAGCTGCGCGGCACGATGCGCGCCGAAATCACCAAGCTGCACAAGCGGCTTGATGCCACCTTCATCTACGTGACGCACGACCAGGTCGAGGCCATGACAATGGCGGACCGGATCGTGGTCATGAAGGACGGGCGGATTCAGCAGGTCGATACGCCGCAGAACCTATATGACAAGCCGGTCAATATGTTCGTTGCCGGTTTCATTGGGGCGCCGCAGATGAACATGCTTGATGTGACCATCGCGCGGCGCGGCGACAGGTTCGTTGCGGTCTTCGATGGCAAGGAATTGCCGTTGCCTGCATCTGTCGATACTTCCCGCCTTGCCGGCTATGATGGGCAGACCGTCGTCCTTGGATTGAGGCCTGAGAATTTCCACGAGATTGCTCCGCCCGACGTGCCGGTCGAAAACACGGCGCAGTTGGATACGACAGTGGAGCTCGCGGAACCCATGGGCTCCGAGGTGCACCTCAATGTCGTTTGCAATGGCCACACCATGATCGCGCGCGTTTCGCCGCGGTGCAAGGCCCGGGATGGCGACACGATCCGGCTCGTGGTGGACATGAGCTATGCCCATCTCTTCGACAAGAAAACAGAACTTTCGATCAACCACTAGCGGAACGGCGACAAAGGGCCACCGGCATGAAATGGCTGAGGGACAGATTTGAGCGGGAAGGGCCGGGCATTCCCAAGGATGCTCCCAAGAAGCGCGGCCTTGCGCTTTTTGGACAGATCATCGGTCGCGAGGCCTGGGACCTGTTCGCGTTGAACCTGATGATCGTGGTCTTGTCCTTGCCGATCATCACCATTCCCGCCGTCCATGCCGCGGCAACGCGCATCTGTGTGTCGATGGTGCGCGACGAAAACCGCTATCTCTATCGCGATTTCCGGGATGCGCTGCGCGATACCTGGGTGACAGCAACATTGGGTGGGATGGGCTTTGCGGTCGGGCTTGTCATCAGCGGCTATGCCATCTTCATCTACGGACAGTTGGCGCTCGTGAATTATGTCTATGCCGCCCCTTTAGCGCTTGCCGTTGCCACCTTCGTGTTCGTCTCGATGATTGCAGCGCATTTCATGGTGCTCCTGGCCGTCAGGCCGATGACCCTGCTTCAACTGCTGCGACTGGCGTTAATCGCGACACTGGCGCGGCCTTTGCCGGCCCTCAGCGCCTTCGTCTTCGTGGCGGCCTTGTGGCTGGCCCATGTCGTCTTTTACCCCGTCTCGGTTTTCATGCCGGCGGTGTTCAATTTTTCCCTTGGGACATTGGCGATCACCTTCGCCGTGCTCAAGGCCACGGATTTCGTGCTCTCGCTACCCGGCTCGACGCCGCAGGGGCGCACGAAAGAATTCGCAGACGCGCATATGCGCAGAAGATAATCGGAGAGGAGATCTGAAATGCGAAATCTGCTTAAACTGACGCTTATTCTTGCTGCCAGCGTGGCCCCGGCCGCGGCATTCGCCCAGGACAAGGTGACGCTCAACTGGGCGCTCTGGGACTGGGACAAGGTGGCCTTCTACAAGCCCCTGATCGAGGCCTATGAAAAGGCCAATCCCAACGTCAAGATCGAGCATACGGACCTCGGCTCTGCCGACTATAACACCATGCTGATGACGCAGTTGACCGGTGGAGCGACCGACCTCGACATCGTCACGGTCAAGGACGTTCCGGGCTATGCGCAGCTGGTCAGCACTAAGGCCCTGATCAATGTTGCCGAAGCCGGCGCCAAGCCCGCGGATACGAAGGGCTATGGCGGCCTGATCGAAGCACTCACAGTCGATGGCGGCCTCTATGCGCTGCCGTTCCGTACGGACTTCTGGGTCGTCTACTACAACAAGGACCTGTTCGATAAGGCCGGCGTCGCCTATCCAACCAATGACTGGACCTGGGCCCAGTTTGACGAGACGGCGCGCAAGTTGACCAGCGGCTTTGGCGCGCAGAAGGTCTACGGTGCGCACCTGCATACCTGGCGCTCCACCGTCCAGCTGCCCGCCGTTCTCGACGGCAAGCAGACGCTTGTTGATGGCAAGTATGAGTTCCTGAAGCCCTGGTATGAGCGTGCAATCGCCCTGCAGAAGGAAGGCGTCATCCAGCCCTATGGGTCGCTGAAGTCTACCAATACCCATTATTCCGGTCCGTTCTTCAACCAACAGATCGCCATGCTGCCGATGGGCACCTGGTTCGTCGGCACGCAGATCGCCAAGGTCAAGTCCGGCGAGTCGCTGGCCAAGAACTGGGGCATCGTCACCTATCCGCATCCGGAAGGCGTTGCAGCGGGAACCACGGCTGCGCAGCTCACCAGCCTCGGCGTGAACAAGAACTCGCCGGACCAGAAGGCCGCGCTCGACTTTATCAAGTGGGTCAGCGGTCCTGAAGGTGCGGCTATCGTTGCCTCCACCGGCACCATCCCCGCTCTGCGTGACGAGAAGGTCGTTGACACGATCTCGTCGACGGCTGGCTTCCCGGCCGACGAAAACAGCAAGGCAGCGCTGAAGACGGTCAAGTCCTATCTTGAGCTGCCGGTGGACCTCAATGCCGCCAAGATAGAGCTGGTGCTGAACCGCGCCCATGATGCGCTGATGACCGAGAACATCTCGATCGATGATGGCATCAAGGAAATGAACCAGGGCGTTCAGGACATCATCAAGAAGTAACAGCACTGAAGTAGCAGATGGAGGCGGCGCCTGTGCGTCGCTTCCATCCGCGCAACACCAAGGACATCCTCATGCTTTCCGTCGAGACACGCCATGCCATCCATCCCGAACATGCTTTCAGCATGGGCACGGACGAACTGCGCCATCATTTTCTTGCTTCGGGCATGTTTGCGGACGGCGAGATCCGCCTGATCTACACCCATTACGATCGGTTCGTCATGGGTGGTGCCGTCCCGAACGGCGAGGCGCTGGTCCTCGACGTGGTGGCAGAGACCAAGACGGCCAACTTCCTCGAGCGAAGGGAAATGGGCGTCGTCAATATCGGCGAGACAGGCACGGTGCAGGCGGCCGGCCAGACCTATACGCTCGAACGCGGCGACGTGCTTTATCTGGGCATGGGCTCCGGTCCGGTGACCTTTGCCGGCAAGGGCCGGTTCTACATCGTGTCATCGCCCGCCCATCGCGCTTGTCCGTCGCGACTGATCACGCTCAGCGAAAGCAAGCAGATCAAGACCGGTGCGGTCGAGACCTCCAACAAACGCACGATCAACCAGTTCATCCATCCGCTCGTCATGGAAAGCTGCCAGCTGGTGCTGGGCTACACAACGCTGGAAGACGGCTCGGTCTGGAACACCATGCCGGCCCATGTGCATGATCGTCGCATGGAGGCCTATCTCTATTTCAACCTGCCTGCCAATGGCCGCGTGCTGCATCTGATGGGCGAGCCCCAGGAGACGCGCCACCTGTTTATCGGCAATGAAGAGGGGGCGATTTCGCCGCCGTGGTCGATCCATTCCGGCGCCGGAACCTGCAGCTACAGCTTCATCTGGGCCATGGCCGGCGACAATGTCGACTATACCGACATGGACTTCGTACAGCCCGAGGACCTGCGCTAAGTGACCGACGGTTTCGCCGGGCCGGTGGACCCTCTGACAACGAGTGGTCCGGCGAATTCCGTATAGGTCACCAAGGTCTCCGGAAACTTCATGCGCTCCAGCAGTCGGCGCAGGCCCGCAGCCCCGATTTCCGGACGGGGTACGCGCACGGTGGTCAGCGGCGGCGTCGCCATCGCGGCCATCGGGATGTCGTCAAACCCTGTGATGGAGATATCGCCGGGTATGCTGAGCCCCGCTTCGGTGATGGCCGTCATGGCGCCGAAGGCGCTCGCATCGTTGCAGCACTGTATGGCCGTGAAGTCGGGCTTCCCGCCGTTTGCCTCCAGCCGCTGGCCTATGGCGGCATAAGCGCTGTCGGCCCGCATGGCCGGGGGATCGATGACCAGAGACGGATCGAGGGACAGGCCCGCGGCGCGAAGGGCCTCTTCTGAGCCCGCCAATCTGTCGCGGACGGGCTGGCGCTTGTTGTGGGTCAATGCCAGGATCCTGCGATGCCCGAGATCCAGGAGGTGCCGCGTGATGGCAAAGCCGCCCGACCGGTTGCCTGCCGACACCGCGTCCAAACGCATCAGCGGATCAATGCCATTGATGATGACCGCAGGCTGACCATCGCGCGCCAGGCGCTCGATCAGATCCTCGTCATGGAAGGATAAAAGGATGTATCCGTGGCGCGCGCCGTCATCCCTGGCGGCAGGGATGGGCGTGGGCTGGCCGTGCCCCATCATGCCATAGGACAGGACAATCCCCAAGTCGCGGCATTCCCGCTCGATACCGGAAAACAGTTCGAGCTGGAAATCCGGTGAACTGGCGGCGCCGACGTCGATGGTGGTCAGCACCGTGACGGCGAGGGAAGAGCTGGAGGTGCCGACATAGTTCAGCCGATCGGCCGCAGCCTGGACCTTGACCCGGACGGCATCGGACAGGCCCGGCGATCCGCTTAGTGCGCGGGAAGCCGTGCTGATCGAAACTCCTGCGCTCTCGGCGATCTCGCGCAGGGTCACCTTGCCGCGGCTCAAGCCCGTTTCCGTCATTTCCCGCGTCACGTCTTCCGCCATCGATGCCTCTTGCCGAAATCCTCAGCGCGTGAGCTTAACCCCATGCTCGCTGCAAAGCGCCAACAATGTTTCCGGCAACTCGAGAGGCGTAACCGTTGCTGCCGGATCCGGGACGCCAAAAACAGCGGTCGCCAGCCAGTTCGTGCCCGCAGGCACCAATGTGGCCAGCCGTGGGAAGAAGGTGCGCGGGAAGCGCAGGTTCGTGTTTGGTGCGGCACGGATGATGCTGGCCTCTCGCTCGCCCGTGAGATCAAGGATGCCCGAGACGGCGGAGAGCGTGCGGACGAAACCGCGGCCGGCGGAGACATCAAACCAGTCCTGGGGCGACTGATGCCCATCCCCCGTGCGATCCACGGAGAAGCCGCCTTCCGCAACATGCAGATCCATCGACGTGGTGATCCTGTGTAGCCGGACATGCCAGCCATCGCTGGCGAAATCCAGCCAGCTATCGATAACCAGCCCGTCATCCGGCTGCCATCGACCCCAGGCCATATAGCGGTCGATCCCCGCCTCGGTGATGCGGTTGCGGGACATCCAGGCGATGCCATCGCGGGAAACCATGATGCCGCAATCGACAGCGCTGCGTTCCGGCCTGTCGGGCGCCGTGGCGTCGCTGGAGACGGAGAAGGCGAAGGCCGAGGAATAGGCGAAGCGGCCATATTTGGCGTCGTAGCAGCGATGTTCACGGCCATCCTGCCCGCCGGTCAGCACGACAGCATCGCCCTTGGCTCGACGGGTGATGAAGCCGCCGGCCTTCGCCAGGACGCGACCTCCCGGCAGGGCGTCGCCCGGTTCTTCCTCCGATGTCCAGAACGGGTGATCGTCCGGCAGGGCCAGGACCATGAACGTCTTCAATGCCCAATAGGGCGAGCCGGGGCCATTATAGGCCTCCGACATCAGGAGGTTGGGATAGCTGTAGCCGATCGATAGAATCCCGTCGCGATCGGCGATCGGCTGGGTGCCCCACCAGCGCAAGTGCCGCAGCACCAGCCCTTTGATGCGGCCCCAGGGAAGGACTTCCTCGTCAGCATAGGCGCAGCCTGCCCAGAACGCAGCCTGCACGAAGCGATAGGTCATGGAGCGGCCGAAGGGGATGGCCGCCCCGTCATCGGCAAACCAGTGCTGGAAATCCCTGGCGAAAGCCCTGGCCCGCTCGCGATACCGCGCCGCATGATTCGGGAACACGTCGCCGGCGATCTTGGCCACCATCAGCCCGTAAAAATGCATCGCCATCGGCGTGTAGTAATCGAGTTGATACCATTTCCCATCGCGATAGTAGCCATCCGCGATATGAAACTTGTCCACGCGATCGAGCGCTGCGCGAACAGCGGTTTCAGACCATTCGCGGCCGACATTGCGCAGTGCCAGATTGGTCAGGACGCGAAAGAAGAGCCAGTTGCTGTCGGCGGTCGGGAAGTCGTTGATGGTCAGCATCCAACGGACGATCTGGTCTTTCGCGGTGTCCGCCAGCGGGTCCCAGAACTTGCCCGGCGCGAGGATGAGGGCGAGCGAGATACCGGCCATCTCCACCATGCGCTGATCGAAGGGACCGACATCACCCCAATATTCGGGATGATCGGGGTTCATTCCATTGGAGAGCCCGTCGATGTAGCGCGGCAGATCATCGAAATCGAAGCCACCGGCAACCAGGGGTGCGATGCCCCACAAAGGTCTCACAAAGGCTTCCATCTCGGCCGCGGCGCTACCGTAGTGGACCCCGCCTATGCCGAGCCGAAGCCGGGCGCTTCCCTCCGAGAACCAGGGACGCAGCGGCTCGTAGAGATCCAGCACGGCCTGCTTCAGGTCCTCGCGGGAGGCCAGCGGATTTTGGTGCAGGGGGTTGCAGTCAAGGAACTGGCGAACGGCAGGCTCCTGAGCCCAGGCGGAGGCGGGGTGTCGGGTCATGGATTCCTCCCAATTGTCGTTGCAAATTTTCTTAAATCACAATTTTTGCGTTGAAAAGAAAATTCCTTGGCTAGATGCCTTCGCGTCTCGCGGGAACAAACAGCGGCGAAAACCGTTCGCCGCTAGTTCTCTCTGGGGTTTGCGCGTTCATGACCATTCCATCCTCCACCTACCGACTGCAGCTTAGAAACGGCATGACTTTTGAGCGTGCCCGCAAGCTCGTGCCCTATTGGCAAGACCTAGGCATCAGCCATCTCTACCTCTCGCCGATCTTCACGGCCGTCTCGGGTTCCACCCATGGATATGACGTGACCGACGCCAATGAGATCGATCCGGCTATTGGCGGGCGCGGTGATTTCGAGATGCTGGTCTCCGCCTTGCAGGCGGCCGGCATGGGCGTCATCCTCGATATCGTGCCAAACCATATGGCAGCGTCCCTGGAGAACCGCTGGTGGCGCAATGTCCTGGAGCTTGGATCATCGAGCCCCCATGCCGGTGTCTTCGACATCGATTGGAGCCGGCGGCTCACTTTGCCGCAGCTTGGGGCCTCGTTCGATGAGGTCTTGGAGGCAGGGGATCTGCGTCTCGTCTTTGACGAGGTCCATGGCAATCTGTCGCTCGGCTATTTCGACAATCTGTTTCCGCTGAGACCGGAGAGCCGCGACCAAGTTCTTCGACGGGTGGATGACTTGCGTCCGAACACCTTGGCAGCCCTTTCTGAAAATCGCGAGTTTCTGCGTGAATTGCATGACGAGCAGCATTGGCGGCTGATGAACTGGCGCGATGGGGCGACAGATCTGAGCTATCGACGCTTCTTTGAGGTGACCGGATTGGTCGGCGTGCGGGTGGAAGATGCGGCAGTCTTCTCTGCTACGCATGCCTTGATCCTGGAGCTGGTGGGCAAGGGCATGGTCGATGGTTTGCGCATTGACCATATCGATGGCTTGTCTGATCCCGGAGCCTACCTGCAGCAACTGCGGCAGGCCGTCGGCCCGGATATCTATCTTGTGGTCGAGAAGATTCTCGGGCCAGGCGAAGTGCTGCCCGAGAGCTGGCCGGTATCCGGTACGACAGGCTACGAATTCATCGCGGCCATGCCCCATCTGTTTGTGCATGCCGACGGTCTGGATAGGCTGGGTCAGCACTACCGAATTTTGGCCGGCGACAACGGCGATTTCGAAACCGTGCTCGCGGCATCCAAGAAACTGATGGCGGAGCGCAATTTCGCCGGCGAGGTTTCGCGGCTGGGCAGACTGGCGGCGGCTTGTTTCGAGGGTACATCCGATAGCGATTTCGCTGAGGTCATCCGGCAGTTGCTGGGCGGCTTTTCGGTCTATCGGACCTACGGCACTGAAGGCGGCCTCGATCCGCAGGACGAAGCCGTGCTGGCGGACGCGCTGCAAAAACTGCCTGGCGATCTTCGAGACGATCCTGCACTCGACAAGATCGTGCGGCTGCTGACGGGCCAGGTGGAAGGCCCTGATGCTTGCGAGTTCCGCTTTCGCTTCCAGCAGTTGAGCGGTCCGATCATGGCCAAATCGATGGAGGATACGGCCTTCTATCGATACAACCGGCTGATCGCTCTCAACGAGGTGGGTGGCGAGCCAAATGCACCAGTCGAAGGCGTGGCGCATTTTCATGAACTGATGCAGGAGCGTCTGGCCACGCAACCGCACGGTCTCTCCGCCTCATCAACCCATGACACCAAGCGCGGCGAAGATGCCCGGGCAAGGCTCTATGCCATCAGCGAGGGGGCGGATGTCTGGGCCGAGGGTGTGGAACGCTGGCGGGGGATGAACGGTGCCCATCTATCGCCGATGGCGGAAAGCTCAGCGCCTGGGCCTGATGTGGAATGGCTGTTGTATCAATCTTTGGCGGGGGTCTGGGCAGTCGATGTCCAGGAGCCGGATCTTGGCGCTCTCTCGGAAAGGCTCGAGGCCTATGTGGAAAAGGCCATGCGCGAGGCCAAAATCCATACGGACTGGAACAGTCCCGATGCTGAATACGAGCAGGCGGTCGCGCGCTATGCCCGGCACCTGCTATCGGCCGAAAACGCGGATTTCCGGGATGATTTTCAGAAGACACTTTTGCCCTTCGTCGCGGCGGGCAATCTCAACAGCCTCGCCCAGACGCTGATCAAGCTATTGGCGCCCGGCATTCCGGATATCTATCAGGGGGCCGAGATCCTTGATCAGAGTCTGGTCGATCCGGACAACAGGCGCGTGCCAGACTTTACCGCTCTGTCAGCGACTCCGACTTGGCCCGGTTCTTCTTACGGACAGGACATCGCCGCTGCGAAACGGGCGCTGATCCGCTCGGTTCTCCGCTTGCGACAGGCCGAGCCGCAGCTTTTTGCGCAAGGTCGCTATCTGCCGCTCGAGGTGACAGGCGCGCGCCGGGATCATGTCGTGGCATTTGCGCGGGAGCATGAGGGCAGGTTCGCAATCGCTGTTGCACCGCGGTTGATGCTCAACAGGATCGATCCCGACAGCTTGTGTGCGTCAGTGGGGTTTTGGGAGGACACCAGCCTGGTTCTTCCCGCTGGTCTTAGCGGGGAGATGAGCAGTCTGATGGATGAGATACGGATCCCCGGGGCAGACCGGATACCGATCGAAACGCTCCTGGGCCAACAGCCAATCTCGGTTCTCGTCCCCGCAGAGCAGAAGACCGGCGAACAAGGATTGAAGGCATGAACCGATTTTCCTTTGGTCCCGTGGTTTCAGAACGGGGCGTGCTTTTCCGGCTTTGGGCACCGAAGCAGCAGCGGGTGGATCTTGTGATTGACGATCGTCCGCCGGTGCGCATGGACCTCGCAGCGGATGGATGGCACATGCATGAGAGCCCGGAGGCCGGGATTGGCAGCCGCTATCGCTTCATCCTGGCTGATGGCATCGAGGTTCCCGATCCGGCATCACGCCATCAGCCTGCGGATGTGCATGGGCCAAGCGAAGTCGTCAGCGACCAGTTCGACTGGCGCTGCCAGGATTGGCGTGGCCGTCCGTGGAGCGAGACCATTATCTACCAGCTCCATGTTGGAGCCTTTAGCGATCTGGGCACCTTCCTCGGCGTCATTTCGCGTCTTGATCATTTGCGAGACCTCGGCGTGACTGCCATCCAGCTTATGCCGATTGCCGATTTTCCCGGCAGCCGCAATTGGGGTTATGACGGCGTCCTGCCCTATGCGCCTGAAAGCAGCTATGGTCGACCTGAGGATCTGAGAGCATTGATCGATGCAGCGCATCTGCGGGGCATGTCGGTGTTTCTTGACGTGGTCTACAACCACTTCGGCCCTGATGGAAATTACCTGCCGTCCTATTCGCCGATCTTTACCGACAACCACAAGACGCCCTGGGGCGCCGGCATCAATTTCGATGGCGAGCAGGCCCGCTTCGTCCGGGATTTCATCATCGAAAATGCGCTCTACTGGATCGACGAGTTCAGGGTGGACGGACTGAGGCTCGATGCCGTTCACGCGATCAAGGACGATAGCCGGGAGCATCTGCTGCAGGAACTGGCGCGACGGGTTCGCGCTGTAACGCGGGAGCGACCGGTGCATCTTGTTGTCGAGAATGAAGAAAACGACAGCAGCCTGCTATCGGGCGGCGTTGACCATGCCGACCGCCTCTATACGGCCCAGTGGAACGACGATGTTCATCACGTGCTGCACGTGGCCATGACAGGGGAAGATTTCGGCTATTACGCCGACTATGCCGACGACAGAGCAAAGATCGGGCGGGGTCTGGCCGAAGGATTTGTATTTCAGGGCGAGGAGATGGCCTATCGCGGATCGCCGCGGGGGCAACCGAGTGCCGAGCTTCCGCCAACAGCATTCATCTCGTTCATCCAGAACCATGACCAGATCGGCAACAGGGCTTTTGGCGATCGAATGGCAGATACCATCTCGGTGGCCGCGCTCCGGGCAGGTGCCGCCATTTATCTTCTTTCGCCGCAGATACCGATGATCTTCATGGGCGAGGAGTGGGCAAGCCGTCGGCCATTTCCCTTCTTCTGCGATTTTCCGCCAGAGCTGAATGAACTGGTGCGCAAGGGACGACGCGAGGAGCTGGCGCGACTGCCGGGTTTTGACGGTCACGCCGAAGACGTGCCTGATCCCACGGCTGAAACCAGCTTTCTGTCGGCGAAGCTCGATTGGGACGCCATGGGGCAGGGCGATCATGCCGAATTCCTGGCGCTTTATCGGCGGCTGATCGAGTTGCGCAAAGCGGAAATCGTGCCGCGGCTGCAGGGTATTGGTGGGCATTCCGGCAGCTACAGTCTTGATGGAGATGTCGTGCATGTGACCTGGCGGATGGGAGATGGGAGCCGGCTCATTCTGGTGGCCAATCTCGATGCAACAACACGGCCGTTTCACCCGCTGCCCGCAACACGACGGTTGTTCATCGAAGGCGAGATGACGGACCAGGAGATCGGCCCGTGGTCCGTGCTTTGGGCGATAGAGGAGCCCGTTAGCTCTATTTGAGGAACACGGCAACGCTGGCTGCCCTGCCGATCGCATCGATCACGGTCAGGGTGGCGTAGCCCGCGCCGTCCGGCATCCATTGGCTGGTTCGGTTGCGGGACACCGCCTCCAGGGGCCTGCCATTGGCGAGCCAGCGGAAAGGCGCGCGCCCCCCCTGCATCTTCAGAACCAGCGGAAGCGGCGTTCCATCCGCTGATGTCCCCAGTTCCACCCGCGCCCCTTCAGGGGGATAGACGATCTGCGGTGGCTTTTCGCGGGCCGATATTGCGGTCAAGCCATAGCCATCGACTGCGAAACGCTTGAGGCTCGGCGGAAGTTGAGATTGGGCGATACGGACCGCACCCGGAGGTGGCGCGGGGAACGGTACGGACGCAACTCCCGAGGCATTGAAGGCCGAAAACAGAAGCGGCGCGGCGTGGCTATACCCCGTCAGGCCGGGCACGGCGCCATTGTCGGCGCGGCCGATCCAGACACCGAGCACATAGCGTCCATCATATCCGACAGACCAGGCATCCCGATTGCCATAGCTCGTGCCGGTCTTATAGGCGATGGGACGGGCGGCAATGCCCGGTGGCGGGCGGATGGCGGAGAGGATATCGGCGACGTGCCAGGCGGCGACCGGCGACAGCAAGGGAGCGCCATCAATGACATCGGCTTGCTCGATGATACCGTCGCCCAGATGGACCGGCCGCCCGCGATTGGCGATGGCCGCGTAGATCTGGACGAGATCTTTCAGGGTGATGCCCACCCCGCCCAGCCCGATTGCAAGACCCGGAGCCTCACCCGTGGGCAGGATCGGTCGCACATCGGCCCGTCGGAAACGGGAAAGCAGCTTGATCGGGCCCACCGCCTCCAGCAATTGCACGGCCGGAACATTCAAGGAGAGTTGCAGCGCCTCGCGCACGCTAACATCGCCCTGATAGGTCAGGTCGAAGTTCTTGGGGCGGTAGCCTGAGAAATCGGCCGGTCGGTCCTCGATGACCGTTTCCTGGCTGACCAGGCCCTCTTCGAAGGCCAAGCCATAAATGAACGGCTTCAATGTCGAACCCGGTGATCGGTTGGCCCTGGTCATGTCGACAAAGCCCGCGCGAGACGTGTCGAAGAAGCCGGCAGAGCCAACTTCACCCAGAATTTCACCTGTTGAAGCGTCGGCCATGACCAAGGCAACGGAGACTTTTGGATCGAGTTTGGCGGCGGCTTCCGAGGCCGCGCTTTCCAGGCCCTGCTGCACGCTTTTGCGCAATGTCGTGCGATAGACGGTTTCCTGCGGCGCCTTGCGACGGGCAGCATCGGCCATATGGGCGGCAAGTGCGGGCAGGTTTTTCCTGGAACGCGGCACCGCGGCCATCATCGCGCGCGCGGTTTCGTCCTTCCCGACAATTTCAGCGGCGGCCATGCGATCCAGCACCCGCTTTCGTGCCTCGGTGGCGGCTTCTGGAAAGCGATCCGGACGACGGCGTTCCGGCAATTGAGGCAGTGCCACCAGCAGAGCGGCTTCATCTATGCCAAGACGCTTCGGTTCCTTGCCGAAATAGGCAAGGCTTGCGGCGCGGATACCTTCGATGTTTCCGCCATAGGGCGCGAGCGTCAGGTAGAGATCGAGGATCTCCGCCTTGCTCAGGCGGCGCTCGATCTGCAGCGCGCGCAGCATCTGCCTGGCCTTGGCCGTCAGAGAACGATCCTGGCGCGGCTCCATCAGTCGCGCGACCTGCATGGATAGGGTCGAGGCGCCTGAGACGATGCGCCCATTCGTTGCTAGCTGAAACGCCGCGCGGCCCAAGGCCAGGACATCAATGCCGCGATGATCGTGAAACCGCTTGTCTTCGTAAGCGACCAACATGCGAATGAACAAAGGGTCGACATCGCCGGCGGCGGTCTTCAAGCGCCATCGACCGTCCGGTGTCGCGAAGGCTCGCAACAATTGCCCGTCCGCATCGCGCATTTCCTGCGACACGGTTTGGCCGAGTACGAGCGGCGGGGGGTAGGCGCGATCAAGCTGATCCAGCGCGACCACCACCATTCCAATGATGGCGGTCACGCCGAGACTGAGCCAACCGACTTTCCGCAAGCCGCGCATTACTGTGCTGCCGTTACCTCCATGCGTCCCGTCGCCGTGCGGGCGGAGAACTGCGGTCTGTACATGTCCTCCACCACGGCTGCGGGGTGATCATAGGTGCCGGGGGTCACCGCACGCACCACGTAGGCCAGGGTGATCTCGCTGTTGTCGCCGGCCGAGCGGTCGAAGGCGGCGACGAAGCGATCGCTGCGGAACTCCAGATGGGCGGCCTGCATGTCGCCGAGCCATTCGAAGTTTGCCAGGCGGGCACTGTCGACCAGGCTTGGATTGTCGATTTCAAAGCCTGCGGGCAGGAGATCTGTGATCAGGATCCGCGACGCCCAGTCATTGCTCGGCGTGACCGAGAGAACGGCGACGTATCGCTCGTTTTGCTGGACTTGGCTGACATTCACCTCTTCGCCGTCGAGCGAATAATAGGTGCGCTCGATTTCGAAGCCATCCCCACCCGCGGCCAGCGGCTGGCTGGGTGCGGCAACCGTCGTCACGACCGCGGTCACAGGCTCACTGCTGCGATTGGTGACCGTGACGGGAGCGGCGAGCAGCGCATCGCCACCGATGCGAGCAGTGTAGCTGCCGGTGTGCACCGCGCCGTTGACGTCAAGCTTCAGGTTGTTGTCCGTCTGCTGCAGGGCACGCGCCGCCAGCAGCATCCAGGCCTGTTCCTGGGTGCTGGTATAGGTCTTTTTCTTCAACTCGGCATCAATGAGCTTGGTCAGCGCCGGGATGACAGGCGGGACCGGACGGCTTTCGGCGGCAAGTGCCAGGATCGCTGCGGAATCCCTTAAGTTGGAGCCATAGTCGGAGCGGCTGAGGCTGACATTCTGAACCAGTCCGGTCTCCGTCATGCCGAGTGCTTCGACATAGACTTTGCGCGCCCGTTCCGTATCCCCATAGAGCGACAAGGCAGCCGCGATATGGGCCTTGGCCAGCGGCGTCGGGAAGTCGTTGAGCAGGGTGTCGGCGTAGTAGCGCAGGTCGCTGATGGCGCTCTTGCGGTTACGCGCCAGGACATACAGGGCGTAGGCGATGGAATCGCCCTTTTCCTTGATGTTGGTGTCATAGCCGGTGACGTTTTGCAGGTTGTCGAGCGCCGACACCAAGGCTTCTTCCGGCACGTCGTATTTCAGTTCACGCGCCCGCGTCAGGAAGTCGGTGACATAGGAATCCAGCCACAGATCGCCTGAGCCTGGCGACCAAAGACCGAAGCTGCCGGAATAAGACTGGTAGGACAAGACGCGGTAGATGGAATCCTGGATGCGCTTGCGCAGCCCTTCATCCACGGCAATGCCGGTGCCTTCCGAAAGCTCGCTCATGTAGAGTAGCGGCAGGGCGCGGCTCGTTGTCTGCTCGGCGCAGCCGTAAGGATAGCGGTCGAGGCTCATCAGAAGTGCGGGGACGTCCGGCCCGTCGGCACGGGCCACGCGCAGGCTGACTTCGGCATCCTGGAGAATGCTATCTGCCAGCAGTTCGCCATCGACCGTGAGGCTGGCACCGGCGGCAATCGTCAGCGGCCGGCGGGTCGTGACCGGCAGCGACGCCGGCCGGACCGGGATATACGCGGTTTGGTCGAAGCTTTCTCCCGACGCGCTGGTGAGGGAGATTTCAATCGTGCCTGACCCAGGTTGCATGCCTGTCAGCGGCAGGGTGAAGGCGGTTTTTGCGCCAGCATCGAGGCTGAGGCTTGTCGGCAGATTGGTGCTGTCGATGGCCACGGCTTCGTTGGGCGTTACCTGCAGCGTATAGTCGCTTTTTGCGCCGTCCGTATTGGCGATCTCGAGAAGCAGTTGCGCATTGTCAGCCGGAGCAAGGAATTTCGGCATGCTTGCGGTCACCACGACAGGGTCGCCGATGATCACATCGGTGCTGGCATGACCGACGCCCTGCTTGCTCCAGGCGACGGCCATGACGCGGGCCGTGCCGTTGAACTGCGGGATGTCGAAGCTGACCACGGCCTTGCCGTCCTGGTCCAGCTTGACCGGTCCAGAGAAGAAGGCCACTAGCTTTTCCGTGGGCGGGCTGGATTGCAGCATCACGGCGCCACCATCGCCACCGGTGCGCAGACGACCCAGCGCACCGAGCGAGCCGTCGATCAGTCGCCCATAGATGTCGCGAATTTCCAGGCCGAGACGCCGCTGGCCGAAATACCAGCCGTCCGGATCCGGGGCCTCATAGCGGGTCAGGTTGAGGATCCCGACATCGACGGCGGCCACGGTGACATAGGCTTCTTCGCCCACGCCGGCGCCCTTGACCTCGATCGGTATTTCCAGTGGCTGGCGCGGCCGCATCTTTTCGGACGGAGTGAGTGTGACCGACAGCTTGCGATCCGCAGGATCGACCTTGGCCCATTTCACACCGATGGCACGCGAGGGCATGCGGCTCGCTTCCGTTCCGGCCGGCTTGAACAGCGTGGCCGTGACATAGGCGCCGGCGCCCCAGGCCGAGGTTACCGGGATATCCACTTCGCCGCCTTCCAGTGGGATGCTGGCGGTTTGTACGGAAATCAGGCTTTCCGTGCCGATCGTCACCAGAAGTTCGCCGGCGAAGCGGGGCGATACTTTTAGTTTGGCTGTCTCGCCGACCGCGTAAGCATCCTTGTCGAGTCCGATTTCCAAGCCATCCGGTGTTTCCGTCGATGTGGCGGCGACATACCAGCCGGCATCGAATTCCACCGACGTGGCGGGACCATCGGCGGCAGCACTTTCGACTTCCAGGCGATAGCGGCCCCAGCCCACGGGCGTGGAGATCTCGGCACCATCGGTGGTGAGGTCGAGCTTGCCGTCGGCAACCTGCTTGCTGGTCATCACGGTTTCGTAGCGCCATGACGAACCGTCGCGATACCACTGATAGTTTCGCTCCAGACTGTAAAGCTTCCAGATCAGCCCCTGCATGGCCTGCTTGTTGGCCTCGGGGTCAATGGCGATCACGTGGAAGCGTGCGACCGAATTTTCGGCGAGATCGCCGGAGAATTCCGGCTTGACGCCGATGCGTGGTCCATCGGGCAGTACCGGCAGCGTCAACTTGCGCTCGACAGCGCGGCCGCCGGCCTCGATCATGCGGACCGTAACATCGGCATTCAGCAAGCGCGTGGTGGCCGGAAGCTCATCCAGGGTGAACGAGAAACTGGCGGCTCCGTCCTCATCGAGAACCGGCATGTCGTCCAGCGAGAACTGGCTTTCCTCGACATCACCCTCATCGGCTAAGCCGAACTGATAGCGTGGGAAGGCTGGGTTTTCGCGCGTCGGCTTCAGGCTGACTTCGCTTTCCAGGCTCAGACCTGCGGCCGGCGCGCCATAGAGATAGCGCCCCTTGACCTCGATCACCGCCTCGGTATCCGGTTGCAGCGCCGTCTGCTCGCTGGTCATTTCAAACTCGGTGCGATCCGGCACGAAGTCGTCCACCAGGAACTGCTTCTCGCCGATCGCCGCGCGCTTCGGGTCGGTGAAGATGCGCATGGTCCATGTGCCGCGCATCGCATTCAACTGCAGCGGCAGGTCAACCGCATAACCTCCCAGCGCTTCGCCATTTGCCACCATGCGCCTGTCTTCGACGCCATCAGGCCGCAGGAAAACGAAGGTCAAAGGCAGGCGCTCGACGGCGGTCGAGGTGTTGTCACGGGCCAGGGCTGCCGCATGCACGGTTTCACCCGCGCGGTAGACCCCGCGTTCCGTCCAGGCAAAGACATCGACCGCGCCCGGCACGGCGCGGCCCGTGACACCGCGATCCGAGAGATCGAAACCGGCCCGAGTCATGTCCAGGAATACATAATCCCCTGCGCTGTTCTTTGCCGTCAGCACAGCAGGGGCAAGTCCCGACGAGCCGCGCACCAGTCCGGCGCTGAAGGTCGCCCGTCCGTCGGTGTCGGTTGTGGCAGTCCCCAATATTTCGTTGTTCTTCGCCAGCAGTTGCACTTCCACGCCGGCCAGCGGCCCGGCCTGTCCCAGGGAGCGGGCAAAGACGTTCAGGCCGTCAGTGCCGGCATAGGTCGAGAGGCCGATGTCCGAGACGACGAACCATTGGGTGGAGCGGGTATCCCAGCTATCGGCTTCCTTGTTGGGAAGCGCGGCGGTCAGCACATAGACCCCTGGCTTGCGCTGCGGCAGGGCCTCATCAACCGGGAAGCTCGTCGTGATATCCTTGTTCAACTCCGATGCGATCTCGATTGCGCCCTGCCACACAAGTTCGCCCGCGCTCGCCTCGATTTCATCCGCATCGTAGCCGGCCAATTGCGTGAGGAACTGCGACTTGGCCAGAAGCGGGGCCAGGCCACGGTCACCGATGCGATAAAGCTTCAGCTGGGCGCTTTCGATGTTTACCGAAACCAGCGGTATGGCGCGCCGCAGGCTGGAGGGCAGGACGAAGTTGTCGCCGGTGAAGCGCACACTGGCGGCCCTGTCCTTTACATATAGGTCGAGGTCGGCAGGCACTTCCAGGTTTTCATCGACTGACGATGGCAAGCCGGCGCGCAAGGACAGGCGGTAGCGCTGGCCGTGGCGCAGGCCCTCGACGCAGATCTGGCTGCCCCGTGCGTCGGTCGCCTGGGGCGGAGCACCATCCAGCATAACATAAGAGGAGTAGTCCACGCCGGACTTCACCAGCGGTTCGGAAAACTCGACGCAGGCACGCGGCGTGACGCCATCGGCGTCGATGGTATTGTTGACGACGCGGAAGCCACGACGTTCGCGCAGGTCCCGATAGGCGGCCTGTACGGTCCTCGACGAGACGAGCGCCAGGCTTTCTTTGTAGGCGGTCAGCGCAGGGCGATAGTTTTCGGCCCGCTCGAAAGCCAGTGCCAGTGCTGCCAGCGCGTCGGCGCGGCTCTCTCGGGTGCGCGAAAGCTCATAGGCGTTGACGGCGGAGGTCATGGCCTCGGTCGCATAGCTGCTGTTGTTGGTGACGCTCGCTGCGGTCCGGGACAGCTCGAGCCACGTCTCGACGTTGTCGGGATCGATGGCGAGCGATGCCTTGAAGCCTGCGATCGCATTGTCCACCTGGCCATTGGCGGCGGCGTTGCGGGCATCGGTGAGATAGCCGACCAACCCTTGCGACATCTGCTCTTCGGTGAGGGACAGGTTTTCCCTGGCCTCGCGGGAATCCTGCGCCAGCTGTTCAGAGATGAAGGGCAGCTTTGGCGGCGCGCCGATGTCGGGCTCCGCGCCTGTTGTGACGATACGGCCGGCCACGGCGCCGACGAAATTGTTGAGCTGATTGAAATCGCTCTTCAGGAAGCACCACTTGACCTTGGGATTGTAGGTGAAGGCCCGGCAGGCTTCATCGCCAATACAGCTTGCCTCGCACTGCTTCTGCGAGACGTTCTGTTCGGTCCTGAGGTCGAAACCAAAATAGTCGCTGTCCTGTGACAGGACCACCGTTCGGTCTGCCGCAGCAGCGGGATGCGCGACCAGCCCTGAGATCGTGAGAACAAGGGTGAAAAGTCCCAAAAGCGCCCGCATCGACGTCATCTCCCGCTATGTGAATTGGCTTGGCCTGCCCTGGTCCCCAGGCAGTTCCCCCGGCCGGTGTCTTCCTTAGCACGGCGCAGCGGCGCGAAGAAGGGGAGGTTTGCAAAGTGGGTGGCCATTGCTCGGATCGGTCGCCATGTCTTCCGGCGCCGATCCTGGACGGCAATTGACAGTGGCGAGCAAAATTTCTCTGGCACAAAAGCCAAAAATGTATACATTATGTACGAGGACGATGGCCTTCGATGTCATGACTGAGTTTGTGTCGAGGAGTTTTGTGTCTGTCGGCTTGCCATAAGGGCAGGGGAGTGGGAAGCGAAAGGTTGTGATTTTTATTGTTGCAAAACAATAATTAATCATAATCTGACGAGGAACGAAGCCTAGGGCTCTCTTGGTTTTTTGTGGCGGGCGGCCTTAGGAAGTTCGGCGAGTGCTGACGATAATGATGTCTGTTCGCCCTAGCGTTTGATAGGTTCGGCATACAAACTGTGCACGGAGGCGCGGTTGGGAGGAGAGGAAAATGGCTGATCAGACGCTGGTGCTGATACCAGGCCTGCTATGTGATGGGGCCGCGTGGCAGCCTGTCGTCGACAGGCTTGAGGCCGACATGGCGATCGTCATTGCCGATTGCTCCACCCAGGATTCGATAACCCAGATGGCGGTCGATACGCTTGATGCCGTTGAGGGATCCCTTGCTGTAGCAGGGCATTCCATGGGGGGGCGCGTGGCGCTGGAAATGGTGCGCCTGGCGCCCGATCGCATTTGCCGCATGGCATTGCTCGATACCGGCGTGCATCCGCGCAAGCCGGGCGAGGAGGTCAAGCGGCAGGAGCTTGTGGATCTGGCCTATCGTGAGGGCATGAGGGCGCTGGCGGCAAAATGGCTGCCGCCGATGGTGCATCCCGATCGACTGACGGATGAGACATTGATGGCGCCACTGACCGCCATGGTCGAGCGCATGACGCCGGAACTGCACGAAAGGCAGATCAAGGCCTTGCTCGACCGGCCCGCGGCTGAGCCGGTCTTGCAGAAGATTGCAGTGCCGACCGCGCTGATCGTCGGGCGGCAGGATGCCTGGAGCCCGCTGGCACAGCACGAAGCGATGCAGACCCATATTCGCCACGCATCCCTTGATGTGATCGAGGATGCCGGACATTTCGCACCTGTCGAAAGGCCGGAGCCGGTGGCTTGCGTGCTCAAGGCGTGGATGAGATCTCACTGAAGGATAGGCATGATGATCGACAAGGCTTTTGCTTCCCGCGCGGAAGGAGACCGCATTCCCGAGACGCCGCTCTATGACCGGGCGCGGGCCAGCTACGGCTATCAGTTGAACAAGATGGGCATGTCGCTTGGCCAGCCCGAAAACCGCGCGGCATTCAAGGCCGATGAGCCCGCCTATCTCGATCGCTTCGGCCTGACGGAAGAGCAGAAGGCAGCGGTTCTGGCCCGCGACTGGGAGGAAATGGTGCGCCTTGGCGGCAACCTGTTCTTCATCCTGAAGATCGCGGCCGTCGATCCGGTGCCGATCACGGCCATCGGCGCGGCGCAGGCCGGCATGGAACACAACGAATTTCTGGTGAAGCGCCTGGGGAAGAAAATCAATGGCTAAGCTTATCGGAGGGCTCGGAACCTCGCATGTCCCATCTATCGGTGTGGCGCTGGATCGCGGATTGCGTGATACCGCGGACTGGAAGCCGTTCTTTGACGGCTATATTCCGGCGCAGAAATGGATAGAGGCGGCGCGGCCCGATATCGCCGTCGTTGTTTTCAACGATCACGGCAACTCGTTCTTTCTCGATCGCGTTCCCACCCTCGCAGTGGGTGTTGCGGAAAGCTACAAGCCTGTCGATGAGGGCTGGGGCCCTCGCGCCATTCCGGATTTCGAGGGCGCAGCCGATTTCTCCTGGCATTTTGTCGATCAGCTTGTGGAAAACCATTTCGACCCGATGATCTGCCGTGAAATCGAGGTGGATCACGGCCTTCAGGTGCCAATGGAGCTGTTCTTCGGCAAGCCGGATCGCTGGCCGGTCAAGGTTGTGCCGATCTTCGTCAATACGATCCAGTATCCCATCCCGACACCCCAGCGCATGTGGGATCTCGGCAAGGCCTTGCGGAAGGCGGTCGAAAGCTGGCCGACTGATGAGCGCATCGTCATCATGGGCACCGGTGGCCTGTCGCACCAGTTGCAGGGTTCGCGCGCCGGCTTCATCAACCAGCCCGCCGACCGCGCCTGGATCGACGAGATTGGCAGCAATCCGGAAAAATACCGCAATATGACGCGGCAGGACTATGTCGAGACCTTCGGCAGCGAGGGTGCCGAACTCATCATGTGGCTGGTCATGCGTGGCGCCATGGATGCCGACGTCGAAACGGTCCACAAGCACTATTTCGCACCGGCGTCGCTGACGGGTGCCGGGATGGTGGTGCTGGAAAACCTGAAGGCGGCTGCCTGATGTATTTCCTGATGATCAACCGGCACAAATCAGGTGTCGCCGCGCTGCGTGACGAGTTGCGTCCGTCTCACAGGGCCTATGTGGCTGATGGAGGTGGCGGCACGGCACGGGTGCTGATCGGCAGCGCTCTGCTGGACCCTCAAAGCGAGCAGGGGTCTGGAAACTTCGGTATCCTGGAGGCCGACAGCCTTGAGCAGGCAAGAGCTTTTGCCGAAGGCGACCCTTTCAACAAAGGCGGTGTGGTGGAAACCATTGAGATCACCCGCCTGCCTGATAGCTTTCAGGCGCATCGGATCGAACCGATGACGAAGTGATGATTTCGATGGCCCCTGGGGCCATCTGGATACGTGTTCGCAGATGGGAGGAAAAACATGGCGGTCGTGGTGCAGAATATCGAGCGCGCTGACAGCGCAGTGATCGCGGGGCTTGCGGAATGCGGCGTGGCCACCGTGCACGAGGCCCAGGGGCGCAAGGGCCTGATGGCCTCTTACATGCGGCCGATCTTTGCCGGCGCGCAGGTTGGCGCCAGCGCCGTCACGATCTCCGCGGCCCCCGGTGACAACTGGATGGTGCATGTCGCGATCGAGCAGGTGAAGGCGGGCGATATCCTGGTGCTGGCACCGACTTCGCCCTGCGAAGACGGCTATTTCGGCGACCTGTTGGCGACATCAATGCAGGCGCGCGGCGGTGTGGGCCTGATCATCGACGCCGGCGTGCGAGATGTCCGTGATCTGACCAAGATGGGTTTCCCGGTCTGGTCCAAAGCCGTTTTTGCCCAGGGTACTGTCAAGGAGACGTTGGGTTCGGTCAATATCCCCGTCGTCTGCGCCGGTGCGCTGGTCAACCCGGGCGATGTCATCATTGCCGATGATGATGGCGTGTGCATCGTCCGCCGCGAGGAGGCCGCGGACGTTTTGAAAAAGGCACAAGCACGCGTCGCGGCAGAGGAAGACAAGCGGCGTCGGCTGGCAGCCGGTGAGTTGGGGCTCGACATCTACTCCATGCGCGAGCGACTGGCGGAAAAGGGATTGAAGTATATCTGACAGGCGGCGTTTCGGCGGTCTGATGCGGGCGACTGTTCGTTCGAGGGCTCGTCAAGGAAGGACTGCTGGACATCGAAATCGCTGCTCGGAGGTGCTGTAGGAGGCGGGCCATCCGGCGCGGCGGGAGGAAAAGCCATGCTTAACTTTGTCGATCAGAGGCAGGCGCCTACGAATGAAGAGATGGAGGAGCGGCCCGCCCGCTGCTCCTATCCAAACCTGCGGCATATCCGCTTGCTCGACAGTGCGGCCGCCTGCGGCTCGCTGTCCCGCGCCGCCAACGAGATCCATATCTCGCAGCCTGCGGCGACGCAGGCCATTACGCGATTGGAAGAGCAGTTTGGCGTGCAACTCCTTCTCCGCGGCAGCAATGGCATATCGCTGACAGAAAGAGGGGCGCTGGTTGTTGCACGCTTCCGCCGCGCGCTTCAGTGCCTTCGCAAGGCCGGTCAGGATATCCAGAGGCAGTCAAGGGTCGACGGCGGAGCGTCTGATATCCTGGAGACCCATTCGACGATTGCGCATCTACGGGCGATAGCTGCGTTTGCAGATACCGGAAGTTTCGCCGCTGCCGGCAAGTTTCTGGATCAGGCCGAGTCCTCCGTGCACCGAGCGGCGCGCCAACTTGAGCGCATCGCCGGCGTGCCGCTGTTCGAGGAGCGCAGCCGACACCTCAGGCTAACGTCGGTAGGCCGTCTGCTGGCTGTGCAGGCCAATCTTTTTCTCGCTGAGATCGTCAGTGCCCATGAAGAACTTCTGGAATACGAGGGCAGTTTTTCGGGCCGCGTGAGGATCGGCACGCTGCCGCTCGTGCGTAACAGTATCGTGCCACAACTCGTGGCGCGCGTGTCGCGGCAACACCCGCAAGCGGTGTTCGAGATCAGCGATGGCGATTACGACAGCCAGATCGCAGCCCTTGTGGCGGGGCGTATCGACATGCTGGTGGGAGCGCTCAGGTCAACACAGGACGTGGGCTTGATCCAGCAGGAACTGTTCTGCGATGCGCTATCGGTCATCGCCCGTCGCAAACACCCATTGCTGATGCGGGAGATGGTCACGAGACAGGATTTGGCGAACTATCCCTGGGTGGTCTCACGGCAGGGAACGCCGACGCGGGCGATATTCGACAGGTTGGCCCTAGGCGCTCATGGAATATCCAACACTGTCTCGCCGCCGATCATCGCGGGCTCTTCGGACATCGTGCGCGGCATTCTCTTGGAAACGGACCGGCTTACCATCCTGTCGCCTCGACAGATCGCCCATGAGATCGATTCCGGTCTGCTGGGGGTGGTCGCTTATGATCTTGAAAATACCGAAAGGCGCATTGGCATGACCTTTCGCATGGGATGGCAACCGACGGCCTTGCAGCGCATCGTCGTAGAGACATTGCAGGAGATTGCCAGGGGTTAGACCGGGATGACCGCTAACGCAAGACGGAGGCCGAAGCCTCCGTCATGGTAGATGTTTGGAGACGATACGGGGCCGTCAGTGACGGCCAAGCCAGGTGTCGATCTCGCGTTCGGTCTCTTCCTGAGACTTGCCGTAAAGCTCCTGCAGGCGGCCGGACAGCTGCTTGCGGTTGCCCTTGACCACATCAAGATCGTCGCCGGTCAGCTTGCCCCACTGGGTCTGGACCTTGCCCTTGAACTGCTCCCAATTGCCTTCAACCTGATTCCAGTTCATGCTACATCTCCTTGTGAATATGAGTGATTTGCATCGCTCCATGAACGCGCCTGAATCGCGGGAGTTCCGGCTTGCTGCGGAAAATTGTTGCAACGCTGGGGCGGGAATCGGGCGCACCGAGGCAGGGCGAGGGCTCGCGGTCCAGAGGGGCCGGCGGGGATGCGTCCGCCAACAAGTCCAAACCCAAGTCTCGCCGCTTGCGTCCTGCAGCCGCGTCTTTTTCCCGTGACAGGGGGCGCCTCGTTTGGGGCGTTTTTGTCGTCTTCGTCTTGATTGGAGTGATCGGCTCGAGTGCGGCACACCGCGCTGAAAACGCCGCTACCGTGGCGTCGTTTCAGGTAACGGCCGATGCCTTGATAGATCGCTTGCATGAGCATGTGGAGCGAGAATTCGGGTTGCTGGACTCCACAGTTGCTCTCGCCTCGGTGGCCGGAGAGCAGGTCGATGCAGCGCTGTTTCGACGCTATATCGAAAGCCTGCGTCTCAAGGACGCTTACGTCGGCGTGCAAGCCATTGGCTATGCTCCCTATGTGGCAACCGGTGCGGAAGCGGCCGTCGTCAACCGACTCGCAGCCGACTATGCCATAACAAGGGAAGTCTGGCCGGCGACGCAACAGCCGATGCGGACGCCCATATCGCTCATAGAACCTCAGGATGAGCGAAATCGAGGGCTGCTCGGCTATGACATGTTCTCGGAACTGTCCCGCAGGGAAGCCATCATCAAGGCGATGCAGGACCGCCAGGTGAGCATCACAGTGCCCTTGGAATTGTTTCCGGGCAGGAGTGACGCCACACAAAAAGGTTTCTTCGCCTATCGTGCCGTTCCATCGGCCCCGCAGGATGGCGGGCGCCCTCAAGGGTTTGTGCAGGCGACATTTCAGGCCGGTGCCCTGCACCGCGCAGTTTTGGGCGACGCCAAGCCGGCGCAAATCGAAATACAGACCCGGGATACCACCAGCGATCTGGATAGCGTCCTCTACCAATCCTCCAATTTTGCGGAGCAACGTTTCTCCGAGGCATTCCAGGCATCGCAGGCCGTGATCATCGGAGGGCGGGAGTGGACCGTCACCGCCCGGCCGGGTCCCGGCTACAAGCTCGCGCCCCCCGTTTTCACCTATGCTGTCTCAACGATTTTCGCGATGCTCGCCATATTGGCGACGCTCGCGGCGCTTTGGTGGACGCGCGCGCGCGACATGGCGCACGAGGTGAACGATGTGCTCGAGAAGGCCGCCGATGAAAAGGAGTTGTTGCTGCATGAGACGAAGCATCGCATCAAAAACTCGATTGCCCGGATCATCGCCATTGCCCGGCAAACGGGGCTGAGTTCCAAGTCCATCCAGGAGTTCAACACGTCGTTTGCGACCCGGCTTCAGGCGATGGTCGCCGCCCAGGACGTGCTGACACGGTCTCAGGGACGGGAAACGGATCTGCGCAGCCTCCTGAAGCTGGAGCTTGCGCCCGTCTTTGGCCCGGCACTCAACAGCACGCGCCTCGAAGGTCCGGATGTCAGGCTGACGGAACGCATGGTCCAGGCTCTGGGCCTGACATTTCACGAGTTGGCGACCAACTCGCTGAAATATGGAGCAGCAGGTGCGGCCGATGGTGAAGTGCTTGTGCGATGGCGGGTTGTCGATCAGGATGGCGAAGAGCGTCTGGAACTGGAATGGCGAGAGGTTCGCACCCTCACGCAATTCAATGGATCCAAGCGAGGATTTGGAACCCGGCTCGTCGATATCAACATCGGCTCTGAACTCGGCGGCCTGATTGATCGCATCGCTACAGGCAGCGGATTGGCCATCCGCATGCAAATTCCGCTCCCGCCGCAGTCCTAAGTGCTCAGTGTGCCTGTGGCGGGAATATCTCCCGTGGCTTGGAACAAACCCGACCTTTGCGCGTTTTGACCGCGACACTGAACAAGTCCTCGTCGATAGACGTCCAGCGCAAGGAGAGCATCAATGGCAAGCACGGCCGGCATCAAAGTCGAAGACATCAACGACTCCAAGGCGACCGCAGCCGATGTGCAGCAGCAGTTGGAAAAACTCAGCCAGGACATCAGCGAATTGACCAAGATCGTCGCAGCCTTTGGCAATGCAAAGGTCAAGGAAGCTGGCGATCGGGCAACGATGGTGGGTGCCGACGTTGCGGAGCGGTCGGCGCAGGCGATTGAAGCGACCCGCTCAAGCCTGGCGTCGATGGAGCAGGATTTGGAGGCGCAGATCCGCAGCCGTCCCCTGCAGGCCATCGGTATCGCTGCCGGCATTGGTTTTATCGCTGCCCTCCTGACGCGGCGCTGATTCACCATGCTTCAGCTTTTCGAGCGACTTGCAATGACTGCGATGGGCGGGGTGCTGCCCACGCCTGCGGCAATCAAGCGGTCCATTGTCGGTTATTTCGTCATCGGCCTGTTGCTTCTGACTGCCTATGTGGCGTTGGTGGTCGGCCTATGCCTTTATGTAGCGCGGGAGGAAGGTCCCATAACGGCAGCGTTTCTGGTCGCTGCGCTGGCGGTTGCGTCCGCTCTCATCGCGCTTGCGATCATGGGCTATCTGGACAGGCGGGCGCGGATGCAGGCCTTGATCCTGCGGCAGCAGGCGCTGTCGATGCAGGGTGCGATGGCGCCTTTCCAGGGACAACTGATGGGTGCGCTTCATCCCCTGCTTCCGGTGATGATCCGGCAAAGTCCGATTGCGAGCACTGTGGTCGTCGCGTGCCTGGCTTATGCGCTTGCAAAATCGAAGGGTGTGGGTCGCAGTTCGAAATAAGGAAAACCTTGACGCGATCTACTTTTTTGACAGCTCGCGTTCGGCCTCGTCCAGGCGCTGCAACAAATCGAGAAGGTGGTCCGGCGTCCCTTCTTCCACGATCGCGTCGTAATAGGTGCGAAGTTTCGTGCCGATTAGTGTATTGGCATTGTTGCGGCGGGAGCCTGAAGATTTTCGAGCTTTCTTCTCGCCAGAATTTTCGTTCGTCATATTCCTGCTTCCCAGCCGATCGCGCTATTGACTATTTAGTACACTGGGAACGAAGATCGAAAAAAAATGTTCCTCACCAGTGGAACTTTTTTTGCAGGCCGACGTTAAGAGGGTTGTTTGCAGCTCTCTGCCAATTGGAGATATCGTATGTCTATTACCGCCCGCGTCGCCGTGCATATTCCCTATTTGAGGCGTTATGCACGTGCCGTCACCGGCTCACAGACGTCTGGCGATGCCTATGTCGCCGCCGTGCTTGAGGCTCTTATTGCCGATCTGTCGGTATTTCCGCAAACCAGCGACGACCGGGTGGCACTGTACAAGCTGTTCGTGACCATCTTCGACTCGACCAATATCGAGATCCGGCCGTCGTCTTCGCCTTTTGCGTGGGAAAAACGAGCAGCTGCCAATCTTGCAGCGGTACCGACAAGAGCGCGTCATGCTTTCCTCCTCACTTCGGTCGAAGGCTTCAGCCGCGACGAAGCGGCCGAAATCCTCGGTGTGGACGAGAAGGGCTTCATGCAACTTTTCAACGAAGCTTCCGTCGAAATCTCGAGGCAGGTCGCAACCGACATCATGATCATCGAAGACGAGCCGCTGATCGCGCTCGACATCGAGCAGATGGTGGAAGAGCTCGGCCATAGCGTGACCGGAATTGCGCGCACCCATAGCGAGGCGATGGCACTCTACAAGCGGACCAATCCGAAGATGATTCTTGCCGACATCCAGCTTGCGGATGGAAGCTCGGGCATCGACGCCGTCAACGATATCCTCAAGTCGGATTCCGTTCCGGTTATCTTCATAACGGCCTTCCCCGAAAGGCTGTTGACCGGTGAACGACCTGAGCCGGCCTTCCTTGTCACCAAGCCGTTCAATCCCGACATGGTGAAAGCCTTGATCAGCCAGGCGCTGTTCTTCAACGAAGGCGTTTTGGAAAAGGCGTAAGTCGTTTCAAACGTGCCGGAGTCCATTGCATCAAGTATTGCATTCTCGGTTTCACCCGGCCGGAAGGCCGGGTAAGCCGTCGTGAATATTGATCTGGCATGGCTGAAAATATTTTAGCTGGTTCGATCGCCCTTGCGACGACGGTGTTTGTGCACAAATAGTGACAATGGGGTCGTCCGGTCGGCGGAGTTGAGACATTGGTACACAGGCTGACATGGTTTAGGTCTCAGGGCGGGGACGCGCAATTGCGCGAATTTTTCATATCCGCCTTGCTTGACGTCGGCGTCAGCCTGACCCTTCAGAGCGCGAAGGGAGACTACATCTGCATCACCACCCTGCCGCCGCGTTGGTCGCTTCCACAAGATGGCGAACTCACCGACACGTTGATCTTCGGCGAGGAGGTTGGCCAGCGGCTGATGACGCTGAAGGAAAGCCTGCGTGCGCCCGGCGACAAGGCAGAAATCGAGGTCCTGGTCCCGGACGATTGCGCCTTCGATTTTCGCTGCAGCATGATTCAGATGACCGATGGCGCGACCTATCTGATGACGACGGTGATAGACCGGACGGAGGAGCGTCGACGCGAGCGATTGCTGCGCGCCCTATTGCGAGAGGTGAGCCACCGATCGAAGAACCTGCTGGCAATCATCCAGAGCATCGCCTTCCAGACCGCGCGTTACTCCGGGACCTTGGAAGGCTTCCTCAACAAATTTCGCGGACGACTGCATTCGCTGTCGCAGTCGCAAGATCTCATCACCGATTCCAGCTGGCGAGGGGCCTATTTTAAAGACCTGCTGACCCAGCAGGTCGAAAAGTACGTGCCCGAAAACCGAGGTCTCGTGCATTTTTCTGGCGAAAACGTGTTGTTGTCGCCAAATGCGTCGTTGCATATCGGGCTGGCCCTGCATGAACTGGCGGTCAACGCGGTGAGCCATGGTAGCTTCTTGCGCCAGCATTCGGCGATCGAAGTGAGTTGTCGTCGGTCGGTGGCGGCCGAGGGAGAGATGATCACAGTCACGTGGAACGAGCCGTTCAGTGCGAAGCCGGAGCCGGAGACGGAAGCGGCGAAGCCTAAATTTGGCAGCACTGTTCTTGAGCGGGTTGTTCCCGCCTCGGTCAACGGCCGCGCGAGCCTGGAATTTCACGGCGGCCGGCTGGTTTATGAACTGGTATTCCCAGTCGAAGCGGCGGACTGACAGTCAGTAGCGGCCGGAACAAAATCTCCGTGCCGTCGTTCATTGCGCATTCCCAACATCAGTGTCTGCCGACGTCGTCGGTGGCATTCTTTCTCTTTTTCATGGAGACACGCGATCATGCGCCTCTTTACCTGTTCGGGTTGCGCCAACACTGTGCATTTCGACAATACGGCCTGTGTCACCTGCCACCGGCGGCTTGGGTTTCGGCCTGACCATCTGGACATGGTGGCGCTGGAGCCCGAGGACGACCATTGGGTCGCTGTCGAGCGTGGGCTTAATCATTTGGTTGTGTTGTGCGCCAATGCCGAGCATGACGCCTGCAACTGGCTGGTGGCGGAGGGTGACCCGAATACTTTTTGTCTGGCGTGTCGCCACAACCTGACCATTCCGAACCTCGATAATCCCGACAACGTGGACAATTGGCGGCGCATTGAGGCGGCCAAGCGCCATCTGTTTTATTCGCTGATCCGGTTCCGGTTGCCCCTGGTAACGCGGGTGGACGATCCGGAGGGCGGCCTCGGTTTCGATTTTCTGTCAGATGATGCAACGCCTTCGGACAAGCCGGTGTTGACCGGGCACCTCAACGGCCTCATTACCTTGAATATTGCCGAAGGCTCCGATGCGGAGCGGGAGACACGGCGCGTGGCTTTGGGAGAGCCGTTCCGCACGCTCGTCGGCCATTTCCGGCATGAGGTTGGCCATTTCTATTGGGATCGCCTGGTGCGGGACGCGGGTCTCGCCGATCGCTGCCGCGAAATCTTCGGTGATGATCGCGAAGACTATGGGCAGGCGCTGCAGAACTACTATGAAAACGGCCCAGTCCCCGGCTGGGAACAGGCCTTCATCAGTGCCTATGCATCCAGCCATGCCTGGGAGGATTTTGCCGAGACCTGGGCCCACTACTTCCACATTGTGGACGCTCTGGAGACTGCGCATGCCTATGGCCTGCGGACAGATCCCGTTACCAATGACCCGGCTTTGACGACGACGTTTGATGCCTACAAGGCGCTGAATGCGCAAGTGCTGGTGGACGCCTGGGTACCCCTGACCCTGGCCGTCAATGGTATCAACAGAGCCATGGGCCAGCGTGATCTCTATCCTTTTGTGTTGTCAGAACCGGTCATAGCCAAGCTGCAGTTCATCCACGAGCTCATCCATCCCGTGGCTGCGCAGAGTGACGCACCGATGCCGCTGCAATAGCGTTAACGGGAACTTTGTTTACCGGGCAGCGTTCATCTTTCGTTAAAGGAGAGCGAAAGATGGACAGTTTTGCAGCCCTGATGGTGATTATCGCCTGCCATGCAGATGGATCAGGCTGCATCAACGAACCCCTCTCTGTCGCCTCCTATAAATCGCCTTCCGAATGCCAAAGGGCCATGCCCAAGGAAGTTCAGAAGGCGAAGCAATTTGCACAGTTTGTCTACGGAGATTGCATTCCGGTGGACCCTGCTCTTCTTGCAGGAAAGCCGGAGATCCGTCGGTCGATCGATCCGCAAAAGCTCGCAGGCGCATTGACTGAGAGGCCAGCGCGCGAAACCGCCTTTGCTTCGCCTCGTGGCGATGTCGCGAGCCGGTGACAGGAGGGGTGATCATGGATGTGACAGAAGCAGAAAATCTGACTCGGGATTTTGCGAAGTATTCGGTCCGCCGCCAGTCGCTGCAGGCGTCCAGCGGCGCAGCCTCGGGTTCGTCGCTGTTGTGGATCGCTTCCGCCCTGCTGGGGGCTATTCTTGTCGGCAGTCTGGTGCTGGCCTTCGCCTAGGGAAGTGGAAGCCCAAGCGCTCTGCTATTTTCGTCCGCTGAAAACACAAATAAGCCCGGGGGTCCGGGCTTATTCGTTGCATGACGGTCAACGTGTTTAGGCGCGGCGGATCAAGCGGCTTGCCAGGGAGACCAGGAACAGCACAATGAAGATCATGAAAAGGATCTTGGCGATACCGGCCGATGCGCCAGCAATACCACCAAATCCAAGAACGCCTGCGACCAGAGCGACGACCAGGAATACCAGGGAATAATACAGCATGTCACTTCTCCTTGTTGAATGGCTCGGTAACGCAGAAGTGTTCGTGGAAGTTCCTGCCGGTCACCGTGCCAATGCAGAAAATTCATGGCGGCCATGCAGCGGTGGGGTGCTCAAAATCAAATCTCGCCGGAACTTTCTACAAAGCCGTCCGTTGTTGGTGCACGCAAACGAAACATGTGGAACCTGATGACCCAATTCAACGAGTCCATGAGTATGGAGAGGACGGAAGAAAGCGTCGATGCCAATGTCGGCGCGGGCATCTCCGTTCAGCTTCGTAAATTTTACAGTTCGATCCAGAACGAAGAGATTCCGGACCGGCTGCTCACGCTTCTTGAGAAGCTGGATGAGGCGGAACGCAAAGCCGCTTCACGGTCCTCGGCCGGGCAAATGTCCGACGCATCTTCGATGGAAGCAGGGAGGGTCCGCCATGATTTCTGAGGATCCGGTGATCGCACGTACCTTCAAAAAGGACTTGCTCGCGGCTCTTCCCAGCCTGCGGGCTTTCGCCGTATCCCTGACCGGCCGGCACCATGCGGCCGATGATCTGGTGCAGGACACCATCATGAAGGCCTGGGCCAAGCAGGATCATTTCGAGCCGGGCACAAACATCAAGGCCTGGCTTTTCACGATCCTTCGCAACGAATTCTATTCGCAGATGCGCAAGCATGGCCGCGAAGTGTCCGATCCCGATGGCATCTTCACCTCGCAGCTGTCAGTCCATCCCCAGCAATACGGCTCGCTGGACATGCAGGATTTCAAGCGGGCGCTTGAACAATTGCCAAGCGACCAGCGTGAAGCCATTATTCTGGTGGGTGCTTCGGGCTTTGCTTATGAAGAGGCGGCCGAGATCTGCGGCTGCGCCGTCGGCACCATCAAGAGCCGCATCAACCGCGCGCGTAACAAACTCCAGGAGTTGCTGGGTGTCACGGGCGAGGCTGACTATGGTCCGGATGCCCACAGTGCGGCCGTGACGAAGCGCGCCTTTGCCGTGTAAAGCAATCCGCCCAGATCGATACATGGAACTTGGCCGGAACCTCTCTTGTTTGGGCTGACTGCATCACCGAGCAAGTCAATATATAAGACGGCCTCCCGCCCTGTCATTGCACGGGGCGGGCCAGAGCAATCTCATCCCGAAGTTTGGATATCACCGCTGCCACAGCATCCGGGTCAAAAGGTTTCTCAAGCAAGGGATAAGCGGCAAGGTCCGGATAAGCCTGATGAAAATCATTGATCGTCGTTAGAAACACCGGCCGCGAGCCGGCAGCGTTTACGGCGTCGACGTGCTGTTGATTGATTTTCAACGACGAAACTGCGTCAACCATCACGACATCGTAGCTGTTCGAACGCAGCATGGTCTGTAGGTCCGTGAGCGGGCACAGACTGACGTCGCATAGAAGTGTTTCCGTCAAAATCCGCTCGAGATCCATCGCAATCAGATAGTGCGAATCGGCGATGAGAACCCGCATCTGGGTTTGGAGCATTGATTGATCCTCGTTAGGCGCCTTTCTTTTCATGGGCTGGAAAATGCGTCATTTAAAAAAGACATGACGTGCGCAATCATGTCATCTCTGCTGGGACATATACGGGGGTCATCATGAACGGGGAAAATCGCAAGAATACGGCCAGAGTTGCCTGTTCGAACTGTCCGCTGAGAGACAACCCCGCATTTCGCGCCTTTACCGCCAGCGAAGTTGATTTCGTTTCGCACTTCAAGACGGGGGAATTGAATGCCGATGCCGGCGCCACCATTCTCGTGGAGGGAACGCATAGTGCACATCTCTACACGGTGCTCGATGGCTGGGGCTTCCGTTACAAGATCCTGGAGGACGGGCGGCGGCAAATCCTGAATTACGTAGTGCCGGGCGACATGATCGGCCTGCAGGGCGCGCTGATGGAGGAAATGCAGCACTCTGTCGAAGCGCTCACCCCCATCACGCTCTGTGTCTTTGAGCGCAGCCGGATTTTCTCGCTTTTCGAGAAACATCCTGGCCTGAGCTATGATCTGACCTGGATCGCGGCGCGTGAAGAAAGCATTCTGGACGAGCATCTGTTGAGCATTGGCCGGCGGTCGGCCGTCGAAAGGGCCGCTTACCTCCTGGCTTTCCTGCAGGAGCGAGAGAAATATTGCAGCCCTTCCGGCAGCGCGCGGGGCCCGATCCCCGTAACCCAAATTCATGTCGCCGATACGTTGGGGCTTTCCATCGTCCATACAAACAAGACCCTGCGCAAGCTGGCTGCCCGAGGTCTCATTCGCTGGCTTGACCGGGGTTGCGAGGTGCTGGACCCCGCCGGCTTGGCGGCCGTTGCCAACTGGCACCCCTCGGAGCCTCCCAAGCGGCCGTTCATCTGATACATGCTGCGGACAGGTCTAGGGGTCACGAGATACATGCGCTGCCAGCCTTGATCAAAGTCATGGTCGCCCGGGTGTCGCATTCGATAGGTAAGAGGTAGTGGCGCAGGGTCCGTCTGCGCTGGCACAGTGACAAGGTCAGCAACACATGTCGAAAATCCTTTCGATCGCTCTGAACCCGGCCATCGACATTTCAGCCGATGCAGAGACGGTTCGCCATACCCACAAGACGCGCACGCATGACCAGCAGCAGCATGCCGGCGGTGGCGGCATAAACGTCGCTCGCGTCATCGTCGAACTGGGTGGACGTTGCGAGCTTCTCTATTTTTCCGGTGGCGCGACCGGGGAACTGCTCGAAGCCATGCTGAGGCCCCTTGGCATTGTGCAGCATGCGCTGAAAATCCATGATCCGGTGCGCGTTGCCTATAATGTCCGGGAGACCTCGACCAATCTCGAATACCGTTTTGTTCCCGAAGGGCCTGAGGTCAGTGCTTCCGAACTGATGCCGGTTTTCGATCTGCTCGAGCAGAGCGATGCGGACTATGTCGTCGCCAGCGGCAGTCTACCGCGTGGCATAGCAAGCGATACCTATGCGCGGATGGCTGACATCGTGGGCAAGAACGGTGGCCGCTTCATCCTGGATACCTCAGGCGATGCGCTCCGGGAGACCCTATCCCAATCCCATGTGTTTCTGGTGAAGCCAAGCCTTGGTGAATTGCAGAGCTTTGTCGGGCGGGAGCTGGACCATCAATCGGCGGGCGAAGCCGCCCTCGAAATCGTGAGGAAGGGCATCGCCGACAACGTCGCGGTGACGCTTGGCGGCGATGGCGCGATCCTGGCACATGCCGGTGGCGTGACGCGTGTGCCGGCGATCGAGGTGCCGGTTCAATCGGCTGTCGGCGCGGGGGACAGCTTCGTCGCCGCCATGACCTGGTCGATCGCCGAAGGCCACGGCATCGAGGAGGCGTTCCGCTTCGGTCTGGCGGCCGGTGCGGCCACGGTGATGACGCCGGGCACGGAGCTTTGCCGGCGGAGCGATGTCCACCGGCTCTATGCTTCGCAGCCGAAGTCGCTTTAAGCGTTCTTTGCCTCGGCCTTCGCGACGATCTGCTTCACCGCAATGAAGCTGTCGGGGGTGACGGACATGGAATCGATGCCGCACCCGACCAGGAAGGCAGCAAATTCGGGATGGTCGCTGGGGGCCTGGCCGCAAAGACCGATCTTGGCGCCTGCCTTGCGCGCTTCCGTCACGACCCGCTCGATCATCCATTTGACGGCCTCGTCCTGTTCGTCAAACAGATCCGCGAGATCGCCTGAGTCACGATCGACCCCCAGCGTGAGTTGCGTCAGGTCGTTCGAGCCAATGGAAAAGCCATCGAACCGATCGGCAAATTTCGCAGCGAGAATGACGTTGGACGGTATCTCGCACATCACATAGACCTGGAGGCCGTTCTCTCCGCGGGTCAGTCCGTTTTCCGCCATGACCGCCAGCACCTTGTCGGCTTCGCTGACCGATCGGCAGAACGGAATCATCACGACGACATTGCTGAAGCCCATCTCCTCTCGCAGGCGCTTGATGGCCCGGCACTCCAGGGCGAAACCATCCCGGTATCGCGGCGAATAATAGCGCGAGGCGCCGCGGAAGCCGATCATGGGGTTTTCTTCCGCCCGCTCGAACTCGGCGCCACCCAGCAGCCCGGCATATTCGTTGGTCTTGAAATCGCTCATGCGCACGATGACGGGCGCCGGATAGACCGCCGCCGCCAGCCGCCCCAGGCCCAGTGCGAGTTTATCGACAAAATAGTCAGGCTTGTTGGCATAGCCGGCGGTCAGTGCTGCTATTTCGGCCTTGGCGGCGGCGTCCTTCAGGGTATCGAAGTGGATCAGGGCCATGGGATGCACGCGGATGGCGTTGCTGACCACGAATTCCATGCGCGCAAGCCCGATGCCGTCGGATGGCAACCGCCACCAGCGGAAGGCCGAGCCGGGATTAGCCAGGTTCAGCATGACTTTCGTCCGGGTCTCCGGGAGGTGGGTTACATCCAGTTCTTCCACCGAGACATCGGCGGTCCCATCATAGACGAAACCCTCGTCGCCTTCGGCGCAGGAAATGGTGACCTCCTGGCCACTATGCAGCACCTCCGTCGCATTGCCGGCACCGACGATGGCGGGCAGGCCCAGTTCGCGGCTGACGATGGCCGCATGGGAGGTCCGTCCGCCGTGGTCCGTGACAATGGCGGCGGCGCGCTTCATGATCGGCACCCAGTCGGGATCGGTGGTCTGCGTCACCAGGATCGCGCCATCGACAAACTGGTCGATGTCTCTGACGCTTTCGATCAGGCAGACCTGGCCGGCGGCGACGGCATCCCCAATGGAAAGGCCTTTTACAAGCTGTTTGCCCTTGTTCTGGATTGAGTAGGAGCGGAAAGCGCCGGCATCGCGACGCGCCTGCACCGTTTCCGGTCGAGCCTGGACGATGTACATTTCGCCGGTTCGGCCGTCGCGGGCCCATTCCATATCCATGGGGCAGCCATAATGCTGTTCGATCGTCACCGCCCATTTCGCCAGATCGACGATCTCACGGTCGTTCAGCACATAGGCAGCGCGTTCGGCTTTGGAGGTGGGAACGTTCCGCGTCGGCTTGTCGCCGGTCGCGTAGATCATCTTGATCTCCTTGGCGCCGCGCTTCTTCTCGATGATTGGCATCAACTCCGGCTTTGACAGCAATGGCTTGAACACCTGGTATTCATCGGGATCAACGGTCCCCTGAACCACGTTTTCGCCAAGACCCCAGGCGGCATTGATCAGCACGACCTTGTCGAAGCCGGTCTCGGTATCGATGGAGAACATGACGCCGGAGCCGCCGAGATCGGATCGCACCATCTGCTGCACGCCAATGGAGAGCGCCACCTTCATGTGGTCGAAGCCCTTGGCCTTGCGGTAGCTGATGGCACGGTCGGTGAAGAGCGAGGCGTAGCAGCGTCGGCAAGCGTCGATGAGCGCGGCCTCGCCCTTGATGTTCAAGAATGTCTCCTGCTGGCCGGCAAAGCTGGCATCCGGCAGGTCCTCAGCCGTGGCGCTGGAACGCACGGCGACTTCTACACCGACCACGCCGGCCCGCCGCGACAGCTCCCGATAGGCCTCAGTAATCGATGCCGAAACCGCTTCCGGCCAGTCGCCGCGCAGGAAGATCGAGCGGATCGCCTGCCCGGTATCCGCCAGCGTCGTCTTGCCCGCCTCCCAGTCCGCCAGGAGGGAGGTCATGCGCTCCTCAAGGTTGTTGGCCTTCACGTAGAGCCAGTAGGTGTCGGCGGTGGTCGCAAAACCTGGCGGCACGCGAATTCCTTCGGCTGCCAGCGTCTGGACCAATTCTCCGAGCGATGCATTCTTGCCGCCCACACCAGCGACATCGCGTCGGCCAAGGGTTTCGAACCAGGCAATCGTCTGAAAATCGGATGACATAGCGCTTCCTCCTGCTTTCGGGTTCCACTTCCCGTTGTGGACAAGCTAGGCCCGGCTTGGCTGGCGCGCTTTGACAACGATCAATGCACGGGCTTGCAACACGAAAGAAGGCCGGTTTCTGCCGCTATGCCTCTTGCGCCAAAATGCCCAATGGTCACAATTCATCGAATTGGTTCATGAGTGGGCAGAATGCGCATCGATTTTCTAGGGCTGGAAGCGTTTCTCAGCATTGCCGAGCGTGGCAGCTTCCACCGGGCGGCCGCCTCGCTCAACCTGTCGCAAACGGCGCTCAGCCATCGCATCCGCAAGCTTGAGGAGGATCTGGGGCTCAAGCTGCTGGCGCGGACCACGCGCCAGGTTTCCCTCACACCCGCGGGTTTGGAATTGCTGCCCAAGGCACGGCGGCTGATGGACGACATGGCATCCTCGCTGGACGAGCTTAGGCTGCGCGGACATGAGGGCCAGGAGCATGTGGCGATTGCCTGCCTGCCGACGCTTGCCTCCTACATGCTACCGCGCATCCTCGACAGTTTCCTTGCCTCCTTCGGCGGGGTACGTGTGCGCATCCTTGACCATTCCGCCACAGAGATTACCGAGCATGTGCGGCTGGGAGAGGTTGAATTCGGCATTTCGATCGTCTCCTCGACCTCGCCGGATCTGGAGATCACGCCGCTGTTCAAGGAGAATTTCGTCGTGGCATGCCAGGCCTCCAGCCCCTTGGCGGTGCAGGCGACCGTGACCTGGCAAGATATCGAAGCCATGCCGCTCATTCGCGTCGGAACGCTGACTGGCAATCGCATCCTGATCGACGATGCCTTGGGCTCCCGCCGCGAGAGCCTCTTGTGGCGCTATGAGGTTCGCCACATCGCCACGGCGGTCAATATGGTCAAGGCCGGTCTGGGCGTGACGGTCTTGCCGGAAGGCGCGCTTGCCGGCAGCGAGGCGTCGGGCATCGTTGGCGTGCCGATCCGAAACCCCTCGGTTAGCAGGACCATCGGCATCCTGACCCGTCGCGGCGTGCCGCTCAGTCCACCGGCCGACAGATTGCGGGAACTGGTCCAACGGGAGTTCCGGGAAGATAAAGCGCGCGCAGTTGCAGCGGGAAAATCATGATCTCGGTTCATCAAATCTGAAAATTCTATCATTTGATTGCATGAATTCTTTCGGTCATGGTGCCCCTCCAGTGCGGAGGGATGACGGATATGAAGATTGCATTGATCGGCTTTGGCGAGGTGGGCCAGACCTTTGCCGCCGGTTTTCTCCAGAATTCTGGCGTTTCGATATCTGCCTTCGACATTGCCTTCGGTCGCAACGAGGTGCTGCATCAGCGCGCGGAGAGCCTGGGCGTGGAGGCTGCGGGCAAGGCGGCTCTCGCCGCAGCGGGCGCGGATGTGGTGTTGTCGGCTGTCACGGCTGATCAGTGCGAGGCGGTTGCGCAGGACGCGGCAACCTATCTATCCCCTGAGCAGATCTTCTTTGACGTCAACTCCGCTTCGCCCAACACCAAGCGCCGGGCCGCCGCTCATATCACGGCCAAGGGCGGCAGCTATGTCGAGGGGGCTGTCATGGCAGCCGTGCTGGCGCCCAAGCTTGCCGTGCCGATTCTGGGTGGTGGGGTGCGCGCGGTCGAGCTTGCAGAAAAGCTCAATCCGCTTGGCATGAACATCACGCCCGTTGCGACCGAAATCGGCGAAGCCTCGGCCACCAAACTCTGCCGCAGCATTATGATCAAGGGGCTGGAGGCCCTGATATCGGACTGCGCTGCTGCGGCAAAAAAGGCGGGCGTTGAAAAAGCTGTCTATGCCAGCCTGGCCGAGACATTTCCATCCATTGACTGGCCTCAACTGGCGGCCGCGATGGGCGAGCGTGTCGCACGTCACGGAATACGGCGCGCCGCGGAGATGCGGGAGGCGGCCGACATGCTGGCGGAAATGGGCTTCGAAAGCGGCCTCGCGCGAGCTGTTGCCGATCGGCAGGAGCAGGGCGCTTTGGCGAACGGTAAGGGTTGATCGCCCGCGCATCGAAATGGGAGGATTTGAAAATGCAAACCGGCATTCGTTGCATGCTGATGCGAGGCGGGACATCCAAGGGCGCCTATTTTCTGGCTGAGGATCTTCCCTCCGATTTGGAAAGCCGGGACAGGCTTCTCCTGGAAGTGATGGGCTCGCCCGATCCGCGACAGGTGGATGGCGTGGGTGGCGCGCATCCCCTCACCAGCAAGGTGGCCATCGTCTCCCGTTCGACTGAGCCTGGCTGCGACATCGATTTTCTCTTCTGCCAGGTGGTGGTCGACAAGCCCGTGGTCGATACCTCGCCGAATTGCGGAAACATTCTGGCTGGCGTCGCGCCCTTTGCCATCGAGCGCGGTCTCGTGGAGGCGACGGATGGCACCACCCGTGTCGTGGTGCGCACGATCAATACAGGCACAGTGGCGGAACTGGAGGTTCAGACCCCTGGTCGGCGGGTTCGCTATGATGGTGATGCGCGGATCGATGGTGTGCCGGGAACCTCCGCCCCAGTCAGTATTGACTTTCGCGATGCGGCGGGATCGATGTGCGGATCGCTTCTGCCAACCGGCAACGCCGTAGATCTGGTCGATGGCGTGGAGGCCACGCTGATCGACAATGGCATGCCGGTGATTGTGCTGGCGGCGGAATCCGTCGGGCGGACCGGGCAGGAGCCGCGCGATCAACTGGACAAGGACACCGAACTCAAGGCGCGGCTGGAGCGCATCCGGCTTGCCGCCGGCCCGCTGATGAACCTGGGCGACGTCTCGGGCAAGGTGGTGCCGAAGATCGCCTTGGTATCCGCACCGACGGCCGGTGGCCATGTCTCGACCCGCAGCTTTATTCCGCATGAATGCCATTCCGCGATCGGCGTCTTTGCTGCCGTCACGGTGGCGACGGCCTGTGTGCTGCCGGGCTCGCCGGCGCATCGCGTGGCACGGCTTGATCCGGGGCAGGACAAGACGATCAGCGTCGAGCATCCGACCGGCGAATTCAGTGTCCGGCTGGTGCTGGAAGGGTCCGAGGATAACCCCAAGGTGGCTTCTGCGGGGCTGTTGCGAACGGCCCGGGCCCTGTTCGACGGCACAGTCTTCGCCCGCTCGCAATTTTAGACGCATCGCAAGGATCCCAGGCGTTTGCCGGATCCATCAATGGAGGAAGTCTCATGGAACAGAAATCGGGTCTCGTGATCACGGCCCATCCGGGTGATTTTGTCTGGCGGGCAGGGGGCGCAATCGCTCTCCACGCGCGCAAGGGCTATCGCATGAAGATAGCCTGCCTTTCCTATGGCGAGCGCGGTGAAAGCCAGTTTGCCTGGAAGCAGGCCGGCGTGAAACTGGAAGACGTGAAGGCGCAGCGGCGCGACGAGGCGGAACGGGCGGCCGCTATTCTGGGGGCTGAAATCGAGTTCTTCGATGCCGGCGACTACCCGCTGAGGTCCAGTGAAGCCATGCTGGATCGGCTTGTCGATATCTATCGCGAGGTGAAACCGGCTTTCGTGCTCACGCACTCGCTGCACGACCCCTACAATTTCGATCATCCGCTGGCCACGCATCTGGCCCAGGAGGCGCGCGTCATTGCCCAGGCGGCGGGCCACAAGCCGGATCCGACGCGAGCCTATACCGCGCCGCCGGTCTTCCTGTTCGAGCCGCACCAGCCGGAACAATGCGATTACAAGCCGAATGTCATTCTCAACATCGATGATGTCTGGGAAACCAAGCGCAAGGCCTTCGAGATCCTGGCCGCGCAAAAGCACCTCTGGGACTATTACACCCGGGTCGCGCTGAATCGCGGCATGCAAGGCGGGCGCAATTCCGGCCGGGCCATGACCTATGGTGAAGCCTATCAGCGGCTCTTCCCCGACATCGTCGAGGAGCTGAAGTAGACAAGACTTCTCAATTTTTTGTGGCATAAGCCATAATATTACTTGTCAAAATAAGTCAGGTTAAATATCGAAGAGAAATGCGTGACGTGATCCCGCCGACGCTCCGGCGGCCTCCGGGATCGCGGTTTCTGTTCAATGTCTGACTTAAAAGGAGCTCCCAATGCTTCAACGCCATTCGGGACCTTCCATTTTGGCGGTAGCACTGGCCACCTTTGTCTATGCGAGCGCGGATGTCTCCGCGCAGCAGGGCGAGACGGTTGCTCCCACGCAGCAGGTATCTCCAGGATCACTCCCTGCGCCGACAACGGATCGCGTGGTGACGCCGGCCAACGCAGACGGCGCTGCGGTCGCTCCGCCTGCGGAACCCCAGGCAATGCCTGCACCGCCTCAGGCCTCGCAGCCTGCCGCGTCATCAGCTCTGCCCGCCGTACCGCAGACCTCGGCCTCGCCCGCGGCGCCTGCCGATCCGGCTCCCGGTGTGGCGGCGTCCTCTGATGCGGGCGCCCAGGCTGCTCCTGGCGCCACCCAGGCTCAGGCTCCGGCCTCTCCGGCAGTCACTCTACCGGAAGGCCAGCCCGGTCAGCCGGTGCAGCTTGCGCCGCCGAGCCAGCAGAGCTTGACCCCGGCGGAAACGCAGCTGCAGCCGATTGCGGATGAACCAAGCGGCATGGAAGCCTTGATCGAGAGCTACGTGCCTGGCCTGTTGCCGGAGCGGAACGAAAACCTGCCCCATGATCTCTCGCCGATCGGCATGTTCCTGGCTGCAGACTGGGTGGTGAAGGGCGTGATGCTCTCCCTGATTTTCGCCTCGCTTGTCACCTGGACCGTCTGGATCGCCAAGACGCTGCAACTGACCGGCGCCAAGGCGCGGGCGGCGAAAGGCATCAAGGCCGTCACCACGGCTCGCTCGCTGGCCGGTGCGCTTGAGGTTCTGGGACAGCGCGGCGGCACGGTGGCATCCATGGTGCGCGTCGCTGCCCACGAAGTCAGACTTTCCGATGCCGCGATCGACCATGCAGGCGGCGAGGGCGTGAAGGAGCGCGTCGGTTCTGCGCTGAACCGTATCGAGGTGCGGGCTGGGCGCGGCATGTCGAAGGGCACCGGCGTGCTTGCCACCATCGGTTCGACCGCTCCTTTCGTCGGCCTGTTCGGCACCGTCTGGGGCATCATGAACTCGTTCATCGGCATCTCGGAATCGCAGACCACCAATCTTGCCGTCGTTGCGCCCGGCATTGCCGAGGCCTTGCTCGCCACGGCGATCGGCCTCGTGGCCGCTATCCCCGCCGTCATCATATACAACGTGTTCGCGCGCTCTGTGACCGCCTATCGCCAATCGCTTGCCGATGCGGCGGCCGGCATTGAACGCCTGGTGAGCCGAGACCTGGATTTCCGCAAGATCCCGGTCGAGGCCCGCAACAACCCCAAGATCAAGCTCGTCACGGAGTGAGCCCATGGCCGGAGGCATCAGGGAAAATCACGGAGACGACGATCTCGCCGAGAACCACGAGATCAATGTCACGCCGTTCATCGATGTGATGCTGGTGCTTCTGATCATCTTTATGGTGGCCGCGCCGCTGTCCACCGTGGACATCAATGTCGACTTGCCTGCCTCTTCCGCCACGCCGGCGAAGCGCCCGGACGAGCCTGTCTACGTTACCCTGCAGGCGGATATGAGCCTGGCGCTCGGCAATGAAACCGTGCAGCGTGAGATGCTCGGACAGGATCTCGATGCTCTGACCCAGGGCAACAAGGATGCGCGCATCTTCCTGAGGGCTGACAAGGCCGTGGACTACGGCGCCTTCATGGAGGTCATGAACCTCCTGCGGAACGCGGGATACCTGAAGATCGCGCTTGTCGGCCTGGAGACGCTGCCGCAGCCGCCTGCGGCCGCGGCGCCCGCGTCGGAAGAGGCTGCACCGGCGACAGGAGCAACGCCATGAGCACGTCAGACGGATTTCGGCGCAGCCGGGCGGCCCGGATTGGTGAGGTCGCGTTGTGGTCCTCTGCCGCTTTGGTGGTGTTTGCCGCCCATGCCTATGCGGTCGCGCTGATGCTTCAGGAACCGGAGGCCGTGATGGCCGACGATTCACCGCCGGCGGCGATCATGATCGAGCTGGCACCGGAGCCAGAGGCGGTCATCGTCGAAGAGCAGCAGATAACATCTGACGTCGTGGAGTCCGAAGAGGTCCAGTCGGCGGCGATCGAGCCGCTGCCGCAACCGATTATGGAGCTTCCGCCGGAGCCGCCGGTCATTCCGCCACCTGAGATGGCCGAACCCGTCATTGAGCCCGATCCGGAACCTGTCACTGAAAGCGTGCCGGAGCCGATGCCCGAGCCCTTGATGGAGCTTCCGCCCGAGGCGCCGGTGATCCCGCCGCCAGACATCGCCGAGCCTATCGAGGAGATCGAGCCGATCGAAGAGCAGGTGACGGCCGCGCTTGAGAATGTCGAGGTGCCGCTGCCGATCATGCGGCCGCCACCGCCGGAGCCACAGAAGGTGCCGGAAAAGAAGGTCGAGAAGAAAAAGCCGGAAAAGAAGGTAGCGAAGAAGCCGCCACCGCCACCGCCGGCCTCCAAGGCAGCGCAGGTGGCAAAGGCCGAGGTGCAGCAGTCCAACAGGACGGCGGCGCAGCAGACCAGCGCCGGCCGTGGTAGTTCTATGAAGCCTGCTGATTGGAAAGCAAAAGTATCTGCCCACATTCGCCGTCGTGTCAAATCTGTTAACAAAAACATTCGTGATTCTGTAACTGTTACGATTAGTTTTTCCTACGACGGTGCAGGAAATATTACCTCGGTTGCGGCCAAAAGCTCGACTGGAGATTCAGATCTAAACGCAGCGGCAGTATCTATTATACACCGCTCATCGCCGCTGCCCGTACCTCCGAATGGCGGAGGCTCTTTTACTCAGGCATTCGTATTCAAATAGCACTCGTATTTATCAAAGGCATAAATGACGCTCACGTTTCCTCTTAGAAAGTTAAAATTGTGATCAAGGCGCGGCGACTTAGGTCAACATGTACATTCGCGTCAACCGCATGTAGACCTTCCAAGAATGAGGCCGCTTCAGTTCAAGCCATCATAAGCCGTTCGACTGCGGCCAAGACCGCCGCCATTGTCTGCCCGGCATCTACCTCATGCCAAGTCAGGTCGGCGATATCCTTTTGCAACTGCTTCTCCAGCACATCCACCGTTGCATCCGAGGCGCCCTGCGGCCGAGCCAGTATCCTTCGGCGTAGGGTCTCGGGATCGGCCTTCAGCCACACCCCATCAAACGAAGCCCCGGCCTCGCGGGCAACTCTCTGGATTTCCGCACGCTCTTGCGGCCGGTCAAAGACGGCGTTGACGATGACTGTACCGCCGCTGGTGAGCAGGCTGCGTGCCTTGTCGCGCATCAGCGCGTAGACCTTGGCAGAGACGTCAGGCTGATAGGCTTCCAGCGGCAGACGCGTGGAGAGTTCGGTGGCGTATAGCGCCTTGCGAAGGCGGTCGCTTTCGAGAATGCGGGCGCCTGGCGGCTGGCCGATCCGGGGCACCAGGGCTTCGGCTAGGGTCGATTTGCCCGTGCCGCTGAAGCCGCCGATGGCGATCAGCCGGGGCTGTGATGGCTTCAGGAGATCCGCCGCAAAATCGAAATAGGCCTTCGCAGCTTTGGTCATCCGGCCGTCGGTATCGGCCATTTCTTCGATTTGCGTGCCCGTCACATGGGCGCGGACGGCGGCTCGCACGGCCATGAAGAGGGGCAGAAGGCCAAAGCCGGCGTCATCGCCGGTCTGGTCGAGATAGCGGTTCATGGCGAGATTGGCGAGATCCGGCAAGCCGCGATGCCACAGGTCCATCAGCAGAAAGGCGAGGTCGTAGAGCACATCGACCGTTGCGATCTGGTCGTTGAAGTCGATGCAGTCGAACAGCCGCGGCCCGCCGTCGCTCCTATAGATATTGCGCAGGTGCAGGTCGCCGTGACAGAGGCGAACATGCCCTTCGGCTTCGCGGCGGTCGAGAAGGCCGACATGGGTGCGCCAGGCGTCGCGGAAGGCTGAGGTCAGATCAGCCAGTTTTCCAGGTTCGAAAACATGGCTGGTGGCAAAGCCCGCTTCGTTGATATCTAGCACGCCGGCGATATTGGCGGAGCCGCTGCATGTGTGCAGCACAGGCGCCTTCGCGTGGAAGTCGGCGATGATATGGGCCGTCTGCTCCATGAGCGCAGGTGTCAGCCGTCCCTCGTCGGCCATGCGGTCGAACAGGTCGTGCTGCGAGAACCGCGCCATTTCCACGACGACATCGACAGGTTCTCCTGCGCCATCGAAGACAAGGCTGCCATCCGGCTGCCGGGTTATCCGGCGAATGCCGAGATAGAGATCGGGTGTCGCGCGGCTATTAAGTTCCACTTCCCGCAGGCTGAGCTTGTGGCGCAGCTCATAGGTGGAGAAATCGACATAGGGCAGCTTGATGGCGCGCTTCAGCTTGAATGCCCGGTCGCCGACCAGGAAGACGACGGAGATATGGGTTTCGATGATCCTCACGGTGCCGGTCTGGCCATAGCTTGCCGCCTGGCTCAGGAAAGCGATCGCCTCAGACTGATCGTGAATATCCAATGCTACGCCCCCGCCACCATCTATCGTCATCCTCACCGATTTCCATCATGCGGACCAGTAGGACCTTGGTCCATGCCATGACGCAAATCGCCGCGCCTGCGGTGTGGCAGACACGGCGATCAAAGCACGTTACAGATGACGAGGGTTAGCCGACGTCGAACTTCACGCCTTGGGCGAGCGGCAGGGTGCGGCCGTAATTGATGGTGTTGGTGGCGCGGCGCATATAGGCCTTCCAGGAATCCGATCCGGATTCGCGGCCGCCGCCGGTTTCCTTCTCGCCGCCAAACGCGCCGCCAATTTCGGCGCCGGAGGGGCCGATATTGACATTGGCGATGCCGCAGTCCGAGCCGCGCGGTGACACGAAGGTTTCGGCCTCGCGCATGTCATTGGTGAAGATCGACGACGACAGGCCTTGCGGCACGTCGTTGTTCAGAGCCAAAGCCTCGTCGAAGTCCTTGTATTTCACCACATAGAGGATCGGGGCGAAGGTTTCGTCGCAGACGGGACCGACCTGACCCGGCATCTCGACAATGGCGGGCCGCACGTAATAGGCGTCGCCGGCTTCGTCCCTGGACAGGCGCTCGCCGCCCGAAACTTTGCCGCCATGGGTCTTGGCTTCGTCCAGGGCTTTCTGCATGCGGGCATAGGCGCCGCCGTCGATCAGCGGACCGACCAGGGTCGAGGCCTCCAGCGGATTGCCGACGCTGACCGAGCCATAGGCCTTGATCAGGCGCGGCACGAGCGTGTCGTAGACGCTTTCATGGACGAAGAGACGGCGCAGCGTGGTGCAGCGCTGGCCGGCCGTGCCCATGGCAGCGAAGGCCACGCCGCGCAAGGTGAGGTCAAGGTCGGCAGTCGGTGTGACGATAGCGGCGTTGTTGCCGCCGAGTTCCAGGATCGCGCGGCCAAAGCGGGCGGCAAGGCGCGGACCCACGGTACGACCCATGGCCGTGGAGCCGGTGGCCGAGACGAGCGGAACCTTGGGATGATCGACCAGGGCTTCGCCGATGGCGCGGCCACCGATCAGCAGCACCGAGAGATTATCAGGGGCCGTGCCGCCTTCGGCCTTGAAGCGGGCGATTGCCTTTTCCATGATAGCCTGGGTCGCGATGGCCGTCAGCGGCGTCTTCTCAGACGGCTTCCATACCGTCGAATTGCCGCAGACCAGTGCCAGCGCCGCATTCCAGGACCAGACGGCGACCGGGAAATTGAAGGCGGAGATGATGCCGGTCACGCCCAGGGGGTGCCAGCTTTCCATCATCCGGTGTTCAGAACGCTCGGTCGCGATCGTCAGGCCATAGAGCTGGCGTGACAGGCCAACCGCGAAATCGCAGATGTCGATCATCTCCTGCACCTCGCCGAGGCCTTCGGAAACGATCTTGCCGACTTCGATCGATACCAGCTTGCCGAGGGCCGTCTTGGCGGCGCGCAGCTCCTCGCCCAGCAGGCGGATCAGTTCGCCGCGCTTCGGCGCCGGTACCAGGCGCCATTCGAGGAAAGCGGCATGGGCCTTGTCGATTGCGGCTTTCGCATCACCCTCGGAAATTTCGGCGATCTTGCCGATGACCTCGCCATTGATGGGCGAGCGCACCTCAAGCGTGCCGCCGGTCAAGCTTTCCTTGGAAACGCCGAGCGAGCTGAGGATGGTGCTCACTTCCGCGGCGAGATTGAGATTGGCGAGGGTCATGATCGTCTTTCCGTTTCGTGGCTGGTCGTTCGCGGGACAAAACCGTGTTCCGGCATCCCGAATATAAGTCTGCTTTACAATCTTGCGCCGGCGAAATGCGCAATGGCGGCTCCGGCCTCGTACCATGCTTCCTTGGCTGTGCGGAAGGGCGGCGCCTTAGGATCGGTGACGGGAAGAGGCAGTTCTTCCTCAGAGATTTGGCCGAGGATATGTCTCGCCAGCACCTTGCCGAACACGGTGCCCGGGGCGATGCCGCGTCCATTGTATCCGGAAAAACCGATTGCCGCCGGGCCGAACTTATGGAAGCGCGGCAAGGCATTGTCGGTCATGCCGATCTGGCCGTACCATTCGGTTTCGAAGTCGATGTCGGCAAGCTCGGGTAAGAGCTTGGCGAGGGCGCGCCGCGCCCAGGCCTCGTGGATCGTCGCTCCGGGGCCGCGCAAGGCACCGACGCTGCCAAAAACCAGCCGGCCGCGGGCGTCCATGCGGAAAGACGACAGGATCTCCACCGTATCCCAGCAGCCTTCCAGGCCCGGTAGGATCTTGCGGCGCTGATCGTCGGTCAGCGGGACGGTCGCGAAGTTGAAATAGGGTAGGTGCACCTGTTCTTCCCTGACGGTCTGCCAGGGGCCGTGGCTATAGGCGTCGGTGGCGACGATCAGCCAGTCGGCCGAGACGGTGCCTTCCGTCGTGTCGATCGTCCAGCGGGTGCCGTTGCGGGCGGCCGCGGTGACGGCGCTGCCGGTATGCAGCGTTGCGCCGGCAGACAGGGCAGCATGGGCAAGGCCGCGCGCATAGGCCAGCGGCTGCAGCGTGCCCGCACGCCGGTCGAGCAGCGCGCCCTGATACGCCGATGTCCCGATCCGTGCCTCAGCCTCGGCAGCCGAAAGCAGTTCCACCGGAGCGCCGCGGCGTTGCCATTGCTCGGCGCGCGCTTCGATCTCCTTGCGACCGCTATCGCCAACCGCGCAATGCAAGGTGCCGTTCTTCGTGAGTTCGCAAGCGATCTGGTGCTTCTCGATGATCTCCATCACGGCTCTGGGGCCATTGCCGAGCAGGTCGAGCAGGCGCTCCCCGTGCACAGGACCTAGTTCTCCCGGCAGGTCATCCGGCATGACCCACATGCCGGCATTGATGAGGCCGACATTGCGACCCGCGCCGCCGAAGCCGATTTCCTTTGCCTCCAGCACCACGACACGGGTTCCGGCCTCCGCCAAATGCAAGGCAGCCGACAGGCCGGTATATCCGCCACCTACGATCACCACATCAGCCTCGATTTTGCCCGCCAACGGCTGGGTTTGCGGTGCCGGTGGGGCGGTCTTTTCCCAAAGTCCGTGCGTGCGAGGATCGTTCAGCATGTGGATCGTCCAGATAGCGTGACGCGGCACGAGCGCGCCGCCGGGGCATTGCATGCGGTTCGACAGGCCCGTCCGCCGGGTTATAACAGACGCCAGTCATTCCAAATTGTACAATGCTGCAAACCTTAGCGCGTGATTTTGCAGCCATCTAGCGATAATAACTCAAGAGTTCATTCATTGGAGGCATAACATGCTGCCGGCCCGGCGCTTCCTACCGTCGCTTTCCCTGCTTGCCGCCTTCGAGGCGGCCGCCCGCACCGGCAGCATAACCGCGGCCGCACGCGAGCTGCATCTGACCCAGAGCGCCGTCAGCCGGCAGATCAAGGCCCTGGAGGACCAGCTTGGCGTGGAGCTCTTTATTCGCGAGCGCCAGACGATCCGGTTGACTGTAGCGGGGGACGGCTATGCGCGCGAAATCCGCGAGGCGTTGCGGCGTATTTCCAGCGCCTCGCTCAATCTCAGGGCCAATCCTCATGGCGGCACCCTGAACCTGGCAATTCTGCCGACCTTCGGCGCCCGTTGGCTGGCACCGCGGCTCGGGCGGTTCCTGTCGCAGAATGCCGGCATCACCATCAATCTGGTCACCCGGATTGCGCCGTTTGATTTTCGCCTCGATGCCATCGATGCGGCGATTCATTTCGGCCAGGCTGTGTGGCCCGGGGCAGACCTGGAATTCCTGATGACGGAAACGACGGTGCCGGCCTGCAGCTCCGCCTTCAAGCAGGCGCACCATATCGAAGAACCGGCCGATGTGCTGAAAGCGCCTCTCCTGCATCTGACGACCAGGCCGGACGCCTGGGAAAAATGGCTGCGGCAGAACGGTGTGGAGTTCGACAGCGTTCACGGCATGCTGTTCGACCAGTTCGCGACGGCAGCGCAGGCCGCGATTGCAGGCCTTGGCGTGGCCCTCTTGCCGGTGTTCCTGATCCAGGAGGAGTTGCAGCGCGGCGAGCTGGTGGCCGCGATTGATCGGGAAATTGAAAGCGCGGAGCGATACTATCTTGCCTATCCACGCGAGCGCGCCAGCTATCCGCCACTTGCGGCCTTCCGCGAGTGGATCGTTCGCGAGGCGCGATCAGGCCGCGATTTACCGTGAACGGACTTGCAAGCACGGCCTGCAATCGGTCAAATACACCAGCAGCATTTCTCAGGACATGACCATGAAACCGATCTTCATCCAGCTTCAATGCGTACCCGGCAAGGCCTATGAAGTGGCAGACGCGATTTACAAGACGGAACTGGTGTCCGAACTCTATTCCACCTCGGGGGAATACGACCTGCTTTTGAAGGCCTATGTCGAAGACGAGCAGGATATCGGCCGGTTCGTCAATGAACACATTGCCTGCCTGCCCGGCATCGTCCGCTCGCTGACGACAATGACCTTCAAGGCCTTCTGAGCCAGGCTCCTACCAGCCTTCGCTCAGCACCTTGTCCAGCATCGAGACAAAGAAGTCGGCGCTTCCTCGGCTGAGGCAAAGCGGCGGCTTGATTTTCAGCACGTTGAGATGGTCGCCGGTCGGCTGCATGATGACGCCGAGCTTGAGCAGCCGTTCGCAAATGGCTGCGGTTTCCTCGGTGGCCGGCTCCAGCGTTTCCCGATCCCGGACGAATTCCAGGCCGAGATAAAGCCCCATGCCGTGGACGGCGCCCACCAGATCGTGACGGTCACCCAGAGCTTGCAGCCCCTCCTTGAGATGGTCGCCTACCTCGCGGGCATTCTGCTGCAGGGCCTCGTCGCGCATGATGTCCAGCACCGTCATGCCGACGGCACAACTGACCGGACTGCCGCCTGACGAGGAGAAGAAATAGCCTTCATTCTCAAGAGCGTCGGCGATGTCCCGACGGGTGATGACGGCACCCAGAGGCTGGCCGCTGCCCATGCCCTTGGCCACGGTGATGATGTCGGGCACGACATCCTGTTCCTCGAAACCCCAGAAGTAATGGCCGAGCCTGCCAAAGCCGACCTGCACTTCATCGGCTATGCAAACCCCACCCCTTGCGCGAACCATCTCGTAGACAGATTTCAGATAGCCTTGGGGCAGGGGAATGCCGCCGGCATTGCCGTAGACACTTTCGCTGATAAAGCCCGCGAGATCGTCCGTGCCCAGCTCATCGAGCTTGGCTGAGACAGCATCGACATAGCCGGCGAGGGCATTGCCGCCGCGGAACATGCCCCTGTAGGCATTGGGCGAGAGCACCGGATGCACCCAGCCCGGCCGTGTGGCCAGCGCATTGGGATTGTCCGCAATCGAGGTCGAGACGGCATCGCTTGCCACCGTCCAGCCGTGATAGGCCTCCAGCAGGCTCAGGATATTGCGCTTGCCGGATTTCGCCCAGGCAAGGCGCAGAGCCAGATCCACCGCCTCGGAGCCGCTGTTCACCAGGAAGACCGTATCCAGTCCCTCCGGGGCGAGCGCGGCGAGCCGCTCCGAATATTCCGCCAGGATGCCGTAATGGAACCGGGAATTGGTGTTGAGCATGGCCCATTGCCGACCGGCGGCGCGCGCAATGCGGGCATGGCCGTGACCGACCGTGGTCACGTTGTTGACCATGTCGAGGTAGGCGCGGCCGGTCACATCGAAGAGATGTTCCTGCCAGCCACGTTCGATCTGTGGAGGGTCGGCGTAATAATACTTCTGCGATGCCGCAAAGGCCTGACGCCGGCGCTGAAGAAGTGCGGCCGTCTCTGGCTCGGGTGCTGAGACATCCACGCCGAACAACGGCGACGGAGACGGGCAGATCACCGACCACGCCTGCGCATGTTCCGGCCGCGAGAACAATGGCGGCACCAGATCCGGATCGCGGCAGAGCTGAAGGCGCAGACCGCCTATTGCTCCGGTCTCGCCTGCAATGACGCCAAGGGGTTCTCCTTGCTCAATCGCATCGCCAGCATCAAGCGGACAGTCCAGCCCGTCGATATGCAGGCAGAAATCCGGGGAGACGAGAACCAGATGGTGCCCCCGCATCAACACGGTTCCCGCGAAGGGTGCCACCACGCGCGTGCCGGCCGGCAGGCACATATCGATATGCAGGGCATAGGTGGCGGGCGCCCGAGGGGAGAGTGTCTTGGTGTAGGAGAGGCGATATTCGCCGTAGCGCGTGGTGGCTATGCCCGTATCGCCTGCCGCGGCGGCCAGAAGTTTCCAGTCGATTTCCGGGTCTGACCAGTTGTCATTGTTGAAATCGAGGCTTTGCACCGAGAGATCCGCAACGCCGATGATATCAGGCTCGATATCCGGCATCAGCGGCGATGTCGGGACCGGTGGGTATTCCACGGGCTCGTCTGCCACGGCCGACAGGATCGCCGTCTCCATCAGGGAATAAGGAACCGATGTGGCCGTGTCGAAGATCGTCCATTCATGATCGATATTGCCGGCGACATAGGCATTGTCGGGCTCGATCGCCAGTTGTCGCTCGCTGCTGGCCACGAGGATGCCGGCGCGGGCGACGATCAGCGGCCAGAGCGCCTTCAGCTCTTCCTGATGTAGCGGATAGACATCGTGAAAGGCCCTGATCGCGGGAAGCACGAAGAAGGGATCGCCATCGGCGTGATGCAGCAGCGAGGCACAGGTAACGGCGATATCGGCGACCAGCCAGCCGCGCATGATGTCGCCGAAATCAATGACGCCGAAGGGCAGGTAGCCGCCGCGGCCATCCGGCAGCGCCACGACATTGTCGTCGGTGACGTCGTCATGGATCGCTTGGACGCGCAATTGCGGGGCGAGAGGATGAAGGCGCTTCACGGCCGCGATCATCGACTTGGCGATCCGGTCCCGCTTCCCATGGTCCGAGATCGTCGCCAGCAGTTGCAGCGCGACAGGACCGGCACGGCGCAGATCCCATTGCAGCGTTCGGTCGAGGCCCGCATGCTCGAAATTGGCGAGTCCCAGCGCCGTGCGCGCGCAGATGGAGCCCATGGCCGCGACGATGTCGGTACCGAGATATTTCTGGCGGGTTAGCTGTTCACCATCGAGGAAGGTCAGGAGGCGAATCTGCAGAGCCTCGCCATCGATCTCCAGCGGCAGGATCTCATCCCCGTTCAGTGCTGCAACGGGCACGGGTACGGCCGGCGCCCCCAATGCCCCGAGATGGCGCATGGCGGCATTCTGCGCTTCCAGTTCGACCGTGGCATAGGAGGCGTGGCAGACCTTCAGGACATAATTGCCTTCGGTCGTCGCCAGCAGAAAATTCCTGTCCTGCTGGCTGCCGAGTTCGCTGACGCTGCCTTCGCGTCCGTAATGTTCCTTGAGAAGCGCGATGGCATCTTCGAGGGAAAGTTTCGGCCTCGCCAGTTCCATACGCTTCAAATGGTCGGAATCAGGCATGGGCGCACTCCCTTGCGACTCGTTTCAAGAGCGACATTAGCAAAGGATTTCAGCGCGTCCATCCCGAAGGATGGGCGCGACAGTCAACCGGAGCGATTATCCCATGCGTTCGGAGGCGTAGGAGCCAGGGCTTGCCGGGAAGACGACGGTGCGGTTGCCGTTGATGAAGGTGCGGTGATGGATGTGGGCGTGGATGGCGCGGGCCAGCACCTGGCTCTCCACGTCACGGCCGATCGAGACGTAGTCTTCCGCAGACTGCGCATGGGTGATGCGGGCGATGTCCTGCTCGATGATCGGGCCTTCGTCGAGGTCGGCGGTGACGTAGTGGGCCGTGGCGCCGATCAGCTTTACCCCACGCTCATAGGCCTGCTTGTAGGGGTTGGCGCCCTTGAAGCTCGGCAGGAATGAGTGGTGGATGTTGATGATCTTGCCGGACATCTTCTGGCACATGTTATCCGACAGGATCTGCATGTAGCGCGCCAGCACGATGAGTTCGGTGCCGCTCTGCTCGGCGACTTCCATGATCCGCGCTTCCGCCTGCGGCTTGTTGGCCTTGGTGACTGGGATGTGGTGGAAAGGGATATCGTGGTTCACCACCACCTTCTGATAGTCGAAATGGTTGGAAACCACGCCGACGATATCGATCGGCAGGGCGCCGATCTTCCAGCGGTAGAGCAGGTCGTTCAGGCAATGGCCGAAGCGCGAGACCATCAGCAGAACCTTCATGCGCTTGGTGGCGTCATGAAACTCGTAGGTCATGTCGAATTTGTCGCCGATCGGCTTGAAGCCTTCAACGATCTGGTCGCCGGTTGCCCCTGCCTCGGAGATGAAGCTGACGCGCATGAAGAATTTGCCGGTGTCCAGGTCATCGAACTGGGAACTGTCAACGATGTTGCAGCCCTTTTCCGCGAGATAGCCAGAGATCGCCGCAACGATGCCGCGTGTGGACTTGCAGGACACCGTCAATACATAGCTCGTCATTCTAAAACCTCTCCTCCGCCGCACGGAACGGCGCTTTGTCTATCCCAATCGAAAGGCGCCGGGAAGGCCCCGACGCCTTGATCCTGGAACGCGCAGTGCTGCAGCGGAACAGAGGTTCCGTATCACCTAGATGTCGAGCGTGGTTGACCGTTCCCACTGGGTGAAATGGGCTGCATATGCGTTCCATTCATGATGCTTGAGCTTAAGATAGGCTGCGGAAAACTCCGTTCCCATTGCGTCTTTCAACAGCGTATCCCCGTCGTATTGACGCAAGGCGTCCAACAGGTTGAGCGGCAGGCGCGGCGCGTCCTTGACCAGATGGCCATCCTGATACATGTCGATATCGTAATGCTGGCCGGGATCGGCAGCGTTGCGGATGCCGGTCATGCCGCAGGCGATGATGACGGCTTGCAGGAGATAAGGGTTCACCGCGCCATCGGGAAGCCGAAGTTCGAAACGGCCGGGTCCCGGCACGCGCACCATGTGGGTCCGGTTGTTGCCGGTCCAGGTGACGGTGTTGGGTGACCAGGTTGCGCCCGAAATGGTGCGCGGGGCATTGATGCGCTTGTAGGAATTCACGGTGGGATTAGTGATGGCCGATATTGCCGAGGCATGGGTCATGATGCCGCCGAGGAAGTTGCGGCCCTTGGCGGAGAGGCCGAATTCGGCGGTGGCATCGGCGAATGCGTTCACCGTGCCGTCCACATTCCAGACCGAGATATGGCAATGGCAGCCATTGCCGGTCAGTCCTTTGAAGGGCTTGGGCATGAAGGTCGCGCGCAGACCATGCTTTTCCGCGACGGATTTCACCATGAACTTGAAGAAGGAATGCTTGTCGGCGGTGGCCAGCGCATCGTCGAATTCCCAGTTCATCTCGAACTGGCCATTGGCATCTTCGTGGTCGTTCTGGTACGGCCCCCAGCCGAGTTCCAGCATGTAATCGCAGATTTCCGAAATGACATCGTAGCGACGCAGCAGCGCCTGCTGGTCGTAGCAGGGCTTCTCGGCCGTGTCGAAACCATCGGAGATTTCCGATCCGTCCGACGAGATCAGGAAGAATTCGGCCTCGACGCCGGTCTTGACGCGCATGCCCTCGGCAGCGGCCTCGGCGATCAGGCGTTTCAGCACATTGCGCGGCGCCTGCTCGACAGGCTTGCCTTCCATATGGCAATCCGCGGCAACCCAGGCGACTTCCTTCTTCCATGGGAGCTGGATGACGGAGGAGGCATCGGGCAGGGCGAAGAGGTCCGGATGGGCGGGCGTCATGTCCAGCCAGGTGGCGAAGCCGGCAAATCCGGCCCCCTCCTCCTGCATGCCCTTGATCGCCTGGGTGGGAACGAGCTTTGCCCGTTGCCCGCCGAAGAGATCGGTATAGCTGATCATGAAATATTTGATGCCACGCTCCTTCGCGTAGCCTTCGAGATCCAGTGTCATGTCGTTCCCCTTATTGGATTTATGTCGACACTTCGGTGATGGCAGGCTTTGGGAGGTCAGAAGCCTCCCTTGCCGGGGTACCAATTGGTGCCGGCCAACGGCACCTGCGCCATGGCGGCTGCTTCCATGGTGAGCGCGCACAGGTCTTCCGGTTCGAGATTGTGCACGTGGTTCTTGCCGCAGGCGCGGGCGATCGTCTGGGCTTCCAGTGTCATCACCTTGAGATAGTTTGCCAGGCGCCGACCGGCTGCGATCGGATCCAGACGCTTCGATAGCTCCGGATCCTGCGTGGTAATGCCAGCGGGGTCCTTGCCCTCGTGCCAGTCGTCATAGGCACCTGATGTCGTGCCAAGCGCGTTATAATCCGCTTCCCAGCGTGGATCATTGTCGCCGATGGCAACCAGTGCCGCCGTTCCGATCGAGACCGCGTCGGCTCCCAGTGCCAGGGCCTTGGCGACATCTGCACCAGAGCGGATGCCGCCCGAGATGATCAGTTGCACCTTGCGATGCATGCCAAGGTCCTGGAGCGCCTGGACCGCCGGTCTGATGCAGGCGAGTGTCGGCATGCCGACATTCTCGATGAAGACCTCCTGGGTGGCCGCGGTGCCGCCCTGCATGCCGTCCAGAACCACGACATCCGCCCCGGACTTCACGGCAAGCGCGGTATCGTAATAGGGCCGGGCGCCTCCGACCTTCACGTAGATCGGCTTTTCCCAATCAGTGATCTCGCGCAGTTCGTTTATCTTGATTTCCAGATCGTCAGGCCCTGTCCAGTCCGGGTGGCGGCAGGCGGAACGCTGGTCGATACCCTTGGGCAGGGTGCGCATCTCCGCAACCCGGTCGGAAATCTTCTGGCCCAGCAGCATGCCGCCGCCGCCGGGCTTGGCTCCCTGTCCGACGACGACCTCGATGGCATCGGCCCGCCGGAGGTCCCGCGGATTCATGCCATAGCGGGATGGCAGGTACTGATAGACGAGAATTGAGGAGTGTCCCCGTTCCTCCTCGGTCATGCCGCCATCGCCTGTGGTGGTGGAGGTTCCGGACAAGGTGGCGCCGCGGCCGAGCGCCTCCTTTGCCTGGGCGGAAAGGGAGCCGAAGCTCATGCCGGCAATGGTGATCGGGATCTTAAGTTCGATCGGCTTCTTGGCAAAGCGCGAACCCAAGACGACATTGGTATCGCAGCGCTCGCGGTAACCTTCCAGGGGATAGCGCGAGATGGAGGCACCGAGGAACAGCAGGTCGTCGAAATGCGGCACCTTGCGCTTGGCGCCGCCGCCGCGGATGTCGTAGATGCCGGTCGCTGCTGCCCGGCGGATCTCGGACAGCGTGTAATCGTCAAAGGTTGCGGACTTGCGGGGCGTGGTCGGCGGGTTCTGATAGCTCATGATGTCTGCCTCTCGTCAGTACGCATCGGCATTGTCGATGTTGAAATTGTAGAGCTTGCGGGCGGACCCATAGCGCTTGAACTCGGAAGGGCTGACATCCTCAATTCCGGCCTTCGCGAGCAGGGCGCCGAGAATCTCAAAGTGCTCGGGCCGCATGTCCTTCTCGATGCAGTCAGCGCCGAGGCTTTTGACGCTGCCGCGCACGAACAGTCGGGCCTCATAGAGGCTGTCGCCCAGCGCCTCGCCCGCGTCTCCCAGGACGACGAGGTTGCCGGACTGGGCCATGAAGGCCGACATGTGGCCGATGGATCCCTTCACCACGATGTCGATGCCCTTCATCGAAATGCCGCAGCGGGAGGACGCGTTGCCTTCGATGACGAGCAGGCCTCCCCGGCCGGTGGCTCCCGCATATTGGCTGGCATCGCCCTTGATGATCACCGTGCCGGACATCATGTTTTCGGCGACGCCGGGGCCTGCGGAGCCATGGACCGTGATGCTGGCTTCCGCATTCATGCCGGCACAGTAGTAGCCGACATTGCCGCGCACCTCGATGGTGACGGGGGCATCCACGCCGACAGCCACGGAATGGCTCCCACGTGGGTTCAGCACTTCGAAAGTGGTGTCGTTGCTGCCGGGTGCAATCTGGTGCAGCGCCTGGTTCAGGTCACGCAACGGCGCGACGGCGAGATCGAATATGGGCATGTGCGGTTTCCTCAGGCAGCCAGATCGTGGTCCCAGAAATAGACAGTGGCGGGTTCCGGCTCCCAAACACGGGCGTTTTCGATGCCGGGAAGACCGACCAGTGCGCGGTATTCGGAGCCGAAGGCGACATACTGGTCGGTTTCAGCCATCACAGCCGGCTTGCAGGCAATGGCATCGCGCAGCACGCCGAAGCCGGATTTGGTGCCAACCACGAAGGTGAAGAAGCCGTCGAGATCCTTCACGGCCCCTTCGAGGGCTGCTCCGAGGTTCTTTCCACCGGCCATTTCCGCCGTCAGGTAGGCGGCGGCAACTTCTGAGTCATTTTCGGTTTCGAACTTCATGCCAAGACGCGTCAGTTCGCGGCGCAGGTTGTTGTGGTTGGAGAGCGAACCGTTGTGCACCAGGCACTGGTCGGCACCGGTTGAAAAGGGGTGGGCACCAAGCGTGGTGACCGCCGACTCGGTGGCCATGCGGGTGTGGCCGATGCCATGGGTGCCGGACATTTTCCTCACGTCGAAACGGGATACGACATCCCGCGGCAATCCAGTTTCCTTGTAGATCTCGATGGCCGCGCCGCTGGACATGATGCGAAGGCCCGGGCGCTCCGTCATCAGCGCCTGGCGCGCGGCGTCTAGTTTGGCGGCGTCCAGCGTTATGACCGCATGGGTGTTCTTGACGGTTACGTCTGCAATCGCGCCGATGGACGTTGAGAGGAATTCGGCGAGCCCGGCGAACTCCGCTTCGGGCTTGGCCGACTGCACCGTGATCTTGGCCTTGCCATCATCGGCGCCGCCATAGATGGCAATGCCGGCGCTATCGGGCCCGCGATCGGTCATGATGACCAGCATATCGGACAGCAGGCTGCCGAGTTGAGGCTCCAGGCTCTTGTCTTTGAGGAACAGGCCGACAATCCCACACATCGCTCGATCTCCTTTTTGCGCCTTGATGACCTTGGCTAGCAAAGGAAAATGCGGAGATCAACCCCAGAGAAACTTAATTTCCTTATATGAAAATTTTATTGAATTGAGCGAAGATTGCTTGGTTAAACTTAGCCGCGCTCCTTCTTCGGCGTGGTTCCGTAGAGTTCCTTGTAACGCCTGGCGAAGTGGCCAGGGCTGGAGAAGCCGCAGGCAAAGGCTATTTCCGACACGGAGAGGGCACTCTGTTGCAACAGCATGCGTGCCTGCTCCAACCGCAGGCGCCGGTATTCCCTCAGGAAGCTCGAACCGAGATGTTCGGCGAAGAGACGGTCGAGGTGTCGCGGCGTGATGCCGGCAAGCCGCGCCATCGCCGTACGATTCAAGGGGTGCTCGATTGTTGCTTCCATCTTTTCGAGCACGGCCAGCAATGCAGGATGATGCAGGCCGTGGCGCTCCACGAGCGAGGCGCGTTGCGGTTCGGCGGCCGAGGCCACATGGGTATGCAGGTACCAGTCGCTGACACGTGTCGCGAAGGCTGGTCCGAAGCGGGCCAGGATCAGTGCATGCATCATGTCCAGCGGTGCCACGCCGCCGCCGCAGGTCAGGCGGTTGCGGTCGAAGATATAGCGCGCCTGTTCCGGTTTCAGGCCGGGAAAGTCCTCCACCAGGGCAGGGGCATGCTCCCAATGGATGGTGAAGCGGTGGTCTGCCAGCAGTCCGGCCGCTGCCAGCAGATAGGGGCCGCCGGAGATGCCGCCGATCCGCACGCCGTCCCGCTCGAAGCCGCGCAAGGCGGCATGCACCGCGGGCCATTGCCAGCCAGAGGGATGGCCGCCCGCCACGACGAAGACCGAATGCAGCCGCTCACGCCGCGCTTTCGCCAGGGGTTCTGCCGGCATAACGGCCCCCGAGGAGGAGGGAACCGCCTCGCCTGTCGGGGAATAGACATGCACCCGGTAAAGATCGCTGCCCGCAAGCAGATTGGCGGCTCGCAGCGGTTCCACGGCTGAGGCAAAGCACATCAGCGCGAAACCCGGTATCAGGATGAAGCCGATGTCCTGGATATTGCTGTCTGTGTCTTTCATGCAGTCCTTCGATTTTCGAGCCGCCTTAGAGGTTTTTAAAGGCATTGGACCCCAAGAATTGCGCGTTTGCGCATGATGCGCCATGTCCTGCGATGTCGCTATGGGAGAATACCATGCAGCAGAAACCTAGCACGAAGACGAGTTCAGGCCTGATGCGGTCGGCTTTGCGGAGCTCGGCCCTGGCATTATCCCTTCTCGCAACCACATCTGGAGCCATGGCGCAGGGCTGTTTTCGCGGCATCAATCTCTCCGGTGCCGAATTCGGCGATCCCGGCGGCCTCTATTCCAAGGACTATACCTATCCCAGCGAGGAGACGGTTCGATACTTCGTCAACAAGGGGTTCGACACTGTGCGACTGCCATTCCTGTGGGAGCGGCTTCAGCCGGAGATGAACGGCGCTTTCGATCAGGAAGAAGTGGACCGGCTGAAAAGTGCGGTGGATCTGCTGCGGCAATACGGGGTGAGGGTCATTCTCGATCCGCACAACTATGCGCAATATCATGGCAAGTTCCTGGGCGTCGACGTGCCGGAAAGCGCCTTTGCCGATTTCTGGGGCAAGCTGGCCTTGCTCTACAAGGACGCGCCGGATGTGACCTTTGGCCTGATGAACGAGCCCTACCAGATCACCGCGGCACAATGGCTGGTCAGCGCCAACGCGGCCACTGCGGCGATCCGTGCTACCGGCGCCCAGAACCTCATACTCGTGCCGGGGACCTCCTGGACCGGTGCGCATTCCTGGGAAAGCGACGGTTATGGCGGCGCGAATGGCACCGTGATGCTGGGATATGTCGATCCCGGCAACAACTCGGCCTTTGAAGTACACCAGTATCTCGACGATGATTTCTCCGGGACCAAGAACAACTGTTCCCGTGGTGCCGATGCCGTGGCGGCACTTGAGCGCTTCACCCAGTGGGCAGCCAAGCACGGCCATCGGGCATTTCTCGGAGAGTTCGGCGTTCCGGCTGAGCCTCAATGCATCCAGGCGCTGAGCGATATGGTCGCCGTGATGGAAGACAACAGGGATATCTGGGTCGGATGGACCTATTGGGTGGCCGGAGATTGGTGGCCGGAGGGCGAGGAGCTCAATATCCAACCGACCGCGAGCGGTGATCGCCCGCAAATGAAGGGACTTTCGCCCTACCTAAAGGATTTCTCGGCAGCGAGTTCCGTTTGCCCGGCGCTCAACCGGCGCTGATGCGCCTACCAAGTACGGTCGGGCCGGATCTCCGGGATACCATTCGATCCGATGGGCGGTGCCGAGCAGGTACCACAGAAGCGCCGCCGTCTTGATCGAATAAAAGGAATTGCTGATCAGCATGAGCAGCAAGAGATAGATGATCACCATGGAATGGAACCGCCAGGCCGTGGGCGACTTCATCGGCGCGTAAATGAAGAGCGCCCAAAGTGCCACAAAGCCCAGCAGGCCGAATTTCGTGAGGGTGTAGGCGAGACCGGAATCAGCGGTGAACTGGTCTGTCGTCGCAATCCCGAGCACGATGGGGAGGTCGAGCTGGGTGAGGATCGAGGCTGTTACGCGCAGGCGCCCAATGATGTCGTTGGGCCCGCCCTCCGTACCCGTCGAAAGCCCGTAGGCCGCGATGATGGCGAGCATCAGGAACGGTGCTACCAGCCAGATCGGGCGGGGGACGAAACGGTAGAACGGGACCATGAGCGTCAGCAGGATGCAGGTGTAGAAGCCGAAACGGGCATCCGCCAGGACGATCGTGCCGAGCGCGAGCGCCATGGTGAGCCACCGCGCCCGCATGTCGGAGCGAAACAGAGCCCAGGCATAGGCGATCACGCCGAAATTGCCTGCGGATACTGGCTCCAGAAATACCGAGGACACACGATGCTGCCCCAGGAAGGACAGGAGCGTGCGCGGTTCCGGCCGGATGCCGCTGATGAACAATCCGCGGGTCGCGCCGAAGGTTTCTTCCGGCAACAGGGAGCCGCGGGCGAGGAAGTAGCCGAGCACGTTGAAGTTATCGAGATAGAACTCGGTCAGCAGGTATTCGAACAGGCCGAAGAAGATGACGATGGCCGCAGAGACCAGCACCAGCGTATCGGCCAGCCGGAGATCGCCCACGCGCGTGCCCAAAAGGTAGAACGCGACCGGCACCAGCATGTCGCGCACGGCCTTGAGGTCCACCTCGCCACGAAGGGCAAACAGCATCATCATGTAGCTGAGATAGAGAAACAGGATCAGGTAGATATCCAGCTGCCGGCCGATGAGCACCAGGAATGCCGCGCCGATGAGCAGCATTTCCACGCCCATCACATAGCTGTCACGCACCGGCAGGACGCGGGTGTTCACAAAGCACAGCAGCAGGTTGAACACCAGCGCGCCGATGATGGTCATAATCGCCACGCGCCGCTGCATCAGCGCGTGCCAATCCAGGCCGGGATAGCCGGTATAGCCTGTCATGGATTGGTGTTGCAGGGACATTGGCGCGCGGACTCAGGGCTCTAGGATGATCTGGCCGAGCGCACGGTCGCGCCAGGGACCGGAGGTGGCTTCGAACTGCCGCAAGGCGGTCTTGTCGATCTTGCCATCCTCGCAGATCACCACGAAGGCATCGCACTCCTCAAGAATCGCCGGCACATAGTCCTGCAGGGAACCGCTGGTGGCGTTGATCAGCACCAGTTGATTGTCCTGGAAGTCAGTGCGTTCGATAAAGTGAGAATAGGTCGGTCGGCCGCCATACCTCGCCTTGGCCGGGATGGTCAGCCGCTCATATTGCAGGATGTCCTGAAGCGGCAGGTCGCCGTTGCTGCCATAATCGTCAACGTCATGGCGCGTGCGTCCGTAGCCACCGATGCGGCTGGAGGACCGGCGTCGATCCTGCAGATTCCCCGGGGCGAAGACCACCTCCTGGCCGCAGTCGATGAGCGCCTGGACAATCTCGGACACCACGCCGCTCGCATAGGACATCTCGCCGATGCCGACAAAGGCCACCCTGGCCGGCAGGTGATCGTGAAACGTCTCCAGCAGGTTTTCAGCCGATTTCAATACGCCGAGATGGCGCCGCGAGGTGATCTCCGGCGCGTTCTTCGCCTTTGACGGCAGGAAGAACATGATCGTGCCACGGGGCTTGTCCCCGGGTTCCGCGACCGGAATGCGCGCAATCAGCGGAAGATCCGGCTGCGCGGCTTGGGGTGCCGGACGCCTGAGGAGACGCCCCCCGATCTCGCGCGCGACGGCAAGACCCGTTCCGAGCGCCGTGCCGAAGAGTGCCGCCGCGGCGAGGATCACGAGCTTCAGCACTGTCTGGGATTTCAGGTTCGGTGTTGCCTCGGTGATGATGCGCGAATTGTTGGTATTGACGGTCTGTTGCTGTCCCAGTTCTTCGGCGCGGCTCAGGAAGGTCTTGTAGACCGCGCGCACCGCGTCGGCCTCGTTTTCCAGCTGACGCATCTTGATCTGCGCCTCATCGCTGTCGAAGCTCGATTTCGCCATGGCGTCCAGCCGCTCGGTCAGTGCCCTGGTATTGGCGGCTGCGCGATCGTAATTCGACTTCATCGACTGGCGGATGCGTTCAAGCTCCTGCGAGATCGATTGCTGCATATTGGCGACCTGCGAGCGGATCGTGCGCAGTTGCGGGTGGCCCGAGCCCAAGGTCGCGGACAATTGCGTTTGCCGGTCGAGCAGCTGCGTATAGCGATCCCGCAACTGACCCATGCTGACTGATTGCAGTACCTCGGGGATGGCGCCGGCTTCAACGGCGGCGACGTTCAGCCTCTGCGCCTGCTCATAGATCGTGCGCTGCTGTTCTTCCGTTGCGCGTGCGGCGATCAACTGATCGTTGATGCCGGCGAGCTGCTGGTCCACCACGAGACCCCTCTCGCCAGTGCTGACCAGGCCATTCTCCGATTTGAAGTTTTCGACCGCCAGTTCGGCTTTCAGCACGCGGTCGCGCAATTCGGCGGCCTGGACCTGGAAGGCGCTGCTGGCCCGGCGCGCGGCATCGGAGCGCGCATCCTCGACCTGCTTGAGATAGGCGGCGGCCACGGCATTGGCGATCTGCGCCGCCTTGGTGGGGTCGGAATGGGTGGCGCTGATCGCGAGAACCAGGGATTGCCCGGCGCGTTCGACCTTGAGACGTTGTTTCAGCGCACCGGCTGCGGCCACCGCCGCTTCGCGCTCCGTCGCCGGCGGATTCTTGCCGACGAAAAACGGGTCCTTGAAGAGATCGAGCTTGTCGACCACCGCATCCATCGTATTGCGCGACATCACGACGTAGATCTGGCTGTCGAGGTTGGATTGGTCCTGGACGGTCGATGCCTGAGGGCTGGCGATATCCCCACCGTTGACGGAGAGACCGGCCGGATCAAGCAGCAATTCCGCCGAAGACGTGTAAAGAGGCTTGAGAGTGGCCACATAAAGAGCGGCGGCCCCCACGCAGCCGATGATGCCGAGCAGAATGTAATGCTTTCTGCGCCACAGGATTCCGGGTAGCTGAAATATATCGATATCCATTTTCCTGCCCAGGGTCGTGCGACGGCCCATGTTCGATATGTCTCTACCCGCGGGGATCTCCCCCACCGGACTGCCTTGGATGCCGTGCGTGACGATTTGCGACGCAACGACACGCGAGAGCCTGTTTTCGCAGAATATGGTTAACGGGAATTAAAAATTGCCGTCATGCCGGAGGCTGCGTCGTGCAAGAGCCCGTGGAAAACGCCTGAAGGCGCATGGCGGACAACGTCATCTTAAGAGTTTTGGCGCAATGAATGCCCGGTATCTTGCGGGATGGTTCCGCAAGCCGGATGGATAGCGACATTGCTCGAACGCGTTGACAATTCCTCCGAACGAACCAAAGGCCGAAGCCAACGGCTGGTTGTTCATGTCGTCAGGCAATTTTCGCCAGGGGTCGGCGGGCTCGAGGATGTGGTGGCCAATCTTGGCCAGCAACTGCTGAAGCGGGGGCTCAGGGTGCGTGTCGTCACCTGCGACCGGCTGTTCAGGGAGCCGAAAAAGACGCTTCCTCACTTTGACGTGATCGGCGGGATCGAGGTTGTGCGGATCCCCTGGTCTGGCTCTTCGCGCTATCCGATCGCTCCGCAGGTCTTTCGTCATCTTGCGGATGCTGATCTCGTTCATGTCCATGCGATCGACTTCTTTTACGACGCGCTTGCGCTGGGCTGGCTGCTGCATCGCAAGCCGATGGTGGTCACCACCCATGGCGGGTTCTTCCACACGCAGAAGTACCGCCAGATCAAGGATATCTGGTTCAAAACGATGACCCGTGCGTCTGCCAGCGCCTATCGCAGCGTCATCACCTGCAGCCAGTCGGACCATGCGCTGTTTTCCCAGATCGTCGGCAAGAAGCTCCAACTCTTGGAAAATGGCGTCAACGTCGACAAGTTCACGGATCTCGCGTCGACGGAACCTCGGCAGCGGCTGATGACGATCGGTCGGTTCTCGGTGAACAAGCGGCTCAATTTGCTGCTGGACATGATGGTATCGCTGAAGCGCAAGGCGCCCGGCTGGAAACTCGATGTCGTCGGCCAACCATCGGATCAGTCGGCGGAGGATCTGCGGCGTGAGATTGCCGCGCGCGGCCTCAATGATACCGTTGTGCTTCATGTGGGAATAGACAATCCCGCGATTGGCGCCTTGATGCGCGAGGCTTCGTTCTTCGCGTCGGCCTCGGAATATGAGGGGTTTGGTCTCGTGGCCGTCGAGGCCATGAGCGCGGGGCTGGTGCCCATCCTTCATCCGAACGAGGCATTTCGAAGCCTTGCTACACGCCATCCCGATATCCGCCTGGTGGATTTCACCACTTCGGAAGCCGCAGCCGATGCGGTGATATCGGCGCATGCCGCACTTATCGCGAAGCCTGAACTGCGGTCGACGATGATTGCCGACGCGCAAAGTCATTCCTGGCAGCGCATGGCGGCGCGGTACTATGACGTCTACCGTCGCATCTTGCCCGACTTGGCTGACGTGGATGGTGCGGGACCAACAAGATGAAGCCGAGCCGGGTTCTCATCCTCACAGGCCAGCATTTTGTCGATGCGCCTCGCAAGGTGGATCTGCATTTCATCGCGGACGCCCTGCATGCCCAAGGCGTTCCGGTCGACTTTGTCTCGTGGCGGCTGAGCTATGCAAGCCGATTTCTGGATGATGGCCGCTGGACCTTTGCCCGCAGCCATGCGCTCAATCGTTGGGTCGAGGCCGCGCCCGGTCTTGAGCAATTCATCTGGTTCACCCCCATCCATCCATTGAACCTGAAAGCCCCCTGGTTGAACGCATTGACGGGTCCGCTCTTCCGCCGTTTCGGCTCGATGCTTCCCAGAGCGATCATCGAGCGCCTTCCGTCCTACAGCCATATCCTGGTCGAGAGTGGTCCCTCTCCCTTGCTGGTCCCCGCCATCCGAAAGGCGGCGCCTGAGGCACAGATCATCTATCACGCCGCCGATCGGCTTGAGACCATCAATGTGCATCCTGTGGTGATTTCGGTCCTGCACGAAACCATCGGTCTCTACGATTCGGTCCATCTGATGGCTGAGGCGCTCCGGGCCGATTTTCCGCCGAACGCTCCGGTGTTCTATCTGCCCCATGGCATCAGCAAGGACGTCTTTGACGGGGCGACCGCAAATCCCTTCAAGACACCACGCAATGCGGTTTCGGTGGGCGACATGCTGTTCGATGCCGATGTGCTGGAAGTCCTGGCGGAGGCCTATCCGGACTGGACGTTTCACCTGTTTGGCAAGAAGGCGGCGCCGCATCAGGCCCGGGGCAATATCGTCGTTCATGGCGAGGTGGCATTTGCCGAGATCGCCGGGTTCATCAAATTCGCGGATATCGGACTGGCGCCCTATGGCGCGGGAGAGAATGCCGATTATCTGAGCCAGTCCAGCCTGAAGATGATCCAGTATACCTATTGCCGCCTGCCGATCGTGGCACCTGCGTTTGCCGCGGCTGGCCGGCCGCATGTCTGCGCCTATGATCCCGGTGACCCGGCATCGCTTCGCAAGGCCTTCGCGAAGGCGATCGGCTATGATCGTGCTGTTATCGATACCAGCGCGGTTCGTGATTGGAACAAGACTGTGGATATCCTGTTCAGCGGGTCGCTGGTGCCCGGCCGCAGCGCTTCGGCCCCGGAAAATTAAGCTTTGGTCGATAAAAATCGCTCCATGCTCGCGGTCAGCGCCTGGATGCGACGCAACAAGACAGAGTAAAGTCCATGTCGAACAGTATCGTCGTCAAATCTGCCTTGAACGCGGCGGCCGGACTGTCTCTGCTCTTTGTCGGCTTCATCTGCTCCGTCGTGGTGGCGCGTGTGTTGGGGCCAGAGGCAAACGGGGTCATTGCCTTCTCGCTATGGCTTACGCTGACCGCGTCGCTGGTCGCGGAACTGGGCACCGGCGTCACCTTGATGCGCCTGCTGCCGCAGTTGAAGGGAGATGGCTTCAGCGATGCCGAGCGGCGCGGCTTTGCGGCGCGCATGCTGCGGGCCATCGTCGCCTCCACCGTCCTGTTCGTGATCCTTTATGGCTTGGGCATGTGGGTGGCGGAGCAGGAGCATTGGGCACAGAATGCCCCCGCGGTCGTGGTGGTGACGGGGCTTCTGTTTTTCGTGCAGTCGATCGGGTCGTTTTCGAAGAACTACCTGATCGGCGAGCAGGCCATGGTGACCTTCTTCCGCATGACGGCGGCGGCGGGGGGATTGCAACTGACCGGCGTGGTGCTGGGCACGGTGTTCTTCGGACTGGAGGGGGCACTTGCCGGCTATATCTGCGGCCATATCATCCAGTTCATCTATGCCCTCAACATCCTCAGGTCGCGGCCGAATGCCTGTGGCGTCTCAACGCGCTATCTGGTGAACTCGTCCTTCCTGCTGTCGGTCGAGTTCTTCCTCAATGCGCTGTTTCTCACACGGCTCGAATTCTTCTTCCTCCAGCAATATCAGGGCATTGCCACTGTCGGTCTTTATGCCGCGGCGTCTTCGCTTGCCAACCTTGCCATCCAACTGCCGGTGCAATTGACCGGCAGCCTCTTGCCCTACTACTCTGAACAGCTGCATCAACAGGAGGGTGACAAGCTGCCGGCCAGCGTCTTCGAAGGCGTGGTGCGCAGCCTGTCCTATGTCACCCTGCCGATGAGCTTCGGTCTTGCGGCGATTGCGCCTCGGCTGGTGGATCTGGTTCTTGGCGCCGAATACAGCGCCAGCGGGCAGATCCTGGCCACGCTGGCGCTTGCCTCGCCGGTCTACATCTTCAACCTGGTGTGCACGCAGTATCTGCTGTCGCACGATATGGTGCGCCAACGAGTGGTGATCCTCGCCCTCGGCTCGGGTCTCATGGTGGCCTGCCTGTTCCTGTTGATCCCGTGGCTGGGTGGCGAAGGTGCCGCAATTGCCCGCTTTGTCGTCTTCCTGGTCATGAGCATTCTGATGCTGAGACAGATGGATGTCGGCCTCTCCGCGCGCCATCTGCTGCTTCCCGTCACGAGGGTCGCTCTCGCATCGGTGGCCTGTGCGGTGGTTGCGTGGCTTGTGCTTTATGAGCTGCCCGGCGTTGTCGGCCTGATCCTAGCCATCGTGGCTGGCGGCGCGACATATGCGGTCTCATTGCGCCTGTTTCGTGCGGTTCCGGCTGATGATCGGCAGGTTCTGGAGCGGATTGCGCAGCGCGTGCCCGGTTCGATCGGCAAGAGAGTGATCGGCTTCATTGCGGGTGGTCCAAAGACGGCGGCGGGTTAATCCTGGGGAGGATAATGATGGACATGAGATCTGGAGGGCAACGCCATCTCGCCGGCCAAAGATCGGCGGCGGTTCCGGTCACCTTTTCGGGCATGCCAGGGCTTTTTGAGCCTGCTGGCACCGAGGCCCGTGGTGTCGCCGTCCTTTTCGTCAGCCCCTGGGGCCTGGAGGAGCTTTGCACCCACAAATTCTGGCGCGTGTTGGCGGAGCAATTGGCCGATGCCGGGATTGCAAGCCTGCGTTTCGACCTACCCGGAACCGGCGATGCGCTTGATCTGGACGATCCTGCAATCGGTGTTCAGGCATGGCTGGACGCCATCGTCAAGGCGGCCGCCGAGCTCAGGCGGCTGTCGGGTTGCGACCGGATTGCGATCCTCTCGCAGGGTCTGGGCGGTTTGCTGTCGCTTCACGTGGCCGAGCGGGTTGAGGGGCTGGAAGGGCTTGCATGCCTGGGGCCTGTAATCTCGGGGCGAGCCTATCTCCGGGAGCTGCAGATCTGGTCGCGTGTCGTGGATGAGGGGCTGGGGCTGCGGGAAGAAGATCGGATCCGTGACCAGGTCTCGATTGCCGGTTTTAGAATGCCCGATGCGATCGCTGCTGATATCAAGAAGCTGGTGGTCCCAACTCTCCAGGCTCCCCCGGCGGCGCATGTCCTCCTCGTCCATCGGCCGGATCGACCGGCAGAGGCGGAGCTTGGTCAGGCGCTGACGGCCGCCGGTGCCGTGGTCACCTTGCGGGACTATGTCGGCTATGATGCCTTTGTCTCCAATCCCCTTATTTCGGTCTTACCGCTTGAAGTTGCCGAGGACATCCTTCGCTGGGTCACCGGCCTTCCCGCTGCGTCTGGCAGCCGGTCATCGTCTCCGGCGCCGCTAGCGCCTGCCGCCGCCCTCGTCGGATTGGGGTTTCTTGAGACGCCCGTCCGTTTCGGCGCCAATGACAGGTTGTTCGGTGTTCTCTGCGAGCCGCAGGGGCCGCGATCCGGGGCCACCGCGCTGATCCTTGGAACGGCCTATGACAGGAGCACCGGCTGGGGCGGCTGCGGGGTGGAACTGGCGCGCAAGCTGGCCCAGGCTGGGATCGCATCGCTGCGGTTTGATGCCGCCAATGTCGGCGATAGTCCGCCGGTACCGGGCGTGCCGACGCAGGTGCTTTATCACGAGGCGCAGCTGGTTGATGTCATCGCGGCGCTCGACTTCCTGGAAACGCGCGCCCTGCTGCCGGCGGTGGTCAGCGGGCGTTGCAGCGGCAGCTACTTGGCGTTCCGGAGTGCTGTAGCCGACCGGCGAATTCACGGTCTCGTCGCGGCCAACCCTTACGCTTTTCTCTGGGACAAGCGTGTGGATGTCGATGCAATCCTGCATGGGGGGCCGCGCCAGCTCCATGAATATCGGGAACGCATGTTTCAGCTTGCGACCGTAAAGCGGCTCATTAAAGGCCAGATCGACATTCGCGCAGCCGGCATCAACGTTCTTAAGTCCGTCGGGCGTCGACTGGGTCGCCACCTGCTGCCTGTCCTGCGCCTCTTGCCGGGGTCAGGAGATGCCCATCGCTGGATCATGAAGGCGTTCCGCGACCTTGCTGAGCGCAAAGCACCCTTCGAGCTGATCTACAGCGAGCAGGATATCGGCCTGATTCACTTCTCGGAGTATTTCGGCAAGTCGGGCGGCGGACTTGCGCGCTTTCCCAATGTTCGTCTGACCATGCTGGCGGACACCGACCATAATCTCACGCCGCCCGCTGCCCGGCAGGTGTTTTTCGAGGCGGTGAAGTCGGTGGCACGGAAGGCGCCTGCGAACTGATATCAGAACGAGAAGCGCTTTGACGATCCGAGATGGGTGACGGTCCCGCTCGGTTTGCCGGTCGGCGTCGCGGAGCCTTCAGGGATGAGCTTGACGCGTTTAGGAGCGCCCGGCGCGAGGTGGAACCAGTCATCTGACGCACGATAGCCGTCGGCGGCGACGTGAACCGATTGCGCGAGCGTGTCGGAGGCGATTTCGATCATCCAGCCCCTGCCGCTTTCCACTACTTCGACCTTCAGGTCCGCTGCGTGCAGTGCCTGGCTTCGCCCGAGCGGAAAGTGGAAGGCTTCCGCCAGGATATCGCCCGTCGTGGCATCGCTGAGGCGGGCGATCGTTACGTCATGCGATGGCGGGCCAAAGCGGAAGGCATAGGTGGTGTCGAAAAAGGCACCGAAAAGCGAGGTGGCAGCCAGTGTCTGCTGGCCGCGGGGCTCAAGGATCAGCGTTTGGCGGCCGGAAACCACCGGCTGTGTTCCCTCGCGCCGGCAGGTGAGTTCCAGGATGACCTCGCGATGGCGCGGGCTTTCATTGATGACATGGACATCCAGTCCGTTCGTGCCTTCATCGGTCAAAGCCACCTGGATGGGACGGAAGGCGCGTTTCAGCCCGTACCAGACCGGTTTTGGACGTCCGGTGGAATCGATGACGCCCCAGCCGGGACCCGGCTGTAGATCCTGCAGCGTCCAGACCAGGGCGCCGTTGCAGCTCGACCCAGGACGGCGCCATTCGGCAAAGGTCTCGGTCACCACCTCTGCCGTCACCGCGCGAGAGAACTGAAGATAGCGTTCGGGATTCTCTCGGCGCAACCGGGCCGGATCAAGTCCGTAGAGTTCGGTGAGGTAGTGGTCACGGATATCCTCGAAGTCCCAGGATGCGCTGCGGTCGCGAGGCACGCGCGCCTTCCAGCGGGGATCGTGAACCGGAGCAACCGGCAATTGGGCGTCAAGGGTCGTCTGTTGTGGGATATGGGCGAAGGCCAGGCTTTCGGCGGCGAAGCGCAGATTGGCGCGACGGGCATCATCGAGGGGTCGGCAATAGGCGCCGACGCCATAATAATGCGCGACGCCTTCTCCCGGCGAGAAGGGCATGGGGCCGCCTGACGGAGAGTTGGCCACATAGGCGGTATCGGGGCGATGGGACGACACCAGGCGCGGCAAGGCATCTTCGAAAAAGTCACTCTTCCAGATGCGTTCAGGCAGGCCCAGCATGGCGGCCTGCTGAAAGATTTCGCTGCCGCCACAGATCACCGCCAGGGAAGGGGAGCCCTGACTTGCGGCGAGGAGTTGCCGGATCTCGCTCTCGACATGGGCGACGAATGTCTCGTCGCCGGCGGGATAGTCAAAATTGGCAAGCATCAGGTCCTGCCAAACAAGTATTCCCAGGCGATCGCAGAGCCGGAAGAAATCGGCGCTTTCATAGGTCATGGTTCCGCCGATGCGGATCATGTTCATGTCGGCTTCAGCGGCGCTGGCGAGCCAGGGCGCGTAGTCTTCGGCTGCGCCTGGAAGCCTCAGGATATCCGCATTGGTCCAGACCGCCCCGCGGCAAAAGATGCGCTCGCCGTTTACGAGCAGCCTAAAATCCTTGCCATCAACGCCCCGGTCAATCTCGATGCGACGGAAACCGACAAGGCCGATCGAGTGCCTTATGCCGTCGATCAGAATTGCGGCGTCGTGCAGCTTGGGGGTGCCGTGGGTGTGCGGCCACCAGGGCTCGATGGCGGGAATGCCGAGTTCTGCGTGGCAGAGCCCGTCCGGCCCGGGGACGAAGGGGGTTTCCTCGCCGGCGCAGGCAAGTGTCAGCATTTTCGCTTCGCCGCTTAATTCGAAAGAGACTGTCAGCAGCCCGGTGCCGTCTGCCGCGAGATCGGCCTTGATCGCGAGGTTTGCCAGAGAGTGGCTGCCGGCGCGGATCAGGTTGATCGGACGATAAGGACCCACGGGATGGATGGCAGGGCACCATCCCGGCATGTGCCCAAGAGCCGTTGTCCTGATCAGGCGCAGGCCCTGGTGATCCATCAATTGCGGGCGCCAGCGGGCACGCGGGCCGCGTTTCTCCAGCAAGGGGGTGAGTGCGCGGAAGCATATGGCCAGTTCGTCCTGACCGGTCAGGAGGATCGGGACGTCGTGGCTCTCAAACATGCTGTGCGAGACAAGCCGCAGGTCGCCGTTGACATAGACTTCCGCCTCGGTTGCGAGGCCGGCAAACCGCAAGACTGCAAAGCCGGGTTCTTCGCCTTCCAGGGAACGGAAATACCAGAAATCCTTGTCGTGCAGGGGCACGGGATTGTCAGGATCAAATAGACCGGCCGCGGCCAGGGCTGAGGCGGCCGTTCCCGGGACCGGCGCGGCAAGCCGAATGCTCCGCTGGCGGATATCAGCGGCAGCGGCATAAAGTCCAGGGGTGGTGGACTCCATGGTCCAGCCGCCTTCGAGGAAACGCTCGTCGGCGCCGAGATAGCGGATGACCTTGTCTGCGGTCGTCATCAGCTGACTTTTGCGGAAAGACCCGCCATCACATCGTCCCATGCCGCGGCTGCGGGTTCGAGGGCTGCGGACAGCGGCTCGAATTTCCGTCGAGCAATCGCCCGCGCCAGCTGGAACTGAATGGTCTTTGCCTGCTCCGAGATCTTCAGGGCGCCGGCAACCTCGGGGAGATAGGCCCCTTCCGGCGACAGCCAGGCGAGATGGCTCGCCAGCAGTTCGAAATTGGCGCCGAACTGCCGCAGCGTGTTGAAGGCGTATTTATGGAAGTGCTCGAACGGGCGGTCGGCAAGCGCCTCGACCTGTGCGGGGAAAACCTTCGCGAAGGCTGCGATCGGGTTCGTCTCCGGGCGGCGCGCCAGATGGTGCCGCAAAAGGCGGGCGGCTTCCTGGCGCAGATGGGTGTCCGATGGCACTGACGCCGGAAACTTCACGAACTCGGTATAGGGCAGGAAGGGCAGGGCGCCCTCGGGTCGGTTCCTCTGGAAAATTCCGTCGAAATCATCGGCCTCAAGATGATAGAAACCGCCATTGTGGAAATAGTCCATGACACGGTTTTCGCTGTCGAGACGGTTGACCGCGACTGTGGTCTTGCCGTGTTCTGTTCGGTAGCTCGTGCCTTGCGTGTCCGGCAGGAAGTAGCTGTCGAGTTCCAGCATGGCCAATCGTCCGCGGCCGATTTGCACATGCACATGGGTTTCGACGTCGTCGAAGATCGCCAGTTCCGTGCACCTGACGCCATAGAGCGTTTCGATATCCTCGAGCGGCGTCTTGAAGAAGGTGAACTGGTCGCCTTCGAAATCCTGCGTCACCGTGAAGCCGAGCATGGCTTCCGGCGTCGTTTTGAACGAGGACAGAACCTCGATCCATAGATCGACATAGCAATTGGTTTCCGGCCACATGCGATCGCTCGCATGCAGTGCATGCGGGCGATAGCTGGCCGGATTGATATCTGTGAAGACGGCGCTCATCTGGCGCTCAGCCCCAGAGCGCCTTGCGGACGGTGGCCGGCCAGAGCTTCGGATCGAGGCCGTGATGGTGGAACAGGGCAAGCGCAATGCGCTCCAAGCCGAAGCCGACGCAGGCGGTGTGGGCCACCGCGCCGTCATGCAGTTCCAGTCCCCACTTCACCCCGAAAGAATCCTGGTGATAGTTGAAGCTCATGCAGGCGGTCGGCTTGGCGACTGAGGTGATCGGGATCAGCAGTTCGAACTTGAGGTTCTGGTCACGCTGGTTGTTGACCATCATCTTGCCGGCGCGACCGAAGAAGGGGTCATTGGCCACGTCGATTTCGACCGGAAGCTCGACCTCGGCCATCATCTTGACGCCGCGATCCATCCAGAGCTGGCGGAAATCGGTGACGTCCTGCTGGGTGCCCATGCAGACATATTCGCGCATGCGGAACAGCTGCTGACGTGCAGGGTCGTTTGAGGGCTCATGGCGGAAGCAATAGGATTGCAGATCGTAGAGCCCGCCCTTCTGCTTCAGCCGGCCGCGCTTGGCGATCGTCGGATAGAGCGGATAGCAGGCTGCGGGCGTCAGCACGATGTCGGTCGCCTTCTGCTCGCCGGTCCAGTCCTGGCCCTCGTCCATGGCCTTGATCAGGCTGACATGGTCAAGCTCGCAACCGCAGAAGCTATGCACGGTGCCGGCAAGCTGCGGAAAGCTCTTCATGTAACCGCTCTTTTCGAAGTAGGCGCGGTTCATGCCGGGGGGGAAGCGGATGGCTTCGGCGCCATCGGCGCCGCCGAAGCGGTCGATCAGCCGCTCGAAGGCGGCAATGACGTCTTCAAACGTGCCGCTGCGACCATAAAGGCCGTCGACACCGGTTTCGATGAGCAGGCCGGAATCGAAGAGCCGGTCGAGAAAGCTGGTCTGCATGTCCATTGGCGTTACCCCAACAAGCTTGTGTCTTGTTTATGTACGAGGAGCATGGTCGACGTATTGCCGAGAATACGGTCGTTCGAGATCATCAACTGGGCCGACTGCGCATCACGCAGGTGCCGCCCCAGGCTGAACGGCGTGCCGTTCTTGTAGCCCATGATGCCGCAGATCAGCATGGCGTGGTTGATGATCGGCAGGATCATCTCCGACGACGCGATCTTGACGTTGTTCATGGCCACGGCAAAAGCCATGGACGAAAGCTTGTCGCTATCTTCGCAGGCGTCTTCGTAGGTCTTCAGGCCCGCGATCACGTTGGAGCGAACCATCTGCAGGAGATTGGAGACCTCGGCCAGTCGCAGCGCACCGGGCGGCTGAACGGCGGGGTTCTTGCGCGCGGCGGCGCGCACAAAGGCCTGGGCGCGGGACACCGCATCGACCGCGATCCCATACCAGACGGCGCTCCAGAGAAGGTGCGACGTGGCCAGCATGGATTGGGCGGCGATCTCGGCGAAAGGCTTCGGCAGGATCTGGACCGCTGGCGCCTCGCCCTTGAACAGGAAGCCGTCCGAGCAGGTGCCGCGCATGCCCAGCGTGTCCCACTTGTGGGTCTGCTCCAGGCTATACTGGTCCTTGAGGAACACCGTCATCACCTGGTCGGTCGAGGCGGCGTCCTTGTGGCTGCGCGACGTCACCAGGATGGCGTCGCCATGGGAGCCATAGGAAATGACCGTGGCGTCCTTTTCCAGGCGGCAGGTGTCTCCGTCGACTTCGATCGCGCAGATGCTGTTGCGCATATTGCCGCCGATCCCGCCTTCAGTCGTGGCGGAGGCCAGCAGCAGTTGTTCGTCGGCGATGCGCCGCATGAAGGCGCGGTGCCAGTCGGCCTCATTCCCGTGGGAAATGAGGCTGGATGCCTTGATGTGATGCATGGCGAAGATCATGGCGCTGGATGCGCAAGCCTGGCCAAGCGTGGTGCAAAGCTCCGCAACCTGCGACAGGCTTGCGCCTTCCCCGCCGAACTCGGCGGGGATAAGGGCGGCCATCAGCCTTTCGGCCTTCATGGCATCAACGGCTTCTCGGGGGAAGCGTCCTTCACGGTCGACCTGGTCGGCATGAAGTGCAGCCACGGCTGCAACACGTGCGGCCCGGCTTTTCAGGCTCGTCGTGCTGTTTGCGGAGGAAAGATCCATCAGGCGACCTTTCTTTGCTCCAGGATCTGGGTCAACGCGCCCTCGATCGCGGCAACGCTGGCGAAGGACTTACGGTTGAGCAGATGATCGGGGAATTCCACGTCAAAGGCTTCTTCCAGACCCAGCATCAGCTGGACCGAGGCAAAGGACGACAGGCCGGCCGCGTAGAGGTCGGCATCATCCGCAAGGGTTTCGATGGGAGTGGACAGGCTACCAAGCCTTGCCAGCAGCTTTCGAATGGTATTATTCATCGGACCAGCCTCGCTCTCTAGGTCTTTGCAGTTGTAGTCTCTATGCTCGGTTCTAGTCCCGAAAGCATAAGATTCCGCTAAGCGCCGTAGTTAAACGAGGGTAAGAATTGTGCCGAAAAAGAATGGCATTCTGTCAATTTTTAGTAAATTGGTAGAGAATTCTCGAAAATTCAGCTGAATTACAGCAAGTCAGCATAAAAATGCTTCTCACCTCGGAAATCCCCCAGGGAATAGGAACCGTCGCCCAGAGCCTCGACAGCGGTCTCCGAAATTTCAACCTTTCCGTGTCCTCCCGGCAGGTCGAGGACGTAGGTCGGTTGGCACAGGCCGGAGAGATTTCCGCGAAGAGCCTTCACCAGCGCCCGTCCTTCCTCAAGCGACAGCCTGAAATGTGCTGTTCCCGGCGCGAGGTCTGGATGATGCAGGTAATAGGGCTTCACCCGAGCTTCGACAAAGCCCCGCATCAACGCGCTCAGGGTTGAGACGTCGTCATTGACGCCTTTCAACAACACTGTCTGGCTGATCAAGGTGATGCCGGCATCGGCGAGACGAGCGCAGGCGGCCCGAACGGCGGATGATAGCTCGCGCGGATGATTGGCATGCACTGCAAGGTAGACGGTCTTGCCGCTTGCCTTCAGCGCGTCGATCATGTCGCTGTCGATCCGCGTGGGATCCACCGCCGGCACGCGCGTGTGCAGCCGCACGATCTTCACGTGTTCGATTTGGGCGAGTCCGCTCATGACGTCGCGCATACGCCTGGGAGACAGCACCAGCGGGTCGCCGCCGGTCAGGATGACCTCCCAGATCGCCTCGTGGCTCGCGATATAGGCAAGCGCGGCTTTGAGTTCGTCGCTCGCCAGCGTGCCATCGCCGGATGGGCCCACCATCTCCCGGCGAAAGCAGAAGCGGCAGTAGACCGGGCAGACATGCACGGCCTTGAGCAAGACCCGGTCGGGATAGCGATGGACGATGCCCTTGACCGGGGTATGGGCATGGTCACCGATCGGATCGGCGTTTTCGCCGGGGTGGACGTTGATCTCCCGCGCGTCTGGAACGAATTGCCGGGCAATCGGGTCGGCCGGGTCGGTGCGATCAATCAGATCGGCGATGTCGGGTGTGATCGCGATCGCATAACGGTCGGCCACGGCCTGCAGCGAGGGAAGGTCTCTCTCGCTGATGAGATCGGCGGCTCGAAGGGCCGAAAGCGTCGTCAGGCTGCGCTGGTTCATGGGGCGATATCCGCCACCGGCGCCCACATCACCTGGTCGATCCTCTGCGCGCCGGTTGCCAGCATCACCAGGCGGTCGAAACCCAGTGCTATGCCGCTTGCATCAGGCATCAGCGCGAGAGACGCCAGGAAATCCTCGTCGATCGGATAGGTCTCGCCGTAGATGCGGGCTTTCTCCGACATCTCGATCTCAAATCGCCTGCGCTGCTCGCCGGCATCCGTCAACTCGCCGAAGGCATTGGCCAGTTCCACCCCGCAGGCATAAAGCTCGAAGCGTTCCGCGACACGCGGGTCGCGAGCGGAGGGACGGGCGAGGGCGGCTTCGCTGACCGGATATTCATACAGGATCGTTGCCCTGTCAAAACCAAGATTGGGCTCGACCTTCTCTACGATGACGCGGCTAAACAGGTCGGCCCAGCTATCATCATCGGCGTGGCGAATGCCGGCACGGACGAGTTCAGCGGCCAGCCGGTCGCGGTCTGTTTCTCCCGATTGCGCAATCGAGGCGAGGAGATCGATGCTGGCATAGCGCTCGAAGGCTTCCGCCACACTCAGCCGCTCCGGCTGCTTCTGCGGATCGCAAGTCTGACCCCGGAAGGTCAAGGCCCGGCTGCCTGCGCAGTCTGCGGCCAGTGCCAGGATCTCGGCGCTATCCTGCATCAGCGTCTCGTAGCCTTCGCCCACCCTGTACCATTCCACCATCGTGAATTCCGGGTGGTGCAGCGGCCCGCGCTCCCGGTTGCGGTAGACGTGGGAAAAGCAGGCGATCTTGCGTTCTCCCGCGGCAAGCAGCTTCTTGCAGGCGAATTCCGGCGAGGTGTGCAGATAAAGCGGTGTGGGGCGACCATCCGTGGTCAGCGACTGCGTGACAAAGGCGTGCAGATGCGCCTCGTTTCCGGGCGAGACCTGAAGGGCTGCGGTATCGACTTCCACGAAGTTGTGCTTGTCGAAAAATGTCCTCAGTTCCCGCTGGATGCGATTGCGCGCCAGGAGAAACGGGCGCCGGTCCGCATGGACCGAGGGCGTCCACCAGGGCGAGGCGCGTTGGCTCGTATCCGTCATCGCGGGTTTCTCTGTCCTTGTCACAACACGGGCTGGCTATTTCGCCCGATTTAGGTTAGGTGCGCCCATGAAAATCATGAAGACGTCAGCAGGGACGGCGGGTCGTCCTTTACGACGGGTCTTCCGCAGTTACAAGGAATTCCAATGGTCAAGATTATCGCGTCATCCGTCCGCAAGGGCAATGTGCTTGATGTCGACGGCAAGCTGTACGTCGTTCTCACCGCCGAAAACTTCCACCCCGGCAAGGGCACTCCCGTGACCCAGGTCAATATGCGCCGCATCGTCGACGGCGTGAAGGTGTCCGAGCGCTGGCGCACGACCGAACAGGTCGAGCGCGCCTTCGTGGAAGACGTCAATCATCAGTTCCTCTATGAGGACGGCGAAGGCTTCCACTTCATGAACCCGGAATCCTATGACCAGGTGGTTGTGGATGTCGACACGATGGGCGACCAGAAAGCCTATCTGCAGGAAGGCATGACCTGCATTCTGTCGATGCATGAAGGTGTAGCGCTGGCGATCCAGCTGCCGCGTCACGTGACGCTGGAAATCACCGAAACCGAGCCGGTGACCAAGGGTCAGACGGCTTCTTCCTCCTACAAGCCCGCCATGCTGTCGAACGGCATCCGCACGCTGGTGCCGCCGCATATCGATGCCGGAACGCGCGTCGTTATCGCAACGGAAGACAATTCCTACGTCGAACGCGCCAAGAACTGATCCGCCCCGCCGGTCAGATGAAGCTATGGCCTGTCGGATCTCCGGCGGGCCATTTTTATTGGGGCTTGTGCTGTCCCCACAACGCTTGCCGTTAATCCATAAATTTGGGCCGGCGAGGGGGATCTCGCCGGCCCTGATTTCGGCCTAAAGTCTACTCTTGCGGCGGAAAGAGTATCTCGCCTCAGCGGCTGGCGAGACGCGACCGATTGGCCGAAGCTGGGATGAACGCCATTTCCGCGCGTTCGAGGTGGCTGATCTGCTCCTTGAGCTTCAGCTTGATTTTTTTCAGAGACTGTACGCGGAGCGTATCCGGTAGTGGCCGGCGCTGTTCCTCCATGATCTTGGCGGCGATGATCGAGTGGCGGCTGATCAGGGCTTTCAGTAGAGGTTTCATTGCGATCTCCTTTGTTGCCACTTGAATCTGGTGCAAAGACCGTCATTATTCCAATTGATTGTTCGGATCGTTCTCATAGAGAAAAACTATCATGCCGTTTCGACCCAGCCACCGTCAGTTGGAATACCTGATTGCGCTGGGAGACACCGGCCATTTTGGCGAGGCCGCGAAACGCTGCCACGTGTCGCAGCCGACTCTCTCGGTTCAGGTCGCTCTTCTGGAGAAGCAGTTGGGAACCGATCTCCTGGATCGGCGCCCGGGCCAGGTGGTGCCAACACCCGTCGGCGCGCAAATCATCGCCGCGGCGCGTGTGGTGCTGGCTGGTCTGGATGACATCAGGGCTCTTGCGCAATCGTCCAAGGCTAATCTCGGCGGCGCCATCCGGCTGGGCGTCGTCTCGTCTTTCGGTCCGTATTTCCTGCCGTTCCTGCTGCCTCAACTCCATGCCGACCATCGGGAACTCAAGGTCTATATCCGGGAAGACCGTCCGCGATCCCTGGAGGCGGCGGTTCTGTCTGGAGAAATGGATTGCGGGCTTGGCCAGGATCCCGGGCAGGACGATCTTTTTGCGTTTCAGGGCATCTGCCGTGAGCGGATCTATCTCGGCGTTCCGCGGCAGCATGCCATTGCGGCGATGTCGAGAGTGCCGCTCAGCGCTCTCAAGGGAGAGCGCTTGCTGACGCTTGGCCCCGGTCACCGGTTGCTGGACGACGTGCGAAATCTTGCCGCTGTTTCCGGCGCCATCCTGGCCGAAGACTATGAGGGGACCAGCCTGGATGCGCTGCGTCAGATGGTTTCCATCGAGATGGGCCTATCGCTTTTTCCGGAACTCTACATTCGCTCCGAGGTGCGAGGTGGGGAAAACGTCCACCTGGTGGAACTCGATGGATGGACCGGAGAGCGGCAGATCGGTTTCTTCTGGCGCAGGCAGAGTGCCCGCGGAGCGCATTTTGCCGCCTTGGCGCGGCTTGGCAGGAGCATTGCCGTCGATCGGCTTCACCTGGTGTCGCCCGACTGTGGCGGACCGGCGGCAGGGAGCGCCGGCCCGCTATAGATCGGGGCGTGTTACTGAATGCCGCCCAGGCAGAGATATTTGATCTCCGTGTAGTCATCGATGCCGTATTTCGACCCCTCGCGGCCAAGACCGGACTGCTTGATGCCGCCGAAGGGTGCGACCTCGGTCGAAATCAGGCCGGTATTGACGCCGACCATGCCGTATTCCAAAGCCTCGGCCACCCGGAAGATCTTGGCGATGTCCTTGGAATAGAAATAGGATGCCAGACCGAACTCGGTGTTGTTGGCAAGCTCGACGACCTCATCTTCCGTTTCGAAGCGGAAGAGCGGTGCAACGGGACCGAAGGTCTCTTCCACGGCCACCTTCATCTCGCTGGTAACGCCGGTCAGAATGGTCGGCTGGAAAAACAGGCCGCCCTGTTCCGCCGCATCGCCGCCGACAGCCACCTTTGCGCCCTTGGAGACTGCATCGGCCACGTGCTCCTTGACCTTCTTCAGGGCATTTTCATCGATCAGCGGACCGGTGGTCACGCCCTCGGCGAAGCCGTCGCCCACTTTCATCTTGGATACGCGCTCGGCCAGCTTCTGCGCAAAGGCATCATAGACGCCTGATTGCACATAGAGGCGGTTGGCGCAGACGCAGGTCTGGCCGGCGTTGCGGTATTTCGAGATCATGGCGCCTTCGACGGCGGCATCGAGATCGGCATCATCGAAGACGATGAACGGGGCATTGCCGCCCAGTTCCAGGCCAAGCTTCATGATCTGGTCAGCGCCCTGGCGCATCAGGATGCGGCCGACATTGGTGGAGCCCGTGAAGGTCAGCTTGCGGACCTTGTCGTTCTCGCACATCTCCTTGCCGACCATGGCGGCGTCGGTCGAGGTGACCACCGAGAAGATCCCGGCAGGCACGCCCGCACGTTCCGCCAGAAGGGCTAGCGCCAGGGCGGACAGCGGTGTCTGCGCTGCCGGCTTCGACACCATGGCGCAGCCGACTGCGATGGCGGGCGCCATCTTGCGCGCCAGCATGGCATTCGGGAAGTTCCACGGCGTGATGGCACCGACGACGCCCACCGGCTGCTTGATGACGATGATGCGCTTGTCCTGCTGATGGCCGGGAATGGTATCGCCATAGACGCGCTTGGCCTCTTCACCGAACCACTCGACATAGGATGCGCCATAGAGAATTTCGCCGCGCGCTTCCGGCCAGGGCTTGCCCATTTCCATGGTCAGGATGGTCGCAAGGTCATCGGCATTGGCGACCATGAGGTCGTAGAGCTTGCGCAAGACCGCGGCTCGCTCCTTGCCGGTCTTTGCCGCCCAGGTTTTCTGGGCCTTGTGGGCCAGGTCGATCGCCCTCGTGATTTCGGAGCGATCAAGATCCGGAAGAACGGCGATCACATCGCCGGTCGCCGGATTGGTGACGTCGAATGTCTTGCCGCTGGTGCTGCTTGCCAGCCATTCGCTGCCGATCAATGCCTTGTCGATGGCAAGGCTCGGATCCTTGAGTTTGGACGTGAGTTTGTCGGAAATGGTCATTTCTTGGCCTCCGCGCTGCATTCGCGCATGCTGGATTCGATGATGGCAAGCGCCTCGCTGAACACCTCGTCCTGGATGGTGATGGGAGAGAGGAAGCGAATGACGTTGCCGTAAATGCCGCAGGTCAGCAGAATAAGCCCCTTTTCCAAGGCCTTCAGCCTCACGGCGTTGGTAAACTCGGCGCTTGGCTTGTCGGTTCCCGGCTGGTTGAACTCAACCGCAACCATGAAGCCCGGGCCGCGGATGTCTGCGATCTCCGGCACGTCCGACCGCAGGGATTCGAGCTTCTGCTTCAAACGGGCACCAAGCGCCTGGGCGCGGTCGCAGAGCTTTTCCTCTTCGATCACGTCAAGAACGGCGTGCGCGGCAGCCACGCCAATCGGGCTGCCGGCATAGGTGCCACCCAGGCCGCCCGGGCCCGGCGCGTCCATGATTTCTGCACGCCCAGTGACGGCAGAGATGGGGAAGCCGCCACCTAGACCCTTCGCCATGGTCACAATATCAGCCTCGACGCCGAAATGCTCCATGGCAAACAGCTTGCCGGTGCGGGCAAAGCCAGTCTGCACCTCGTCAGCGATCAGCAGCATGCCGTGCTCGTCGCAGATTTCCCGCAGGCGCGTCATCAGGGCGCGCGGCACTTCGTAGAAGCCACCTTCTCCCTGGACAGGCTCGATGATGACGGCGGCTACGCGCTTCGGATCGACATCGGCCTTGAACAGCTTGTCGAGCACATCAAGCGCATCAGACACGTCTCCGCCATGCAGCTTGATCGGGAAGGGGACATGGAAGACATCGCCCATCATCGGGCCGAAGCCCGTCTTATAAGGCACGACCTTGCCCGTCAGCGCCATGCCCATGAAGGTGCGACCGTGGAAAGCGCCGGTGAAGGCAATGACCGCGGAACGACCGGTTGCCGCGCGCGCGATCTTCACGGCATTTTCGACGGCCTCGGCGCCCGTCGTGGCAAAGATGGTCTTCTTCGCGAAGTTGCCTGGGACGGCGGCATTCAGGCGCTCGGCTAAGGCGACATAATTCTCATAGGGCACGACCTGATGGCAGGTATGGGTGAAGCGGTCGATCTGGTTCTTGACCGCTTCGATAACCCGGGGGTGGCGATGGCCAGTGTTGACCACTGCGATACCGGCCGCGAAGTCGATATAGCGGCGCCCCTCGACATCCCAGATCTCTGCGTTTTCAGCCCGTTCAGCATAGACCTGCGTCGTCATTCCGACGCCGCGGGATATGGCCTGCGTTCGGCGTTCGGCAATTTGAGAATTCTGCATGAGAAGGCTCCTCTTGGATGATCCGGACCTGCGAGCCCACCCAGGCCCAGCATCAGGTTTGCATATTTCCTACATTTTTTCTGTAGACATGCAATATGGATTTTTCGCATACTGCTCCTATTGTCGGACGCAGACGAGATTGAGTGCCATGGACGATATCCGTTTCAAGATCGCTGACGCAGCCCGCCTTGTGGGTGTGTCGCCCTCCACATTGCGTCTGTGGGAAACGCAGGACCTGATTCAGCCGATTCGAACCCCGACCGGGCAGAGATTGTATGACCGCGCCATGATGGCGCGCCTGCAAACCATCGCGCGGCTGCGCACGGAAAAAGGCCTCAATCCCTCCGCGATACGGGAAAGCCTTCGACAGGATGACGAAGATGCCGGCCCCGCGGACGGTCAGGAGAACGAAAACGGCGAGATGCAGGTGGGTGCCCGGATCAGGCGCTTGAGGCGGGAGGCCGGCAAAACACTCGAAGCGGTCTCGCTGGAAGCCGGAACGTCCATATCACAGCTATCGATGTTCGAGCGGACCTCGCAAGGACTGTCCCTCAAGGCGCTGCATGCGGTAGCGCGCTCGCTTGGCACAACGCTTGCCGCGCTGAGCGGACAGGAACGAAGCGATGGCCGGGAATCCCTCATACGCCAGGGCCAATGGCTGGCCTGGCCCGATACGTCCCCCGGCGTCGCCGTCCAGGCGCTAGCCGCTGGCCGAAACCAGATGGAATGCAACCGATTCGTGCTGGGTCCGGGCGCATCAAGCGAAGGCGCCTATGCGCATGAGGGGGAAGAGTTCGTCCATGTGCTGACAGGCAGCGTGGAGTTCATTTTGGACGGCGATCAGTTCTTCGAACTCAATTCCGGCGACAGCTTCTATTTCGAGAGCCGCAGACCGCATTCCTGGCGCAACAGCTTTGATGGCGAGACCGTGCTGTTGTGGATCAACACGCCTGCGACCTTCTGATTTCACGTGCAAGCGATAAAAAAAAGGGCCTGGGCGCGTGCATCGCCCAGGCCTTGGAAGTCATTGCATTCGCTTAGGGGTTACATGCCCTTGGCGACGGTCGTCGAGCCAACCGCATAACCGCCACCGGTGGCGACGCTGAGAGCGACATAATCCAGAGCCAGTTTCTGCACAGCCTGAGCCAGACCGGCCTGCGCACTTGCAACCGAGCGCTGCGCGTCAAGAACATCGAGCAGCGAGCTTGCGCCGTCGCGATAGCTTGAGGTGGACAGCGACAGGGCCTCTTCATAGGACTTCACGGTTGCGGCCAAGGCGTTAACCGTCTGCGCGTCCCTGTTGATAGCAACAATCGCGTTTTCAACCTCTTCAACCGCGTTCAGAACGGCCGACTTCCAGGTGAGGTACTGAACGCGTGCTGTCGACTCGGCGATATCGACGTTTGCGCGCAGGGCGCCGCCATCGAAGATCGGCAGGCGAAGGCTCGGACCGAACGACCAGGAGGTCAGGTTGCCGCTGCCGGTGGTCATTGCAGTGTAGGAGGGTGCAATGGAACCGCTCAAGGTGATGGTCGGATAAAGCTTTGCTTCTGCCACGCCGATTTCGGCCACGGCGGATGCAAGGTCACGCTCGGCCTTGCGGATGTCTGGACGGTTGCGGATCAGGTCCGCCGGGATGCCGGTCTTGGGAATGCGGGCAGCCGTCGGCTGGCGCGCGCCTTTCTGAAGGTCTGCGACGAGCGACGAGGCGGGGAGGCCAAGCAGGGTGGCGATGTGATGCGCCGAGGCACGGAACTGCGCTTCAAATCCGGGAATATCCGCCAAGGTCGAATTGACTAGGCCTTCCGCCTGCACGACGTCGAGGCGCGAAGCTGCTCCTGCTTCGAGTTGCAGCTTGGTCAATTCCAGGGTTTCGCGCCGTGAGGCCAGGCTCTTGCGAGCGAGCGCGATGCGTTCCTGGTAATAGCGGGCATTGATGTAGGACTGTACCAGGTCCGAGAGATAGGCGAGACGAGCGACGTCTGCCGTGGCATAGGCAGCATCGACCGTGGCGCGCGCGCTTTCCTTGGCGCGGCGATACTCGCCCCAGAGGTCGAGTATCCAAGAGGCGCTCAATGCACCAGCCGTCGTGCTTTGGGGCGGCTGTTTGCTGAGCTGGCCTTCCGTGCCGCTACGCTCGAAGGAGCCGGATCCCGTCAGACTGGGCAATGCGCCTGCGCCAGCGGCGACAACGCCCGCTTCTGCAGCGGTAATGCGCTCGAGCGCCTGCAGCACGTCAAGGTTTTGATCAAGCCCCTTGTCGACCAGACCATCAAGGCGACGATCACGAAACGCGGTCCACCAGGCAACCGTCGACACATCACCGGCGCTGGAATTTCCGCCTTCGCTGAACTTGGCGGGCAATGCCATTTCGGGAGCGGTGTGATCGGGACCGGTGACGCAGCCGGCAAGGAGAAGCAGAGAAAGAAGAGGCGCGGCGCGGAGGGATAGCATCATATTATCCTGCGGTCAGACAAAGGTCACATAAGTTAACCGCCGAACCATCATGGCCGGCGGCGAGCTGCCTCGTTTCGCTAAACCGCGCGGCGGAGGTCGGCCGTTTCCTTCTGTTAACCTATCGATTCGTTGTTTAATATAACAAGTGTCGATTTTCGTTATGCACTTAGAAAAATCTGTCTGGAGGTGTTGCGCTCAGGCCGCAGCATAGGCCGCGAGATTCTTGTGCACCCGCACCTCGGGTGAGATCTCGCTATCGTCGGCGATAAACCGGTTGCCGGTAATGGCCTCATAGGCACGGATATAGACCTGCGAGGTCTCCTCGATCAGATCCTGGGGGATTTCGGGGATCTCGTCCTTATAAGGGTCGCATCGTTCCGCGACCCAGGCTCTGACGAAATCCTTATCGAAGCTTGCCGGCCTGCGGCCGGCTTCGAAACTGGCCGGGTAGCTCTCTGCAATCCAGTAGCGGCTGCTGTCGGGCGTATGAATCTCATCCGCCAGCAGGATGGTGCCGTTCTCGTCAGTGCCGAACTCATATTTCGTGTCGGCCAGGATGAGCCCGCGTTCGGCGGCGAGTTCCTGACCGCGCGCAAACAGGGCAAGAGCATAACGTGACAGTGTATCCCACTGCGCCTGGGTCAGCAGGCCATTGTCCACGATCTGCTTCGGCGTCAACGGTTCGTCGTGGCCTCCGTCGAACGCCTTGCTGGTTGGCGTTATAATAGGAGTTGGCAGTATCTGATTGTCGCGCATGCCGTCCGGCAGCTCGATTCCGTACATCCGCCTTTGACCTGCCTTGTAGAGAGTGAGGATCGAAGTGCCTGTTGTCCCGGCCAGGTAGCCACGCACGACGATCTCGACGGGAAGGATGTCCAGCCGCTTGCCGATGACCACATTGGGATCGGGATAGTCGAGAACATGGTTGGGGCAGATGTCCCGGGTGGCATCGAACCAATAGCGGGCCGTCTGGGTCAGCACCTGTCCTTTATACGGAATGCAGGTCAGGATCCGGTCGAAGGCGCTGAGACGGTCTGTTGATATGATGATCCGGCGTCCGTCCGGAAGGTCATAATTGTCGCGAACCTTGCCGCGGTAATAGTCTGGCAGTTCCGGAAAATGGGCTTCGGCAAGAATGCGCAAATGATGCACTCCTTTATAGCGAGGTCTTTAATGGCAAGCGCCGGGCGTTGATTCAGCCTTGGCCAGCCATCGACGCGTGGACTTATCGCCCGGTAACGCAATTCCATCGGGGTTTCAAAGGAAAAGCGAGTCAACCCCATGATCGCGCATGGCGTCTGCTGAAGAAGAGCGGCGCAAGGCGATTTTGTCGCATTTGCAGATCGCGGAGGCCTGCTTAAATCTGACGATCATCAAGCAAGTTGCCAAGCGAAGGAGTTTCATGTGTTGACCCAAGTGATCTACCGGGTGCCGGTATTCGGATGGATGTTGAAGGAAGCTGTCCAAGGCTCCACGACGGCCAAGGTTCTGTTCGTCTGCAACATGCTGTTGATATGGCTGCTGGCGATCATCTCGTTCGGCTATCCAGCGATCATTCTGCCGGCTCTGACGGCGGTTCCCTTGATGTTCATCGGCCTGATTATCATCACAATGGGCTGAGTGAGCGCTAAAGATTGCCCTGTCGGAGGCAGAATGATCACTCGGCAGGCGGTTCCTCGGTGCTTTGTGCCGATTATTTACGCCGATTTGGGCGTGTAAGCAGTCGAAGTCTTGTGACCGGCGAGGGGCAATGGCGGATTTGGAGGTATCGGCCGCAATAATTTTTATGACAATTCAATGACATATGAAAAACGACAGATTTTTGACAATTCCCTGTTGACGTCCGGAAGAGGCCAATCTATAAGTCCGCTCACTGACGAGGGCGGCGGCGCTGCTGGCGACGATGACCTTCGTTCTAGAGAAAACCTCTTCGAGTTGGCTGAGACGCTGAT
>NZ_FWXU01000022.1 GCF_900176345.1 Rhizobium sp. RU36D
TCCCCTTTCGTGTCCGAGATCGTCGCCAAACGCTCGAACACAAGTAGAATCAACACCGTGCGCCATGTCCACCAAATTTAAACCGGACAGCAGTGGGCTTGACCCGACCATCCACAAGCTTTTGAAAAGTTAGGTAAGTGGATCCTCGGGTCAAGCCCGAGGATGACCGGAGCGATTGGACGCCTCCGCAACCACAGCAGGCCTCCGGTTCGAAAGGCGGCAAGTCCACACCATGCAGACATTGCCTCCCGTCACACCGTCACATCACCCCCGTGCCGCCATTTTTTCCGGTTCGGCCTTCAGCGGTTCGGCCTCTTTCAGCATGCGGCCGATGTCGCGCAGCTGGCGGGTGGCTTCGGCTGACAGTGAGCGCGGGCGCACGAGGTCGGGCAGGGGATCGGTTTCGCCATCGGCGGCGGTGACCACAGGCTTGGTTTTCTCCCGCTCCGGCATCGGAGTTTCGACGCCAGGGATTGGCCGGATTTCGATGCCCTGATGGGCATAATCCATCAGCTTCTTGAAGGTCATGGCCGGCAGCGAGCCGCCCGTCATGTTGTTGGACGAGGTATAATCGTCATTGCCGAACCAGACGGCGGCCGTGTAATTGCCGGTATAGCCGCAGAACCAGGCGTCGCGATAGGCCTGGGTCGTTCCGGTCTTGCCGGCGGTCAGCACGCCATCAACAGCCGCGCGGCGCGCCGTGCCGGCATAGGGGATCGTGGTCAGCATCTGGTTCATGTATTTGGCGGCGGTTTCGCTCAGCACCCGCTCGGCCGGCGGCTCGTCGCGCTGGAAGTCGTAGAGCACGTCGCCATTGTAGTTCAGGATCTGCTCGATGCCGTGGCGGCGCGCCTGGTAGCCGCCGGCCGGGAAGACGGCATAGGCGGTAGCCTGGTCCATCACGGTCATTTCCGAGGTGCCGAGCGGGATGGTCACGTCCTTGCGGATCGGGGTCTCCACGCCAAACAGCTTGGCCTGTTTCATGATGTTGTCGATCCCAAGCTTTTCCTTGGCGAGCCGCACCGGGATCGTGTTGATCGATTTCGCCAGCGCCGTCTGCATGGTCATGCGGCCGGCATAGCCGTTGCCATAGTTCTTCGGGCTCCAGTTGCCCCAGGAAATCGGCGCGTCGGTCACCATGGTCTCCGGCGTATAGCCGTTCTCCATGGCCAGCGAGTAGGTGTAGATCTTGAAGGACGAACCGGGCTGGCGCAGCGCGCGGGTGGCGCGGTTGAACTGGCTTTCGCCATAGTCGCGCCCGCCCACCATGGCGCGCACGGCCCCGCCATTTTCGATCATCACAAGCGAGCCCTGCTTGACGCGGTAGCCCTCGCCATATTCGCGCAGGCTGGATTCCACCGCCGCCTCGGCGGCGGCCTGCAGGCCGGTATCGATGGTGGTGCGCACGACCAGCGTGTGCTGCGGCAGCCGCGCGCCGATGCGCTGCACCTCCTCGAACGCCCAGTCCAGGAAGAAATCCGGCGCCTCGGCCTCGTCGCGATCGATGACGCTGGCGGGGTTGCGGCGTGCCGCCAGCACCTGGCCCTCGGTCATGATGCCGCCCTGCACCATGTTGGTCAGCACCTCGTTGGCGCGGGCGCGGGCTGCCGGCAGGTTCACATGCGGGGCATATTTCGCCGGCGCCTTGAACAGGCCGGCCAGCATGGCGGCTTCCGCAAGGTTGACCTCGGTGATAGCCTTGCCGAAATAGAATTGCGAGGCCGCCGCCGCGCCAAACGTGCCGCCGCCCATATAGGCGCGGTCGAGATAGAGCGACAGGATTTCCTTCTTGGAGAGATTGGCCTCCAGCCACAGCGCCAAGAAGGCTTCCTTGATCTTGCGCTCCAGCGAGCGCTCATTGGTGAGGAACAGGTTCTTCGCCAACTGCTGGGTCAGCGTCGAGCCGCCCTGCACGACGCCACCGGCGCGGGCATTCTCGTTCATGGCGCGGGCAAGACCGAGGAAATCGATGCCGAAATGCTGGAAGAAGCGCCGGTCCTCGGTGGCGAGAACGGCCTTGATCAGGTGATCCGGCAATTCGTCGATCGGCACCGAATTTTCATGGATGATGCCGCGATGGCCGATGACATTGCCGTAGCGATCGAGGAAGGTGACGGCGAAATCGCCGTGGTTGCGCCAGTCCTTCTGGGTTTCCTCGAATGCGGGCAAAGCGAGCGCCAGCATCAGCACGGCGCCCACCGTGCCCCAGGTCATGCCTTCGCCCAGGATCTCGACGACAAGCCGCTTCCAGCCGCGCACGCGGAACCGGCGGAAGAAGATGGTAACATCTTCCCAGATCTCGGCTGCGCGGAAACCGGCATTCCAAAGGGTGGAATCGATCCAGCTATCGAGCTGCAGGAAGAAATGCTTTTTCAGCCGGGGCTTTTTGGCTGGTGGGGTCTGTTGCTGAATGTCCTGGTTCTGCACGTCATTGTCGGGCACGTCGGGTGACCTTCCGCAAAGCAAGGGTTGGCGGTCGACCGCGATGGCGACCGGCAGCGCCCTGAGTTGGGCACTGCCCTTATCAGGACGATAGTGGTTGATAGATGGTTGATTTTCCCGCAAAGAACAAGAAAAAAGCGGGCGCCTGCGATGGCCGGCCCGCGGAATGGCGATCACGAATGACGGAACTGAGCCCTGAGGGCAACACCCCCTACTGGCAGGCCAAGACGCTGGCGGAAATGACCCCGGCGGAATGGGAAGGCCTGTGCGATGGCTGCGGTCTCTGTTGCCTGAACAAGCTGGAGGATTGGGACAGCGGCGAAGTGTTCTTCACCTCGGTCGCCTGTCGCCTGCTGGATGGCGAGAGCTGTCAATGCAAGGACTACGAGAACCGCAAGGCGATCGTGCCGGACTGTATCCAGCTCACGCTCGAGGGTATCGACGAGATCACCTGGCTGCCGCCGACATGCGCCTATCGGCTGGTGGCCGATGGCGAGGACCTCTACTGGTGGCACTACCTCGTCTCGGGTGACCGGGAGACGGTGCATCAGGCGGGCATTTCCACCCGCGGCCGCACGGTCAGCGAAGAGGATGTCCCCGTCGAGGATTTTGAAGACTATCTCTGCGACTGGCCTCTGACGGTGGGCGAGGGGCCGGCCGCCCAGCGGTGACGGTGGGGCGGTGCTGCAAGCGCTAGCCGATGCCGAAGAAAACTGCCATGCCCCGCGTGACCTGCAGCATTGTCGTATCGTCAAGGGAGCCGATGATTTGGCCGACCCGCTCTCGCCTGACCGACATGGCCTTGTCGATCATTACCTGCGAGGGCAGGGTCAGGCCGTTGGCAACAGTTGGCTGGACCGGGATGCGCAGCAACGGGGCCTCAATCAGCGTGCTGGTCATGAGCAGGAGCGTGACCGTGCCGGTCTCGCCAAAACTGTCTGCTTGCACGATGACGGCCGGCCGTGGCTTGCCGAAATCGCCTGTCATGGCGACAGTGACGATGTCGCCTCGTCTCACCAAAGCGTGTCGCGATCGTTTAGATTCGCTTTCCACGCCTTGGTCCTCGTGTTTTTAGAGTGTCTTGATCGCAAAACCGCTGCCCGCGTTTGCACGTCATTGTCTAGAATTCCCCGGTAGAGGGCGACTGGTCGAGATCGTCGAGGGCCGCATCGAGAAACTCGCCCAGTTCCCCGTCGCCTCTGTCGGCTTCTGCCGTCATGCGGGCCTGCCGCGCGCATTCCGCGCCAAAGCCGGGGCGACGGCTATCCGGAAGCCAGATCTGCACGGGCCGGAGGCCCTGTGCGCGCAGGATGTCCCGTCGCTTTTGAACGCGCTTGCCGACCGTTGAAGCCATGGAAAATCTCCTTCGTGCCGTTACATGTAACATTTTCACGAACCGGGGCCAAGCCCTGGCGGCAGCTGGCGTCCCGGCTGAAAAAAATCGCACGCCCAACTCAGAATATCCGAATTTTAGAAAATACATTAGTAATATATTTAGCATGAGCTGCAACCTATGGATTATTCACCGGAGGTTGTGTCATGCGGTTTTCTGATATTTCCATTGCCGCCCGTCTTTGCATCTGTGCACTGGTGCCGTTGCTTGCGGTTGTCGCGCTGGCAAGCCATCTCGTCTATGACGAGTATGCAAGCTATGCCCGATCCAAGCGCGTCGCCTGGGCCACGCTGGATCTCGAGGTCATCAGCCGTGCGGTCCATTGGCTGCAGACCGAACGCGGCACGTCAGCGGGCTTCCTGGGCTCCAAGGGCAAGGCCAATGGCGAGGCCATGGCGAATGCGCGCCTGAAGGTCGATGCCGAATTGCCGAAACTTCTGGTCGCTGTGGACGAACTGACCGAGCTCGGTATCCAGACAGAACAGCAGGACAGGGTGAAGCAGTCCTTGAGTGCGATCGCCGATATCCGCACCCGGATTGACGCCCTGTCGCTCGCCCCTCCGCAGTCCTTCGCCTACTACACCGGGCTGATCGGCGATCTGCTGGATGCCATGCGCGGTCTGGCGCTGTCGGAGAAGCAGGGTTCGCTGGAGAGCCGTATACAGGCCTCGCTCGATCTGGCGCTGGCCAAGGAACTGGCGGGGCAGGAGCGCGGCATGGGCAATGGCTTCATCGCCGCAGGCCGGATTCCGCCGGAGCAATTCATGAACTTTGCCAGATATTATGGTGCTGGCGATGTCCTTCTTGAGGAGTTTGCGCGCCTGGAGCCGACCCTGGCCGGGGAAACGCTGCAGCGTTTTTCCACCGGCGGAGATGCGGCGCTTATTGCCGACTATCGCCGGCAGTTGCTGCAGGCGGGTGGCGAGACCCAATTGACTGGGCTCGACTCCAAGGAATGGTTTGGCAAGACCACCGCGCGGATCGAAGTTATCCACGAGGCTGAACTCGCCGAACTGGCAAAGGTCCGGGAGACGGCTGAAGAGATGGCCGCGCATGATTGGCGCGAGGCCATGCTGGCCAGCCTGATCGCCCTCGGCGCCACCATCCTCTCTCTGTTCCTGGGGGCCATGACGCTCTTCAGCGTGGTGCGGCCGCTTCGCAAGATGGTGGGCGCTGTGGAGCGCCATGCCCGCGACGAGGAAGGCGCCGAACTGGAGCCGGGCACGGCCCGCGACGAGATTGGGCAGCTTGGCCGCGCCATCGTGCAATGCATGAAAAACCATGCGCGCAAGGCGCTGGAGGCGGCCGAGGAGCGCCGCAAGCAGCAGGAGGAGCGCTGGCGCCAGGACCAGGAGCGCCATGCCGAGGATAGCCGGCGCGCGAAGGCGGTCGAACTGGCGGTGCGCGAAATCGGCGGTGGCCTGTCGCAACTCAGCGCCGGCAACCTGAACTACCAGATCGAAACGGCGTTCAGCGAGGATCTGGAGCCCTTGCGGCAGGCCTATAACAGGTCCATGCGCGAACTGGCCGGCATCATGCGGGAGGTCGGCACCACGGTGCAAAGCGTATCCGGGGGTGTCAGCGAGTTGCGGACCGGTGCCGAGGATCTGGCAGAGCGCACCCAGCGCCAGGCGGCTTCGCTGGAGGAGGCTTCCGCGGCCTTGACCGAGGTGACCGCCACGCTTTCGGAAACCACGAACCGCATGCAGGCGGTGACCGCCATGACATCAGGTGCCCGCGAGAGCGCGGCGGCATCCGAGCGCACCATGCACGACACCGTGTCGGCGATGCAGAATATCGAGACCGCCTCGGGTCATATCGTCCAGATCATCGGAGTGATCGACAACATTGCCTTCCAGACCAATCTTCTCGCCCTCAATGCCGGGGTTGAGGCAGCGCGCGCCGGAGAGGCGGGCAAAGGCTTTGCTGTCGTGGCGCAGGAGGTGCGCGAATTGGCGCAGCGGTCTGCAAACGCGGCCCGCGAGATCAAGTCGCTGATCCAGAACTCCGCGACCGCGGTGCAATCCGGCGTGGAACTGGTGCAGAATTCAGGTCGTTTCATGATCGAGATCCGCGAGCATGTGCTGGCGATCGACCGCGAAATCAGCACGATTTCGGAAGGGGCGCGCCAGCAGTCAGCGGCAATTTCGGAAATTTCCACCGCGGTTCACGAGATGGATCAGATGACCCAGCGCAATGCCGCGATGGTGGAAGAAAGCAATGCGGCGACCCATGCCATCGAGCAGGAAAGCCAGCAATTGCATGAGACAATCCGACGTTTTCGCGTGGAAAACGACGCGAATCTTGCCTTGAGGGAGCGGGCTTCAAGGGCCGCCTAGAGGCCGATAAAACTGACCGAAGACGGGGCGGCCGTTCAGACGCCACATCTCCGGTTTGCTTGTGCCTGCCGATGCGGCTCTGGCGCTGGCGCTGCCGTTACAGATCCGGGCAGCCGCGCTCATTGGCAAACGAGATGCGCTCGGGACCGCGGCGGGTCATGCCTTCGACCGTGACGCGCGAGCGGGTGACGCGCACCACTTCCGGATCACGCAGGCCGTAATCGCGGGCGGCGGCGCGGGCTTCGCGCTCGCTGCAGCCGCCGCGCGGCGGGCCGCGGCGATCGTCGGGACGGCGGTTATCGGGAACCACCGGGCGGATGCCATCGGGGCCGATCTGGAGTTCCAGCGTCTGGGCGCTGGCGGGGATGGCGGTGGCCGCACCAGCGGCTGCCATGGCAATCGAGAGGCCAGCGGCCTTGAGAATCCTGATCACGTTTCCTCCTTCGTGCCGCATCGCGGCGGCACATGAATGTTTCGCTGCCCATAAACGGCGGCCACCGGATTTTGTTCCGCAGTGGCATGCCTGCGGTGGAATGACACGGGGCGTGGAAAAATCGGCTCGGGCCCTTGACCCTCCCATGATGGGAAGGTCCATCTGATGGGGCAGAGGTGACGCGATGAACATGCAACAACGACCCAAGACGGCAAACTTGACTGCCGCCAAGACGGCAAGACCCATCAGCCTGGCGGTGGAAGGCATGACCTGTGCCTCCTGCGTGGCGCGGGTGGAAAAGGCGGCCGCCAAGGTTCCGGGCGTTGAGATGAGCGCGGTGAACTTTGCGCAGGAGACGCTGACGGTGACGACCGGACCGGGCTTCGACCCGGCCGCCCTCGTGGCGGCGGTGGAAAAGGCCGGTTACCAGGTGAGGCCCGAGCGGCTGGAACTCGAAATCGAGGACATGACCTGCGCCTCCTGCGTCTCGCGCGTGGAAAAGGCGCTGAAGACGGTGCCCGCGGTGGAAACCGCCTCGGTCAACCTCGCGACATCAAGGGCGACCGTCACCGTGCTGGGCGGAGCAGATGCCATACCCCAGATGACCGCGGCGGTGGAAAAGGCCGGCTACAAGGCCCGCGCTGTGACCCATGACGATGCCGGCGACACCCGCGAGGCGGCGCGGCAGAAGGAAATCAGCCTGTTGACGCGCGACACGGCGATCGCCGCGGTGCTGACGCTGCCGCTTTTCGTGCTGGAGATGGGCGGCCATGTCTATGCGCCCATGCATCACTGGGTCATGAGCACCTTTCCTGGCGATGTCCTGAACTATATCTATTTCGCGCTGGCGACGGCGGTGCTGCTGGGGCCGGGGCTGCGCTTCTTCGAAAAGGGCATTCCGGCGCTGGGGCGCGGTTCGCCGGATATGAACTCTTTGGTCGCGCTGGGGGCGGGGGCGGCCTATCTCTATTCGCTGGTGACGACATTCACGCCCGGCTGGCTGCCGGAAGAGGCGCGGCATGTCTACTACGAAGCGGCGACCGTGATCGTGACGCTGATCCTGACCGGCCGCCTGCTGGAAGCCCGCGCTAAGGGCCGCACCGGCCAGGCGATCCGAAGGCTGGTCGGGTTGCAGGCCAAGACGGCGCGGGTGGAGAGGGACGGTACCGTCACCGACATTCCGGCAGCCGATGTGCGCGTCGGCGATGTCGTGGTGATCCGGCCGGGCGAGCGCATTCCCGTGGATGGCGTGGTCCTGGACGGGCATTCCTCCGTGGACGAGGCGATGATCTCGGGCGAGCCGCTGCCGGTGGAAAAGGTGGCACGATCGACCGTGACCGGCGGCACGATCAACCGCACCGGCAGCTTCCGCTTCACCGCGCAGAAGGTCGGCGGCGACATGATGCTATCGCAGATCATCCGCATGGTGGGCGAGGCGCAGGGCGGCAAGCTGCCGATCCAGATGATGGTGGACAAGGTGACATCCTGGTTCGTGCCCGCCGTCATCGCGGTGGCAGCGCTGACCTTTGCCGTCTGGGCGATATTTGGCCCTGAACCGGCCTATACCTATGCGCTGGTGGCGGCCGTTGCGGTGCTCATCATCGCGTGCCCCTGCGCCATGGGCCTCGCCACGCCGACCTCGATCATGGTCGGCACCGGCCGGGCCGCCGAGCTTGGCGTGCTGTTTCGCAAGGGCGAGGCGCTGCAGGTGCTGGCCGAAATAGATACCGTCGTGATGGACAAGACCGGCACGATCACGCTCGGCCGGCCCGACCTGACCGATGTGCTGGTGGCCGAGGGTTTCCACGAGGCCGAGGTGCTGCGGCTTGCCGCGAGCCTTGAGGCACGCTCGGAGCACCCGCTGGCAGAAGCGATCGTGCGGGGCGCGCAGGCCCGTGGCCTGGTGCCGGAGACTGTCGAGGGTTTCCAGGCCGTGGCCGGCTATGGCATCGAGGGCATGGTTGATGGACGCAAGGTGGCGGCGGGGGCTGCGCGCTATATGCAGCGGCTGGGGATCGACATGACGGCGGGTGAGGCGACAAGACCCCGCCCCAACCCCTCCCCACAAGGGGGAGGGGCTAACCCGGCCGCTGGCGTTTTGCCTCAAACCGTAGACGGGGGAAGTGAAGGCGAGGCGGCGCCACGAGTCTTCTCCCCCCTTGTGGGGGAGATGGCCGGCAGGCCAGAGAGGGCCTTTGATCAAACACTCCAATCCGCCGCCGAAAGGCTGGCTGGAGAGGGTAAGACGCCGCTCTACATAGCTATCGATGGCAGGCTGGCGGCGGCGCTGGCGATTTCAGACCCGATCAAGCCGACCAGTGCGGCGGCCATTGCGGCCTTTCGGAACATGGGGCTTGAGGTTGTGATGGTGACCGGGGATGCGCGGCGGACGGCTGAGGCCGTGGCCCGCCGGGCCGGGATCGCTGAGGTCGTGGCGGAAACCCTGCCTGATGGCAAGGTGGAGGCGATCCGGGCGCTGAAGGCGCGGGGCAAGAGGGTTGCCTTTATCGGCGACGGCATCAACGACGCGCCGGCGCTGGCGGCAGCCGATGCCGGGATCGCCGTCGGCACCGGCACCGATGTCGCCATCGAAAGCGCCGAAGTGGTGCTGGTCGGCGGCGATCTCATGGGCGCGGTTCAGGCGATCGAGGTGGGCCGGGCGGTGCTGACCAATGTCAGGGAGAACCTGTTCTGGGCCTTCGGCTACAATGTCGCCCTGATACCGGTTGCGGCGGGCGCGCTCTATCCCCATTTCGGACTGATGCTTTCGCCGATGATCGGCGCGGCGGCCATGGGGCTTTCCAGCGTCTTCGTGGTGAGCAATGCGCTCAGGCTGAAGCGGGTGAAGGTGAGCGATTTCAGGGGTTTGGCGGGTGAGGAGTTGCGCGCATGAACATTGGCGAGGCCGCGGCCGCGTCCGGCGTATCGGCCAAGATGATCCGCTACTACGAGGATATCGGGCTTGTGGCGCCGGCCGGGCGCACCGAATCCAACTACCGCAGCTATGGCGAGGACGAGGTGCACCGGCTGCGTTTCGTGCGCCGCGCCCGGCTCTTGGGCTTTTCGCTTGAGGAAACCGACCAGTTGCTGAAACTCTGGGCCGATCGATCCAGGGAGAGCGCCGACGTGAAGAAGGTGGCGCTCGCCCATATCGCCGACATGGAGGAGAAGATCGCCGCCATGCAGGACATGGTGGCGACCCTGAAGCGGCTGGCCGACTGCTGCCACGGCGATGACAGGCCGAACTGCCCGATCCTCAACGACCTCTCCGGTGGCAAACCGGCCGGCGAGCCGCCTCAACCGAAACGCCGCCGGCCGCAGAAACCGGCTTGACCTTCCCATGATGGGAAGGTGCATGACAGAGACAACGACAGCAAAAAGGACAGGACAATGACCGAACCAACCGTTTTCGACGTGGCCGACATGAGCTGCGGCCATTGCGAAAAGGCAATCAAATCAGCGCTTTCCGAGGCCCTGCCGGGCGCGCCTGTCGTGGTCGACCTCGACACCCACAAGGTGACGGTTTCGGGCGACCCGGACGCCGCCGAAGCGGCCATCCGCGAGGCGGGCTATACGCCGGTGCGCGCTGTGGCGTGAGGGGCTTGATGCCCGCCTCGATAATACATATAGATATTCATATCTACGTATTGTCGAGGAGATAACTATGAGCGCATCCGGCAAATTCTATCCCGACATCACCAAGGACATTTCCGCCCATAGCCGCACGCTGCGCAAGGAGATGCCCGAGGTGATGGCCGGCTTTTCGAGCCTGGCCCAGGCGGCGCTGAAGGACGGCGCGCTGGACAAGAAGACCAAGGAATTCATCGCCTTGGGGATCGGCATCGCCACCCGCTGCGACGGCTGCATCGGCTATCACACCGAGGCGCTGGTGAAACTCGGCGCCACCCGCCAGGAATTTCAGGAGGTGCTGGGCATGGCCATCTACATGGGCGGCGGCCCGAGCCTAATGTATGCCGCGCATGCGATGGGGGCGTGGGAGCAGTATGGGGGAGCGGAGTGAGGGGGGTGTTGCAGCCAGTGAAGCGCGGCATCATATGCTTCTACCAGCATGGTGGCGATGTCCATCTTTACCGTTAGCTTGCAGAATTTGATTTCAAGTATGACCGCCGCGCTGCGGGCTAGATCAGAGACGCTGAACACTTCGAAGACCTGCTTCGTCACTATCGTCGTACCTTTGGGCGAATTGGCGAAGCCAGTCACGCCCAATCAAAATACTGAAGGCTTCTGTGGGCATGTAAGAAGCAGCGCTGGACTTACAACAATGTCGCAGACACCATACCCTTAGGTTGAAAGCTGATTCGGCCCAAATCTCTTGGACATGCCTTTAAGCGCGGGCCACTGCCCGAGAAAGGAGGTGTCGAAGAATGGCTAAGTCAACCAAGATCGGCCGCAGTGCGGTTACGGGGCGCTTTACGACGGTGAAAACCGCCAAAAGCAAACCCCGTACCCACGTGGTTGAGACTATCAAAAAGTAAGTCAGGCTAGCTGGCTTCTTCCGGGCGGTCGTTCTTCGCGGGATTACCGTCCGGTTTCTTTTGTATCACTGTTTCCGCTTGCGTGGACCTTGTGAATAGGCTGCAACTTTAGCCTGCACTTTGGAATCTGTTGGACTTTGTTTTTGCTGAGCTTTCTATAGACGCTTGATATGGCAAAAGAACCTTACTTTCCACGCAAGCCGCTGAAACTGGACTACGTCTATTTTCATGTCGGCCGCATCTCAGTAAATTGGGCTCTCGCTGAAGATGCCATTGACGCATGCCTGCGCGTGTTTGCACGTGCGCTACCTGATCCGCTCTATGAGTTGCCAATAAGCACACAACGCAGGATTTCCGATTTTCGAAAGAAAATTAAGAAATTAAAGCTTACAGATGAACAACGCTTAAGTGGGTCTGAACTGATCGACCGCTTTTCATATCTTGCGTGGCATCGCCATTGGACTACCCATGGGACCATTACGAATGGCACTTTCGAGGGCCAAACATGGCGGAAACAAAAAGGTTTCGTAAATTTCGAGCGTCTGAACCTCTCTACAAAAATGTTGGAGGTTTTGGAAATGCACTTGTCTGACCTAGAAGATATGGGTGATGAAGCCGTTTCGCTATACTCTGATATCTGGGATTGGCTTACCATCGATCTAGGGTGCGCTACCCCTAAAACGACAGAAAATGTAGTGCGCAAAATCGGCATTACTTTGCCATAAAGCTTCTCACTCAGCCAAGTCGGGAACAATTGCTTCATTATTTCCGGACGGCTTTCCGCCCAGTCACGCTATGCAAAATCGTTCCATCCCGAACAATATAGGAAAATAGTCCTTGACGGCGTGACGGTAGTTTGGTAGTGTTTGGGCATAGTCGGAGATTTGCGGCTGGAGCGAGGCTTCGGCGGGGGCCGTCTTCGAAGAGGTTTTTCGCAAATTGGACTGTGGAGCAAGTTCGCCCCCCTCTGTCCTGCCGGCGTTCGGCATTGCAATCGATTCACTGGATCGATTGCTCGGCTTCGCCGATCATGCCTCACCCCCCACACGTGGGGAGATCGGCTCGCGGCTGGCCGGTCGGTTCGCCTCGACTTAATTCAAGTCAATGTCAGCCCGGTTCTGCCGGGCTTTTTCATGTCCGCCGTTTCCTTTTGGGGGCGGGGCGGGAGGTTTTGGCATGGATGACGAGTTCGACATCGGCTTGTTTCGACCCTGGCCGGTTGCGGCGGATGGGGAGCGGGAGGGGCAGGAGGCGCGGCTTGCGCGGCTGGCGCACAAGGTGGTGCTGGAGCTGAAATCGGCCGAGGCGCTGTCGCCGCTGGAGGCCTATGGCCAGTTGCTGAACGAGCTAACGCTGGAGATGCGCGAGCAGTTTGCGCTGTTTCGCAAGCTGCGCGAGACGGCGGAGGGGTTGATCGACGGCGGCGACGAGGCGGCGGGCAAGCAGGCCCGTGCCGACGCAAAGGCGGCGACCGATGCCATGGCGCTGATCGTTCGCACGCTGGAAAAGGTCGATAGCCTGCAGCGGCAGCTGGCCCGCGATCGGGCCGAGGCGCAGGAGCGCGCGATGGGAGGCGAGGACGTTGAAGAAATCACGGCACTCTTCCATCGGACGATCGATGAGCGGGCGAACGAACGGGCCAAAGCGCTGCTTAAACAGTGGCAGCGGGAGGCCGCGGACGCTGATTGTTTCGGGCCTGCCGCTAGCGGAAAGGCCATCGCAGCGGACGCTGCGCCGGGGGCAGGAGGACCATAACCGCGAGATCGTGGAGGACGGTACGCAGGCCATGGCTTCGGTGCGGCTTGCGCATGAGCGCGACATGGTCGGGATAGCCAGGGCGCATGCCGAGGCTCGCCAGCTTCTGGAGGCGGGGCAGGGCCTGCTGGCCAGGATTCAAGCCGGCCAGGCCAGTCTGGATCCGCAGGGTGCAAGCCCTGATGCGGCAAGCGACGGCGGGGCTGGTGCGGCCGGGACGGTTTGCGCCGGTTTGGACGACGGCGCTGATGCCAGTCCTGATGTCAGGCCAGATGCTGGGCCAGATGGCGGCTCTCATGGCGGCGAGGCTTGCCTGGATTCTCAGGATGCGATGCCTGACGCAGCAGGCGACGGCGATCCCGGTGCTATCGGGACGGTTTGCGCCGGTGCTGATGGCGGTGTTGATGCTGGCTCTGATGTCAGGCCAGATACTGGGCCAGATGGCGGCTCTCATGGCGGCCAGGCCAGCCTGGAGTCTCAGGATGCAATGCCTGACACGGCAAGCAACGGCCGGGCCGGTGCGGTCGGGACGGTTTGCGCCGGCTTGGACGACGGCGCTGACGCAAGCCCTGATGTCTGGCCAGAAACTGGCCCAGAGGCTGGGCCTGATGGCGGCTCTGATGGCGGTGAGGCCCGCCTGGATCTGCGGAAGGCACGCCCTGACGCGGCAGGCGACGGCGGTGCCGGTGCGGGCGGGACGGTTTCCGCCGGCTTGGACGACGGCGTTGATGCCAGCCCGGATGTCAGGCCAGATGCTGGGCCAGATGCTCGGCCAGATGCTGGCAGCGACGGCGGAAAGATGGAGGCGCCGCCGTCCGATCTGCCGCCGAAACCGGATGCGTTTTTGATGCAGAAGGTCGAGCGGATGAAGTTTAACGCCAGCTCGCGCGGGCATGTCTGGGTTTTGAACAGCTGGCAATTCCAGGGTCGCGACGCGCAAAAACCGCCCGAAGACACCGCCTGGCGCAACTGGCTGCTGATCGGCGGGCGCGGCTCGGGCAAGACCCGCGCCGGCGCCGAATGGGTGCATGGGCTGGCATCCGCGGGCGCGCGCTCTGATCTGCGGATCGCGCTGGTGGCGGAGACGCTGGGCGACGCCCGCGAGGTGATGATCGACGGCATCTCCGGCATCGCAAGGGTGGCGCGGGAAAAGGTGCCGGAGGTGGAAATTTCCCGCCGGCGGCTGGTCTGGCCCAACGGCGCGATTGCCCAGATCTTCTCCTCCGAAGACCCGGAAAGCCTGCGCGGGCCGCAATTTCACTATGCCTGGTGCGATGAACTGGCCAAATGGAAACATGCCGAGGAGACCTTCGACATGCTGCAATTTGCCCTGCGGCTGGGGCAGTCGCCGCGCCAGCTGGTGACGACGACGCCCCGGCCGGTGCCGATCCTGAAACGGCTGATCGCTGATCCCGGCACGCGGATCGCGCGGCTTTCCACCCGCGACAATGCCGAGAACCTGGCGCCCGGCTTCATCGCCGCGCTGGAGGCCCGCTATGGCGGCACGAGGCTTGGACGGCAGGAACTGGATGGCGAACTGATCGAGGATCGCAGCGACGGCCTGTGGAAGCGGGCGCAGATCGAGGCACTGACGGTCAGGAATTTCGGACCGCTGACCCGTATCGTGGTGGCGGTCGATCCGCCCTCGGGTGCGGGCGCCGGCTCCTGCTGCGGCATCGTCGCGGCGGGGCTGGAAAGCGGGCCGAACGGACGCGGTCGCGCTGTCGTTCTGGCCGATGCCTCGGTCGAGGGGCGCTCGCCCGCCGGCTGGGCCGAGGTGGTGGCCCGCACCTACAGGCGGTTCGAGGCCGACCGGGTGGTGGCCGAGGTCAACCAGGGCGGCGAGATGGTGGCCTCGGTGCTGCGCGGCGTCGATGCCAACCTGCCGGTGACGATGGTCCGGGCCAACAGGGGCAAGTTCCTGCGCGCCGAACCGGTGGCGGCGCTCTACGAACAGGGCCGCGTGGTTCATGCCGGCGCCTTTGCCGAACTGACCGACCAGATGTGCGACTTCGGCCCCGACGGATTGTCGGGCGGCCGCTCCCCGGACCGGCTGGACGCCCTGGTCTGGGCGCTCACTGCGCTGATGCTGGCGGGGGCGGGCGAGCCACGGGTGCGGGGGATTTGAGGAGGGGGCTAATATTGACCCGCCGCATGGCATCGGTTTAACGACGGCTGACAATTTCAGGACCGAGGCGCGGTATGCGACTTTTCCATTTCAGCGATGATCCTGACATTGAAAGCTTCGTGCCGCGTCCGGTGAAGGTGCCGTCCAAGCGGTCGCCCGGCATGGAGTGGCTGAACGGGCCGCTGGTCTGGGCCATCGAGGAGCGGCTGGACTTTCTCTATCATTTTCCGAGGGACTGCCCGCGCATCCTGATCTGGGTCACCGACAAGACCATCCGGGCGGATCGGGACGCCTGGCTCGGCGGCCACCGTGCGGCCGCCTATGTGGAACTGTCGCGCCGGAGCGAGCTGGAGGCCGCCACGATCCATCGCTACGAATTCGCCACAGGCGGTTTTGAGTGTCTTGGCGATGCCGGGATGTGGGTGAGCCGGGCCGAGGTGGTGCCGCTGGAGCGAGTTCAGATGACCGACCTGCCATCGAGTTTCGGGCCGCGCGGAGTCGACCTACGCTTTGTCGACAGCCTAGTGCCGCTGAGGCCACTATGGGCCACCTCGCTCGCGGCAAGCGGCATAAGACTGCGCAATGCCAGAGGCTGGAATCACGGCTGAGTGGGGACATCCAAAACGCAGATCGGCCCGCAAGCTTTCTGCCGCGGGCCGATTTGTTTCACAGCCAGCCGACGTGGCCGGGCTTGGCTTACTTGGCGGAGCCTGCCGAAGGGGACTGGGCACCCTGGCGCATCTGGCGCCATTCGCTTTCCAGGCGCTCCAGGATGTGCGCCGGGATCTGCGGGGCCGGGGTCTTGGTCTGGCTGCTCGATTTCGTCTGCATGAGCGTCTCCCTTCATGGTGTGCTGCGCTGCAAAACGCGCTTTCGGGCGGAAAGTTCCACAGAGTTAAGCAATTGTAAATACGACCTTATAGGGCTTTAACCGATTGAAATTATTTAAATCGGTTTAAGAAATCATCTTTCCACGGCCAGGGTTAATGGCGGTGGGCAGCTACGTTCTCGCCATGCCCCAATATGCAATTATAAAGTGTTTTAGATTTATGTTGCACTTTTATGGTGTTGGTATTTAACTTGCGGATGCCGCGACTTGGATTGCAGGCGGGCAGGGTCAATCAGGGGGAGACCATGAGCAGCATCAACAGGCCATTTTTCTACGATCGGGTGCGGGTCACGCTGTTTGGTGGACGCATGCAGCCGATGCAGGTGCAGGGCATGGAGGCGATCCTCAACTTTTGGGAACAGACCTCTTCGGCCAAGGACGACCGGTGGCTCGCCTATATGCTGGCGACGGCCTATCACGAGACGGCCCGCACCATGCAGCCGGTGCGCGAAACGTTGGCGCCGACCGACGAGAGGGCGATCGCCATTCTCGACCGGGCCTTTGCGCGTGGCCAACTGCCCTGGGTGAGCAATCCCTATTGGCAGGCAGACAAGGAAGGTAAATCCTGGCTGGGCCGCGGGCTGGTGCAACTGACGCACCGGGACAATTACGTGCGGCTGGGGCAGATGGTTGGCCGCGACCTGGTTGGGGACCCGACGCTGGCCATGCGTATGGAGGTGGCCCTGCCGATCATGGTGCTCGGCATGGAACAGGGCGCCTTTACCGGACATCGGCTTGGCCAATATTTCAATGGCGCGCGCGAGGACTGGGTGAAGGCGCGGCAGATCATCAACCGCATGGACAAGGCCCTGCAGATCGCCGACTACGGCAAGGCGTTTTACGGGGCGATCAGCTATACGACGGGGTAGCGGGTGAGCGAGTAGCGAGTGGCGAATAGCGAATAGGTAAGGGGGAAGGCGGTCCTGCGGTTGAGCCTGGGGGAGACCCATGCTATCGGCCGGCTACCTGCCACGTTTCGGAGCCTTCCCCTTGATCCGCCACATTGTTTTCTTTTCGGTACCCGACCGCGAGGACCTGCAGACGGTGCGCGAGGGGTTGGCGATCCTGACCGGGATTCCCCATGCGCGGCATCTGGAAATTGGCACCTCGGCCAAATCAGACCTGTTCGACAACAGTGTCGACCTGGTGGTCTATGGCGAATTCGACGACGAGGTAGCGCTTGCCGCCTATCGCGCCCACCCGCTCTACCAGGAAAGCATCTCGATCGTGAAGCCGCTGCGCGAACTGCGGATTGCGGCGGATTATGAGACTGAGGGCGCGGTGGTGTCCGGGGGCGAATAGGGCGTAGGCAGTAGGCAGTAGGAATAGCTGCCTATCTTGGCGCAAGCTCGCCCCCCTCTGGCTTGCCAGCCATCTCCCCCACAAGGGGGGAGATCGGATTGCGGCGACCGTGCTGCCCAACTGCGGTCACGGGGAGTACATGTCGTAAATCACCAGCGCGATGAGAGCGACTACGACTGCCATGACAGCGCGTTTGAACCATCGCACAAGCGGTGACTTCGAAGGATGGCCCAACATCATGTCGCTGAGCACTTCGGCAAGTAGTTGCAGCAAATCGCCCAAAAGCATCAACCTAATATAGCGAGTAAAAAGTGAGCTTTGCTCGGTGTTCGTTTACTTGAGGTTGACGCGATCAAAGGTTTCTATCGAAATCGACGCCCGGTACGGCAATCCGCAGTGATGGCGCTGCTCACCACCTTTGAAGAGTGCCGCTTGCCCGATCGCTCTTGGCTATTGATATCGGCTACTCGCTACTCGCTACTGCCTACTGCCTACTGCCTATTGGCTACTAACTATCGCCTCCAACCCGAGGATATCCCATGAAACTCTCCTTCCGACTGCCCTGGGGCCATGCCCCGGGACGAACCCGCTTGGCCGATCAAAAGGCGCTGACCCTCCGGCCGGGGGCGGCGCTGGCTTTGCTTTCCGGCGAGGCTGCGGCGCATTGGTCGGGGCGGTCCTATGCAGCGCTGTCCTCCGAGGGCTTTATGAAAAACCCGGTGGCGCACCGGGCGCTGCGGCTGATTGCCGAGGCCGGGGCCTCGGTGCCGTGGCTGGCCTATGACGCCCAAGGCGAGCGGCCGGATCACCAGGCGCTGACCCTGCTGCGGCGGCCGAACGGGGCGACCTCCGGCACCGATTTCCTGGAGGCGCTCTATGGACAGCTGCTGCTCTCGGGCAATGCCTTCGTCGAGGCGCTGGTGCCGGGCGAGCAGCCGCGGGCGCTGCATCTGCTGCGGCCCGACCGGGTGAGCGTGGTGGCCGGCACGGATGGCTGGCCGCGCGCCTATGACTACCGCGCGGGCGGGGCGGCGCGGCGCATTGCTGCCGATAGCGGGCGGCTGATGCACCTGAAACTGTTCCACCCGCTGGACGATCACCTGGGCTTTTCGCCGCTGGCGGCGGCGCAGATGGCGCTCGACCTGCACAATGCGGCGGCGCGCTGGAACAAGGCGCTGCTCGATAATTCCGCTCGTCCCTCCGGCGCGCTGGTCTACCAGCCGAAGGAGGGCGGCAATCTCTCGGCCGATCAATATGAGCGGCTGAAGGCCGAACTGGACGACGGCTATACCGGGCCGATGCGCGCCGGGCGTCCGCTGCTCTTGGAAGGCGGGCTGGACTGGAAGGCCATGGGCCTTTCGCCCAAGGACATGGATTTCGTCGAGGCGAAGAACGGGGCGGCGCGGGATATCGCTCTGGCCTGCGGCGTGCCGCCGATGCTGCTCGGCATTCCCGGCGACAATACCTATGCCAACTACCAGGAGGCCAACCGCGCCTTCTGGCGGCTGACGGTGCTGCCGTTGGTGGGCCGCACGGCGGCCGGTTTCTCCGGTTTTCTCTCCGGGCTCTATGGCGAGGAGATCAGGCTGGAACCGGATCTCGACCGGGCCTCGGGGCTGGTGGTCGAGCGCGATGCGCTGTGGGCGAGGCTGGGTGCGGCAAGCTTCCTGACCGATGCCGAAAAACGCGAGGCGGTGGGCTACTGATGCGGCAGGACAAAGCGGCACGGCGGCGCCAGGCCCTGCAGAAGCCGGTGCTGGAAACGCCCGCCCCTGAGACAAAGGAGGTCGTGATGAGCGAACTTGGACCCGATGCGGGTTTTTGGGGCGCGCGGATCGCCGGGGCCTTCGCCGGCTCGGCGATCTCGCTGATCTATCTCTTGCCGGAGGGGCGCCGCGAGGCGGCCGGTCGGCTCGTGACCGGCGTCACCACGGGCCTGATCTTCGGCGGGCCGACCGGCTTGTGGCTCGCCCGCACACTCGACCTCGACAGCGACCTCTCCGGCAGCGACGTGATGCTGGCCGGCTCGGCGCTCGCAAGCCTCTGCGCCTGGTGGGCGCTGGGGATCCTGGCGCGCGTGGCGGCGCGTTGGGGTGGGAAGGGGTAGGCAGTAGGGGGTTAGCGAGTAGCGAATAGCGAATAGGGAGTAGGGGTAGGATGGAAGTCCTATCGGTCCTGTTTGCTGCAGGTTGTCTGGACCGGGCGGAGCAAGCTCGCCCCCCTCTGGGCTGCCGCCCATCTCCCCCACAGGTGGGGAGATCGGCTGGGGGCGCTCGCTCGGCCAATAAGGGTGTCAGGGTTGCCAACGGGCTGTTGGGAGTTCTCGCCTACTGCCGAATGGCTATTGGATGTTGACGAACTCTTCTGCTTGCTGGCGGCATCGCGAAGACCGGCGGAACAAGCTCGCCCCCCTCTGGGCTGCCGCCCATCTCCCCCACGAGTGGGGAGATCGGCTGGGCGCGCCCGCTCGGCCAATACGGGTGTCAGGGTTGCCGCCAGGTTGCCTGCATTTTTTGGCTACTGCCTACTGCCTACTGACTATTGGCTATTCCCCACTCGCTACTCGCTACTCGCGACCGCCCCCGCACACACTTCATTCAACGACCAAGGACATGACCATGCACGCAGACAGCGGGCGGATTTCGCTCATCCAGAAATATGCCAGCCTCACGATCAAAGGCGTGACGGCCGGCGGTGTGTTTTCCGGCTATGCCAGCGTTTTCGGCGAGGTGGATCTCGGCCGCGACCGGATCGAGCCGGGAGCCTTCCGGCGCTCGCTGGAGCGGCGCGGGGCTGGTGGCATCCGTATGCTCTACCAGCACGATCCGGCTGAACCGATCGGCGCCTGGACCACGATCCGCGAGGATGGACGGGGGCTTTATGTCGAGGGCCGATTGGCGCCGGGCGTGGAGCGGGCGCAGGAAGTGCGCGCGCTGATGCTGAACGGCGCGCTGGACGGTCTGTCGATCGGCTTCCAGACCGTGAGGGCCAAGGGCGGCGGGGTGGGCGGGATCCGCCACATCCTGGAGGCCGATCTCTGGGAGATCTCGGTCGTCACCTTCCCGATGCTGCCATCGGCACGGGTTTCCAACATCAAGCATGCGCGGTTCTTCCGCGACAGGGAAACGGAGCTGGTGCGCACGATGCGCCGGGCCGCCCGCACCATCGCCAATGCCAATTTCAAACAGAGGACCATGCAATGACAGCAGAAAGCACGAATTCCCTGGTATCGCCCGAAATCAAGGCGCTGCCGGAAACCATGACCGCGGCCTTCGACGAGTTCATGACCGCCTTCGAGGCCTTTCGCGACGCCAATGACACGAGGCTCGACGAGATCGAGAAGAAGCTCTCCTCCGACGTGGTGACCCGCGACAAGGTGGAGCGCATCAACAAGGCGATCGACGAGCAGGCCCGCCAGCTCGACCAGCTGGTCCTGAAGAAGATGCGGCCGGCGCTTTCGCGCGGCGGGGCCGCCGCCATCGAGGCCAGCGAACACAAGGCGGCCTTCGAGGCTTATATTCGCCGCGGCGACGAAGGTGCATTGCGCGAGCTGGAGGCCAAGGCCATGTCGGCGGGAAGTGCCGGCGACGGCGGCTATCTGGTGCCCGACGAGACCGATGGCGAAATCGGCCGGCGGCTTTCCGTCGTCTCGCCGATCCGGGCGCTGGCAACCGTGCGCCAGGTCTCCGGCAGCGTGCTGAAGAAGCCCTTCGCGCCGGCCGGCATGGCGGCGGGCTGGGTGGCGGAGGCCTCCGCGCGACCGCAGACCGGCACGCCCGAACTCGCCGAACTCTCCTTCCCGACCATGGAACTCTATGCCATGCCGGCTGCCACCCAGGCGCTTCTGGATGATGCTGCCGTCGATGTCGAGGCCTGGATTTCCAGCGAAGTGGACATCGCCTTTGCCGAACAGGAGGGGGCAGCCTTCGTCTCCGGCGACGGGGTGAACAAGCCCAAGGGCTTCCTGTCCTATTCCACGGTTGCCGACAGCGCCTGGAGTTGGGGCTCGATAGGCTACCGCGCCACCGGATCAGCCGGCGCCTTTGCCGCAAGCGGCCCCTCCGACGTGCTGGTCGACACGATCTATGCGCTGAAGGCGGGCCATCGCCAGAATGCGAGCTTCGTGATGAACCGCAAGACCCAAGGCGAGATCCGCAAGTTCAAGGACGCCGACGGCAACTATCTCTGGCAGCCGCCGGCCGCGGCCGGCCAGCCGGCGGCGCTGATGGGCTTCCCGATCGCCGAGGCCGAGGACATGCCCGACATCGCCGCTAATGCCCTGGCGATTGCCTTCGGCGACTTCCGCGCCGGCTATCTCGTGGTGGACCGCGCCGGGGTGCGGGTGCTGCGCGACCCCTATTCGGCCAAGCCCTATGTGCTGTTCTACACCACCAAGCGCGTGGGCGGCGGGGTGCAGAACTACGAGGCGATCAAGCTGGTGAAGTTCGCGGCAGCGTGATGGGGGGAGAGGGAGGCAGTAGGCAGTAGGGAGTAGGGAGTAGGGAGTAGGGAGTAGGGAGTAGGATGCTCCCGGGAATGTGACAGGCTGCCGATGAACTGCCGTCTCTCGCCGCGCGTAACCTGTCGATATCAGGTTACATACTGCGGGAGACGGCGATGCTGAGGCGGGAATTCCTTTCACTATCCCTGGCGGGCTTGGCCACAAGCGCTTTTGCCGCGCCGGATCTCTGGGGCGAGGCGCAAGCGGGCCGGGCAATCGTGCTGATGCGCCACGCGCTTGCGCCGGGCACCGGCGATCCCCAAGGCTTCAAGCTTGGGGCTTGCTCGACCCAGCGCAACCTATCGGCAGAAGGACGCGCGCAAGCCGCCAGGATCGGAGCGCTGTTTCGTGCAAACGGCATTGCCAGGGCGGATGTGTTTTCCAGCCAGTGGTGCCGCTGCCTGGACACCGCGAGCGGGTTGGATCTCGGACCAGTCACCGAACAGCCGCTGCTCAACTCCTTCTTCGGCAATCCGGAAGATGGCCGGCCGCAGACTGAAGCGCTGCACCGCTGGATCGTGGGCCTGAAGCCGACAGGACCCGTTGTCCTGGTGACCCATCAGGTGAATATCACGGGGCTGACATCCGTGGTGCCCGCAAGCGGCGAGATGCTGTTCGTGACGCCTGGGGCGGTGCTGCCGCTGCCGGTGTTGGGGCGGGTGAACGGGGCGTGAGGGGGCGGGCGCGGCCCGTGCTTAGTGAGGGAACGCGCTCGGCGAGAGGCTGACCTGCATGCCCGGCCACACCACGAGCTGACACGGATCCACCTGGCATTTCGCGACTTCTTCGGCCCAGGCGGGGCCCGTGTTGAACAGGCGCCAGGCCGGGGAGTAACTCGCCACCGCTTGCACCAGGAGGCTGAGACCGAGGACACAGGCCATCGCACGGGGCCTATGCACGCTGGCGAGCATGATGGTGAGGATAAGGGCTGAGGTGCTGACGAGGTAATAGCGACCGCCATTGGCCTCGCCGCCGAGCAGAAAATACGGGTCTCCCAAGGCTCCGAATGTCTGTACCACCGCTGCGCCGATGCCGGCGGCAAGGATCAACACGACGTCGATCCTGTTTCGAGAATCGGTAGAGCGGATCAGGACGAGCGTCAGGGTCGCGCAAAGCATGCCTATGGCGATGAAATTGGGCCAGTCGAGCGCCACCGTGCCGATTGCTTTCACCACGAAAGGCGTCATGACGAGACCGAGCATTGAGTGCAGGGCAACGGGCAGGAGCAGCAATCGGGCAGATGTGGTGAATTGTCGTCCGCCTGTTCCGGTCGCAAGGAGCACATAGGCCTGCACGGCCACGCATGCCAGCAGGATGACCGCCAGCAGCAGATGTGGTCGCGACTTTCGCACCACGCCGACCGCAATGAATGCGGGCATCAGGATGACCGACGGCAGGCCACTCAATCCACATAAAAAGGAACAGACGCAGGCGAAAACCACCCATCGACGGCTTTGCAGCCGCAGGGCGAGAAGCATCAGCACGATCGCACCGCAATACCACTGTATGTTGGTGGCGCTGGCAAATACCTCATAGGACATCGGCGCCAATGCCAGGCAACCGACGGCCAGAAGCAGCAGCAGCGGGTGAACGCCGCGCTCAATCGCCACCTGGGCAACGACCACGACCAGAATTGAGGCGACCGCCACCGACAAATAGGTGGTGACGAATGGGGCATAGACGAGCGGGGCGTAGGTCGACAGCTTGGCCAAGACATTGGCGGCAAGTTGGTAATTCGAGTTTGCCGTGAAGCTCAGGACGTCAACCCAATCCGCGTGCTGAACCGCATGCAGATAGATCTGCGCCTCTTCCGCCCAGAATCGGGGCTCGATGAATGGTGCCCAATTTCGCCATATCGACAAACCGAGAAAACAGGCCAGCGCGGCCAGATGATAGTGAAATACGCGCGACGTCATCCAGCTCTGCCCCGGTTCATGAATGCCAATGTGCATGACAGTGGCAAGCCGCTCTTCGATAGCGAAACTGGCGGCCAACCCGAAACTCAATCTCGCCGAAAGCCCTGCCTCGGGCTGATTGTCCACAATATCGGATATCCGCCCTGATCTGCCACGGCAGGATATTTCCACTCCACCCACCCACGGAGCCCCCATGACCTATGCCGAAATCAATCCGCCGCTGGCGGAGCCGCTGACGCTTGCCGAGGTGAAGGCGCATCTGCGTCTTGACGCAAACGATGAGGATGCGCTGCTGGCGAGCCTGATCCGCGTGGCGCGCGAGCATCTGGAGACGAAGACCGGGCTCTGCCTGATGGCGCGGGGTTTGCGGCTCTATCTCGACCGCTGGCCGAAATCCGGCGTGCTGGAGATCGGGCGCGGGCCGGTAATCTCGGTTCAGGCGGTCACCGTCTATGACGGGGACGGGGAGGCGGGGACGCACCCCCTCGACGGGCATCTGCTCGATGGGGTGGCGCGGCCGGCGCGGCTGTGGTTGCCGCAGGCGCCGGATCCGGGCCGGACCCTCAATGGCATCGAGGTGGATTTCATTGCCGGCTTTGGCGAGACCGCGGCCGATGTGCCGGATGGACTGAAACGCGCCATGCTGATGCATGTGGCGCTGATGTTTGCCTGGCGCGGCGCGGTGCCGCTGGAGCACCAGCCGGCTGCCATACCCCAGGGTTATGAGCGGCTGATCGCGCCGCATGCGCGCCGGAGGCTCTGACATGGTGACGCCAAATGTTTCGATTGGGGTCATTGATGCCGGTGCGATGACGGCACGGCTGAGCCTGGAACGGCCGGTCACAGCGTCGGACGGGCAGGGTGGCGCCGGTATCAGCTATGAGGCGGTCGCCGATCTCTGGGTGCGGGTCGAGCCTGTTTCCGTGACGCTCGAGGAGCGGGCGGGCGGCGAGGTGTTTTCCATCTCCCACCGGGTCTGGCTGAACTTTCGCCGGGATATCGAGGCGGGTATGCGCTTTCGCCGCGGCATTCGGCGCCTCGTGGTGAAGAGCTGGCGCGACCCCGACGAAACCGGACGTTACCTGGTGTGTGACTGCGTGGAGGAGAGGCGATGAGCCCGGTCAATGCCCTTCTGCAGGCGGTGCATGCCCGTCTCACCGGCGATGCGGGGCTGCAGGCGCTGGCCGGCGGCGGCATTCACGACCGGCGGCTGGGGCGTATCGACATGCCCTATTTGGTCATCGGATCGGTTGAGACTGCGGATTTTTCCACCGGCAGCGAGGACGGGCTGGAGATCACGCTAGTGCTGGAAGCCTGGTCGGCGATCTCAAGGCGCGAGGCGGAGATGACCGCCGATGCCGTACGCGGCCTAATGCATGAGGCGGAGCTGGAGCTTGAAGCGGCCGAACTGGTCAGTCTGCGGCACCGCCGGACCCTGAGCCGCCGCGAGGCGAAGACGGCGCTGTTCGTCGCGGAGATGCGGTTTCGCGCTGTGGTGGAGTGGGGCGAGTAGCGAGTAGGCAGTGGGCAGTAGGCAGTAGGAGAAAAGTCCTGGCCTCTGCGCACGTTTGCACCTGGCTGGTTGGTCGACCATTTGTTCGTCACGGGATTGCACCTAGTCTCTCGGAAAATGGCGCTTTGGGCGGCGCGGCCAAGGTCTTGGCAGACCTTAAAAAATCTCAAGCAAAGGATAACAGGATGGTGGCTCAAAAGGGCAAGGACCTGCTGCTGAAGCTGCAGGACGGGAGCGCTTATGTGACGGTTGCGGGGTTGCGTTCGCGCCGGCTCGCCTTCAACGCGCAGGCGGTCGATGTGACCGATGCGGAAAGCGCCGGGCGCTGGCGCGAGCTTCTGGGCGGAGCCGGCGTTCAGCGCGCCTCCGTTTCCGGCAGCGGCTTGTTCAAGGACCAGGCCTCCGACGCGCTGGTGCGGGCCGCCTTTTTCGGCTCTGTCATCCTGACCTGGCAATTGCTGATCCCCGATTTCGGCACGGTGACCGGCCCCTTCCAGGTGACGGCGCTGGAATATGCCGGCCAGCATGACGGCGAACTCACGTTTGAGCTATCGCTGGAATCGGCCGGCGCGCTGACCTTCGGAGCCGTGTGATGGGGGTCGTTGCGGGCATTGCCCGCGCCAACCGGCATCGCGGCGAGGTGGAGGCGCTGATCGACGGCGAGCGCCGGGTGCTGTGCCTGACGCTGGGCGCCTTGGCAGAACTGGAGACCGCCTTTGCCGCCGACAATTTGCTGGAACTTGCGGCGCGGTTCTCGGCCGGCCGGATGAAATCCGCCGATCTGATCCGCATCATCGCGGCCGGCCTGCGCGGCGGCGGCAATCGCTTTGCCGATGAGGACGTGGCCGAGATGGCGATCGAAGGCGGGGTGGCCGGCGCGGCCGACCTCGTGACGCGGTTGCTGGCGGTGACCTTCGGCGCTGGCGCCGATGCAGGCGGCGGAGCGCCGCCGGCAAACCCTTGAGAGCCGCGGGCGAGACAGCGGGGCCAAGACCCTTTCCCTGGGCGCGCGTGATGCATGCCGGGCTGTTTCTCCTGCGGCTGGAGCCGAAAGCATTCTGGGCGCTGACGCCAGCTGAATTCTGCGCCTTGACTGGTGGTTTTGCACCCGCAAGCGCGTTCGACCGCGGCGCGCTGCAGCGGCTGATGGCCGCCTTTCCCGACGAGACGTGAGGATCTGCAATGGACGACGACACACTGCGCGACGTGACGGTGGAGCTTGACGCACGGGCGGCGCTGAGCACGCTCGATGACCTGGAAACGCGATCGAAGGCGGTGGGCCGGGCGCTGACCGGCGCCCTGACCTCCGCAACGGTGGGCGGGCGCGGCCTTGACGATACGCTGCGGAAGCTCGGTGACCGGCTGGCCTCGATTGCGCTGTCGGCCGGGCTGAAGCCGCTCGAAAACCTGTTTTCCGGCGCTGTCGGCGGACTTCTGTCCGGCATCGGCGGCGGGGTGACGCCCTTTGCCAAGGGGGGCGTGGTGCGCGAGCCGGGCTATTTTCCCCTGGCTGGCGGAACCGGCCTGATGGGCGAGGCGGGGCCCGAGGCAATCCTGCCGCTCAGCCGCGGTGCCGACGGTTCCCTCGGCGTCGCAGCCACCGGCGGCGGCGGACCGAACATCACCTTCAACGTGACGGCCACCGACGTCGCAGGCTTCCGCAAGAGCGAGGGACAGATTGCAGCGATGCTGGCCAGGAGCGTGGGACGGGGGCAGAGGAATTTGTGAGGGGGCGTGGAGAAGCCCGCTATATCTTGTTCCAAAGATTGGTATCGTCAGCGGTCGGTATTTTTGCCATCGGGGGAAGTAGCAATGTAGCTTCACCCCCGATCAGTCATTGTGGTCGGCATTATCTCGGCTTACAACAGGCTATGCTCAAAATGTTACTTCGTCTGAATTTGGTGATCGGCGTCGCGTTGCTGCTAGTTCTCGGTCTTGCGGTTGCAACAAGGTGTTTCGACGCCATCATTGCCTGCAACGATCCCGACGACAGTTGGGGATGCGCCATTGCCTTGTCTGAATTTACCCAGTTAGTCGCCTTAGCAGCCGTTGTTGCTGCATTGCTGTTCTTCATTACCAGATCGGGGAAGCGGAACCCCAAGATACATCGAGATTAGGTCTAGCGCCAAAGCGGCGTTGGCTACCGGGCTTGCAGGGCCCTCGGTGCACACGAAGCAACCGATTTCCTTGGCCTAGCCCCGGGGCATACATCCTCTAGGTCGTGTGGACACTTGGGATTCCCAAAGTTGAGCAAATCAGATTCAAGACTGTCTTTTGGAGGCAGTCATGGGTGTATTGGACCGGTTGATCCTTCGGGATGATCAGTGGGCGCGGATATCGCCGCACATCATTGGTGACGATCGCACCCGGGGGTCTTCAGGCCGCGACAATCGGATGTTTGTGGAAGCAGTGCTTTGGATCGTGCGGACCGGCTCGCCCTGGCGTGATCTGCCGGAGGTGTTCGGCGAGAGGAACAGTGTCTTCCGCCGCTTCAGCCGATGGAGCGAGAAGGGTATTTGGTGGCGCATGTTTGCGGCGATGTCTGATGATCCGGACTTCGAATACCTGATCGTCGATTCCACCATCATCCGCGCCCACCAGCACGCCGCCGGCGCAAAAAAGTTGCTGAAGATCAAGCCCTTGGCCGCTTTCGTGGCGGCCTAAGCACCAAGATACATATGGTGGCGCGCGGTCTCGGCTGCCCGGTCCGCTTTACACTGACTGCAGGCCAGAAGGGCGATGCGCCACAGGCCGATGCCCTGGTCGAGTGTCTGCCTGCCAATATCGTCATGGCCGACACCGCCTATGACTGCGACCGCCTGCGCGATGCAATTGCTGACAAAGGCGCTATCGCGGTGATCCCCAATAATCCATCCCGTGCCAGGACATACCCGCTCGACAGACACCTCTACGCCCAGCGCCACCTCATCGAATGCTACTTCTCCAAGCTCAAGCAATTCCGAAGGGTTGCAACGCGCTTCGAGATAGCCGCACGAAACTATCCCGCAGTCGTCACAACCGCAGCTATCGTCTTGTGGATCGGGTAAATGTTCACACGTCCTAGGGCCTGCTCGCCATTCCCATCAAAACACCCCCCATTAGGAGCACATCCATGCCCACTACCTTTCACGAGGTGCGGTTTCCCTTGCGCTTGTCGTTGACCACGTCGGGCGGGCCGGTGCGGCGGGTGGATATCGTCAACCTGTCCAATGGGCGCGAGGTGAGAAACGCAAGGTTCTTTGGCTCGCGGCGAGCCTATGATGCCGGGTCTGGCGTGCGTTCGGTGGCGGATCTCTATGAGGTGCTCGATTTCTTCGAGGCGCGGGGCGGCGGGCTTTATGGGTTTCGCTTTCGCGATCCGGTGGATTGGTCCTCGGCGCCGCCGGGGATCGCGCCGGACCGGCTGGACCAGGTCATTGGGACCGGCGACGGGGTGACGGCGGTGTTTCAACTGGCCAAGACCTATGGCGATGCCGGTGGTGGCTTTCGCCGCGAGATTGCCAAACCGGTGGCGGGAAGCCTTGTTCTGGCGGTCGGCGGTGTGGCGGTTGGCCCGGGGCAGTTTTCGCTGGATGCGACGACCGGACGGGTGACGTTTGGGCCGGGTGCAGTTCCGGCGGCGGGAGCGGCGGTGACGGCCGGTTTCGAGTTCGACGTGCCGGTGCGCTTCGATACCGAACGCATCGATATCAGCCTCCAGGCCTTCAACGCCGGGCGGATTCCGACAATTCCGCTTGTGGAGATCATGCCATGAGAGTGCTTCCGAGTGATCTGGCGGCCCATCTCCAGGGCGATGTCACGACGCTGTGCCTGTGCTGGCGGGTGACGCGCCGCGACGGGCAGGTGCTGGGCTTCACCGAACACGATCGCGATCTTTCCTTTGCCGGGACTTGGTTTCGCGCGGCAAGCGGTTTTGCCGCAAGCGAGGCCGGCAGCGCCGCCGGGCTGGCGGCTGATACCAGCGAGGTGGCGGGCGGGTTTTCGAGTGACGCGATCTCGGAGGCGGATCTGGCCGGCGGCCGCTTTGACGGCGCGCGCGTCGAGGTGTTTCGGGTCAACTGGCAGGCGCCCGACCAGCACTTGCTGATCGCCGTGCAGGAAATCGGCGAGGTGACGCGACAGTCCGGACAGTTTTCAGCGGAGCTGCGCAGCCTGTCCCACCGCCTGGCGCGGGAACAGGGTCGCATTTACAACAGGCGTTGCGACGCCGCCTTGGGCGACGCCCTCTGCGGGGTGGCGATGACGGTGGCGGGACGGCGGGCCGACGCGGCAGTCGTTTCGGTGCAGGACAGCGGGCGGATCGTGGTCTCGGGGCTCGGCGGGTTTGGGCCGGGGCATTTTCGCTCGGGGTCGCTCACCTTTTCGAGCGGTCCCTGCGCGGGGCTGGCGACCGATGTCGAGACCAGCCTTAGCACTCCCGGCGGCACCGAACTGGTGTTGTGGCTGCCGCTGCCGATCTTGCCTGAGGTTGGCGACGCCCTGGTGGTGTCGGTGGGCTGCGACAAGGCCTTTGCCACCTGCCGGGACCGGTTTTCCAACCAGGTGAATTTTCGAGGCTTTCCCCATATGCCTGGCAGTGATTTCGCCTATTCCTATGCGGACGGCGAGACCCTGCATGACGGGAGCCCGCTTTACCCATGACGGACACGAGGGAACGGGTGCTGGTCATTGCCCGCCGCTGGATCGGCACGCCTTATCGCCACCAGGGATCGACCGAGGGCGTGGGCTGCGACTGCCTGGGACTGGTGCGCGGCATCTGGCGCGAGCTTTACGGCGATGAACCGGAAACCGCGCCGCCCTATGCGCCTGATTGGGCGGAGCGACCTGGGGAGGAGCGGCTGCTGAGCACCGCGGCGCGGCATTTTCGGCCTCTATCGGGCTTTGGCGAGGCCGAACCGGGAGACCTGCTGCTGTTTCGCTTTCGACCGCAGTTTTCGGTGAAGCATGCGGGCATCCTGGATGAGGATGGGTATTTCATCCACGCCTATGAGCAGGCGGGCGTGATCCGCGCGGCATTGGTGCAGGGCTACCGGCGGCGGGTGGCGGGATGCTATCAGTTTCCGGAACCGTCGATATGATTGCCGACCGCAATCCGGTACGGTTGCTCTCGGGCTCCGATTGTATTTTTTGACCGATAGGCTATATTTGTGAAGTGGTGAGCGGGGTTGCCTCCCCGCCCACCTGAATGCTTACTTAGCGAATGTGACCCGGACGGAGATTATCCAGCTCGTCCGGGTCTTTCTCACAGTAAGCACGATGCTGAACGGCAATGGCGTCATAGCATCCTCCACAATTGACAGCAGGGCCTCTACCAAGGTCGGTGCGGCCTATCCTCACCGATGCGCTGGCTGGGTCAGCGCGCGCTGTTTTTGCCGTCAACTCTCGATATCCTAGAGCGCAACTGTAGCGGGTGGCAAGCGGTAGGCGCGTGAAGACGCGGCAGGGGTTCTTGTTTCGTCAAGTTGCGTTTTTCGCCTGATAGGCTATAGTCGTGAAGTGGTGAGCGGGGGTGCAACCCCGCCCACATGAATGCCTATCTTGAGAATGTGACCCGGACGGTTACTGACCAGCTCGTCCGGGTCTTTCTCACAGTAAGCACGACGCTAAAGGGCATAGGCCGGTATTATTGTTGCTCTACGCAATTCCGGACGCAAAACCGCTTCGCACTTTTGCTGGAATTGCTTTGGCATCCTCCACAGTTGACAGCAGGGCCTCTACCAAGGTCGGTGCGGCCTATCCTCACCGATGCGCTGGCTGGGTCGGCGCGCGCTGTTTTTGATGTCAACTCCCCACATCCTAAAGCGCAATTAAAGCGGGCGACAAGTGGTCGGCTCGCGTCTTTTGATATTAGAGGTTGCTGATGGCGACGATCCTGTTTCAGGCGGCGGGTGCGGGGCTTGGTGGGCTGTTGGGGCCTGTGGGCGCCATAGTCGGGCGGGCGGCGGGCGCGCTCATCGGCAATGCCGTCGATCGGGCCCTGATCGGCGGGACGCGGACGGTGTCGGGTGCAAGGCTCGCCACGGCGCGCATTCCCGGAGCCAGCGAAGGAACGGCGGTGCCGCGCGTCTATGGCACCATGCGGGTCGGGGGCACGCTGATCTGGGCGACGCGCTTCGAGGAAGTGGCAAGCGTCGAGCGGGCGGGTGCCAAGGCGACCGGTGGCGCGAGAGTCGAGAGCTTTCGCTACTATGCCAATTTCGCCCTTGCCCTCTGCGAGGGACCGATTGCCGGTCTCCGACGCGTCTGGTCCGATGGGCGGGAGATCGACCAGACGGCGATCGAAATGCGGGTTTATCGAGGCACCGGCGATCAACTGCCGGACCCGCTGATCGAGGCAAAACAGGGATCAGGCAACGCGCCTGCTTATCGCGGGCTTGCCTATGTCGTGTTCGAGCGACTGCCGCTGGAAGCCTATGGCAACCGCATCCCGGTGCTGCAATTCGAGGTGATCCGCACGGTCGACGATCTGGAAGGGCGGGTGAGGGCCATCACCATGATCCCCGGCGCGACCGAGCATGGCTATGCGACCGATGTCATCACCGAGACGACTGGCGCCGGAAGCGCCCGCAACATCAACCGCAACACGTTGACCGCGGCGACCGATTGGCATGCTGCGATGGACGAGCTGCAGGCGGTCTGCCCCAATCTGCAGCACGTGGCGCTGGTGGTGGCTTGGTTCGGCACGGATCTCAGGGCGGGAGACTGCCGCATCCGGCCGGGCGTGGAGGTGCCCTTTCGGGGTGACGAAAGCAGGCCGTGGCGGGTTGCAGGTATCGACCGGGCGCTGGCGCATGTGGTGAGCCAGCACGATGGCGGACCGGCCTATGGCGGCACGCCTGACGATGCGAGTGTCGTCCAGGCGATTGCCGATCTGAAGGCGCGCGGGCTCAAGGTGACGCTCTATCCCTTCGTGATGATGGATATTCCTCCCGGCAACGGGCTTGCGGACCCCTATGGCGGCGCCGAGCAGGCGGCCTATCCCTGGCGCGGGCGCGTGACCTGCCATCCCGCACCTGGCCGGCCTGGTACGGTTGACCGGACGGCTGCGGCCGCTGCACAGGTTGCGGCCTTCACCGGTTCCGCCGAGGCGTCGGATTTTTCCGTCGATGGGAGCGTGGTTTCCTATGCCGGAGAAGATGAAGGCTATCGCCGGATGGTGCTGCATTATGCGCATCTGGCGCAAGCCGCAGGCGGGGTCGATGCCTTCCTGATCGGCTCTGAACTGCGCGGACTGACCACGCTGCGGGATGCGGCTGATGGTTTTCCCTTCGTGGCGGCGCTTGGGCAACTCGCCGGCGATGTTCGTGCAATCCTCGGTACAGGCACGAAGATCAGCTATGGCGCCGACTGGAGCGAGTATTTCGGCTATCAGCCGGCGGATGGATCGGGCCATGTCTATTTCCATCTCGACCCGCTCTGGGCAAAACCTGCCATCGATGCTGTCGGCATCGACAACTACATGCCGCTGTCGGATTGGCGCGATGCCGATCTCGACCAGGCAAACCCTGATGGATTTCGGCTGGCGGACGATCGCCAGGCGATGCGCAGCCAGGTTGCGGCTGGCGAAGGCTATGACTGGTTCTATGCCAGCAGCGGTGACCGGGAGGCGCGCATCCGCACGCCGATCAGTGATGGCGCGGCGGGCAAGCCCTGGGTGTTTCGCTACAAGGATATCGCTGCCTGGTGGGGCAATCCGCATTTTGAGCGGCGCAACGGGGTGGAATTGACGGCACCGACGGCCTGGGTGCCGGGCATGAAACCGGTGTGGTTCACCGAACTCGGCTGTCCGGCGGTCGACAAGGGGGCGGGCCAGCCGAACGTCTTTCCCGACCGCAAGTCCTCGGAAAATGCGCTGCCCTATTTCTCCAGTGGCCAGAGGTCGGCGAGCCAGCAGCGGCGTTTCCTGGAAGCGAGCCTCGATCACTGGGGGGCGGCATCGGGCGGGATGGTGGATCCCGAGCGCATCTATCTCTGGAGTTTCGACGCGCGGCCCTATCCGGCCTTTCCCGCCAATCGCGAGTTGTGGAGCGACGGCGGCAACTGGGCGACCGGGCATTGGCTGAACGGCAGGCTGGGAGCCGGTACGTTGGCGGAGGTGATCGCGGCGATCCTGCGGGACCATGGATTTTACGATTACGACGTGAGCCAGGTGACCGGCGACCTGGACGGCTATGTGCAGGCGGAGGTGACATCGGCTCGATCCCTGCTTGAACCTCTGATGGCGGCCTTCCGGCTTGATGCGGTGGAGCAAGCCGGGCGGATTGTCTTTCGTTCGCGTGACCGGACCAGCATGCCGGCGCGTGCGCTCGACGTGCTGGCCGATATCGAGGGCGAGCCGCTGTGGCGCGAGACGCGTGGCCATGACAGCGACTTTGCAGACGAGGCGGTGCTGACATTCGCCGATGCCGCGATGGATTATGAGGAGGCGAGCGTTCGCTCGCGCCGGCTTGCGGATGGCAGCAGCAGGGTGCTGGCGTTGAACCTGTCGGCCTGCCTTGACGAGGAGACGGCGCTGGATGCGGCTGAAGCCATGCTGCGCGACCACCGGATCGGGCGGCGGCAGCTCGAATGCAGCGTCAGTCCGAGCATGCTGGAACTGGAACCGGGCGATGTCGTCACCCTGCCAAGCGGCCCGCAGGGACGCTTTCAGGTGACGCGGATCGAGGAAGGGCAGGCGATAAAGCTGCAGATGCGCGAGATCGGATCCGCGCGGCCGGCAGCGACGGTCGGCACGGGAGACGGGCGGGCGGTGCAGAACGCCGCCGGTGCCGGTTTCTCGCCGCATCTGGTGTTCCTTGACCTGCCGCGGATCGACGGGGAGGCGAGCGAAAGCTTCGCCCGCGTCGCCGGCCTGGTGCGGCCCTGGCGGCGCATCGCGCTGTCCTCGTCCGTCTCGGGGGAGGCCTATCGCACGCGGGTGGTGCTGGATCGTCCGGCAACGCTGGGACGGCTGACGGCGCCGCTTGCGGCGGGACCGGTTGGCGTAACCGACCATGCCAATGCCGTCCATGTGCAGCTGTTTTTCGGCGAGCTTTCTTCTGTTGGCCGGCTGGAACTGCTTGACGGTGCCAACCGCATTGCGGTGCGCGCCGCAAGCGGTGCGTTGGAGGTGATCGGTTTCAGTGCGGCTGAGGAGACGGCGCCGGGACACTGGCGGCTGACGGGGCTGCTGCGGGCGCTGTACGGCACCGAGGATGCCATGCAGGCGGGCGCTGCAACCGGTGCCGACCTCGTGCTGCTCGATTCGGCTGTGCGGCCGCTCGGGCTGTCCTCGGAGGAGGCGGGACGGCCATTCCGCTGGCTCGCCGAACGGATCGGTGGTTCTGCGCCGTCGGTGGGGCCTATCGAGTTCGCGGGTGGCCTGCGGGCAGAGACGCCGCTAGCGCCCGTTCATCTGCGTGGCATCAGACGGTCGGACGGCGCTGTTGTGCTGTCCTGGATCCGGCGGGGCCGTGTTGATGCCGACGACTGGGAGGCAACGGAGATCCCGCTCGATCAATCCGAGGGCTATCTGCTTGAGATGCTGAAAGACGGCGCGGCTGTCCGGACCGTCGAGACGGACCAGGCGAGTTATATCTATTCCGCAGTCGAGGAAGCGGCGGATTTCGGGTCTGTTCAGACGACGCTTGCAATCCGCGTCCGGCAGAAAGGGCGCAAGGTGCCGCTCGGCATATCAGCACAAGCCATCATCAACCTCTGAAACAGCAAGGAGAGAAAGACATGGAACATGCCAAACTCTGGTACCAGTCCAAGACCATCTGGGGAGGCCTGATTGCCGTTCTTGCGGCAGCGGCGCGGCTCGCCGGCCTTGAGATCGGCGCTGATATCCAGGCCGAACTGGTGGATGCCGCCATGACGCTTGCCGGAGCCATCGGCGGATTGCTGGCCATTTACGGCCGTCTTGCGGCGACCAAACCGATCCTCGGCGGCGACGAGCGGTAGCCGAGACCAGCCTGTGGATCACGGCCTATTGCCGCCATGAATGGCACATTCATTTGCCATTCAGATGCCTTCCGGTAAATATTCACCACAGGCGATTTGGGAAGACATGCTCATGGCATCACCTTTAATCATAGCGGCGTTCACCGGAGCGCTGGCGAGCTTCGGGCCGCAGGGCATGGGCGACGGCCAGATCGTGCGCGTTGCCGGAGACTGCAGTGCCGCGGCGTCCCAGGTGGTGGCCCAGACCGGCGGCGAGCTGCTCTCGGCGGTGCCGCAGGGGGACGCCTGCGTCATCACGGTGCTGATTCCCGGCAATGGCAGCGAGCGGCCGCGCAAGGTGACCATGCGGGTGCCGATGTAAGGATGATGGCCACGACGCGATCGTGGACGCAATGTGGAATGCTTGAAGGACCGGGGGCCCGAATGCGAATACTGGTTGTCGAGGACGACATCAATCTGAACCGACAGCTCGTCGAGGCGCTGCAGGAAGCCGGCTATGTGGTGGACCATGCCCATGACGGCGAGGAAGGCCATTTTCTAGGCGACACGGAACCCTATGACGCCGTGATCCTCGACATCGGCCTGCCCGAAATGGACGGCATTACCGTTGTCGAGAAATGGCGGGCCGGCGGACGCACCATGCCGGTGCTGATTTTGACCGCCCGCGACCGCTGGAGCGACAAGGTGGCGGGCATCGACGCCGGCGCCGACGACTATGTGACGAAACCCTTCCATGTCGAGGAAGTGCTGGCGCGCATCCGGGCGCTGATCCGCCGCGCGGCGGGCCATGCGAGTTCCGAGATCACCTGCGGCCCGGTGCGTCTCGACACCAAGGCCTCCAAGGCCACGGTGGATGGCAAGGCGCTGAAGCTCACCTCCCACGAATACCGGCTGCTCTCCTATCTGATGCATCACCTGGGCGAGGTGGTCTCGCGGACCGAACTGGTCGAGCATATGTATGACCAGGATTTCGACCGGGATTCGAACACGATCGAGGTCTTTGTTGGGCGGCTGCGCAAGAAGATCGGCCTTGACATGATCGAGACGGTGCGCGGCCTCGGCTATCGCATGCAAGCGCCTGCCGATGGCGGTTAGGTCCCTTACCGCACGCGTTCTGCTGCTGGCCACCCTGTGGTCGGCAGTGGCGCTGGTGACCATCGCGGTGGTAATCTCGACCCTCTATCGGCAGGGGGCGGAGCGGTCTTTCAACAACCTGCTCCGAGCGCAGCTTTACAACGTCATCAACGCGATTTCTGTTGATGACAAGGGCGAGCTTTCGGGCAGCCCGCAGCTGGGCGATCTCCGGTTCTCGCAGCCGGGCTCCGGCTGGTACTGGCTGATCGAACCCTTGCCCGGCCTGAATGCAGCACCTCTTTCTTCCACCTCGCTTGGAACCGACGTGCTGCCGGTTCCCGACCTCGACGGACTTCCCTTCGATGACCGCTACGAGCGGTTCTATCCCCTGCGCGATTCGCGCGGTAATCTGGTGCGCGTGGCCGAAACCGAGGTGGTGCTGGATTCCGCCGGCGAGGCGGCGCGGTTTCGCGTGGCCGGCAACCTGACGGTGGTCGAGGAGGATATCGCGGCGTTCTCGCAGCGTATCTACATCGCGCTTACCGTGTTCGGCCTCGGCGGCCTCGTGATGAACGGTATCGGCATCATTTTCGGCCTGCGTCCGCTCGACCATGCGCGGCGTGCGCTCGAAAAAATCCGCGGCGGCGAGTCGGAACGGCTCGAAGGCGATTTTCCCCGCGAGATCATGCCGCTGGCCAACGAGATCAATGCGCTGATCGACAGCAACCGCCGCATCGTCGAGCGTGCCCGCATGCAGGTAGGCAATCTTGCCCATTCGCTGAAGACCCCGATTGCCGTGCTGCTGAACGAATCGCGGGTGCTGGACAAGGGCCACGGAGACGTGGTGCGCGGACAGGCCGAGGCGATGCAGGCGCAAGTGGCCTCCTATCTGAACCGGGCGCGGATCGCCGCCCAACGCGATACCGTGCTGGCCCGCACCGATGTGCAGCCCGTGCTGGAGCGGCTGGTGCGGGTGATGCGACGGCTGAACCCCGATACGGTTTTCGACCTGAAGATCGCCGCACCCGAGGCGACGCTGGCCATGGAGCAGCAGGATGTGGAGGAAACCATCGGCAATCTCCTGGAGAATGCCGCTCGTTTTGCCAAGAACCGCGTGAGCATCGAGGTCGTCCCGGCCTCGCCACCGGACGGCGCCGGCGAGGCGGTGCGGCGCAAGTTCCTTGAGGTCGTCATCGAGGATGATGGCCCGGGGCTGGAGCCGGAGCAGATTGTCGAAGCGTTGAAGCGTGGCCGCCGTCTGGACGAAAGTCGTCCGGGCACCGGTCTTGGTCTCTCCATCGTCTCGGAAATCACATCTGAATATCAGGGCAGTTTTGCTCTTTCGCGCGGGGGCGGCGGCGGATTGAAGGCAAGCCTACTTCTCCCGGCGATCTCCCGTGATATTGTATGACTGGAATCATTGAGAAAACGAAAGTTCTGGCCATAATGATGCCATGTGCTTGCCGCAGCTAGGCAGGCATGCGCCATGGCGCGAAACGGCCTGGAGAATCGGGAAAAGCCTGAATGTCAAAGCTACGTCTTCGCATCCTTCCGGCACTGCTGGCCGTAGCCTTTCTGAGCGGATGTACCACCACATCAGGTGGTACCAGCAGCAGCGGCCTGTTTGGCGGTCGCAAGGCCTCGTCTTCAGCCGTCTATATCGCAGCCCTTCAGGGCGGGATCGTGTCGCGCACGGGCTTGGAGCTGAGCGGCAGCGAAAAGCAGCGGGCGCTTGAGGCGGAATACCGCGCCCTGGAAGCTGCCGCCGGCGGCCAGCCGATTGTCTGGCAGGGCTCCAGCGTGTCAGGCGAAGTGGTGGCCGCGGCGCCCTACCAGGTCGGCTCGCAGAACTGCCGGCAGTATTCCCACAAGATCGTCTCGGGTGGCCGAGAGCTTGCCGCCCGCGGCGCGGCCTGCCGAAATGACAATGGAACCTGGACGCCCTTGACTTAAGTCAAGGTTGCGGCGCTAACATCGGCATACTCAGAAGCCGTGCGGCCAATCGCCTCAAATTCTCGCGAGCGCGCCTTTGGCTGTTGGATTGGGTCGCTGCTTACTTTAATTGGGCTTCATGCTGTTCTGGATCGTTATCGCCGTCTTGACGGTCGTCGTCGTCATCGCCCTCCTGCTGCCCCTGACCAGGAGTTCGGCGGTTGCCACCGAACGTGCGGCGGGCGAGGCAGCCGTTTACCGGGATCAACTGGCCGAAATCGAACGTGACAAGGCCTCCGGCCTGATCAGCGCCGAGGATGCCGATTATGCGCGTGCCGAAGTGGGACGCCGGCTGCTGGCGATCGACAGGCAGGGCGAGGCGAGTGCCGCGGCCCGCCGGCGCCATCCCCTAGTCGAGGCCTTCGTGGTCGTGCTGTTGCCGGCCGTTGGCCTCGGGCTCTACCTGCTGACGGGGAGCCCTGGAACGCCGGCCGCACCGCTGGCCGCGCGGCTGGAAAACCCCGGCGACAACATGGATCTGCTGGTGGCCAAGGCCGAGCGGCACCTGGCGCAGAACCCCGGTGACGGCAATGGCTGGGACGTGCTGGCGCCGATCTATTTCAAGGCCATGCGCCTGGGCGATGCGGAAATGGCCTATCGCAATGCGCTGCGGATCTTAGGGCCGAGCGCCGAGCGCTTGACTGGCCTTGCCGAGGTGCTGGTGACCAATGCCGACGGCGTGGTGACCGATGACGCCCGCATGGCCTTTGAAAACGCGCTGAAGGTCGATCCGGCCCATCCCAAGGCGCAATTCTATCTGGCGCTGGGGCTGGAGCAGGCCGGACGGGCAAGCGAGGCTAAGGCCGCCTTCGAGACGCTGGCGCGCAATTCTCCCCCCGATGCACCCTGGCAGCCCCTGGTGGCCCAGCATATCGCCAAGAACGGCGGCGGCCCGCTGGCGGGTGCGGCGCCGCCGGTTGCGACGGCACCCGCGCTGGGCGGGCCGAGCGCCGAGGACGTGGCGGCCGCGCAGCAGATGACGCCCGAGCAGCAGATGGACATGATCCGCGGCATGGTGGCCAATCTGGACGCCAAGCTCAAGGAAGAACCCAATAATTTCGAAGGCTGGATGCGTCTGGTGCGATCCTATGCCATGCTGAAGGAGACGGACCAGGCAATGGCCGCGCTGAAGACCGGTCTGGGCGTATTCCCGGCCGATAGCGAGCGGGGCGGGCAACTGGTGGCGTTGGCGCGGGAACTGGGACTACCGGCCGAGGAGGCACTGAAGTGACACGCAAGCAGAAACGGCTGGCGGTGATTGCCGGCGGGATGAGCTTCATCATCATCGCCGTGTTCCTGGTGATGTTCGCCTTCGGGCAGGCGGTTGCCTATTTCTACATGCCCTCCGATATCGCCAAGACGCCGGTGGAACCCGGCACCCGCATCCGCCTGGGCGGACTGGTCGGCGATGGTTCCGTGGTGCGCGGCGAGGGATCGACCGTGAGGTTTACCGTGACCGATGGCGGCGGGACCGTGCCCGTGACCTATACCGGGATCCTGCCCGACCTGTTTCGCGAGGGACAGGGCGTCGTGACGGAAGGGCGCTTCGAGCCCGGCAGCCAGACCTTCGTGGCCGATACCGTGCTTGCCAAGCATGACGAGAACTACATGCCGAAGGAAGTGGCCGACCGCCTGAAAGAAGACGGCATCTGGCAGGGCGAGGGGGCCACGCAATGATCATCGAACTCGGACATTACGCCCTGGTGCTGGCGCTGGCCACGGGTCTCGTGGTTTCCCTCATTCCGCTGATCGGCGCGCGTCGCGGCGACGAGGCGATGATGTCCGTCGGTGTGACCGGTTCGCTCACGCAGTTTGCGCTGGTTCTGCTCTCCTTCGCCGTGCTCACCTACGCCTATATGGTCTCCGACTTCTCGGTGCAGAATGTCTGGGAGAACTCCCATTCGCTGATGCCGGCGATCTACAAGTTCTCCGGCGTGTGGGGCAATCACGAAGGATCGATGCTTCTGTGGCTGCTGATCCTGACCCTGTTTTCCGCGCTGGTGGCCTGGTTCGGCAGCAATCTTCCAAGCCGCCTGAAGGCCAATGTGCTGTCGGTGCAGGCCTGGATTTCCACGGCTTTCCTGCTTTTCATCCTGCTGACGTCGAACCCCTTCATCCGCATCGGTCCGGTGCCGGCGGAAGGCCGCGACCTCAATCCCGTGCTGCAGGATATCGGGCTGGCGATCCATCCGCCGCTGCTCTATCTCGGCTATGTCGGTTTTTCCGTCTGTTTCTCCTTCGCCGTCGCGGCACTGATCGAGGGCCGCATCGACGCGGCCTGGGCGCGCTGGGTGCGGCCGTGGACGCTGGCGGCCTGGACCTTCCTGACGGCGGGCATCTCCATGGGCTCCTATTGGGCCTATTACGAGCTGGGCTGGGGCGGCTGGTGGTTCTGGGATCCGGTCGAAAACGCCTCCTTCATGCCCTGGCTTGCCGGTACGGCGCTCCTGCATTCGGCCGTGGTGATGGAAAAGCGCGAGGCGCTGAAGATCTGGACGGTGCTGCTTGCCATCCTCACCTTCTCGCTGTCGCTGCTCGGAACTTTCCTGGTGCGCTCGGGCGTGCTGACATCCGTTCATGCCTTTGCCACTGATCCAAGCCGTGGCATCTTCATCCTGGCAATCCTCTGTCTTTTCATCGGCGGGGCGCTTGCCCTGTTTGCGCTGAGGGCGCCGACGCTGAAGAGCGGAGGCCTGTTCCAGCCGATTTCCCGCGAAGGCGCGCTCGTTCTCAACAACCTGATCCTGACCGTTTCTGCGGCCACGGTGCTGGTCGGCACGCTCTATCCGCTGGTGCTGGAAACCTTGACCGGCGAGAAGATTTCGGTCGGTGCGCCGTTCTTTAACCTGACCTTCGGCCTGCTGATGACGCCGATCCTGATCGCCCTGCCGTTTGGGCCGCTGCTCGCCTGGAAGCGCGGTGATGTGCTGGGAGCCATGCAGCGGCTTTACGTGGCGGCAGCGCTGGCGCTGGTGGTGGGTCTGGCGCTCTACTATGCCGAAAACGGCGGGCCCGTGATGGCCGTGGCCGGACTGGCGGCCGGCTTCTTCCTGATGTTCGGGGCGATTGCGGACCTCTGGTACCGCGCCGGTTTCGGCAAGCAGACCTTCTCTATCGCCCTTCGCCGGCTGAAAGGCCTGCCGCGCTCGGCCTTCGGCACGGCGCTTGCACATTTCGGTTTCGGCGTGACGGTGCTCGGCATCGTGGCGGTCACGACCTTCGAAACGGAAAACGTGGTCGAGATGAAGCAGGGCATGACGACGGAGGCCGGTGGCTACAGCCTGACCTTCGACGGACTGCGCTCGGCCATCGGCCCGAACTATACCGAGGAGCAGGGACATTTCACCGTGCGCCAGGGTGGCGTCGAGGTGGGCGATGTCTGGTCGTCCAAGCGGCTTTACACCGCAAGGCGCATGCCGACGACGGAAGCCGGCATCCTGACCTTCGGCTTGAGCCAGCTCTACGTGTCGCTGGGTGACCCCATGGATGGCGGCGGCATGGTCGTGCGTATCTGGTGGAAACCCTACATCCTCTGCATCTGGGGCGGAACATTGATCATGATGGTCGGCGGGTTTGTCTCGCTCTCCGATCGGCGGTTGAGAGTGGGTGCGCCGAGCCGCAAGGCGAAGCCGGTGAAGGCAATGCCGGGTGGGCTGGAGGCTGCAGAGTGAGGGTTTGGCATCAGCTTTGGAGTTTGGGTACCCCCCTCTGTCCTGCCGGACATCTCCCCCTCAAGGGGGGAGATCGGCGCGTGGCCGACGCTTCGGCCCTCACCGACAGCAGTGTTGGTCGCAAGGGCGGCATCTATCCGATCTCCCCCCTTGAGGGGGAGATGTCCGGCAGGACAGAGGGGGGTATGCTCGGAGCGACTAGGAATACTGGACATGGCAGGACTGGAGGCCGCGGCAAGTCGTGGCTCCAGGCCGCATTGCTGTTGCTTTCACTCCTCCTCTCGCCGCTCGCAGCCCATGCCGTCAATCCGGACGAGATCCTGGCCGATCCCGTGCTGGAGGAACGCGCGCGGGGGCTTTCGGCGCAGTTGCGCTGCATGGTCTGCCAGAACCAGTCGATCGATGATTCCAATGCCGAACTGGCGCGCGACCTTCGCCTGCTGGTGCGCGACCGGATCGTGAAGGGCGAGACCGACGAACAGGTGATCGACTATGTCGTGTCGCGCTACGGCGAGTTCGTGCTGTTGAAGCCGCGGTTCTCGACACGGACGCTGCTCCTGTGGTCGGCGCCGGTCGTGCTGGCGGTTGCCGGTGCCTCCGCCATGTTTCTCTTCACCCGTCGCCGGCAGAAGGCTGGCGCCATCGCCAAGCTCTCGGACGAGGAAGAGGCTCGCCTCAAGGCGCTTCTCGACGAGTGATCCGAACACTCAGACCGCTGGCAAAAAAGTCGTTGAGGCTCGTTCCAGAACGTCTATAGGCAAAACATTTACCACCGGCCTCTGAGCCTGCTTCCAGCGCGATCAAGTCTTTGATCGCAATAAACTCTTCCTGCGGCGCAGACGCGCCGCTGCTGGATGCCGGATCAAGTCCGGCATGACGAAAAGTAACTTTGTCAGCGGCCTGACGGCGGCTGTCGCCGTCGGTTTCCTGTTGCATAAACTTTAGGGCAACCCGGCGACACGGTTGGCCGATGGGGTAGCGCGCAGCCCGTGGATGCCTTCCACCTTGCCAAAAGCTTTCGGCCAACATTACGAAAGTTTCATCGATCGGACAGTTCCTAGTAAGGTGTCGCATCCTATATCTGCATCATCCACCGCCGCCGATTTCCGGCAATAATGCAAAGATGATGAAGGTAACAAACGATGCCTAAGATCAAGACTGGACGTTCCTCGCTCACCACGATCCTGAAGACCACGACTGCGGCCGGTCTCGCGGCCGTGCTCTTCGCTGGCGCGCTTCCTGCGATCGTATCGCCCCTCCATGCCGAGCCTGTAGCGGTCACCGCGCCGCAGATCCCGAGCTTCGCCGACGTGGTCGATGCCGTGAAGCCGGCCGTCGTTTCCGTGCGCGTCGAAAGCAACGTGCAGCCGGCCTCCTCCGACGACAGCAATTTCAGCTTCAACTTCGGCGGCCGCAGCTTTGACGACCTGCCGGATGATCATCCGCTGAAGCGCTTTTTCCGCGAATTCGGCGGTCCTGGCAATGAGGCTCGTCCCGGTCCGCGCGGCCAGGGTCCGCATGGCCAGGGACGCCTGCGCCCGACCTCGCAGGGCTCGGGCTTCTTCATCTCTGAGGATGGCTATATCGTTACCAACAACCACGTGGTCGATGACGGCGCGGCCTTCGTCGTCGTGATGGATGACGGTACCGAACTCGATGCCAAGCTGATCGGCAAGGACAGCCGCACCGACCTCGCCGTGCTGAAGGTCGACAAGCCCGACCGCAAGTTCACCTATGTCAAGTTTGCGGAAGGCGACGGCGCCCGCGTCGGCGACTGGGTCGTGGCCGTCGGTAACCCCTTCGGCCTTGGCGGCACGGTGACCGCCGGTATCGTCTCGGCTCGCGGCCGCGACATTGGCTCCGGTCCCTATGACGATTACCTGCAGATTGACGCGGCCGTGAACCGTGGCAACTCCGGCGGTCCCGGCTTCAACCTCAAGGGTGAGGTCGTCGGCATCAACACCGCGATCTTCTCGCCGTCGGGCGGCAATGTAGGCATCGCCTTCGCGATCCCGGCAGCGGTCGCAAAGGACGTGGTCGCCGACCTGATGAAGGACGGTTCGGTATCGCGCGGCTGGCTCGGCGTGCAGATCCAGCCTGTCAGCAAGGACATCGCCGAATCCCTCGGCCTGGCCGAAGCAAGTGGCGCGCTGGTCGTGGCACCGCAGGCCGGATCGCCGGGCGAGAAGGCGGGCATCAAGCAGGGTGACGTCGTCACGGCCGTCAATGGTGAACCTGTCAAGGATCCCCGCGACCTGGCCAAGCGCATTGCCCGCTTCGCGCCTGGTTCCCAGGTGGACGTCTCGCTGTGGCGCGACGGCAAGGCGACATCCGTGAAGGTCGACCTCGGCAGCCTGCCGGCCGAAGAGCGGGCTGCTGCCGAAACGCCTGACCAGCCCGAAAACCGTGCTGCCCCGACTGAGCAGGCACTGGCCAGCCTTGGGCTTAGCGTAACCCCGTCCGAGGACGGCAAGGGCCTCTCGATCGTCGACATCGATCCGGACTCGGACGCTGCCGACAAGGGCATCAAGACCGGCGAGAAGATCACCTCGGTGAATAACCAGCAGGTGTCTTCGGCAGCCGACGTTGCCAAGGTGATCGACCAGGCGAAGAAGGAAGGCCGCACCCGCGCGCTGTTCCAGATCGAGGCCGAGAACGGCAGCCGCTTCGTCGCCCTTCCCATCAACCAGGGCTGAGCCACATAGCCAATCCCGGGCGCCGCCTCGCCCGGGATTGGCCAGGCCCAAGCCACTCGATGGGGCGTCGTGTCGGCGAGAGCCGCGCGGCGCCTCATTCGTTTCGAGAGAACACGCCATGACGACATCCGCAACAGGACCTGCAATGCCAGCCGAATCCGGTTGGACGAGTGCGCCTGGCGAGGCTATTGTCCCGCGCATGAAGATACTGGTCATCGAAGACGATCTGGAAGCCGCAGCCTATATGACGAAAGCCTTTCGCGAGGCCGGGATCGTCGTCGATCACGCCAGCGATGGCGAGAGCGGCCTCTTCATGGGCTCGGAAAACAGCTATGACGTCATGGTCATCGACCGCATGCTGCCGCGCCGCGATGGCTTGTCGGTGATCAGCGAGTTGCGCAAGCGCTCGATCAACACGCCGGTGCTGATTCTCTCGGCGCTTGGCCAGGTGGATGACCGCGTCACGGGGCTCAGGGCCGGTGGCGACGACTACCTGCCGAAGCCCTATGCCTTCAGCGAGCTTCTGGCGCGGGTGGAAGTGCTTGGCCGGCGCAAGGGCGCGCCCGAGCAGGACATGGTCTATCGGGTCGGAGACCTGGAACTCGACCGGCTGTCCCACGAGGTCCGCCGGGCCGGCAAGGAAATCCTGCTGCAGCCGCGGGAATACCGGCTGCTTGAATATCTGATGAAGAATGCCGGCCAGGTGGTGACCCGCACCATGCTGCTGGAAAATGTGTGGGACTATCATTTCGATCCGCAGACCAATGTGATTGACGTGCATGTGTCGCGGCTGCGTTCCAAGATAGAGAAGGACTTTGACAGGCCGCTGCTGAAGACCATTCGCGGCGCCGGCTACATGATCAAGGACGAAGGCTGAAGTTTCGATGAGCCGCCTGTCTGTCCTGTTCAAGTCCACGGCCGTGCGCCTGTCGGCGCTCTACATCCTGCTGTTTGCACTCTGCGCCGCCTTCCTCGTCTTCTATGTCACTGCGCTGTCGGAGCGCTTGCTGAACCAGCAGACGCGCGATTCGCTGAAGACCGAAGTGGCGGAGGTGCAGCGCGCCTATGGCAATGGCGGCATGAACCAGATGCTGAGGATGATGGAACGGCGCGCCAGGCAGCCGGGCGCCAATCTCTATGTCATTGCAGGCCCGGCGGGCGAAATCCTGGCCGGCAATGTCGCCTCGGTGCAGCCGGGCGTGCTGGCGCGCGACGGCTGGACCGAGTTTCCCTTTCGCTATGAACGCTACACCGACAACGGCGATACCCGCCGGCACCTGGCGACGGCGCATGTGTTCCAGGTCGATAACGGCCTGCGGGTGCTGATCGGACGCGACCTTGGCGAGCCGACGAAGTTCCGGCTGCTGGTGCGTAATGCCCTGATGGTGGCGCTGGCAATCATGGGTGTGGGCGCGCTGCTGATCTGGTTCGGCATCGGCCGCAACGCCCTGAAGCGTATCGACCGGATGTCGGCGGCGAGCAAGAAGATCGTGGCCGGCGACCTTTCCCAGCGCCTGCCGATCGGCGGTTCCGGCGACGAGTTCGACCGCCTGTCCGGTTCGCTCAACGACATGCTCGGCCGGATCGAGAAGCTGAACGAGGGCTTGCGGCAGGTGTCCGACAACATCGCCCATGACCTGAAGACGCCGCTGACACGGCTGCGCAACAAGGCGGCCGACGGACTGGCCGAGCAGGACGAAACGGCAAGACGGGCCGCCTTGGAAGGCATCATAGCCGAATCCGACCAACTGATCCGCACCTTCAACGCGCTGCTGATGATCTCTCGCGTGGAGGCGGGCTCCATTGCTGCCGAACTCACCGATATAGACATCTCTGCGATCGCGGCCGATAGCGCCGAACTCTACGAGCCCGTGGCGGAAGAGGCTGGGCAGGAACTGCTAACCGAGATCGCGCCGGGGCTGATGGTGCATGGCAACCGCGAACTCATCGGCCAGGCCATTACCAACCTGATCGACAACGCCATCAAATATGCCGACGGGGCGAAAACCCCGGAGATCAAGCTCAGCCTTGTTCGCCGCGGCGGGGAAGTCTGCCTTTCCATCGCCGACCATGGCCCGGGCGTTGCTGCCGACCGCCGGGAGGACGTGGTCAAACGGTTCGTCCGGCTGGACGCCAGCCGCTCCAAGCCGGGAACGGGGCTGGGGCTGTCTCTCGTCGTGGCGGTCATGGACCTGCATGGCGGCCGGCTTGAGCTTTCCGACACGGTGCCGGGCGCTGACGAAGGTCGCGGCCTGACGGCGACCATGGTCTTTCCGGCGGCCAAGCCCTAACCTGCACCCCGAGTACAGATTCGCGGAGCGGGAGAGCCGCGAGCTGTGGGAGTTTGGGGCAGGAGGCTGGACTATATGGCTGACAGGCAGGAATTGCGGCTGGCGGATGTCGGTCCTGACGTGTTGCGGCCGTTGAGCCAGACGGAGAACAAGGCGGTGCTGGCGCTGCTGAAGGACGCGGGCCGCCAACATCAGGCAATAGCCGATCTCCTGGCGAGCGACACACCGCTCAAGGCTTTTGTGACCGCCGCACTCACGCTTTCTCCCTATCTCCGCGACGTGACGGCGCTCGATCCCGCGATCCTGGTTGACGCGATGCAAGAGCCGCTGGTGCCCTTGCTGGAGGAACTGGTGAAGACCGCGCGCACGGCTTGGCGTGGCGAAACCGGTGGGACGGTGCCCGAGGCCGAACTGATGACGCGGTTGCGCCGCACGAAGCGAAAACTCGCCTATGTCGTGGCGATGGCGGATCTAGCCCGACAGTTCGACGCACGCGATACCACCCGATGGCTGAGCCAGATGGCCGATGCCTGCGTGGCGGCGACCATCGACCACCTGCTCGCCCAGGCCCATGAAAGCGGCAAGGTTACGCTTGTTGATGTCGATAACCCCTCCGCAAAGAGCGGGTTGATCGTGCTGGGCATGGGCAAGCTCGGCGCCCATGAACTCAACTACTCCTCCGATATCGACCTCGTGGTGTTTTTCGATCCCGCGGCCGGCATCCTGAAAAACCCCGAGGATGCCACAGAGACCTTCGGCCGGATGATGCGGCGGCTGGTGCGCATCCTGCAGGAGCGCACAGGCGACGGCTATGTGTTCCGCACCGACCTGCGGCTGAGGCCCGATCCGGGATCGACGCCGCTCGCCGTGCCGGTCGAGGCGGCGCTGATCTATTACGAGGGGCGGGGGCAGAACTGGGAGCGGGCCGCCTATATCAAGGCACGGCCGGTAGCGGGCGATCTGGAGGCGGGTGCCGGTTTCCTGCGGGAGCTCACGCCGTTCGTTTTCCGCAAATATCTCGATTATGCGGCGATTGCGGATATCCACTCGATCAAACGGCAGATCCACGCGCACAAGGGCCATGGCGCGATTGCCATCAAGGGCCACAACGTCAAGCTCGGGCGCGGGGGTATCAGGGAAATCGAGTTTTTCGCCCAGACCCAGCAATTGATCGCCGGCGGACGAATGCCTGCGCTGCGCGTCAGCGGCACCGAGGCGGCGCTGGCGGAACTGGCCAAGGCCAATTGGATCGACGAGCCGACGATGCGCGAGCTCACGGTCTGCTACTGGTTCCTGCGGGATGTCGAGCACCGAATTCAGATGGTGCATGACGAGCAGACCCATGTGCTGCCGACCAGCGAAAGCGAATTGCGCCGCATCGCGCTGATGTGCGGCTTTGCCGAGACGACGGCCTTCGCCCATGAGCTGGAAACCATGCTGCGCACCGTGGAAAAGCGCTATGCCAGGCTGTTCGAGCAGGAGGAAAAGCTGTCTGCCGGGACCGGCAACCTGGTTTTCACCGGGCAGAAGGACGATCCGGATACGTTGAAGACGCTGAAGGCGCTCGGTTTCGAGCGGCCCGCGGACATCTCGCGGGTGATCCGCACCTGGCATTACGGTCGCTATCGCGCGACGCAATCGGCCGAGGCGCGCGAACGGCTGACGGAACTGACGCCGCAACTGCTGAAAAGCTTCGGCGAGGGCAAGCGCGCCGACGAGGCGCTGCTGCGCTTCGACACCTTCATCGCCGGGCTGCCCGCCGGTATCCAGCTCTTCTCCCTGCTGGGCAACAATCCCGCACTGCTCGACCTGATCGTCAATATCATGTCCGCGGCGCCACGGTTGGCGGATATCATCGCGGCGCGGCCGCATGTTTTCGATGGCATGCTGGATCCCGGCCTGATGGTGGAACTGCCGACAAGGGACTATCTGGCCCAGAGGCTTCAGAGCTTCCTGACCGGCGCGCGGCATTATGAGGAAATCCTCGATCGTCTCAGAATATTCGCCGCCGAACAGCGGTTTCTGATCGGCATCCGGCTGCTGACCGGCTCCATCGGCGGCGCCTTGGCGGGCCGGGCGTTCACCGATCTCGCCGGGCTGGTGATTTCTGCTGCGCTGGAGGCCGTGTGCACCGAGATGGAAGCGGCACATGGGCAATTTCCTGGCGGGCGAGTGGTGCTTGCCGGCATGGGCAAGCTCGGCAGTTTCGAACTGACCGCGGGCTCCGATGTCGACCTCATCCTTCTCTACGATCATGACGACGGCTATCTGGAATCCTCCGGACCCAAGCCGCTCGACGCGACCCGTTACTTCACCCGACTGACGCAGAGGCTGATCGCGGCCCTTTCTGCCCCGACGGCCGAGGGGGTGCTATACGAAGTCGACATGCGGCTTCGCCCCTCCGGCAACAAGGGGCCGGTGGCCACACGGCTGCGGGCTTTCGAAAAATACCAGAAGGAAGAGGCCTGGACCTGGGAGCACATGGCCCTGTCGCGGGCACGGCTGATCTGCGGCGATCCTGACCTCATGGCCGACGCCGAGCGCATCATCGCCGAAGTTTTGGGCCAGGCGCGTGACAAAGCCAGGATTGCCGCCGACGTAGCGGAGATGCGCGGCCTGATCGAGAAGGAAAAACCCCCGCGCGACATCTGGGACTTCAAGCTTATTCCGGGCGGTCTCATCGATATCGAATTCATCGCCCAATATCTTGCCCTGATCGCACCTGGCCATGGGATTGAGGCCCGAACCAATGGTTTGAGCACCGCAGAGGCGCTGCAGGCCATGGGGGCTGACCTGCTCGATCCCAACGACCTGGAACTCTGCCTGAAGACGCTGGGCCTGCTTACTGATCTCTCGCAGGTGACGCGGCTGTGCATCGACGGAGCCTTCGACCCGGCCACCGTGCCGGCCGGCCTGTTGGACCTTATCTGCCGCGCAGGCGACGCGCCTGACATCAAGGCGCTGGAGGCAGAATTGAAGCATCGGACGAAGGCGGTGCGCAAGGCCTTCTCGCGGATTGTCGAGGCCTAGCAGCGGGAGGATGGCGGTCGTTCTTGGCCGAATAACGACCAAGTCGGTGCGCTGACGTCTGGCAAGTGGCGGTTGCCAGCATCGGAGAACCCCGTTTAGCTGGCGGATTCTCTCTAATTTAACGGAGCGCGATGTACTCTTCCCGATAGACAGCACTGAAGTGGCGCGGGGGAGTTGCGGTTTCATGGCGGATGTTCGGAGTTTGAAGCAGATTGTGCGTGAGGCGGTCAACCTGTTCAAGGTTCCCAATGACAATCCGCAACTGACCCTGTCGCAGTTCGAAGCCTTCTCCAAGCAGGTTCCTCTGCTCTACTTCATTCTCGTCACCAACATGCTCTCTTTGGCATCGACCCACGCTCAGGCGGCGCCGGTTGAGCTGGTGATCTATGTTCCCGCCGTGCTTTCGATCCTCTGCACCGCGCGCGCCATCGGCTGGCTGCGCAAGCGCAATGTCAAGCTGGATGCGACAGAGGCCTATCGGAAGCTGAAGGCGACCAATATCGTGGCTGCGCCGATGACGCTTGCCTGCACGGTCTGGTCCTTGTCGCTGTTTCCCTATGGCGATCCCTATCAAAAGGCGCACGTGGCCTTCTTCATGGGCATTACCGTGATCGGCTGCATCTTCTGCCTGATGCATCTGCGGTCGGCCGCGTTCATGGTGACGATCATCGTCAACACGCCATTCTTCGTGTTCATGGTTCTGTCCGGAGAACCCACCTTCATCGCGACGGGTGTCAACGTCATTCTCGTCAGCGTGGCGATGATCGCGATCCTCATGACCCATTACCGGGATTTTCGGCAGTTGAACGAGCAGCGCCATGTCCTCTTGGCGCAGCAGCAGGCGTTGCAGGACCAGAACAAGACTATGCAGGCCTTGTCGGACGAAAACCTGCGGCTCGCCAATCTCGACAGCCTGACGCAGATCGCCAACAGGCGCAGCTTCTTCCACAATCTGGAGACGGCATTCGACAGGGCACGGCAGGATCAGACCACCCTTGCCGTCGGCGTCATCGATCTCGACGGCTTCAAGCCGGTCAATGACATGTATGGTCACGCCGCCGGAGACAAGGTGCTGGTGGAGGTGGCAGATCGCCTGCAGAAATTTGTCGGGCCGACGCTGTCTGTCTACCGGCTGGGGGGCGACGAATTCGCAATCATCCTGCGCGACGCACCGGATGAGGCGGCCGTGCAAGCGCTTGGCACGACGATCTGCGATGCCATTGCCCAGCGGATCAATATCGGCGGCGGCGTGGTTCAGGTTACCGGCTCCCTGGGTTTCACCGTTGACCGGCAGCTGGCTGAGACGGCGCAGGAACTCTACGAGCGGGCGGACTATGCGCTCTACACGGCAAAGAGGCATCAGCGCGCGGGCGTGGTGATCTTCAACGCCGCCCAGGCAAGCGAACTCTCCCGCCAGAAGGTCGTGGAAGAGACGCTGATGGCGGCGGATCTCGAGAGGGAACTGTCGCTGGTTTTCCAGCCGATCATGGATGTCGCCTCGGAACGCTGCATTGGCTTCGAAGCGCTCGCGCGCTGGCAGTCACCGACGATCGGCCTGGTATCGCCCGCCGAATTTATCCAGATCGCCGAGTACAACGGTCGTATAACGCTGATCACCCGGCTGCTTCTGGAAAAGGCGCTGAAGGTTGCCGCGACCTGGCCTGACGATATCTTCCTGTCGTTCAACCTGTCGCCGCATGATCTGGCGACGAGCGAGAGCGTGTTGCGCCTGATCGGCATCGTCAATGCTGGAGCGTTTCCGGCACACCGGATCAATTTCGAGATCACCGAAACCGCCGTGATGTCCGACTTCGAGCAGGCCCGCGCCTCGATCGAACTGCTCCGTCGTCTCGGCTGCGGCATATCGCTCGATGACTTTGGCACGGGTTATGCGAGCTTGAGCTATGTGCACCGGCTGCCGCTTTCCAAGATCAAGGTGGACCGCAGCTTCGTGCGGGAGATCCACAAGCAGGAATCGAGCCTGAAAATCGTCAAGTCCGTCCTGGCGCTTTGCGAGGAAATGGGGCTCGAAGCCATTGTCGAAGGCGTGGAAACCAGCGAGGAACTGGCGATCCTGGAACGTCTTGGCGTTCGCTCCGTCCAGGGCTTCCATTTCGCGAAGCCCGTGCCTGCGGCGGAGACCCTGGCATTTTGCAGGCCAGCGACGGTGAGCCGCCGCACGGCCTGAATTTCGGGCGGGCAGCGACCTTCTGAAGTCAGTAGCGGCGCCTGACCTTCTCCTCGATGCCATCGGGGATATAGACCCGCAGGACGGTGCCGCGGCCCTCGCTGGAGCGGATCGTCAGGCGACCGCCATGCAGGGCGACCAGCGACCGCGAAATGGCAAGGCCCAGGCCTGAGCCGCCCTTGCTCTTGGCATACTGGCTCTGCACCTGCTCGAAGGGCTGGCCGATCTTGCTGAGGGCTTCCTGGGGTATGCCGATACCGGTGTCGGCGATCGACAGCATCACGCCCCTGTCGGTCTTGCGCGCCCGAAGCGCGATGCGGCCACCCTCGTTGGTGAACTTCACCGAATTCGAGAGGATGTTGAGCAGGATCTGCTTGACCGCACGGCGGTCCGCGACAACCGAGAGCCCCGAAGCCACGCGCTGTTCGACACGGATATGCTTTTCCTCCGCGGGAATGGCGGTCAGCCTCAGGCTTTCCTCGATCAACGGCGCCAGATCGATGATCTCCGCTTTGATCTTCATCTGGCCGGCCTCGATCTTCGACATATCCAGGATGTCGTTGATGACGTTCAGCAGATGCTTGCCGCTGTCATGGATGTCGCGGGCATATTCGAGATATTTGGGCGAGCCGATCGGGCCGAACATACCGGTCTGCAGGATCTCGGAGAAGCCGAGAATGGCATTGAGCGGCGTGCGAAGCTCGTGGGACATATTGGCCAGGAATTCCGACTTGGCCTTGTTGGCGGCCTCGGCGCGTTCCTTCTCCGCCTGGTAATTGGCATTGGCCACCGAAAGCTCGGTCTTCTGGTGCTCCAACTTGCGCTGGGAGGCCGAGAGGTCGCCGATGGTCGCCATCAGCCGGCGCTCCTGCTCGCGCAGGCGCTCCTGGTGGCGCTTCAGCAGGGTGATGTCGGTGCCGACGGAGACAAGGCCGCCATCCCTGGTGCGGCGCTCGTTGATCTGCAGCCACCGCTCATCGGCCAGCTGAACCTCGGTCGTGCGCGAATTGCCGCTGAGATCGGGATCGGCGACGCGCCGCTGGATGATCGGGCGGGCGGAGGCAGAGTTCACCGTGCTGCGCTCGGTGCCGGGCACGAGCACACTGTCGGGCAGGCCATAGACCTGCTGGAAATGGCCGTTGCACATCACCAGCCGGTCGTTCTTGTCCCACAACACAAAGGTTTCGGAGGTGCATTCGATGGCATCCGCCAGGCGCTGGTCGGCCTCGGCGTAGCGCTGAGCCAAGCGATGCTGCTCGGTGACGTCCATGGCGATGCCGATGACATGCAGCCTGTCGGCCTGGGTGCGCAAGACTTGGGCGCGGGCGCGCATCCATACGTAATGACCATTGGCGTGCCGCATGCGAAACACCTGGTCGATCTGGCGGGATTCTCCTTTGCGAATGATCCGCGCCAGGGCAAACAGATTGCCATCGCCGGGATGCATTAGCTTGGCCGCGTCGTTGAAGGTCAGCACCGCATTGGTGGGCGGCAGGCCCAGCATCTCATACATAGATCGGGACCAGAACAGCTTGCGGCTGGACAGGTCGAAGTCCCAAAGCCCGCAGCGGCCGCGCGACAGTGCCGCTTCCACACGCATGTTCGATTCAACGAAGACCGTATCGGCTTCGCGGGTGCGCTTCACCTGCTGGAAATAGGCATAGAGGATGACCAGCAGGATCGACGAAATCCCGGCAAACAAGGTCACGTTCAGGGCGATTTCCCGCCTGAGATAGCTCGACATCTCCTCCAGGGAATGCGCCGCGACAATCAGCCCGCCGTCTTCACCCAGGGGTGACAGCACGGCGAAATGCCTTATGCCATCAATATGCGTCTCGATCACGCCGCTCTGGTCGGCAAATCGCCTGATCGTGGCGACTTCCGGCAGCAACTGGCTGAGCGGCTTGCCGATATGGCTCGCGCCCGTGGGAGAGGTCGCAGACACGTCGCCCTTGGCATTGGTGACGAGCACGAAAGCACCGGTTCCCAGGCGATCCTGGGGCAGGAACTTCGCCAACTGCGTTTCAAGCATGGGGCGGCTCGCCTCCAGTGGCTTGAAGGGCGTGGCGGTGAAGGCCGCGCGCGCCGCAGCCGCCGTCAGGGCCGTGGACTGGCGCAAGGCCGTCTCCATGCGCGCGCTTTCCGACACGATGCCGACGACCCGCGCGAAGGCGACCACGGACAGAAAGGCCATGATCAGGATTGGAATGAGGCGACGCAGCAGCGTTTCGAGCCGCTCGGTGGACCGCCCGCCCTTGCCGTCGCTTGCCGCCACTGCCTTGATGTTGAAACTGAAGAATGCCGCACATCGCGAAAAAAGAAGACGCAGCCGCTCATCGGCTGCGGTTGCCCGCCGCGCGTTATCCATCGTCCCTCACTTGATCCCTCGTGTGATTCGAAGCGCCGCTGCCCGAACCAAAGCCAATGAATCAAAGGTGATTCGCTCTGTCCAGTCGAAAAAGTAAGACTGTGTTAACCAATTGGAATTTTGCGGTTATTCGTTGCGCAAAAGACTCGCTGAGCCTGCAGCCACGAATAGGGCTCAACCGGCGCGGACAAATCCGCGCCGGACGGTGCGCCTGATGCGTCAGGCCTTGAGCATCCGATCGACAATGTCGCGCACGTCGGTGGACAGGCCGGCGGACCGCTCGATCTCCATCAGCGCGGTGCGGGCGAGATCGGCACGCGACGGTTCCAGGGAGCGCCAGGACCGCATGGCCGTGAGCAAACGTGCGGCCAGTTGCGGGTTGCGCTTGTCGATTTCCAGGATACGGGCGGCATGAAAGCGGTAGGCCGCGCCATCGGCCCGGTTGAAACCGGTCGCATTGGCGAAGGCAAAGGTTCCGATCAGCGAGCGCACCCGGTTCGGATTGGCCGGATTGTAATGCTCGTTCGTCATCAGCTTTTCGATCCGCTCCAGCGCATCGGCGCCGGGAATGGTCGCCTGGATCGAAAACCACTTGTCGAGCACCAGGGCGTTGCTGCTGAAGCGCGCCTCGAAGGCTTGCAGGGCGGTGGCGGTTTCGGCCGCCTGCGGGAAGCGATGGGCAAGGACGGTCAGTGCCTGGGCGAGGTCCGTCATGTTGTCGGCCTTGTCGAAGGCCGCAGCCGCACGGGCCGGCGACTGTTCGGCAAGCGCCAGATAGGAGAGGGCGGCGTTCTTCAGCGCGCGCCGTCCGGCATCGGCAGCATCGGGCTTGTAAGCGCCGGTGTCCGCCATATCCGCCATCAGCTTTGCGAACACATCGGCGCCGGCCTTGGCAATGGCCGTCAGTACCGTCTCGCGACCGGTGTGAATGGCATCAGGGTCGTTGTCGCTGCCGAGTTCGCGGGCAATGTCTGCTTCGCTGGGGAGAGCCAGCGCCTGGGCGCGGAAGGCAGGCTCGAGCGTTTCGTTGGCGGCGATTGCCAGCAGCGTTTCGGTAAGCATCGCATCGGACTGGACCGTCTCGCCCTTGCGCGCCTGTGCCGCGGCAGCGGTCAGGACGGGCAGCGCCAGGTTGGTCAGCGCCTGCCAACGGGCGAAGAGATCGCTTTCATGGCGGGCAATGAGGCTGAGATCGGCACCGCTCTGGTCGAAATGCAGAGATACGGGGGCCGAAAAGCCGCGGTTGAGCGAAACGGTCGGACGCGACGGAATGCCGGTGAACACGAATTTCTGCGAACGTTCTGTGAGGTGCAGAACGTCGTCCGTCATCTCGCCACCGGTGACGGCGGACGGGGTGACGATGGTGCCGTCTTCCAGCAGAAGGCCCGTCTTCAACGGGATATGCATCGGCTCCTTGGAGGTCTGCCCCGGTGTCGCCGGAACCATCTGGTCGAGCGAGAGCGTCAGCGTGCCGGTGGCAGCGTCAAAGGCGGAGGACACGGTGATCTGTGGCGTGCCAGCCTGATGATACCAGAGCGAGAACTGCTTGAGGTCGCGGCCACTCGCATCCTCGAAGCATTTCACGAAATCCTCGACGGTGGCGGCATCGCCGTCATGGCGTTCGAAATAGAGGTCCATGCCCTTCTTGAACAGTTCGCCACCGAGGATGGTGGCGATCATGCGGGTAACCTCGGAGCCCTTTTCGTAGACAGTCGTCGTATAGAAATTGTTGATTTCGCGATAGGAGGTGGGCCGCACCGGATGGGCGAGGGGACCGGAATCCTCGGTGAACTGTTCCGAGCGCAGGTGCCGCACCTCGGCAATGCGCTTGACGGCGCGCGAGCGCTGGTCGGCGGAAAACTCGTGGTCGCGATAGACGGTCAGGCCTTCCTTCAGGCAGAGCTGGAACCAGTCGCGGCAGGTAATCCGGTTGCCGGTCCAGTTGTGAAAATATTCGTGGGCGATGATCGCCTCGATATTGGCATAGTCCTGGTCGGTCGCGGTCTCGGGATCGGCCAGAACATATTTGTCGTTGAAGATGTTCAGGCCCTTGTTTTCCATGGCCCCCATGTTGAAGTCTGACACGGCCACGATCATGAAGATATCGAGATCATATTCCCGGCCGAAGACCTCCTCGTCCCATTTCATCGAGCGTTTGAGGGCATCCATGGCATAGGCGGCGCGCGCCTCCTTGCCATGCTCGACATAGATCTTCAGCGCGACTTCGCGCTCCGACATGGTGACGAAGGTGTCTTCAACGACGCCGAGGTCACCGGCGACCAGCGCGAAGAGGTAGCTCGGCTTGGGATGGGGATCAAACCACGCGGCGAAGTGCTTGCCCGGGCCATAGCCGGCGCCACCGAGGAAATTGCCATTCGACAGGAGGAGCGGATTGGCCTCCTTGTCGGCGATGATGTTGACGGTGAACGGCGCCAGCACGTCAGGACGATCAGGGAAATAGGTGATGCGGCGGAAACCTTCGGCCTCGCACTGCGTGCAATAGATGCCGTTGGACCTGTAAAGGCCCATCAACTGGGTGTTGGCCTCGGGATTGATGATGGTCGTGACCGTGATCTCGAACGGTTTGCTCTCGGGCAGGTCCCGGATGACGAGCCGTTCCGGCGAGAGATCGTACTGGCCAGCCGGAATTTCGTTCTGGTCGAACAGCAGGCCCGACAACGACAACTCGTCCCCGTCCAGCACCAGCGGCGCGCTGGCATCCACGCCTTCGCGCCGGTGGAAGATCATACGCGTTTCCACCTTGGTTTCCGTCGGATCAAGCTCGAAGGTCAGATCGACACGTTCCAGCACGAAATCAGTGGGGCGGTAGTCTGCCAGATGAACGATCTGGCCGGTATCTGTTCGCATAAATCTGTCCTGATCGTCTTCTGCTTCAACCCGTATCCGCGACGGTGTAGGCCGAGAACCGGCAATCGCGATGTTGCCTGGATCATGGCATCAATTTCTGAACGATTGTTAAAATTAGAAAGTTACTTGAGCGACGAACCAAATTTGGTTCAGGTTGCACCACTTCCGGTACCGTCACTGGGCGGTCGCAGCTTTATCGCTTGCCATGGTCGGTAAGCTGGCCGATGGTCGATGCTCGCTAATGAGAGTCGCCACCCAGGAGAGTGTCGGACTGTTCGTCGGTCCGCCAAACGTCGTTGATGTCCAATGCCGCCCCCAGCCCGATGACGGGCATCGTGCTGAAGATCCTGTCCGTCACCGTCTTCGTTGCCATGCAGACCTGCATCAAGGCCGCCGGCAATGACATCCCCGCCGGACAGATCACCTTTTATCGCTCCGCCTTTGCCATCGTGCCGATCGTGGTCTACCTGGCCTATCGCAGCGAATTGCGCTCCGCATTTCATACGGCCAATCCGATCGGCCATCTGCGCCGGGGCGTGATCGGCATCACGGCCATGGCATTCGGCTTCTACGGGCTCGTGCATCTGCCGATGCCGGATGCGATTGCAATCGGTTATGCGATGCCGCTGTTTGCCGTCGTCTTCGCCTCCGTCTTTCTCGGCGAGCCGGTTCGCGTCTATCGCTGGAGCGCCGTCTTGGTCGGCATGGTCGGCGTGGTCATCATTTCCTGGCCGAAGCTCACGCTATTTCGCGAGGGTGGCTTTGAATCCGACGCGGCCGTCGGTGCCGGCGCGGTGCTGATCTCGGCGGTGCTGGGCGCGGCGGCCATGATGCAGGTCCGCCAATTGGTGCGCGAGGAAAAGACCGCGACCATCGTCCTCTATTTCTCGCTGATCGCGGCGCTGCTCTCCTTGATCAGCTGGCCCTTCGGCTGGGCAGCGCTATCGCTGGAAGCCAAGCTGTTTCTGGTAATGGCCGGATTTTTCGGCGGGCTCGGGCAGATTCTCCTCACCCAATGTTATCGCTATGCCGATGTTTCGACCATCGCCCCGTTCGAATACACCTCCATCCTGCTAGGCTCCGGCATCGCCTATCTGATGTTCGGCGAAATACCCACGCTCGCAACCCTCGTCGGGACGGCGATCGTGGCCATGGCCGGCATCTTCATCATCTATCGCGAGCATCAGCTCGGACTGGAACGCAGTGCCGCCCGAAAGGCATCGACGCCGCAGGGGTGATCGGGCCGCTATCGTCCGTGCGGGCCGGATTGCTCATGGTCAGACAGCGCGGCGTTCGGCGCGCTGGCCGGATCGGTGCCCTGCACGGGGATCGGCATGGACTGAAAACCGGTCCTGCCGACCTGGCTGCGCTCCGGTGCTCGCTGGGTCATGCGCCAGCCGGCATAGGATGCATAGAGGCCGAAATTCATGGCGAGGAACCACAAAAGCCCTTTCGGGCCGGTCCATTCCATCAGCGTGCCGGCCATCAGCGGCCCCGACACCGTTCCCAGGCCGTAAAGGATCATGATCGCGCTTGATATGGTCACATATTCGTCCGGCGCGGCGAGGTCGTTGGCATGGGCGACGTTCAGGGCATAGACCGGGTAGAGCACCATGCCGACCACGAAACCGGCGGCATAGAGCGCGAGCGGCTGGTCGATCGAGAACACGGTCATGATGACGCAGCCGCCCACGCCGAACAAGCCGGCCGCAACCATCACCAGCCTGCGGTCCATCTTGTCGGAAATACGCCCGATCGGCATCTGGGCGATGGCGCCGCCGGCCAGGAAGGCCGCCAGCAGCGTGGCACCTTGCGCCGTCGTCATGCCGATATTCTGAGTGTAGACGGCGCCGAGACTGCCCCATGTGCCCGAAAGCGCGCCTGACAGCAGCGAGCCGATGAAGGCGACCGGCGACCGGCGATAAAGCCGCATCAGGTCGAAGCGGGCCTGGGCGATCGGCGCTGGCGACTTGGCGGTAGACAGCGCTGTCGGGAAAATGGCCAGCGAGAAGATAATGCCGCAGAGAATGAAGAGCTGCGCACCCGTCGGATCACCCAGCGGCACCAGATATTGCCCGCCGATGGAGCCCACCAGGCAGGTGATCATGTAGACCGAGAACACGGCACCGCGGTTGTCGTTGGTAACGCGCTCATTCAGCCAGCTCTCGATGATCAGGTAGGCGCCGGCAATGGCAAAGCCTGCCAGGCCGCGAAACACCACCCAGGCGCGCCAATCCACAACGAGCGAGCACAGAAGGATCGATACGGTCAGCAGCGTGACAAGCGCGCTGAACACCCGGACATGGCCCACCCGCTGCACCAGCTTCGGGGTTATGATGCAGGACATGGTGAAGCCGAAGGTGTAACCCGTGGCGGTGATCGAGATCACCAGCGTCGACCAGCCTTCATCCAGCGAGCGAATCGGCACCATGTACTGCATGAGCCCGAAACCGGCCATCATCAGCAGGGTGGACAGCATCAGCGTGGCGATCGAGGCGAGACTGGCCAGCATGAACGGGCTCTCCGGTTTGGTTGAGGCGATTCTGCCTTTAATCCTATTCCGGTGGGCTGTCGATTGCGACGCGGCGCGCCGCAAAGCCGGGCAGCCCGCCGATTTTTGCCCCTCAAACCGCTTCGATCCGTGCTGCCTTATTTCCGGCGATTTTTGCGGCGCACGCCCTTTGCTTCGTGGCTAACAAATGCTTAACTCAAACCATTGCCTACCAAGCGACGATGGTTGAATGAAACTGCATATACCTGCCTTGAGTTTTGTTAATACATATTACTTTTTGCATTTCGTGCTGCAAATGTCGTGTATCCTGCGGCGCGAGGTCTGGGTCGGCTCAGCCTGTTGCTGCTGCCCGGGAACCGGAGGTGCTGGATCGTGACATTGACAGTCGATGACCTGGTAGGGTCGCCAAAGTTCATTCCCGCTCTGCAGCTTTTGGCTTCGGAGATGCGCAATCGTTATGACGGCAATCCAAGGCTTTCCCGTTTGCTGGCATCCCATCAGCGCTGGATGCTGACGCAGGCAGCCTTTGCGCTCCACATCGAATACGATCCCAATCTGCCATCGTCCGGCCTGACGACGACGCGCTTGAAGGACATCATACTCTCAGTGGATGCGGCCAGCCGCAACACCGTGCTGAACTATCTCGACCAGTTGCAGACCTATCGCTTCCTGCGCATCGCGGGGGAGCCAGGACGGCGCCCGCGCCGCTTCGAGGCAACCGATGTCAGCGTCAACGCGATGTTCGGCTGGGTTGCTGTCAATCTGGCGGCGCTGGATCAGATAGACAATGGCGACCGCTGCCCCTATTTCATTGCCAATCCCGGCATGTTCCGGCTGCTTCAGCCCCGCATCGCCTACCGCTGCATCGACGATGTGCGCTGGCGGGAGCCGCCCGCACGTGTGGCCCTGTTCCTGTGGACCGAAGCCGGGGGGCTGGTCATGGATGAACTCGTGATCCGGGTTTCGCCCGATGCGGTCTACAAGGACCGCATTGACATCGGTCGCATCGATGCGCGGCAGATGGCCAACGACTTCATGATGTCGCGCACTCATCTTCAGCGTCTCCTGCGCAAGGCCATGGATCAGGGTTCCTTGGTCTGGCAGGACAGCGAGCGCAAGTCGGACATGTGGCTGACCGGCGACTATCTTCACGAGTATTGCGGCTGGCAGGCGGTGAAGTTCGCAATCGTCGACGACAGTTTTGAATGGGCCAAGCGGGAGTACAGCCCTTCGGCATTGCCCATGGAGCGCCTCAGCAGCCGGACAGCGTGAGGCTGGCTGTTGCCATCAGGCCAAAACAGAAAAGGGGCGCAATCGCGCCCCCAGACACTCCAAGACAAAAGCTCTTGATCTCAGAGGGGAATATAGCGGCCCCAATCGCGACCGGCATCCTGCGAGGCAGTGCCATGCCGGGCGTGCCGTGACACTGCGCGGGAATATTCCTCGGACGCACTAACGGCGGAGCCGATCTGGTGAACCGCATCGCGGATCTGGCGGAGGGCGGACAATGCGCTCATGGTGATACTCCTGGATACTGTAATGGCCGGTGCGGTCAGACTTCCTGGAAATCCGCGAATACGACCGAGGGGCGGCTGACCTGGCTGGGACGGGCATAAACCCGTGCGCTCAACTGTTCATTGGTGGCCGAACCAAAGCGATGATAGCCCTGGCCAGGACGAACAGGCACCGCAGCGAGACGCAGGCTTTCGAAATTGCTGTGTACCGGGCGGAAATTGCGGGTCATGGTCTTGGTTCCTTGCTTATCTGGTCCCCTCCACGACATGACGCATATATCGCAGTGCAACATTGATTCCGCAATGCGCAAGACTGCGGCGCTGCTATGCGCAAACCGCATGGCTAATTTCATATTAACTTAACAAATGACGAAATTTTAGCCGTTGAGGCTGCCAGAGAAGGTCAGCAGATCCTGCCAGGCCAGGGCTTTGGTCGCGGGAGCCGCCAGAAGGTCCTGCGGATGATAGCTGGCAAGGGCCTTATAGGTGCTGTTGCCGACGCCGATTTCGCGCCATTGACCCCGCAGGCTGTTGATCGTCTCATTGCCGCCAAAGAAGAAGCGCGCGCCGTAATTGCCGAGCAGAAGCACGACACGGGGTGAGACGAGCTCGATATGCCGCTCCACGAACGGACGGCAAATCGCGGCCTCCGGTAGCGATGGCTGCCTGTCTCCCGGTGGACGCCAGGGCAGGATATTGGTGAGATAGGTGGTTTCGCGCGACAGGCCGATAGCCGCGAGCATGCGATCCAGCAACTGTCCCGCACGGCCGGAAAACGGCATGCCTTCGCGGTCGTCCTCGCCCGAGGGCATGGGACCGATCACCATGATCCCGCTCTCCGGATTGCCATCGGAAAAGACGGTGGATCGGGCGCTGGTCTTCAGGTTGCAACCGTTGAAGGCCTCGATCGCCGTCTTCAATTCCGCCAGCGTACGGGCGCTTTCCGCGGCGAAACGAGCCTCCATAACGGCGTTTTCGTCGGGAATCGCCGCGATCGGGAGCGCTGGACGCGGCGGGGGCGGGGCTGCGCGCTGCGGGCGCTCGCGCTCGCTTGTGGTCTGCACGGCAGCCTTTGCGGCGACCGGCAAGGCCTCGCGGGCTTGTCGTTCCGCGGCAAACTGGGCGCGCTGGTCGATTGGCAAGTCCGACAACAGCCATTCCACGCCGGCATCGGCATGAAATGCCAGCAGGGCTGCCAGCTCGGCTGCGGAAAGGTCTTGTGCTGAAATCATGGCGCGACTTTAGCCGATGCGAACCGGTGGGGAAAGACAGGAAGACCCAAGATGGGACCGAGGCTGTCGTTTATCCGCCATCGACATCGCCTGCTCGCACTTGATTCCGATCCCGGCCGTCGGGCACATAGGCAGCCGACGGAGGAGAAGAGGCATGACATTCAATCGCAAGGATTATCTGGCGCGGATCGATCTGACCGGCGCCGAGCCGGCGGTAGACGCGGAGGGACTTGGCCGGCTGCAGACGGCACAGATGCGGGCGATTACCTTCGAGAATATCGACCCGCTGCTGGGCAAGGTGCCGGACCTCGATCCCGACGCGCTTTGGCAGAAACTGATCCATGGCGGGCGTGGCGGCTATTGTTTCGAACTCAATGGCTTGTTTGCGTTGGCACTCGACGATTTCGGCTTTTCGGCCCGCCCTCTGCTGGCGCGGGTGCGGATGGGGGCACCGAAAGGCGGCCCGCGCAGCCACCATGCCTTCATCGTCAGCATTGGGGACCAAGACTATCTTTCGGATACCGGTTTCGGCGGACCTGCCCCGGCCGCACCGCTGCCTATTATTCATGACCTCGTGCAGGAGGTCGCCGGCGTCGATTTCAGGATCCGCTGGGATGATGCAACCGGGGAGGAGATTCTGGAGCGAAAGACCAGCGAGGGCTGGTTCTCGCTCTACGGCTTCGATCGAGCCCCCGTCGCGGCGCCGGATTACGAGGTCGCGAATTTTGTCACCGCGCGCTGGGAGAAGTCGCAGTTTCCGACGACCCTGATGATGACGCGGCTCATGGCAGAGGGTCGCATATCCCTGCGCAACCGGGCACTTCGGGTACTCGGCCCGCACGGCCCGTTCGAAGAGCGCGAGATCGCGTCACCCGACGACCTAGCGCAGATGCTGACCGGCCCGTTCCAATTGCGCCTGAGCGAGGATCAGATCGCGGCGATCTGGGCCAAGATCGAGGGCTGACCCCCCAATCTCGGTCACTGCATCAGGCGGTCCAGCGCTCGATATCGTCGCGTTCGCCGATCAGGGCGAGACCATGGGCGATGGAGACGAGTTCGCCACCGCTTTCAATGCGGTCGGCATCGAAGCGTTCGGTGAAGATCCGCCGCACCGCTGGCACGAAGGACGTGCCGCCGGTCAGGAAGACCTTGTCGATCTCGCCCGCTGCCGTGTTGGTCATCGCCAGGATGTCGTTGAGAGCCTCTTCGATGCGCGCCAGATCGCCCGATATCCATTGCTCGAAATCGGCGCGACGCACGGTCTTTTCGCCGGCTTTGCCCAGCGGGCTGAAGCGGAATTCCGCTTCCTCCTGCGCGGACAGCGCCATTTTCGTCGCCGAGACCGCCTGGTAGAGCGGATAGCCCTCGTCATGCTCGATCAGGTCGATGAAGCGCTCCAGCTTCTCCGGCTCCAGCGCCTGGCCGACAAGCGACTGCAGGTCGGCATATTCCTTCGATGTCTTGAAGACCGAGAGCTGGTTCCAGCGCGCGAAGCTGATGTAGTAGTTGCTGGGCACGTCGAGGATCTTGTCGAAGCTCTTGAACTTGGACCCCTTGCCGATCTCAGGCGCCACCACATGCTCGATGATGCGGGCGTCGAACTGGTCGCCGGCGATGCCGACACCCGAATGGCCGACGGGCTCGGCAGAGACGCGACCGCCTTCCGTGGAGAACCGGATCAGCGAATAGTCCGTCGTGCCGCCGCCGAAGTCGGCCACGAGAACGGTCGCATCTCGCTTCAACTGCCTGGCGAAATAGAAGGCAGCGGCAACGGGTTCGTAGACATAATGGATTTCCGGCAGGCCAAAGCGGGTCAGCGCCTCATTGTAGCGCTTCATCGCTAATTCTGGGTCGGGATTGGCGCCGGCGAAATGCACGGGCCGCCCGGCCACCACGCGCTTGGCCGTTGTCGGCCAGCCGTCTCCGGCATAGGCTTCAAGCCGCTTGAGGAAGACCTCCATCAGGTCTTCATACTGGAAGCGACGGGCATGCACGATCGTGCCCTGGAACAGCGGCGAGGCGGCAAAGGTCTTGATCGACTGCAGGAAGCGGCATTCGCCGGGATGATCGATGAACTGGCGGATGGCCGCCTGGCCTGCCTCCACCTTCAGCGCACGCACGCCGAGTTGCGCATCCTTCATGAAGGAGAGCGCGGTGCGCATGCTGTCAGTCGTGCCGGCACTCGATGTGAATGCGATCGAATGGGTGTCGTCGGCACTGTTGGCCATCGCGAGGACCGTGTTTGTCGTGCCGAAATCAAGCCCCAGCGCTTCAGCCATGACCGCCGCTCCTCATAGGTTATTCAAAGGATGTCAGAACCGGGAAGCCCGGATGCGAAAGGGGCGCGAATGCGCGCCCGCAACGAAGAGCGCGCCTCATGCCATGGCAGGGCGCTGAAGGCAAGGGGATTGCGACCGCCTCACGCGGCTACTTGAGCAGCCGCCGCGAGACCAGGACCAGGGCCAAGCCGAAAGCGGCGAAGATCGCCCCGCGGGTAATCCAGGGCGTCTGGTTGATCATGAAGCTGGACGCGGGATAGGGAAACAGGCCGCTACCCTGCGCCATCCAGACAAGGCCGAGCAGCAGGAACAGAAAGCCGCAGAAGGTCAGGGCTGATCTCAGTCTCATCTTCATGCGAACCTCCAAAATTGTGCCGGCCTGTATTGCAGCTGGCGGTTCCGAACCAGAACCGGCAGCGCGACAATCCGATCGGATCGCCGCGCTGCCAAATCTCATCAGAGCGACTTGGCGGCGCCGCCATCCACCCGCAGCATGGTGCCGGTGATGTAGCTTGCCTGCTGCGAGCACAGGAAGGCCGCTGCCGCGCCGAACTCCTCGACTTTGCCGAGGCGCCCTGCGGGAATGGTCTTGATCGAGGCGGCGCGGACCTCCTCGACGCTCTTGCCGGCCTTCGCCGCATTGGCGCCATCCAGCTCGTCGATCCGGTCGGTGTGGATGCGGCCGGGCAGGATCAGGTTGGCGGTGACGCCATAGGAGGCGATCTCCGTCGCCAGCGTCTTGTTCCAGCCCACCAGGGCGCCGCGCAAGGTGTTGGACAGGGCGAGATTCCCGATCGGTTCGATGACGCCGGAGGAGGCAACGGTGACGATGCGGCCAAAGCCTTGCGTCTTCATCAGCGGCAGCAGCGTGTTGGTGAGCGTGATCACCCGCACCACCATCGACTGGAAGAAGTTGTAGAGCTTCTCCGCAGTCATGTCCTCTGCCGTGCCGGGCGTCGGACCACCGGTGTTGTTGACGAGGATATCGATGCCGCCAAGCTTGTCATGGACCGCATGCACCATGGTCTCGACGAAATTGGCATCAGCGAGATCGGCTTCGACAAAATCCGCCTTGCCCTTGCCGGCGGCATTGATGGCGTCACAATTGGCCTTGAGCTTGTCGGTGCTTCGTCCGCACAAAAGCACATGGCATCCTTCCGCCGCCAGCGCATTGGCAATGCCGAGGCCCAATCCTCGCGAAGACGCGAGCACGAGTGCGCGTTTGCCCGAAATGCCGAGATCCATGGATGCAGTCCTTCCTGATGATTGCGTTGGCGCGAACCTATCAAGGGGGCGGGGGCGGGGGAAGGCTGTTCAGCATCTACCCGCAACTTCGTTCTCGGCCATTCACAGGTCTTGTTTGTGGCACGCCCTAGGTTTCACTAGGCTGGCCCCGGAGCGAAGGCCGATTTTCGTTTGCCGATAATTTGACGTAAACGTAAACGTCAGATATTCTTTCTCCTCATGTCATCTGGCTGAAAAATCGCGCCACGGCTTGTCGCGCCATGGCTCGACAAGGGGGCCGTCATTTGACAATGAAGAAGCCGGATTGATGAGATGGCCGCGCGGAGGACTGACTGTGAGCACTGAGATGGAACTGCCCGAACGCGAAAGCATGGAATTCGACGTGGTGATCGTCGGCGCGGGGCCTGCCGGCCTGTCCGCTGCGATCAGGCTGAAGCAGGCCAATCCCGACCTCACCGTCGTCGTCCTTGAAAAAGGCTCGGAAGTCGGCGCGCATATCCTGTCGGGCGCCGTGGTCGATCCTGTCGGGATCGATCGGCTTCTGCCCGGCTGGCGCGAGGAGGCGGACCATCCGTTCAAGACGGAGGTGACGGACGACCAGTTCCTGTTCCTAGGGCCGGCCGGCTCGATCCGCCTGCCCAATGTCATGATGCCGCCGCTGATGAACAACCACGGCAATTACATTGTGTCGCTGGGCAATGTCTGTCGCTGGCTCGCCGGCCATGCCGAAGCGCTCGGCGTGGAAATCTATCCCGGTTTTGCCGCGACCGAGGTGTTGTACAACGAGCAGGGCGCCGTGGTTGGCGTCGCCACCGGCGACATGGGCATCGAGAAGAACGGCGAGCCGGGCCCGGCTTATACGCGCGGCATGGAACTGCGGGGCAAATATGTGCTGATCGGCGAGGGCGTGCGCGGTTCGCTTGCCAAGCAGCTCATCGCCAAGTTCGACTTGCAGAAGGATCGCGATGTCCAGAAATACGGCATCGGGCTGAAGGAGCTGTGGCAGGTCAAGCCTGAGAACCACAAGCCTGGCCTGGTTCAGCACTCCTTCGGCTGGCCGCTTGGACTGTCTGCCGGCGGCGGCTCGTTCCTCTATCACCTCGAAGACAATATGGTGGCCGTCGGTTTCGTCGTGCACCTGAACTACAAGAATCCCTATCTCTATCCGTTCGAGGAATTCCAGCGCTTTAAGACGCATCCGGCGATCGCCAAGACCTTCGAGGGTGGCAAGCGCCTGTCCTATGGTGCTCGCGCCATCACGGAAGGCGGATATCAGTCCGTACCGAAACTCTCCTTCCCCGGTGGGGCGCTGATCGGCTGTTCCGCCGGCCTCGTCAACGTGCCGCGCATCAAGGGCAGCCACAATGCCGTGCTGTCGGGCATGCTGGCGGCCGACAAGATTGCGGCAGCAATTGCCGCGGGCCGCGCCAATGACGAGCCGATCGAGATCGAAACCGAATGGCGCGCCACCGATATCGGCAAGGACCTGAAGCGCGTGCGCAACGTCAAGCCGTTGTGGTCCAAGTTCGGCACCCTGATTGGCATTAGCCTCGGCGGTTTGGACATGTGGACCAACCAGCTTCTTGGCTTCTCGCTGTTCGGAACGCTGAAGCACGGCAAGACCGATGCGCAATCGCTCGAGCCGGCGGCCCAGCACAAGAAGATCGACTACCCCAAACCGGATGGTGTCTTGACGTTCGACCGCCTGTCCTCGGTCTTCCTGTCCAACACCAACCATGAGGAAGACCAGCCGGTTCACCTCAAGGTGAGGGATATGGACCTGCAGAAGCGCTCGGAACTCGGCGTCTATGCCGGCCCGTCGACCCGCTACTGTCCGGCGGGGGTTTATGAGTGGGTAGAGAAGGATGGCGAGGAAGTCTACGTCATCAACGCGCAGAACTGCGTCCACTGCAAGACCTGCGACATCAAGGACCCCAACCAGAATATCAACTGGGTGCCGCCACAAGGGGGCGAAGGGCCGGTCTATCCGAATATGTAATATTCGGATGCCGGACCGCACGGACCCCCGCCAAAAGATGTGGCGAAGGGCCGGTCTATCCGAATATGTAATATTCGGAAGCCGGACCGCACGGACCCCCGCCAGAAGAAGCGGCGAAGGGCCGGTCTATCCGAATATGTAATATTCGGATGCCGGACCGCACGGACCAGCGTCAGAGGATGTGGCGAAGGCCGTCTTTGCCTATGTCAGCAACTGCTGCTTATGGTCACTCCCGCGTGAAAGGGGGTGACCACCAGCTAAATTTGCTATATGTTAATTTCCATCACCAGCAACCGAATATGTAGGCGCTGGTGGCTGGGAGATCGTATGTGCTCTGGCCTGCAGTTTAGTAGGGCATTTATGATGGGACATCCATCTCACATGACGATTGCACACGATCCGGCGCTCGGGTCTTTCCTGATGACCGCGGCTTCCGATTTCACCGGGGATGACAGGCGCCGAGATCAGCTGGCGAAGGCCGTAGTTGATATTGCCGCCAATGATCCTGATGCTCTGGGGGACCAGCGGATCGACAAGGCGTTGCGACAATTGATGGCAAGGCTCGCAGGTTCCGGACACTTCCATCAACCTCCTCCGGCGGAAAGCTCTGGCAGCGTTAAGGTCTGACGCGAGATAGCTGATCCAGAGACAGAGTTGGACGCAAATGCCGATTGGGCTACGCTCTCGACGTTTCGCCTCTGGTCGCGCTGTGTGAAGGTCTGATCGCCTCGAAGGCCAGCATGACGAGAAGAAGGGCCAGCGAGAGCCCAAGAAGAAGCAAGCCATGCAGGGACGGAACCAACAGAGCAAGAGCGAGGCAGACGGCAGCCGCGATTAGCCTTGTCCAGACGACATCAAGTCGGAGGATAGCGCGAAATGTTGCGTCAGCAGCGAGATAGAGCGAGAGCCCATAGAGAAGGACCACTTCGGTTCCGTGGGCGACCGGCTCCCCATGTCCAGCTCCATCGATCGACAAAAACGCACCGATGCCTGCCTTCAGCCCCGCAGCCACCAGAATAAGGCCGGCGATCATGAAGAGGTGGGCGCCGTTGAAGCCGAAGAGCGCAATGCGCGTGCGCCGGCGATTGTCCGCCTCCAGCATCCGATGTTCCGCCGCTTCGTCATCCCGGTCGAAATAGCTCCACCACAGCGCGGCCACCAGGGCCACGGACAGGAGCAACACCGCAAAATCGGAAGCGTGGATAGGTACAAAGCCAAATCCGCTTCCCACGGCAATGATGATTTCGCCGAGGACGATGATCAGCAGCAGCCCGTGTCGCTCCACGAAATGGCCGGCATCAAGGGCAAAGCCTTCGCCGGTGTTGAACGTGCTGACGATGATGTAGAGCGCAGCCGGCGACAGCAGCAACAGCCATGACCAATTGCTTTCCATCATCCCGGAAACGATGACGAGCGCAGCGGCCGCGATATTGAAGGGCAGGATGCGCAGCATTGCATGCGCGGCCGGTTTACCACCTTGCCAGCAGAACGCGCCGAAATGGAGCAGCACGATCGCGAGGTAGGCGAGCCCAAAGACGAGCCGTCCCTCGCCGCTGCTTTCCGGCACCGCCAATGCCATCACCAGAAAACCTGCCATGGCGGCGACCAAAACGACCCGCATGGACCTTGGCGTGTGGGCATGGTTGGTGAGCCAGATATATCCGCCATACATCCACCAGATCAGCGTCAGCACGGCCAGCGCGTAGAGGTAATCCACCGCGCCATGCGCATGTTCAACGAGGTGGGTGATCTGCGTAATGGTGAAAACGAAGACTAGATCGAAGAACAATTCGATTGTCTGCGCCCGAAAAGGTCCTGTTCCTGTCAGCCCGGTCATCAGAAACTCCTGTCACCTGTCCTGGCTGCCGAACATATCGGTTTCGCGATGGGCCTGAACATACCCAATAATAGCACGGGGCGATGGCAACAAATTAATCTTTGTCGCTGGCGATTTAACCGTTGATTAACCATGATTTCCTTAGTTTGCATCAACTGATGACACATTAAGGACATCCCCATGACGATTTCTCGCCGCAGTTTGCTGATCGGCCTGCCTCTCCTGTTGGCTGGCTGCCAATCCATGCCGAGCCAGCAGGCGGATTATGGCGATCGTCCCGACGAAGAATTTCCCCTGAAGAGAGTTCCGCTTGAAAAGATCAAGCCGGAACTGCGCCGCACAGAAGTGGCCTACGAGACCAAATACGACGCCGGCACTGTTGTGGTCGATACGCCAGCCCGTCGCGCCTATTACATTCTCGGGAATGGTCGTGCGATCCGCTACGGTGTCGGCGTCGGCCGCAACGGCTATGCGCTGGCCGGCCAGGCCTATATCGGTCGCAAGGCCGAGTGGCCGAACTGGACGCCGTCGCCCAACATGCTGCGCACCAATCCCGAGAAGAATATGAAATATGCCGGCGGCGTTCCCGGCGGCCCGAACAACCCGCTCGGCGCCCGCGCCATCTATCTCTATCGCGGTGGCAATGACACCATGTTCCGCATCCATGGCACCAACCAGCCGCAATCCATCGGGCTTGCCATGTCGTCCGGCTGCGTGCGCATGATGAACCATGACGTCATCGATCTGTACGAGCGGGTGAAGGTTGGCGGCAAGGTCATCGTGTTGCAGGCCTGAGACCTGTCACCGCCTGAGGCCCGCCGGGCTTTGCCCGGTGAGCCGCCGGAACATGGCGATGAAGGCTGAAGCGTTGGCATAGCCAAGCCGTTCCGCCACGCGATGGATGTTTTCTCCCTCCTCGATCAGCGTCAGCGCTGTGAGCAGCCTCAGCCGCAGGCGCCAGTCGTTGAAGGACAGGCCCAGTTCCTGCTGGCATCGCCTCGACAGCGTGCGTTCCGTCGTGCCCGCCCACCGCGCCCATTCCGCCAGGGAGCGTTTGTCGCCCGGGTCGGCCTGAAGCTGTTTCAGGACTGGTTCCAGCAGTTCGTCATCCGTCGCCGGCAGATATTGCTCGAAGGCCGGAGCGGCCCGGATCTGGTCGACGAGCACCATGGCCAGTCGCATATCCTCCGGCGAGGTGGGCTGCCGCACGCCACGCCGGTCGAAATCCGCGAGGATCGCCTTCAGCAAGGGACTAAGCGAAAGCGTGCTTGGTCGCGACGGCAGATCGGCGCACAGGTCTGCGGCGATATAGCTCGTCGCATAACGGATATCCTGCCGCGTGACGGCATCATGGACAAAGCCTGGCGGAATCCAGATGGCATAATGCGGCGGCGACAAGAAGCGCACGCCTTCGATGTTGATTTCCGCCACCCCCTGCAGCGCATAGTTCAACTCGCCCCAGATCTGGCGACGCGGTGGAAACACGGTGCCGGCCCGGTAATGCACGGTGCGAAAGGAGATCGGCTGCGGCGGATCACCATCGATATCGCCATAAATGACCTCGGCCATGACTGATCTCCGCAAAGATTTGTCCGATATTCGTTATATGATGAGATCGGGCCATCTGCTAGATCCTGTGCGCAAGACGGGCACCGACCCATGGCGAATGAAGGTGACAATTAATGGCGGTACAGGCGGACACGACAGAAAGGCAGAACCTGGATCCTGCCGCGTGGCTGTTGCCGCTGCTGACGATCTTCATCTGGTCGGGCAATACCATCGTGACCAAGGCCTCGGCCGGCGTGATCGAGCCGGCGTCCATTTCCTTCTACCGTTGGCTGATTGCTCTCATTCTACTCACGCCCTTTGTGGCAGTGGGCCTCTGGCGCAACCGGGCCCTGGGACTGCAGCATTGGCAAAAGCTGTTTGTGCTCGGCATGCTGGGCATGGTGGTCTACCAGAGCATCGCCTATGAGGCGGCAAAGACCACGACCGCGATCAACATGGGCCTGATCGCAGCCCTGATGCCGTTGATTTCAACTTTGTTTGCCTCGGCCTTTGCGGCGGAGCGGCTGACTGCACCGCGCCTCATCGGCGGCGTCCTCTCGCTGGTCGGTGTCGCCTATCTGATCGCACGCGGCGATCCGACCTTGCTGCTCTCCGGCGGCCTGCATGTGGGCGACGCCCTGATGTTGCTGGCGGTGCTTGCCAATTCGCTTTACGGCGTGTTGCTGAAGCGCTGGTCGCTGCCGCTCTCCATGTCGCAGCAATTGTGGTGGCAGATCGCCTTTGCCACGCTCCTGCTTCTGCCGATCTGGCTGTTCAGCAATATCAGCCCGATCACGGCGGACAATCTGCCCTTGGTTCTCTACGCGGCGATACCGACATCGCTGCTAGCGCCCTATTGCTGGATGCTGTCGATCCGCACGCTGGGTGCAGCGCGCTCCTCGGTGATCATTAACCTCTTGCCGCTGATAGTCGTTGTTCTCGCCTGGGCCATTCTTGGCGAACGGCTGGAAAGCTTCCATTTCGTCGGCGGCGGGCTGGCCTTGGCGGGCGTTTTGATCGGCATGCGGCAGGGGCGCTAAAGTATGTCTCCCAAAAGTGGGCACCGGTTTTGGGACAAAGACATGCGAAAGCAAAAATCTACAGCAGGCCGCATGAATCCGAAACAACGCGACCTGCTGTAGGTGCGCTGCTTTTAAGACCGCCGTGAGAGAAGCCCGGTGGAGAGCAGCACGCCGACGCCGGTGATCAGCGCGGCTGCGATGGTGGCCACGGCCAAGGATTCGCCGAGAAAAATCGCGCCGCCGAATGCCGCAGCCGCCGGCGTCACCGCGGTGTAGGCGGCTGCCTTGGTGCCACCAAGGCTACGCACAGCGGCGCCATAGAGCAGGGTGGCGACAAGGCCTGAGAGGATGCCCTGCGTCAGCACCTGGAGGCCGAGTTCGGCGCCCGGCACCTCAAGCAGATGGCTGCCGATGAAAGGCAGGAATGCGAGGTTGAGAAGCGTTGACCAGACGCAGATCAGCGCCCCGCCTTCAAAGGCAGACAAGCCTGAGCGGCGAAAGGCATGAGTGTAGATCGCCCAAAGCGTCGCCCCAAGCGGCAGGATCACATAGCTGACCCAGGTCAGGTCGCCGCCCGTCGAGAGATTGTGGATCAGCAGCGTCGCCCCGCCGGCAAAGATTGCGACCATGCCAAGGATGCGCATTCGGTCGGGCCTTTCGCCCAGCAGCACGATGCCGATGATCGCCGTCATCAGCGGCATGACGCCAGGCAGCAGAACGCCTGCGGCCGATGCCGGCGTTGCCTTCATGCCAAAGCCGACCACCTGGAAAAACGGTGCACCGGATCCGAGCACCATGAAGATCAGCGGCAGCTTTGGCGTTCCCTTTGGCCACAGGCCCGTCCGCAGCCAATAGGGAGCCAGCAGGATGGCGGGAATGCCATAGCGCAACAGGCTGAGATCAAGCGCCGTCAACGATGTGCCGACGCTATGCCGCGTGGAGACGAGCCATGCAGCCCAGATCAGCACGACCGACAATGCTGAGGCAGCACCCAAGCCGGCAGACAGCTCGGGCTTCAGTTGGACGCTTGTGTCAGCCATGGCAGCATCTCCGGTCGAGGGGCAGACCTCAATCTAGCCCGAATGCAGCCTTCCTGTCCTTGCTATTTCTGCCGGGATTTTCTAGCATATTGGCAGAAAAGTGATGTTCGTGATCGCTGGCAGTTTATTTATGCCAAAACTCGACAAGTTTGACCGCGCGATCCTCAACGCGCTGCAGGACAATGCCCGTGCTACCAATGTGGAACTGGCGGACAAGATCGGCCTGTCGCCGTCGCCGTGCCTGCGCCGCGTGCGCATGCTGGAAGACGCAGGCATCATCCGCGGCTACCGCGCCGATATCGATCGCCGCGCGGCGGGCCTGGAACTGACGGTCTTCATTGCCTTCAAGGTTGCGCATCATACCCGCGACCATGCGCATGAGTTTCAACAGGCGCTGCAGGCAATCCCGGAGGTCGTGTCCTGCTACATGATTTCGGGCCAGTCTGACTTCATGGCCGAAGTCGTCGTCGAAAATCTCGCGGCCTATGAAGCCCTTTTGACCGACCGGCTGCTGGTGCTGCCCCATGTCACGGACATCCAGTCCAACTTCGCGATCCGCAGCGTGAAAACCGCAGGGCCATTGAAGCTTCCTGCCTCGCAGGAATGAGCTTCGAACTGTTAGAGCGGGGCCTGCTCGACAGCAGGCCCCGAACGGATCAAAACCCTTCCAGCACGATCTTGCCGCGCGTGCGGTTGCTCTCGATCAGGGCATGGGCCTTCTTCAGGGTCTCGGCATTGATCTTGCCGAGGGTCTCGGTCAGCGTCGTCTTGATGCGTCCGGCATCCACCAGTTCAGAGACATGGGTCAGCAACTTGTGCTGCTCGATGATATCGGCGGTCTGGTGGACGGCGCGGGCGAACATCATCTCCCAATGGATCGAGACGGCCTTGCCCTTGAAGGGTATGATGTCGAACCCGCCCTTTGGGTCATCAATGATGCAGACGCGTCCCTGCGGCGCAATGAGCTGCGCGATGTCCAGTCTGTGTTGGCCGCTATGGGTGACCGAGAACACGAAGGCCGGCGCGCCGATGCCGAGCGCCGCATACTCGGCCGCAAGCGGCTTCGTGTGGTCGATGACATGGTCGGCGCCAAGTGCCTTGGCCCATTCGGCCGTCTCCGGCCGTGACGCCGTGGCGATGACCGTGAGGTCGGTCAAGGCTTTCGCCAGTTGTATGGCGATGGAGCCCACGCCGCCGGCGCCACCGGTGATCAGGATCGCATGCTGTGTGCCGGGCACCTTGTCTTGAACCTTCAAGCGATCAAACAGCGCTTCATAGGCGGTAATGGCCGTCAACGGCAGGGCTGCGGCCTCGGCGAACCCGATGCTCTTGGGCTTGGCCCCGACAATCCGCTCGTCAACCAGATGAAACTCGCTGTTGGTGCCGGGGCGATTGATGGCGCCGGCATAAAACACCTCGTCGCCTGGCTTGAACAGGGTGACAGCCTCGCCGACAGCCTTGACCACGCCGGCCGCATCATAGCCCAGGATGCGGTATTGCCCCGGCTCAGGCACTGCGCCCGAACGGACCTTGGTATCGACGGGGTTGACGGAAACCGCCTTTATTTCCACCAGTAGGTCATGTCCTCCAGGCGTCGGCATGGGCAGTTCGATGTCGAGAAGGGATGTATCAGCCGTGATCGGCTGGGGGGTCTGGTATCCGATGGCACGCATAGGCGATCTCCCGTGAGTGATTTGCACTCTCCTCATCTGGGCCATATAAAATCCATTCGCAAGAATGCACAAATTCTGTTTGTAGCGACAGAAATGATAGCCAGTATCAAAAAGGATACCGAAGATGTCCCGTGCGCGCGCCAAGTTGAACAGCAATTTTCCCGGCTGCCCCGTCGAGTCGACCTTGAGCTTTCTCGATGGCAAGTGGAAAGGCGTGATCCTCTTCCACCTGCTGACCGAGGGCACCTTGCGCTTTAATGAGCTGAAGCGAAGGCTGCCGTCGGTGACGCAGCGTATGCTGACCAAGCAGTTGCGGGAACTGGAAGAGTCCGGGATCGTGTCTCGCACGGTCTTTGCCGTGGTTCCGCCGCGCGTCGACTACACCTTGACGGCGCTTGGGCTCAGTCTGGAGCCGGTCATCACGGCGCTTGCCGCCTGGGGATCGACGCATGTGGTCTGCCGCGACGGGGTAAAACACGTGCTCTCGCCCGAGGATCTCAGGGCCAGCACGCCATCGGAACAGTCCGAGGGTGACGCCGAGGCTTTGGAAGCAGAGCGCCGACGCTCGGCAGCCTGATCAGGCGATTGCCGGATCGCGCCTCTCGATCATCACCGAGAGGCCGAAAACTACGAGGCCGAGCAGCGACAAGGCGGATCCCACGAAGCCGGTCGCCGCATAGCCATATCCCGCCGAAATGACCACGGCGCCCAGCCAGGCGCCCAGCGCATTGGCGATGTTGAAGGCCGAGTGGTTGGATGCGGCCGCCAGCGTCTGGGCATCGGCGGCAACATCCATCAGTCGGGTCTGCACGGCAGGGCAGGCGGCAAAGCCGCAGCCTGTCAGGAATACGCAGATGCACAGCATGACGGGATCATGCGCCGTCAGCGAGAAGATCGCCATCAGCACCACGTTGAAGGCCAGCATGCCGCCGATGGTGCCCTTTAGGGAGTAGTCGGCCATGCGGCTGCCCACCACATTTCCGACATTCATGCCGATGCCGAACAGCGCCAGCACCACGGCCACCATGCTCGTCGGCAGGCCCGCGACATCGGTCGTCGTCTTGGCGATATAGCTGAAGATCGCGAACATGCCGCCGAAACCGACCGCTGCGACCGCAAGGGTCAACCAGACCTGGATGCGGGTGAAAGCGCCAAGCTCGCGGCGAATGCTGGCCCCTTCCTGGACCTTGTCCTGGGGCAGATAGAGCGCAATCAGCAGCACAGTCAGCATGCCGATGCCGCCGACCAGGCCGAAGGCGGCCCTCCAGCTCATGATCTGCCCGAGGAAGGTCGCAACCGGCGTGCCGATCAGGGTGGCGATGGTCAAGCCAAGCATCACGCGGCCCACCGCACGTGCGCGCTTATGCAACGGCACCATGGAGGCCGCCACCAGCGCCGCCACGCCGAAATAGGCGCCGTGGGGAAGGCCGGTGACGAAACGCAGGGCGGTAAACGACCAGAAATCCGGTGCCATGGCGCTGGCGATATTGCCGATGGCGAACAGGCCCATGAGCAGCAACAGCAGCACGCGACGCGATGCCTTGGCGGCCAGGACGGCAATGATGGGCGCACCGACCACGACGCCGAGCGCATAAGCCGTGATCACCTGTCCGGCCAGAGGTACATCCACGCCATAGGTCGCCGCCACCTCGGGCAGCAGGCCCATGATCGCGAATTCGCCGGTGCCGATGCCAAAGCCCCCGGCAGCGAGCGCGATCTCGATCAGCAGCACGGTCGTGGGTGTCAGAGCCGTGGTGCGGTCAGCATCAGCGGAGCGCCCGGCGGACGAAACGGAAAGACATGTGCTATCGGTCATGAAGATACCTGAAGACGGCTGCCTGGGAAGCGATGGCGCGCCTGAAATGGGGAGGAGGGGCAAGGTCCGCACAAGAAGTAAAGCAGACCATGATCCTGTCGTGTTTGACGATTATCACGGATTTGTGCGGTGCGGTAAAGGGTGATTGCGGCCGCAGCGTTGTATTGGGTCGATTGCTACCCATCTTTTGGAGAAACAAATTCGCCCTGACCGCGTTGATGAGCGCCGCGGCTTCATGGAAGACCGCTCATGCGGCAAGAGGAAGCGCTAGGATGAAACTCAGGGCAGTTTTCAACAGGGATGGCGGCACCTTCAAGACCACCGACATGGAGCGCTACTGCGCCGAGGCGACGGAGATCTTCTCCAAGGCCGGCCATGACCTCAAATGCACCGTCTCATCAGGACAGGACATCATGTCCGAGCTGGAGCGCGCTGCAGGCGAAACTGGCGTCGAGGGCCTGATCGCCGGTGGTGGCGATGGAACGATTTCGGCCGCCGCCGGGGTCGCCTGGAAGGCTGGAATTCCGCTCGGCGTGGTGCCGGCCGGGACAATGAACCTGTTCTCCCGCTCCCTTAAGCTGCCGCTTGATATCTGGAAGGTTCTGGACGCGCTGGCAGCCAGCTCGGTTCAGTCTGTCGATATCGGCACTGTCAACGGTCGCCCCTTCGTGCATCAATTCTCCGCCGGCCTGCATGCGCGCATGGTGCGCATGCGCGACGCGATGACCTATGGCTCGAGGCTCGGAAAGATCAGCGCGAATACGCGGGCAGCCCTTGGCGTGATGTTCAATCCGCCTGATTTCGACGTGGTTTATGACATGGATGGCGACGGTCGCAACGAGCATCGGCATGTCTCGGCGATTTCGGTCTCCAACAACCCTTTCGGCGCCAATCCCCTGCTGGTCGCCGACGATATCACCACCGGCCAGCTCGGCGTCTATCTCGCCGATTCCCTCACACCCTCGGGCGTTGCGCGGTTGACCTTCGATATCCTGCGCGGCCGCATGAAGGAAAACCAGGCCGTCACGGCATCGACGGCACGCATGGTCAAATTGCATTTCCCGAAGCACCGCAAGGGTGCCGCCTGCGTGGTCGACGGAGAGCTTCTGCGCATGCCCCGGGACGTCGAAGTCAAGGTGCATCCCGGCGAATTGAAGGTGCTGGCGGTGGAGCCGCTGTCAACGTCAGCCGTCGCCTCGAACGCCGCCTGAGCCGATCAGATTCGCGGCAGATAGGTCTGGTAGTCGAAGCTGGAAACGGTGCGCAGGAAGGTGATGGCCTCCTTGCGCTTCGTGTCGCCATAGATGCGTTGATATTCCGCACCGAAGATGTCGCCGATGAATGCCGAGGCGCGGAAGCGGTCCACGGCCGTCAGGAAATCATGCGTCAGCATGGCCGGGTTTTCCGGCGCGCTGTCGGGCGTGGTGACGGGGCCGGGATCCAGATCCTGTTCGAGGCCGAGTAGAATGCCGCCGAGGATTGCCGCGAGCAGCAGATGCGGATTGGCATCCGCGCCGGCGACCCGATGTTCGACGCGTGCGGCAGGGCCATCCTTGTCGGGAATGCGCACGGCAGTGCCGCGATTGCCAAAACCCCAGTCCACCTTGTCAGGGGCAAACGATCCCGGCTGGAAGCGGCGATAGGAATTGGCGAAGGGCGCGAAGATCAACTGGGCATCCTGCATGGTCTGCAGCATGCCTGCCGTGATCGACTTGAGCTTCACCGGATCGCCACCCCTAGCGTCGAGGATATTGCGGCCCTGCCGGTCGATGATGCTGGCATGGACATGAAGGCCCGATCCCGCCTGGTCGCCATAGGGCTTGGCCATGCATGTGGCCTTGAGGCCGTGTCGCCGGGCGGCAAAATCCACCACCCGCTTCAGGTAGATGCAGTCATCGGCGGCCGCCATGGCATCCGGCTTGTGCAGCAGGTTCACCTCGAACTGGCCGGGACCGAATTCCGCCGTGGTGGCGTCCGCCGGCAGGCCCATGTGATCGCAATACTGCCTGACAGTCTCGAGATAGTCTTCCATCGCCGCCGTGGCGCGCATGTCGTAGAGCTGGAAGCCCTCGACCTCGCCGTTCATCACAAGCGCCTTGGGCGGCATGGGCCGGCCCGTTTCGCGGAAATCCGGCTCCATAAGGTAGAATTCAAGCTCGGTCGCGACCACGGGTGTGAGCCCCAGATCGTCATAGCGCTTCATGACGTTCGCGAGGATAGCGCGCGGGCAGACGTAATGCGGCTCGCCGTCGAGCGTGTGCATGGTCGCCAGCACCTGCTTCGAGCCCTTGGGTCCCCAGGGCAGCGTGGTCAGCGACGGCTTGTGCGGCACGCAGATGCCGTCGGGATCACCCAGCGTCAGGGAGATGCGCGTGATGTCGTCATTGTCGTCGCCCCAGATATCGAGCGACTGGGTCGAGGCCGGCAGGCGCACGGTGTTTTTCCACACCTTGTCCTCGGCCTTTATGGGGATCATCTTGCCGCGCAGGTCGCCATTCATGCCCACCAGCAGCACCTCGATGCGCGCGCTGGTATCCGCTTGCGCGTCGGTGCTCGGCTTGGCGTCAGGGCTCATGGAAGGCGGCTTTCTGTCGGTCGGTGAAAGGCCATTTGGTCGCGCCGCGAGCGTCTGTCGCGGCCTTGCCAAATGCCTGTGGGAACGTCATGTTCGTAGCCGATTACCTCGTGCCTTTCAATCAGCCAAGCGCCGATGATCCACCGGGTGGATGGCGCCGCCGCCACCCCGGACCCGGCGCGTTCCAGGGAATGAGCCATGCCGAACGCAGCCCTTTCGAATCTTGCCGCCATTGATGCCGCCCACCACCTTCACCCCTTCTCCGACATGGGCAAGCTGAATGCATCGGGCACGAAGGTGATCAGCCGCGCTGAGGGCGTTCATATCTTCGATTCGAACGGCAAGCAGTATCTCGATGCCTTTGCCGGGCTGTGGTGCGTGAATGTGGGATACGGCCGAAAGTCGATTGCCGATGCCGCCTATGCGCAGATGCAGGAACTGCCCTACTACAACCTTTTCTTTGGCACGACGACCCCGCCGTCCACGCTGCTGGCGCAGAAGATAGCGTCCAAGACGGGCCCGTCGCTCAATCACGTCTTCTTCACCAATTCGGGCTCGGAGGCTTCTGACACCTGGTTCCGCATGGCTCGGGTCTACTGGAAGGCTCTTGGCAAGGAAGAGAAGACCATCGTGATCGCCCGCAAGAACGGCTATCACGGGTCAACGGTTGCGGGTGCCTCGCTGGGCGGCATGAAATGGATGCACGAGCAGGGCAACCTGCCGATACCCGGCGTCGTGCATATCAACCAGCCCTACTGGTATGCCGAAGGCGGCGACCTTAGCCCGGAAGACTATGGCATCAAGATCGCGCGCGAGCTGGAAGACAAGATCCTGGAACTGGGCGAGGACAAGGTCGCTGCCTTCGTCGCCGAGCCGATCCAGGGGGCCGGGGGCGTCATTGTGCCGCCGTCGACCTATTGGCCGGAGATCAAGCGCATCTGCGACAAATATGAGATCCTGCTCGTCTCCGACGAGGTCATCTGCGGTTTCGGCCGCCTCGGCAGCTGGTTCGGCCACCAGCATTATGGCTTCGATCCGGATCTGGCCCCGATCGCCAAGGGGCTCTCATCCGGCTACCTGCCGATCGGCGGTGTGTTGGTGTCCGATCGCGTCGCAAAGGTGATGAAGGAAGAAGTGGGCGATTTCTACCACGGCTACACCTATTCCGGTCACCCGGTCTGCGCCGCTGCCGCGCTGGAAAACATCAGAATCATCGAAGAGGAAGGGCTGGTGGAGCGCGTTCGCGACGACATCGGGCCTTATCTGCACACGGCCCTGCAGTCGCTTGCCGGCCATGAATGCGTCGGCGAAGCCGTCAGCGTCGGCTTGATGGGCGCGGTGCAACTCACCGCGGACAAGGCCACTCGCCGACGTTATGCCAAGCCTGACGATATCGGCACGCTGGTCCGCAATCATTGCGTGGAGAATGGCGTGATCCTGCGCGCCACCGGCGACCGCATGCTGTTTTCGCCGCCGCTGATCATCTCGCGCAGCGAGGTCGACCAGGCGGTGGAGACCCTGGGTCGCGCACTAGACTGGCTGAGGGATAACCACCGGGAAGGATGATGTCTGCCGAACCCTCCGGCTCAAGATGAACGGAGGTTAAACCCGGACTTCAGCGCCCGTTCAAGCTGCCTTGCGTACCCTCAGTGCATCAACTTTGATAGAGGAGGGTGGACAATGAAAAGTGCATTTGAGATTGCCGCAATCGGGGTCATGGCTTTGTTCGGCGCGATGCCGAGCGGGGCTGAGGCGAAGGACTGGATCGACAAGGTCGAAATCTCCAGAGACGGTATCGACGTCATACCGATCGAAGTTACCGCATCGGCCAAAGGCTATAAGGCCATAAAGACCAGCCAGCACCGCTTTCTGTTGCGGCTTTACGCCAAGGCGACACCGGGGGAGCGGATCGTTGCGGGCAAGGTCGGCTCCTATAAGGTCGTTCGCATGTTCGAGGCTGGCGAGCCGGGGAAATGGGATCAGGTTCTCGAAGGGCGCGAGATCGGCGGCGGCGAGGCCAAATCCGTATCCCGGTCCTATTCTGTCACCATCAAGCTCTCTCAGGTGACCTGGAGCAAGAACCCCGTCGATGTCTGCAACGAGATGCTGTCGGACAAGCGGAAGAAGGGCTATTCCGTGGCGGAGGTCCTTGGCAAGAATTGGGACGCCAAGACCTATGTCTATTTCGAGTTCCAGGCTTTGGCAGCACGTGCCGGCAAGGCCAAGAGCGACAAGTGGAACATCAACAACACGGCAGGTCAGCGGCACTCGTTTGCCTATTCCGTGCCTGTGACCTGCCTGGCGGGCAACTGACAGGCGCCACCGGCGCACGCGTGAGCGTCGTCAATCACCCTGCGAAATCATATCAAGCCGCGAGGTGATAAAGTCCCGTTCATGGCGTTCGTTGGCAAGGAGGCGCGCGCTCTCGTATCGATCGCGCGCCTGCTGCGGGCGTCCCAGTCTCCGCAGCAGGTCGGCGGCAACGATATGGGTGGCGTGGTAGCGCCGCATGGCGGGATCGTCCATCAACGCCTCCACGATTGGCAGGGCGATGTCAGGGCCATGGACCTCTGCCACCGCCACGGCCCTGTTCAGAGCCACGACGTGCGACGGAGAGGCCTGCATCAGAAGATCGTAGAGAGACAAGATGCGGCGCCAGTCCGTTTCCTTGATCGTCGGCGCCTTCGCATGGCAGAGCGCGATGGACGCTTGAAGCCCGTATGCGCCGATCTCGCCTGATGCCATGACCGTGCGCATCAGGCTTTCACTTTCCCCGATCATCTGTTGGTCCCATAGGGACCGGTCCTGGTCGGCGAGCAGCACGAGGTCGCCGCCGGGTGTCAGTCGCGCGTGCCGCCGTGAGTGCTGGACGAGCAGCAGAGCCAGAAGCCCCAGGCATTCCGGATCCGGCAGCATCTGCGCGATGAGGCGGCCGAGATGGATGGCATCGTCGCACAAGCGCTCTGCCGCGCCAGCCCGGGCATATCCCTCGTTGAACAGCAGGTAGACCACCGCCAGCACGGTTTCCATGCGGGCCGCAAGTTCCGGCCCTTCCGGGACGATATAGGGAATGTTTTGCCTGCGTATCCTGGCCTTGGCGCGTACGATGCGTTGCGCGATGGTCGAAGGCGTGGTGAGAAAGGCGCGGGCGATGTCCTCCGTGGTCAGGCCGCAAACCTCGCGCAGGGCCATGGCGATGCGGGCTTCGTCCGGCAGGACGGGATGGCAGCAGGTAAAGACCAGCCGCAGCATGTCATCCTCGATCACGACAGGATCATCCTCCACGTCTAGCCCAAGACCCGTGAGGTAGGCGAGGTCGTCCCGCTGCCGGTCAAGCAAGCTGCGTCGGCGCAAGCGGTCGATCGTGCGGAAGCGGCCGGCCGAGATCAGCCAGGATTCCGGGTTCCACGGCACGCCCTTGGCCGGCCAATCCCGTGCGGCCTCAACGAATGCGTCATGCAGGGCCTCTTCGGCCAATTCGAAGCCGCCAAGCAGGCGCACCAGTGCGGCGCGGATCCGGGGCGCCGACTGCCGATAAATGCTGTCGATCTGCTGGCCGATCTGCCCCGCCACGACGTTCTTCCTAGTTTCCGTCAGCAACCAGCAAACGCACGGGACGGACCTCCACTACGCTGTGCTGCAACGACGGAATACCAGAGGCAATGCGGACCGCCTCGTCCAGATCCGCTGCCTCCAACAGATAAAAACCGCCGATATGCTCCCGGGTCTCGGCGAACGGCCCGTCATGCACCGTCACGCCTCCGGTCGACCGCCGGATCGTGACCGCGAATTCAGGCTCGTCAAGCGCTTCGGAAACCAAATGGTGGCCGGAGGCGGTGATAGCCTTGTCGAATGCGAAATGTTCGTTGACGATCCTTCGGTGGTCGGCTTCGGAAATCGCAGCGATATCCCGCGGGTCCGTATGGATGAAGCAGACAAACCGCATCGCTATTGCTCCTGGCCGTGGTCTGGAATATCGCAGAGCGCCCGAAGCTCGATGCTGCCATAGCGGGCAATGGGGACGTGGCTGGCGATCTCGGTCGCCTCGGTAAAATCACGTGCCTCGATCAACAGGAATCCCCCGAGATGTTCCCGGCTCTCGGCATAGGGTCCATCCGTCGTCGATAACTTGCCCTCCCGCACCCTCAGCGTCAGCGCCGTCTCTGGAGCAGCCAACGGTGATGCCAGCAGCAGGTGGCCCCGCTCGGTAAGCTCGAGGTCATAGGCCATGGATTGGCGATCCAAGTCGCGTTTTTCCGCCTCGCTGAGCGCCTGCATCACGCGCTCATCAAGCCAGACCTGGCAAAGATATTTCATGTGGCATCTCCCTAACCATCCGCCGGTTTTACGCGGACTGGGCCATTGTCGAAAGGGAAGCCTCGAATTCGACAATGGGAGATCCGAAAAAATAATTTTTTTCGCAGTCGATCTGCGTGTCCCCCGACCGACCAGCATCAACCAATCGGCAGGAGGATAGCATGCATGTTCTTGAAGTCGCCTTGTTCAACGCGCTGACCCAAAGGCGGCGAGCGCCACCCAATGACAAACCGCTCGCCGCGCCTTTATTCGAGCGCCAAGGCCGGGATCAGGCGCCCTTCCAGTCAAATGGCAGCGGTGCCTCGCGGAAGGCGAAGCGGTCGAGATGGCTGGAGACAACGCCCTTCATCCGCTCGAGAACCTCGGGCGATTGCGCTTCGATTTCCACCGTCAGCCCGGCGGCGTCGGATGTCATGGTCGCCACCGCCTCGGCAAAGCGCACCACACCCTTTTGGTCGGTAAGCTCGACATCGAGCTTGTGGGCCCAGTGCTTGCACAATTGCTGGACATATTTCCAGCCGTTATCGGTCGGAACGGTTGCAATGGTCTTTTCCATGATCAGAGCCTTTCGATCTTCTGCGCCGCCTCGTCGATGAGGCGCGCCACTTCAAGCTGGATGTCGCGTGTCGTGTTGGCCTGGCTCAGCCGATCCTGCAGCGCTGCCTTGAGGTTGTCCATGGCCCGCCGAACGGGCGCAGCGTCGGTGCGCTCGCTGATCTTCGCAAGCGCCGCCAGGCGCGACATGGCGGTGGCCACTTCATCCGCGCGCTCCGCAAGATGGGTGCGTCCGGCTTCCGTGATGCCGAGCAGCTTGCGGGCGCCATCGGTCGCCTGTTCGTCTGCCAGACCCATGTCGATCAGCAGGGTCATTGTCGGATAGACGACGCCGGGGCTCGGCGCATAGGCGCCGCCGGAGAGGTTTTCGATCTCGCGGATCAGGTCGTATCCGTGACGCGGCTGTTCCTCGATAAGCTTGAGCAGCACCAGCCGAAGTTCGCCGCCCTCGAAAACCCGGCGACGCTCGCCCCCACGACCGCGTGGCGCCATGCCGCGACCGCCGAAAAATGCTTCGCGCATGGCTTCCATCCGTTCGAACTTGCCTCGAGGGCCGCAATTGAAATGTCTCATGTCTGTGTTCCTGAAATTGTTGAAGTTGCATCTAAGATATATCTTAGAATGATCTTTGCAAGAACCTCTGACGCAATTTTTTTTGGAGCTTGGGAGCGGTGAGGGCAGAGATGAAAAGGCGACGGCTGTCACGCTGGCCGAATGCCGCTATAAATGCAGCAGTGATTCCGAGGAGATCCTGCCATGGCCGGCCACACGCACCACTATGCGCTTACCGTTACCTGGAGCGGCAATCGCGGCAACGGCACGACCGGTTACCGCGAATACGACCGCGACCATGTGATCAGCGCGCCCGGCAAGCCTGATATTTCCGGCTCGGCCGATCCGGTGTTTCGCGGTGATGAGAAGCGCTGGAACCCGGAGGAACTGTTGCTGGCATCGCTGTCGGCCTGCCACAAGCTCTGGTACCTGCATTATTGCGCGGTGTCCGGCGTCATCGTCATGACCTATGAGGACCATGCCGAGGGCACGATGGTGATGGACCAACAGGGCAAGGGACGATTCACGGAGGTTGTCTTGCGCCCTCACATCACCATCACCAGCAGGAGTGACGCCGATACGGCGGCAGAACTGCATGAGGATTCGCACGAGAGCTGTTTCATTGCCAATTCGGTGAATTTCCCGGTCCGCTGCGAACCCGTCATCACCAAGGTCTGATAAGTCTCAAAGCTCGCCGACCCAGTGCAGGTAACCGCTGATCAGCGACATGCAATAGGTGAACTTGAACATCAGTTCCGGCGCCTGGCCCCGCAGGAGCCGCAGCGGAATGCCGCCGATCGTTTTCGCCGTCATCAGCGCGATGCGCGTCAAGCCGTAGTGATGCTTGCGATAGAAGGCGCCATCCCCCATCGAATATTTCCGGATACGGGCGAGATGGTTTGTCTCGCTGCTGGTATCGACCTGCTCGTGGAAGATCGTCAGGTCATGGGCAAAGCGGACCCGGATGCCGACGGCGAGAGCACGCGCCACATAGTCGCGATCTTCCGCCCCCTGGAACATGCTGGACGAACCGGGCCCCAGATTTTCATCGAAGGAACCAATGAGATCGGCGGCCTCGCGGCGCACGAAGATCGTGTTGGTATTGGCGGCGTCAATCACGTTGCTGCGGTTGATGTCGCAATCGACATCCAGTGACGGAACCACGGAGTTGTTGCCGTGCTGATCCACGGTGCGGCCGAGGATCATGCCGTGGTCGGGATGTTGCGCAAACAGCGACACCACATCGGCCAGCCCTTCGGGGCGATGCCAGCAGTCGTCGTCGGGAAAGCCGATGATATCACCAGAGGCGACCTTGAGACCGGCATTGCGGCCACGGGACACGCCCTTGGGCGATCTGATGTGCTTGATGTTGATCTTGCCGGCATGCGCCGCCAGCACCTCGCTGAGGAAACCCTCAGGGTTTTGGTCCACGACGACGATTTCAAAGTCGCGGACACTTTGCCGTTCAAGCGATGTGAGCAGGCGGTCGAGAACGTCTCGACGACCCAGCGTGCTGGTGATCAATGATATGGACATGCCGATATGCCGCCCTGGACCCGAGGTACAAGTCATTCGTACCCTTTGCAGGAGTCATACGCCGACCCGCGCCCTTGGCAAGCGGAAGCTCTGCCAAGGGTAAATTAATTCTTTGTAATGATTGTCCTTTATTGGAACGCCGTCTCGAAGAAGCTGCGCAGCTTGCGCGAATGCAGCTTTTCCGGCGGCATGGCACCGAGCTTTTGCAGGGCGCGGATGCCGATCTGCAGATGCTGGCTGACCTGCGTCTTGTAGAACGCGGTCGCCATGCCCGGCAGTTTCAGTTCGCCATGCAGCGGCTTGTCGGAGACGCACAGCAGCGTGCCGTAGGGAACCCGGAAGCGGAAGCCATTGGCCGCGATCGTGGCCGATTCCATATCGAGCGCGATCGCCCTCGACTGCGATAGCCGCTTGACCGGTCCGCGCTGGTCGCGCAGTTCCCAGTTGCGGTTGTCGATCGTCGCCACCGTTCCCGTCCGCATGATGCGCTTTAATTCGAAGCCCTCATAGCCGGTGACCTCCTCGACAGCATCTTCCAGCGCCAACTGCACCTCTGCCAGAGCCGGGATCGGCACCCAGACCGGCAGGTCGTCATCCAGCACGTGATCCTCGCGCACATAGGCATGGGCCAGCACATAATCGCCAAGCCGCTGGCTGTTGCGCAGGCCGGCGCAGTGTCCCAGCATCAACCAGGCATGGGGACGCAACACGGCGATATGGTCGGTGATCGTCTTGGCATTGGAAGGCCCGACGCCGATATTGACCATGGTGATGCCGGCATGGCCCTTCATCTTCAGGTGATAGGCCGGCATCTGCGGCAACCGCCCAAGGGCTGTCCCGGACTCCGGCTCTGCGTGACCCGCCGGCGTGATGATGTTGCCGGGCTCGACAAAGGCGGTATAGCCGCCGCCACCCTCTGCCATCAGCTTGCGCGCATAGGCGCAGAACTCATCGACATAGAACTGGTAGTTGGTGAATAGCACGAAGTTCTGGAAATGCGTGGCGCTGGTGGCCGTGTAATGCGCCAGCCGTGCCAGCGAATAGTCGATGCGCTGGGCGGTGAATGGCGCCAGCGGATGCGGCTCGCCGGGACGCGGCTCGTATTCGCCATTGGCGATTTCGTCATCCGTCGTGGTCAGGTCGGGCGTGTCGAAGACGTCGCGCAACTGCACATCGGCAAGGCCGCTGGCCGCAGCCTCGACATGGGCGCCCTCGCCAAAGGCGAAATGCAGCGGGATCGGCGTGGACGACTGGGAGACGACAACAGGAACCTGATGATTGCGAATCAGCAGGCTCAACTGTTCCTTGAGGTAATGGCGGAAGAGCTGCGGCCGCGTGATTGTCGTCCTGTAGAGGCCCGGCGCTGTGACGTGTCCATAGGAGAGGCGCGAGTCTATATGACCGAAGCTCGTGGTCTCGACGGATACCTGCGGATAATAGGCCCGGAACCGGCCCTGGATCAGCCCGCCCTTGGCCAGCGCGTCAAAGCCGTTGATCAGAAAGCTGGTATTGCGGTCATAAAGCGCGGTCAGCTCGTCAACCGCGGCCACCGGATCGGTGAAGGCACGGGGCTGATAGGCTTCGGGTTCAATGAGATTGACGGGAAGTGGAGAAGAGATTCGCTGTGTCATGCGCCATTATAGAGTGATGATCCTGACAAGCAAACGACGGCGCAGCGGTGAATAACAAAATTTCTTTACGGCGTTTTGTTCTTCGTGATGGTGTCCGGCTCAGCTCATGGACTGGCGCTGCAAGCTAACGAACAGCAACAGACCCGCACCCCGCTTGGCAACCGCTACCTCGTTCGAATGCATGGCGCCGAGGGTCACCAACGGACCGAGCAGCATGGCCGAGATCAGCGCCAGGCGAAGGCCCGAGGCAGTCGAGGCAAGGATGGAAGCGGTCATGGTTGCGTTCCTTCAGTTCAGCGGCTCAGAGCGCGACGACGCAATGGGGAGATGCCGGATGCAGGCAGGGTGCGGCCGTGCCGAAATGCACCCGCTTCGGTGACCTGTCGTTCTGTGCCACCAGGGCGGAAAGACCGAGGGCAAAGATTGCCATGGTCAGGCAGATGATCGTGAAGCGGCGCATCAGAGTATCCATTGTCCAATCCCCTAAACCCTTGGAGCAGTGCATGGTGATGTTTTGCCACAGCGCGGCTGAACCGATGCTGAGACCATGGTTCATCTCGCGTTCAGCTTGTGCCGCACTCGCGTCGGGTTGATTGGGACTGAATTGCAGAGAGGATCCGCTTGGCGTGGGTGGTCGCCTGGGATAGAAAAAGCGGAGCGGGCACCGTCTCGTTGATCGAAACACTGGAAGCTCCCTCGGCGCGGCACCGTCCGTCGCGAGGCGCGCTGTTCAGCAAGCAGGAATCAATCAATGGATGAGACAAATAACGGTGCCATCCGCTATGGACGGATCGCCGCGATGTTGCCGGTGAAAGACATGGCAAGGGCCGTAGCCTTCTATGTCGGTGTGCTGGGCTTCGAGAAGGTCTTTGAAAACGGCAATCCGGTAGGCTTCATTATCCTGAAACGCGACAATGCCGAACTGCATCTGACGCTCCAACCCATGCACAAGGCGGCAGACTTCAATGTCGCCCATATGATGGTCGAGAATATCGATGGCGTCCACGCGCTCATTCAAAGCGAAGGTCTGCGCATCATCAAGCGACTTCAGAATAAGGATTATGGCCTGAGGGCCTTTGTCTTTGAAGACCCTGACGGCAATCGCATCGATGTCGGTGAGCCCATTTGATCCAGGGTCAAGCTATGGAACGGCGGATGAACACCGCCGTTCCGGCACTGACGGGCTGAAACGTACGATCAGGATCAGAGACGCGTCCAGGTCTGTGTCTTGCACAGAACCGACAGCACGCAGCCCTTCATCTTCAGCGAATTGCCGGAGACGCTGCCGGAGCCGGACAATCTTGCTTGTCAAGCAATCCAGCAAAGGGAAGCCTCAACCGCACGCTATGGCGGCATCGTGGATGCCAGGACTGTCATTTACGACGAAACGAAGCGCTTCTGCTCTTGCTTGATAAGCTCCGGTGGATAGCAGCCTTTGGCCCAGCCGTAGCTAAATGCGAGCCCAGTGAACTTGCCCATGAACTCGTTGACGGACCATTGCAGTAAAGCGCCTCGCCAAAACATGCCTGCATGTTTCTCGCAACCGAATCGAACGCATCGGAGTTTGACGGCGCCAGAGCTTGCACAGGAAAAGCCAAATGTTTGGAGCTTGTTGGCGAGGACAGCCGGGTCGCCCCTCGCTTCGAGCACCAAAGAGTCTAGCAATCGCTCAAATTCTTGAGTCGAACGGGGGAGTTGGTCGCTGGCGCTTACGCCGGCCGCTGAGGCAGTACAACATGCACCGACAACGTACAGTATGAGTGGCAACCGATGGACACGATATTTGCTCAAGAAGCGCTCCCACGTCTCGGCTGCAGCTTCAGCCTTATGAACATACATCGGTAAATGTCGCAGCGAAATGATCAGACGAAGGCCGCATCGGTAGGAAATACGCACACGGATAATGGAACGGCGGACGAAAATCCGCCGTTCCGGCACTCAGGGGCTGAGATGCACGATCAGGTTCAGAGACGGGTCCAGGTTTGCGATTTGCAAAGGACCGCCAGCACGCAGCCCTTCATCTTGAGCGAATTGCCCGAGACGCTGCCGGAGCCGGAATAGGTCTTGTCGGCTTCCGGGTCGGTGATGGTGCCCTTGTAGTCGCTGCCGGAGCCGGACATCTTGCCGATCTGCTTGCCGGAGTGCTTGCCGCTCTTCAGCGTCACGCAGAAACCGCCGCCGCAGGGGGCGATCTGCGCGGTGGCGCCGCTTGCCGTCTTCCAGTTGCCTTCGATGGGTTCGGCCGCCTGGGCCGTAAATGCGCCAAGCGCGAGAACGCAGCCGAATATCAATGCACGCATCAGTCTTTCCTCCCGAAAGTGTTGTCGTCGTGCCGTGGCCCCTCCCAGGGCGCCGGTAACCGTGGATATCAGGCGAACCGCTACGCCGACATCAGGTCCTTAATGAATAGCTTACGCGCACGTAAAGGTAAAGCCGTCTCTCAGGCATCCAGGAGGAGAAAAATCGGCTTTTGAGATGGCTTCTGGCTGGATCGTAATTCTTGCAAGTCGAAACGTGGTTACGGAAGTGTTTCTGCCAAAAAATGAAGAAAGCGTAAAATTGCGACAAAAGTCCTTAATTTGCAAGGGATGTAGTGCTTAACGAAATACCACCTTTACGAAGCGTTTGTACTTTGTTTTCAGCAAATTAATCATGCATTTTAAGCGGCCATTGAAAGCCGTTTGGCATAGTGGGTTCATCAAAGAGCGGAACACAAACCGCCAGATCGGAAGGCCACCAAGACCGCAGAAGACGGCAGGGACCGACCGGCCCACAAAGGGCAAGACGAACAGGGACCATGCAACACAGGCTAACAGGGACAAGACCAATGGCACGCTTTGAAATGCACAATTCCGAAATGGCCACGACTGGTGGCGAAACTCGAGCCGACGTATTCTGCGATATGGGGCTGATGTATGCGACCGGCCGCGGCTGCGACGTCGATCTCGTTTCCGCCCACAAGTGGCTCAACATCGCCGCCATCAAGGGCTGCGACCGCGCTGCTGAACTGCGCGCTGATCTCGCCTCCACGATGAGCAAGTCCGACCTCGCCGCCGCACTGCGTGCCGCCCGCGAATGGATGACCATGCACTGATTTTCAGCCCCGGCATCCCGGGGCAATCAAGACAAAAAGATAACCTGAGAGGGGAAAGTGGCGGGGGGGACCTTTGGACGGGGCCTTTAGCCAACACATGAGAACCGCGACCGGCAGGAACAAGGCCGGCGCGGTTCTTTTTATTGTGCGCGTGGTCAGGCCTTGATCGAGGCCAGCACCTTCGGCAGCGCCTCTGCCAGAAGATCCATATCCTTGTCGATGCCGGCACTGATGCGGATGCAGCGGTTGAGCGGTGCCACGCCCGGCATGCGGATAAATACCCCATGGTCCATCAGGCCGTCGACGACAGCCCGGGCGTAGACGGCGTCGCGCCCGCAATCGATCGCCACGAAATTCGTGGCTGATGGCAGCGGGTTGAGGCCATTCGCCCTGGCAATCCCGGCGATCCGCTCCCGCGACGCGGCAATCTTCGTCAGCACTTCTGCCAGATAGTCCTGGTCCGCAAGCGCCGCGAGTGCCGCTTCGGTCGACAGGCGCACCATGCCGAAATGATTGCGGATCTTGTCGAAGCCCACCACCGTTTCCGGCGTGCCGATGGCATAACCGATGCGCGCGCCGGCCAGGCCATAGGCCTTCGAGAAGGTGCGCATGCGCAAGATGTTGGGCTGGTCGATCAGGGCAGACATGGCGGGAACGGAGCCGGCAGGCGCGGTTTCGCTATAGGCCTCGTCGAGGATCATCAGGCAGGACTCGGGCAGAGCGCGCGCAAAGGCGATGATGCTGTCGGCATCCCACCAGCTTCCCATCGGATTATCGGGATTGGCAAAGTAGACCAGCGGCGCGTCTTCCCGCTTCACCGCTTCCAGCAGCCCGTTGAGATCTTCCTGGTCCCCGGCATAGGGCACGGTCACCAGCCGTCCGCCGAAGCCGTTCACATGGAAATTGAAGGTGGGATAACCGCCAAAGGAGGTCACGACCGGCATGCCGGGCTCGATCACCATCCGCACCACGAGGCCGAGAAGGTCGTCAACGCCTTCGCCAATGGCAATGTTGGAGGCCTGGATACCGAGATGGGCCGCAAGAGCCGTCTTCAGCGCATGGTTTTCCGGATCGTTGTATTTCCAGATCTCGCCGGCCTTGTCGCGGATCGCCTGCAGCACCGAGGGGGCAGGCCCGAACCCGCTTTCATTGGCGCCGATGCGCGCCTTCACGGAGGTGTTGCGGTTGCGTTCGATGGCCTCCGGACCGACAAAGGGAACGGTGGAGGGTAGGGCGCTGATCAGCGGCGTGAAGCGCGAAAAGGCTGGCATTGCGGCATGTATCCCGGCTGTGTTGCAAAACGCGCTCACAATAGGATGAAAATGCCGTCGCGCAAGGGCGTCAGGCGCCCGCCCAGAAGGCTGGCTCGACCTTAAGTCCACCACTGCCTGGTGCCGGCTTGAGGGGACCATCGCTCATCACGAAATCCGTACGGACGATGCGTCGCAACAAGGCTTCGGTGATCGGCATGATGAACTTCACCCCGACGCGATTGCCGTTGCGGTAGGCCTCGGCGCAGCCGATGCGATCGGCCAGACCGAAGATCTGCAGATAATAATGCTGGGAAAGGCCGATCGTCGTGGAGACCTCGATACCCGCGCCGCCCTGGGAAATGTCGAGAACCTGACAACTGCGCAGCGTAATGCCGGTCAGACCGGGTTTCACCGCCATCAAGCGTGCAGGACGCCGAACGTTGAAGCGCTCCCATTGCCGTTCGTACATTTCGGATTTCACGCGTGCGAGATGTGTGGCGGCTTCCATCGCATTCCCCCGGTCAGGCCCGATCATCGGACTGAGGACCACGCTGCCGGAAATCTCTTCCGCTTCGGTCAACCGAAACGTTAAAACTTTATGCACGCCACCAATTCCTTAAAAATCAGCTTCTAAATTTCCTGTCGCTGTAAGAGCGAGCGCTCAGGCCCTCGCATCGCGACAGGGCAAGGAAATTCGGTTCAGCCATGGAGGTGATGAGAATTCCGGACGGTCCTTGGTAGTCGCCAGCTAGGGTCCAAAGGCGCTGCTGCGCAACGCGGGCAGAGGTGGCAATCTCGCCTTGAACGACGCGGAGATCCTGGCTCAGACCAAACTGTCCGCCGCCTGATATGAGCCGTCAGTGGCCGAGTTCGAAGGACAGCCTCACCACATGATGCAGGAATTCCGCATCCAGCAGCATGTTGAAGCCGACGGTGACGCGTTCCGCTTCGCGACGGATCAGGGTGCAGCCAATCTCGTCATGGATGCCCAGGATCTCCAGGTAAAAATTCTTGGGCATGGGCTGGTGCGGGCTGACTTCGAGTTCGGCGCCATAAAGGGAGATCTTGCGGATGACGCAGCGAAGCGTGTTCTTCGTGCTGAGATGATGGCCCACGAAGATGATCTTGCCGGGCCGATCGACCTTGTACTTTTCATAGACCTGATCCTGCGGGATCCGGTTTCGTGGGTCTAAGTTCATCTGCAAGGGCATTGCACCCTCCCTAGATCTGTTTTTTAGGATCTCACTTTAGCGCATCTGCTTATACAGGCCATAAAAGAAACCGCTAAAATGCGCTGCAATTGTTCCAACCTGTCGCACGGGCCTGTCCCATTGTCGGCCGCCCCTTCGGGCCTTGACAGCGGTCTGTCCCATCTCCATATCTCGCCTCGGTTGAGGCGCCAGCCGCCCGCGGGATCATTCCCAAGGTGAAGTCCTCCCTAGTCATTTATCGCCCGTTTCAGCGCATGCGGAATGGGGCAATGCGGGCCCCCTTGTTCGAATTCGCATGCCCTTGAGAAAGAGGCACGCCATGACCATGGCCACACTGACTGTTGACGAACTGAAATCCCAGGCAAAACGCCTGCGCGACGCATTGGGCGCCGCGGGAACACCCCTGACCCATAGCGCCGCGCTGGAAATGGTGGCCAAGAGCCACGGCGCGCGCGACTGGAACACAATCGCCGCCAAGGCGGCCCGCAGCGACAATGCGGAACTGCCTCCCATCGCCGTGGGCGCGGTCGTGACCGGCCGTTATCTCGGACAGCCCTTTATCGGCACGGTGCTGGCGCTGTCGCGGCTTTCCGACAGCAGCTACTACCGCATCACCATGCATTTTGATGAAGCGGTTGATGTCGTCACCTTCGACAGCTTCTCGGCCTTCCGCAAGCGGGTGACCGGGACGATCGACGGCAAGGGTGTCTCGCCGCAGCGGACCTCCAACGGCAAGCCGCAGATTGAACTTGATCTGTAGTGCCGCGGCGTCCGGGGACGAGACATGTATCGACAGAGGGGCCGGGGCCAAATGCCTCGGCCTCTTTTGTTCTGTGGCCCGCGACCTGTTGTCTGCCTTGACGCTCGCTATATGCCGGACTACGCCATGGTCCTGCCATAGAATCCGCGTGCTGTGGCGTCAGTTGATTCAGGTGTTTTCAGCAGGAGTATTCAGGTGACAGGCAGGCTGGTGATCATCGGCGCGGGGCAGGCGGGTTTTGCGCTGGCCGCCAAGCTGCGCGCTCTGAAAGATATGAGGGCGATCACGATCCTCGGCTCCGAGGATGTGCTGCCCTACCAGCGTCCGCCGCTGTCCAAGAAGTATCTGCTGGGAGAGATGAGCTTCGACCGCCTGCTATTTCGCCCGGACAATTGGTTCGCCGACAACGGCGTCGATATCAGGCTGTCGAACTGGGTCGAGGAGATCGACAGGAAAGCCGGCCATGTCCGCACCCAGGATGGTGTGACCCATGGCTATGATACCCTGGCCATCGCGACCGGTTCCACGCCCCGCAGGCTGCCGGCCGCTCTCGGCGGCGATCTGGGTGGCGTCTATGTGGTGCGCGACAAGCGCGATGCCGATCGTCTGGCCGAGGAGATGCAACCCGGTCGCCGGCTGCTGATCATCGGCGGCGGCTATATCGGGCTTGAGGCGGCGGCCGTCGCACGGCATCTCGGCCTTGAGGTCACCCTCATCGAGATGGCCGACCGGATCCTGCAGCGCGTCGCGGCCAAGGAAACCTCCGACGCCATCAGAGCCATCCACCAATCCCTCGGCGTGGATATCCGCGAGAAGACGGGCCTCAAGCAATTGATCGGCAAGGATGGCCGTGTCGTGGCCGCCGAACTCGCCGATGGCACAACCCTGGACGTCGATCTTGTCATCGTCGGCATTGGCGTAACCGCGAATGACGCGCTGGCCGAGGCAGCCGGCATCAAGACCGGCAATGGTATTGTCGTCGACCAGTTCGTGCGCACCAGCGATCCGCAGGTCTTTGCCATGGGCGATTGCACGCAACTGCCGTTCAAAGGCCAGCAGGTCAGGCTCGAATCCGTTCAGAACGCGGTCGACCAGGCGGAGGCCGCTGCCGCTGTGATGGCCGGCGGCAACGAACCCTATGAGCCGAAGCCCTGGTTCTGGTCGGACCAATATGACGTGAAGCTACAGATTGCTGGCTTCAATCTCGGCTATGACGAGACGCTGGTGCGTCCCGGTCAGCGGGAAGGGGCGATGTCGGTCTGGTATTTCCGCGCGGATGAGATGATCGCGGTCGATGCCCTCAACGACGCCAAGGCTTATGTGACCGGCAAGAAGCTTTTGGAACTGGGCCGCAGCCCGGACAAGTCGGTGCTTGCCGACCCTGCCGCCGACCTCAAGCAGTTTCTGGCATAGGCGGAGCGACTTCCGCCATCCGCTCCAGCACTGGCACGCACATTTCAAGGTCATGGGACGCCAGATGTGCATAGCGCATTGTCATGGACAGCGTCTGGTGGCCTAGCCACATCTGCACGCGTCGGATGTCGATGCCCCCCTGAACGAGCCGTGACGCGCAGGTATGGCGCAGCACGTGCGGAACCACGTCCTTGTCTGCCCCAAGACCGACCTGCTCCTTCACCATGTTCCAGGCGGCACGGTACTTGTATTCGGTGATATCGGCAAAGGGCCCGGACAGCCGGCGATCGCCGCCGAACACGGCTTCCGAGGCGCGCTTGGTGAGCGGCACGGACCGGCTCCGTCCCGACTTCGTCACCCAGAAGGTTGCGCGACGGCTGTTGACGTCGTTCCAGCGCAGTCCCAGTGCTTCGTTCAGGCGCGCGCCCGTATCCACGAGGAAGACCGAGAGCCGATAATAGGCCGGTGACATGGCCTTGAGATCGGAAAAGATCAATTCCTCTTCGTTCGGCTCCAGGAAACGAATGCGTCCTGCCTTTTCCTTCTGTCGCTTAAATTCAGGCAGGCTGACCAGATCGCCCATCTTTTGTGCCTTCCGCAGCAGTTTGCGCAACGCAGCGATCTTACGATTGATCGTGGCATTGCTGTTACCGCGCTTGCGCAACTTGCCGACGAGGTCGTCGAGCATTTCTTCGCTGAAGGCCGAGAAGTCAGGTTCAGGGAGCAGCTCGTGCAATTCCCCGATGAAGTTCGTGACGTTGTATTTGTGACTGCCGGGCATCCAGAGGATGTCGCCATAGCGCTCGAAGAGCTGACGGAGCGACGTTCTTTTCACCAACCCGATCGGGCCGGACAGCGAGTACTGGTAGTTCACATCATAGCCAACCGGCGACCGTGAAGCCTTGCCCAAAGCGCTCGAAAGGACCTGAGAAACCTGAATACTCACAACTAATTCCCCTGCATGCAGGGCGCACGGATATCCGCTCGCCTGATAGGCAGAGAACATAGACGTCATTCCGTGATAAAATCAAGAATCAAATTCGAGTTTACTCAATTTAATTCTAGGTTGTATTTGTGAAAACAAAGTATCGTTGCCGTGAACCTCTGTAATTACTCAGTATTAGTTATCCTAATCCAAGTAATACGTGGTGTCAACGATAAAAAACGGATCCGTATCCGAAATAAATGTTTAGAAACGAAAAAGTTTCTAAATGCAACGCAGCATGCAAATGGGCGCCGCAGCGAGGAGTCGTCTTGCCGTCTGTCGAAGCTTGCGGCCCGGTTCCTGATGGAGCCGGGCCGCTGTCCCGATTTGGAACACCCTAGATCTTAGAAATCGCGCTGAAGGCGGAAGAAGCCAGACCAGGTCTCGGGCGTGTTGTCGGCGTCGAGGTACTGGACGCTGACCTTGCTCGTCAGGCCGGCGGTGATGGCGTAATCGACCGTCAGACCAGCCTTCCAGGCTTCGGCATCGCCGATAAAGTCGCCATTGGCGGCGACAGCGCCATAGTTCCACCAGTACTGCGCACCGGGGGTCAGCTTCAGCTTTTCAGTGACTGCGATTGCGTATTCACCGGCGAGCGTCCATTCAGACACGTCATAGTAGGCATTGGCGCCGGAGGAGTAGATCGCGGCGAGGCCGAGCGTGCCTGGGCCAAGCTGCGCGGTCGCGATCGCGCGAACCGCACCGTTTTCAGCTGCGATGTCGTAACCGCCGAGGACAGCAATGGTCGCGGGACCGAAGGTTGCCGAAACCTGGGCTTCGATACCGACATTGTCGTTGCCGGAATAGGCGGTCGGACGGTAAGCGGCACCGTTGGCCAGGCGCCAGTCGGTGTAGAACTTGGTCAGTTCATCGACGAATACGCCGACCTTGAAGGCGTCAGCCGAATACTCGTAGCCGATCATGTTGACGCGGTTGGAGCCGATGTCGTCTGTTTCGCCCGAGAGGTCGTTGTCCCAGTAGTTGTAGCCGTAGCCGGCCTTCAGGCCGCCGATCGTCAGATAGGCTTCGTCCAGTTCAACAGCGCCGGCTGCCGAATCGTTTTCTCCCCAGCCGCGAACCGCGATGGTGGAGCCCAGCGTGCCGAGTTCGGTATCCGTACGGGCGTCGAAGGTGATCTTGCCGCGGGTGCGGGCGTTCCAGTCGAAATCCTCGCCGGCACGATTGACGCTGTCCCAGTCAACCTGGAAGCGGACATAGCCACCGATCTTGAGGCAGGTCTCGCTGCCCGGAATGTAGAAATAGCCAGGACCGAAAGCGTCGCAGACGCGAACATATTCCATGGGCTCGGGTTCTGCGGCGACGATTGCGTCGGCCGCTTGTGCGCTTGTCGCTGCCAGCAGGGCTGCAGCGGAAGAAAGCAGGAGGCGATTGATGTTCATCTTGGTTTTCCCCAGTGACGTTGCACTTTGGTCAATGCCGTAAAGGTGCTGTGCGGCCCGGAGTGATCCGGACCGCACATTGGCGTAAGCTTGGAATTAGAAGCTGCGCTGCAGGCGGAAGTAGCCCGACCAGGTTTCCGGCGAACGGTCGACGTCCTTATACTGAACGCTGACCTTGGCGTTCAGGCCGGTTACGAGGAGGTAATCCAGGGTAACGCCGGCCTTCCAGGCGTTCAGGTCGCCAACGAAGTCGCCGCGGCTGTTGAGCGAGATCGTGTCCCAGTACTGGAAGCCAGGGGTGATCGACAGCTTGTCGGTGATCTTCGCAGCATATTCTGCAGCGATGGTCCACTCGGCCTGATCGTAGTAGGCGTTGCGGCCGCTGGAGTAGATGCCGGCGACGCCGAGCTTGCCCGGGCCGATGTCGGCGGTCAGGATAGCGCGGACAGCACCGTCTTCTTCAGCGATGTCATAGCCGCCGAGCAGGGCTGCCGTGATCGGGCCGAAGCTGCCAGAAAGCTGAGCTTCGATGCCGAGGTTGTCGTTGCCTGCGTAAGGAGCCGTCAGGCCGCCCGACTGGGTCTTGGTCAGTTCGTCGAGGTAGGCGCCGAACTTGAAGGCGTTGGCCGAATACTCGTAACCGATCGTGTTCAGGCGGTTCGAGCCGAGTTCGTCGGTTTCGCCAGACAGGCCGGCATCCCAGTAGTTATAGGCGTAACCAGCCTTGAAGCCGCCGAGGGTCAGGTAGGCTTCGTCGATTTCCAGCGAGCTGGCAGCCGAGTCGCTTTCTGCCCAGGTGCGCACAACGATCTTGGAGCCCAGCGTGCCGAGTTCCGTATCGCTCTTGGCGTCGAAGGATACCAGGCCGCGGGTGCGGGCGTTCCAGTCGAAGTCATCGCCGGCACGCTCTACGCTCGACCAGTCAACCTGGAAACGAACATAACCGCCGATCTTGAGGCATGTTTCGGTGCCGGGGATATAGAAGTAGCCGGTGCCGAAAGCGTCGCAAACGCGAACGTATTCCATGGGCTCGGGCTCAGCGGCGACGATTGCGTCGGCAGCCTGTGCGCCAGAAACAGCAGCGAGGGCTGCTGCGGAGCCAATGAGAAGGCTCTTGATGTTCATATTGACCTCCAGTCAAGTTTCATAAGGGTCTGGGTTTTTTGGCTGAAGGACAGCATTCCCTGCCCCATCCCCGTCGGTTGTAGAAGACGGACGATCCACCGCCTCGCTTCCGAGATTGAAAATACAAAACGCCGTCCGTCATGCAATCACCAAACCATAGAAAGGAATGAATCCGTTCACCCTTCCCCGAAGCCTGTTGCTCAAACGCCACAAGTCGCCGACCCGCAGTGGGCATTTTCTTTACCTCCCATTAAGAAAGTCCTTTTTTATGCGACACTTACGCCAGACGACGCAGAGCCTAGCACCCCACTGATATGCCTCACAAAGCCCGATTCGACGGGGTTTTCCGGCACAGATCCGGCCTTCCTCGGGCACGGACTTTATAAAACGGAAGTGTTCCTTTTCGGGACGCATGACGAACTGGAGAGGCTGGGGATGAGAATCGCGCGGCGGAGCGATGCGAATCGTCGGCTGGGAATCGCAGGTACGTACGACAGATATAATTTTGCCGTGTGGCCAGGACGACGGGCGTGAGGATCATGGATGACACCTATATATTGGATCATCCTCGTGGGATTTTTGGGATCCTTGCGAAAAATCCTTGCATTCCACATTTCAAGGACATAATCAGGCCGCACCGGAGAGGTGGCCGAGTGGTCGAAGGCGCTCCCCTGCTAAGGGAGTATACGTCAAAAGCGTATCGAGGGTTCGAATCCCTTCCTCTCCGCCATTACCCAGCGCTTTCTAGCGGCGGCTCTCCCAAAACAATCATCAGAAAATCAGCTTGATGTGATCGGCTATCGATCGCGACCGTGCGTCGGCGCAATCGGGGCGTGGGTCACAACCCGAGTCGTGAATCAAGGCCCGGTCGGTAGGTCACGATATTCCGTGCAGGGCCCAGGCGTCTCGTCGCCCCCGCCCACCAGCCACGCCGCGATCGCTTTCGGACAAGCGCTCCTCGCACCAGGCTGCGTCGGACGCCGCGAACTGATGCCAATCAAGATACTGAAAATACTATCATTTTTCGCCGAAAATAGAGGCTTCTTGAGTTCTAACTTGACTGGAGGTCAATATGAACATCAAGAGCCTTCTCATCGGCTCCGCAGCAGCTCTCGCTGCTGTTTCCGGCGCACAGGCTGCCGACGCAATCGTCGCCGCTGAGCCCGAGCCCATGGAATACGTTCGCGTTTGCGACGCTTTCGGCGCTGGCTACTTCTACATCCCCGGCTCGGAAACCTGCCTGAAGATCAACGGCTACGTTCGTTTCCAGGTTGATTTCGGTCGTTCTTCGCGCGGCGTTCAGGGCGGCGTATACAATGCCGGTGCAAACACCGCGAACTCTTCGCTGACGGCTGCTGCTGCTGCAACGCAGCGCGACGAGTGGGACCTGTGGACCCGCGGCAACATCCAGTTCACCGCCAAGACCGACACCGAGCTCGGCGCTCTGACGTCCTACATCGAAATCCAGGGCTCGCAGTCGGTTGACGACACGGCAAGCGGCGACAACACCTTCGGTGTTAACCAGGCTTACCTGCAGCTCGGCGGCCTGAAGGCTGGTTGGTTCAACACGTACTGGGATGCTGGTCTGGCCGGCGAAACCGACGACCTCGCTTCCGTCGCGAAGAACGCTTCGATCGGTTACGAGTACACCGCTGACGCCTTCAAGGTTGGCGTATTCCTCGACGAAATCGAGCACTCGATGACCCGCGGCACCCGCGGCTATCGTAACGGCTACCACAACGTCGGTATCGAAGCTCAGGCTTCCGCTACCCTCGGCGCAGTATCCATCGCCCTGCTCGGTGGTTATGACGTAGAAGTTGAAGATGGTGCGATCCGCGCTATCGCAACGGCTGCTATCGGCCCGGGCACGCTGAACGTCGGTGGTTACTACTCGACCGGCATCAACGCTTACGGCAACGAGTTCGAATGGGCTCTGTCTGCTTCGTACGCTCTGAAGGCAACCGACAAGCTGACCATCACCCCCGGCTACCAGTACTCCTGGAACGCAGCTAACGCCAACAAGACCGCATTCACCGGTACTGACGACTGGAAGGCTGGCGTACTGTTCGACTACCAGGTCGTTACCGGCCTGAACGCTCTCGTAAACGTTCAGTACCAGGACTCGGCTGATGGCGTAAACGGCTGGTTCCGCCTGCAGCGCTCGTTCTAAGTCTAGCGTCTAGCTAGCCTGGAATACGGGGTCCTGTGGTGAATGTCTGCAGGACCCCTTCTTTTAATGTGTGTGTTAGTTCCACCGTTTAGACACCTTTGGAGGTCATAATGAACATCAAGAGCCTTCTTCTTGGTTCAGCAGCAGCTCTCGCTGCTGTTTCCGGCGCACAGGCCGCCGACGCAATCGTCGCCGCCGAGCCGGAGCCCATGGAATACGTTCGCGTTTGCGACGCATTCGGCGCTGGCTATTTCTACATCCCCGGCAGCGAAACCTGCCTGAAGATCGGTGGCTATGTCCGTTTCCAGGTTGAATTTGGCGAAGAAATCAACGGCGTCGGAATTTACCAGCCGGGTGCTCCGCTTCAGAACGATGCTTGGGACCTGCAGACTCAGGCTTACCTGACGGCAACTGCCAAGACTGACACTGAACTCGGTGCATTGACGTCTGTCATCGGCCTGGAAGGTGACATTTCCTACGACGATACCAACGCTTTTTACGTTGACGAAGCCTATCTCTCTCTCGGTGGTCTGAAGGCTGGTGTATTTTATTCGTATTGGGATGCAGGCATTGCCGGTGAGTCGGACGATCTGAAGTCTCAGGACCGCTTCACTTCGATCGGTTACGAATACACGTCTGACGCATTCACCGTTGGCGTATTCCTCGATGAAATCGAGCATTCGATGACCCGAGGCATTCTTGGTTATCGCAACGGTTATCACAACGTCGGTATCGAATCGCAGGTGTCTGCGTCCCTCGGCGGTGTAACGCTGGCTCTGCTTGGCGGTTATGACGTCGAAGCTGAAGATGGTACCATTCGTGCTATCGCCACCGCTGCTATCGGCCCGGGCACGCTTAACCTCGGTGGTTATTATGCCACTGGTGTTAACGTATACGGTAAGGAAGCTGAGTGGTCTGTGGCTGCTTCGTACTCGGTCAAGGCGACTGACAAGCTCACCATTATCCCGGGCTATGCCTATGGCGGCAACCTGCTCAACGCTGCTGGTACCGGCTTCGGCAACACTGATGCATGGCGCGCCGGCGTTTTGTTTGAATATCAGGTCGTCAGCGGCCTGACCGCCAAGCTCAACGTTCAGTACACCGACTCGATCGTTGACGAATCTGTTGGTGGCTGGTTCCGTCTGCAGCGCGATTTCTAATCGCTCGCACACACACTTCTACGCAAAGCCCGGCCATGTGCCGGGCTTTGTCGTTTCAGCCGTATGAAGAACCGGTCTGATTTGGCGGCAAAGCGCGGTGCCGCGGCGTTTCAAGTCAGAGGGGCGTCACTCGGCCTGCTACTTGAGAGAAGGCCTGTTATCGCTCGTGTCTATGGCAACCGGTGGAGAAACATCTCGATTGCGCCATCCAGGCCACCAACATGCAGCAGCGGGGCATGGCCCTGGCCCTTTGCAACAAGACCTTGAAGGTCGGGGTGGCGTGCGCTCATTTCGGCCACAGTCTCTTCAGACAGCAATTTTGAGTTCTCGCCCCGGATCACGAGCACCGGAACGTCTCGCAGTGTTTCGAACTGCGGCCAGAGGTCAGGCACGTCGCCGGTCAGATCCATGGTCTTGAAGGGTTCGGCAATGGCGGGATCGAAATCGGCGATAATTGCGCCGTTATCCTCGCGATAGAGGGCGTCCGCCATTTCTTGCCAATCCTCTTCCTGCAGGATGTGAAAGGCCGTGGCATGCACCGCTGCCAGCCGCCGCGCGGCGTCCTGCCAGTTTTGCGGAAGATCGGACGCGGAGAGATATGCCTTGATATGCCGAAGCCCTTCAACCCCGAGTACAGGACCGATATCGTTGAGGACCACGCTCTTGAGCAATTCAGGTTTCATCTGACCGAGCAGATGCAAAGTGAGGCCGCCGCGCGAGGTGCCGATGAAATGCGCAGGCTCCGCACCAAACCGTGCGCAGGCTGCAATCACGTCGCCGGCTTCCACGATAAGGTTATAGTGTGACGGGTCCGGATCACGCTCCGACCGTCCGCGCCCTCGATAATCCAGGCATATCACGCGCCGCGGCGGGGTTGCCTGCTGCGACAGCATCAGAGCCAGGCGATGAAAGTCGCGGGAATTGCGCGTCAGCCCTGGAAGGCAGACGACCGGAACGCCTGGGTTCGTGTCCCCGTAGATGCGGGCATAGAGCGTCAGACCATCAGGCGCCTGATAGAAGTGCTCGGTGAAGCCGCGTTCGCTAAAGTCTGCCATGGTCTGCCTCCGGGATCACCTGCTATCTGCAGCATGAAGCGGCCGCATGGCAAGCCTATGCGGGACCACGCCGTGCTAAGTTCCGGATCGCGCGACGCAGGTTTCTTCGAACCCAATACATTCAACGTCCGAAGCGCAGGTCGTTCTCGATATCGGGCTTGCCCCCCAGCCGCGCCTTGTAGATCTGGTAGTTTTCCATCACGCGCTGGACGTAATTGCGCGTCTCGGGAAACGGAATGCGCTCGATCCAGTCGACCACCTCATCAATGGGCTTTCCCTGTGGATTGCCGTATCTGGCAATCCATTCCGGCACCCGCTTCGGCCCGGCATTATAGGCGATGAACGTCATGATGTAGGAGCCGCCGAAGCTATCGATCTGCTCCCCGAGATAGTGCGCGCCCAGCGTGGCATTATAGCCTGCATCGGTCGTCAGCTTCTCCGGATAGAAGGCAAGGCCATGCCGCCCGGCCACGCCCTTTGCGGTGGTTGGGAGGATCTGCAGCAGTCCTTTGGCATTGGCAGGTGAGACTGCCGCGGGATTGAAGGAGCTTTCCTGCCGCGCGATCGCATAGGCAAGGGCCTTGCCGGAACCGGCAATGTCGGCGCTGGCCGGAATGACGCCGATCGGGAAGGCAAGGGCCGGCACATCCACGCCGCGCCCATAGGCCGTCTTGCCGATCTGGAGCGACAATTCATGATCCCCGCTACGCTCGGCTCGAGCCGCAAGCAAGGCGAGTTCGCCGGGACTGTCGAGATCCTGCGCAAGGGCACGGAAAAGAGACGCGGCCCGCCAGCCATGCCCGGAGGCTTCGTATCGGGCGATGGCCTGGACCGCCTCGCGCGTAGCAAAGCGCCTGCGATCCTCGGCCGTCGGGCTAGGATAAGCGATCTCCCGGGGCGGTTGCTTCAGCCGTGCCGATGCCAATTGACCATAGAAGGTGCTGGGATGCGCCGCCGCCTTGGCAAAGAAACTCGTTGCATCAGGCGATTTTGCGACTTCGGCCGCGCGTCCCAACCAGTAATTGGCCCGCGACACGGACAGCGGTCGCTGTGATACGGAGAGAATGCGGTTGAAGTGCACAGATGCGGTCTTGGGGTCTTTCAGCGCCCGCAGCGCATACCATCCCGCGTGAAATTCCGCGTCGACGATGTCGGTCGGGTCGTTCGCGACATGTCGTGACACGATGGCATAGGCGCCCTTGAAGTCGCCGCGATCGGCCAGCCCCCGCGCGATGATTCGCTGCTCGTTCCACCACTCCGTCGTATCGCTCAGCTTGGAGGGCTCGCGCGGCATCTGCGCCAGCAGTTTCGCCGCTTCCGCATACTTCTCCTGGCGGCGGAGATTTTCGATGCGGATATACAGCAAAGCCGGATCGCTGGCCCAGCGGGCATCGACCTTCCGGATCTGGGCGTCAGCCGTGGAGGAGCGGTTGATGACCGCACTCCAGGCATTGAACAAAGATTGTGCCTCGCCAAGGGTCGAAAACCGCTTTGCCTGGCTCACCCGCCCGCGATAGAGCAGATAGTCCATGCGCGCCTTGTGGTCGGCCACTGTCAGCAGCGACCCGAAATCCGCGAGCATCTTGTCTTCGATCGACTTGTCGAGCGGCTCGTTGCGCCAGAAGGCATTCAGCACCTTGCGCGCGTCTTCCGGATTGCCTTCGGACACCAGCGCACGCGCGAGAGCCATGGCGCCTTGCGGCGTCTCAGGCGTGTCCGCGCCAAGTGCCTTGATCAGGTCGCGGGCCGGCGGGTTTTCCCGCGCAAGCGCGCGCTCGTAATTCGCCCGGAATGCCTTCGTCCCCGGCCAGGTCTGCAACTGCCTCTGCGCTGAGGCAATCTCGCCGGAGGGAATGCTGGAGAGGCCCGACATGGCAATAGACCACGTCAGGATGTGCCGGTCCAGTCCATCGGCCATGCGGTTGCGGACTGCCAGGGCCGCAGCACCGTCCTTGTTGGAGATCGCGTCGAGACCAAGCTTCAGTTCGGTGTTGGCGGCGGGAAGCCGGCCCATGCGCGGTATTGCGGCCGTGTGCCCTGTGTTGGGAAACGCCGTTGCCTTCGGATTTTCGGGCCTGGCAAAGGGCAGGGCAAGCTCTGCCCGGGTTTGTTGCGCCAGCGCGAGCGTCAGCCCCGCCATGCCGATGCCCAGTGCTGCAGCAAGCAATACCGACCGGTTCATCCTCATCCCCGACTAGACCCTAGATCCTTACATTTGGAACTGTTTATATGAACGAAAGCTTACCATTACCCTGCAATTTCGCTCTTTTACGATCCGGAAATCTGCCGTAAAAGCAGCGCCTGCGCGCTTGTCGCGGGAGAGCAGGCGCTCTAAGCTGCGCAGGTTCGTAACCGAGGAATGCGGCCGAAGCATGAAAGCCGGCCGTGAGGAGTCTATTGCATGTTCCAGGGATCCATTCCCGCACTCGTCACGCCCTTCACAGACACGGGTGCTGTCGACGAGGCCGCCTTTGCCGCTCACGTGGAATGGCAGATCACCGAGGGTAGCACCGGTCTCGTGCCGGTCGGTACCACGGGTGAATCGCCGACGCTTTCCCATGCTGAGCACAAACGCGTGGTGGAACTGTGCATCGAAGTGGCCGCCAAGCGGGTACCGGTGATCGCCGGTGCGGGCTCCAACAACACCCGCGAAGCGATCGAGCTTGCCCAGCATGCCGAGAGGGCCGGCGCGGATGCCCTGCTCGTCGTCACGCCTTACTACAACAAGCCGACGCAGAAGGGCCTGATAGCTCACTACAGCGCGATTGCCGAAGCCGTCAGCCTGCCGATCGTCATCTACAACATCCCGCCGCGCTCGGTGATCGATATGAGCCCGGAGACGATGGGTGCGCTGGTCAAGGCGCACAAGAACATCATCGGCGTCAAGGATGCGACCGGCAAGCTCGAGCGCGTATCCGAGCAGCGCATCACCTGCGGCAAGGATTTCGTGCAGCTCTCGGGCGAGGACGCGACGGCACTTGGCTTCAATGCCCATGGCGGTGTCGGCTGCATCTCGGTCACGGCCAATGCGGCCCCCAAGCTCTGTGCGGAATTCCAGGCGGCAACCCGCGCCGGCGACTATGCCAAGGCGCTCGACTATCAGGATCGCCTCATGCCGCTGCACAAGGCGATTTTCATGGAGCCTGGCCTTTGCGGCGTCAAATATGCACTGTCGAAGCTCGGCCGCATGAGCCGCACTGTGCGTCTGCCCCTGCTGCCGATGCTGGAGCCGGCGACCGAAGCCGCCATCGATGCGGCGCTGAAGCATGCCGGGCTGTTGAACTGAGGGGATGAGGCGAGGCCGGCGGAGACGCCGGCTTTGCCGGTTTGGGGGGAGCCCCTAAGGTCACTCAATGCGTATCGATGTCGATCCGCGAAAATACTTCTCCCAATGACACCGCGCCAGAAGATTTTCCAAAGCGACGCTGGTCATTGACAAGTCCGAGTCGCTGCAATCTAATTTCCGTCGCTTTCTTTGACGCTAGAAAATACTCCGACAGTTCGGAAATCATCAAGTTATAGCGTTTGTAGTTCCAATCGTTGTCGTCGACATATATGCGACCGAAACCGATATCTATCATGTCATGTCTATCGCAGGCGACGGACACGGCAATCTGAAAAATCTTATTGGGAAAAAGCAGTTCAGCCGCGAAGAGATTTGCCTGCACTTCCAGGCGCGTCAGATTGAAGGTGTCTGGCTTTTCTCTATCCATCAATAAGTCTTGCTCTACAACGGTCTCTGACCGAAGATAACTTCCATGCCCTAGACAGAAGTGGCCGATTTCATGGGCAATGGTGAAGCGTTCGCGGAACTTGTTTTGGTGAAGGTTTACTTCAATCTCGTTCCGTTCGAAATTTGCCGAGCCCAGTAGAAATTTGCCGTCTTCATCAAATACGACTTTTTTGCTGAGTTTTAGCTTTAGCTCCATCAAGTCGCAGATTTTCTCTAAATCGACAGGGCCATCCCTGTACTCAATCCCTTCCACAATATCAGTCGCAAACGCCCTAATGTCATCTAGCGACATGTGCGGTGTTGACGATCCAGAGGACGGGCGTGTCGCACCAGCCATGGATGGGCGATTAAAATACTCCAGCATTTGATCGATATTGCAGAAAAAAATCCCATCAAAGCATGCTGAGAATTTCAAGGACCTTATGTGTTGTTGATCCGCAAGAATCTGAGATCTCAGAAAGGCGCTTTCGACATCCGTGCCGCCACGGCGATCCAACACTATATCCGCGCCGGTGTCGCTAAACTTGAGAATTCCCATTGAGCGGCTCCTTGCGATCATTTCGGCTCCTGACTGCAGCCGTGATGACACAACAAGAATTCCCTTTACTGAATGGCCGAAGACACTTCTAATCTGATCTGAGAATACCCTAACTCGCTCTTCTGGAACGCCTGACTTGTAGTTCTTGCACTCGAAAACCACATAAAGATAAGGTGATTTTCTGCTTTCGCGACAGACTTCAATGACGACATCGAACTCGACGGGCTTCTTTCTGTCGGGGCAGGGGTACTTGGCCTTTTTGCGGATTTTACAAAGACTAGGCGGGTGAGCGCCATTTACCAAGTCTCCACGCTCCTGCTGCTCTGTCAAATATTCGACAAGCGCGTCCTCAAGGCTGTTGCCTTTAGCAGTGGAATGCACGCTTCCTCCTCACCAATAGCGGTTCCAGCGCGATGATCTGCCATTTTTTCCTTTTTTTCTACTTCTAATGGGCCAATCTGACAATTATTCTTGCCAAGAATGATGCGCATTCCACTCATCCGGCCTGCAAGTTTTTTCCCATGTGCTTTACGCTCAGCGGCTTCAAACGTGTGATCCGCACGTTGTGTTGGGTGCGCGTTCTTGATCGATGAGCAGCGCAAACTCACAGGGCCGCCCCCACCTTTATTTCCCCCCCATCCTCCATTACATATCTGTCATAACCGCAACGCCCGCCCGGGCGCTGGCGGTAAACGACAAAATCCCGGGCGAAACGGATTGAGATTATGGCCCCCAAAGGCAGCCAGCGCACAGTGAATAAGGTGGTCGCGGAAAACCGCAAGGCCCGGTTCAATTATGAGATCGTCGATACCTACGAGGCCGGTCTGGTTCTGACCGGCACCGAGGTAAAGTCGTTGCGCGAGGGCAAGGCCAATATCGCGGAATCCTACGCTTCGGATGAGGGCGAGGAAATCTGGCTGATCAATTCGCATCTGCCGGAATATCTGCAGGCCAACCGTTTCAACCACGAGCCGCGCCGGCGGCGCAAGCTGCTGTTGTCGAAACGGGAAATCAACCGTCTGCGCGCCTCGATCAATCGCGAGGGCATGACTCTTGTGCCGTTGAAGATCTATTTCAACGAAAAGGGCAGGGCCAAACTCGAACTCGCGCTCGCCAAGGGCAAGAAGCTCCATGACAAGCGTGAGAGCGAGAAGGAACGCGACTGGAACCGCCAGAAGTCCCGACTGCTCAAGACCGGCGGCTGATACCTTCCTGTCCTGTAATCGGATTGGGGTGCCTAGGCACCCCCGCGCGACAGCAACAGAAGAAGCACCGACGGAAACGCTTGCGATCGGCGACTGATCCTGACCTGCTCCGTCTCGCCAACCACGACGATGTCGTGGTCGAGCATGTCGATCGTCAAGCCGATATCGCGCAATTGCCGTTCGCTGAGACTATGCAGGCTATTGCGGCGACGGTGGAAGATCAGTCCACGGCAGACAGTTGCGGTCTTGCACAGCAGCGCCATCGGCGTGTTGCGCAGCGGCGTTCTCGCGGGCGAGGGGGCGAGGGCGGAGGTACTGTCTGTCGTGCGCATGAGTTGATCCTTTCCAGTGGCACGAAAAAGACTGTCCGCGTCCCCAAAGGGGCGCAGAAACAGGGCGATGGTTTGGGAGTTGACGGGTGAACCGAAACGAAACGGCGGCTCAGGGTTGCGGACGGAAGATGCCTTTGAAGGCCCGATCAGTCCAGTGAATGTTTGGAATGCAATTCATCACCGTCCCTTATGACGATTCGCGTCATTCGGCCGCCGCCCGCAAGCTGCCGTCAAACAGGTTTGCGTGACGCTTGAGCAGTGTCGCCAGGCGATCGATTACGATGCGCACTTCGCTGCGATTGCGGTCGTCGTCATGCATGGCGATCCACAGATCGACCGCCAGCGCATCTATAGGTCTGCCGATTCGCACGAGGTCGGCCTCACCATCGCCGATCACGCAGGGAAGGATCACGCGGCCTGCTCCCGCCTTGGCAAGCTCAAGCAGCGTGGGCGTCGTTGTCGTCCAGACGCTGATCCACTTGTCGGGCTGGTTGGATATCCATCGATCGGCTGAGGTGGACGCTTGTTCACGCCCAATCGACACCCAGCGTTCCTCCCGTTCCGCCGCGACCCTCTCCGTCGCATAGGCGGCAAAGGCCATGTGCACAGACTGCCGCGCAGCGAGGTTGCCCGCTTCCGGTCGCTGTCGCGTCAAGGCGATTTCCGCCTCGCGAAAGACGAGATCGACTCCTGTCTCCGTGGATTTCAGGCAGAGCCGGAATGTATCTTCCTTGCTCCAGATGTCCCCGAGATGGCGGGCCAGGAACATCGCCAGCCAGCCATCGCAGGCCAGGGAAACGATCGGCAGGCAGTATCCATTCTCGTTCCATTGGCGGATGAACGACGCCTGCGCGGCCATGGCGCGGACATGCGCCAGCAGGACCTCTCCATCCGCGGCCAGCGAATATCCCTTGCTGTGCCGGAGGAAAAGATGGTGACCAGTTGCCCGCTCCAGCGCCAGCATGCGGCGGCCGATCGTCGGCGCGCTGATGCCGGTCTTCTCCGCAGCCCCGACCAGGCCACCCTCCCGGGCCACGGCGAGGAAGAGCCGCAAGTCATCCCAGTTCTCGTCTTTCATAACTGAAACGCTCCGTTCATTCTTGCGCCTACACTCAACGATATCAGAGGCTTAAATGCTGTTGCAGGCAATTCCAGTGTGAAGGAAACGGCACTGATCCGTAAGCGGTGTCCCGGCAGCACCTTTATCAAGCACTCTTGCGCATCGAACGTGACGGGATGAGAAGTTTCATCAATCCAGGTGTAGCGCGACCCA
>NZ_FWXU01000005.1 GCF_900176345.1 Rhizobium sp. RU36D
ACGCCGTTCCGTTCTCCGCCATTAACACCAAGGGCAACAAGGGCGAGTTCTCTGCCGTGATGATGGGCTGGGGCGTGCAGACCGCGGAAGCCTCCTCCGGCATCCGCATGATGGTCGCCTGCCCGGACAAGGAACGCGGCTGGGGTGTCGTGAACTGGAGCAACTACTGCAACCCCGCGCTCAACGAACAGCTCGTTGCCCTGACGGCGGAGATGGACGACGCCAAGCGCAACGAGATGTTGAAGGCTGCCGTCCACACCGTGGTGGACGACATGGCGATCGTGCCGCTCTATTTCCAGGGCATGACCTGGGCTGCCAAGAAGGGCATAGAGATCCTTCCGCGCATGGATGAGCGGACCTCGGCCTTCACCTTCAAGCCGGCAAACTGATGCGACAAAGGGGCGGTGCCGACGTGTTCGGCGCCGCCTTTTCTCGATAATCTTCCCGTCTGTTGCCTTAGGGTCTGGGCGGATGCTTGGTTGGATCGTCCGATGATAGCCTATCTCATACGCCGGCTGGGGCAGTCGGTCCTGGTGCTATTCACCATGGCCGTGCTAGTTTTCCTCGCCGTTTTCGCCCTTGGCAATCCGGTGGATATGCTGGCAAGTCCCGATGCCGACCAGGCGGAACGGGCAGCGCTTGCGGCGCGCTTCGGCCTCGACCAGCCGCTGCCGGTGCAGTTCGCGGCCTTCATCACCAACATGGTGCAGGGCGATCTTGGATCGTCCTTCGTCTACGGCAAGTCGGCGCTTGCGGTCATTGCCGAGCGCCTGCCGGCCACGATCGAACTCGCGGTGTTGGCCTTGAGCTTTTCGGTGGCGATCGGCGTGCCGCTTGGCGTCGTCGCCGGCCTGTGGCCGCGGTCGATCGCGGGGCGGGCTATCATGTCGACCTCCATCTTTGGATTCTCGCTGCCGAATTTTTGGATCGGGCTGATGCTCATCCTGTTCTTCGCCGTCTATCTCGGTGTGCTGCCGGCCGGTGGCCGCGGCCCGACGACGGAAGTGCTCGGCATGCAACTGTCCATCCTGACCTGGGAGGGCTGGCGTCACCTGATCCTGCCAGCGCTGACGCTCGCGCTCTACAAGGCCTCCCTTGTGGTCCGCCTCTGTGAAGCGGGCACGCGGGAGATCATGACGCAGGAATATATCCGCTTCGCCCGCGCCAAAGGCATAGGCCGGTTTCGGATCATCCGGTTGCACCTGCTGAAAAACATGATGATCCCGGTGGTCACCATTCTCGGCATGGAGTTCGGTGCGATGATCGCCTTCACCGTCGTGATCGAGACGGTGTTTGCCTATCCCGGCATGGGCAAGCTGCTGATCGAATCCATCAACCGGCTCGATCGGCCCGTCATCGTCGCGTATCTCATGGTCACGACCGTGATCTTCGTCGTCATTAACTTCATCGTCGACCTGCTCTATGTCGCGCTCGATCCGCGCGTCAGGCTCGGCGGCACAAGCGAGTAGCCCCGATGAGCGATTTTGCTGTCAAGGACACCGCACCGTCCAAAGCCCCTCCCAAGGGCGAGCGTCTTCTGCTTCGGCAAATGGGAGACCTGATCGCCAATCCGGAGGCGGCTGTCGGGCTGATCATCCTGTTCATCCTGATCCTGACGGCCGTCCTCGCCGGCTGGATTGCGCCGCAGAATCCCTATGACCTGATGCAGTTGGACATCATGGACAACATGCTGCCCCCCGGCTCGCAACTGGGCAGTGGTGTAACTGCCTGGCTCGGCACCGATGACCAGGGCCGCGACATGCTCTCGGCCATCATGTATGGAATGCGGGTATCGCTCGGCGTCGGCATCGCTTCGGTGCTGATCGCAAGCTTCATCGGCGCCTTTATCGGCGTGCTTTCGGCCTATATCGGTGGGCGGTTCGATGCGCTGGTCATGCGCATCGTCGACCTGCAGCTCTCCTTCCCCTCGATCCTGATTGCCCTGGTGCTGTTGACTGTCTTCGGCCGCGGGTTGGACAAGGTCATCCTGTCTCTGGTCTTCGTGCAATGGGCCTACTATGCCCGCACGGTGCGCGGATCGGCTCTTGTAGAGAAGAGCAAGGACTACATCGCCGCGGCGCGCTGTCTTGAGCTTCCCCGGCACCGCATCCTGATCCGGCACATGCTGCCGAATTGCATTCCGCCGCTGATCGTGGTCTCGACGGTGCAGATCGCCCATGCCATCACGCTGGAATCCACCCTTTCCTTCCTGGGCGTCGGTGTGCCGGTCACCCAGCCTTCGCTCGGCATGCTGATCGCCAGCGGCTACGACTTCCTGCTCTCGGGCAATTACTGGGTCTCCACCTATCCCGGCGTGGCGCTCGTCCTCATCGTGGTTGCGATCAACCTTGTGGGTGACCGCCTGCGTGTCGTGCTCAATCCGAGGTTCACCCAATGATGGCAGTCCAAGCATCCACAGTGACGCCGGCCCTGTCGGTAGACAATCTCTCGGTCGACTTTGCAACGCGACGGGGAGACGTCACCGCGGTCAATGATGTCAGCTTCTATGTCAACCCCGGCGAAGTTTTGGGCGTCGTGGGCGAATCGGGATCGGGCAAATCCGTGACCGGGCTTGCCGTCATGGGCCTGATCGAACGGCCGGGCCATATATCCGCTGGTCGCGTCGTCCTTGCAGGACAGGACATCACGGATCTCGGGGAGCGGGACATGCGCCGTCTGCGCGGCAATCGCATCGCCATGATCTTCCAGGACCCGATTTCCACCTTGAACCCGGTTCTGCGCATCGACACCCAGATCATGGAAGCGGTCACGGCCCATGAGCGGGTGTCGCAGGCCGCAGCCCGCGCCCGGGCGATCGAGGCGCTGAAGGCAGTCGGCATTCCCTCGCCGGAATCACGGCTGGAAGCCTATCCGCACCAGTTTTCCGGCGGCATGCGCCAGCGTGTGGCCATCGCCATCGCCTTGCTGCATCGGCCCGCCGTTCTGATCGCGGACGAGCCGACCACGGCGCTTGACGTGACGATCCAGGCGCAGATCCTGGGCGAGGTGCAGCGGCTTGCAGCGGAGAATGGCACGGCTCTGGTCTGGATCACGCACGACCTCTCCGTCGTCGCCGGCCTGGCTGACCGCATCGCCGTGATGTATGCCGGTCGGATCGTCGAAGGCGGCACGGTATCCGACATCCTGACCACGCCGCGCCATCACTATACCGCCGGCCTGATTGCCTCCGTACCAAGCCGCAACCGGCGCGGCCAGCCGCTTGCCCAGATTTCCGGATCGACGCCAAGTCTGGCCAACATGCCCAAGGGTTGCTCGTTCCACCCGCGTTGCGAGGCTCGCCGCGACATCTGTTCGACCGTGCTCCCACCGGTCGTGTCGGATGCGTCGGGCCGTCTTCTGCGCTGCCACAATCCGCGATAGGAGCCGATTTCCATGGACCAGCCCATCCTGACGCTCGATGGCATATCCCGGCAGTTCCGCTCCACGCCGGATTTTGCCCAGCGCATCTCCGACATGCTGACCGGCAAGAATTCCGAACAGGTGGTCAAGGCCGTCGATGCCGTCAACCTGCAGATCAAGCCGGGCGAGATCATCGGCCTGGTCGGTGAATCCGGTTGCGGGAAATCGACCCTCGCCCGCGTCATCTCCGGCATCCTGCCGCCGTCCAACGGACGGATCGTCCTTGATGGCCGGGATGTCGCATCCCTGTCGGAGGCTGAGCGCCGCAAGGCGAGCCTCTCCGTGCAAATGGTGTTTCAAGACGCCACCGCGTCGCTCAACCCGCGCAAGCGGGTGGTGGATATCATCGGCGAAGCGGCCGTGGTCCATGACATTGTCCGGCCATCCGAACTGGAGGCCTACGTCTGCGACCTCATGGCGCGCGTCGGCCTCGATCCCGCTAGCCGCGATTTCTACCCCCACCAGTTCTCCGGCGGCCAGCGAGCCCGCATCGGCATCGCCCGGGCGCTGGCGGTGAAGCCGCGCATCTTGGTCTGCGACGAATCCACGGCCGCCCTCGACGTCTCCATCCAGGCGCAGATCCTCAACCTGTTCATGCAGTTGAAGCGTGATCTCGACCTCACCTATATTTTCGTCAGCCATGATCTCGGCATGATCGAGAATTTCTGCGATCGCATCGCCGTTATGTATCTCGGCCGGATCGTGGAACTTGCGGATACCGAGGCGCTGTTTGCGGGGCCGCATCATCCCTATACCCAGGCGCTGCTGAAGGAGATTCCGACGCTGGAGCCGAGGAAACGCGCCTTTGCTGCGATCAAGGGCGAGATGCCCTCTCCGCTTGATCCGCCGCCCGGATGCCACTTCCATCCCCGCTGTCCGTTTGCAGCGCCGATCTGCTCCAGCGAGCGGCCGGCCTTGCGGGAAACGGCTTCGGGAAGGCTCTCGGCATGCCACTTCGCCGCCGATTTCGCGGTGGCGGCGCAGTAAGCTGCTGAAATTGCCGGTTGCCGTCCAACAGAACTTAAGAAGGTAATGCCATGTCCATCGCCCAAGACGTGACCAAGCACCTAGCTGACATCGTCGGCTTTCCGACTGTCAGTTCCGTGTCCAACCTCGCCCTGCTCGACCATTTGGAGGCTGTAACGGCGCCGTTTGGGGCGCGTGTCAGGCGGTTCCCCAATGCCGAGGGCAACAAGGCTAGCTTGCTCGTGTCGATCGGTCCGGACGCCCCTGGCGGTATCGTCTTCAGCGGCCATACCGACGTGGTGCCGACCCAGGGCCAAGCCTGGAGCGCGGATCCGTTCACGCTGCGGCAGCAGGGTTCGCGCGTGATCGGTCGCGGGGCCACTGATATGAAGGGCTTCCTGGCCTGCTGCATCGCGGCCTTGCCCGGCATTGCCAGCCGCCCCCTGAAACGGCCGGTGCATCTTGCCTTTTCCTATGACGAGGAAGTCGGCTGTACCGGTGTCGGCGACATGGCCGAATGGATCGGCAAGAGCAATCTCGCGCCGCGTTTGGCAGTCATCGGTGAGCCCACAGGCATGGACCTGGTCGCAGCCCATAAGGGTGGCTTGATCGGCTGGGCGCGCATTCGTGGAAAGCCGGGCCATTCCTCGCAGCCGGATCGCTATGTCAATGCGGTCATGACGGCGGGCGACCTAATCGGCGAGATCAACCGTATTCGTGCAGACATGCGTGCCGGGCCGCAGTTCGAAGGGCTTGATCCGCCCTATTCGACGATCCAGGTGAATGTCATCAGGGGCGGGTTGCATGGCAATATCGTCGCCGAGAGCTGCGAATTCTTCTGGGAAATGCGCATCATCCCCGGCGAAAGCGATTATGCTGTGCTGGAGCGCATCAAGGCCTACGCGGCTGATGTGCTGGAGCCGGCGATGAAAGCGGTCGATCCGGATTGCGGCATCACTTTGGACGTGCAGGCCCGCATTCCCGGATTGAAGCCGGAAAGTGAGGCCCTGACCGGGCAGATGCTGGATTTTCTGGGCCAGGTGTCCCCCCGCTATGTGTCCTACGGCACCGAAGCAGGGATCTTCCAGATGGCGGGCGTGCCGTCCTTCGTGGTCGGACCGGGCGATATCGCCGATGCCCACCAGCCCGATGAGGGCATCGAGATCTCCGAACTGGAACGCTGCGTGGCCTTTCTCGATCGTCTTGGCGAGAGCTGCTGCGAGCGATAAGAGATAACGACCAGCCAACGGACAAGACGATGACCGAGACCACCACCGGACGCGATGCCGCGATTGCCGCAGCCCTCGCCCAACTCGAAGACGGTTCCTTTGAAGCGGTGATGCGCCGTCGCGTGGCGATCGCGTCCGCCAGCCGGTTGCCCGAGCACAAACCGGACCTGACCCGCTATCTCTCCGAGGAGATGCGGCCGCATTTCGAACGCATGGGTTTCACCATCCATATCCTCGAAGACGACACGGCCCCCGGTCCTTTCCTGCTGGCGGAGCGTATCGAGGATCCATCCTTCCTGACAATCCTGCAATATGGCCATGGCGATGTCGTCGCCGGGCTTGACGGCAAGTGGAGCGACGGGCTTGCGCCATTCTCCATGAAGGAACGCCAGGGCAACTGGTATGGCCGCGGCACGGCAGACAACAAGGGCCAGCACTCCATCAACATGGCGGCGATCAAAGCCGTGTTGAACACACGCGGTTCACTCGGGTTCAACCTGAAATACCTGATCGAGATGGGCGAGGAGTCAGGCTCTCCCGGCCTCGACACGGTCTGCGAGCGCCATCGCGACCTGTTGAAGGCCGATGTGCTGATCGCCTCCGATGGACCGCGGCTCGCCCTGAAGCAGCCGACCATCTTTCTCGGGGCCCGCGGCGGCATGTCGTTCCATATGGAAGTCGTGGCGCGCGAGGACTTCCAGCACTCCGGAAACTGGGGCGGCCTTCTGGCCAATCCCGGCATCGAGCTTTGCCATGCGATCACGGAACTGGTCAGCCGCACGGGGGTGATCAAGGTTCCGGAAATGACCCCCGGCACTATTCCTGCCAATGTCCGTGCCGCGCTCGCTGATTGCCATATGGAGCCTGCTCACGGCGATCCGGCCATCGAGGACTGGTGGAGCGAGCCTGGTCTGACGGCAGAGGAAAAAGTCTTTGCCTGGTCGTCCTTCGAGGTGATGGAGATGGAATGCGGCAACCTTGCACAGCCTCTCTATGCCATACCGCCCAAGGCGCGGGCGCGCATGCAGCTGCGCTTCCCGGTCGGGGTCGATTACACGGCTGTCGTGCCCGCGGTTCGCCGCGTGCTGAAGGAAGCAGGCTATGACCGTGTCGTCGTGACCGACCCATCGGATGCGATTTTTCCCGCAAGCCGCCTGGACCCGGACCACCCCTGGGTCAAGCGGGTAGCTGCTTCGATTAAGAAGACGGTGGGTCGGGCCCCGGCCATCCTGCCCAATCTCGGGGCTTCGCTGCCAAACAATGTTTTCTCGGATATCTTGGGGCTTCCGACAGTGTGGATCCCCCATTCCTATCCGGGCTGCCTGCAGCATGCCGCCAACGAGCATCTGCCCGTCAGCATCGTCCGCGAGGGACTAGCCATCATGGCGGGCCTCTATCACGACCTCGGCGAGACCGAGGGATCCACGTCATCTCAATAAAATAATGGGCTGGGATACGTCCCGGCCACGTCTCAGGGAGAGCACCATGTCATTCATTGACAAGCTTATCGCGCAGCAGAATTCCGGCTTGAATGCCTTCAGCGGCATTCGCGACCAGATAAAGGATCTGCGCACCGAAAACATCGCCGATCTCGCTGTCAAGGCTAGCCGGCTGGAGGGCGTCATTCCGCTGTGGTACGGCGAAGGCGACATCGTGACGCCTGCCTTCATTCGCGAGGCCGCGAAGGCGGCGATCGATGACGGCCAGACCTTTTATGTTCCCGACATGCGCGGGACGGGACGGCTGAAGACGGCGCTCAGCGAGTATCAGACGCGGCTTTATGGCAAGACCATCGATGTGACACGCTCCACGGTTGCGCCGAGTGGCATGCAGGCTCTGTACATTGCGCTGGCGCTGATCACCGACATGGGAAGCAATGTCGTCTATGTGGCGCCGCAGTGGCCGAACATTCACAATGCCATTCATCTGCTGGGTGCCGAGCCGCGCGCCGTGGCTCTGGATTTCGATACGGATTGGCGCCTTGACCTCGACAAGCTTTTTGCCGCCTGCGATGCCCGCACGCGCGCGATCTTCCTGTCGACACCATCCAATCCGACCGGCTGGACCGCAAGCCGCGAAGAGATGGCGGCTCTCCTGGATTTCAGCCGCCGGACCGGCATCTGGATCATCTCGGACGAAGTCTATGCGCGCCTCTATTTCGAGGGCGACGTGGCACCATCCATGCTGCCGATTGCCGATGCGGAAGATCGCGTCATCACCATCAACAGCTTCTCCAAGGCTTGGGCCATGACCGGCTGGCGGATTGGCTGGCTGACCCATCCCGCAAGCGTTGCCGACCAGATTGCCGCCATGACCCAGTACATCAACAGCGGCACCGCCGCGATCATCCAGGCCGGTGCCGTCGCCGCTCTGGAGCAAGGCGAGCCACTGGTGGCAGAGATCCGAAACCGCGTGCGTGAGGGTCTCGACGTCGCCTATGCCGGCCTCTCCAAAATCCCCTCGCTGATCCTGCCCGAAAAACCCCGCGGCGGCATGTACGCCTTCTTCTCGATGAAGGGTGTTCCTGACGCGCGCGAGGCCTGCATGACGATCCTCGAAAAGTCCCGTGTCGGACTGGCTCCGGGGCATCTGTTCGGGGCCTCATCGGCAAGCTTCATGCGCATGTGCACCTTCCGCGAGCCAGGGCAAATCCGCACGGCCGTCGATCGCATGGTCGAAGCGCTGGGCTGAGCCCAGGCCAAAACAAAAAAAACAACGCGCCGACATATGCCGGCGCGTTGCCATTCGAAACGGGGTGTTCTGGGTGCTACCTCGTGAAAATGCAGTAGCAACCCTTGGTCAAGATGCAATACGGCGATCCGCCACCTGCGACCTGGTCGAGCGCGGCATCATCAAGCGCTTCAACGGCGCTGTTGTCTCCAGCGCGGGGCTCAAAGACCTTTTCAATGTCTTCGGCCGTCAGGGGAATGCCCTTGGCTGAAGCGTAACGCGAAAGAGCGGCCGCGGCTTCCTTGACATCGCCCGAGCCGGCAACGCCGTTCAAAAGCTCGGGATCATCAGCCAGCATTTTCTGCAGGCGCGCTAGTGCCGTATCTGTCATGTTCTTCTCCGCCGCTTTTCATCAAATTCAATGGTGTAGCGGAACTTGCCTCCTGCCCCTGGAGGTGTCAACCCTCGGCTCTACCAGGGGGTGAATCACCCTTTCTTGGCCGGCCTTGTTTACTCCTTTGAAGTCAATTCCCGTCAATTCTTCAGTAAGATGCTGTTCGAGTCGCCTCGGCGATCCGCACATGCACAATATTGGCAGGAGCGCCTTCGACAGTGTCGGGCAACATCACCTTTCGCAACAACAGTCCCGAGCAACTGGACCGCATGATTCGCGTGGCCGGTCCCGGAGGCTGGATTGTATTGGCGGTTCTCCTGCTGGTCCTGGTCGTCGGACTTGGCTGGTCCGTGGTCTCCATGGCCAATATCAAGGTGCCGGGTCGAGGCATTCTCCAGACAAGCGGCGGATTGACCCAGCTCGTAGCGCCGGATGCCGGAACCGTGGCGAGCGTGGAGGCGCGCCTGGGGCAGCGGGTGGCAGCCGGCGATCTGCTGGTGCGCCTCGCCCAGCCGGCACTGGACGTGAAGCGCGATAGCCTGCGTGGACGACGCGAGATGCTCGAAAACGAGCGCCAGCGGCTGATCGGCTTCAATCAAAAGGAGCAGGAACTGCGGCTCGCCGCCGATACGGAGCGCAGGTCCGGTCTCGACCAGAGCCTGGCGACCCTTTTCGCCCAGGAACAGGCGCTGCAGGAGAGCGTCGCCAGCCAGCGCCGGTTGTTGGAGCGCGGGGTGACCAGTCGCGACCGGGTGCTATCGGTCGAGGCGGACCTCGCTGGTGTGCGCCGGGATATAGCGACGCTGCGCGACAACCTGCAATCCCTCGGTCTGGATGCCAATGAACGCCGTGTCCGGTTCGAGCAGGCGCTGATGGAGGTGGACAGCAAGATCGCGGCGACCACGCAGGAGATCGCCGAGGTGGAAGCAGAGATCACGGTTCGCAGCGATGTGCGTGCGCCGACCTCCGGCCGGGTGGTCGAGCTTGCGGTCGAGACGGGCGATCGGGTGGCCGCCGGCAGTTCCCTGCTGCGGATCGCGCCTGATGGCAGTGACGGCCTTTCGGCGCTGATCTACGTCTCCTCAGGAGACGGCAAGAAGATCACGCCGGGTATGACGGTGCAGGTCGTGCCAAGTACCGTGCGCATGGAGCGGGAAGGTTTTATCCTCGCCGAGGTGGTGTCCGTCTCCGAGATACCGGCAACCCGGGAAGCCGTGCTGCGGCGCCTGGTGAATGCGGCGCTGGTGGATACGCTCCTGGCAAATGGTCCGCCTTTCGAGGTGCAGGTGCGGTTGCGCCCCGATCCGCAGACGGTCTCCGGCTTTGCCTGGTCGACCGATCTTGGTCGCACCAGGGCGGTCGAAGGCGGGACGTCCGTGGACGCGCAGATCGTCGTCGGTCGCGTCCGCGTACTGGCCCTGGTCTTTCCGCAGGTCGACCGGTTGCTTCACTGGCTTGGGCTGGACGGATGACGGTAAAGGTTGGAGCCAAGCCACGCCGCAAGCGCACGCCCACCATTTTCCAGATGGATGCGGTGGAGTGTGGTGCGGCATCCCTTGCCATGGTTCTGGCAGCGCATGGTCGCTGGGTGCCCTTGCCGGAATTGCGGGAAGCCTGCGGCGTATCGCGTGATGGCAGCCTCGCCTCCAACATCGTGCGCGCCGCGCGCCGCTACGGGCTGGAGGCCAAGGGCTTCCGCTGCGAGCCGGAGCACATGGGCGATTTCGCCATGCCCGCCATCGCCTTCATCAACCTCAACCATTTCGTCGTGCTGGAAGGCTGGGAGCGCGGTCGCTTCTGGCTCAACGATCCCGCGGCCGGCCGCCGGGCGCTCAGTCGGGAGGAATTCAGCGCGGTCTTCTCCGGCGTGCTCCTGACATGCAAGCCCGGTCCGGAGTTTCGGCGCGAAGGCAGGCGCCCGGGCTTGTGGCGCGACCTCACGGGCTTGCTCGACGGCCTGCGCCTCTCCTTGATGCTGGCTCTTCTGGCCGGCCTTGCCTTGATCCTGCCGGGTCTCGTGGTGCCGGCTGCGACGCAGATCTTCATCGACCATTACCTGATCGATGGCCAGCAGCACTGGATGCCGGTGTTGCTGGCGGTGCTCGTGGTGACCGGCTGTGTCCAGGCGGCTTTGTCCTGGCTGAAAGATGAGGTCTTGCTGCGGCTGCGCGCCCGCATTGCCGTTGTCGCTGCCGTTCAGATGGTCTGGCGCATGGTGCGGCTGCCGACCCGGTTTTTCACGCAGCGCCATGCCGGTGCGCTGGCAGGGCGCGTCGAGCTTGCCCGGCAATTGGGCGTTCATGCCGGTGCGCAACTGCCTGATATCGTGCTGTCGGTGATATCCTGCCTGTTCTTTCTCCTGGTCATGCTGGCCTACAGCCCGCTGCTGACCTTGGTGACGGTGGCCTGCACCGCGGCCACCCTGCTGATTTTCGCGCTGTCTCGGCTGAGGCTGGAGGAGGCGGGGCGGAAGGTCTCAATGACCGGCATCCGGCTCTATGGCCGAACAATGCAGGGCATCGGCATGATCGAGTCGCTCAAGGCGAGCGGCGCCGACGGAGCTTTTTTCTCGCAATGGTCCGGCTACCTCGCCAATATGGTGCGGGAGCGCCAGGCGCTGGGGCGGATTCAAGCCATTCTCGGCGCCCTGCCGGAAAGCCTCATGCTGTTCAATCAGGCGGTTGTGCTGATCCTGTCGGCCTGGCTGGTGGCGCGCGGAGAGATGAGCGTGGGCATGCTGGCCGCATTCCAGGCGCTGATCGGCGCCTTTGCGCAACCGCTGAACACGCTCGTGGAACAGGCGGCCGCCATCAAGCAGGCGCGCGGCACACTCGATCAGTTCGACGATGTCGCGACCGCGCCGATGGCCTGGGAGTTTGAAAACTGCGCCGATACCGGGCTGGCCGAGGCAAGTGCCACCGGTCGCGTCTCAAAGCTCGCCGGTGCGGTTGCCGTTCGCGGCCTTGCCTTCGGCTACAATCCGCTCCAGCCGCCCCTGGTCCAGGGGTTCGATCTTGATCTGCCGCCCGGCGCCCGGGTTGCGCTGGTTGGGGCATCCGGCAGTGGCAAGTCCACCATCGGACGGCTCGTCTGCGGCCTGTTCGACCCCTGGGAAGGAGAAATCCTGCTGGACAGCCAGCCGATCAAGCGGATTTCCCGCACCGTTCTGCGCGACAGTGTGGCCTTTGTCGACCAGGACATTGTGTTGTTCGAAGGCTCGGTGCGCGACAACATCACGCTGTGGGATGAAACCATGCCGGAATCGCGCGTGGTCAGGGCGGCCCGCGATGCGACGATCCACGACGACATCGTCGCCCGTTCCGGCGGATATGGCGCTGCAGTAGAGGAAGGCGGTCGCAATTGGAGCGGCGGACAGCGGCAGCGCCTGGAAATCGCCCGGGCGCTGGTCGCCGAGCCCAGCATCCTGGTGCTCGATGAGGCGACCAGTGCGCTCGACCCCGTCGTCGAGAAGGAGCTGATGGACAATATTCGCCGGCGCGGCTGCACCTGCCTGATCATCGCCCATCGGCTAAGCACGATCCGCGACTGTGACGAGATCGTCGTGATGGACAAGGGCAAGGTGGTCGAGCGCGGCTTGCACGAGGCCCTGATGGCGAATGACGGGCCGTATCGGCGGCTGGTGGAATCATGACTGCCGTGGAGATAGCAGGCTGGCTCGGCGAACGAGCCGCCATGACTCAGCCGCTGGAGGTGACGGGCAACCGACCCTTGCGACTTGACGATCCCGATGCTTGCTACCTTGTGCAGCAGGGTGCGATCGAGCTGTTCCTCGTCGAAAACCACGCCGAGGACATGCCCGGCACACGCAAGCACCTGTTCAGCGTCGGACCCGGCGGCCTGCTTTTCGGCGTTGATACCTCCGCGGGTCTGATGGACATGGGGTTCCTCGCCACCGGAACGCCGGGCACGTTGCTGGTTGCCATGAAGCTGGCTGACATCACCCAGGCGAACGAGACCGTCGCGGCGGCGATCGATGCGTGGGTGGAACAGCTCTCCGCGGCCATCACGCGACCCATGGTGCCCCGTCCACGACCGGATGAGGTGCTGATGCCCGGCGAAGTCGCCGAGCCTGGCGACGGCCGCTATATCAGCATTGGCCAGAGGGTGGCGTGGTGCACCTTGCAAGGCGACGGTGCCTTGTTTGCCGATGTCGAAAGCGTGGATGCCGGCGGTCCTGCCCTGCCCTTGACGCGCGATACATGGCTGGCGATTCCCAGGAATGTTGGTGTCGGCACGGTGACAACGGCCGACCTCCTGAGATCGGGCGGCATGCAGGCGGCGCTGCTGCGGTTCCACGCCCTGGCCGCCGATGCCTTGCCAATGGCCTTGCGCCTTGCCTCTGCCGACGAGGTGAACCGGCTCAGGGCGCGCGCCGAAGGCAATCGTCATGCGGCTGGTCGGGCGCTGGATGTGCTTTCCGGCATCTTCGACCATCGCGGTGCCAGCAATCACCGGCTTGACGTGCAGCAGCCCCTTGTCCAGGCCTTGGCCAGGCTGGGAGACCTGACCGGTTTCCGCCTGGATATGCCGCTGAAGCAGGGCGACGAACCCCTGCCCTTTGCGCTTGATGATATCCTGCGGGCAAGCCGCCTTCGCAGCCGCTCGCTCCGGCTTGAACCCGGCTGGTGGCGTGCCGACCATGGTCCATTCCTGCTGATCCGAAAGGGCGACGATCGTCCGCTCGCGCTGTGGCGGGTGGGTGGCTCCTATCGCCTTTATGATCCGGTTGAGAACATCGAGCGACGGCTGGGTGCCGACGAGGCAGGCGGGTTGGAGGGCCTGGCGCTGGCGCTCTATCCCCCGCTCGAAGATCGTCCGCTTCCTGTTCGCGATGTTCTTGCCGGTGCGATGAAGGCCCGGTTGCCGGAACTCTCTACGCTCATTGGGGCAACCCTGTTGCTTGGGGTTCTGACGCTCGCCGTGCCTATTGCGATGAGCTATGTGCTCAATTCGGTGCTGCCGGACAATGCCCTCGGCAAGCTCTGGGAAGTGGCCGCGGCGCTGGTGCTGGTGTCGGCGCTGACCCTGGTTCTGCGGATCACGGCCCAGTTTGCGAGCCTGCGCATGGAGGGGCTGGCCGGCAGTCGTCTGCAGGCGGCCGTCATGGATCGGTTGCTGCGTCTGCCGCCGCGCTTCTTCCGTCGCTTTACCTCGGGCGAGCTTGGGACGCGGGTTCTGGCCGTGGAACGACTGGAAAATGCCCTGACGGCGACGATGATCGGGTCCGTCGTCACGGGCGGTGTGGCGCTCATATCCTTCGGCCTTATGCTGACCTATTCATGGCGACTGGGCCTCATTGCCGTCGTCCTGACGCTGGTGCTGGCCGCCGCGACCCTGGGCTTCGGCATGCTGCGGGTGCGGCGGGAAGCAGCCATGGTGCAGCAGGATGCCAAGATGACGGGATTTTCCCTGGAGCTTGCCGGCGGCATCACCAAGCTGAGGTTGGCCGCGGCGGAGGATCGCGTCTTCCTGCACTGGTCGCGGCTCTATGCCGATGCGACGCAATCCTGGCTGCAGGCCGATAGTCTCGCCGTGCGCCAACAGGCATTCTCCACGGGCTATACCTCGCTCGCCACGGCCGGGATCCTTCTGGTCTGCGTGCAGTGGGGGCTGGCGGAGGGCATGTCGCTTGGCTTGCTGGTGGCCTTTCTCTCGGCGTTCAATGCCGCCCTGGGTGGCTTGGCCGCGCTGGCAGCCGCAATCGTTGAAATCGCAGCCCTCGCGCCGATTGCTCGACATGCAGCGCCAATCCTGCAAACGGTGCCGGAGACGGAACGCGTCAAGATCGACCCAGGACCTCTGTCCGGAGCGATCGAGGTATCGCGCCTGAAATTCCAGTATGGCCCGGACCAGCCGCTGATCTTCAACGACCTGTCGCTTCAGGTCCGGCCGGGAGAATTCGTCGCCTTGGTCGGCCCGTCAGGAACGGGCAAGTCGACGCTTTTCCGCTTGCTCCTGGGCTTCGAGCAGCCGACCTCGGGCCTCGTGCTCTATGATGGCGTCGACCTGAACGGGCTCGACCCCCAGGCTGTGCGGCGGCAATGCGGCGTGGTGTTGCAGAGCGGCAAGCTCATGCCGGGCACGGTCATGGAAAACATTCTCGGGGCAAACCTGCATCTGGGCGAGGATGCAGCCTGGGAGGCGGCGCGGCAGGCGGCAATTGCCGATGACATCCTGCACATGCCCATGGGCATGCGCACACAGGTGACGGATGGCGGCTCCGCCTTTTCCGGCGGCCAGATCCAGCGCCTGCTGATGGCGCGCGCTATCGTCGGACAGCCGCGCATCCTGCTGCTGGATGAGGCGACGAGTGCCCTCGATAACCGTACGCAGGCCGTCGTGACCGACAGCCTCAACCATATCGCCGCCACCCGTCTGGTCATCGCGCATCGCCTGAGCACGGTCGAGCGGGCCGACCGTATCATCGTGCTGCGCAATGGAATGGTCGCGGAGGAAGGCAGTTACACCGAATTGATGGGCCGCAACGGTCTGTTTGCACAGCTGGCCCGCCGGCAGCTTACCGGAGCGGCGGAGGGATAAAGGGCAGGAGCACGTCAGCCGCGTTCTCTGACGCAAGGTGCCGGATGAGGACATGGGCCGGCCCACCAAGCCCACGCAGCAGGCTGGGGTCGTCAGGCGCGCCCGCCTGTGCAGCCATCAGCCTTGAGCGGCCCGACGCCCAATCCGGCAGCCTCGCGGTCAGGGCCGCCTCGGCCTCCGACTTCAGTTCCGCATCGCCCCGCCGCGCCGAAAGGGTGAGCAGGATATCGAGCCGTCCCGCCTCGCCACAGCAGAGGTCATCGACGTCATCGATCGGCTGCTGCCTCGCGGTCGCCATGGCGTTTTCAAGCGGGATGGTCTGAGCCTCTGTCAGATCGGGCAACAACTCGCAGATCGACTGCCGGGCGAGCGCAATGCCCGGTGCGCCATGGCACCAGGTGCTTTTGAAGGGCGTAACGCTGTTGCCGGGCGTGCGCCAGTTGCGGCGCTCCGGATCGAACAGGCTGTCTTCATAGGCCAGCGCCTGCCGGACGGCCTCGCGCCATGACTGGTCTTTTTGATCGTGCTCGGCGAGGTGGGCGAGGGCGGCGGCGATCCCGCCTGCGCCATGAGAAAGGCCCGATAAACCGGCCCGTCCGCGATCCTGCCATTCGATCCCCTTTTCAGACCGCGTGGAGCGCCGCAGGATGTCTTGGCCGCAATGATGCATGGCAGCCATGATGCCCGCATCGGGGCGGCTTCGATGAAGCACGCAAAGCCCGAGCAGCAGTCCCGTGGTTCCGTCCATCACGTCGGGCACGGCAGGGGCGACACGCAGCGCATGCTTGGCCGAGAGCGCCAGTCTTGATGCATCCTCCAGCAGGCCGGGCAGTTCCAGCCGCTCGGCGCACCAGACGAGCGCTGCAATCATGCCGCCGATGCCCCTGCTCCAGCCGGGGCCGAGGCGTGCGGCAAGCACGGCAGGATCCCGCAACTGTTTGCCCGTCCAGGGTGCCAGCGATTGCCGCGCCAGGAGCGCCAGGCAATCGTCCTGCAAAGTCCGCGCGGCGGATGCCAGGGCCAGCGCAATGCCCGTCGCCCCATAGGCAAGGCTTGGCCCTGCCGGCGCGACCAAAGCCGGCATCTGCTCCCACATGCGCACCCATTGCACGCCGTGAGCCGCGGGCACAGCCAGTTCCGCGATGCGATCGGTCAGCCGCACGAGCGTATCTCTGGCCGAAATGGCGGCAGGTCGCGGCGCTGTCGCACCTGGCCGCGCGAGGCTTGCGGTGAGCAGCCGCGTCTCCTCACGGATCATCGCCGGCGTCAGGCCTGCCAGATCCGCACGGACTTTTTCGATCATGGGTCTGCCCGGCAGGCTGCCTGCGGGTTCTGCAAAGGCATCGCGCAGAGCGCGACGTGTGGGCTGGTAGCGGAAGGCCGGCACATCATAGCGGGCAATCGCCAGCTTTTCACGTTCGGTCACGGTGTTCCATGTCGCGCCCGGCGTCATCAGCGGCTGGCGTGCCGCCAGTCGATCCGCAGTCCTGGCCAGCGCTGCCTGTTCCGCCAGAATGCCGCGCTGGCGAAGGTGCTCCAGGATCAGGGCGTAGAGATTGGTTGGCGCCGCGAGAAACCGCATCTGTGTGCGGGACAGCAGATCCAACTGATGTCCCCGGCCCCACCAGTCCGCCTGCCGCCGCGCCACTACGGCCAGCGTTTGCCGATATCCCCAGGCAAAATCTTGCGAGAAGTCCCTGACATCAAGCCGTTCACCGTCGAGCATCGGGCCTGGCCCATCGAAGGCCGGCACCGGCCACTCCGCTTCATGCATCCAGTCGGTGCCGGCATGAACGATCCGGCGTTGCGGGCGCTCAGCCACCACGCTCGTCCCTGCGGCGGCAATGCGCACCATGCTTTTGCCGCCGTCAAAGCTCGAAAAGACCGGGGTTATGCCCGCTTGAAACAGGATGGGGTCCAGCAGCGGATCTGCCATGCCAAGATCAGCGGGACCCGGCTGGAACAGACATTCCAGATCGAGGATTACGGGAAAGGCCCCCGCGGCGATCAGATTGTCGGGATGGATGTCGCCGCCGCGCACCGCCCGTATCAGGGCCAGCAGCCCCCCGCAGCGGCGGTAGAATGCCACGGCTTCACGCCTGCTGCGCATCGGTTCGGGCGTTACCCATTCCATCCAGCCGTGGTCACGGCAGTCCATGATCCACGGCACCCGCTGGCGAGGCGCACCACCCTCCGCATTCACCTCTTCCACCAGGCCATAAAAGGCGGCATCGACCGCAAGCGACCGCGGCTTGTAGGCAAGGACGATCCCATCGGCGAAACGAACCTGCCCGACCGTGCGTCCGCCGCCATGGGGATCCGACAATCCGAATGTGACACCGGTGATCTTAGGGATGCCTCTGTGCCAGCCTGGGATCGCTTTTCGAAGGCGTTTCTGGTCTTGATCCAGGTGGCGAAGGAAGTCTGACATCGCGGCATGGCTGTCATCGGCCATGTGCCGGAGCAGATTGATCAGCAAGGGCCAGGGTTTCAGCGCATCTTCCAGCCCGCGCGCATTGATATCGGCGATGAACCGGTCATGCGCTGATGTCGGCGCCGAGGCTGGGGTTTGCAGCGTCAGCCTTGCCAAGGGCGGCAAAACGCGAGACGGTTCGAAGAGCCGCAGGAGCACCGTTACGGCCACATCCGCAAACCGGGTCAGTTGCCAAAGCTGTAGCTCGTACCGAGCAGTCTCGGACAGCAGTCCGTCCGTGCCGAAGGGCAACGCAGGCTCTCGGCTGTCGAGCCAGGATCGCAGGATCGCGCCAAACGGAATGTCTTCTTCGCGAAGGGGCAAGGCGCCTCGGTGGGTTTGGATGATCGGCCGGTTTTGAGACTAGGGATATGGGACGCGGCATGTTCAGTCCATAGCCGTGTTTGGTCTCTTCGCATTCGACACGGCTGATCCCGGCTGGGAGATCATCACGATTGATCCTGTCCATTCGGATGCTTAAATGGAGCTGATATCGGGGATAAGATTGTGCCCAGGCAGATGAAAGTACTGAATTCCGCGGACGTTGCCAAAGCTGCGGCCAAACTCAAGATCGGGTTTGTGCTGTCGCGGTCGTTTACGCTGTCGGCTTTCGCGCTGTTTGTCGATACGCTGCGGCTGGCCAGCGACGAACTGGATAAATCAGGCCGCGTGCGCGCCGATTGGCAGGTTCTGGGCAGCACCCGGCATCTCATTCAGTCCAGTTGCGGGGTGCAGGTGGCGCCAACCTCGGATTTCCTGCCGCCGGAGGAGTTCGACTATATCGTGGTGGTTGGTGGATTGCTGACCGTCGAGCGGCCGGTCGACGACATCACCATTCGCTATCTGCGCCAGGCCGCAGCCAAGGGCGTGCCGCTGATCGGTCTCTGCACGGGCACCTTCATTCTTGCCGAGGCAGGCCTGATGAAGGGGCATCGTGCCTGCGTCAGCTGGTTGCACTACCAGGCCTATCGCGACCGCTTTCCCGACCATCCCGTGCGCGCCGACCGCTTGTTCCATTTCGACCGCAAGCTCGGCTCTTGCGCCGGCGGCAGCAGCGCAGCTGACATGGCGGCGTTCCTCGTGCGGCGTAATATCAACCGGGATGCGGAGCGCAATGCGCTGGAAGTGCTGCAGATCGACCGAGCGCGAGCCGCGACCGATATCCAGTCCCGCCGGCCGCTTGTCGATGAGGTGGACGATGCGCGCATCCAAGCGGCCATCATTACCATGGAGCAACACATGGAAGAGGCCGTTTCGATCGAGGAACTGGCCCGCAGCGTCGGCCTGTCTCGGCGCCAACTGGAGCGCATTTTCATTGCCAAGACCGGCATGTCACCGGCCAATGCCTATAACAAGCTCAGGCTCAAGAAGGCGCGCGCCTTGTTGCTGCAATCCAAGGCGCCGCTGATCGATGTGGCGCTCGATGTCGGCTTCGCCAGCGCCGCCCACTTCTCCCGCGCCTTCAAGCGCATCTATGGCATCACGCCCTCGCAACTGCGGACCGGCGCGCCGTCCCAGAGCTGAAAAACAGGTGTGACGAGGCCTGTTTATGGGACTTGCGCGCCCGTGGCCGTGACATAGATGGCATAGAGCGAGCGCGTCGCGGTGATGAACAGCCGGTTGCGACGAGGTCCGCCGAAGGTCAGATTGGCCACCGTCTGCGGCACCAGGATCTTGCCGAGCAGCGTGCCATCCGGCGCAAAGCAGTGCACGCCGTCTGCCGCGCTCGACCAGACATTGCCTGACGTATCAACGCGCATGCCATCGGGTATACCCTTGTCGATGGTCGCGAAGACGCGGCTGTTCTCCAGCCTTTTTCCGTCGAGGATATCGAAGACCCTGATGTGGCGCGGCGCTTCGGGCGCGTGGCTCGCGCCAGAATCGGCGACATAAAGCAGAGTCTCGTCGGGCGAAAAGGCAAGGCCGTTCGGCTGCAGGAAATCGTTGACCAGCATATCCAGCGCGCCAGTTTCGGGATCGAGCCGGTAGACATTGCGCGTTGCCTGCTCCTGGGGTGACTTGTAGCCCTCGTAGTCGGACAGGATGCCGTAGGACGGATCGGTGAACCAGACGCTGCCATCGGAGCGGACGATCACGTCGTTGGGCGAGTTCAGGCGCTTGCCGCCATAGCTCTCGGCCAGGACAGTGATGGCGCCATCAGGTTCGGTGCGCGTCACGCGCCGCAGACCGTGTTCACAGGAAACAAGGCGTCCCTGCCGGTCGCGGGTATTGCCATTGGTGAAATTGGACGGGCTGCGAAAGACCGAGACCCCACCGCCATCGACCCAGCGCAACATGCGTTGGTTGGGAATGTCGCTCCAGACCAGCTGGTTTGCATCCCCGAACCAGACGGGACCTTCGGCCCAGCGGCAGCCGGAATAGAGCTCATCCAGGGCGGCGCTGCCGATGATCAGCTGTTGAAAGCGGGGATCGTGGATCTCGTAGAGGGGATTGCCCGACATGGGTTCTGGTCCTGGTTAACGTTTGCCGACCGGGCGCCCGCCCGCCAGCATGATCACGGCGATGATGATGAGACCTGTGAGGATCAACCGCACGCCGGCGCCGAACCCATAGGTGTTGAGCATGGAAACGACAAGGAACATGAAGAGCGATGCGCCCCAGATGCCCGGCACATTGGAATCTCCGCCGGCGACCGCCGTGCCGCCGATGACGACGACGGCGATGGACATCAGGAGATATTCCGACCCCATGTTGAGTGCGGCGCCACCGGAAAAGCTCGCCAGCAGATAGCCGCAGATCGAGGCAAGGACAGCGCAGAGCACATAGGTGGCGATGCGCGCGCCGTCGATCGGGATGCCGGCCATGCGCGCAGCGCGGATGCTCTGGCCGGTGGCGGCAATGGAGCGACCATAGACCGTCTTGTGCAGCAGAACCCAGGCACCCGCCGACAGCAGGAGGGCAATGATCGCAACATTCGGGATGCCCGCCGTGCTCGATGTCGTGAAATCGGCAAGCACCGGCGGCGGCTTGATGCGCAGGCCCCGGTTGGTCCAGATCGCCGAGGATTGCACGATGAAGCTCATCGACAGGGTGGCGATGATCGGCGGAATGCGCAGCAGCTTGATCAGGGCATAGTTGCCGATGCCGATCGCCACACCGATGGCGATGGCGATTAGCAGGCCGGGCAAGACCATGCTGTCTTCGACATTCATGACCTTCAGCGCGATGGTACCGGCAAGCGTCATCGTCGCGGGAACGGAGAGATCGATATTGCCAGGTCCGAGCGTGATGACCATCATCTGTCCGATGCCGACGATCACGGAAAAGGCGGCGAAGGTCAGCGTGGCCTGGGCAAGGCCGCCCATTCCGGTGCCGCCGGTGAACAGGGTCGTCGTGGCGAACACCAGGGCTGTGGCGATGAAAGACCAGATCCAGGGTTTTCTCAGCAGTGCGGTCATCGGCGCGACCTCCGGCCTTCCATTCGGTTGAGAAAGAGCCGAAGCGCTAGCACGATGATAAGGATCGCCCCCTGTGCACCGATCTGCCAGTCCGGCGAAATGCGCAGGAAGGACAGGAAGGAGCCGGCCAGCGTCAGCGTCAGCGCGCCGATCACGGCGCCAATCGGCGATACGCGCCCGCCGACAAATTCCCCGCCGCCGAGGATGACGCCGGCGATCGACAGCAGCGTGTAGCGCAGAGCGATATTGGCATCCGCCGATGTCGTCAGCCCCACCAGTGCCATGCCTGACAGCACGGCAAAGAAGCCGGCCAGCGCATAGATGGCAGCACGGGCGCCGATGATGGACCAGCCGGCGCGTTCGACCGAACGGGCATTGCCACCCACACCGCGCAGAACGACGCCGAAGGATGAGCGCATGATCAGAAAATGGGCGATGAGGGCTATCAAGATGCTGGCCGCAATCGCCATCGGCATGACAGGCGGCTTCGAGGTCATGATCCAGCGAATCCAGGTGGGGGCTTGACCGCCGGGTGCTGGCAGGATCAGCACCGCAAGCCCGCCCCAGACGAAGCTCATGCCCAGCGTGACCACGATCGACGGCAGGTCGCGCACATGGATCAGCACCCCGATGGCGGCGTAAACGGCAATGGCCGCGGACAGTATGATCACGCCAAGCGCCGGGGATGTCTGCAGGAAGGTCGCGGTGACGCAGGCAACGAAACTGACGAAGGTTCCCATCGACAAGTCGAGGTCGTTGACGGTCATGATCAGCATCTGCGCGATCGTTGCCAGCGCGATCGGGACGGCAAGATTGAACAGCAGGTTGAGGCCGGTATAGCTCATCGCCCGGGGCTGGAGGTAGAAGACGGCGCAGAGCAGCACCGCCAGCGACAGGGCGGGCACCAGGAGGCGGATCGTATCGGCGGACAGATATTTCTTCATGCGGCAGCCTCCTTGAAGGAGGCCGCGAGGATGTTTTCCTCCGATATGGCCTCGCCCTGCAGTTCCGCGACGATTGCGCCGTTGTTGAAAACATAGACCCGGTCGCAGAGGCAGACTTCATCCATCTCCGTCGAATACCAGATGAAGGTGCGCCCCTGGTCGGCCTCGGCGCGCAGGATGCCATAGACCTCTTGCTTGGTGCCGATATCGACGCCGCGCATCGGGTCGTCCATCAGGATGACGGGCGCCCGGCTGGCCAGCGCGCGGGCGAAAAGCACCTTTTGCTGGTTGCCGCCCGATAGCGAGAGGATCGGGTTTTCCATGTCAGGCGTACGAATTTCGATGCGCTGCCGCCAGGATTGGCCCAGCGCCGCCTCCCGTTTTTCATCCAGCAGACCTGATTTTGTGAGGTCGGGCAGAATGGCGATGCTCATGTTTTTCAGAATGCTCCACAGCGGAAAGACGCCGTTCACGCTGCGGTCGCCCGCCACGAACATCACCTCTGGATTGCCTGGCCGCAGCCAGTTGCCGCTTCGGGATTCGTAAAGTCTCACCAGCATGTCGGTCTGGCCATGACCGCCGAGACCGGCAAAGCCGATGATCTCGCCCTTGCGCGCCGCAAAGGGCAGGCCGCGTCCGTGGATCGCCGGGGCGGACAGAATGGGCGCGGCATCGGCTCTCGCGGTCGCCGGCTTTGCCGCACGCTTTTCCTTGACGACACTGCCCATGGCCTCGATCAGGCTGTGCTCCGTGAATTCTGCGGCTGGGCGCTCGGCAACCACGCGACCATCTTTCATCACGACGATGCGGTCGGCAATGCCGAGAATCTCGCTCAGAATGTGGGAAATGAAGATGATCGAGCCACCGGAGGCCACAAATTTCCGCACATAGCTCAGAAGCTGCCCGGCAAGCCGTGCATCCAGCGAGGAAGTCGGTTCATCCAGGATGACCAGCCGCAATGGCTGGCCGATTTCGCAGAAGGTTGTGGCGATCTCCACCATCTGCCGTTCGGCAATCGAGAGATTGCCGACATGCTCGCCGCTCTCGATGCCGTGGCCGGGAAAAATCTCATCCAGCTTGCGGCTGATGATGTCAGCGCCGCGTTTGCGCCAGCCCCAGCCGGAAAGCGAGCGATGCATGACGCGGGTATTTTCGACCACCGTCAGATTGGGGCAGAGGGATAGTTCCTGGAACACGCAGCGTATGCCGTTGTCGCGCGCGGCCTTGATGCCCTGTGCGGAGGTTTCGCCGGACCCGAAGATCACGGCGCCCTCATGCGGCGCAAGCCCGCCATTGATGACATTGACGATGGTGGATTTTCCGGCGCCGTTATGGCCGACAAGGCCGACACACTCGCCCGGCCTGATCGAAAGCGTCACGCCATCCAATGCGCGCACCGCGCCGAAGCTGACCTTTGCTCCGGCAACCCTGACCACGGTTTCCGTGCTACGCGCTTCACTCATGTGCTTCGTGTCCTGATGCAATTAAAGCACGGTTGTCCTGTCTCCCCTGCCCCGCCCGGCGGTGTCGCCGGACGGAACGGGGAGGAACGGGATGGACCGCGTTACTTCGCCGAAGCGATCACCTTCTGCGCGTCTTCCAGGGAATATTCGACATTGGCGACGCCGCCGGCCTGGGTGTTCGCGAGGTTGGCTTCGAGATTGTCCTGGTCGATCCGCAGGAACGGCACCACGAGGTCCTTCTTCACTTCCTTGCCGTCGAGGATCTGCTGGGCAACCCAGAAGGCGAGCGTCGACACGCCGGGCGCGATCGAGACCGACATGGTCTCATACTTGTTGGCGTCCTTCTGCTCTTTCCACCACTTCAGTTCGTCCTCGCGATTGCCCATGACGATCACGGGCATCGGGCGCTTGGCGGCGGCGATCGCCTGGGCGGCGCCATAGCCGTCACCACCCTGGGTAACCACGCCGACGATTTCCGGCAGGCTGGGCAGAATGCCGGCGACTGCCTTCTGTGCGACGTCCTGCGCCCAGTCGCCATGGACGGAACCGACGATCTTGAACTGCGGGAACTGCTTCACGCCTTCATGAATGCCGGCCGAAATCTCGTCATCGACGAAGACGCCGGCAAGGCCGCGAATTTCCAGGAGATTGCCGCCCTGCGGCAGCTTCTTGGAGAGATACTCAACCTGGCTGCGGCCCATTTCCTTGAAATCGACGGCGATGCGCCAGGCGCAGGGTTCGGTGACGATGCCGTCGAAGGAAACGACGGTGATGCCGGCGTCGCAGGCTTCCTTGATCGCACCGTTGAGGGCCGTCGGCGAGGCGGCATTGACGACGATAGCGTCATAGCCCTGCAGGATCATGTTCTGGATCTGTGCGGCCTGTTCGGTCGCCTGGTTTTCAGCGGTCGTGAAGGCATCGGCGGCTGCGACCTTGCCGTCCTTGACGGCGGCGCCGGTCACCTTTTCCCAGCTGGTCAACATGGCCTGACGCCAGGAGTTGCCGGCATAATTGTTCGACAGTGCGATTTTCTTGCCCGAGGTATCCGCCTGGGCAGTCATCGGCACGGCGGCAAGGCAAAGCGCTGCCGTCGCCAGAAGCAGTCTGGTCATTTTCATGGTCTCTCTCCCTTTAGCCGGTCTTCCCGGGACCGGTTCCTCTTTTCAAGCCGCCCGGTTGCCGGACGAAACTGAAACTCCCTTGCCGAGCACCTCTCTCGACGGCATCAAGGATGGAATAGAATGCGGTGCCTGTATAGGCTTGCTGCGGCAGCGCGATTGCGCGATCTACACAATATCGTGCGGGATCTCGCAAGACGCGGTCCGCGGCGGGCTTATTCTATGGCTGGATCGGTGCCGATAGGAGCGGCGCCGAGGGAGGACGGACTTCATGCTCAAGATGGCGCCGACGGCGCTGCTCGATCACTATCTCGGTATCTCGCGCCTGCTGGCAGGTCAGCTCGATTTCCGCTCGGCCATCAAGGCGGTCGGCGCGGAGGTATCACACATCATCCCGCATGACCATCTCGATGTCTGCATCACCATGGTCAACGGTAAATACCATACCGCCTATGAGACCGGGCTCGACACCGCCTGGGGTGAACATGCGCCGGCGCTGGTTGCCAATAGCCCCATCCGCTCGCTGCTTTGGGGCGAGGTGCAATCCATGCTGACGGCCGATGCCCAGGTGGATCCGCGCTTCCATTTCGAGAATGCCTTCACCCGCCCGATCTTTGAACATAACCTCCGAAGCCGGATTCATGTGCCGCTCAAGGTCGAGGGCGAGGTGATCGGGGCGCTCAGCTGCTCGTCCCACCGGATCGACTTCTACACCGCCGAAGACGTTGCCAATGCGCATTCGGTTGCCGATCTTCTATCACCCTATTTCTTTGCCTTGCGGGCAGCGGATCAGGCCAAGCAGTCTGCCATCGTTGAGGCGGAGGCGCGGGCCCGTGAAGAGGGGCTGCGGCTTGGCGCGCTGAACCTGACGGAAGCGCTGGAACGCGAGCGCCAGCGCATCGGCATGGACCTGCACGACCAGACGCTGGCTGACCTGACCCGGCTGTCGCGCAGGCTGGACCGCCTGATGCAGGAAGGCGAGGTGGGCGGCGAGGCGTTGGAGCCCTTGGCGCGCAGCCTGCAGCACTGCATGCAGGACCTGCGGGAGATCATCGAGGAAGCCAAGCCGTCTGTTCTGCAACTCTTCGGCTTTTCGCAGGCCGTCGAAAACCATCTCGACCGGTCGGTGCGCGACAACGGCTCGCAGATCCGCTGGCAGTTGATCGATGATACCGATGGGCTGATCGACAGCCTGGACAAGACGGTTCGGATCGCGCTGTTTCGCATCGCGCAGGAAGCGATCAACAACGCCGTGCGCCATGCTCAAGCCAGCGAAATCGAGGTACGCATGAGGACGGGTGCTGTGGGTATCGCCATCGAGGTTTGCGACGATGGCCGCGGCATGGCAAAGCCAAACCGCCACAGCGGCGGTGGCATCGACAACATGATGACGCGCGCACGATTGATATCGGCCAAGTTCACCATCGGCCCATGCCGGGATGGCCATGGCACGCTGGTGAAAGTGCAATTGCCGCGCGGCGCGGCCAAACCCAAAATGCCCGGAGAATCCGCATGAAGGTCCTGATTGTCGAAGACGACCCCTTGCACCGCTCCTACCTGCATGAGGCCGTTTGCGCCGCCCTGCCGGAATGCGACACGGTGATCGAGGCCGGCAATGGCACCGATGGCGAACGGCTGGCGCGTGACCACAAGTCGGCGCATGTGGTGATGGACCTGCAGATGAACGCCCGCAATGGCATCGAGGCGGCCCGGACCATCTGGAAGGAGCGGCCCGATACCCGCATTCTGTTCTGGTCCAACTACTCGGATGAGGCCTATGTGCGCGGCGTCTCCCGCATCGTTCCGGACGGAGCCGCCTATGGCTATGTGCTGAAATCGGCCTCGGACGAACGGCTGAAACTCGCCCTGCGCAGTATTTTCGTGGAGGCGCAATGCGTGATCGACCGCGAAGTGCGCGGCATGCAGCAGAAGAGCTTGGGCCAGGTCAACGGCTTCAGCGATACCGAATACGAGATTCTGGTGGATATTGCGCTTGGGCTGACCGACCGGGCCATTGCGCGCCGTCGTGGCCTCTCGCTTCGCAGCGTCCAGAACCGGCTGCAGCATCTCTACGAAAAGCTCGATGTCTACCAGATGTCGTCCGACGATCACGACGATGGCCGCTTCAACCTGCGCGCCCGCGCCGTCACTGTGGCGCTGCTGCGCAAGCTTTTGAACTACAGCGCCCTGGAGCGGGCGGAGGCGGAACTGGCGGACTGGCTGAAGTCGCATTGAGCGGGGCGACCCTGCAATTCTTAAGGAGATGTTACCATAGCCTTGCATCATCTGCATGGGTGGCGTGACGCATTGGCGCTGTTACTCATGCCTAGGCATCTCTATATCAGGGTCATCGAAACGACGCCGGGGCCAACAAGGTTGCTGACGTCAGACAGACCTCAGAAAGGGGATCATCATGAACGTAGCACGCTCTTTCAACAACTGGCTCAAGTATCGTCAGACCGTCAGCGAACTCGGCCGCATGAGCAGCCGCGAGTTGCAGGACCTGGGCATTAACAAGGCCGACATCCATCGCGTTGCCCGCGCTGCTGTTGCTCTGTAATCGGTCCGCTTCAGCCTTCGCAGTTCAAAAGCGCCTGCTCCTCGGAGCGGGCGTTTTGCATTTTGGCCGATGGAAATGGCCCAAAATTGATATGTGATTTTTGCATAACTGCACTGCAACAAAATGCCTATCAAATGCGCAGAATCAGTGTATAGTCATAGTTATCGAAGTGATGCTCCTCCTCCCGCAGATCTTCGATATCAGGCGCCCCACTCCTCCTCCCAGGGGTTGTCTGTAGGAGCAGCGACACTCCTCCTCCCAGTCGCTGCTCGGTTCTTTTCGGAAAGCCTGCCGCACCTCCTCCCGCGGCAGGTTTTCTGGTTTCTGGGACCTTTTTCTTATTCTCGCCCCAAAAACGAGCCGGCTATTCCATCGCCAGGATCATGTTGCGAACGACGGGATAGATTTCCCGCTCCCAGCGACGGCCGTTGAAGACACCGTAGTGGCCGACATTAGCCTGCAGGTGGTGGCGTTTCAGATGTGGCCGCAGCGAGCGACAGAGATCATGCGCAGCCGAAGTCTGGCCGAGCGCGCAGATATCGTCCCTGCCCCCTTCCACCGTCAGCAGTGCCGTATTGCGGATCAGGCCCGGATCGACCTTGCGGCCGCGATGGGTAAAGTTTCCGGTCGCCAGTTCCGCCTTCTGGAAAACCCTGTCGATGGTCTCGATGTAGAATTCCTCGGTCAGGTCGAGCACGGCAAAGTATTCATCGTAGAAGGTCTTGATCTTGTCGGCTTCCGCGGTTTCTCCCTTGGAAAGGTGTTCGTAGAGCTTCTTGTGCGCCTGCTTGTGGCGATCCATGTTCATGGCCATGAAGGCAACCAGTTGCAGGAAGCCGGGATAGACCCGGCGTCCCGCGCCGCCGAACCGCCAGGGCACGCTGCTGATCAGGGAGTGTTCGAACCAGGCGAGCGACTTGGAGACGGCGAGTTCGTTGACCGCCGTCGGGCTCTCCCGTGGGTCGATCGGCCCCGCCATCAGCGTCATGGTCCGCGGCGTTGCCGGGTGGCGCTGCTCCGACATGATGGCGACGGCCGCCAGCGACTGCACGCAAGGCTGGCACACCGCGAGGATATGGGCTCCCGGGCCAATCTCCTCCAGGAAGCGGATGACATAGTCGACGTAATCATCCATGCCGAAGCGGCCGGCTGAGAGCGGCACGTCGCGCGCATTGGCCCAATCGGTGATGTAGACATCGTGATCGCGCAGCAGCGTCTGCACCGTGCCGCGCAGCAGGGTGGCGAAATGGCCCGAAAGCGGCGCGACCACCAGCACGTTGGGTCGCGCCATATCGACATCGGCTGCAAACCGCAGCAGCTTGCCGAAGGGCATGTCCAGCACAGTCTGAAGCGCGATCGGCACCTCGCGATTGCCGATCGTCACCGTCGTGATGTCGAAATCGGGTCGGGCATGCGTGATCTCGAATCGGGAGATCAGTTCGAGGGCGGCGGAGAAGTGTCGCCAGTGGCTTTCGCTCAAGCCTTTCCATGTATTGGCGGAGACTGTCTGCATCATCCGCGCCCATGCGCGAAGCGGCGCGATCATGTCATCCTGGAACTGATAGGCGTGATAGAGCATCGACTGGATCTCCGACGGGCCGTCTCTTTCGGCAGTGCAAAAAATGCTAGTGCAAGACGTGTTGCCATGCGAGAACATTATTCGAGGAAAGAAGATATTCTCCGATAGGGGTTCATGACCAAGATGGCGCAGGCAACGCTGACGATCTCTTCCAAGAATTACTCCTCATGGTCCCTGCGGGGCTGGCTCTTGTGTCGCATGGCCGGCCTGGACTTCGAGGAAGTGTTTGTCGAGCTGAATGACGAGGCCCGCCAGGAGCTTCTCCTGCTGTCGCCCTCGATGCTGGTGCCGCGGCTGACCCATGGTGATGTGACGGTGTGGGATACGCTGGCGATTGCCGAATATCTGCAGGAAACCTTCCCGTCTGCCGGTCTGTGGCCGGCCGACAAGGTGGCGCGGGCACTCTGCCGTTCGGTCTCGGGAGAGATGCATTCCGGCTTTCATAACCTGCGCTCAGCCCTGCCGATGAACCTCAAGGCGCGCCACGCCAAGTTCAAGATCTTTTCAGGCGCGCGGCCTGACGTCGAACGAGTCAAGGCAATCTGGAACGAATGCCTGGTGACGAGTGGCGGTCCCTGGCTGTTCGGCTCAGCACCGACGGTTGCCGATGCGATGTATGCCCCGATCTGCACCCGGTTCCGCACCTATGCGGTAGAGCTTGAGCCGCGGCTTGCGGCCTATGCGGAGATGGTTCTTGCCTGGCCGCTGATGCTGGAATGGACCGAAGGCGCCATCGCCGAACCCGATGAGATCATCGAACTCGAAGTCGAGTTCTGATCCGCCACGACAAATAACAAACCCTCCAGGCGTCATCGGCACGTCATACGCATGCGCTATTCCGGATTCATTCGAATGAATCGGACGGGAGCGCATGCAGCGGGACAGCTGGCAGATTATCAGGGATCGCCTGGCAGGTGATATCGCCTCCGGCAAGCTTGCACCGGGGGCGCGATTGCCCACGGAGCCGGAACTCTGCGCGACCTTCGGTGCGGGGCGGCATTCCGTTCGTCGCGCGGTCGCGTCGCTTGCGGTCGAGGGTAAGCTCAGGGTGGAGCAAGGGCGCGGCACCTTCGTGGAAGCCGCGCCGCTGATCACCTACCAGATCGGCCGTCGCACGCGCTTCCGGCAAAACCTGCTGGATCAGGGCCTGTCACCCAAGGGCGAGCATCTCTCGGCCGAGATCATTCCCGCGCCGCCGAGGGTGGCAAGCGCGCTTGGGATCGCTGAGGGTGCGCTGGTCCATCGCATCCTTCGCCGGGGCTTTGCCGACGGGATACCGCTCAACCTAGGCATGGCTTTTCATGAAGCGGCCGTTTTCCCGGATCTCGGCGCCCGCCGGGCGAGCGGCGTTTCCGTCACGGAGATCTACCGGGATCACGGCATCTCGGATTACTTCCGCAAGAGAACCACGATCTTCACCCGCCGTGCCGAGCCGGATGAGGCAAGGCTGCTCAACCAGCATGTCGATCATCCCGTGATGGTTCTGACGAAGACGGATGTCACGGCGGATGGGCGGGCGATTGGCTATTCCGAAGCCGTCTGGGCCGGTGATCGTGTCCAGTTCAGTTTCGACACACTCGATGACCCCGACCCCGCACCGTCGATACTAGCGCCCGATTCGCTGCAGGAAAGGAATTTCGATGAACAATGATGTGACCGGCGTCCAGGACGCCGGCCTGTCGAACCACGGCTGGTGGCTCGACACCCTGGCGCGCGCCGATGGCGATGCGATGAAGGCCATGGCAGAGTACCTGCTGCCGGGACTGGGCGATATCGACGTCGTGCAAAGCCGCACCGGCCTCGTGATGCTGCCGCTGCGGGATACGGTGGCGGATACGGACTTCCATCTCGGCGAGGTGCTGGTTGCCGAAGCCCATATCCGGCTGCCGGGAACCTCGGTGGAAGGCTATGGCATGGTGACGGGCCGGGACCTGGAACGGGCCATGGCGGTGGCCGTCATCGACGCTGCGGCTGCGGCGGGCAAGGAGACCGACCGTATCGCGCAGTTCATCCAGAGGGAAGCTGAGCGAATTCGCGCTGATGACGATGCGCGCCTGCGTGCGGTTGAAGCCACCCGCGTCGATATGGAGACTTTCTGATGAGCGTTTCTGCCCTGGACCCCCTGTCTCCGCTGAAAGCGCCCATTCCCAATGCAGCGGAGATCCTCGCCAACAGAACCTATGAGGCACTGATGTGGGCGCTGGCGCGACCGGGCACAGTGCAGACGCTGCCGAGCGATGATTTGGCCGCGATCGCCGAGACGCTGGTTGATCGGGAATGCCGCGTCTTCGCTGGCGAGAGCGACCTTGCAGCCAGAATTGCAGCAATGGGGGCGGAGATCGTTGCCGCTGCGCAGGCTGACCATGCCCTTCTCGCGCTGGACACAGCAACAGGGCTTGCCGCGCTTCGAGAGGTGCCGACCGGCACGCATCTTTATCCGGACGAAGGCGCGACAGTCTTTGCAGCCGCCGCGATTGGAACAGGGCAGCGCCTCAGGCTGTCAGGCCCAGGCATTGAAACCTCCTGCGAGATCGCGCTGGGCGGACTCCCCGAGGACGTTTGGTCGATCCGTGCATCCCGATGCCTCTATCCCACCGGCTTCGAACTGTTCTTGATCGATGGCAACAAGGTCATCGGCATTCCCAGATCCACGACTATAGAGGTGCTGTGATGGCCTATGTGGCAACCCGAGGCGGCGAGCGCGCGATCGAACAGGCCGAGCGGCTTTATCGCGCTGAACTTGGCGAGATCGATGCGGGGCGTGTCGCGGAAATCCGGCACTCCCTGCCCTGGTTGATCGACCGGGTGATGGGCGAGGCTTCGCTTTACGAACCCGATCTTGCCGCACTTGCGCTGGCCCAGGCCGGCGGCGATCTCTATGAAGCGGTGCTGTTGTTGCGCGCCTGGCGCACCACCCAGCCGCGGCTGGCCATCGCCGAGCCGGTGACGCAGGATACACTTTTCACCGTTCGCCGCATTTCGGCAGCCTTCAAGGACATTCCGGGCGGTCAGGTGCTTGGCCCTACACTTGACTATTCCCACCGGCTGCTGGCGACCGGTGTGCTGGAGGGACAGCCCTTCGTGCCGCCGCCGGTCGAGCCCGCCGCTTATGCCGCGCCAAGCCGCCAGCTATCGCTTGCCGCGTGGCAGAAGGCGGCCGGACTGGTCGCGGATGTGCAGGCGGTGCCCGTTCAGCCCGACGATATTCCAGACCTTACCCGCGAGCCGCTGCTTTTTCCGGCCAAGCGCGCCCACACGCTGCAAAGCCTGGCCAGGGCCGATACCGGAGGCGTGCTGGCGCTCGGCTATTCGGCCATGCGTGGCTATGGCAATGCCCATCCGACCGTGAACGAGTTGCGTCTTGCCGAAGCCGAGGTCCGCGTCCGCCATCCCCGCGGCACCGTATTCTCCGCCGGTCGTGTGAAGGTGTCCCAGGCGGAGGTGACGACCAATGGCAAGTCCGGCAAGCTGGAACTCGGTTTCTGCGCGACGCTCGGATGGAACGAGGTGAAGGTGATTTCGGGCGCAACACTCGATCTCAATGCGCCCGGTGCACCGAAAAACTCGCCGGTCAACGAGGAATTCTTCCTCTATCACACCGAGCCGGTCGAGGCCTCGGGCTTCTGCATCCATTTCAAGCTGCCGCATTACGTGACGTTCCAGTCCTCGCTGGATGCGCTGCGGGATGCCAACGCGAACAGGACTGCACCGGCAGAACCTGCAAAACAGCGCCAAGAGGAGCCGGCATGAGCCTCGCAAGCCTCACCAAGCCATGGGAAGCTTTCAGCTATGGCTTCCTCGATGCCTCGGCAAAGCGCGAGATGCGCCGCAAGATGCTGAAGGCCATTGCCGTTCCCGGCTGCCAGATGCCCTATGCCAGCCGCGAAGTGCCGATCGCGCGCGGCTGGGGCACGGGCGGATTGCAGGTGACGTTGACGCTCATCAATCCCGCCGCGTCGGTCAAGGTGATCGACCAGGGGTCTGATGACAGCGTCAACGCCGCCTCGATACGGCGCTTCCTCTCCCGGGTCTCCGGCGCGCGCGAAACGTTGGATACGTTGGAGGCGTCGATCCTCCAGAGCCGCCACCGTATCCCCGAGGAAAAACTCAGGGAGGATCAGGTGCTGGTGCTGCAGGTGCCGAACCCCGAGCCGCTGCGGCCCGTCGAACCGAACATATCCATCGCGCGGCAGATGCATGCCGATGTCGATTACAGCCGTCTCTGGCTGACGCTGTACGAACAGATCGTCCGCTCCGGTCGCATCATGCAGGGTGCTGCCTATCCAGCGCTGGTCAATGGCCGTCACGTGATGACGCCATCGCCGATCCCGCGCTGGGATGTGCCGAAGCTTCACATGGCACGTCACCTGACCTTCCTGTCGGCCGGTCGCGAAAAGCGGCTGTTCGCCGTGCCGCCGTTTACTCGGGTGGAGCCGTTGGTGTTTTCCGATGTGCCCTACAAGGTCGAGGACCATGCCGACCTCATTTGCCATCGGTCCGGCGTGAGGGGCTATTTCATGAACGAGATCCCTCAGGATGACGGCAGTTCCGCCTTTGAATTGTCCGACAGCCAGTTCGGCGTCAAGGCGATCCGCCGTGCCGACGGCGAAACGGTGGCGACGGGTGATACCTGGTACAAGAACGGGGAGCTTCGTCCATGACGCTACAGAACAAGACCATTACGGCCGCCTCAATGCAGCAGTTGCCGCCGCAACTGATGACGACACCGCCGCTCCTGACCATGACGGATGTCAACCGCCGCTTTGGCGAAGTCGTTGCCCTGCAGGATGTGTCCGCCACCGTTTATCCCGGCGAAGTGCTCGGCATCGTCGGTGAGAGCGGGTCCGGGAAATCCACCCTGTTGCGGATGATGAACCTGGAAGATACCCCCGACAGCGGCGATTACCGGCTGAACCTGCCGGGCCTGGACGACAATCTCTTCCATCTCGATCGGTTCGAACGGCGCATGCTCTGTGCCCGCCAGATCGGCATCGTCTACCAGAACCCGCATCTCGGCCTGCTGATGAACCATACCAGTTCCGGCAATGTTGCGGAGCGCTTGCTGATCGCGGGCGAGCGCAGTTTTGAAGCCTTGCGTGGACGGGCACGGGAAGCGCTCGATGCCTCGGAATTTCCCTTGAGCCGCATGGATGCGCGGCCGATGGAATTGTCGGGCGGCATGCAGCAGCGGGTGCAACTCGCCAAGGCGATCGCGCTCGAACCGGCGCTGCTCCTACTGGATGAGCCGACGACGGGCTTGGACGTCAGCGTCCAGGCGCTGGTGCTGGATACCCTGAAGCGGCTGCAACGCGACCGTGCGATCACCATGGTGATCGTCAGTCACGACCTCGGCGTCATCAGGACCATGGCCGATCGCGTCATGGTCATGCGCCGGGGGCGCGTGGTGGAGGAAGGCCTGGTGGATCAGATCTTCCAGGACCCGCAGCATGAATACACCCAGCAACTCGTCCATGCGAAACTGTGAGATGACGATGCAAGTCGTTCTTGAAGTCGAGGGTCTCGCCAAGACCTTTCATATGCATCATCTCGACCAGCGTCTGCATGCCTTCACCGGCATTGGGTTTACGCTGCATGCCGGTGAGTTCCTGCTGTTGAAGGGCCCGAACGGGGTCGGCAAATCCACCCTGCTGCGCACGCTCTATCGAAGCTACCTGCCGCGCGACGGTCACATCTGGTACCGCACGGCGGAGGGCCGCATCGATCTCGCGCGCGCCGCCGATGTCGATATCGCGCTCCTGCGCCGCCGCGAGATCGGTTTCGTCACCCAATTCCTGATCGCCCGTCCGCGTGTCGCGGCAGAGGAGATCGTCGCCGAGCCGCTGCGACAGGCAGGGTATGCCCATGCCGATGCTCTCGTTGAGGCGCGACGGTGGCTGGAAGCGTTTGGCGTCAAGCGCGATCTCTGGCGCGCCTATCCGACCACGTTCTCCGGCGGCGAGCAGCAGAAAGTCAACCTCGCGCGGGCTCTGATCCTGCCGCAGCGGTTGCTGTTGCTCGACGAACCGACGGCCTCGCTCGACGTGAATGCGCGCGCTGCGCTTGTGCGCCGGCTTGCTGAACTGAAGGCACAAGGCGTGGCCATGATCGGGGTCTTCCATCATCCGGGCGACGTAGCAGGGCTTGTGGACCGGGACATCGAACTGAAAGCCGAGGAGATAGACGGCAATGTGGATATCTGATTTTCGCGTGGTGTTACTGGACCGCGTCATTGAACGTGGCTCCGTCAGGGTCGAGAACGGCAGGATCGCGGAGATCGCTGAAACCCCGGTGGCCGGCGCCGACATGTCTGGCGATGGCCTGCTGCTTCTGCCGGGCTTCGTCGATATGCATGGCGATATGGTGGAGCGCGAGGTGGAGCCCCGCCTGAACGTGCCGATGCCGATGGAGCTTGGCCTGCGCGATCTCGATCGCAGGCTGGCGGTCGCCGGCATTACAACGGCCTATGCCGCCGTATCCTTCAGCCCCTCGTCCACCTATGGCCATCTGCGCAGCTACGAGCATACCAGCGCCATCATCCGTGCCCTGAAATCGATGGGACCGAAGCTTCTGGTGGATCACCGGGTCCATGCCCGCTTCGAGATCACCTTTCCCAAGGCCCTGGCGGTCATTGATGCGCTGATTGCCGAGGGGGCGGTAGATCTGATCTCGCTCACGGATCATACGCCGGGTCAGGGCCAGTATCGGGATATCGAGCGCCATGTGGAAAAGATGGTACGCGAAAAAGGCGTGAGCCGCGACGAGGCGGCCCAGTCGGTCGCCAAGCGGATCGAGGAACGCACCGTGCCCGCGGAAATCATGGCGCAGACGCTGAATGCGATTTCCGCGACCTGCCGCGCCCATGGCGTCATCCTTGCCAGCCATGATGACGACACGATCGGCAAGGTGGCCCTGATGCACGATCTGGGCGCCGCGATCAGCGAATTCCCGGTGACCATCGAGGCCGCCCGTGAAGCCCGTGCAATGGGGCTTGCCACCGCCATGGGCGCACCAAATGCGCTGCGGGGTCAGTCCTATTCCGGCAATCTGTCGGCGCGTGAAGCCCATGCCCAGGGCGTTCTCGATATCCTGGCTTCGGACTACCACCCCTCCGCCATCCTGCCGGCGATCCTCGAACTGGCCAAGGCAGATCCTGCAGGCCTTCCCGGTGCCACCAGACTGGCGACTCTCAACCCCGCCAGGGCACTCGGCCTTTCCGACCGCGGCGAAATTGCCGTGGGCAAGCTGGCCGATTTCGTCATCGCGGATGATAGCGGCATAGGGCATGTCCGGGCGACCATCCGTCAGGGCGGCAAGATCTATTCCGATGGCTCGGTTTTCCGTCTTCGGGCGGCTTGAATGCGGTCTTTCCGATGCTTTCGGGCCGGTGGCGAGAGCTGCCGGCCCTCTTGTTTGTCCGGGAGGCTCCCTGTCTCGTTTGCGTCATGCGGATGTCACAAATCCGCAAAAATAAATTCATTCGGATGATATCGGGGTGTCACAGACGGGGCTCACGATCAGCCTCATGGAAAAGCACAATCTCACCCTGAGCGGCCTTGGCCGCAGCTTCGGTTCCACCCGCGCGGTGGACGGCGTCAGCCTCGATATCGGCCCCGGCGAGTTCGTCGGGATCATCGGCCGCTCCGGTGCGGGCAAGTCCACCCTGCTGCGACTGGTCAACCGGCTGGTTGATCCGACCGAGGGAAAGGTTGTGTTTGGCGGCCAGGACGTGACGGCGTTGAAGGGTCGGTCTTTGCGCGAATGGCGGCGCCAATGCGCGATGATCTTTCAGCAGTTCAACCTGATCGATCGCCTCGATGTGCTGACGAATGTGCTCGTGGGCCGGCTTGCCTCTCATGGCTTCGCAAGCTCCATGGCCATGCATTTCACCGATGGGGAGCGGGCGCTTGCGATCCGCGCGCTCGACCGGCTGGACCTGGCGCCCCAAGCGCTCCAGAAAGCCGGCACTCTGTCCGGCGGGCAGCAGCAGCGCGTCGCCATCGCGCGTGCGCTGGTTCAAAATCCCCGCATCCTGCTGGCCGACGAGCCGATCGCGAGCCTCGATCCCGGCAATGCCACCCGCGTGATGGATGCATTGCGGTCAATCAACAACGAGGACGGCATTACCGTGCTCGTCAACCTGCACACGCTGGATACTGCGCGCGCCTATTGCGACCGCATCATCGGCATGCGCGCAGGCCGCGTCATCTTCGACGGTAGTGCCCGTGACCTCAGCAGCGATGTCGTCCGCGACATCTATGGCGGCGGCGACCTTTCCGAATTTAACGAATCCGTGACCTCGACGGCGATCCGCCCTGCGGTTCCCGCCTGACCCACCTACCAAGGGAGACATCCATGCGATTTCTAGCCGCGACTGCGCTTATTGCCCTCGTATCCGTTCCGGCCATGGCCGCTGACTGGAAGACCGACTACAAGGTCGTCCGTTTCGGCGTCCTCTCCGGCGAAAACGAAAAAGACCGGATTGCCCGGTACAAGCCTTTCGAGGCCTATCTGGAAAAGACGCTTGGCGTCGACATCGAAATCTTCACGGCCGGAAACTATGACGGCGTCGTGCAGGCGCTTGCCGCCGACCAGATCGAATTCGCCTTCCTCGGCTCGTCCGCCTATGCGGCTGCCTATACCGAGACCAATGGCGGTGTCGAACCGCTGCTCACGTCGCAGCAGGAAGACGGCTCGACCGGCTATTATTCGATCGTCGCCGTGCGTTGCGACAGCCCATACAAGAAGATCGAGGACCTGAAGGGCAAGGTGCTGGCCTTCGCAGACCCGGATTCCACCAGCGGCTATGCCGTTCCCAACTACAATCTGGTGCAGCAGGGTTTTGAACCCTCCACCTATTTCTCGGCCATCCCCTTCTCGGGCAGCCACGAGGCCGGCGTGCAGGGTGTCGTTAACGGCCAGTTCGATGCTGCCGCGACCTACATCAACAATGAGAAGAGCGGCATTCCGCAGCGCATGGTCGCCAAGGGCATGATCAAGGCGGGCGAAGTCTGCTGGATCTGGAAGTCGCCCGAAATCACCTCGGGACCGTTCACCGCCCGCAAGAACCTGCCGGCCGAGCTGATCTCCGCCATGAAGGACGCCGTCAAGAACGTGCCGACCGCCGATCCGGCGGCCTTCAAGGAAATGAGCGGCGCCGAAAGCTCCACCGCCAAGGCCTATGTTGAGGTCAACCATGACCGCTACCAGTGGATTGTCGACATGCGCGCCTGGCTGAAGGCCCAGCGCAAGAGCTGATCGAGCAAGAGACCCAGGGACAGGCGTCAGCGCCTGTCCCTTTCAATTTCCCCTGGATGATGCAGCCATGACAGCCGCCCTTTCCGCCATGCCATTGGCCGCCATGCCGTCGGCCGCCATTGCCGATTTCGAGCGCGCCTATGCGCTTCACCGAAACCGCGCCCGGTTGCAAGCCGCTCTGGTTGGGTTCGTGTTGCTGGCCCTGTTCATCGTGACGGCCGATTTTTCCAACTTCTTCAAGGTAACGCAGGTCACCCTGACGGATGGAACCCGCGCCGAGCGCTGGATCCTGCTCGCCGGCCTGCCCCGCCTTGGGGAATATCTGGCAAAGACAATGCCTTCCCTCTCCTGGGAGACCCTGGGTGCCGATATCGCCACCTGGTTCTGGCGGTGGAAGATCTGGGCCTGGCTGCTTCTCGAGACGGTGCTGATTGCCTTCATGGCAACGGCGCTGGGCGTTGCGGGTGGTTTTCTTCTGTCCTTCCCTGCAGCACGCAACATCACGCCCAATGCATGGGTCCTCTTCGTCACCAGGCGCTTCCTGGAAGTGGCGCGCACTGTTCCTGAACTGGTTTTCGCGCTGATCTTCGTCTTCTGTTTCGGCGTCGGCCCCATGGCGGGCGTTCTGGCCATCGCGCTTCATACCTGCGGTGCACTGGGCAAGCTCTATTCCGAAGCCAACGAAAATCTGGATATGCGGCCCCTGGAAGGCGTGAAGGCTTCTGGCGGCAGCTGGGCCGACCAGATCCGCTACGGTGCGGTGCCGCAGGTTTTGCCCAATATCGTCAGCTACACCCTGCTGCGTTTCGAGATCAATGTACGGTCGTCCTCGATCATCGGCTATGTCGGTGCCGGCGGCCTGGGCCAGGAATTGCGCACCGCCGTCTCCCTGCAGGAATACACCGATCTCTCCGCCCTTTTCATCATCATTTTCGCCGCCGTCTTCGTCATCGACTGGGGGTCGGAAAAGCTCCGCCACCGGCTGATCGGCCTGGAAAGGACTTGAGACATGCAGACCTCGATCTCTCCGACCGATGTCGCCGCCTGGCGCGAAAAGATGCCGGAGGCATTTCGCGAGCCGCTCTCCGTGCGGCTGCGCCGATACGCTCTGTTCGCTGCCTTTGCCGCGTTGTTTGGCTGGTGTCTTTATGATTTCGGCTTTTCTCCGGAGCGGATCATCGCCGGCCTGGGGCGGCTGGGCCGGGTCCTCTCCTTCATGTTCCCGCCCCATGTCTGGACCGAATGGGAGCAGTTTGCCGATATCCTGAATGGCCTGGGCGAAACCCTCTCCATGGCCTTCCTCGGCACGGTTCTGGGCGCCCTCATTGCCTTTCCGCTGTCGTTTCTCGGTGCCAAGAACATCAATCGTCTGCCGCTGCTCCGGTTCGGTGTGCGGCGCGGTTTCGATATCATCAGAGCCTTCGAAACGCTGATCCTGGCCCTGGTCTTCATCCGCGCCTTCGGACTCGGGCCGCTGCCCGGCGTGCTCGCCATCGCCGTCAGCGAGATCGGCGTTCTCGCTAAGCTCTATGCCGAAGCGATCGAGAACATTTCCAAGAAGCCGGTGGAAGGCGTCGTGGCGTCGGGCGGGTCGCGCATGCAGGCCGTGCGCTTTGCCATGATGCCGCAGGTCATGCCGGTTCTGCTCTCCATCACGCTCTACAACTTCGAATCCAATGTGCGCTCCGGGACCATTCTCGGCATCGTCGGCGCGGGCGGCATCGGCTTCCTGCTGTCGGATCGTATCGGTGCCTATCGCTGGGATGAGGCCTGGTCGATCATCTTCCTGATCATTGCCATGGTCTATGTAATCGATGCCCTGTCGGCGGCGATCCGCACGCGCTTCATTGGAACAATGGGAACCACGCGATGAAAATGCTGAGCGAGCAACCGACCATTCATGACACCGCCAGCGTGATCGGCTGCGAACTGGGTCGATGGACCGAAATTCAAGCCCATGTCAGCATGCGTGACAGCCAGTTTGGAGACTATTCCTACATCGTCAAGGGCGGCAATGTCGTGTGGTCCACGATCGGCAAGTTCTGCTCGATCGCCGAGGGCGCGCGCATCAATCCCGGCAACCACGCCACCTGGCGCGCCAGCCAGCACCATTTCACCTATCGCGCCGCGCAATATGGTCTGGGTGAGGACGATGCCGAATTCTTCCAATGGCGCCGGGATCATTGGGTGACGATCGGTCACGATGTCTGGATCGGGCATGGCGTCACCATTCTTGCCGGTGTGACCGTGGGCACGGGGGCCGTCATCGGCGCCGGCGCCGTCGTCTCCAAGGATGTGGAACCCTACACCATCGTCGGTGGCGTGCCGGCGAAGCTCATCAAGCGTCGATTTAGCGAGGCCCAGGCCGAAGCTCTGATGCAGATCGCCTGGTGGGACTGGCCGCATGACACACTCCGCCATGCGCTTCCCGATATCCGGCGCTTGTCGATCGACGCCTTCATCGAGAAATATCGTCCGGGCACATCTGCGCCGGCCGCCACCATGGAGGCTGAGGCCGGTGAATAGCTATATCACCATCGAAGATCTGACCGTTGCCTTTGACGGCGTGACTGTTCTGCACGGCATCAACCTTGCCATCGGCAGGGGCGAAACGCTGGGTCTGGTCGGCGAATCCGGCTCCGGCAAATCCTTGACCTGGCTTGCGGCACTCGGTCTGCTGCCCGGCAAAGCAAAGGTCGGCGGCCGCGTGATGCTGGATGGCGAGAACCTCGTCGGCATGGCACCGAGCGCGCTGCGTCGCATCCGCGGCGGGCGTATCGCGATGATCTTCCAGGATCCGGCAAGCGCGCTGAACCCAATGCTCACCATCGGCAGCCAGATTGGCGAAGCTCTGCTGCTCCATCGCGGCCTTTCGGGGCGTTCGGCACGGGCAGAGGCGCGCCGCCTGCTTGATCTCGTCGGCATTCCCGATGCGGAGCGACGGCTCTCCGCCTATCCGCATGAACTATCAGGCGGGCAGAACCAGCGCATCATGATTGCCATGGCGCTGGCCGGCGAACCGGACTTGCTGATCGCCGACGAACCGACCACGGCACTTGACGTGACGATCCAGGCGCAGATCCTCGATCTGCTGGCCTTGGTGCAGCGCGAATCCGGCACCGGCCTCGTGTTGATCAGCCATGACCTCGGCGTGGTCGCCCAGACCTGTGACCGGGTTGCGGTGATGTATGCGGGGCGGATTGTCGAGGAGGCCGCTGCCGAGCAATTGTTCGACCGCCCCGCCCATCCCTATAGCCGTGGCCTGATCGACAGTCTGCCGCGCATCGATGGACCGCGCCGCCGGTTGGTGTCGATCGGCGGTACGGTTCCCGATCCCCGGTCATTGCCGCAAGGCTGCGCCTTCTCACCCCGATGCGCCAGGGCAAGCATTGACTGCCAGCATTCGGTGCCGCCGCTTGCCGGCATCGGTGGCGGTCGTAACCTCGCCTGCTTCAATGCGGTCCAATACGAGCGGCTGCCGGTGGCGGGTGTGTCCCTGGAACGGGTGTCACCATGACCAGGTCATTGCTGGACGTCCGATCCATCGCCCGTGTCTACGATATGCATCACGGCATGTTCGCCAAGGCTGCGGGCGTGCGCGCGGTCGACGATGTCTCGCTGCTGCTGGAACGCGGCGATACGCTTGGCATTGTTGGCGAAAGCGGTTCGGGCAAGTCGACCACTGGTCGCGTCGTTCTCGGTCTGGAGCCGCCGAGCGCGGGCGAGGTCCTGTTCGACGGCAGGCCGATGCCCCGGCATGGGAGCCCGGAATGGCGCAAGGCCCGTATGCGCATGCAGATGATCTACCAGGATCCGTTCGGCGCACTGGATCGTCGCATGCCGGTCGCGGCACAGGTGCGCGAACCCCTAGATATTCACGCGATCGGCACGCCGGCCGACCGGGATGCGCGTGTTGGTGAGTTGCTGCAGGCGGTCGGGCTGTCTGCGAGCGTGACGAAGCGCTTTCCGCATGAACTCTCGGGCGGACAACGTCAGCGGGTGGTGCTGGCGCGCGCGCTCATCACCCGGCCCGATCTCCTCGTCTGCGACGAACCTGTCTCGGCGCTCGACGTGTCGATCCAGGCCCAGGTGGTGAACCTCCTGAGCGATCTGCAGGCGGATCTCGGCATTGCCATGGTCTTCATCAGCCATGACCTGCGGGTCGTGCGCCAGGTCAGCCGGCGCATTGCTGTCATGTATCTCGGCCGGATCGTCGAGGAAGGCGATGCGGATGATCTCTTCGTCCGCCCCGAGCATCCCTATACCCGCGCACTGGTTTCCGCGGCGCCTATGCCCGGCCGTCGCATGGCCGATCGGGACATGCTGCAAGGTGAGCCGCCAAACCCCGCCCACCGTCCTTCCGGCTGTTCGTTCCATCCACGCTGCCCCGTGGCCCTGGCGCGTTGCCGGACGGAGATGCCTGCGCTTGCTGATCTCGGCGGCAACCGGTTGGTGGCCTGCCACCTTGCCACAGGGGCGAACTCTATAGACGTGGCTTCGCCTTCCGGCAGTGCCGCTGCCCGCACCATGGAGGGCGCTGCCCGATGACCGTCCAGAGCCTTGTCGCCATTCTCTATCGCGTGTTGCGTTCGCTGATCACGCTCCTGCTGTGCGTAACGGTCGTTTTCGTCGTCTTGCGCACGGCCGGCGATCCCGTCGATCAATTGCTGCCGCCCGAAACACCGCCCTCCGTCATGGAGGACTACCGGGTGGCCTGGGGCCTCGATCGGCCGCTTTATGTGCAATACGTCGCCTTTCTCGGCCGTGCCCTGCAAGGAGATCTCGGCGTCTCCTTCACCAATGATTTGCCGGTGGTCGATGTGATCGTTGAGACATTGCCGCGCACACTGATGCTGGGCATTTGCGCGCTGCTGCTGGCATCGCTTCTCGGCTTGACTTTCGGCATCCTCGGCGCGGTGCGGCGGGGTTCGGCTGTCGATCGCGGCGTCATGGCCTTTGCGGTGCTCGGCTATTCCATGCCGATCTTCTTTCTCGGGATCATGATGATACTCCTGTTTGCCCTGCAGCTGCGCATCCTGCCGTCATCAGGGGCGACGACATGGCTGCACCTGATCATGCCGACGGTGACGCTGGCGCTGCCGCTGGCCGGGCGCATCGCCCGCTTTGCCCGCACGGCGACATTGGAGGTCATGGGCAAGCAGTTCATCCGCACCGCCCATGCCAAGGGCGCCGGGCAGACCACGGTGATCCTGCGCCATGCGCTACCCAATGCCATGGTGCCGCTCCTGATGTTCTACGGCATCGAGATTGGCTTGACGCTCTCTGGTGCAGTCGTGGTCGAGACCATCTTCGCCTGGCCCGGCCTCGGCCGGCTGCTGGTGTCTTCTGTCTACATGCGCGACCTGCCGGTGGTCCAGGGCGTCATCCTCACGGTGACCCTGATCATCGTGCTGTCCAATCTTCTGGTCGATATCCTCCATGCGGTCATCGATCCCAAGGTCAGCCTTGCCCGCACGCTTGGAGGTGCCCAATGACGACGATCGACAGCCCTGCTTTGCCCCGTCGTCGGCTGTTAGGTGGCATGCCCATCTCGATAGTCATCAGCCTGAGCTGGCTCGCGCTCGTCGTGCTCGTAGCCATCTTTGCCGATCTGGTGGCACCTGCCCATTACACCACGCAGGACCTGCTCGCGCGTTTCCGCCCGCCCGTTTTCATTGGCGGCAGTTGGGATCATGTGCTTGGTACTGATCATCTGGGCCGGGATGTTCTGAGCCGCATCATCTATGCGCTGCGCACCTCAATCCTCATTGCTGTCCTCGGCACCCTGATCGGTGCCGTCTGCGGCACGCTCATGGGGCTTGCGGCCGGGCGGCTGCGCGGGCTTGTCGATCTGTTCGTGATGATGCTCACGGATATCCAGACGGCGATGCCATCGCTTTTCATCGCCATCGCCTTCCTCGCCTTCTTCGGCAACAGCATCCCTCTGTTCATCGTCCTGGTCAGCCTGGAAGGCTGGGAACGCTATGCGCGCCTTGCCCGAGGACAGGTCATTTCGGAGCAATCGGCCGATTATGTGAAGGCCGTGGAAGCACTGGGCGCGGGTCCTGGCCGCGTGGTCTTCCGGCACCTGTTGCCGAATATTGCCGCGGCGCTCGTGGTGCAGGCGACGCTCAATTTCCCCGGCACGATCCTGCTGGAAACCTCCCTTTCCTTCCTTGGCCTTGGCATACAGCCGCCCGGCACCTCCCTTGGGCTGATGCTGGGAGAGGGCCGCAATTACCTGCTCAACGCGTGGTGGATCGCCGTCCTGCCCGGTATCGTCATCTTCCTCACAACCCTTGCCATGAGTCTCTTCGGCGACTGGCTCCGCGACCGTCTCGATCCGACGGCCGAACAGGAAGGATGATGCCATGACATTCACATCGATCTGGACTCGAGAACATATGACCGGCGCGCCGGTCTTTGTCGGCGGTCACCGGGGAGCCAGCACCGAAGCCGGCGAAAATTCCCTCGCCGCATTCGAGCAGGCGGTGGCCGCCGGCGCCGATTTCATCGAGTTCGACTGGCGGCTGACCGCGGACAACATTCCGGTCGTCTTCCACGACGAAACACTGGAGCGGCTGCATGGTGACGCCAAGGCGATCGGCGAGATCTCGTATGCCGAGTTGCACGCCATGCATCCGGCCCTGCTGACGGTTCCACAAGCGCTGACTGCCGTCCGCGGTCGAATTTGCGTGCTGCTGGATACGAAGATCACCGAACCCGAGGCCTTAGGCTCGGCCCTTGACCTGATTGCACCCCATCTTGGCGATGATGCCGCGGTCGCCTTCGGCGTCCGTTCCCTGGAAGCAAGCGCGGTGGTCAGGCAGCGATTGCCTGATAGTCCCATGCTCGGCTTGTTCAGAGATTATGGCGACTATCCAGCCTTGCGGGAGATGGACGGCCTCTGGGCTCGTCTTTGGGAGGATGATGCAACCGAGGCGTCAATCGGCACGCTCCAGGCCATGGGGCTCCGGGTCATCATCATGGCCGGCCAGCCAACCCATGAGGGTGTCGGCGTCGTCACGCCGGAACGGATGCACACGATCCTTCAGCGACGGCCCGATGCCGTGATGCTCAACGATGTCAGGCTGGGTCTTGCCGCACGCGCGGCAGACGCGCCTGCCAAACCGAATTCGCCGGGGGGCTGACCACCAATCCCTCCGGCAGGTGGCTGCGGCCTCGAAAACCCAGCCATGCAACTCCCGTCGTATCAACCAACGGAGCCTACGATGCCCAATATCAACCGCCGCCTGCTGCTGCAGGGTGCCGCCCTGACACCTTTCATCTTCGATTTCGTGCCCTCGGCCTTCGCTGCCGCCGGCGCACCCCGCCCCGATTTCACCGTTGCCGTTGCGGCGCTGCCGGCAACGCTGGAGCCAGCGCGTGAGCTTTCCAATGTCGGCACGCGCGTCACCTATTCCGTATTCGATACGCTGATCCGCCGCGATTTCCTCGGCTCGCCGGATGGTGGCGGCTCCGAGTTGAAGCCGCATCTGGCAACCTCCTGGGAGCGCGTCAGCCCCTCTGAACTCATCGTCAAGCTGCGCCAGGGCGTCAAGTTCCACAACGGTGACGAGCTGACGGCTGACGACGTGGTCTACACCTTCCGCGACGGACGCCTGCGTGGCGAAAAGGCCCAGATCCCCGGGGGCAAGCCCTATTTCGGCATTCTGAAGGATGTCACGGCGATCGATCCCTACGCCGTGCGCTTCACCACCAAGGTCGCCGACGTGCTGCTGGAGCAGCGTCTCGCCTCCTGGTGCGCCTGGATCGTCAACAAGCGCGCCTATGAAGAAATGGGCTTCGACGCCTATTCGCGCGCGCCGGTCGCAACCGGTCCCTACAAGGTCATCTCCCACAGCCAGAACGAGGCGACGGCTCTGGAAGCCTTCGACGACTATTTCCTCGGCACCCCCACCGCCAAGAAGGTAACCTTCCGCGCCGTTCCGGAACTGGCCGCCCGCGTCGCCGGCCTGGTATCCGGCGAATTCGACCTGATCACCAACGTACCCCCGGACCAGGTGGCGATCATCGGCGGCTATGACGATATCGAGATCCGCTCGGTCGTCCTCGCCAATTCCCATGTTCTCGTCTTCGACAATCATGACAAGGTTCTGGCCGACAAGCGCGTGCGTCAGGCCCTTTCCAACGCCATCGACCGCCAGAAACTGGTCGATACGCTTTGGCTCGGCAAGGCAGAGGTCCCCGGCAGCCACAACTATCCGGAATATGGCCAGATGTTCGTCGAAGGCCGCAAACTTCCCTACGATCCCGAGAAGGCCAGGGCTCTGCTGGCCGAGGCTGGCTACAAGGGCGAGAAGATCGTCTACAAGACCCAGGCATCTTATTACACCAATGCCCTGGAAGCAGCCCAGGTTCTGGTCGAAATGTGGAAGGCCGTCGGCATCAATGCCGAGCTGCAGGTCGTGGAAACCGGCGACCAGATGAAGGGCGAAGGCGCCCAGGTCTACAACTGGTCGAACTCCACACGCCTGCCCGATCCGCTCGGCGCTCTCTGGGTTGCCTGGGGTCCGGGTGGCGAAATCCAGTCGAAGGACGTCTGGTCTCCCGAATCCCGCAAGGCCTTCAACGAATATGGCCAGGCGCTTGAGGCCGAAACCGATCCGGTCAAGCGCAAGGAACTGTTCGTGAAGATGCTGGACACCTGGGAAGACGAAGCGCCCGGCACGATCCTCTACCAGCCCTTCGAGGCCTACGCGATCAAGAAGTCGATCCAGTGGCGTCCGACCACCTTCTACTTCATGGATCTGCGCCCCGACAACCTGCGCTTCCCGCAGGCCTGAGGAACAAGACATGGCCAATAGGCTGACCATCGTCCAGGTATCCGATACGCATCTGTCGCGCAGCCATGCCTGGTTCACGGCCAATTGGCCTGTCTTCGTTGAGGAAATGCGCCAGTTGTCGCCCGATTTCATCATCAATTCGGGCGACATCTCCTTCAACGGGCCTGACAGGCCCGATGATCTTGCCTTCGCTGTCGCCTGCCACCGGGAGCTTTCCTCTCCGTGGCGGGCCATTGCAGGCAATCACGATGTCGGCGAGGCGCCGGTCGCCTCGCGGCTGAACCAGCCGGTGAACGACGCGAGGCTCGCCGCCTGGCGCAGCCATGTCGGTTTGTCATGGTGGGTCCAGGATCTGGAAAAGGACGGCCTGCGTCTGCGGCTGATCGGTCTGGACAGCGCCCTGATGGGCAGCGGCCACGAAGAGGAGGCCGTGCAAGCGGCCTTTCTGGAAACCGCCCTTGCCGAACGCGACGGCCGCCTGACCATGGTGTTCACTCACATGCCGCCCTTCGACAAGGATCCGGACGACCAGAAGATCACCACGCACTGTATCCTGCCGGAGCCGCGCCGCTGGCTGCTCGACCGATGCCTGGAGCATGGCGTCGCGGTCTTGGCTGCCGGACATATCCATCGCCATACGGTGCATGACTACAAGGGACTGGCGATCGTCACCGCACCCGCCACGTCCTTCGTCAACATGCCGGCGAGCCCACCCAGCGATATCAGCCATATGCGGACCGGCTATCTGCTCTGGCACCTGGATGCGGACGGCCTGCGCCATCAGGTGGTGCGGCCGCGCCTCTTCATCAGCATCGATGCCAGCAACTGGACGGAGCAGGCCAAGACCACGACGTCGCTGCCGGAGCGGCCACTCCAGCCGTGGTTCGGCTGAGCGCCTCCGATTTCATGCATGAATTGAACAAGGACACATCATGACCCATAGAATTGCAGTCACCATCATGTGCGATGGCAACCGGCCGGATTTTGTCACCAACGAGACGACCCCCGTCATGGCGGCGCTCAAGCGCGCCGGGATCTGGTTTGCTAATCAGCGCGGCATCTTCCCCTCGGCGACACGCGCCTCATCGGCGTCCATCGCCACGGGTTGCCATCCCCTCGCCCATGGCCTCAGGGGCAATTCCATGGGCCTGCCGATAGAAGGCGGCTTTGAATTCCACGATGCCGGCAAGCCGGAATTCTTCGACACCTTCCGCCGGCATTATGGCCGCATGCTGGCGCGTCCCTCCGTATCCGAACGCGTGGCTGGGTTGCATGGCGCGATCATCGCCAGCAACGCGTCACCGGGTGCGGCCTTCTTCCACGACAGCTACAGCCACGCCAATATGTATCATCGCGAGCTTTGCTATGCGCCGGGCCGCATTCCCACCGGTGAGGTCATGAAGACGGCGGCCGGTCATGAGGGCGACGCCATCGCCACGCGCCGCTTTATCGAGGCCTTGCTGGAAAAGCGCCCGTCCTCCGCCACGCTCTGGCTGTCCGAGCCGGACAAGTCGATGCATGCCGCGCCGCTCGGATCGGATGTCCATCTCGAAGCCTTGGCCGGCGCCGACCGCTTGGTCGGTCAGGTTGCCGAGGCGGTGGAGCGGCTGCGAGACGAAGGCCACGAGGTGCTGTTCATCGTCGGCTCCGACCATGGCCATGAGTCGGTGACCGAGGCGATACCGGTCGAGCGCCGACTGTTTGAGGCGGGGTTCAAATCGTCGATTGACGGACCCGAGATCGTGGTTGCGCCGCAGGGCTGCGCCGCCTTCATCCATTTCGGCGGTGAGGCATCCACGCGCCGTATCGAGGCGGCGGATTGGCTGCGCCAGCAGTCCTGGGTGGAGGAGGTCTTCATGGGTGAGGACCTGGCAAAGCTCGGCCAGATCCCCGGAGACGATCTGATCGCCATCGACATGGCCAAGACGGAAGGCGCCAATATCAATGGCGTGCCTGGACTATCCGCCATGGCCGTGCGTTTCGATGAGGAGATCGGCGAGGTGCGTCGTGATTGCGGCATGCATGGTGGCCGCGGCCGATACGAGACCAATCCGGTGCTGATGATCGTCGGAGTAGGCTTCGAGGCCGGTCTTGAGGTGTCGGACGAAAGCTCGATCACCGACATCGCTCCCAGCATCATCCGCCATCTCGGCCTTCCGGAAACGGACATGGACGGTAAGGCGCTGCAGGCTGACCTGTCTCGCATTCAGGTCGCCATGGCTGGATAATGCTTTCCGTCGTCCCGGCAAGATCACCGGGACGACGGGCTTCCTGCGGGACGGCCTACCACAGCGAGGTGTGGCGGTTGACATCCTTATACAGAAGGTAGCGGAACTTGCCGGGGCCGCCCGCATAGCAGGCCTGGGGGCAGAAGGCGCGCAGCCACATGAAATCCCCGGCCTCGACTTCGACCCAGTCGCCATTGAGGCGATAGACCGCCTTGCCTTCCAGCACATAGAGCCCGTGCTCCATGACATGGGTCTCCATGAACGGAATCGTGCCGCCGGGCTCGAAGGTGACGATATTGACATGCATGTCGTAGCGCACATCGGCGGGATCGATGAAGCGCGTCGTGCCCCAGCTTCCATTGGTATCGGGCATGAAGGCGATTTCGTGCTGGTCCTCATGGCTGAAGATCGGCTCGGGCAAGTCAAGGCCCTCGACCACCTGGAAGACCTTGCGGAACCAGTGGAACTTGGCCGGCTCAGCACCGGTCGCCCGCAACGTCCATTTGGAGCCTGCCGGAAGATAGGCGAAGGATCCAGCGCGCATGTCCTGCGCCTTGCCGTCCAGTTCCACCGTCAGGGTGCCGGCCACGACGAACAGGACGGCCTGGGCACGGGCATCGGGCTCGGGCCGGTTGCTGCCGCCGCCCGGCATGACTTCCATCAGATACTGTGAAAAGGTTTCGGAAAATCCGGTCAGCGGGCGCGACAAGATCCAGGCCCGCGTGCCGGTCCAGTGCGGCAGCACGCTGGTGACGATGTCACTCATAACCGTGCGGGGAATGACGGCATAGGCCGTGGTGAAAATCGCCTTGCTGGAAAGAAGCTCGGTTTGCCCGGGCAGCCCGCCCATGGCGGAATAGAAGTTCGAAGTGCTCATGTAAGCGCCATGTCCAATCTTGTCTGTTTCGGCTTCGCGGAGGACATGTGAGCTATCAAACAACTCGTCAGGAGGGTCAAGCTTACAGATGGGACGGCGGGTATGATTGTCCGATGATTCCTGATCGCACGAACGATGATTTCTCGACTGAAAGTCGAATTATTGGATAATCTGAAAACCATTGGTTGACATTGATTGTGCTAGCCCCTATCTTAGGGCTGTCGATATTGCTGTTTGACTTTTGTTACTGCGCCCTAATGGCGCGCCTTGGACGAACTTCTCCCTTCAAAATCGAGACGACACGCACACGCATCGGCGTGTTCGTAACTCAGTTGCTATGAAAGGGTTCGTTATGACCACTGGCACAGTTAAATGGTTCAATTCCACCAAGGGCTTCGGCTTCATTCAGCCTGACAACGGCGGCGCTGACGTATTCGTACACATCTCTGCTGTCGAACGTTCCGGCATGCGTGACATCGTCGAAGGCCAGAAGATTGGCTACGAGATGGAACGCGACAACAAGTCGGGCAAGATGTCCGCCTGCCGCCTCCAGGCTGCCTAATAGGTCTTTGAGCCGTCCGGTGACCACGGATGTACTGGCACTGTTGATGAGCACAAATACCAGCGAGAGGTCAGGCGCATAGCCTGGCCTTTTTTTTGGTCGCTACGCTGGAGGAGCTTCGAGCCTATGACCCAAACATTCAGTAAATCGCGTGCTAAGGCCGAAATTGCCTTTAGCAGTCTTCAATCGCAATTCTTCTCGCGCAGCCAGGGGCTGGAGGAGCAGAACGCACATGTGCAGGCCCGCGACGAAAAGACCGCACGCCTGCGCGAGGCCCGGCACGCCAGCGAAGCAGCCAATCTGGCCGCCCTCGCCGACAAGAAAGCCGGCAAGCATCCGAAAAAAGGCTGAGATCGGCGCAGCTCTGCGCTGCCCGTCTCCTCTACGATCTTCTGACACTCTACAAACGGAACCAAACCTTGAAAAAAACAAGAAACAGCGACCTTTCCGATCGCCGCAATGCGGCGGATGAGGCAAAGGCAAAGCTTCTCGCAGCCTATAGCGCCAAGAAGGCGGACGAACCCGCACTGCTAGCCAAGCAGGCGGAACGACAGGCGATCGTCGCCGCGCGCAACGAACGCAATGCGGCCCGCGACCTGAAGAAGGCCGAGGAAAAGCAGCGCCTTGCCGCAGAAGCGGAAGCCCGCGACCTTGCCGCCAAGGCAGAGATCGCCGCGCGCGAGGCGGCGGCCCGTGCCGAGATCGAGGAACGGGAGGCTATCGAACGCGATCGCATCTCTCGTGTCGTCTCCGATGAAGCGGCCCGCAAGGCCGAACGCGACCGTCGCTATGCCAATCGCAAGGCGCGTCAGGCGTGACGGAGCACCAGAGCCCCGTCTCGGCCACAGCCGGACCTTCCTCAACGCACATACCTCGAACCGGACTTTCTACGCCCATGATCGAACTCTCCCCATCGCAAATTGCCGGACTGAAGCTCGCCAAGAACGGCGATCTTTATCCGCAATCCCCAACCAAGTGGACGCATAAGGACGCGACAGTGACCTTTGCGAAAACCGACCGCTGGAAGGAGAGGCCGCTGAAGATCAAGTTCGTGACGAACAAGACCATCGAGGACCTGAGCGGGCCGGGCCTGCTCGAACGCCGCCATCTGGATGACGACGCCGCCAAGGATGTCTACGGCATCACCATGGCCGGCAAGATGTGGCTGCTGAAGAACAAATAGGTCTTTTGGTCAGCTAAAGCGCGTCGCCGCTTTGCTGCCATGCGGCGAGGCGCCAGTTCTCCTTGCATTCCCCGGCGTCACGCGCGCGTCAACGCCAGTCGTCGGGAGATGCCGATATTCTCCAGGAAGGCTTCGTCGTGGCTGACGACGATTAGCGCGCCATCATAAGTCCTCAGCCCCGCCTCCACTTCCTCCATGGATGCGATATCCAGATGGTTCGTCGGCTCATCCAACATCAGCAGAGCCGGCGGCTTGTAGCCCAGGATGCAGGCAAGTCCGGCCCGCAGCATTTGACCGCCGCTCAGGCTGCCCACGATCTGCAAGGCAGCATCCGCCCTGAACATGAAGCGGGCAAGCGCCGACCGACAGGCATTTTCATCCGCTTGCGGGTTAAGGCGGCGAAAATTGTCCCGAATCGAGCATGACCGATCAAGCAGCCTCACATGCTGGTCGAGCAGCACATGATCGGCAAGAATTTCGATTGAGCCGGTGGTTGGCTGCAGCAAGCCTGAGGCAATCGACAACAATGTCGTTTTTCCCGAACCATTCGGTCCGGTAATGGCAAGCCGCTCCGGTCCGACAATCTCGAAGGAAATCCCGGAGAACAGCGACCTTCCACCGTCATGCGCGAAACCGAGATCGTTCGCCCGGAGGACGACCTTATGCGGCGGCAGTCCGGATTTCGGCAGCGTCACAGATAGCGGCTGCAAAATCTCGATGCGTTCCTGGGCAGCAGCCAGTTGTTCTCTGGCCATCTGTTTTTGTTTATCGGCCAGTTTCGCCTGATTGGCTCCTGTAACCTCACTTCGGTTTTTCATCGCGCCCAAGAGGATGCGAGGCGCGTCCCCCTTGCTGGCTTTGCGACGTCCGGCACTGTCCCTGCGCATTTTTCGCTCTGCCAACGCCTGCGTGGCGCGGGCCACGGTCTTCAACTCCTTTTCCGCTTCTATAAGGTCGCGTTTGGCCGCGGTGAGTTCCAGCGCCTTTGCCGCGCGGTAGTGGCTCCAATTGCCGCCATAGCTGTTGGCGCCGAGCGAGGTCAGCTCAACGATCGTGTCCATGGTGTCCAGCAGATCCCGATCGTGACTGACCACGATCGCACCGCCCTTCCAACTGTTCAGAAGGGATTTGACGAAACCGCGCCCCGCGCCATCGAGATGATTTGACGGTTCGTCCAGCAGCAGGAAATCGGGTTTGGCAAAAACCAGCGCCGCCAGCGCGACACGGGTGTATTCCCCGCCTGATAGCGTGGACAATGGCGTATCGGGTTTCGCTGACATGCCGAGGCTCGCCAGGGCCGAGTGGATACGATCTTCCAGCGACCAGTCGGCCTCGGTAATCTCCTCCGCCGTCGCCTCGCCCCGCTCCGCCCTTGCGAGAATATCGAGAGCTCTGCGAACCTCAAAGATATCCGCGACCGTCTGGCCCGGTTCGGCGCCGGAGGTCTGCCGGAGCAACCCGATCTTCAACCCTTGAGAGACCGACCCGTGGCTTGGTGGAAGTGTGCCGGCAATGATCTTGAGAAGCGTGGACTTGCCAACGCCATTGCGCCCGACGAGACCCGTGCGCCCAGGCCCGAATGTCAGATCGAGATCGGAAAAGAGCGGGCGGCCGTCAGGCGTGGACCATGATAGTTGGGAAATGGTTATAGCTGCAGGCATGCAAAATACCTCTGGAAACAGAACGAGAAACGTTTGTTTTCAGGGCGATTTCCATGATGCACCTGCCTGTTGAAGCCGCGGATGACGGTTGAATATCAAACGAATGCGGCAGGTTCAAGATATCCGGTTCGGTCGTGCTGGCATCACCGCTGGTGAGATGCTATCGGCTGACTCAGGACCGCGGAGCCCGGCGGGACCATGATTTGGGACAAATGATGAGTGCTCCTTTGGCAACCGCATACTTACCTGGAATGCATGTCATTGCCGACTTTTGGGGCGTGTCGGAACTCGATGACATAGCCAATATCGAACGCGCACTGGTCGGTGCCGCGTCAGCCTGCGGAGCAACGCTGCTGGAGGTGAAACTGCATCAGTTCGGTGACCAGGGCGGGATAACCGGCGTTGCACTGCTGGCTGAGTCGCATATCAGCATCCACACCTGGCCCGAACTGAGATATGCCGCGCTCGATGTCTTCGTCTGTGGCGGTTGCAATGCTGAGGAAGCTTTGGAACATCTGAGGACTTGCTTGCGGCCGGGTCGGGTCGACACCACGACGCTGATCCGAGGGCAGAAAACGCAAGAACCATCATAGGCGGCACTTGATACTTGCCTGCCACTGTTGAATGGTGTTGGCAATTTGAATTCGACCCATATTTTTGATGAGCATATTATGATGACCGCCTCATTTGTTCTCAGCGACATCATCAGGGCCGTGTCCTTCGTTGCGCTCTACATTGTCCTGTTTTTGTTCTCGAAATGGCTAAAGGACACCATCAGCACGTACAAGCTCAGCATCGAACTGATGGAGAAGAACAACCAGGCTGTCGGGTTGGCTATAAGCGGCTACTATCTTGGCACTGCGGTGATTTTCGCAGCAAGCCTTTTGGGGCCATCCCGCGGCTTAATTCAGGATCTGATGACAGTCGGCGGCTATTCGATCCTGGGGATCGTCCTGTTAAATGTCTCAGCCTGGCTTACCGACGTGGCCGTGCTCCGTCGCTTTAGCGACACGGCGCAGTTGGTGCAGGAAAAGAATCTTGGCGTCGGCGCGGTACACTTCGGTATTTATCTGGCGACGGGACTTATCGCGGCTGGTGCTGTATCGGGCGAAGGCGGCGGTGTGTTTTCGGCGGTTGCCTTTTTCCTTCTGGGGCAGATTTCGCTGCTGCTCTTCAGCCTGATTTACGAGCGCTTCTCGTGTTATGACATCCATGGCGAATTGGTGAAGCACAACATTGCAGCCGGCATTGCATTCGGCGGCAATGTCATTGCCTTGGCGATCATCGTGATGAATGCTTCCTCGGGAGACTTCGTAGACTGGCGACGCGATCTCATCGAGTTTGGCTGGTCCAATCTCATTGCCTTCGTCATGCTGCCTTTGGTCCGCTTGCTAATGGATCGCCTTGTTATACCGGGGCACTCGCTCGGCAGGGATATTCGCGATGATGGCAATGTGGCCGCGGGATTGCTCGAGGGCACTTGTTCAATAACTTTTGCCATCGTTCTCGCCGTATTGCTCTAGGGACGAGGAACAAGCTCTTGCGTGCAAGCCGTCCCAGAACAGCAAGAAAGTCAGTCAAGGCCGCCCAGCCATCCGGTATCGATATCGGCAAACTGGCCTCGGTCTTCATTATCTATGGATTGCTTGGACTGCTGACATCTTGGATCATGAACACCCAGTCCAAACGGATCTACCAGGCCCAACTCAGGCAGCAGGTGGCCAGCGGCGCGTCGCTTACCGATCCGATCGAACCTGGTGAGACGGTCGCCGCGCGTGATTTTGCGTTGATCGGCCCCTTCAAGATTCATGATTCTGGTCAGGTCGTCAAAGTGCAGATCAGCACCAACATACTTGTCAATCGCTGGTCCTTTGTCGAAGCAGAATTGCTGGACAATCAGAAGGAATATCTCTTCTCCTTCGGCAAGGAACTCTGGCATGAAACCGGAAACGACGATGGCGTGTGGGAAGAGGCAGACGAAGCCTACGAGATGAAGTTCACAGTGGCCGAGCCGGGGGACTATTATCTGAAGATCAAGACGCAGGGTGACTACACGCCCGGAGTTATCACCGTTTCAGTGGCATCCACGGTCGGCAGCAGCGTCCCGCATTTCGCCTTCGGCGTTATCACCCTGGTGATTGGCCTCGTGCTGAACGAGGTATCGAACGGAACCCTTATCCGGCTGACATCGAGGTTTTCCTGATGAATTCGGAAACCAAGCAAGCCGTTGTTATCGCCATGGTCGTCCTCGGCACCATCTACCTGTATCTCTTTCTTCCCTCTTCTGGTGGCTATGGCTACCAGGGCTATGGCGGATCATCGGGGCGCAGTTCAATTTGGTATTGGAACAGCGTGGAGACCTTCCACGAACGCAGCAATCGTAGCGGCAGTGTCGGCGGGCTCGGGGTTCTGGGCGGCGGCCCGGAAAGTGGCAAATGACCACGCATGAAGAGGTCATGCCGCCTGATGGAGATGGCGGGCGGCAATCCATGGCGCTCATGTTCTCGGCTTTCGTGTCGGGTCTTTGCTCCATTATCTATGAGTTGCTGATCGCCACGACTGCATCCTATTTTCTGGGAGACAGCGTCAAATACTTCTCGCTGACTATCGGCATCTACATGGCGGCCATGGGTATTGGGACCTATCTGTCTAAATACATCGAACGGGACCTGTTGACGCGGTTTGTACAGATTGAGCTGGCGCTGGCTGCCTTGGGCGGACTGAGCATCCCGCTGCTCTATCTGACCTATGCATGGACGAAGCTGTTTATCCCCGTCTATCTCTTCCTAACGGTGTCCATCGGTGTCTTGATTGGGCTGGAGATCCCGTTTCTCACGCGGCTGATGGAGCGATACAATCAGCTGAAGGTGAATATCGCCAACATCCTTTCGTTCGACTACTTCGGCGCGTTGATCGCGACACTGTCGTTTCCCTTCATCCTGTTGCCATTCTTCGGTGTCTATCAGTCCTCTCTCCTGTTCGGCTTCGCCAATATGTCGATCGGCTTTGCGGTGCTTCGTGTATTCGCCTCAGAGATTGGGCCAAAGACGCGATCTTTGAAGCATCTGACCTTTGTGCTGACGGGTGCACTGGGCGTCATGATCCTGACGTCTCATCATTTCCTGAGCCACTGGGACCAGAGCCTTTATGAAGATCGGATCGTCTACAGCGCACAGTCGTCCTACCAGCGGATCGTGCTAACGCGGGATCGCGACGACACGCGGCTCTATCTCGACGGAAATCTGCAGTTTTCGTCGATCGACGAGTATCGGTATCACGAGGCTTTGGTCCATATTCCCCTGGCTGTGGGCAGTGGAACGCCGTCGCGCGTCCTGCTGCTTGGCGCCGGTGACGGCCTGGCCGCACGAGAACTGCTGAAGTATGACGGCATCAGCGAGATTGTCCTCGTGGATCTCGATCCGCAGATTGTGTCTTTGGCGCGCGACAATCCGCATATTTCAACGCTCAACCGAGGCAGTCTCAATGACGCCCGGGTAAAAGTCGTGTTTGCCGATGCCTTCGGCTATCTCCAAACGAACGAAGAAAGATTTGACGTCATCATTGCCGATCTGCCCGATCCCAACAACAGCGGGCTTGCCCGACTCTACAGCAAGCAGTTCTATCAACTCGCGGAACGAAACTTGAGTCCGGGTGGGCTATTTGTGACACAGGCGACCAGCCCATACTTCGCGCCACGGGCCTTTGCCGGTATCGCCAAGACCATCGAGGCAGCCGGGTTTCAACACCTCTATCCCTATCATGCGAACGTCCCCTCCTTCGGTGATTGGGGTTTCGTTCTGGCGAGCAATGCCAAGCTCAATATGACCACCCATCGATTGCAGTCGAAACCCGCTATCTGGACCTACGGAATTTTGCTGGCCATTTTGTCTTCGACAAGGACACGGCCGTGGGTGACGTCGAGGTCACCACGCTCGATAAACCTGTCGTCCTCGATTACTACCTTTCTGGTTGGCAGCATTATCGCTAGGCAAAGGCGTCGGCCCGGGATCGACTTTCACGCGCGAAAAACATGAGACAGGTCGGCGGACCCGTGGCATAAGGGCGCCGCAACACGAAATCTCCAGCCGCAAGACAGACCATGATCCGCCTCGAAAACATCAGCAAGCAGAACAGCCATCGTATCCTTTTCATCGAAGCGTCGGCGGCGCTCAACAGGGGGGAGAAAGTGGGGCTGGTCGGGCCGAATGGTGCTGGGAAGACCACGCTGTTTCGCATGATCACCGGCCAGGAACAGCCCGACGAGGGCCAGGTCTCCGTCGATAAGGGCGTCACGATCGGCTATTTCAACCAGGATGTCGGTGAAATGTCCGGCAGCAGCGCGGTTGCCGAGGTCATGGAGGGCGCAGGTCCCGTCAGCACCGTCGCGGCCGAGCTGCGCGAACTTGAAGCGGCGATGGTAGATCCCGACCGCATGGACGAGATGGACGCGATCATCGAGCGCTACGGCGAGGTGCAGGCCCGCTATGAGGAACTGGATGGCTATGGGCTGGAAGGCCGGGCGCGGGAGGTGCTGGCCGGCCTGTCCTTCAGTCAGGAGATGATGGATGGCGATGTCGGCAAGCTCTCGGGCGGCTGGAAGATGCGTGTGGCGCTGGCCCGCATTCTTCTGATGCGTCCCGATGCCATGCTGCTCGACGAGCCGAGCAACCACCTGGACCTGGAAAGCCTGATCTGGCTTGAGGATTTTCTCAAGGGCTATGAGGGCGGCCTGCTGATGACCTCCCACGACCGCGCCTTCATGAACCGCATCGTCGGCAAGGTGATCGAAATCGACGGCGGCCAGCTCACCACCTATTCCGGCGACTACGAGTTCTACGAGGGCCAGCGCGCCCAGAACGAAAAACAGCAACAGGCGCAGTTCGAACGACAGCAGGCCATGCTTGCCAAGGAAATCAAGTTCATCGAGCGCTTCAAGGCGCGTGCCTCCCATGCCGCGCAGGTGCAGAGCCGGGTCAAGAAGCTGGACAAGATCGAGCGCGTCGAGCCGCCCAAGCGGCGGCAGTCGGTGGCTTTCGAGTTCAAGCCCGCGCCGCGGTCCGGCGAGGATGTGGTCAACCTCAAGAACGTGCACAAGCGCTATGGCGAGCGGGTGATCTATGATGGGCTCGACTTCATGGTCCGCCGCAAGGAACGCTGGTGCATCATGGGCATCAATGGCGCCGGGAAATCGACCCTGCTGAAGCTGGTGGCCGGCGCGGCCGAGCCTGACCAGGGCAGCGTTGCCATCGGCGCCAGCGTCAAGATGGGCTATTTTGCCCAGCATGCCATGGACCTGCTGGATGGTGATCGCACGGTCTTCGAACAGCTGGAGCATGATTTCCCGCGGACGGGCCAAGGCTCTCTCCGAGCCCTGGCAGGCTGCTTCGGCTTTTCCGGCGACGATATAGAGAAAAAGTGCCGTGTGCTGTCGGGCGGCGAGAAGGCACGGCTGGTCATGGCCATCATGCTGTTCGATCCGCCGAACCTACTTGTTCTCGACGAGCCGACCAACCACCTCGACCTCGATACCAAGGAAATGCTGATCAAGGCGCTGTCGGAATATGAGGGCACGATGCTGTTCGTCAGCCACGACCGGCATTTCCTCGCGGCCTTGTCGAACAGGGTGTTGGAACTGACGCCGGAAGGCATCCACCAATATGGCGGCGGTTATCTGGAATACGTTGCGCGCACGGGGCAGGAAGCCCCGGGTCTGAGGCACTAGAAACAAAATTGATTTAGGGAGGAAACCCATGGTCAACAGCGAAACACAGGGCCGGCTGGTCGATGACCTCTCCAAGGCGATCACCGGGAACGGCACTGTCGACACCGGGTCCGTCACCGCTCTGGATGCCGCCGGCGCTTATGCGGTGCAGGCGGCGCTGTTTCAGCGCGGTGACTATGCCGTTGCCGGCTTCAAGCTCAGCCTCAAGCCGGACGGCGCCTATAGCGCGCCGCTGCTGTTTGTCGAAAGCGGTGATCGGTACGCCCATGTGCCTGATATCGGCGTGGAGCCGGAACTGGCCCTGACGCTCTCGAAAGACCTGCCGGCCCGCGAAACGCCGTATAGCCGCGACGAGATCGTCGAGGCGATCGGCAAGGTTTCGCTTGGCGTCGAGATCATCCGCAGCCGTTTCTCGACCCCGCCGGCCTGGCCGCTCGGCCTGGCCGATTTCATGAGCAATATCGGCTATCTCGTCGGTGCCGAACTGGACCGCGGCGTGCTCGCCGAGGGTTTCGACCTTGGCCAGGTCCGGGTCGAATCCAACGGCACTGTCCTGGTCGACCAGCCTGCGAAGCATCCCGACGCCGATCCGGTCGCGGCACTCGTTGCCTATGCCAATGGCGTGCCCGGCCCGTTCGGTCCGCTGAAGGCGGGGCAGGTTGTCACCACCGGCAGCGTTTGCGGGGCGGTCAAGGTACCCTCAACCGGGACAGTTTTTGTCGGCCTGCTTGGCAAGGAATATGCGTTCAGCCTTTCCTGACATGGGGCGACCGGCAGCCGAGCCGGTTTGTCACGATCACTGCCAGCAGCCGTCCATCCGATCCCAGGAGATGGTCGGCCGTTGACAGGCCATCGGCGGAACGGCGGACGAGCGCAACCGACACCGGCTCGCCGGGCTCGATATTGCCGGCGAAGGATACATGGCGGCTGGAAGTCGCCAGCGGCTCCGCGACATTGCCCTGCCAGTGCTCGAAGGCCCGGTCCGCAAGGGCCTGGAATTCCGCGAAGTAGAACAGGCCGGCACCGTTGAATTCCTGCGAGGCCGAGGGGGTGAACGTCATTGCCGGTGGCGGATTCGCTGGCGCCTCAAGCCCGGAAAACCTGTCGAAACATCCGGCTTTTAACGCGGCGCTCAGGTCGATCAACAGGCTTGGCTGAACCGAGCGCAGCGAGGGCGAGCCGGCGACCATGGTGCGCGCGATGCTCCGGTTGCCATTGCCATGACGGCTGACGAAGGTCGATAGCAAAGCCGCCCTGCCGACGCAGCGTGACCCGCAATAGAGCCGATGGCGGCTTTCGAAACGTGTGCGCGACACGGCCACCAGATCAGATCGGATGCTGAGCACATCATTGGCCCTGATATCGCTGAGCCCCTGGCTTTCGAGAGAGGTCGCGCATATCGCCGCATAGGCCTCGTCTCCTTCAGGCGTCCGAAAATCGGCGTTGTCCATGCCCAGTTCAAGCGCCAGCATCAGCCAGTGGCGATGGCCGAGCTCCTTCATCAGCCATGTTTCGGAAAGCCCCGAGGGGGTCAGGTGCGGCATGCCGAGGAGAAGATGGGGCGCAAGCGCCTGTTCCATCAGCTGGCGCGGAGACGGCGGCGCGGTCTCGATATCGGCAACGGCAATGTTCATGCGTCAGCTTCCGACGGCCTGCTTGAGGGGCACCTGTCGCATCGCCAGCGCATCCGCGAGGTGATCGACCACGTGTTCGGCATCCTTGCCGACGCTGAGGAAACGGCCGGAGCCCCAGGTCCACAGCCAGGGCAGGCCGAGGACATAGACGCCGGGAATGCCGGTCACACCGCGGCGCTGTACCGGATAGCCCGTGCCATCGAAAATCGGCAGGCCGACGAAGGACCAATCCGGACGAAAACCAGTTGCCCAGATCACCGAGGTGATGCCCTCGGCCACAAGATCGAGTTCCGTAGTCTCCTTTTCCGGCGTCCAGAGCGGCTGGTAGACCGATCCGTCAGGCGCATCAATGCCCTTCTCGGCAATATGGCGGTCGATCAGGGCATTGATTCCATTATAGACGCGGTCCGCCTCATCGAGATTTGACTTGAGGTTCGGCGCAAAGAGCATGCGGCCTTGGCTGACCGTCTCCATGCGTCCATAAAGCGCCATGCCTTCAAGGGCGAACTTCCGCAGATCGATGTCGCGGCCTCCATCGCGGCCTGTTAGGTAATGGTTGGTGTCATGCTTCTTCTTGCCCATCCCATCATGTTCGATGGTGATATCGTACTGCCCGATATCGGCAAGCCAGTCGACCACGTCCCGGCCGCGGTAGAAACGGGCACATCGTGGAGCATTGCCCGTGACCATATGCACCTTGCGGCCGGCCAGATGCAGGTCCTCTGCGATCTGGCAGCCTGATTGGCCCGAGCCGACGACCATCACCGCCCCCTCGGGCAGTTGGCCCTGACTGCGGTAGTCGGCGGTATGAAGCTGCAGGATACTGTCCGGCAGCCGCTCGGCGGCGCGCGGAATGGCGGGCTCGCTGTAGAGGCTGGTGGCAATAATCACCGCATCCGCCATGACCGCCCCCGCCGCGCTTTCAATGCGGAAACCGCTGCCGTGTCGCTCGATAGAGGTGACTTCCGTGTGCTCCAGGATCGGCGCATCGACCTTCTTCACGAACCGCCCGACATAATCCAGGATCTGGTCTTTCACCATGAAACCGTGCGGGTCGTCACCATCATAGGGATGGTCCGGCAACTGGCATTGCCAGTTGGGCGTCACGAGGCAAAAGGCGTCCCACCGCTCGTCCCGCCATTTATGGGCCGCGGTCTTCTTTTCGAAAACGACATGGCTGATGCCGTGCTTCTTCAGGTAGTGGCTTGCCGACAGTCCGGCCTGTCCGCCGCCGATAACTACGGCCTGATAATGGCTCTTAAGTGCGGGCGTGTTCATGAAGCGCTCCTTCAGGCGATGAATGTCTTGACGAGGACCGAGGCGGTGTCGCGATCCTGATAATGGCTGGCGACGCTTTCGATGCGGGCGAGCTGGCCGCGCGCCAGCGAACAGGCAAAGCCGTATTTCGCCTCGACCCGGTCGCTGGCGATGGTCAGGGCCTGTCGGCTCCGATCCAGAAAATCGGACAGCGGATAGCTTTGTCCCTCGGTGAAAAAATCCTGGATCACGAGGGAGGGCGAATAACATTCTTCGTCGCGGCCATCAGGCCAGGTCACGATGAACCGCATTTCAGGCATGGGCTGGCTCCATCATCTCGATATAGGTGTTAAGGTGGGCCTCAGCGGTTCGGCGCCAGCTATGACGCGCCGCGACCTCCATCCCGGCCGGTATCAGTTGCCGGCGGATATCGGGAGCCAGCGAAAGCATCATCGCCTCAGCAATGGAGGCGGGATTGAGCGGATCGCACCAGATCGCATCATCTGCCGAGAGGTATCCGGTGAAGGGGGCGATCGACGAGACGACGACCGGTGTGCCGCTCGCCATGGCTTCGAGCACGACCAGTCCAAAGCCTTCCTTGACGGAGGGAAAGACGAGCGCGTCCGCCAGGCGAAACAGGGCCGGAAGGTCCCGGTCAGCGACTGCTCCAATGATGTGGACCGCGTTTCGAACCGTCGGCAACTGCTCAAGACGCGTGCGGAATGCAGTCTGATAGGCTCCGTGATCGAGCAGCGATACGCCGCCTGCGATGACGAGTTGGGCATTGGGGAGAACGGCCCGTACCTGTGCAAAGGCGTCGAGGATACGAAGCGTATTCTTGCGGGCCTCTATGCCACCGACGCAGAGGAAGATGGGGCCAGGGGGCAGGTCCAGTTTCTTGCGCAACGGCGCATCCGTCTCGTCCGATTGCGGTGAAAAGCGTGCGGTATCGACACCGTTGCCGACATTGACCGATGGCTTGCCCTCCGCCTTCAGGACGTCTTGCCAAAGCGCGCTCACCGTAAAGAAGCGATCCGCCTGATCGATGGACCGCTTTTGCAGGGTCATCAGACGCGGGTCGGAAAATTGATCGATGTGGTGCACAGTCCGGACAAAACCGGGAATGAGGCCCTTGGCCTTCAAGGTCGCCAGGGCGTTTCCCGAAATACCGTCATGGGCATGATAGAGGTCGAATTGTCGGCGTTCCCCAGGCGCGAAATAGGCCAGATAGTCCGATATCCGCTGCTCGACCAGTTCCGTCATGGGCGTCGGGGTGGGTCCGACGCGGAAGGGTGCTGTTTCGCAGGCGGGTCGTCTCGAGAATCCGCGCCCGCTTGAATCGGGAGCATGAAGAACGACGTGGTGGCCCATCGCCGTCAGCGCCTCCGAGAGGTGCATGGCATGCACCACGCCGCCGCGCGGGTTGGTCGAATGGGTGAGCATGGCGATACGCAGAGGCCGGATCATGCGCCGCCCCCATTTGCCAGACCCATCAGGGGGGAGATGCGGTAGTCGCGGATCAGTTCGCGCGACCCGAAGGCTGTCAAGGCGACCTCAGATCCCGGTTTCACGGTGCCGATCACGCTGGCCGTGATGTCCCTTGCAGCAAAGCGCGAGAGAACGGCGGCAACGTTTTGTTCGTCCACGGCAAGCAGATAGCCAAAGCTTGGAAATGTCGCGAGCCAGCGGCTCATGGTGACGCCTGATGGAAGCGCGATCGCTTCCAGGTCGATGTCGATGCCGACGCCGGAGCATTCCGCCAGCATGATCGCGGTCCCGATGATGCCGCCCTGGCTGATATCCTTGGCGGCAACCGCCAGCCCCGCCTCTGCAATTTCGGCCATCATGTCCAGGTCACCGCGCAGGCGCTCCGGAGGTGCGGATGTCGCTGCTTCCCAGTTGTTGAAAGGCTCGCGATATCTGCCGCGATGGTCTATGGCGGCTATCAGCAGGTCGCCCGGTTTCGCGTCGAAGCTCGTCAGCAGGCGCTTTGCCCGGCCGAGGATCGCGACCGACAACTGTCCGCGGTCGGTTCGGATATTCGTATGGCCGCCGACGATCGGCACGCCGAATGCGGCCGATGCCGCACGCATGCCGTCAAGGATTGGGGCGGCACCCTCCTCGCCCGCGGCCCAGACCGCATCGACAACCGCCACCGGCCTGCCGCCCATGGCAGCGATGTCGGAGATGTTGACCATGACGCCGCACCAGCCGGCAAACCAGGGATCTGCCGCGACAAACTCGTTGATGAAGCCTTCGATGGCAAACAGCAGAAATCCATCCCCGTCGGGAATGGCGGCACAGTCGTCGCCAACGAAGATCGCCTGGCCGGGCAGACCGAGACGGGTAGCCACCGTGCCGATATCGGCCTTGGCGGCGATACCGACACTGGCCCTCACCTGATCCGCAATGGCAGCAAGATCGAGAGACATTCAGGCCGCCTTCTTCGCCAGCGCCACGAAACCGGCTTCCGGTGTCGCGCAGGGTGGGTAATGGGCGAGGTCCGCCTGCATCCTCAGATGCGGCTTACCGTAGATTTCGAATTCCGTGATGACATCCCAGTGCAGCCGTCGAAACAGCAGGCCGTTCTGTGTCTGCACATTGGCGAGGAACTTGTGGCAGCCCATGGCGTGGGCGGAGGAGACAGCAAGCCGGATCAGCGTCGCCCCGAGCGCCCCGATCTTGCGATAATCCTCATGCACCGCGAGCCGCGAGCCCCACCATACGCCAGGCTCGGCCTCGTGAATTCGCACTGTTCCCACCACCTTGTCGGCGACAACGCCCAGCATGGAGAGGGCGACGATCGGAATGGCGTGATCGTCGATGGCATCGCGATCATCCCCCTCGAATATCCCCTGTTCTTCGCAGAAGACCGCGCGCCGAAGCGCATGGGCTTCGCGGCGCTCCCAAGCCGAGGTCGCAAACTTCACCTGATATTCACAGGTCCGGAAAGGTGCTATGGGTTCGAACATCATGCCGTCAGTCTCCTTTCATAGGTGGAGAGTGCAGAGCAGGCACCGCATTTTCCGCAGCCCGCCTTGATGTCGACGGCCTTCAGGCCGCTGTCGATCAGCATGCGGGACAACGGCTCCAGGATCGAATGCATGAAAGCGGGCGTCGGGGTCGGATGGCTTTCCAGCGGTGTGCCGGAGATCGGCACGAAGGGCACGACGAAGGGATAGACCCCGAGGGCGACCAATTGCTCGCAGATTTCGAGAATGGCTTCGCGCGTGTCCCCGAGACCGGCCAGGATATAGGTGGAGACCTGGCCGCGTCCGAAGACCTTGACCGCCGCTTCGAAGGAACGCATGTATTTTTCAACCGGCACCTGCGCCTTGCCGGGCATGATGCGGGCGCGGATTTCAGGCGTCACGGCCTCCAGATGCATGCCGAGCGTGTCGATGCCGCCCTCCTTCATCCGTTCGAACCAGACGTCGTCTTCCGGTGGTTCGCATTGCCCCTGGATGGGCAGATCAACCGCCGCCTTGATGGCGCGTGCGCTTTCTGCCAGCACGGCCGCGCCGCGGTCATCGCCTCTAGGCGTGCCGGTCGTCATCACCATATGCTTGACGCCGTCGAGCTCCACGGCGGCCTTCGCCACTTCGGCAAGCTGCGCCGGTGTCTTGTGGGCGATGGTGCGGCCGGCTGCGAGTGACTGGCCGATCGCGCAGAACTGACAGGTCTTGGTTCGGCTCTGATAGCGGATACAGGTCTGCAACACGGTGGTCGCCAGCACGTCGCGACCGTGCAGCACCGCGATCTGGGAAAAGGGAATGCCGTCGGCAGTGGAGCGCTCGTAAAACCGGGGCCGGAGCGGGAAAGAGACCTCACCCAACACCTTGCCATCGCGGCTGATCCGGCTTTTGCCGGCCTCATCAGGCTTTTCGACGACATAGGGGCTTTCGAAGGCCGGCGCGGTGTGGACCGGCACCATCACCGTCATGCCGTCGATCGTCAGGGCCTTGTGGTCGGACGGGCCGGCACCGCCACGGCGGCTTTCATGGCCGGCTTTCGGATCAACGAGCCTAGCCCCGAAGGATTGCAACTCGTTGATCAGCGTTTCGGTCGAGGGAAGTGTTATCGTGTCCATCGGTTTCGATCCTTGTCACTGTCCGTTCGAAGATGTTTGGGGCGCTGTCGTCGCCAGAGGCGACCATCGGCGTGACTGCCTTGTTGTCCATGACGAGATGCAGAAGCTCAGGGCGGGCATAGTGGCCGACGGAGTCCATCATCCGCTTGCGCTTGACGATCAGGCTCATGTCGAGGTCGGCGATCAGGATCCCCTCCCCTTCCGTGATCGGCGGGGCCAGATGCTTGCCTTCCGGCGAGATGATCGCCGTCATGCAGCCGCCGGTCAGTGCCTTTTGCAGACCGAGATCCGGCGTGATCGACTGGATCTGTTCCGGTGTCAGCCACCCCGTGGAGTTGATGACGAAGCAACCGCTCTCCAGCGCGTGGTGGCGGATCGTCACCTCCATCTGATCGGCGAAGATCGGACCCACCAGGGAGCCCGGGAATTGTGCCAGATGAATTTCCTCATGCTGGGCCATCAGCGCGTAGCGGGCGAGGGGATTGTAATGCTCCCAGCAGGCCAATGCGCCGATCCGTCCGACGGCGCTTTCAACCACCTTGAGGCCGGAGCCATCCCCCTGCCCCCAGATCATCCGCTCGTGGAATGTCGGGGTGATCTTGCGACGCTTGAGGATCTGACTGCCATCAGCATCAAACAGGAGCTGCGTATTATAAAGCGTGCCGTGGTCGCGTTCATTGATGCCCAGCATCACCACAATGCCGTGTTCGCGCGCGGCGGCAGCGACGGCTTCGGTGGCCGGGCTCGGCACGGTGACGGCTTCCTCGTAGAGTCTGACATGCTCACGCCCCGACAAAACAGGCGGCAGGACAAACGAAAAATAGGGATACCACGGCACGAAAGTCTCGGGGAAGACGATCAGTTCCGCTCCCTTTGTTGCGGCCTCGCGGATGGCTTCCAATACGCGGGCAATGGTGTTCCCGCGTGACGCCAGGTCTGGCGCGATCTGGACGGCGGCGGCCCGAACGGTCTTCTTGTCCATGACACGGTCCTCATGAGGTGAAGTGGAAGAGGCGGGACGCTCAAGGTCCCGCCCCGCTGCGTCAGAGCGTCCAGGTATCCAGGATGAAGGCGCCATCCCGACGGTGGATGAGGATGAGGTCGAGCACGTCGAGCGGGCTGATCGGCTTGATGCCGGGAATAAGCGAAGGCTCGCCATGACCGTATAGCGCCTGCAGAGCAAAGCGGCAGGCATAGACCTTGCCGCCCTCTTCCATGAAGCCGGCGATCTGGTTGTTGAAGTTCAGGTGGCCCGGAAAGGCTTCATCGCCGAGTTTGGGAAAGCCACGCTGCACGCCGAGCGTGACGCCTGGACCATAGAGAAGCACCGAGGTCTCGAAGCCCTTGCGCTTCAGCCGCTTTGCCTGCAGCAGGTTGACCAGACCGATGGAGCCTTCGAATGCGACGGTATGAAAGGTGATCAGGGCCTTTTCGCCCTCCTTGGCCTGGACGTCTTCAAAAACCTTGTCCTCGTAGTCCACGAAGAAATCGCCCTTCTCATGGGCTGGTTTGGTAACTGCTGGCATGGATCGCTCCTCTGGTTAACTTGAGCCGCTGGTGTGGCGCAGTCCAATAATTGCAAAGGGCGTGCCAAATTGATTTTTGGCAATATCCGATCAAATAATGTGCATATACATTCAAATATGCATTCAATATTGAGCGTTGGTTTCATGCTCTGGCTTTTTTGGCAGCATCGAGCTGACGAAAAGCGTGGCGAGATGCATCGATTTTGACGCCGTCAATCTGCGATCAATACGCGCGTTTTATCACCAGAGCGCCAGCGAAAAGAAAACGCGAGGAGCGCTTTTGAACGGCGCAACGCGGATTTTTGGCTTTAGGGCGTATATTTCGCGTTGCTGCGTCTTTGCTGATGACAGCGCGTCCGCGCAACAATATACGGTCAATAGCTCCGCTTAGAATCGTGCAGGTACATCATGAAAGAATGGCTTCCCGACCTCACCCGCAGCACAAGCCCCCGCTACATGGCAATTGCCGATCTGATCGATATGGATCTACGCAGCGGCATCTTGGTGGTCGGGGACCGGTTGCCGCCGCAGCGGGAACTGGCCAAGCGCCTCAATATCGATTTCACCACGGTGGCGCGGGGCTATGTCGAGGCGCACAAGCGCGGGCTGGTCAGTTCCCATGTCGGGCGGGGAACCTTCGTAACAGGGGGCGTGGATCGGGAGCGGCGCGGTTTCCAACTGGATGCGGCCCCAGACCCGCGCCGTACCCAGGCCATCGACTTTTCCATGAACATGCCGCCGGAGCCGGATGATCCGGTCCTGATCGCGCGCATGCAGGAGGGGCTTTGCGCCGTCGCGACCAATCTGGTCTCCCTGCTGCGCTATCAGGGCTTTGGCGGTTCCTCCATGGACAAGGATGCCGCCGCCGCATGGCTCAGCCGGCGCGGGCTTGTACCCTCCCAGGAGCGCATCTTCGTGACGCCTGGGGCGCACCCTGCCCTTCTGGCGATCCTGAGCAACCTCGCCAAGCCCGGACAGACGATTTTGTGCGAGAACATCACCTATCCGGGCATTCGGTCGGTGGCAGCTCAATTGCGCCTTAGCCTGTGCGGCCTGGCGATGGATGAGCACGGGGTGATCCCCGAGGCTTTCGCGGAGGCATGCAAGAACCGGTCGCCCAAGGCCATCTACATGAACCCGACGCTGCAAAATCCGACGACCCTCACCGTTCCGGAAAAGCGACGCGAGGACATCTGCGCGGTTGCCCGGAAGTATCGGGTGCCGATCGTCGAAGATGACGCCTATGGCTTCATCCCGGTGCATGCGCCTGCGCCGCTGGCCGCCATGGCGCCTGATTTGACCTGGCATATCGGCGGTCTCGCCAAATGCATTGGTGCCGGGTTGCGGCTCGCCTACGTCGTTGCACCGGATACCAAGGCCGCCTGGCCCTTCGTCAGCGCCATGCGCGCCAATAATGTCATGGCCTCGCCGCTCAATGTTGCCCTTGCGACGCGCTGGATCGAGGACGGGACGGCCGATACGATTTTGCGCTTCATTCGTGCGGAGGCGGCTGCGCGCCAGGAGATCGTCTCCGGCCTGCTGCCGGCAGGCAGCTACAAGGCGGACCCGATCAGCTTCAATATATGGCTGCCGCTGACCAATGGCTGGACGCGTTCCACCTTTGGCACGCATATGCGCAATTCCGGGATCGGCGTTGTGGCGAGCGATGCCTTCACGGTCGATGGAACGCCTGAGGAAGCGGTTCGAGTATGCCTCGGTGGATCGATCACCCGGGAAAAGCTGAAAGGCGCACTGGAATTCATGGGGCATGCCCTGGAAGGTTCGCCCGAGATGGTTGGCTCCTTCTTCTAAAGACCGGTCGCGGCGGCCCACAGTCACATTGTCGCATATTATATGCATTCAATGCATGCTAATGTTGCTTTCAATGTGAAGCAAGTCGAGTGACATCAATGGAAAGCCAATACCCACCCCTTCCACCTATGGAGACAGGCATCCGCGGACGTTGTCCGCGCTGCGGCCAGGGACATTTGTTCAAGGGGTTCCTGACGCTCAAGCCGCGTTGCGAAGTCTGCGATCTCGATTATGGTTTTGCCGATCCGGCGGATGGCCCGGCCTTCTTCGTCATCTGCTTTGCTTGCGTGCCGAGCATGCTTCTCGGAGTGTGGTTCGAGGTGGTGTACGAGCCGGCCCGGTGGGCGCATCTGATCGTGACAGTGCCCTTCATGGCGCTGACCTGTATCCCGCCGCTTCGTCCGCTGAAAGGATGGCTCGTGTGCAGCCAGTATTTCTACAAGGCGGCCGAGGGACGGTTGGCAAAGGCTGGCGAATGAGACCGTGGGTGAGCATCTGACCGCCATTGTTTTCGCCTCGGCCTCGGGCTAGGTTCCGCGCAGGCGGACGGCATGGGAAGGCCGCGGCGGAGCAAGGACGGACTATGATTAAGGCACTGATGATCGAAAGCGAAAATGTCACGCGCTTTCACCAGGTGGACAGGCAGCCGCTGGGTGCGGGCGAGGTTCGTGTAGGCGTGCGCCATATCGGACTGTGCGGCAGCGATCTCAACACCTTCAAGGGACTGAATCCTCTGGTGCAATTGCCGCGCATTCCCGGCCACGAGATCGGCGGGGAAGTGCTTGAGGTCGGCGCGGGTGTCGATGCCGGATTTCAAATCGGTGCCCGGGTCATCGTCATGCCCTATACCAATTGCGGGACATGCTCATCCTGCCGCAAGGGCCGCCTGAATGCCTGCCGCTACAACAAGACCCTCGGTGTGCAGCAGAATGGCGGGCTTGCCGAAGAGATCGTGCTTCCCGCTGCCAAATTGATCCTCAATGACACATTGGTGCCGCGTCGGCTGGCGCTCGTCGAGCCGCTGTCGGTTGGCTTCCATGCGGTTGCTCGCGGGCGTGTCGGAAAGGGAGACAAGGTCGCGGTGCTCGGCTGTGGCATGATCGGCATGGGCGCGATCATCGGTGCCGTGGCTGCCGGTGCCGAGGTCCTCGCCACCGATATCAGCCCCGAGAAGCGGGCGCTGGCCGAACGCTTTGGAGCGACGCTCACGGTGGATGCCGGCGCGGATGTTCTGGCGGCGGTGAATGATTGGACCGGTGGCGACGGCGTCGATGTGGCTCTGGAAGCAGTCGGCTTGCCGCAGACCTTCACGCAGGCCATCGACCTCGCCTGCTTTGCCGGGCGTGTTGTCTATATCGGCTATTCCAAGGCGCCGGTGACCTATGACACCAAGTTCTTCAACTTGAAGGAACTCGATATCATGGGCTCGCGCAACGCCACGATCGACGATTTTCGCGCTGTCATCCGCCATCTCGAAACGATCGGCGATCAGGCCGACGCTTTGATCTCGAAGGTCTTTGCCTTCGATGATGCCGAGCAGGCCCTGCCCTATTGGGACAGCAACCGGAACTCTCTCAAGGTGGTGATCGAGCGCTGACTCGGCTGACCTCGCGGCCGAAGGCATGATTGTCAGCGCATGGCTGATTCTACGTGTTCATGAACGAACACGCCGTCGAATCGGGTCGCACCCAATCTGCCGCCGCATGATCACGGCGAGCGCATGAGAAGGCTGGCGACGGTATCCTGTTGATAAAAAAGCGCGATCCGCAGTGCCTGCGGATCTGCAACACGCGCCCGGACCGCAATTGTCTTGTCACGCCGCGGGAATCGGGGCAGAGTGACGATAATTCTCCCGAAAATCGAGAAAAATCGTTACACGAGGCGCGCACCGGAATGAACGTGAGAAAGGCAATATCTGAGGCTTTGCCCAGTTTTGCGGAAACCATATTGGATCAGGGAAGCGAGATCTCCAGCAAGCTGGATATGTTGCGGTTCGAAAAATTTCCGCCGAACGCCCAGAAGTCGCTTCGGCTGTTCACGCTTGCCGAAGTGGCCGATTTTGTCGGCGTGTCCCAAAGCTATCTCAAGAAGCTGCATCTGCAGGGGAAGGGTGTTGAGCCAACCACGGTGACGGCGTCCGGTCGCCGCTACTACACGGCGGAACAGATGGACGAGTTGCGGGCACTGCTGGATCGCCAACCGCATCGCAAGGGCAGCGAGAAGCTTCAGGTCATCGCTGTCGTGAACTTCAAGGGCGGCTCGGGCAAGACCACGACATCGGCGCATCTCGCCCAATACCTGGCGCTGAGCGGCTATCGCGTTCTGGCCGTGGATCTCGACCCCCAGGCGTCGCTGACGGCGCTTTACGGGATACAGCCTGAGCTGGATGAGAAGCCGTCCTTTTATGAGACGCTGCGCTATGACGAGAAGCGGCGGCCAATCACTGATATCATCCAGCCGACCAATTTTCCCAATCTCGATATCGTTCCGGCCAATCTCGAACTTCAGGAATACGAATACGAGACCCCGCTCGCGATGCAGCGGAAGGATACGACGGACGGCAAGCTGTTCTATACCCGCATCGGGACTGCACTGACCGATGTCGATGATCGCTATGACGTGGTCGTGGTCGACTGCCCGCCGCAGTTGGGTTATCTCACGCTGACGGCACTGACGGCTGCGACCTCCGTCCTGATCACCGTACATCCGCAGATGCTCGATATCATGTCGATGTCGCAATTCCTGTTGATGTTGGGTGACATCCTGAAAAGCATCGAAGGTGCAGGCGTCAGCGTGAGCCTTGATTGGTTCCGCTACCTGATCACCCGCTACGAGCCGATGGACATTCCGCAGCAACAGATGGTGGGCTTCATGCAGTCCATGTTTGCGCAGCACATGATGCGCAATCACATGGTGAAGTCGACCGCCGTCTCCGATGCCGGGCTAACCAAGCAGACGCTCTACGAGGTCGAACGCTCGCAGTTTTCGCCTGCGACCTACGATCGGGCCCGCGAATCGACTGACGCTGTGAATGCCGAAGTGGCTGAGCTGATGCGCAAGGCATGGGGTCGGTGATGTCGCGTCAATTGTCAGCCGTACAGATGGGGTTTTTCTCGTTTGAAATCAGCGAGATGAACGCGAATAAGGGTGTAGATCATGGCGCGTAAGGACGTATTTGCCAATATTACGGCGACAGACAGCGCCCGTCCGGAGAGGAAGGCGACACCGGGTTACGCCACCCGTGGCGCGTCGCGCTCCATGATCAACTCCTTGGGGGAACTTGCCGAACGAGCGGCCAAGGCCGAACAGATCATGGAAGGAGAGGCTGTGGTCGATCTTGATCCTGCTCTTCTAGACGACTCCTTCGTGTCTGATCGCCTTGACGACGACGAGGTGGCCTTTGGAGAGCTGGTCGAGGCCATCAGGGAGAGGGGACAAGACAGCCCGATCCTTGTGCGGCCGCATCCAACGGCATTAGGGCGATATCAGGTGGTCTTTGGCCACAGGCGGTTGAAGGCAGCGCGGCTGCTGGAAAAGCCGGTCCGGGCCGTGATCAAGCCGATCGCCGATCTCGATCACGTCATTGCCCAGGGGCAGGAAAACTCTGCGCGGGAAAACCTGTCGTTCATCGAGCGCGCTGTCTTTGCCCAAAAGCTGCAGGATCTGGCCTATGACCGGGCCACGATCCAGAAAGCGCTTTCCGTCGATGCGCCCATGCTGACGCGGATGTTGTCTGTGGCAGGCCGTGTTCCGCATGAGGTTCTCAAAGCGATCGGAGCGGCTAAAGGAATTGGACGCGATCGATGGCTTGATCTCGCGCAGCTGCTGGAACGGCCCGACAATACCAACAGGGCCATCGCCTTGGTCAAGGAAGTCGGTTTCGCCGAGTCACCCTCGGAACACCGCTTCGAGCGTATCGTGTCGGAGCTTAAGAAAGTCCGCCGCAGCGTCAAAAGCAGTGCCGCGACAGCGACCTGGCAATCCGGCGACCAAGCAGTCAAGGCAGAATATAAGAATACCGGCAAGTCATTCACCCTGGCCTTGAAGGCTAGGGATGCCGGCAAATTCGGGCGCTTCTTGTCGGAGAACTTGGAGCGCTTCTACGACGAGTTCCGCAAGGAAGGTAGTGAACACGGAGACTAACTAGCAAAAGAAAAAGGCCCCCAAGCGACCGAAGTCGTGGAAGCCTCTCTCATCGTTTAGCAGCCTGAGAATCGCATTTCCACGAATCACTGTCAAGAGTAGAGCCGTCGTTTTGACGGGCCGATTTCGTTTGCCTTACAACAGGTGAAGGAAAATGCAGGTTGGAAATGTAACCACGCCCTTTGGGCGGCGGGCGATGACGCTTGGGATGCTTGCAACGCAGGTCACCAGCGCGACCATCGCTCCAGGTAAGTCGATCGACAAATGGAAGCTATACCGCGCCCTGTGTGAAGCGCGGGTGCGGCTTGGGATATCCGACCGCGCGCTGTCCCTCTTGAATGCGCTCTTGTCGTTCTCGCCGAAGTCAGAGCTATCGGAGGAGAACGGGCTGGTGGTCTTCCCGTCAAACAACCAGCTGTCCCTCAGGGCAAACGGCATGGCAGAGGCGACGATACGCCGGCATTTGGCCGTACTCGTTCAAGCGGGTCTGCTGGTTCGCAGGGACAGCGCGAACGGCAAGCGCTATGCCCGACGGGACGAGCACGGCGACCTCGACGAGGCCTTTGGTTTTTCGTTGGCGCCACTTCTGGCTCGTGCCGAGGAGATCGAGCAGATCGCTGCTGATGTCGTTGCAGAACGCCTGCATCTGCAGCGGCTTCGCGAGCGTCTGACGATATGCCGGCGCGACGTCGCCAAGCTCATCAATACGGCGCTGGAAGAGGGGGCGCCTGGGGACTGGCTCGACGCACAGGCTGAACTTCGGCTACTCGTCGGGGCTTTACCGCGCGTTCCGATAGCCCAGGATCTCGACAATGTCTTGAAGTCCGTCGAAGAACTCCGCGACCGATTGGTTAACAGATTGCAAACGCTGTCTTCTTACAAAAATATAATCGGCAGTCCCGATCAAAGTGAGCGGCACATACAGAATTCAAATACCGAATCACCGAATGAATCTGAACCAGCCTTCGAAAAAAGGCAGGAGCAAAAACCGAAGGTCGTGCAGCTTGACCCTGGAACACAGTTGAAGGCATTTCCGCTGTCTATGGTCCTGCGGGCATGCCCCGAAATCTCGGCCTATGGACCGGGCGGCGCCATATCCAGCTGGCGCGAAATGATGGCTGCGGCGGTGCTTGTGCGATCGATGCTCGGCGTCAGCCCTTCGGCCTACGAGCATGCCTGTGAGGTGATGGGGCCTGAAAGCGCGGCCGTGGCGGTTGCTTGCATCCTCGAAAGGGGAGGGGAGATCAACTCGGCCGGCGGCTATCTGCGCGACCTGACCCGACGGGCGGAGCGCGGCGAGTTTTCCTTGGGGCCGATGCTCATGGCCTTGCTGAGAGCACGCGGCGTTTCGGACAGGCAGGCATCATGAGCGATCAGTTGCGCCTGCTAAATCCGAGCATCAAGCATCCTGTGATCGACCTACCAAGGCGGCTGACTGCAGGTCCGGGCTCAGAGGCCCGCCGCCTTTGTCATGTTCACGCGAAAGCGGTCGCGGCGCCGCTGGTATTTTCTGGTCATTTCGGCCGAGGCATGGCCGAGTTGTTTTTGAACATGCCGTTCATCGACCTCCGCCGAGGAGGCGAGGCCGGCGCGAAGCGAGTGACCGGCAAATTTCTGCGCGCGTTCGCCTTCCGGCAGATCGCCACGCACACCTGCTGCAAGCGCGGTACGCTTCACCAGTCTTGCAATCTCCTGATCGTTCAACCGCTCGGAGCCGACCGATTTTCCGTGCTTGGTCACCCGGCGGAAGACGGGACCATGGGCAATCCTGGCGAATTTCATCCAGGCCGTCAGCGCCGCGACGGGGCAGGTGAGATCAGACGAACCGCGGCCGATCTCGACTTCTCGCCATCCGGTCTTTCCCCGCAATGTCAGCAGAACGCCCTTATCGAGGATTTCGAGATAGCCGCGGCCGTCTTCCGTCTGGTCCCGACCGACATCCAGCCCGGTGATCTCCGAGCGCCTCAAGCCGCCGGCAAATCCGATCAGGAGCATGGCCCGGTCGCGCAGTCCTCGAAGCGTGCTGCGATCCAGCGTCTCCAGCATGGCTATGAGATCTTCGGGCAGCACCGCTTCCTTCTGCTGCGGCGGGCGGCCATGGGAGTTGCGGATGCCGGCCATCACGGTGGCGATGTGGCGGTCCCGTCGCTCCAGAGACAGGCCTCTTTGCGCATAGTTCCAGGTGATCGAGGACAAGCGGCGCTCGATCGTCGAGACGGAGTTCTTGCGGCCATCCGCGCTGGCGGCACCCGACGCACAAGCGGTGATGTAAAGCCCCACCACCTGCGGGCTTGGCGGCATCAGGGGCAGGTTTTGCCGGCGGCACCACGTCGAGTAATGCGACCAGTCAGAGGCATAGGCGCGCCGGGTGTTCGCGGAACTGGCCGCTTCGACATAAGTGCGGGCCCGCGCAACGAGATCGTCCAGATGCGCAGGCAGGCTTTCGCCGCTGTCGTCTTGCCTGTCCAGCGCATGAACAGGCGTATGTCCGTCATGCGGGTCCAGATGATCGTGGTCTTCCGGTAAACTGCTGCTGGCGGTCATTGGGCTTCCGATTGTCGTGAACGAATCATGCACATCACTATAGCCCGGCAGAAACCGGTTTGACGACTGTTGTGGAGTCCTTGCGTCCCCGCCATCCGAAAACCGCGTATAGTCCTGGCCACGGACGAGAATCGGTGAAAGCTCACAGGGAGCGATAATGCAAGGTTATCATGCGTTATTTGCAAGCATCATAGTGGGCGGTTTGTGCGTTATTTAAATGGAGTTATGTCGCTGTCTATGCCAGTCCGCGACGCTTCAATCCCACTGGAAAAATCCGCAGCTTCGACATGGCTGCTGACTTCTCTGATGCAAGAGTTTGCCGACAGGCACGCTGCAAGGACTTGCATCTAGGCGAGGCTGATCAAGTCGCGCGACAAACGGTTCATGGTTTGGGCTCCTTCCTGCGTGATCAAGAACTGTTCCTCGATCATCAGGGCGCCTATGCCATTGGCATAAAACGGCGCTTCCAGGGCCAGCACCATTCCCGGCTCTATGACGATGGGGTTGGCGTGGGAGAGGAAGGGCCATTCCTCGATGCCGGTGGCTGATCCGACCGAGTGGCCGAAATGGCCACGGTAATACTCGTGGAATCCATGCCGGCGCATGGTCGACAACATCGCCGCATGTACCTCGCCAAAGGTCTTGCCGGGTCTCAGAACCTCGACGCCTGCCAGGAATGCGTCGAGCAGGGCCTTGTAGATTTCAGCCGCCAGCGGCGCGGGTGTGCCCCAGACGAAGGTGCGGGCGCCATCGGAGGAGTAGCCATCGACCAGTGTGCCGACATCCGCCTTGATTAGATCGCCTGGACCGAGGATGGCCGCACCGTTCTGCAGATCTGGCCCGATGGAGATATAGTCCCAGTGGCCCGACAGCCCGAAACCGCCCTGGCTTGCCGCCGCGCGAGCACCCGAGAGCCAGGCGGCGGAAAGGTCCGCAACCCCGATGCCCGGACGTGCCTCGCGCATCAGGCTTTCCAGCCCTGCCTCCGCGCAGTGGGCCGCGCGGCGCAGCCGGTCGATTTCCCTGTAGTTCTTGATCAGCCGCAACCGCCGCAGCACCTCGGAGCCATCGCGCCACGTCACATCGGGGATCGCTCGTTGCAGCAGGGCAAAATCGGCGGCCGGCATGAAGTCGAGGTCGATGCCAAGGCGAGCACGGGAGAGGCCGCGCTCGTCCAGCAGGTCGCGCAGCAGGGCGAAACATTGGGCCTGGTCGAAGGTTTCCGGACGCGGACCCACATTGGCGCTCTGGCGATAGGCGGCGTCGATGTCGGCGATGGAGCTGGCATCTGAGGCCGTCACCCCGTCGATCCAGATGCGATGCGTGCGGATGTCGATGGGCCGTGCACTTCCCGCTGCGTGATCGCTCATGATGGCCGCAAGAGGTGCGCCCGCATCGGCGGGCACCAGCGCAATGGCCGAGCCGGCGCGTCCCCACATCGTCGCGACGCCGGCTGCGAGGCCCGTCGCATAGCGGAATGCCTCGGGACGGAAGAGAACCATGCCCTCCAGCCCGTCCGCCGCCAGCAGTGTTTGCGCCCTTGCCCGATCGATCTCGCTCATTGCACCCTCATTGTCCTCACCCGGCGTCATGCAGCACCGGCGCGAAATCTATCCTCCGGTTTCACGTTCGTTGAAAGACAATTCCAGAGGATTTCCATAAATTGGATCGGAGGAGGATGGCATGCCGGCCCGCGGACGCTATGATTGCTCCCATGAACGCCGGCCGACGGCGATCGCCATACAGGAGAATGACATGAGCGGTTCCACAATCCGCAATCGCGCGCTGACATCCGCGTTTGCCGCCGTATTCGCGACAGGGGTCTTTGGCTCCGCGCTTGCGCAGCAGGCCAATCCGGACGCCACGATCAACATCGGATCGCTTTACGAGCCGCAGAACCTCGACAACACCGCCGGTGCTGGCCAGGGCATCAACGAAGCGTTCAACGGCAATGTCTATGAGGCCCTGTTCCGCCTCACCGACGCCGGCACGGTAGAGCCCGTTCTGGCCAAGGACACCAAGGTCAGCGAGGACGGCCTCACCTACACCTTTACCCTGCAGCCGGGCGTTACCTTCCATTCCGGCGCGCCGCTCACGTCGAAGGATGTGAAATTCTCGATCGAGCGCGTCCGGGCGGAGGCTTCCAAGAGCTCGCGCAAGAACAGCCTGAAAAACATCGCCAGTATCGAAACGCCTGATGATGCAACCGTGGTGGTGAAGCTTGCCTCGCGGTCCATCTCCTTGCCATACAACCTTAGCTATGTCTGGGTTGCCAATGACGAGGCGGGGGATTTCCAGGCCAAGGAAGATGGCACCGGCCCTTACACCCTGCAGGAATGGCGCCGTGGTTCGTCGCTGGCGCTTTCCCGCTTCGACAAATACTGGGGCGAAAAGCCTAAGAATGCCGACGTGGTGTTCCAGTATTTCACCGAGGCGACCGCGCTCAACAATGCGCTGCTCACCGGCTCGGTCGATATCATCACCTCGGTGCAGAGCCCGGATTCGCTCGCGCAGTTCAAGGACAACAAGGAATTCACCGTCAGCGAGGGCAAGTCCACCACCAAGCTGCTGCTCGCCTATAACGACCGCGTCGCGCCATTCGACAACGTCAAGGTCCGCAAGGCGCTGGCCCGGGCGATCGACGACGAGAAGCTGCTGAAGGCGGTTTGGGGCGATTACGGCACGCTGATCGGCTCCTTCGTGCCGCCGACGGATGCCTGGTATGTCGATCTCACCAAGACCGACGCCTATGATCCGGAAAGCGCCAAGGCGCTCTTGAAGGAAGCCGGCTATCCCGACGGCTTCACCTTCACCATCGATACGCCGAACTACGACCCGCACCCGATCGCCGCCCAGTTCATCCAGAGCGAACTGGCCAAGGTTGGCGTGAAGGTGGAGATCAACGTGATCACCGCCAACGAGTGGTACACCAAGGTCTACAAGGCCCATGATTTCCAGGCGACGCTGCAGGAACACGTGAACCATCGCGACATCGTGTTCTACGGCAATCCCGACTTCTACTGGGGCTACAACAACCCCAAGGTGGTTGATCTGATCAAGCAGGCGGAAGCCAGCGCCACGGAAGCGGAGCAGGCCGAGAAGCTCAAGGAAGCCAACATCCAGATCGCCGAGGATGCGGCCAGCAACTGGTTCTACCTCTATCCGCAGATCGTCGTCTCGAAGGCGACGGTCAGCGGCTATTCGTTGAACGGCCTGAACTCGCAGTTCTTCGCCTATGGCATAACCAAGGCCGAATAAAAGGTCTTCCTAGGCCCAACTCGACACCGGACGCCGCCTGACCTATTTTCAGGCGGCGTTTTCGCATGGGAGTAACGACCATCCTATCCTATCTCATCCGCCGCTCGGCCATCCTGGCGCTGTCGGTCGTCATCGCCGCCGTCATCCTGTTCGTGCTCCTGCGTCTGCTTCCCGGCGATCCCGCCAATGCGCTGGTCTCCGTCGGCGCGGACGCCGCACAGATCGAGGCCGCGCGCAAACAGGTCGGCTCTGATCTGCCGATCTATCAGCAATTCCTGCAGTTTGCCGGCAATCTCGCGCGGTTCGACCTTGGCAATTCCTTTGTTTCGGGCGCGCCCGTACTGGCCGAAATCGGCAAGCGGCTGATCGTGACCGTGCCGCTCACCTTGCTCGCCTTCGTTGTCGCCGTCGCGATCGCCGTGCCGCTCGGCATCCTCTCGGTGGTGCGCCAGCACAAGTGGTATGGCGGCCTGATCTCCGTCGTCTCGCAGCTCGGCATCGCCATTCCGGTGTTCTGGATCGGCATTCTTCTTGTCACTCTCTTCGCCGTCAACCTCAGGCTCTTCCCGTCGGGCGGCTTCCCATCGCGTGGTTGGCAGGCGCCGGGTGCTGCCTTGCAGGCGCTCATATTGCCGGTTGCCACCATCGCCATCGTCATGTCGGCCTCGCTGATCCGCTATGTCAGGTCGGCCACCCAGGATGTGCTGGGCAGCGATTACCTGCGCACCGCCCGCGCTTTGGGCGCCAGTTATTCCGAGGCGCTGATCCGCCACGGCATCCGTAATGGCGCCGTACCTGTCATTTCCGTGCTCGGCATCGAGCTCGCCTCCACGCTGCTCGGGGCCGTGGTGGTGGAGCGGGTCTTCGCCTTGCCCGGTCTCGGCTCCATGCTGCTCTTGGGGATCGAGCAGCGGGATTATCCCAATGTTCAGGGCGTGCTGTTCGTCTCCACGCTGCTGGTGCTGCTTTTGGGCTTTGCTGCCGATATCATCCAGCGGCTGATCGACCCGCGCCTGCGCGGCCGCATGGCCGGAGGCGCCGCATGAACACCTCGGCAACCCAACAAAACAAGAGATTTGCGCTGCCCTGGCCTTTCGTCGTCGGTGGCTTGCTGGTCGGGCTACATCTCGTCGTGGCGCTGCTCTCGCTGGTCTGGACGCCGTATGGCGTCAGCGACATGGTCGGCGGTCGGCTCGAGGGGCCGTCGCTCGCCCACCTTGCCGGAACGGACCGCCTGGGCCGCGATCTGATGACGCAGATCATGATCGGCTCGCGCATCGCCGTCATTGTCGGCTGCGGTGCGGTGGCACTCGGTGCCCTGCTGGGTGTCACCATCGGCGTGCTCGCAGCTTTCGCCAGCCGCACGCTGGACGACGTGCTGGCCGCGGCGCTCGACATCCTGATCGCCTTCCCCACGCTTCTTTTGGCAATGCTGATCGTCGCATCGAGCGACGGCGCAAGCCTCGGGACCGCGATCCTGGCGATCGGCATTGCCGGCTCGGCCATCGTGGCGCGTCTGACGCGCATCCTGGTCAAGCGTATCCTGTCGATGGATTACATCACCGCCGCGCGCATTTCCGGCACGTCCTGGCCTGCTATCGTCCGCATTCATATCCTCCCCAATATCTGGCCGACGCTGATCGTCAATTTCGCGCTGCAATTCGGCTTGGCGGTCATTGCGGAAGCTTCGCTGTCCTATCTCGGTCTCGGCGCGCCGCCGCCAAACGCCTCTTGGGGCAGGCTGCTGCAGGAGGCGCAGGCCTCGGTCTATACCGCACCCTTCGGCGCGATTGCACCCGGCGTTGCACTGGTCTCGCTCGTCATCGGTCTCAATCTCTTCGCGGACGGCCTGCGCGATGTGGCCGACCCAACCCGCAGGAGAAGCCGATGAGCCCGTTGCTCTCAGTGGACAGCCTCTATATCCGCACCGTGGAAACCACGCTGGTCTCCGGAGTCTCCTTCACCATTGATGCCGGCGAACGTGTCGGCCTTGTCGGCGAATCCGGCTCGGGCAAATCCCTGACGGCGCTGGCGGTGCTCGGCCTTTTGCCGGACGCGATGCGCGTGGAGGGATCCGTTCGGCTCGATGGCCATGAAGTTGTGGGCGCGCGGGACCGCGATCTCGTGCCGCTGCGAGGGGTTAGTGTCGCCGCCGTGTTCCAGGAGCCGATGACGGCGCTCGATCCGCTGATGCGGATCGGCGACCAGGTGGGCGAGGTGGTCAGGCGGCGCGCCAACCGCGACGGCGAGACGCCGGGCAGGGCGGAGGTGAGGGCGCGCGTTCTCACCCTGCTTGACCGCGTCGCGCTGCCGGAGCCGGAGCGGATCGCTCGCGCCTATCCGCATGGCATATCGGGCGGCCAGCGCCAGCGTGCGGCGATAGCCATGGCGCTGGCCTGCCGGCCGAAGCTCCTTATCGCCGACGAGCCGACCACGGCGCTCGACGTGACGACCCAGGCCGAGGTGCTGAAGCTGCTGGAGGGCCTGGTGCGTGACGAGGGCATGGCGCTTCTGTTCATCAGCCACGACCTGCCGGTGGTGGCTGCTGTCACCGAACGGGCCCTGGTCATGCGCCACGGAGAACTGATCGAGGCAGGACCCGTCGGCCCACTGTTCCATCGCCCCACCCATCCCTATACGCAGGGCCTGGTTGCGGCCGCCCGCGCCTTCGACCAAGCCCTGGAGGCTGCCCTGTGACGCTGCTTGATCTTTCCGGCCTGTCCTTCGGCTATTCCCCGGCAAAGCCGGTGCTGCGGGATATCGACCTTGCCGTGGCCGCCGGCGACAATCTCGGCATTGTCGGCGAATCCGGCTCCGGCAAGACGACCTTGCTGAAGCTGCTTCTGGGATTGGAGCGTCCCACCGTGGGTAGGATCTCGTTTCGCGGCAAACCGCTTGATACGTCAGACCGAGGCTTCATACGCGGCTTTCGGCGGAGCGTTCAGGCGGTCTTCCAGGATCCCTATTCGTCGCTCGATCCGCGCCAGAAGGTGTTCGACATCATTGCAGAGCCGCTGCGCTCTCTGAAGGTGGAGACCGATGTTGCGGCCGCGGTGGCGCAGGCGCTTGCGGATGTCGACCTGCCGGCCGATGCCGCCGGGCGCTACCCCCACGAGTTTTCCGGAGGCCAGCGGCAGCGCATCGCGATTGCCCGCGCCATCGTCGCCAAACCGGAGCTGATCATCGCCGACGAGGTGGTCAGCGCGCTCGACCTGACAACGCGCACACGCATCATCGACCTGCTGCGCGTGCTGTCGCCGCGCATCACCTTCGTCGTCGTGTCGCACGATATCTCTCTGGTTGCGCTGCTGTGCCAGCAACTCGTGGTGCTGGAAAAGGGGAGGATCGTCGAGCAGGGCAGGACGCGCGACATTCTCGCGCATCCCCAGCATCCCTATACCCAAAGGCTGCTGGCCAGCACGCCGCGCATGCCGGCCTTGGTTTGAACCAGGTCTGAAGTCGGGCTGCCTGACGGTGCGTTCCCAGATGCGAGGTCATCACCCGGCGGGCCTAGGGTCAGCCCGCCGGTCCATCCGCGTGTCGCGGGGGGCTTAAGCCGCCGCCATCACGTCTGCGACCATTTTCTCGGCCTGGCGCAAGGCCGCGACGACGCGGTTCTGTCCGCGCACCAGTTGCGTCCTGGCGAAGCCCAGTTTTTCCGGCCCCAGCTTGTCGAGATCGGCCGCCGTTGCAAGGGCAGGCAGTTCCGGAATCGGGATCGCCGGATCGTGTCGGAAGCGCTGCTCGCGGGTGTAGTTGAGCGGCACCAGGATACGGGCGAGCCCCTGGATGACCGCGTTGGCCGGCTCAGGCGGAACCTGGCCTTCGGCAATTCCGGCGTAGAAGGCGTCAAGTCGGGCCGCCATGCTGTCGACGGCTTTGCGGGCAGGCGAAAGATCGAAACGATCACCGGCCTTTTTCTGGTAGTCATCGACGGTATGACGGAATTCCTTGGCAGTCGCACGCCAGTCGAATGGCAGGACCGTCGCATTGGCATTGCGCATCACCGCCAGCAGATAGACCTTGATGTCGCGTTCCAGGATGGTCTTGTCGGCAATCTCGAGCGTGTCGTTTTCGGTATGCCAGGCGATGTTCCCGCCGCAGCCGCCAACGGTGTAGTACCCCTTTTCCTCCCGGTCGCGGTCGGTCATGGTCGACGACAGCATGAGATAGCTGCTGATACCGATATTGTTGAAGGAATAGTCGCCGGCGCGGTGAGGGCGCTCCGCCTCCGCAGCCTTGCCTGCCACCTCCTGGATCACGTCCGAAAGGAAGGCCTCGGTTTCGCTCATCATGCACAGATTGATGAATTCGGTAGCCCAGCGGCAGCCGGGGCTATCGCAATTGACCTGCGCCACGCAGTTCTCGTCCAGATCCAGCGCAAAATTATCGGCGAACCAGGTGGAGCCGGCATAACGGCCGGTGGAGTGGCCGGGCCACCAGCAGATCCTGACCGAGCGCTTCAGCTTGTCGCGGTTTGCCCAGAGCACCCGCGCGATTTCCAGCATGGTGGCGTCGCCGGTGGCATTGTCACCCACGCCGACATCCCAACTGTCGAGGTGCCCGTGGAGCAGCACGTATTTCTCGGGTTCCTCGGTGCCCTTGATGAAGACTTCGGGCAGCTTACTCTTGAACCAGCCCTCTTCCATTTCCGTGTAGACGGTCACCTCCGCGCCGGTCTCGGCGAGCGCCATCAGGGCATCGCCGCTTTCCCGGTTGACAGCGACAGCCGGGATTTTTGGCTTGCGCGGCAGGTCGTCGAGGTCAGGCGTTCCCCAGATCGTGGTGCAGATGCCCCAATGGATATCGACGCCCGGATTGATCGCGATGACACCGATTGCCCCCATGTCGGAAAACTGAGCCACAAGGCCGGGATTGGCGAAGCCTTCGGACAACACGATCTTGCCCCGCACACGCGACGCAAGCTCGCTGGTATCCTCGACGGATCGCTCGAACATGGTGGAAATGGCTCTGGGCTGGTTGCTGGCCACGTAGATGAGCTGGCCCTTGACACCATCACGGGCGTCGCGGGCATAGGCCGGCGGCTTGGCGCGAAAGGTTTTGCCGACAGCCTCGACCCTAGCGAGACCGGGGAGGCTGAGATGCAGGCTGGGCTCATGCATGGTGACCTCGACGCCATGCCGCGCCAGGCGGGCCGCCACCTCATCCATGGCGCGGTTCACATCGGTCGGATGCTCCCGCTTGTAGGTGGCGAAGCTCTTCACCAAGGCCCATGGCTCCTCAAGGGAGACGGCTTCCAAAATCGCGGATTCCATCTGATTCATGCCAATATCCTCCGTTGTTTCATCAGTTAAAACATTGTTTCATAATTCTGATGAAGGCTAACAGAGGTCGATCTGGCTCGCAAGCGAGGAGTTGATGGCCGGGGCGTGCAAAGGCGGACCGGTGCCGCAACACCAGTCGCAAGGTCAAAAACAGATCATTGCAAAAGCCGAGGCTAGACGGCGGCGCTGGCCGCTGGCGCCTTGGGGGCCGCCTTTCGGCCGGGGGAGATGGACAGGCGTTCGGAAATTTCCGCCGCCGCCTCAAGGGCGGCCTGGAGATAGCTTGTCCGCCGTTCCTCATCGAAACGGGCGACGGCGCCGGCGACTGAAATCGAGGCGATGACGGAACCATCGGTGCCGGTGATGGGCGCTGCCACCGAAAAGGCGCCTTCGTCCAGATCGTTGATGGCGATGTTGTAGCCATTGGCCCGGATGCGCTCCAGCGCCTGACGCAGCCTGGCCTCATCCGTGATCGTATAGGGCGTGAAGGCCTCAAGCGGCGGCGTCACGACGGCGTCGATGACCGCCGCATCGGCAAAGGCCAGCAACAGCATCGAGCCACCACCCGCATGCAGGGGACCGTTTCGCCCGGCCTGGGCAAAGAGGCGGATCGAGTGATGGCCCGATCGGGTCGCCAGCACATAGCTGCGCAAGCCCTCGCGCACCACAAGATTGACGTTTTCGGAGGTCCGGTCGCGCAGCGCATCCATGACGGGGCGGGCCGCATGCAACAGGCTGCCATCCTTGCCGAGCCGCTCGCCCAGGACCCCCACACGATAACCCAGCGAATATTCCGCCCGCTCCGCATCGCGCGAGACAAACCCGCGCTCCTCAAGGGTGCAGAGCAGCCGGAAGACGAGGGATTTCGTCATGCCAAGGGATTTGGCCAGGGCGGTCACGCCCTGCTCGGGCTTGTCGGCCAGGGCCTCCAGCAGTGCGAGCGCCCGGTCGACCGCGGCAATCTTGTAGTCTTTGGTATCCTTCATTGGCGTTCTCCCCTTGTCACGGCGATCTTGTGATCGCTTCTTGCAATCTTTCAAGAATGTGTTTTACTAACCAAAAATACGAAACACTGTTTCATACAATAAAACAAGATGGGGCTCCGCGTAATTTCATTTTCCTGCGATCCCAAGGCCGGATTGGGGTCCCAGTCAAATCAGCGGCGGCTTTTACCGGCGGCAATGCTTCGCGACTGCGGGTGGCTGACTGCCCCTCGCCAATAAGGACAAAACCCAGTCTTTCAGAGGAGAACAACAATGAAAACCATATTGAGGACCGCCGCCATCATGTTGATGGCCACGGCTGTCGCCATGCCGGCCATTGCCGGCGACAAGATTCGCACCATCACCATTCTCAGCCGCCCCCAGGCCGGCCAGCAGGCCGAATTCCAGTCCGTCCAATTGATCGCGCAGGAATGGCGCAAGCTCGGCCTCGATGTCGAGGTCAAGGCGCAGCCCTGGGAGCAGATGTCGGAAGAGGTCTGGTACAAGCGCGACAAATGGGACGCCACCGCATGGCAGATGGTCGGCCGCCCGGAGCGCTCAGATCCCGATGAAATCGTCTTCAACCTGTTCCATTCCTCGACGGCCGAAAAGGGCTACAACTTCGTCGGCTACAACAATCCGGAATATGATGCCCTGGTCGAGGCCCAGCGCAGCGAGATCGACCCGGAAAAGCGCAAGGCGCTGATCTTCAAGGCGCAGGAGGTGCTTGCGAAAGACCAGCCCAACATGATGCTGGTTCATCCGAAATCGACCTTTGCCTATAACAAGGAGGTCTGGAAGCCGGAATCCATCGTCAACCAGAGCGGCATCGGCATCCGCAACACCTGGACCTTCCTCGGCATGGAGCCGGCAGGCGCCAAGAAGGACATCGTCATCAACTCCTCGGACAATGTGAAGGCGGTCAATCCGCTCTACATCTCCGGCGGTGTCGACAGCTGGGTCACGGAATTGATCTATGATCGCCTTCTGCGCGTCGGTCCTGACGGACTGCCCAAGGCCTGGGCGGCGGAGAGCTTTACCTGGAAGGACGACAAGACCGTCGACGTGAAGCTGCGCGCCGGCCTGAAATGGCATGATGGCCAGCCGGTCACGGCCGAAGACGTCAAGTTCTCCTTCGAGGCGGCCGTCGGCGGCGAAGCGCCGATGTACAAGCCGTTCGCCTCTAACATCAAGTCGATCGAGACCGCCGGCGATACCATCACCTTCCAGCTGAACACGCCATCGGCCTCGTTCGTGACGTCGAGCCTTGCCAAGATCAACCTGATCCCCAAGCATGTCTGGGAACCGATCCTCAAGGATCTCGCAGCCAAGCCTGAAAATGCCGAAAGCTACCAGGAACAGACGCCAATCGGTTCCGGCCCCTACAAGTTTGTCAGCTGGGCCAAGAACGAGGAAATCGTTCTTGCTGCCAATAAGGAGCATTTCAATGCGCCCAAGGCGGAGCGCTGGATCCTGCGCATCGTTCCCAATGCGGAAGCCGCGCTCGGCATGCTGAAATCAGGCGAAATCAATTTCGTCGGCGAATTCTCGGGCGACCCGCAGGTGCTGGTCGATGCCGCCAAGGCGGACCCCAAGCTTGAGGTGGTTTCCACTGTTGACATGGGTTTCCGCTATATCGGCTTCAACATGCGCCGCCCGCCCTTCAACGATCCCGCCTTCCGCAAGGCTCTGTCGGAAGCGGTCGATCGCCAGCTGATCGTCAAGGCGGCCTATCGCGGCTTCGCCGTGCCCTCCAACTCGGTTGTCTCGCCGGCGCTTGAATTCTGGCATGACAAGTCGGTGGTCGAGAGCTTCAAGGCCGGTCAGGCGATTGCCGCCAAGGCGCTGGCGGATGCCGGCTACACGCTGGAAGGCGGCAAGCTCCACTATCCCGGCGACATCAAGGAAACCCTGGGCGAGTAACGGCGCACACCGTCATCCCTGGCCCCTGACCCTGACGCGAGGAGCGGCGTTCGTCCAAGCCGCCGCTCCTCCCTGAAGCTCGTAGCTCCCACCCGTGGCCCGCATCGGCCACGGATGGGATTGAGGGAAAATCCATGTCGAATTTCAAGGCGATAGGCGGCAGATTGCTGCAGCTTGCGCTCGTCCTTTGGGCGGTGGTGACCATCCTGTTCCTGATGTTCCGGCTCATGCCGGGCAATCCGATGGCGGCCTATATAGACCCGTCGTTTACAGTAGAGCAGCAACAGGAGCTCATGGTCGCCTTCGGCTTGGACAAGCCGCTGTGGCAGCAATATTTCATCTATCTCGGCAATCTGCTGCAGGGGGAGCTGGGCGACAGCTTCCGCTACCGGCAGCCGGTCGGGGAGCGTATCCTGATGCTCCTGCCCAATACGCTGGTGCTGACCTTCTCCTCCCTGATCGTCGCCTATGCGTTCGGCATTCTCGCGGGCGCCTATCTCGCCTGGCGTCGCGGCTCCTGGGTGGAGCAAACCGCAATCCCCCTCGTTCTGACCACAAGGGCCATGCCGGAATTCTGGCTGGGCATGGTGATCCTCGCCATTTTTTCCTTCTGGCTCGGCTGGTTTCCGGCCGGTGGCACGCGCACGGCCGGTGCGGAATTTGATGGCCTGCTCGATTTCTACACCTCGCGGGATTTCCTGACCCACCTGGCGCTGCCGGCGGCGACGCTTGCCATCTATAGCCAGGGACTGCCGCTGCTGTTGATGCGCTCCAACATGCTTGACGTGATGAAGGAGGACTTCGTCACCATGGCGCGGATCAAGGGCTTGTCGAGCTGGACGGTCATCGTTCGGCATGCCGCGCGCAACGCGCTGCTGCCCGTCATGACCTCCTTCGCCATCGCCGTTGGCTATCAGCTGCAGGGCAATGTGGTGGTGGAGAGCGTGTTCTCCTGGCCGGGGCTCGGGCGTGAACTGGTCAATGCAGTCGCGGCTTCCGATTATCCGCTGGCGCAGGGTGCCTTCCTGATGATTGCGCTTGTCGTGATCCTGATGAACCTGCTCGCCGACATGCTTTATGCGCTGCTCGATCCGAGGATCAGCCATGCGTGAGGATATCGTCCGCGCTCCCCGAACCGGCCTGTTCACGCGCTTCTTCCGCGCGCTCAGGCTGCCGACCAATGATCCCTTTGCCGTGGCCGGGCTGGCGATCTATGCCATATTCCTGGTTGCCGCGATCTTTGCGGACCAGATCGCCCCCTATGATCCCACGGAAATTCTCTACACCCAGGCCTATGACCTTGCTGCCGACCTGCCGCCCGGCAAGGATGGGTTCATCATGGGCACGACCAGTCTCGGTCGCGACATCTTTTCCCAGATCGTCTATGGCAGCCGCTCGGCCTTGCTGATCGGCATAACCGCCGCCTTCATGGTGGCGCTGATCGGCTCCATCGTCGGGCTGGTTTCCGGCTATTTCGGCGGCTGGGTGGATGCGGTGTTGATGCGGCTTGCCGACATTGCCTTCGGCATTCCGTTCCTGCCCTTCGTGATCGTGCTTGCGGCCTTTCTCGAGCCGTCGATCTGGAACGTGGTTTTCGCCATGGCGCTGGTGCTGTGGCGTGATACCGCCCGGGTCATCCGCAGCCAGGTCCTGAGCCTGAGAACCCGCGGCTATGTGGAAGCCGCGCGCGTGGCGGGATCGTCGGATCTGAAGATCATCCTGCGCCATGTCGCCCCGAACATTCTTCCGCTCTCTTTCCTCTATGGATCGATTGCCATCGGCTGGGCGATCCTGACGGAAGCCTCGATCAGCTTCCTGGGTTTCGGCGATCCCAATTCCATCAGCTGGGGCTACATGCTGCAGGATGCCTTTGCCAGCCAGGCGCTCGCAAAGCAGGCCTATTACTGGTTCCTGCCCCCCGGCATCTGCATCATCCTGGTCGTCAGCGCGGGCTTCTTCATCACGCGCGGCTACGAAAACATTCTCTTCCCGAAGTTGAACCGATGACAGAACCTCTTCTCTCCGTTCGGGACCTTCGGGTCAGCTATCAGGTGGGCCGCAGCAAGGTCCACGCCGTGGATGGCGCGAGTTTCGACGTGCCCGTCGGCTCGATCACCGGCCTGGTGGGCGAGTCCGGCTGCGGCAAGACCACGGTTGCCCGGGCCCTGACGCGGGTTATCGCCGAGAACGCGGCCATTACCGGCGGCAGGATGCTGTTTGACGGCAAGGACCTGGCCAGCCTGCCGGAGCGCGACATGAACGCCCTGCGCTGGCGTGACATTGCCTTCATTCCGCAAAGCGCGATGAACTCGCTCGATCCGGTCTATACGGTCGAATACCAGCTTGCGGAGGTGCTGCGCCGGCGCGGCGGCCTGGGGCGCAAAGCGGCAAGGGAGCGATCCGAGGCGCTGTTCGAAATGGTGGGTATTGATCCCGGCCGGCTCACGGATTACCCGCATCAGTTTTCGGGAGGCATGCGCCAGCGCGTGGCGATCGCCCTGGCCCTGGCGCTCGATCCGAAACTGATCATCGCCGATGAGCCTGTCACGGCGCTCGACGTCATCGTGCAGCGGCAGATCCTCGACCAGTTGAAGGATTTGCAGGAACGGCTCGGCCTCTCGGTGATCCTGGTCACCCATGACATCTCGGTGGTCGCCTATATCTGTGACCGCACCGTGGTGATGTATGCCGGCAAGGTTGCCGAGGCCGGCAGCACGGTAGCGACCCTCAACCGGCCATCGCATCCCTACACCATGGGACTGCGCAATGCCTTCCCCGATCTGGCAGGCGCTGCCTCCGGCGTGCTGACGCCGATCGAGGGTGCGCCGCCAAACCTGGCGGACCCGCCGCTGGGCTGTCGCTTTGCGGCGCGCTGTCCCTTCGCATTGCCGGTCTGCGCAACGGAGCCGCCGACGGTTCTCGTGGAGCCGGATCACCCCGTCGCCTGCCACCGCGCAGACGAAGCGGCGGCCTTGCGCATCCAGGCCGCAAACACTGAGACATGGGTGGCTAGCTGATGACAATGACAATGTCTGGCACAATGTCCGGCGGAAAAACGGACGTCCTGATCTCGGTCTCCGAGGCCAAGCTGCATTACAAGGTCGGTGGTGCGCTGGCAGCGATGCGCGGCAAGTCAACAGTCGTCAAGGCGGTGGATGGCGTGTCCTTCGACATCCGCCACGGCGAGAGCATTGGCCTGCTGGGCGAATCCGGCTGTGGCAAGACGTCGATGGGTCGGCTGCTGCTGAAGCTGGAGCCCATGACGGGCGGCAGTGTGCACTTCGATGGCTATGATCTGTCGACCCTGACAAAGGCGCAGCTCAGGGATTTCAGATCCCGGGCGCAGCTGATTTTCCAAAATCCCTTCGACGCTATCAATCCACGCTTCTCGATCCGGGCCACCCTGGCCGAGCCGCTGGAAAATGCCGGCATAGCCAAGTCCGAGCGGGAAGGCCTGATCATCAAAGCCCTGGAACTGGTGAAGCTGCCCCACCCCTTGAGCTTCCTGGACCGCTATCCGCACCAGCTTTCCGGCGGACAATTGCAGCGTGTCGTCATGGCAAGGGCGCTGATCCTGCAGCCGCAATTCGTCGTAGCCGACGAGCCCGTGTCCATGCTGGACGTCTCCGTTCGTGCGGGCGTGCTGAATGTCTTCCGCGATGTGCGCGACCGGTTGGGCCTGACGGCCATCTATATCAGCCACGATCTCGCCCTGGTACGCTATGTCTGCGAGCGGACCATCGTCATGTATCTCGGCCGCGTGATGGAGGATGGCCGGACCGAGGACATCGTCCGTGAGCCGCTGCATCCTTATACCAAGGCTTTGGTGGCGGCGGTGCCTGTGCCGCACACGGACCAGAGCCATGCGCCGCTTCCGATCGGCCGTGGAGCGCCGGATCCTCGCAACCCGCCCTCTGGCTGCGTGTTCCGCGACCGGTGCCCCGCCGCGCATGAACGTTGCGCCGCGGAAGTCCCCCAGCCCAAGCATGTGGGTGACCGGCTGGTCGCCTGCCATCTGTATTGAGGGATGGGACGGTGATGATGCAAGCGGCATTCTATGAAACGACCGGACCGGCACACGAGGTGTTGAAGCATGGGCTGATGGAGATTCCACGACCCGCAGCCGGTGAGGTTCTGGTCCGCGTCATGGCTTCCGGCATCAACCCGGCTGACGTCAAGCGTCGGGCGGGATGGCGGGGCATGCAGATGGAACACCCAAGGGTCATTCCGCATACCGATGGCGCCGGTGCCATCGTCGATGTTGGAGAGGGCGTAGACCGGGCCCGGATCGATGAGCGCGTCTGGCTCTGGAATGCCCAGGGCGGTTATGGCGAGGCCGGCCGTGCTTTCGGTACCGCAGCGGAGTTTATCGCGATTGACGCTCAGCAGGCCGTGCCACTGCCCGATGCCCTGAGTTTCGAAGAGGGTGCCTGCCTCGGCGTGCCGGCCATGACCGCCTATCGCGCCTTGTTTTCGGATGGTCCGATCGATGGATGCACGGTGTTCATCAGCGGCGCAGCCGGTGCCGTCGGTCACTTTGCCGTGCAGATGGCGGTGGCTGCCGGTGCAACCGTGTTCGGCTCCGTCAGCAGCGAGGCTTCCGCTAGCCATGCCAAGTCGGCGGGCGCCCATCACCTCATCAACCGCAAGAGGGACGATGTGGCCAAGTGGGTCCTGGACCTCACCGGCGGGCAGGGGGTGGACAGGGTTATCGAAGTGGATTTCGGCGACAACTTGGCCCTCGACGCCGCGATCCTCAAGGCGAACGGCACCGTCGCCTCCTATTCGTCCAGCAGCGATCCGACACCGGTGCTGCCCTATTACGCTTTCGCGGCGAAGGGCGCCAATCTCAGGTTCATCCAGGGCTTCCGCATACCCGAGGCCGCCAGGCTGGTGGGACACAGGATGATCGCAACGCTTGCCGCCAATCAACGACTGGCCGTGGCGATCGGTGCCCGGTTTCCGCTTTCCGAGATCGCCAAGGCGCATCAACGGGTGGAGGCGGGCGGCCTCGGCAATGTCGTGGTGCAGCTATCGCCCGCACCAGACCCAATCATTTGAGAATAACCGCAAGGACAACATCATGCTCAATCTCAAGGAGAAACCGGGAACCTCCCCGCAGCAGGCCGAAAGACCGATCCGCGATCCCGTCTCGCTGGAAATCATCCGCGGCGCCATTGCCGCCGCCCAGTCCGAAATGGAAGCCTTGCTGGAGCGGACCGCCATCTCCGCCTTCATCCGCGAGAAGAAGGATTTCTACACGGCCTTGTTCGATGGCGATGGCGTGATGGCCGTGGGCTCCATGGTGCCGATCTTCGGTGACATGACGAGCCCCGTATTTGAGCATTTCCCGGCTGAGACGATGAAGCCGGGCGATCTCTACTGGTACAACGACTGCTATGGCTCCCGCGGCGCGGTTTCGCATTCCAATGACCAGGTTCTGCTGGCGCCGGTGTTCAAGGATGGCAAGCGCTGCGCTTTCGTGATGAGCTGGGCGCATTTCGCCGATATCGGTGGCATCCGTCCGGGATCCATCAGTCCGGATGCCACGGAGATCTTCCAGGAAGGCATCATCATCCCGCCCACCAAGCTGATCGATGCCGGCGTCACCAACGAGGCGACGTTGGCCATCTTCCATCGCAATTCCCGCTTTCCGGACCAGAGCATGGGCGACATGCGTGCCCTGATGGCGAGCGTCGAACTCGGCGTCAAACGCATCGGCGAAATCCTCGACCGGTTCGGCAGCGATGTGGTGGCAGACGCGCTGGCGCAGCTTCTGACCCGCACCCGCAAGCTGGTGCGCAAGAAGCTGGCGGAAACCTTCGACTACGGCACCTACAGCTTCACGGATGCCATCGACACCGACGGCCACGGCAACGGACCGTTCAAGATGCGCATGTCGCTGACGCGCGAAAAGGGCAGCGATGGGGAAGACCGTTTCATCTTCGATGCCACCCAGTCGGACGACCAGGCGCCCGGACCGGTCAATTTCCTGATGAATCGCGGGGTGCCGGGCATGGCGCTCGGCCTTTATTATCTCGGCGGCGACCCGGCCCAGGTCTGCAATGCCGGCGGTCCGCAGGCGATCGACGACGTCAGGCTGCGCGAAGGCTCGTTCCTGCAGCCGCGCTTTCCGGCAGCGCTCGGCATGCGTGGCCTCACCACCATGCGCGTGCTGTCGGCGCTGAACGGCCTCGTCAATGTGGCTGGCGGCAAGGCGCCAGCCTCCAATTCCGCCTATGTCATCACCATCATGCGCGGCAATTATCGTGACGAGGCAGGAGAGCTGAAGCGCTTCCTGCTGGCCGATGGCATCGGCGTGGGCTACGGCGCCCGCCCGGATTCCGACGGCATCGATGCGGTCTATTTCGTGGCGCAGGAAAACTATCCGGTCGAGTTCCTCGAAGTCGGCTATCCCGTTCGGCTCCGAACTTACGGAATCGTCGAGGATTCCGGTGGAGCAGGCCGCTTCAGAGGCGGATGCGGCATCATCCGCGAATATGAAATCCTCGCGGAAGACATGCTGCTCGCCGTTCGCATCGACAGCGTGAAGAACCCGCCCTGGGGCATTCACGGCGGCATGGGTGGCGGCACCGGGCGCGTCACCGTCAACCCGGGCAAGGCGGACGAGCGCCGGCTTCCTCCGCTCTCGGACGGCAACCGGCTGGTCAAGGGCGATATCCTGCGCATGGAGACAGGCGGCGGTGGCGGCTACGGCCACCCGTTCGACCGGCCTGTGGACGCGGTTCTGGCCGATGTGCTCGGCGGCTTCGTCAGCGTCTCGGCGGCGGAGCGCCTGTATGGCGTCGTGATCCGCGCCGGCAAGATCGACGCGGCCTCGACCGAGGCCCTGCGCGCCAACCGCCCCGTCACGGGCACCTTCCATCGCCAGGAGTATGTCGATGTCCTCGCTTGAGTCCGCTCTGTCCATCGCCGTCGATATCGGCGGCACCTTCACCGACATCACGCTCCTGGACCGGGCATCGGGCGCCATCTGGCGCGCCAAGACGCCGAGCGTGCCGACCGATCCGTCCGAGGCCTTTCTCAACGGCATCCGCCTGGCGCTGACGGAGGCCGGACGGGAGGCAAACACGCTCGGCCAGGTGCTTCACGGCACGACGGTGGCCACCAACATGATTTTGGAAGGAAAGGGCGCACGCACCGCTTTGGTTACTACCCGCGGCTTCCGCCACGTGCTTGAAATCGGCCGGCAGGATATCCCCCGCAAGGCCAATCTCTATACCTGGGTCAAGCCGTCGCGGCCGGTTCCGGCCGCCCGCATCGTCGAGATCGATGAGCGTATTGCCGCCGGCGGCGCCGTTATCGATCCGCTGGACGAGGCAAGCGTTCGCCAGGCTGCCGAGATGATCCGCGCCATGGAGGTGGAGGCGGTTGCCATCTGCCTGCTGCACGCCTTTGCCAATCCGGCCCATGAGCGCCGCGCGGCGGACCTGCTGCGGCAGGAGCTTCCGGGTCTGGCCATTACCACTTCGACCGATGTCTTGCCGGTGGTGCGCGAATTCGAGCGCTCACTGACGACGGTGCTCAATGCCACCGTCATGCCCGGCGTCACCACCTATGTGCGACGGCTGGAACAGCGGCTGGAGGACGAACGGGTCACCGCACCGCTGATGCTGATGCAGTCCAATGGCGGTGTTGCCGGGGCGGATACGATCCGCACCGCACCCGCATTGACAGCTCTTTCCGGGCCCGCGGCCGGCGTGGTCGGTGCCCGGGCCGTGGCGGCTGCCTGCGGCATCAGTGATATCATCACCGTCGATATCGGCGGCACGAGCGCCGATATCTGCCTGATCAAGGACGGCAAGATCGGACTGACGCAGCACGGCAAGGTGGGTGAATGGCCGCTTCCCCTGCCGATGGTGGACATGGTCACGATCGGCGCGGGCGGCGGGTCGATTGCCGCCGTCACCGATCACACCCTGACCGTCGGCCCTCAAAGCGCGGGGGCCCGTCCCGGGCCGGCAGCCTATGGCCATGGCGGCAAGGAAGCCACCGTCACGGATGCCCATGTCGTGCTGGGTCATCTGCCCGCGCGGCTTCTGGGCGGGCGCATGGCGCTCGATGTCGATGCCGCCAGCGCCGTCATCCGCTCCCGGGTCGCCGACCCGCTTGATCTCAGCGTGGCCGATGCGGCGCGCGGGGTGCTGGCCATCGTCGACAGCCACATGGTGGGCGCTGTCCGGGTTGTCTCGGTCGAGCGGGGTCATGACCCCCGTGATTTCACGCTGGTGCCGTTCGGCGGTGCCGGACCGTTGCACGGCTGCTCGCTGGCCGAACTGCTGGGTATTTCCCGCGTGCTGATCGCCCCGGCCCCCGGCGTGCTCTGCGCCGATGGCTTGCTCGCCGCCGACCTCAAGGCCGAGTTCAGCCGGACGATGCCGAAGGCAGGTCCCATTGATGTAAAGGCCGCCGAGGCGATCATCGCCGATTTGGTAGAGCAGGCCTCTGCCTGGTTCGAAACCGAACGTGTCAGCCAAGCGGACCGGCGCATTCAGACCGTTGCGCTGCTGCGCTATCACGGCCAGGGCGGTGAACTGGCCGTGCCGTGGGCGGAAAGCCGCGAACTGGTTGAGCAGAATTTCGCCAGGGAGCACCAGGCACTCTATGGCTTCGTGCTGGAGGCGGAAATCGAACTGGTGACGCTGCGGGTGGAAGCCTCCGGCCTGACCAAGCCGCCAGCCGCCGCCGTGCTTGCGGCAGGCGGCGCGCTGGAGCCCTATGACCATGTGCAGGTGCATTTCGAGACGGGGCCGGCGACCGTGCCCGTGGCCGATCGTGCGAAGCTGGGTGCCGGCACGGAATTTTCCGGTCCTGTCATTCTGACCCAGCTCGACACCACGACGCTCGTCGCACCGCGCTGGACCGGCACGGTCCACCCATCCGGCGCGATACTGCTAACCCGGGCGGAGGGCTGAAACCATGACCGCAGACCAAACCGCGCTCGAGCGCGTCTTCGCCCATATCGAGGCCAACTCAAGCAGCTTCATCGACCGGGTGATGGACTATGTCCGCCATCCCTCGATCAGCGCGCAAAACGTGGGCATAGCCGAGGTGGCGGCAATCCTGGTCGATATCCTCAAAGGCATGGGCTTTGAGGCCGAGGCCATTCCCACGCGCAATCACCCTATGGTGCTGGGGCGCAGGGAGAAGCATCCGGGAAAACCCACGGTGCTTCTCTACGGTCACTACGATGTCCAGCCGCCGGAGCCGCTCGACCTGTGGCTCAGCCCGCCCTTCGAGCCGACCATCCGCGATGGACGCATCTATGCCCGCGGTATCGGCGACAACAAGGGCCAGCATTTCGCCCAGTTGCTGGCCATCGAAAGCATCTTGGCCGTCATGGGCGACTTGCCCTGCAATGTCCTGTTCCTGCTGGAGGGCGAGGAGGAGATCGGATCTCCGCATATCGCCGAATTCGTGCGCGAGCATGCCGACGAGCTGAAGGCCGATCTGGTCGTCACCTCGGACGGTCCGTTGCATGAGAGCGGCATGCCGATCATCACCTTCGGCGTGCGCGGCGTCGCCTCCTTTGAGCTCCGGGCAAAGACGGCCCGACGGGATGCGCATTCCGGCAATTTCGGCGGGGTCATGCCGAATGCCATCTGGAAACTGGTGCATCTGCTCGGGACCATGAAAAACGAAGGCGGCGAGATCACCATCGAGGGATTGAACGATCCCGTCATTCCGCCCACCAACATGGAGCGGGAGGCGGTCAGCCGGTTGCCGCTCGATCTTGATGCGATCAAGGCCGATCTCGGTATCAGCCAACTCGACGCGCCGCAGGACAGGGCCTATTTCGACCGGCTGATGTTCCACCCGACCCTCACCATCAACGGCCTGCATGGCGGCTATGGCGGACCCGGCTCCAAGACGGTGCTGCCGTGCGAGGCCTTTGCCAAATGCGACATACGCCTGGTGGAGCCGCTGACCCCCGAATATGTGTTCGACCGGGTGCGCGCCCATGTCGAACGCCACGCGCCCGACGTGGAATTTGTGCCGCTGAACGGCATGCTGCCATCGAAGACACCCATGGACAATCCGTTTGCGGATGTCATTCGCGAGGCGATTGTTGCAGCGCGCGGCGTCGAGCCGCTGCTCTATCCGACCGTCGGCGGCAGCCTGCCGGACTACGTCTTCACCAAGATCCTGAAGACCCCGGCCTTTGTCGTGCCCTATGCCAATGCCGACGAGGCCAACCACGCCCCCAACGAAAACCTGGAGATCGACCTCTTCATTGCCGGCATCAAGACCGGCGCGGCCCTGCTGACAAAGCTGGGAGAGGGGACAGCTTAGACCATGTCGCGCCAAAGCATGCCGCGGCTTTGCAATCACACATGCGTTAAACAAGCACTTAAAGCACGTTGCGTGGGGCCGATGCCCCGCAACGTGCTTTGAAGCATTCCAGGGCCAAATGGAAGCGTTCTGCCGCTGCAAACGGGATAGAGCATTGTTGCGCCAGGATCAGAGACGATCGGCTCTGACATACCTGATGTAAGCGGGCTGGTTTGACGGTCAGGACAGCTTTGGAGTGGCCATTTCGACCGGTCGCGGACCTGTTGCGCAGGTGTTGCCGCCAAGACGTGCGATTGCGTCTATGCCGGCAGAATCCACTTGCAGCTTTTCATCGACCACCCCCTGCGCATCATGGACAAACAGAATTTCGCTCATGATGGTCTGCCGGGATTTGCCAAGCTCAAGCGTGATGTCCTCACATCGCGCACACATAAATTGCAATGCAATCTGCAAATCTGCATGGCTTGGCGCCTCTCTATTCTAGAAAACGAGATCATGGCCGACGTCCTCGCAAGGGCGGGCCATCCCACAACCAGCATGTCTGAAATAAAACGCTTGCAAAACGTCATCTCAATCGCGATAGTTTGATCAAACGCGCATTTAGTCACGGGGAACGTATGACAAGGAAATCAATCTACTCGAATTCGGAATTCGAGAGGCTCGCAGGCTATTCCAGGGCCGTCGTCGACGGGGAATGGATCTTCATTTCTGGCACGTCAGGCTTTGATCCGGCACTCGGCGGCTTTGCTGCGAGCGCCGAGGATCAGGCCAAGCGGGTGCTTGAAATCATCTCGGCCACGCTTGCCGAGGCAGATGCCTCCATGGCGGATATCGTCTCGGTGCGCGTCTATCTCGCTTCGCGCGATGATGTGGTGCCAGTGTCCATGTTGCTCGGCGCGGTCTTCTCCGATCCGCGGCCAACCAACACGACGATTATCTGCGGTTTTCCGGTCGAGGCGATCAAGGTCGAGATTGAAGCAGTTGCACGGCGGCGGAGCGACGCATGAGACGGGTTGCGAAGAGAATATCCGAAACGCCAAAGAAGTCCTTTGGCATGTATCAGAAAGCCGCCGAATTGGGCGCGCGTGGGGCCGACCTCATTCATTTCGAACTCGGCAAGCCCTATGCCGATACGCCTGGCCATATCAAGCAGGCGGCCATCGACGCCCTGTTGGCCGGCGAGGTTCATTACAGCGATCTGCGCGGGACGCCTGAATTGCGCAAGACGCTTGCCCGCAAGCTCAACGAACGCAATGGCATTGCGGCATCTGCGGATGACGTCCTCGTCACGAACGGACTGACCCACGCCTCGTTCGCGGCTTTCATGGCCCTGATCGATCCGGGCGACGAAGTGATTCTTCTGGAACCATATTATCCGCAGCATCTCGGCAAGATCGAGCTTGCCGGCGCGAGGGCCGTGATCGCGCCGCTCGACGCCGCGGATGATTTTACCTTGAAGCCTGCGCTCATCGAACCGGCGATCACGCCCCGCACGCGGATGATTGTGCTGGTCAACCCGGTCAATCCGACCGGACGGGTCTACAGCCGGGAGGAATTGCAGGGTCTTGCCGACCTGGCGATCCGCCATGATTTGCTGGTCCTATCGGACGAAGTCTATGAAGATATCGTCTTCGATGACCACAAGCATATTTCGATCGCCTCGCTGCCCGGCATGGCCGAGCGCACCGTTACCGCCTTCGCCTTTACCAAATCCTATGCGATGGATGGCTGGCGGTTGGGTTATGCCGTAGCGCCGTCCTGGGCCATGGCCGGGATGCTCAAGATTACCGCCAACGATGCCACGCATGTCAACACCTTCATTCAGGCCGGCGCTCGTGCGGCAATCGAAGGTCCGCCGGAACCGCTGGAAGACCTCGTCGATGAAGATCGACGCAAGCGCGATGTGGTGGTCCGGCGGCTGAACCAGATGCCGGGCGTGCGCTGCGCCCTGCCGCAGGGGGCCATCTATGCTTTCCCAGACATCTCGGATTTCGGGCTGCCGTCGCAGGTCATGGCGGAGCGAATACTGGAAGAGGCGCGCGTGGTGGTGGAAGCGGGAAGCTTCTATGGCCCTGCGGGCGAGGGGCATTTGCGGATCTGCTTCGGTTCGGAAAGCATCGAGCGCATCGAGATCGGTCTTGACCGGCTGCAGGCCTTTTTCAACGGGCTGTGGCAGGCGGGCGCCGCAGGAAACGGAGTTGGCAATGGCTGACCACGGGATCATCCTGAAAACCCGCGGCCTTGCGCGCAGCTTCGGCGCCTTGCGGGCGGTCGATGGGGTCGACATCGATGTCAAGGCCGGCACCATCACCGGCCTGATTGGACCAAACGGTGCCGGAAAATCGACCCTGTTCGGTCTGATTGCTGGAGAGGTTCAGCCCAGTCATGGGCAGGTGGTGTTCGACGGCCAGACGATATCGGGTCTCAGGCCGGAGCAGGTCTTTCGCCATGGGCTGGCCCGGACGTTCCAGATCCCACGTCCTTTCCCGCAGATGAGCGTGCTCGAAAACGTCGTCTGCGCCGCCTCTGGCCAGTCGGGCGAGCGCTTCTGGAACAACTGGTTCCGACCCAGTCTTGTCGCCGCGGAAGAACGGCGACTGACCGAGCGGGCCATGGAGATCATCGAATTCACCGGCCTCAAGGAGGTGGTGAACCACGCAGCGGGGCTGTTATCAGGCGGCCAGCAGAAGCTGCTGGAACTCGCCCGGGTCATGATGATCGACCCCAAGCTGATCCTGCTCGATGAGCCGACCGCGGGCGTCAATCCGACATTGATCGAAACGCTGATCGAGAAGATCGTCGCGCTGAATGCGCGGGGCACCGGCTTCCTGATCGTCGAGCACAACATGGATCTGGTCATGCGCATCTGCGGCACCATCGTCGTCATGGCTCAGGGCAAGGTCATCTTCGAAGGTGCACCTGCCGAAGTCATGCGCGAACAGAAGGTCATCGACGCCTATCTCGGCGATGTCACGCAGGAGGAGCATGCATGACCATGCCACCCAACGGAACGCCTCTGCTGGAGGCCAGCCATGTCTGCGCCAGCTATATTCCGAAGATGCCGATCGTGTTCGACATTTCGGTAACGGTCGCGGCCGGCGAGTTCGTGACGCTGATCGGGCCGAACGGCGCTGGAAAGTCGACTTTCATGAAGGCGCTCGCCGGTCTTGTGTGTATCGAAGGCGGCAAGGTGCGGCTGGAGGGCCGGGAGATCTCCGGCCTGCCCACCCATGCCGTCGTCGGTGCCGGCATAGGTTTCGTGCCGCAGACCGGCAATGTTTTCGCCTCGCTTTCCATTGAGCACAATCTCGTCGCCGGCGGGCATACGCTGTCGCGTGGCGCCTTGCGCGAACGGCTGGCCGAGATCTACGCCCAGTTCCCCACGTTGGCCGAACGCCGCAATGCACTGGCCAATGTGCTTTCCGGCGGCCAGCGGCAGATGCTGGCGGTCGCTCGCGCCCTGATGACCCGGCCGCGCGTGCTGATGCTGGACGAACCGACCGCGGGACTTGCACCGAAGATCGTCACGGAAGTGCTGGTCAGCCTCAGGGACCTGTCACGGACGGGCGTGGGTGTGCTGATGGTGGAGCAGAACGCCAAGGCCGCGCTGCGGGTCTCCGACCGGGCCTATGTTCTTGTCGAGGGACGCAATCACATCTCGGGCACCGCTGCAGACCTTATGGACGACACTGCCGTTGCCGAAGCATTTCTGGGAGCACGGAGAAAGATATGATCGGACAAGCCATCGCCGACGGCATTCTTACCGGGGGTATCCTCGCGCTGGGCGCCATCGGGTATTCCCTCTGCTCGCAGATCCTGAAATTCGCCAATTTCGCCCATGGGGAGCTACTGACCTGGGGAGCCTATATCGGGCTCGCCGTGATCAGTTTTATGCCGGCGGGCGAGCAGATCGGCCCGTTCTCCTTCGGCTGGTCGCTGCTGCCGGCCATCGTCATCGCCTGCGTCGGCACGGGCCTGATTGCCATCGCCATGGACGAACTCGTTTTCAGCAGGCTGCGCGGTTTGCGGGCCAACAGACTGACGCTGGTCTTCGCCAGCTTCGGCATCGCCCTGATGCTACGCCACGCCATCCTGCTGTTCTGGGGCTCAGATGCCTATTATTACAGCACCGCCCTGCAGATGTCGATCGAGGTGCTGCCCGATATCAGGATGATGCCCGATCAGGTCTTCGTGCTGGTGCTGACCGCGCTTCTCGTGCTCGGCCTGCACCTGTTCCTCACCCATAGCCGGGTCGGCATTGCCATGCGTTCCATGGCCGACAACACGGCGCTGTCGCAGGTCTGCGGCATCGACATCCGCAATGTCGTCCGCTGGACCTGGATGCTCGGCGGGGCGCTTGCGGCGCTTGCTGGCATCTTCGCCGGACTGACGGTGCAGATCAGGCCGGAGCTTGGGTTTAACATGCTGCTGGCATTGTTTGCGGCAGCGATCCTCGGCGGTTCGGGCAATCTGTTCGGCGCCGTCGCCGGAGGATTGATCGTCGGCCTGTCGGAAAGCCTTTCCACGCTGGTGCTGCCGACGGGCTACAAGGCCGCCATTCCCTTCGTCCTACTGCTGATCGTGCTGTCGATGCGTCCGCAGGGCCTGTTCACCAAATCGTCGCGCATTTGAGGTCCCCATGATCGGAATCCTTTCCTACCTCGTCTTTTTCCTGAGTGTCGCGCTGATACTCGGCATCGTCACCCTGGGGCTGAACCTGCAATGGGGCATGACCGGCCTGTTCAATGCTGGCGTCGTCGGCTTCTATGCGATCGGCGCCTATACCTTCACGATCCTGACGGCGCCGGCCAAGCAGGGGCTGATCGGCAATCTCGGCTTGCCGTGGCTCGTGGGCATTGTCGGCGCCATGGCGGTCTCCGCGCTGGCCGCCATGCTGATCGGTCTCATTACCATCAGGCTGAAGGGTGATTATCTTTCCGTCGCGACCTTCGGCATCGCCGTGACAATCCAGTTGATCGCCGTCAACCTGGAGCCGCTGACCGGCGGGACCATGGGCATCGCTGAGATCCCCAATCCAACCCGCAATCTGTTTGCCTCTCCATTGGCCAACGGCCTGGCCTATCTGGCGCTGGTGGCCGTCATTCTCCTGCTTGCTTATTCTGCGCTGGAACGCATCGGACGCTCGCCCTGGGGCCGGGTCCTGCGGGCGCTACGAGAGGATGAGGTCGCGGCGCAGACCCTGGGCAAGGATGTGCGGCTGTTCAGGCTGCAGTCTTTCGTGCTCGGATCGATCCTGATGGGACTTGGCGGTGCGCTTTATGTCAGCTTCATCGGCTTCATCAGCCCGTTCGACTTCCTCCCGATCATCACCTTCCTCATCTGGACCATGCTGATCGTCGGTGGCAGCGGCAACAATCGCGGCGCCATCCTGGGTGCCGTGATCGTCTGGGGCCTATGGAGCCTTGTCGGCGGCTACGTCATCAAGGCGCTGCCGCAGGATTACCAGAATTACGGTGGCGCAGTGCAGTCCATGATGATCGGTCTGGTCCTTGTGCTGATGCTGCTTTTCCGTCCGCGGGGCCTGATCGGCGAGAAGGTCGCGGGGGCAAGACGCGCGGCGTGATAGCGCCGCGCCCGTCAGCGCTCGCCGGACTCCACCTCGCTCCGGCAGAGCTTGCGGAGCAAGGTCTGGGTGGTGAGGATGTCGGCCTTCACCGCCCTTTCTGCCATCAGCCGCCGCAACGCCTAGCGCACCGGCATGTGGCTGGTACCGAACCGCTCGGACAGCATAGCTATGGTCAGCGTCTGGCCAGGATCGAACTGGCCGGACATGAGAGCCGCTCGTAACTGCCGGTAGACCACGTCCTGAACGGTGGAACGGGTGGTTACTGGCTCTAGAAAATCGACACTCATGGCAAACCGGCCTTGATCAACGATGAAATGCCTTCATCTGTGTTATCCGTGACCGCTTGCCTCAAGCGGTCGATGCTACCAGCGTACCTGCTGCGCCTGGCCGGCGGCCTTTGCGCATTCAAGCGCCCTTGCGGCTGCCCAGAGATCCTCAACCGCAATCCCGAGCGATTTGAAGACCGTCACCGCTGCCGGAGAACTGCGGCCTGGAGCCTGCCCGGCCAGGATTGCTCCAAGCTCGGCGCGGATGTGATCAGTGCCGATGCGGCCTTCGCCGAGAGGGATCAGATATTCGCCGCATTCCGTTTCGGCCTGGCTGCGAGAATCCACGAAGAACTCACTCCTCGCCACCAGGTCACTGTCGAGCTCGCGGGCGTCTGGCCTGCTGGCGCCGACGGCATTGATATGGCAACCAGGCGTGATCCAGCCGCCCTTCAGAAGCGGCTCACGCGAACCGGTGACGGTGCAGATCACGTCCGCTCCGTCGATCGCTTCCTGGACGGAGACGGCATGACAGGCCCCGATGCTCTGCGCCAGCGCCTCTGCCTTGGGCGAACGGCCCCATAGCCTGAATTCCGCTTTTGGATAGCCCACACGCAGGGCCTCGACATGCGTCCTTGCCTGCCGGCCCGTTCCAAGGATGGCAATCCTGCCGACATCGGGCTTGGCCAGCGCCCGGGTTGCCAGCGCGCTGGCCGCTGCGGTGCGCATCGCCGTGATCTCAGTCGCATCGACCAGGGCGAGAGGTACGCCGGTTTCGGCATTGCAGATGAGGATCGCCCCTTGATGGCTGTCCAGCCCCTGTTGCGGATTTCCATGGGCCACCATCACGGCTTTTAGGCCCCACAACCGTTCGGGCTCGATCGCGACGACCGGCATCAGGCCCATCAGAGCGTTCGAGGGGCCGCCCGGCAATTGGAAGCGGGGATGGAGGAAAGCTGCTCCACGGGTCCAGGCGACAAGGCCTTCCTCAACGGCGGCGATGCAATCCGTCATGGTGAAGGTGCGCTGGATGGCCTCGCGGTTGACGACGAACATGCTGCTTCTCCGTTACAAACCTTGTCGGCGATCCCGCAATTTCGCCTGCGCGACGGCGACGGAGGCCGCAACGGCGGCAATCGGGGCGAACATCACGCGATGCGCCTTGGCCAGGGGAACCGGAACGTCCTCAAGGGACTTGCCCGTGGCGATATCGGCCAGCACCTCGCCGACCATCGCCGTCAGCGCGATACCGCGGCCATTGCAGCCAATGCCGCCCCAGAAGCCGGGGCCGAATTCATAGACATGCGGCAGGAAATCCGTGGTCATCGCGGCTGTGCCCTGCCAGACAGCATCGACCTCCGGCACCGCGGGCAGCGCAAGTTCGCGCGCCAGGCGCGTGGCGATCATCCGCCCCATGCGCCCTTCCGCACCAACCGGCAGCACAGCCATGCCGCCGCTGATCAGCCTGTTGTCACGGTCCAGCCTGTAGGTGAAGAGGTTGGATCGGGTATCCGCGACCGGCGTGCGTTGTGGCGAGATGCGGCGGGCCACTTCCGCAGGCAGGGGCTTGGTCGCGATCTGGTAGACCTTCAGGGGCACCACCGCCTGGCCGAGGCGGCCTGCGGCGCCAAGCCGCCCGGCATTGGTACAGAGCAGGACCTGCTTGGCGGCGACGGAGAAGCCCTGGCCCTCCACGCGCCAGCCATCTCCCTGTCGTTCTATGGTCTGCACCATCGCGTTTTGATGCAGCATCGCCCCGGCCCGCCTTGCGGCATTGGCAAGTCCCAGGGCGTAGGTCAGCGGGTTGAGCATGCCGCCTTCCGGATCGAACAGGGCGCCCTCGCAATGGCGGGCGGCACTGCGGGCGCGTGCAGCGGAGCGGTCCAGCATTTCGAGGGGTCGCCCGAGCGCACGCCAGGCATCAACCCGCGCCGAGAGCACCGGCAACATCGATGCGTCATGGGCAATATGCATCCAGCCCGTCTGCTCGGCGTCGCAATCGATTCCTTCCTCGCTGATGGTGCGGAAGACCCGTGCCGCGCCTGCGCCGATCATCCGCAGCAGGCGCTCGCCACGCGGCTTGCCCAGTCGTGCAACCACGGCGGCCGGGTCTGCCTTGGCGAAATTCGGCACGACGAAGCCGGCATTGAGACCGCTCGCTGCACCGGCAATGTCGCCGCCTTCCAGCAAGGTGACCCGGACACCGCGGCGGGCGAGATGCAGCGCTGCCGTCAGCCCGGTAAAGCCGCCGCCGACCACCACCACATCGGCCGTGCCACGGGTGGGTGCCGGCTCTGTCTGGGCAAACTGGCGGACCGACCGCGACCAGATGGTGCGGGAAATGGGAGGACTCATCTGCATATCAATCATTCATCTTCGTTGTCGGCTATCGATTCTGTTCTATCAGTCGCGGCAGGTCGAAGGCGCCCACTCGCGGCGGATCAGCGTCATGGCGGACAAGCTGCACCAGGCAGCTCTGGGCGGCACAACCCTGCGACAGCGAGGATGCCGGCCGGTCGGCCGTCAAGACGTTGGGATTGCCGTGGCGGTCGCGGCCGGTTCCCGGCTCCGGATCATACCATGCGCCGGTGTTCAGCCGAACGACCCCGGTCATGACGCGATCGGTGACCTTGGCGGCTGCTATGCAGCGTCCCCGACCGTTGAAAAGCTCGACGGCATCGCCTGTTGCGATTCCGCGCTGTTTGGCATCGGCCGGATTGACGTAGACGAACTCCCGCCCGTCGATCTTGCCCTCTGAGCTATAGGGGCTGGCGTCCAGTTGGCTATGCAGCCGCCGCGCCGGCTGGTCGGTCAGGAGATGGAGGGGGTGCCGTTGCACTTCGTCGGCGCCGAGCCACTCTGCCGGTTCGATCCAGGCGGCATGGCCCGGGCAATCGGGAAGACGAAACCCTGCGATCGTCTCCGAATAGAGTTCGATCAGGCCGGAGGGCGTTGCCAGCGGATTGGCCGCGGGGTCGGCGACGAAACCTTCGAGCATGGTCACGGGCGCATCATGGGCCGTCAGGTCCAGCAGCCCATCCTCCCAGAACGCCTCGAACGCCGGCAGGTCGATGGCCCGCTCGTGATTGACGCGCCGGCACTCGTCATACATGCGCCGCAGCCAGCCCATGGTATCCAGGCCTTCGGTAAAAGCATCGCCGCACCCCAGTCGCCCGGCGATGTCGGCGAAGATCCGGTAGTCGTCGCGCGCCTCGCCGGCAGGCGGCTGCGCCTGCTTCATGGCAACAAAGAAGCCTTCCAGCGTGGCAGATCCGATATCGTCACGCTCCAGCGTCACCGTCGCCGGCAGCACGATATCGGCGCGGCGCGCAGTCGCGGTCCAGTAGCTCTCGTTGACGATCACGGTATCAGGCCGGGCCCATGCCTGCTCCAGGCGCCCGAGGTCCTGATGATGGTGGAACGGATTGCCGCCGGCCCAATAGACCAGCTTGATATCCGGATAGCGATAATCGATGCCGTTATAGGTGAAGGCGCCACCCGGATCGAGCAACATGTCGGCGATGCGGGCCACGGGAATGAAATCCGGCACGGTGTTGCGGCCTTGGGAAAACGTGGGGCCCTTGATGCGGCGATGGCTGCTGCCCACCAGATTGGCCGCGCCATAGCCCACGCCGAAGCCGCCGCCCGGCTTGCCGATCTGGCCAAGCAGCGATGCGAGCGTCACCACCATCCAGAACGGCTGTTCGCCATGGGAGGCGCGCTGCATGGCCCATGACACGTTCAGCATGGTGCGTGTCGCCGCCATATCGCGGGCAAGGGCAGTGGTCGCGGCAGCCGATACGCCGCTGATCGTCTCGGCCCAGGCGGGCGTCTTGGCTATGCCATCGTCTCGGCCCAGGAGATAACGTTCGACGGCATCAAAGCCGACGCAGCATCGGTCGAGGAAGCCGCGATCATGCAGCCCCTCGGTGACCAGCACATAGGCCATGGCCATCATGACGGCTGTATCGGTGTTCGGCCGGCAGCGGATCCATTCCGTGCGGTCCTCGACCGGTCCCATATTGTCGCCAACCGGGCCAATATTGACCATGCGCACGCCGGCATCCGCCATGGCGCGCAGGCCCGCGGTCGCAAGATGCAGGCCGACACCGCCGGCATTCATCTGCGCGTTCTTGACCGGAACGCCGCCAAACGTCACGAACAGGCCGGTATGCTTCGCCAGCATGTCCCAGGAAGAATGGCTGGCCATCAACTCGTCCATCGGCGCCACGACATGGGGCAGAATGACATTGGCCGCGCCGAGGCTGTAGGAATCCACATGGCGGACATAGCCACCCGCGGCATTGAGGAAACGATGCACCTGGCTCTGCGCGTGGTGGAAGCGCCCGGCACTGGCCCAGCCGTAGGATCCGCCGAAGATGGCGTTGTTGCCATGCAGGTTTCGTACCCGGTCGATCTCGGCCGCAGCAAGGTCCAGCGCCTGGTCCCAGTCGACCTCGACGAATTCATCCGTGCCGCGCCGGTCCGTGGCATGGCCGGGACCGCCTTCCAGCCAGCTTCTGCGGATCGCCGGCCGTCGCACACGCAGGCGCGCGAGCGACGCGGCATTTTGATGAAGCCCTATGGGGCTGGGGTCGGTATCACGCTCGAAAGGCAGGAGGGCAGGCGACCCGTCGTCGCGTTGTTCGACCTTGTAAGTACCCCAATGCGACAACGTATAGGTCATATCGTCTTTCCTGCCCCCGTTATGGACCGCTTCAGCCGTCGATCTTCTTGAACAGCGCCTGCATATCCTGCATCGAAAGCTTGCTGTCGATCTTCAGCGCGCCGTCCTCACCGATGCTCCATGTCAGCGCCGGCCCGGTCACGTCGCCATAGGCGTCGAATTCGAGCGGGCCGGTAGCGCCGTTGTAACGGATCGGCTTACCTTCCTTTATTGTCTTCAGCGCTTCGGCGAAAGCCTCAGGTCCGGTTCCGATGGCGGTGCCGCCCGACGTGTGGATCTTGCGGATGGAATCGCGGATGGCTGCGCCGGAAAGATCGGGGGCGATGTTCATGGCCAGCCCCAGCACCATGACAGCATCATATTCGTTGTAGATGCCCGGGCCTTCGGCGCTGACCTTGTAGGCTGCCTCGTAAAGGCCGCGGAACGTATCGAGTTCCGGCCCGCCGGCGGACGCATTGTCGGTGCCGAAGGATTCGGTCAGGTACTGGGCGCCGACCGCCTTGACGAAATCGGCGCTGCGCAGCGCGTTGTTGAGGATGAGCTTGCGTGTGCCGCCCAGCGAAATCCATTCACGTGCGAGCGTCGCGCCATCCTGCGGGAAGGCCACGAGGAACACGGCATCAGGCTTCGATGCCAGCGCGGTGGATACCTCGGCGCGATACGAGGCCTGGTTCTCGTTGAAGGCCACCGACGATACCACCTCGCCGCCCAGCGTCTTCATGGCGGCGCTGAAATCCTTGACCAGGCTCGTGCCATAGTCCGTGTTGATGTAGATAACCGCGACGCGCTTGAGACCTTTTTCGATCGCGACGCTGGCCGGCGGATAGGCGAGGTTTTTCACCGACGGGAAGGTCCGGAAGAAATAGCCGCCGGTCTTCCCCTGCTTGGCAAGATCGGTCAGGACCGGTGCAGACGAGCAGCAGCCGATCTGCGGAATGCCGGCCGGTGCGGTCACCGAGGTGAGGATCGGAATGGTCACGCCGCTGGAGATCGCGCCTGTTATCGCGGAGACACGATCCACCTCGACGAGGAATTTGGCGGCATCGACGCCGACATTCGGCTGTCCCTGGTCGTCGCGCAGCAGGAATTCTACCTTGCAACCCTTGATCCCGCCGCCTTCGTTGATGTGATCGATGGCAAGCTGCGCGCTGTTGGCGATGTTCTTGCCGACCGCACCCATCGAGCCGGTCAACGAAAGCACGCCGCCGATGCGCACCGGGCAGGTGGCGTCCTGCGCCTGCGCGCCCGTGGTGTAAAGCGACGCCCCTGCAAGCATGCCAACGGCAAGCAAACTGTGAAACCGTATCATGTGTTCGTCCTCTGTAGGTTTGTTCCTAGCTCTCGCAACATGGCCGCTATTCTGCCGCACCGCGCTTTTCTGACGGTCGGCTGCATTCAGCCTTGACCAATCATTTGATCATATAATCGTATAATCGAAATCCTGTAAAGCGTCTGGATTTTGCGGTTCTTTTAAAGTCGCTCGGTGTTTCGCTTGACGGCCGGCTCATCCATCCCCGATCGTTAGGACGAAATTGGTTCCGCTGCTCGTCGCGACCGAGCTCTTGGTCTCGATCTTTTGCGCCCGATCGCTATGCGTCCATCCGGACGCTGCAGGACGACCTGATGTGTCGATTGGCATCGCGACAACCACACCATCGGTAAAACCGACAACAATCAAACTTCAGCGGCGAGATCTCTTGAAAGTCTGCCCTGCGGCAACGCACGCGTTGAGGCGGTTGTAAAACTTGTCCGAGGCATGGCGGCTTCGTCCTGCCTCGATTGATTGCATCTCCATTGGAAATGCAGGATAGAGGCCTGAACCTCAGTCAACGCTTCCGAAGGATACCATTGGCATGCTGGAACTGAAAACCAACGTCACCGAGCGCCGACGCTCGTTGGCGATCGGCCTGCTCAGGGCCCGCGAGGCTGTCATGAGCCATTTCCGTCCCATCCTGGCCAACCACGACGTGACCGAGCAGCAGTGGCGCGTGATGCGCGTTCTTCACGAGACGGGCACGCTGGATGCAAGCGAAGTGGCAGACAAGGCCTTCATCCTCGCCCCAAGCCTGACGCGAATGATCAAGTCGCTCGAGGAGCGCGGTTTCATCACCAAACACAAGGACAAGGCAGACGGTCGCCGTGTCCTGTTGCGGATCGCCCCTGCGGGCACGGCAATGATCGAAGAGGTGATGCCGGATAGCAGACGGGTCTATGCAGAGATAGACGCCCGTTTCGGGCGCGAGCGGGTCGACGCACTCCTCGACATGCTGGACGACCTCGCGAGCCTCAAGCTCGATGGTGCGACCACAATCGGGGAGGAGTGATTCCCTCCCCGACAGCGATCTTGTCCGGGCCTCAGACCTTCGCGGCCGCCCGGGTCAGGCCGGCGTCGAGTGCCGACAGGATGCGCTCGACATCGGCAGCGGTAATCACCAGCGGCGGCGACAGGATGATGTTGGCACCCGAAGTACGCACCATGACGCCAGCTTCATAGGCGCCCTCATAGGCCTCGGCAACGACGTCCTTGGCGGCAGCCTGTTTGGTCTTGCGGTCGGCAACCAGCTCGACCGCGCACATCAGGCCCTTGCCGCGTGCGTCGCCGACCAGTGCATGCTTGTCCTTAAGTCTTTCCAGTCCGGCCAACAGTTCAGCACCGCGCGCGCCGGCATTGGCGGCGACGTCAAGGCGCCCGGTTTCCTTGAGCGTGGCCAGCGCCGCGGCCGCGCCGACCGGGTGGCCGGAATAGGTGTAGCCGTGCCCGATCGCGCCGAAGCTGTTCTTGTTGGACTCGAAGGCCTCGACCACCCGGCTGCCGATCATGACAGCGCCAAAGGGGAAATAGCCGTTGGTGATGGCCTTGGCAGTGCACATCATATCCGGCTGGACGTTCCACAGCCGCGAGCCGGACCATGCCCCGGTGCGGCCGAAGGCTGTGATGACCTCGTCGGCGATCAGCAGGATGCCATGGCGGTCGCAGATTGACCGCATCAACGGCATGAAGCTCTCATGCGGCACGATTACGCCGCCGGCGCCAAGCACCGGCTCCAGGATCAGCGCGGCGATCGTGTCGGCCCCCTGGAAGGCGATCTCGTCCTCGAACTCGCGGGCGATGATGTTGGCCAGCGCCGCGGGGTCATCGATATCGAGCGGATTGCGGTAGAGATAGGGGGCTGTAAGATGGAAGACGCCCGGCAGGAGCGGTTCGTAGTTGCGGCGGAAATTGGCGTTGCCATTGACCGAGGCGCCGCCGAAATGGGTTCCATGATAGCCCTTCTTGAGTGACACGAACTTGGTGCGCTCCGGCTGGCCGTTGATCTTGTGGAATTGTCGCGCCAGCCGCAGCGCCGTCTCGACCGAATCTGACCCGCCCGAGGTGAAGAAGGAGCGCACCATGCCATCGGGGCGGAACCATTCGGCGAGTTCGTAGGAGAGCTCGATCAGCGGCGAATTAGTGGTGCCGCGAAAGGCCGAGTAATAGGGCAGCTGCTCGAGTTGGTCGCGGATCGCCGCCTTCACCGGCTCGCAGGAATAGCCCAGATTGACGTTCCACAGGCCGCCGACGGCATCGAGCACCGTCTTGCCGTGAATATCGGTGATCTCGACACCATCGGCGCCATTGACGATCTTGGGCGGATGGGTTCGCATCTCGGCGGGATGGGCCATCGGGTGCCAAAGATGTTTGGCATTGTTTTCTATGAGGAAATTTGTCTCGCGCATCAGGCGTCTCCGGTCTCTGGCAGGCCCAGCATCTGTCGGGCAAGTGCAAAGCTTGCTGCCGGGCGGGTTACGTCGAAATGGACATGGGGAAGGCCTGCGGCGACCGCCCCCTCGATATTCTTCAGCTGGTCGTCGACGAAGACGCAGTCACCGATCGGCAGGCCGACCGCCTCGACCGCCATCGCATAGGCGCGCGGATCTGGCTTCAGGATGCCGGTATAGGTGGCGTCGATGATCACGTCGAACAGGTCGATCAGCGGGAAGCGCTTGCGGAACTCGACGCCGTAGAACAGGTCGAGTTCGTTGGACAGGATGGCGAGCTTGAGGCCCGCGGCCTTGGCGGCAAGGATGGTCTCCCGGGCCTCGGGACGCAGCACGAGTTCAGCCTCCGCACCACGGGCGCGCTGGACGAAGGTCTTCATGTCGGTCCAGTCCTCGCCAACGAGGCGGCCGGTTTCGCGGGTCCGCTCCATCCAGTAGTCGCGCTCACTGATTTCGCGGGCCTGCATGCGGGTCCACAAAGGATCGCCGGCGGGGTCGAAGGGACCGCGCCAGGTCAGCGTGCCCGCTTGCAGGCCAAGCGCCCGTTCGGTGATGTCGTGCGTCTCGAACAACGTGCGGGTGACGACCCCGCCGAAATCGAGGATGAGCGCGCGCGTCGTCATGGTCATGGCCTGCCTTCCGGGATATGTCCCTCGGCTACCCAGGCGTCGAAGATCTCCATGACCTTGGCGGAAAAGGCGGGGGCGTTGATATGGGTGTCGATGCGATGGAACGCGACCGAGGCGGGCATCACTTCGGTAAGTTCCGCGATCAGCGTGGCGAGGCCTTCGGGGTCATGCAGCGGTTCGCCGGGTTTGTCCCATTCGTGGATGCCTTCGGTGGGCAGCACGAAGGCGGTCGGTCCGGTCGCCCTTGCAAGCTTTTCGGCGATCACCCGCGCCACTTTGCTGCGCCCATCGAGATCGGTGGTCACCGAGCCGAGCAGCCGGTTGTGGGCGTGGTAAGGCCTGTCGGCAAGCGCCGCCGGCAGATCGCGCCAGGCCTGCAGGTCCACCATGTCGACCCCGCCCGGAGCGACGATCTGCGGAATGCCCTGGCGGCCGGCATTTTCCAGCCGATCGGGGCCTGATGTGACGCAGGTACCGTTCAGGTGGTTATTGACCTCCTGGGTGCACAGATCAAGCACGGCGGCGAAACCACGATCGGCGGCGAGCGCCTCAAAGGCCCGGCCACCCATGCCGGTGGCGTGGAACACGGCGAGATCGTATCCGCGCCTGGCCAGCTCCGGTTTGAGGTGCTTCATGTATTTGAGGCAGCTTGAACCGAGCGAGGTCATGCCGATCAGCGGGCGAACGCTGTTGCGGCGGGGCGAGGCCTTGGCCGCACCGACCACGGCACCACAGGCCTGGGCGAGCACCGCATCGCAGATCGGGTTGAGGCCAAAGAGACCGCCCGCCCAGAGAATCATCATCAGGTCGGGCGAGATGCGCTCCGGCGGCACCAGATGCGAATAGGCGATGGTCGAGACGACGAATTTCGGTACGCCGAGCGGCAGGCTGGCGGCGACATCGAGCGCGAGATCTGTGCCCATGGAACCGCCAAGCACAATGATACCGTCGATCTCGTCGTCCCGGAACAAGCGCTGGGTCAGTGCTACAGCGCCCCTGGCCATCAGTGCCATGGCTGTGTTCTCGTCACCGCTGTCGATGATGGCCTCGATCGTGGTTTCGGCAGCGGCGGCGATATCGTGACGGCCATAGTCGGGCACATAAGGCGGATCGGACAGTACGCTGACATCGACTAGGACCGGCTTGCCGCCGGCCCGAGCTATGACGCTGGCCATGAACCGGATCTCGTCGGCCTTGGTGTCCCCCGTCCCGTAAATGAAGATCTGCGGCTCCTCCCGTCCTGCAAACATGCTTATTCCCCTTGTCGTTGATGATCGGCGCCTGAGGCGCTTTCCTTCCCGAAAAGTCTGTCGCCGAGCGCCTGGGCGGCTTCGGCCACCTGCTCCCCGAAGCGCGTCAGCGTGCTCTGCTCCACCCGCGAAGCGGGAGCCGCGATGGCGAGCGTCCCGACCGGCTGGCCGTCGGGCGCGACAATCGCTGCAGCCGTCGAAATCACGCCGGATTCAAGCCCGTTGCGGCTGATCGACCAGCCACGCGCACGCGTCTCGGCGAGCCGTTGGCGCAGGGCATACGGGTCGGTCACAGTCTCGCCGGTGAAGGCTTCGAGCGGCGGCCGCAGATGGGTCGCGATCCGCGCCGCATCGAGACGCGCCAAGAGCGCGAGGCCAGAGGCCGTCGCATGCAGCGGCAGCGGCACGCCGATCTCGACATTGATGCGGTTGGCGCGCGGTGGCGCCTCGACATGCAGCGAGCGCAGCTCGCCATTGGCGAATTCTGCGAGGTGGCAGGTTTCACCCGTGCTATCGGCCAGTGCCTTGACGAAGGGAACGGCCGAACGGAGGAAGGGGAAGCGTGCCTCCCGCAGCCGGGCAAGCCTGACCGGCGCGGGGCCGAGCCTATAGCGCCGGCTTGCCTCGTCCTGCTCAATGAAGCCGAAAGATTCGAGGTCCATCAGCAGCCGGCGCGTGGTTGCCTTGTCGAAGCCGGCCATGCGCGCGAGATCGGTCAGACCGACGTCCTCGTCCAGCGACGAAACCAGATTGAGAAGCCCCAAGGCCTTTCCGACTGTGCTCACGATCCCTCCATATACTTAACATGCGAAATAACTTGACAGCGACAGCGCCGATTTGCAAGTCTATATTTAAATCATTGGTTCATTATTTGAACCACGAAAAAAGAGCCGAACAATCGGCCTGGTGATGATCGAGGCTTGGGAGGCGCGCGATCCGCACGGCGGCATCACCGGAGATCTGCGTCATTCACAATAATGGGGAACAGACATGATAGACGTCACGACACAACAAGGCGGGGGCAACCAGCTCCGCAAGAACAGCCTAGGCACAGGGGCGATCACCTTTCTCGTGGTCTCGGCGGCTGCACCGCTGACGGCGGTCGCCGGCGGCGTGCCGCTCGCCATGTTGCTCGGCAACGGAACCGGCATGCCCGCGACCTTTCTGCTGGTCACTGCGATCCTGCTGCTGTTTGCGGTCGGTTACGTCGCCATGGCTCGCCACATCCGCAATGCCGGCGCTTTCTATGCCTATACCGCCCAGGGCTTCGGCGGCCTTGCAGGTGGCGCGGCGGCACTGATCGCCATCCTCGCCTATGCGACGATGCAGGTTGGCCTGTTCGGCATGCTGGGGGCCGCGACCGCCGGCTTTCTCGCCAGCCTCGGCCTCGATCTGCCCTGGTGGCTCTACGCGCTCGGCTTCGTGCTGATCGTCGGCCTGCTCGGCTATCGCCGCGTCGACCTGTCGGCCCGGATTCTGACGATCCTGGTCATCCTCGAATATCTGGTGGTGCTGATCATCGACGTCGCCATCCTCGGCAGCGGCGGCGACAGCGGGCTCAGCCTGAAGCCCTTCTCCACCGAGGCCTTCTTCTCCGGTTCGCCCGCGATCGGCCTGCTGTTCGGCTTCGCCGCCTTCATCGGCTTCGAAGCGACGACCATCTACAGCGAAGAGGCGCGCGATGCCCACAGCACCGTGCCGCGGGCGACCTATATCTCCGTGCTGCTGATCGGCGTCTTCTACATGCTGACCTCCTGGCTGATGGTCAACGCCTCCGGCTACGACAAGCTCCTGCCAGAACTGCAGGGCCTGAGCGACCCGACCACCTTCCTGTTCGTGACCTCCGAGCGCTATGTCGGCGCCTGGCTCTCGCCGATCATGAGCATTCTCTTCATCACCAGCGTCTTTGCCGGCGTCGTCGCCTTCCAGAACGGCGTCGCCCGCTACCTCTACGTCGCCGGCCGCGAAGGCCTGCTGCCGAGGGGCCTGGGCGTCACGCATGCGAGCTTCCAGAGCCCGCACGTCGCCTCGGTGGCGCAGACCGTCATCGCCTTCCTCGTCGTCGGGCTCTTCGCCGTGACCGGACAAGACCCGATCCTGGCGCTGTTCTCCTGGATGACCAATGTCGGCACGCTCGGCATCATCGTGCTGATGGCGCTCACTGCCTTCGCCATCGTCGCCTTCTTCAGCCGCAATTCGGGTCTCGAAGCCAATCAACTGACGACCAAGGTCGTGCCGGCGGTGGCAGGCCTGATCCTGACCGGCGTGGTGTTGACGATCGTGCGCAATTTCAGCGACCTGGCCGGCGTAACCGGTGCGCTCGCCGTGCTGCTTCCGGGTCTCGTGCTGATCGCCGCCGGTATCGGCTTTGTCCTTGCGCTGAAGCTGAAATCGGCAGATGCATCGGCCTTTGCCCGGCTCGGCACCGCCCGGGCAGAATAAGCCAATATGACCGGGCGGCCCTCACCGCCCGGCTTCCCCCACTGACACGGAGCCGCAGCATGCAGGACAAGATCGACATCGAACGGCTGAAGCCGATTGCCGCCCGGAACCTCTTTATCGGCGGTCGCTGGGTCGCGGCCGAGGGTGGCAAGGTCTTGCCGGTGATCTCGCCGCTCGACGGCAGGGAACTGACGACCATCGCCGATGCCGGTGCTGAAGATGTCGACCGCGCGGTGCAGGCCGCCCGCGCCGCCTTCGACCGGGGCCAGTGGTCGCGTGCCGCACCGGCCGAGCGCAAGAAGGTGCTCTCGCGCATCGCCGACCTGATCGAGAAACATGCGCTCGAACTCGCCGTGCTCGGCGTGCGCGACAACGGCACCGAAATCCAGATGGCGCTGAAGGCCGAACCCGGCAGTGCCGCCGGAACCTTCCGCTACTATGCCGAGGCGATCGACAAGGTCTATGGCGAGATCGCGCCGACGGCCGAAAACGTGCTCGGCCTCATCCACCGCGAACCGGTCGGCGTGGTCGGCGCCATCGTGCCGTGGAATTTCCCGCTGATGATCGGCGCCTGGAAGATCGCCCCGGCGCTGGCCGCCGGCAATTCCGTGGTGCTGAAGCCCGCCGAGGTCGCCTCGCTCAGCCTGCTCCGGCTTGCCGAACTCTGCGCCGAGGCCGGCCTGCCGGACGGCGTGCTCAACGTTGTCACCGGCCAGGGTGCCGTCACCGGCGAAGCGCTCGGCCTGCATATGGATGTCGACGTGCTGGTCTTCACCGGCTCCGGCCCGGTCGGGCGCAAGCTCCTCGAATACTCCGCCCGCTCCAACCTGAAGCGGGTCTATCTCGAACTCGGCGGCAAGTCGCCCAACATCGTCTTCGCCGACGCGCCGGATCTCGACAAGGCGGCGAAGATCTCCGCCTACGGCATCTTCCGCAATGCCGGCCAGGTCTGCGTCGCCGGCTCGCGGCTGCTCGTCGAACAGTCGATCCAGGCGGAATTCACCGCCCGACTGGTCGAGATCACCGAAAAGATGAAGCTGGGCGACCCGCTCGACCTCGGCACCGAGGCCGGCGCAGTGTCGAGCGAGACGCAATTGCTGAAGGATCTCGACTTCATTGCCGGAGCATCGCGAGAGGGCGCGCGCCTGCTGACTGGTGGCACGCGGCTCCTTGCCGAGACCGGGGGCTATTTCCTCAAGCCGACCATTTTCGCCGACGTGACGCCTGAGATGACCATCGCCCGCGAGGAGGTCTTCGGGCCGGTGCTCTCAGTCCTGCCCTTCCGCGACGAGGCGGAGGCTGTGGCGATCGCCAATTCGACGCCTTATGGCCTTGCCTCGGCCGTCTGGACCGCCAATCTCAGCCGCGCTCACCGGATGATCCGGGCGATCAAGGCCGGCGTCGTGCATGTCAACACTTATGGCGGGGCCGACAATACGGTGCCGCTCGGCGGCATGCGCCAGTCCGGCAACGGCCATGACAAGTCGCTGCATGCGCTGGACAAATATACCGAATTGAAGACGGCCTGGATTCAGCTGTGACGACCCTGCAGACCGGTGACGCCCAACAGGCTTGCCGGTCGCAAAGCTGGAAAGAACGCTGTCAGTAGACCCGGGCGGACGGATCGGGGGCTTGAGCCGCCGCCGTGCTGTGGAAGTCGGCCAGCAACCGCGTCGTGGCATTGGCGAGCAGCGTCACGTCATTGCCGATCCCGATGAAGCTTGCCCCCAATTCCTGGTAGCGTTTGGCGAGCGCGAGATCGCCGATCAGGATGCCCGCCGCCTTGCCATGCGACCGGATGCGCGCGATCGCCACTTCGACGGCGGCCTGGACCTCGGGATGGCCGGGCTTGCCGAGATGGCCCATGTCGGCGGCAAGGTCGGAGGGACCAATGAAGACGCCGTCAACGCCGTCGGTCGAGGCGATGGCATCGAGATTGTCGAGACCGGCGCGGCTTTCGACCTGCAGCAGCAGGCAGATCTCGGCATTGGCCGTCTGCAGGTAGTCCGGGATGCGGTTGAAGGCCGAAGCCCGCGCGAGTGCCGCGCCCACGCCGCGCATGCCGTGCGGCGGATAGCGCACGGCCCTAACCATGGCCTCGGCCATCGCGCGGCTCTCGACCATTGGGATCAGCAGTGTCTGGGCGCCGATGTCGAGCAACTGCTTGACGACATGGGTTTCGCCGATCGGCGGGCGGATGATGGCTTGGCTTTCGCTGCCCTTCATCGCCTGCAGCTGCGACACCAGCAGCGGAATGTCGTTGGGGGCGTGCTCGGCATCGAGCAGCAGCCAGTCATAGCCCGCACCGGCGCAGATCTCGGCCGTATAGGGGCTGGCAAGCGCCTGCCACAGGCCGATCTGGACGCGGCCCTCGGCGAGCGCCTGCTTGAACTGGTTTTTCGGTGCCGGCATGGGATGCCCTCCGCTGAAAGAAAAGTCGCCTATTCGAAGAACAGGCTGACGCTGCCATAGGGGCCGAAATCGCCGACGATGGTGTCGCCGTGACGGGCCTCGACCGGGCGGATGAAGGAGCCTGCAAGCACGACCTGCCCGGCTTCGATGCCGTCGCCGTACTGGGCAAGGCGGTTGGCGAGCCAGGCGACGCCGCGGGCAGGCTGGTTGAGCACGCCGGCCCCGAGACCGGTTTCCTCGACCTCGGCATTGCGGCTGACGATCGCGCCCATCCAGCGCATGTCGATCTGGTCGGGGCGAACCGCCCGGCCGCCGGTGACGATGCCGGCATTGGCGGCATTGTCGGAGATCGTGTCATGGACCGTGCGCGCCCTCTTCGTTTCCGGATCGACACGCCGGATGCGGGTATCGAGGATCTCCAGCGCCGGCGTGACATAGTCGGTGGCGTTCAGCACATCGAAGACCGTGACGCCGGGCCCCTTCAGCGGCGCCTTCATCACGAAGGCAATCTCGGCCTCGATGCGCGGCTGGATGAAGCGGTCCTTCGGCACGGTCGCGCCATCCTCGAAGACCATGTCGTCGAACAGCACGCCGGAATCGGGAATGTTGATGTTCAGCGCATATTGCATGGCCTTGGAGGTCAGCCCGATCTTCCAGCCGATCACCTTGCGACCGGCGGCGATCTTCTTCTGCACCCAGGCGCTCTGGATGGCATAGGCGTCGTCCATGGTGATGCCGGGGTGGCGGAGCGACAGGAGGCCGGTCTGCACCCGGGTCCGTTCTGCCTGGTCCAGGCTCTCAGCCGCAGCTATGATTTCGCTCGTTGTCAGCATATCAGATCCCCTCGTCGGCAATGGTGTTGGACAGGAGGCCGATGCCCTCGGCCTCAACCTCGACGACGTCGCCGGGCTTCAGCCAGATCGGCGGGTCGAATCGAGCGCCCGCCCCGGTCGGCGTGCCGCAAACGATGACGTCGCCCGGCACCAGCGTCGTAAAGGTCGAGACGTAATTGATGATCTTCCGGAAGGAGAAGATCATCCGGCTGGTGCGGTCGCTCTGGCGGACCTCGCCATTCACCCGTGTTTCCAGCTTGATGTCGGCAAGCTGACTTTCGTCGGTGAACGGCACCAGCCAGGGGCCGATCGAGCCAGTGCGATCGAAATTCTTGCCCTGGGTGACGTTGAACTTGGCATGGCGAACCCAGTCGCGGATCGTGCCCTCGTTGCAAAGCGTCAGCGCCGCGATGTGACCGAGCGCATCGCTCTCCGGAATGCGACGACCGCCCTTGCCGATGACGATGGTGACTTCACCCTCGTAATCGAGCTGCGCACTTTCCGGCGGACGGATCAGCGGCTGGTTATGGCCAGTGAAGGAGCGAGGGAAACGGATGAACAGCGAGGGGTTCGACGGCGCCGCCTGCCCATCCTTGTATTCCTCGTTGCGGTCGGGGAAATTGACGCCGACGCAGATGATCTTTTCCGGGTTTGGCAGCGGGATCTCGAAGGTGATATCGGCCAGCGCATGATCCGGCGCGAGAGCCGCCCCCTCTTCCGCAAGCTTAACAAGCGCGCCCGCCTCGATCACTTCGCGCAGGCTCGGCCATTCCGGGTGGCGCTTCGACAAGTCGACCACGCCCTCGCCGACCACCAGCCCGTATTTCAGGGCGCGCTGGTGGCGGAAGCTCAACAGTCTCGGTCTCGGCGTCATGGCGTCTCCTTCTGGCGTGCAGTCACGCCGCGTCTGTCACCCGCGCGATCGTGGTTATCGCCTCAAAGGCGGTCAGCATGTCGTCGCGGGTCATCTCGAATTGTCCGGCCTGGAAGCGGATGGCCATCCGCCCATCGACACGGGTCTGGGTGAGGTAGATGCGGCCGTCGTCGTTAATGGCGTTGACGACGGCGATGGTGTGCCGGTCGGGATCGCCCGCCGTCTCGTGACGGAAGGAGAAGAGCGACAGGATCGGTTCGCTGACGATGGAAAAATCCGGTTCGGCGCGGAGCATCTCCGCGAGTTCCACCGACCAGGCGACGTGATTGCGGATCATCGCCCGCAGGCCATCAAGCCCGTGATGGCGCATCAAGAACCAGAGCTTCAGTGCGCGGAAGCGGCGACCGAGCGGCACCGACCATTCGGAATAGTTGATCAACCCGTCATGGCCATGGGTCTTCAGATATTCCGGCTGGATCGCCAGCGCGCGGACCTGTTCCTCCGGGCGCTTGAGGAATTGCACCGAGCAATCGAACTGGGCGCCGAGCCACTTGTGGGGATTGAAGACGATCGAATCCGCCGCCTCGATGCCGTCCCAGAGGGATCGGAATTCCGGGCAGATCATCGCCGACCCGGCCCAGGCTGCATCGACATGCATATAAAGATCGTGGCGGCCGGCGATCTCGCCGATCGCCGCGATCGGATCGCAGGCGCCGATCGAGGTGCCACCGGTGCAGGCGATGATGCCGGCCGGCAGCAAGCCGGCCTCCCGGTCCGCGATGATCGCCGCCTCGAGTGCTGCCGGGTCCATGCCGTGCAGCGGCCCACTCGTCGGGATGCGCACCAGATTGGCCTCGCCGATGCCGGCGATCCAGATCGCCCGATCGATCGACGTGTGCACCTGGGTCGAGGCATAAATGCGCACCGGCGCCTCGCCGGCCAGTCCCGCACTATTGCCGGTCCAGCCGAGCGCCCTCTCGCGCATGACGAGCACGGCGGCGAGCGTCGCGGTGGAGGCTGAATCCTGAATGACGCCGGCAAAGCCCTCGGGCAGGCCGAGCGCCTGACGCAACCAGTCGGTGACGCGGGTCTCCATCTCGGTCGCCGCCGGCGAGGTCTGCCAGAGCATACATTGGGCAGCGACAGCGGTGACCAGATAATCGGCGATGACAGAGACCGGCGCGGCATTGGCGGGAAAATAGGCGAAGAAGCGCGGATGCTGCCAATGGGTCAGCCCATCCGGCACGATGCGCTCGAAATCCGCGAAGATCGCTTCCATCGTTTCGCCCTGTTCGGGTGGCGACACGGCGATCTGCCTGATGATGTCGCCCGGCTTCGTCTGCGCCCGGACCGGCCGGTCGCGCAGGCCAGCACGGTAATCGGCGCCCCAATCGGCGGCCCGATGTGACCAGTTGCGAAATTCCGTCTCATCCATGGCGTCACTCCCTTCCCTTCGCCGGCCATCCCGGCCCGCCCTTTGTCGGTGTTTGTCATCGACGGGGCAAGCCGGGTCATCAGCAACGGCGGCACCGATCAGGGGGCGATGATCGGCTGGGCCTTGAGGTCGGGCTCGCGGACGGCAGTACCAGCAAACAGGCTGCCATGCTCGAACCACGACTTCGGTGCCGGCGCGCCCCAGAGCGTCTGGCGCTGCGGATCCTTGAGGTCCCAATGGATGGGCTCAAGATCCGGATCGACCGTCTGGTAATCCGAGCAGTAGATCTCGATGCGGTGACCGTCCGGATCGAGGATGTAGAGGAAGAAGGCATTCGAAATGCCGTGACGGCCCGGACCACGCTCGATATTGGCGACCCAGCCGGTGGTCGCCATCAAGTCGAGCAGGTCGATGATATTGAGCGGCGTCGGCACCCAGAAAGCGGTGTGGTGCAGGCGCGGACCCTTACCGTTGGTGAAGGCGATGTCGTGCACACCACCCTTGCGATGGGTCCAGGCCGCCCAGAGACGACCGGTCTCCTCGTCGGCGGTGTATTCGGTGACCCGGAAGCCGATCTCGTTATAGAAGGCGACGCTTTCGTCGACATTCGGCGAGAAGCAGTTGAAGTGGTCGATGCGCAGCGGCTTCACGCCGCGATAGAGCGCATATTTCTGGTGGATCGGTGGCAGGCGGTCCATCTTCGAATAGAATTCGAGCGGCGTGCCATGCGGATCGCGGGTGCGGAAGGTGCGCGCCTGATAGGGCCGCTCGACCCATTCGACGCCAAGACCCTTGGCCTCGAAGAACTGCGCCGCTTTATCCAGCTCGGCCTCGTCATAGACCTTGAAGCCGAGATCGCGCGCCTCGGCCTTATCGGACTTGCGCAGCACGATGCAGTGATGGCCGCGTTCCTCCATGGCGCGCAGATAGATCGCGTCCGAGGTCTCGTCGGTCACCTGCAGGCCGAGTGTATCGACATAGAAGGCGCGCGAGCGGGCGAGATCGGTGACGCCGAACTCGACATGGCTCAGACGCACGATGTTGAAGGGCGGGTAGAGATTGGGTTCCGGTAGTGCCATGATGTCCTCCTCCCGCCTGCGGCTGGCACCGCAGGTCCGGGTCTTATTCTGTGGGCGATCAGCCGCCGAGCTTCTGGATGGCGTGTGGCTTGGTGGCGAAGGCGATGTTCTTGGTTTCCATGTAGAAATCGAAGGACCAGTCACCGCCGTCGCGGCCAATCCCGGAATTCTTGACGCCGCCGAACGGCGTCGGCAGGTGGCGCACATTCTCCGAATTCACCCAGATCATCCCTGCTTCGAGATGTTCGGTGAAGCGGAACGCGCGCGTGACGTCCGAGGTCCAGAGATAGCCGGTCAGGCCGTACTGGACGTCATTTGCGAGACACAGCGCCTCGGCTTCGTCCTTGAACGGGATCGCGGTGAGCACCGGGCCGAAGATCTCTTCCTGGGCGATGCGCATCTGGTTGTTGGCGCCGGTAAACAGCGTCGGCGAGACGTAGCAGCCACCGCCTGGACCATCGAACTTCGCGCCGCCGGCCGCCACCTTGGCACCCTCGGACTTGCCGATCTCGATATACTCCAGCACCTTCTTCTCGTGCACCGGATGGATCAGTGGGCCGATAACCGTTTCGGGGTCGAGCGGATGGCCAACCTTGATGCGCTTGGCCTTCTCCGCGACCAGAGCGGTGAACTTGTCGTAGACGCTGGCCTCGACCAGCAGGCGCGACGACGAGGTGCAGCGCTCGCCGTTCAGCGAATAGATCATGAAGACCGCAGCATCGGCGGCCCGTTCGAGATCGGCATCGGCAAAGACCACGACCGGGTTCTTACCGCCGAGTTCGAAATGCACGCGCTTCAGCGTATCGGCGCCCTGCTTCATGATCATCGAGCCCGTGCGGCTCTCGCCAACGAAGCCGATTGCCTTGATCAGTGGGTGCTCGGTCAAAGCCTTGCCGGCATCTTCGCCGAAGCCGTTGACGAGATTCCACACGCCCTTGGGCAGGCCCGCCTCTTCGGCGATCTCAACCAGCATACGAGCGGAGAGCGGCGAGAATTCGGCCGGCTTGTGAACAATGGTGCAGCCGCTGGCCAGCGCCGGGGCGATCTTCCAGGTCGACAGCATGAAGGGCGTGTTCCAAGGCGTAATGACGCCAACCGGACCGATCGGCACCCGCGTCGTCATGTTGACCTGGCCCGGCCCCTGCAGCGTCCTGCCGTCGCGCGCCTCGGGCGCCTTGTCGGCGAAGAAGCGGAAATTCTCGGCCCCGCGCAGGGCGGCCTTGGCCATGAACTTCAGCGACTGACCGGTGTCCATGCATTCGACGAAGGCGATTTCCTCGGCGCGGGCAACGATCGCGTCAGCAATCTTGTGCAAGAGCTTCTTGCGCTGGTCGCCAGGTATGGCCGCCCAGTCGGCGAAGGCGGCCTTGGCCGCCTTGGCGGCGCGGTCGATATCCTCGGCCTTACCGCGCGCAACCCTGGCCAGCGGCCTCAGGTCAACCGGCGAGATGGTTTCGAAGGTGGTGCCGTCAGCGGCCGCGACATCCTCACCGCCGATGCGGTTCAGGACGCCCTGCGCCTGGAAGCGGGCGAGATAGGCCTCGGCCTTCGCAATATTTTCCTGCAGTGTCGACATAGGGTTTTCCTCGGGTCACCGGCGGGCGGCGTTGTCTTTTTCGGTTTACTGGCCGCGCAGACGCGGATGGATGGCGTTCTTCTTCCAGCTGAGTTCGGCGTCGATCTCGCGGATCTCCAGAGACAGCGCGAAATGCGGCGTCGCAAGCAGAGGCGCGAGCAGCGCTGTGGCGGTGGCGAACAAGGCCTCGCCAGTGCGCTTCTTCTCCTCGGCGCTGCGACCCTGACCGATGCGCAGATTGAGGTCGACGAAGGCATTGTCCGGCAGCCGGTCGGCGATGGCGTAATGTTCGGCCCGCAGTGCCCGCACCCTAACGGCGCCGATCTCGAACAACCCGGTATCAAGCAAGGTTTCGAGCAGGGCTGCGCAGAGCCGGTCGAGATCGGCACGGCCATCGAGATTGGCCGAATATTCGACGGTCAGGTGTGGCATGTCTCCTCCGAACTTTTTATTTAACATGTTAAAGATCGGATCGAATGTCAAGTCCCCTTTTCGCCGTGTTGGCAGCGAAAAGACGACGACAGGTGAGACTGTGTCAGCCGCCGAAGCTGCCGGCCTGCGTCGGCACATGCACGTAGTTGCGGTCGAAATAGAGGAGCGCGTGGCCGTCCTTGCGGGCGCGGATGTCGAGGACCTCGCCGATGAAGATGTTGTGCGTGCCCACCAGCCGGGCCTCGGTCAGCCGGCAGTCGAAGGAGACCATGGCATCGGCGAGCGCCTGGTTCCCGGAAGGCAGGTCGATCCAGTCGGCGGCAGCGTAGCGCGCATCCATGTCGCTTTGCTGGCCAGCGAAGAACCCGGCCAGATCCCGGTGCTGGGGAGTGAGCACGTTGACGCAGAAGCGGCGGTTCTCTACGAACAAACCGGTCTGCGCCGAGCGCGCATTCATGCACACCAGAAGCGTCGGCGGCTCGTCGGTGACCGAGCACATGGCGGTGGCGGTGAACCCGCCGCGGCCGGCGGGTCCCTTTGTGGTGATGACATTGACAGGCGCGCAGACACGCGCCATGGCGTTGCGGAATTCGCTTTTCGAGACGGCGATGGTCATGGCAGCCTCACTCGGCGGCGTCGCGCAGCGGGCGCAGGTCGGTGGCCGGCCCCTGCCAGGTATCGCCAGTCCAGCCGTTTTCGTCGTAATCCGCCATGCACTGGTCGACGAGCGCTTCCATCTTCTTCAGCGTGCCGCCGCGCTCGGCGCCCTTCAGCACCTGCAGGCGCACCTCTTCCGGCGCACCGGCATAGTTCAATTCGTAGAGAGCGTGGCGCCCACCGAACTCGGTACCGGTCGCATCCCAGAGCAGCTTCATGATCTTGATGCGCTCGATATGGCTCATGTCGTTGGAGCCGCGCACATACTGGGCGAGATAGCGGTTGATCTCCGGATTCTGGAAATCCTTGGCCGAAGACGGCAGGTAGATGAGACCCGAAGCCACGGTCCGGCGCACGATATCGATGACCTTCGGATAGGCTTCCGACATGAAGGTGCGGTAGCACAGTGCCGCCTCAAGATTGGGCAGGACTGCGCCGTTCGCCCACTGGATCGGGTTGTGCGCCATGGCATTGGAAAAAGTCCAGAACTGATGGCGGATTGCGATCACTTCGCCGAGCATCGCCTGGTTGCCACGGAAGGCGTCACCACCGGTGGCGCGCAGCGCCTTGGCGAGCAGGCCGGCCAGGAAGTCCATCTTCACCGCAAGCCGGGTGCAGCCCTGGAAACAGTAGCCGTGCATGAAGCCGGACGCCGGGTGGAAGGACAGAATCTTAGCTGCATCGCGCAGAACCAGAACGTCTTCCCAGGGCACGAAGACATTGTCGAGCACCAGGATGGCGTCGTTCTCGTCGAAGCGCGACGACAGCGGATAGTCGAAGGGCTGACCCGCGCTGTTGGCGGCCTCTTCATAGGAGACACGGCAGAACATCTTGATACCAGGCGCGTTCATCGGCACGATGAACATGACCGACAGCGAGGGATCCTCGGTCACCGTCGCCGAACTCTGGGCGAGAAAGTTGTAGTGCGTCAGTGCCGAGGAGGTGGCGACGACCTTGGCACCAGAGACATAGATGCCGGCGTCGGTTTCCTTGGTGATATGGACGAATACGTCCTTCACGGCATCCGCCGGCTTGTGCCGGTCGATCGGGGGATTGACGATCGCGTGGTTCATGAACAGCACGCTGTCCTGGGCACGCTTGTGCCAAGAGAGGGCGTTGTCCTTGAACGGGCCGTACCAGTCGGCATTGGCGCCGAGCGTGTTCATCAGCGCCGCCTTGTAGTCGGCGGTGCGGCCCATCCAGCCATAGGACATGCGGGCCCAATCGGCGATCGCACCCTGCTGGGCGACTAACTCGTCCGACGACTTGGCGACCCGGAAATATTTGTGGGTATAGCCGCCCGAGCCGGTATCGGTCGGCGAGGTCAGCCGCTCCTTTGTCTTCTCGTCGTGCAGGGCGTCATACATCCGGGCGATGGAGCGGGCGGAGTTGCGCATCGAGGGATGGGTGGTGACGTCGGCGATGCGCTCGCCATTGATATAGACTTCGCGGCCGTCCCGAAGGCTGGCTAGATATTCGGCGCCGGTGAACGGACGGGTCTTGTCGCTGCGGTGATCTTCTGCTCGCATGATGGTCCTCCTCGAATGCATGACAAACGTTAAATCCGGGGACGCCGGCGCTCCATGGACAAACCAGGCAATTCGCTGGTACTTTTCCCGGCATGACCCAGAAAAACACCGTCCCAGCCTTCTTCGTCTATGGTGAGCCCAGCCGCATGCTCGATGTGGGTTTTGTCCATGTCGAGACCGTCATGGAACGGAAAAGCGTCCATTTCGGCCATGTTGCGCCGCATCAACATCCGCAACTGGGGCAGATCACCTACTGGTTCTCAGGAGGCGGAACCTATCGGATCGAAGACAGGACTTGGAATTTTTCGGCACCGACCTTGAGCTTCGTACCGTCGAGCGTGGTGCATGGGTTCACGGTAGATGAAAGTTCGGACGCAATCGTCGTGTCGATCTCCGACGACCTCCTGCGGACGCTCGAAGCCCAGGTCGATCTCGACCTGACCCGGCCCCGCCTGATCGCTGGAACCGCAGACGATCCGGCCTGGGAACGGCTCGACGTGCTGATCCGGATGGTGGCGGACGAGTATAGGACGGCGACCGCGGCAAGCCCAAGGCTGATCTCGGGCCTGATCGGCGTTGTGCTGTCGCAGATCGCAAAGCTCGGCGGTGGCCACGGGCTGGACGAGGCTGTCCCCGGACGGCTGCTCGCGGTGGCCCTGCGCCGGGCGATCGACCGGCACTACCGCGAGGACTGGCCGGTCTCGCGGTATGTCGAGCTGCTGGCGTCCACGCCGCACCTCGTCGACAAGGCAGCGCGCGAGACCTTCGGCCAGACGGTCAAGGACATGCTGATGGAACGGCGGCTGCTGGAGGCCAAGCGTCTGCTGATGTTCACCATTCGGCCGGTCGAAGACATCGGCCGCGAGATCGGCTTCGAGGATCCGGCTTACTTCTCGCGATTTTTCCGCAGGCGGACGGGAGAAGCGCCGGCGGCATGGCGCCGCCGGCAGGTCGAACCGGGAGGTTGATCCGGTTCTCAGGGAGCGAGGGCATTGATGGGCGGAATGCGGCCCGCCCAGGGACGCGCCGCTTCCAACTGGGTGGCGAGCGACAGCAGCAGATCCTCGCGGCCGAAGCCGGCAGCGAAATGCGACCCGATCGGCAGGCCTTCGGCCGACCAGTAGAGCGGGACCGACATCGCCGGCTGGCCGCTGGCGTTGAACAGCGAGGTGAAGGGCGAGAAGCTGTGGAAGCGCTCGATCAGGTCGCCGAAGCTGTTGCTGTCATCCATGTCGAAGCTGCCGAGTGTCTGCGGCGGCTTAGCGAGCGTGGGCGTCAGCAACACGTCGTAACGGGTGAGCAAATGGGCCATCTGGCGCCCGAAGGCGTGGATCCAGTCGACCGAGGCGGCATAGGTCGCCCCGTCGATCGATCCCTTTTCGCGAAGGATGATCCGGGTGCGGGCCTCAAGCCCCGCCTCGTCGACGGGACTGCCCGCCATTTGGCCGAGGAAGCGCAGAAGGCTTTTCGTCTGCGCCCCGATGACGTTGAAGACGACATCATAGTATTCCATCGCATCGACCGGCAGTGTAGTGTCCTCGACGACATGGCCGAGATCGCGGCAGAGCGAGGCCGCATCCTCGACGGCGGCGATGCAGTCCGGCGCCGTGCGGAACGGTGGCAGGTCGCGCACCAGGCCGATCCTCAGGCTCTTCGGGGGTATCCCGCTCGCCGACAACAAGCTCTTCTCGTCGTGCGGCGCGGCATAGGGCGCGCCCAGATCCATGCCGCTCAGATGGTCGAGCATGGCGGCACTGTCGCGCACCGAGATCGACAGCACATTGGTGCAACCCATGCCAGCCCAACCCTCGCCGATCGCCGGGCCCATCGGAACGCGGCCACGGCTTGGCTTGAGCCCGAAGATGCCGCAACAGGAGGCAGGAACGCGGATCGAACCGCCACCATCATTGCCGAGCGCGAAGGGAACGGCACGGGCTGCGACCATCGCCGCCGACCCGCCACTGGAGCCGCCGGCGACATGGTCCAGCGACCAGGGATTGGCGGTACGGCCGAAGGCGCGGGATTCGGTCGTGTAGGAAGTGCCGAATTCCGGGGAGGTCGTGGTACCCAAAATGCTGACGCCGGTTGCCTTCAGCCGTTTCACGACCTCCGCATCGAAGGGCGCGAGGGCATCTCCGGTGACCAGCGAGCCGTTGCTCATGCGGGCACCCTGGAGCGGCAGGAAGAGATCCTTGACCAGCGTTGGCACGCCGGCGAAAGCGCCTTGCGCGACGGTGCCGTCCATCGCCTCGATGGCCCGATCGCACAGATCGTCGACGATGGCGTTCAGCGCCGGATTGACCTTGCGGATGCGGTCCTGCGCCTGCACGGCCGCTTCCCGGGCAGAAAGATGACCCTTGCGGACGAGATCGGCAGTCGCGAGACCGTCGGGCAGATGCGTATCTTTGACGAATGCGTTCATGTTCGGCTCCTCAGGTTGTCGGGCAGCAGGGCGGGGTGGGGCCGCCCTGCAAGAGCGCGTTTCAATTTTTCGTTTCAATGGGTTGGGGCGTGCCGCTTGGCACCGCCGGCCAGCCGGACGACGACCCAGGCTGCTGCCACGACCAGCATCACGGTGGCCCAGGCATTGATCGCCGCACCGAGGCCCATCGGCATACCGCCGAAACCCTGGGCGATCGCGATGATGATCAGCGGGCTGGCGAACTGACCGAGATAGAGGCAGGAGGTGAAACCGCCGACGCCTCGGGCACGGAACCGGGCGGGCAGCTTCATCAGCAGCGGCAGCATCAGGTTCGGCACCAGATAGCCGACGCCGAGACCATGGATGACCACCGCGACCAGGACTGTCTGGAAACTCGTCGCCTGGGTCAAAAGCAGAAGGCCGACGGCGATCAGGGCCATCATCCAGGCATTGGTGCCGGCGATGCCGATGCGATTTCGCGTGGCCGGCCAGGCGATTGATCCGACCAGGGTAGCGAGCAGACCGATCCCTGTGCAAAGTCCGATCATCGCAGTCGAGGTGACGCCGAGGGCGACCAGAATGCCAGGCGCCATGACCGGCACGACGAAGGCGGCGACCATGCCCATGAAGACCATGAGATAGGAGAGGCCGACGGTCGTCCAGATTTCGCCCTTCGAGAAGGCGCTGGTCTCGGCATCGATCTCGACGCGCCGCGCCGGTTCCCACAACAGCTTGACCAGGAAGGGCAGGAGTAGCAGCGGCAGGAGATAGAGGTAGAACGGCGTGCGCCACGAGGATTCGCCCGCCGCGCCGCCTATGACGAAGAAGATCGATCCGACGATGCCGATGGTGACCACCTGGCGGTTGACGTATTTCGATCGCTCCTCCCCGATCCAGTAGTCGGCGATCAACGTCGTGCAGCAGGTCATCAGGATGGCTTCGGCACAGCCGAACAGCAGGCGAACCAGCAGGATCGAATTGAGATCGTGCAGAAAGGCCGGCAGGCAGCCGAGGATGGCGTAGAGCAAGGTACCGATGAGCAGCATCGCCTTGCGCCCGAAGCGATCGGCAAGGACACCTGCAATCGGGGCAAAAAGCGCAATCGAGAGCGCCGGGCCAGTGGCGACCAGCGGCACCAGTTCGGCCGCCTGGGGCGAGGAGGTGCCGAATTCGGCGCCGAGTTTCGGCAGGATCGGGGCCACCATGACCGCACCCATGACGGTGAGGCTGCTGGCGAGCTGGATCATCAGGCCCTGGACGGGACCAGCGGCTGGTGTGGTGGGAAGGGCTTGGCTCATGACCTCACCCCTCAGAACGACATGCCGATACGGATGGCGACGTTGTAGCCTTCCGCACGGTTCTCTGCGCCGAATTCCTTGTAGGCATGCACCGATACGACCGGCTTGCCAGGGTCGAAGAAGCTGATCGCCGGCCCAAGCGCAAAGACCCTGCCGCGATTGCCATCACCCGATCGTGGACCCGTGTCGTCCGTGAGCTGCTGGTAGGCATAACCGCCGACACCAAGTGTCCAGGGGCCGAAGTGTTGTCCCACCGCAAACTCCTGCAGATATTCGACCCCGCTCTGGTATTTCGTATCCGGATTTTCGGTGTTGAAGCTCAGCTGAGCCCGCGATGAAACCTCGAAGCCGCCATCGCTGATCCAGGTCATCCCCACGGTCGGCGCAATGGTCCAGTGGTTGACCCCTGCATTGAAGGGATTGTTGACGTCGTAGTGACCGGTTGGCGCCTGGATCTGCAGGGACGCGTTGACGAAGAGGTTCGGCGGCGCGTTCCATTGCAGCATGATCGGTAGGAGCTGAATATCGCCGATGGCAAAGTCGTCGCCGGCAATCGGGATACCACCAACAGGCGTACGGACCGTCAGCGAGCCATCGATGTCGATTACCGGCAGGATGGCGCCGAAGCCTAAGCTGGCATTGAACAACTCGGCTTCAGTCATTTTTATATAGGCGAGCGCATAGCTCTTGACCGTCAGGTCGAAGTTGTTGTTCACCTCGTTGCCATTGCCGTCCCTCTGGACGGTCGCGCTGTAATAGCTGGCGCGCACCCCGACGGTGCCGACCGGCGTGGCGGGCGGTAGCATGCCGGCGCTGAAATCGAGGACGCCAAAGGGCGTGATCGTAGCGCCGTTCTCGGTCGCCAGGGCAATCGACGGGAGCGCCAGGGCGCAAAGGAGGCTTGCACCGGCGGCAAGGCCGCGGGCGCAGTGCAGGCTGCGTGCTGTCATGTTCTAGTTCCCCAATATGGTCTCTAATGAACCAATGGGGGCAGTCTAGGCAGGGGATTTAACCTTCCGTTATCCGGAATCGCTACGGCCGCCTTTAAATTGCCGCGACTGTGACAGCCTAGCGGGTCTGACCGTCACCGAAGGAAGCTCGCCGAACTGCCGGCGATAGTCGGCTGTGAACCGGCTCCAGTGCCAGAAGCCCCAGCGCGCGGCAACGTCACCGATCGACACCTGGCGGCCGGAGAGACGGGCGTCGCGCAATTCGCTGCGGACACCGTGGAGCCGCGCGGCTCGGATCATCTGGGTCGCCGTGACCCCGTAGGACAGCTGGAAACAGTTTTGCAGATGGGCGCGGCTGATCGACAGCCTGCGGCAGATCTCGGCGAGATTGGGCGCCTCTGACGGATCCTTGAGCATCAGGTAGCGCACCTGGTCGGCGAGTTGCTTGCGGGGGGTGTCCTCGGCCAGAGTGACCAGCACCGACTCCGCCAGCCCGGCGAGCAGCGTTTCGAGAAGGGTATCCTCCAGCGCCTCGCGGCTGGCGGCATGCACCAGGATCGACGGCTGACGCTCGACCTCCTCGAAGATCGACAGCAGGAGGGCGCAGAGCGCCAGCCGATGCTGTTCGGGGATGGAAAAGCGCTCGAGCCGCCAAACATGTTCGGCGAGCCGCAGGTAACCGGCCTCAATCACACGGATGGTAAACCAGCGGCGACTGAAAGCCACGCAGATGAGGTCGAGCCGCGTCGGCGTGCGCAGTTCTGGCAGGTTGTTGCCATCCGACAGCAGCGTGGCTCCGGCCGGCAGTTGATGACCGCCGAGCCAGCCCTGGCCCGATGCATCGAGTGGCAGGCTGAGCACGATCGAATCCGGCCAACTCGCACCGCGCTTGATCAGCGCCTGGTTGGTGCGCTCGCGGATAATCTGGAAATGGTCGAGCTGCAATTCGCAGGTGATGCCGTCGAACGCGCCCGCCGACAGCTGGACGCATTCCAGCCGCCAGCCGCGCAGCTGCCGGCCGTGTTCGAGCACGTCATTTGAGCGTATACTGCAGGTTTCGGACGGCCTTTCCTGATTTTGCCCATCCTTCGACATCGTTCACACTCCCCAGCCCCCTCTGGAAGAAAGTAAACAGGTTAATCAACATCATGTAAATCGTCGTGTCTGCCATTATGTTGAAATGCTTTGGGGCCTGACGCCGGCTCATCCCTTCCGAGCAAGTCAGGCCAACCAGATTTAATTCCACGGCAGAGATGCCCCAACCCTCGTTCAATCGTCGCAGAAGGTTCTAGCCGACGTTTGCGCTGCCCGCAGCGGGGCAATCCCGCCGCGACGGTGGTCTAATTTTGCACCACCGCTCTCACCACCTTCGTGAGATGGCACGACGAGATTGATCTCGTCGTCGAGCACCGCTGTTTCATTGGCTGTAGCGATCTTTGTAAGATGCGCGGAGCGCCGCTTTTTGCACTTTGCCCATGGTGTTGCGAGGCAGCTCATCCAACAGAATGAATTCCCTCGGCTGCTTGAACCGCGCCAGGTTTTCGGACGCGGTTCGGCTGATCGCGGCGAGATCCGGCTCCTGGCCGGGCTTGGCCACGATGAAGGCCAGCACAGCCTCACCAAAATCTGGATGCGGGACGCCGATAACGGCACTTTCCAAAACAGCGGGCTGCTCATCGAGCAGTGCTTCGATTTCACGCGGATAGATGTTCAGACCGCCTGATATAATGAGGTCCTTGGCTCTCCCCACGATCTGGACGTAACCGTCCTCATCAATACGTCCTATATCGCCTGTTATGAAGAACCCGTTGTCGCGCAGTTCCGCCTTGGTTTTCTCCGGCATTCCCCAATAGCCCTTGAAGACGTTGGGGCCCCGCACTTCGATCATGCCGGATTGGCCGTTCGGCAGCACGGCACCCGTTTCCGGATCGGTGATCAGCAGGTCGACGTCCGGCAATGGGAAGCCGACCGTGCCCGCGCGGCGCTCGCCGTGATAGGGGTTCGACACGGACATGTTGGTTTCGGTCATCCCATAGCGTTCCAGGATCCGATGGCCCGTCCGGGCCTCGAACTCCACATGGGTTTCGGCCAGCAGAGGAGCGGAGCCCGAAACGAAGAGCCGCATATGCGAGACGAGTTCGCGGTTGAAGCGGGGGTCGGCAAGCAGACGGGTGTAAAAGGTCGGAACACCCATCAGCACGCTTGCTTGCGGCATCAGTCGCAGCATGGCCGCCAGATCGAACTTGGGCAGGAAGATCATGGAGGCTTTTGCCATCAGCGTGACATTACAGGCGACGAACAGTCCATGGGTGTGGAAGATCGGCAGCGCATGCAAGAGAACGTCGCTGCTGTCGAAATGCCAGAGTTCGGCCAGGGTCCGTGAATTCGACAATAGATTTGCGTGGCTCAGCATTGCCCCCTTTGAGCGCCCCGTGGTTCCGGAGGTGTAGAGCAGCGCGGCCAGATCGTCGTCAGCCCGATCGACAACAGAAAATGTCGAGGGCTGTCTTTCAGCCCGCTCGGACAGCGTCCCCTTCCCCGCCGCATCGAGCGTCAGAACAACCGCACCGCTACCGGCACGCTGTTGCAGCCCATCCGCCATGTCGGGGCCGCAAACAACCACGCGGGCACCACTGTCAGAGATGAAATAGTCGAGTTCCGTCAGCGTGTAGGCGGTGTTAAGCGGCAACAGCACGACGCCTGCCATGACGCAGGCGGCATAGAGCGCGAGCGCCTCCGGCGTCTTTTCCACCTGGACGGCCAGACGATCGCCTGGCGTCAAGCCGGCATCAACAAGCGCATTTGCCTGCCGCGCAGCCAAGGCGTGAAAATCACGATATCGAAGCGTCTCTCCGTCTGCCTTGACGAGAAAGGTCCGATCGCTGTCGCGGCCGGAGGAAAAAAGCGCGTCGTAAAGAGGGTTAGGCATCTCGGAGAACCTCGACTGACTGGAATGACTGGGCAAGGCCATGCACCTGCGGTGCGGCAGCGACCTGTCGTTGATTTGCAAAGCTTTCGTGGTTTTGTTCAAGTCTGGAAAGATCGTAAAGATAGTTCGTCATGACTCCAGCACTTTCCTTCATGCCGCGCCGGGACAGGTCGGCACCCACGTTGACCGCATGAACCAGAGCACCATTGCCAAGGTGGAACCTCGCGACCGGATCGTAGTGATGTCCATCCGGCCGACGTGCAGCGGTCAGGTAATGGGCGGCGGCAGCGGTCAACTGGCCCTCCGAGAGCCGATCAGGCTCAAGACCCTGCGCCTGAAGCCAACGGCAGAACAAGGGGATGGGCGAAAGCGTGGAAAAGGTCGAAAGCCCCGGCAGTTCGGCCGTGAGATCATTCACCACCTGCTTGATCAGGGAATTGCCGAAGGAGATACCGGCAAGTCCCGCCTGGCAGTTGGAAATGGAATAGAACATCGCCGTGTCAGCCCGATGCGCTGGCAGAGGCTGCCGCTGATCGGACAGCAGCGACTGGATCGAACGCGCGATCCCCTTCGTCAAGGCTACTTCCACAAAGATCAGAGGCTCGTCAGGCATAGCCGGATGAAAGAAGGCAAAGCAACGACGGTCTTCCGGCTCCACGCGCCGGCGCAACTCGTCCCAGGAAGAAATGGCATGCACCGCCTCGTAGCGGATGATTTTTTCCAAGATGTGCGCCGGGCTTTCCCAACTGATACGCCGCAGCACCAGGAAACCGCGATTGAACCAACTGGCAAACAGGTGGCTGAAATCGCAGTCGATACGAAAGGTGGCGGAGTCAGGATCAACAAGCCGCAGAAGATCGGCTCGCATGTCCACCAGTTGTGGTGTCGCACCCGGCACCCTGTTCAATCGACGTGCCAGCTCCTGGCGACGCGGTTCGGCGGCCTTCAGGAAGGCGTCGTAGGTCCCACGGTCTGGTTTGATGCGAAAGGCGTCGAGGCTCTTTCCCAGCTCGGCGTGATTGATATCCAGGCGATCCGCAAGGACGGTGAAGAACTCGCGCTTTGCCTCATCATTCATGGCCGCGTATCCGTCGAGGATGCGCTTTGCGGTCATCAATCCCGTGATCTCTCCCTTCGACGACAGCAACTCCTCCATCAGTTGCGGCAGTTCTCTGCTGTCAGGAAAAGCCGATACCGGCCCCTTCATGGATCGGCGAAAGACCAGGTCGAGCACATCAGACAGAACACTCATCGTGGCGCTCCCGCATGGAAAGAGTGGCGGAGCCGGATGCAAGACACGCGATAAACGCCACCAACCTGTCGGTCGTCAGCAGATAGCGTCGGCGGCATGATAGCGTCTCGCGTCATGATCCGGCATTCACGGTAAGAGGCCGGGCACCTGGCGCAGGATATCTGCCCAGAGCGCATATCCACCTGCATTCAGGTGAATGAAATCGGACTGATAATAGCGCCCCATCGGCCTTCCGTTTTCACCGATCAGGCCGGCAGATACATCGATGAAAGACGCTTGTCCGCTCTCGCTGCACCAGGCCTTGGTCAGCGCGTTGTAGCCATCCACCTCGTCGGCATAGATCCAGCGGGTCGGGCTCTGCTTGGTGCCAAGCACGAAAACCTTCGCATCCGGCAATCCCTGCCGGATATCGCCAAGCAGCGCCTTGAGGTGCTCGAAGGTCGTCTGTCCCGTCAGGCCATCATTGGCGATGTCGTTCTCACCGAAATAGAGCACGATCTTCTCGGGCTGGAGCGGCGTAAGCAGCTTGGGCAGATAATGGCGGCCGGACAGGTTCGTACCGCCGCCAAAACCGAGATTGACGATGTCGAGGCACTGCAGGTCCTGCTGCATCGTGCCCCAGAGCCGGAAAGACGAGGAGCCATAGAACGCGATTGGCCGCTTGGGCAGCGGTCCCCGCTGCAACCGCGCGAGAATACCAACGATGTCATCCTCGAAGCGGTTGGTCGCGAGCGGGGTTGGAAAATCAAACATGCAATGCCTCCTGAATTTTCATGTCTTCGGCTCGATGACAGGCGCTGTAGCGGCCATTTGCCGTTGGTCGCAACAGGGGCACGCTGCTTGCGCAGACGTCAACGGCCATGGGACAACGCGTCCGGAACGCACAACCCGATGGCAGGTTGATCGGGCTCGGCGGATCGCCTTCTAGCGGGGCACGTTGCCGGCGGTCGGACGGACGCGGGCGCGGCACGGATTCCAGCAGGCCGACGGTATAGGGATGCTGTGGCGCATTCAAAACGGCGGCGGTTTCACCCGTCTCGACGATGCGACCGAGATACATGACGGCGATCCGGTTGCTGATGTGCGATACGACGCCGATATCATGCGAGATGAAGAGCAGCGCGAGATTCATCTCATCGCGAAGATCACAGAGAAGATTGATGACCTGCGCCCGGATCGAAACATCGAGCGCGGAGACCGGCTCATCGGCAACGACAAGGCGCGGGCGCGTGGCAAGCGCCCGGGCAATGCCAAGCCTCTGTCTCTGCCCGCCGGAGAGTTCATGCGGGTAGCGTTTCGCCTGATCCGGCCGTAGCCCCACCTTGGAGAGGAGTTGCAGCACATGCTCCCGCCGTTCTGATGACGTACCGATCCGAAAATTGTCGAGCGGTTCACGCACGATGGCTTCTGCCGTCCAGCGTGGATCGAGCGAGGCGGACGGATCCTGGAAAATCATCTGCACGGAGCGACGCGCCGCATGCAGGTCGCGTCGACCCATCCGGCCGAGATCACTCCCGAGCAGTTGGACCTTTCCGCTGTCGGGCCGATCAAGCCCCATAACCATTCGGCCAAGAGTGGACTTCCCACAGCCGCTTTCCCCGACAAGCGCCACCGTCTCACCCGGTGCAATCGACAAGGAGACGTCATTGACCGCGTGAACGGTCTGGCCCTTGCCGGTTCGAAAATGCCGCACGAGGTTTGCGGCGACCAGGACATCGGTATTGTCACTCATGCGGGCATGTCCACTGGAAGGTTTGTGGCGCCATAGGCCACGGGCTGGTCGCAACGACTGGCGTGCGCATTGGCCAGTTCACGCCAGTCCGGCGTGCGCTGATGACAACTCTGCGCGGCAAATCGACAACGATCAACGAAGCTGCATCCCTTGGGGAGCATTGAGAAGCTGGGTACGTTTCCCGGGATTTCCTCCAGGCGTCCACGGCTCGGTTCACCCGGCACGAATTCGGCCGTGGCCCGCAACAGTCCGGCAGTGTAGCCATGCGACGGATTTTCGAAGATCGCATGCACGGGACCCCGTTCAACCAGCGACCCGGCATACATCACGGCCACATCATCGGCGATCTCGGCGACGACGCCGAGATCATGGGTAATGAAGATGATGGCGGTGCCGAACTCCCGCTGGAGTTCCGAGAGAAGCCAGAGGATCTGCGCCTGTACCGTTACGTCAAGTGCTGTCGTCGGTTCATCGGCGATCAGCAGACGCGGCCGGCAGATCAGCGCCATGGCAATCATGATGCGCTGGCGCATGCCGCCGGAAAGCTGATGCGGATAGGCATTCATGCGACGGGCAGCATCAGGAATGCGCACGCGCTGCAATACCTCCATGACGCGTGCATTGGCAGCGCCTGTGCTCATTTTCTCATGCAGCAGCAGGGCTTCGCGCAACTGGTATCCGATGGTCAGCGCCGGATTGAGCGACGACATGGGATCCTGGAAGATCATCGCCATCAGCGACCCGCGCAGGCGCGAGAGTTCCTTTTCGTCGCAAGCCAGAAGGTCGATACCATCGAGGCGCATCGTTGACGCCTCGACAAGGGCACTGCCGGGTTTGTGCAAGCCCATGATCGACGTCGCGGTCACGCTCTTGCCCGAACCGGACTCTCCGACGAGGCAGAGCGTTTTGCCAGCGTCGAGATCGAAGGACACGTCACGCACGGCGCGGATTGCGCCCCCGGGGCCGAAACCGACACTGAGGTTACGAACGCTGAGGAATGGTTCGGCGGTCATGACGCCCTCCTTGCCGCAAGGCGCGGATCGAAGCGGTCACGCAGCTTGTCGCCGAGAATGTTGATGGATAGCACCATGATCGACAATAGCAGACCGGGGAATGCGATGATCCAGGGTGCGAGACGAAAATACTCCTTGCCGCTGGCAATCACGTTGCCCCAGCTGGGAACATCAGGCGGCGTGCCGACCCCAAGGAAGCTTAGCGCCGCTTCGGACAGGATCGCGGCCGCGCAGACATAGGTTGCCTGGACACTGAGCATGCCAATCGCATTCGGCACGATATGCCGCAGCAGGATTTTAGACGTCGACGAACCCACGGAAATCGCTGCGGTGATGAATGGCAGTTCGCGGATGCTCAGCACCACGCTGCGCATCAGCCGCGCGGTACGCGGTATCTCCGGTACGGAGATGGCAATGATCACAGTGACGAGTCCGCCGCCCAGCACAGAGACGAGCGCAATCGCCAGCAGGATGCCGGGAATTGCCATGAGCCCATCGGCCAGCCGCATGACGATGCGATCCACCCAATTGAAATAACCGGCGACCACGCCGAGCGTTCCTCCGATCACCAGCACGACGATGGCCGTGCAAAGTCCGACCGCCACGGAATTTCGCGCACCGGAAATGGTCCGAACGAAGACGTCGCGGCCCAGATTGTCGGTACCGAACCAGGCGGTGGCACTTGGCGGTTTCAAGCGCATCATGGGATTGAGATCGTTGCCCGGGCCAAGCAGCATCGGTCCGAATACGGCCATCAGGATGACGACGGCCAGTGCGAGCAGGCTGAGCGAGACGGCAATTCCCGGATACTCCCGCTTTGGCCTGGTGACGGTCTGGGATGATAATGTCGTCATTGGCGCACCCGCGGATCAAAGAGGGCATAGGACAGGTCGACGAGCAGGTTGACGACAATCAGGACGAAGGAGAAGACGATGAGGACACCCTGAACCACGGGATAGTCACGCGTCAGGATCGCATCGACGGTCAGCCGGCCCATGCCGGGAATGTTGAACACCGATTCCGTGATCACCACCCCACCCAGAAGTGCTGCAAAGCTGGTGCCGATAACGGTAACGACGGGAACGCCGATGTTCTTGAGCGCATGCACGAGCAGGATGCGCGGGTTGCTGGCACCTTTTGCCCGGGCCGTGCGGATGTAGTCCTCGGCCAGGACCTCCAGCATGGTGGCGCGTGTGATCCGCGCCACGAGCGCCGAGAAGAGGAAGGCAAGCGTGATCGACGGCAGGGTGATGCTGCGCAGACAGTTCAGCAAGCCGGACGACAGAGGTTTGTAGCCCTGAACGGGCAACCATCCGGCACGGAGCGCAAACAGGTCCACCAGCACATAGCCGATGACGAAGACCGGCACGGAAAAGCCGACGACCGAGGCGACGATCAGGAAGGTATCCACGGCGGAGCCCGCGCGCCATGCGCCCCAGACGCCCATCGGCACGGCAATCAGAACCGATAAAACCAGTGTCGAAAGCGCGAGCACCGCGGTCGGCTCCACGCGCTGCGCGATCAGATCGACCACCGGGAAGCCGGAATAGACCGACTGGCCAAGATCAAGCCGCCCGACGCTCGACAGATAAAGAAACAGCTGCTCGTAAAGCGGCCGGTCGAGGAACAAGCGCTCGCGGATACTTTCTATCTGGTCGGGAGTGGCATTCTCCCCGGCAATGAGGGCAGCAGGATCCCCCGGTCCGATATGCAAGAGAAGAAAGACCGTGACCAGGACGATCAACGCGATGGGTATGACCGACAAAAGCCGCCGGACGACGAAATTGGACATGCATGCCTCCCGAGAACCGCAGGCGCCACCCTCTCTGAGGTGACGCCTGCAGCTTCATGTCACTGCTTCTTTTCGATGTTCCAGTAGACCTGCAGCGGGCTTTCGATCATGCCGGAGAGAGACTTGCTCCATCCCGATACGCCGTAATACTGGCCCATCGGAATGAAGGTGACGATCTCGTTGGCCCGTTCCTGGATCTTCACGGCAGCCTCTTTGCGCGAAGCCTGATCACCGGAGAGAAGGAACGCCTTCCAACGAGCCTGCAATTCCTCATCGCAAGGCCAGCCGACAAAAGCCTTCTCACACGCCCCGGTCACATAGGGGTTCGTGAGGGGATCCATCATGGCATCGCCGCCAAAGGCCGTCAGGAACATGTTCCAGCCGCCTTCTGCCGGAGTGCCCTTGTTGTTGCGACGGGAGAACATGGTGGCAAGGTCCATCTGCCGATCATCGACCGTGAAACCTGCGTTGCGAAGCGCCTGCACGAGAACCGTGCCCATGTCGCGCTGGAACACCTGGTCGGTGGGATGCAGGAAGGTGATCGGCGTTCCGTCATAGCCGGCTTCCTTCAACAGAGCCTTGGCCTTTTCGGGATCGGACTTCATGTAGCGATCGCTGTTCACGTCGGTCTCGTATGGCGCTCCGCACATGAAGATAGCAGCGCAAAGCTTGTAGAGGTCGGTGCGATCACCCAGCAGTGTCGCCATGAAATCCTGCTGGTTCAGAGCCAGTTGCACCGCCTGGCGGACCTTTATGTTGTCAAGCGGCGGTTGGGTATGGTTGAGAACGATCTGCAGGCTCTTGCCCAGAAGCGGCTTGGTCGAGACCGTGAACTCTTCCTCGCCTTCAACAAGGGCGAGCTGATCATAGGGGACTTCGGTGACGAAGTCGATTTCGCCGGCGAGGAGTGCATTCAGCGCGCTGGTATCATCGGGAATGGTGATGCGCTCGATCCGGTCAACTTTCGCCACTTTTCCGCCCGCCAGATTGCTTGGCGGCTCGGCGCGCGGCACGTAGTCGGCGAATTTCTCGACCACGAATTTCACGCCCGGCTGCCACTCGACCAGCTTGAACGGACCGGACCCAACGAGTTCCGGCAGCTTTTCGCCGATCGGTGTCTTGGCGATGCGCTCCGGCATGATGAAGAGCGGATAGGCCGTCATGCGGCCGAGCCCGTTGAGAAGCTGCGAGAAGGGCTCCTTCAGGCTGATACGGAACGAGGTCTCGCCGGTCGCTTCGATCTTGTCGAGGCGCTTGGCAATTTCCTGGCCGAGGCTGTCCTTGCCCATCCAGCGATTGACGGATGCGATGACATCGGCAGCCTTGACCGGCGCGCCGTCATGGAACTTCAGGCCGCCGCGCAATGTGAAGTCATAGACTTTGCCATCGGCGCTGGTCGTGAAGGTATCGACCATCTGAGGCTTGACCTCGAAATTGGCGTCCATGGCAAACAGCGTATCCCACAACAGATAGGACATGTCGCGCATCGGGTAGTTGGTGCTCAGCAGTGGATCCATCTGCTGAATGTCGCCGACGTCTCTGAGGCGCAGGACACTCTCAGCGTGAGCGGCCATAGCCATACCCATCGACAGCACAGTGGCTGCCGTCAGTGTTTTCATGAGCTTAGATATCATTTTCAACTCCTCCCAAAACTCCAGTTGGCTGGGTTGTCCAGCCGATTGCATGCGATAGAAAGTCAATGCTAGAATTAGCTAGCCCATATCGCGTACAATTGTCAATCTCGTGTATACACGAAACATGCTTAGGTATGCTTACATGAATATAGCCTCAAATACCGCCCCGTCGCTGCGTGACCGCATCGAGGAGGCTATCGTCTCAGGAACATTGCGACCGGGAGATCGGTTGGAAGAGCAAAGCCTTGCTGAAACCTACGGGGTTTCACGCACACCCGTGCGCGAGGCGCTCAGGCAGTTGCAGGAGGCCGGCCTTGTTGAAATCAAGCCGCGTCGCGGTGCTGCCGTGACCGTGGTCGGACCGGCGGAGCTCATTCACATGTTCGAGGTGATGGGTGGACTAGAGGCCATGGCGGGGCGGCTTGCGGCACGCCGTCTCGACGAAGCATGCAAACGAGAGTTGCTCTCTTGTCATGAAGCCTGCCGCGCCGCCGTAACGCAGGGATCAGACGCCTACTACTACGAAAACGAGCGGTTCCACATGGCCATCTATCGGGCGAGCGGCAATCCGTTTCTGGAAGAGCAGGCTCGCGCACTCCATCGACGCCTGAAGCCCTATCGTCGCATTCAGTTACGCTCGCTCAACCGCATCGAGCAATCATTTGCCGAGCACGACAAGATCGTGAAGGCAATCATCAGCGGCCATGCAACCGAGGCGGAACAGGCGCTGTGGGATCACATCACAATCCAGGCGGATCGTTTTCACGACTTCCTCGCGGGTCTGGCACGCGACCAATAAATGGCAGGTGTGCGCTCTTGGAGACAATCGAACCATCCACGTGATGGTACGATAGCTTACCTACCAAGGACAGCTAGAGTCGGTGCAATTTTCTTGCTTTCAGGAATGGCTGGTATGGCGACGGCTGGGTCGATCTGTTGATGAGCCGTCGCGCTGATGGCCGCTACCAAGAGTTCCGACCAGCATCGCTCTTGTCCAAGGTCGTAGCGGCAAAAGGTATTTATACTTGCTCCCTGGCAAAGGTGAGAGCAGTTCAACTCGGCCGGCGCTTGTCTGCAAGATCTGACGCGGCGCACCGAACGCCGTGTGACCTTATCATTGAAGCCGTTGTCGGCCGCTATGCGTATCCCGTTGGCGGCGCCATCTGGGCCTGGAATGAAACGCATGTCGAGACCAGGCCGATAACTGAAGTCGGGGAGCATCGAGAGCGGGTCGGTTACGCGCTCAAGATATGGAGACCGATATCACCTGGCTCAATGACTGATCATCCACGGTCTCGACGAAGGAAATGTTTTTGATCCGTCGGCACGATAGATGGCCTTGGAGGGCTTGCTGCCGCTGCAGCAGGAGCAGCCCGGGCCGTGGCCGAGGGATTTCGAGGTTTTCGGTGCGTGGGCCGAGCGTTCATTGGTGGCGATCGCCTTGCGTGTTGCGCCGTCCAAAATGGCGAAGAACGGCGTGGTAAAGAAGGCGCGGGGGGACATTGTCCCGCATGCGGGGCAGGCGCAGGGCTCCGCCGACTGTGCCATCGGCCGCGTTTCGCTGAAGCCTCCGCATTCAGGGCAGTTGTAGTCGTAGTTCGGCATGGATGATCACCTTGTGATAGGACGTATGCGAGGTGATAGGGCGGAGACGCTTCTCCGCCCCGGCTCCTCGTCACAGATCGGGGGCGAGCGGGATATCGATCGAGCCGTCGAGAAACTTCTTCGGCCCTTCGGCCCCTGGCGTCATGTCGAATTCGAAGATGTCGAGCGGCAGCCACAGCGTCGCGCAGGCATTGGGGATGTCGACCACGCCGGAAATGTGCCCCTGCACAGGCGCAGTCCCGAGGATCGCATAGGCCTGGGCTCGGGTATAACCGAACTTCGTCATGTATTCGATCGCGTTGAGGCAGGCCTGCCGATAGGCGATGTGGACATCGAGATAGTGCTGCTTGCCGCCTTCATCGACGGAGATGCCTTCGAAAATCAGGTAGTCGTCGTATTTGGGGGTGATCGGCGAAGGCTTGAAGATGGGGTTCTTGATACCGTATTTGGCCATGCCGCCCTTGATCAGGCTGACCTTCAGATGGAGCCAGCCGGCCATTTCGATGGCACCGCAGAAGGTGATTTCGCCATCGCCCTGGCTGAAGTGCAGGTCGCCCATGGAGAGGCCGGCACCATCGACATAAACAGGGAAATAGATCTTGGATCCGCGCGACAGATCCTTGATGTCGCAATTGCCACCGTGCTCGCGGGGCGGAACCGTGCGTGCGCCCTCGGCGGCAGCCTTGTCCCGCGCCTCTCCCTTCAACTGGCCCATATGCGCCGATTTTGTGTTCGGCAGTTCGCAAAGCGGCGGAACGCGCGTTGGATTGGTGGCCTTCAGCGCCTTTTCGCGCTCGTTCCACATGTCGAGCATCTTGCGATCTGGCAGGCAGCCGATCAGGCCGGGATGGATGAGGCCCGCATATTTCACGCCGGGAACATGGCGGGATGACGTGAACATGCCATGGAAATCCCAGATGGATTTCTGTGCCTGCGGGAAATGCTCCGTCAGGAAGCCGCCGCCATTCTGCTTGGAAAAGAAGCCGTTGAAGCCCCAGAGCGAGTCCTGCTTGGCGCCGATGTCGAGGATGTCGACCACCAGCAGGTCGCCCGGCTCGGCACCCTTCACGCCGATCGGACCGGAGAGATAGTGTACCTGCTCAAGCTCGACGTCGCGGACGTCGGACGCGTCATTGTCGTTCTTGATCTGGCCGCCGGTCCAATCATAGGTCTCGATCTTGAAATCGTCACCCGGCTCCACCCAGACCGCCATCGGAATGTCGGGATGCCAGCGGTTGTGGATCTTCTCGTTGGTATGCGGCGAGGTGCTAAGGTCCACCTCGATCAATGTTTCCGTCATCGCAGATACTCCTTCCTTGGTTGTGGCGATTGATGTGTCCGTTGCCGTCAGACGGACAGGAAGCTGGCGACTTTCTGTTCGTCGATGCCCTGGCGTGCACTCTCGTGGACGATCTCGCCCTTCTCGATGACCAGCACGCGGTCGGCCATGTCGAGCGCGAAGCTCAGCACCTGTTCGGAAACCAGGATCGAAAGGCCCATCTCATCGCGAATGCGGCAAAGCGTCCTGGCCATTTCCTTGATGATGGAGGGCTGAATACCCTCGGTCGGTTCGTCCAGGAGCAAGACCTTCGGTTTGGAGGCGAGCGCACGGGCGATGGCGAGTTGCTGCTGCTGACCGCCGGAGAGATTGCCGCCCCGGCGGCTCTTCATCTCAAGCAGGACAGGGAACAGTTCGTAGATGTGATCCGGGACGGAGGTTTCGCCGGTCACCGTGAGCCCCGTCTCAATATTCTCCTTCACCGTCATGGCCGAGAAGATCATGCGGCCCTGCGGCACATAGGCGAGGCCGGCGGCGACCCGGCGATAGCTCTCGATGCCCTCCACCTCAGTCCCTCCGATGCGGATCACGCCCCTGGTTGAGGGAACGATGCCCATCAGGGACTTCATCAGCGTGGTCTTGCCCATGCCGTTGCGGCCCATGATGGCAACGATCTCGCCCGGTTTGAGCGCGAAATCCAGTCCGTGGATCACTTCGCTCTGGCCATAGGAAACGTGGAGGTTTTCGACTGCGAGCATGACGGTCTCCTAATGGCCGAGATAGACTTCAATGACTTTTGGGTCGTTCTTGACGCGCTCCATGGAGCCCTCCGACAGAACCTTGCCCTGGTGCAGGACCGTCACGCGGTGGGCGATGTCCTCGACGAACTTCATGTCGTGCTCGATGACGATCACCGACTGGTTGCGGATGATGGTGTTGAGCAGTTCGGCGGTCTTGATGCGTTCGGCCACGCTCATCCCGGCCACCGGCTCATCCAGCATCAGCAGCTTGGGGCTCTGGATCAGCAGCATGCCGATCTCGAGCCACTGTTTCTGGCCGTGGCTGAGGATCGCCGCTTCCGTGTTCAGGTGGTCCTTCAGGAAGATCAGTTCCGCGACTTCCTCGACGCGGTTTCTGACCTCTGCGTCCCGACGGAAGAACAGCGCGCCGAAAACATCACGTCCGCGGGGGAAGGAAAGTTCCAGGTTCTCGAAGACCGTGAGGTCCTCATAGATCGATGGATTCTGGAACTTGCGGCCGACACCGGCATGCACGATTTCATGCTCGCGCATGCCCGTCAGTTCCTTGCCCTTGAACTGGATGGACCCTTCCGTTGCCTTGGTGCGCCCGCAGATCAGGTCCAGCACCGTGGTCTTGCCGGCGCCGTTCGGGCCGATGATCACGCGGATCTCGTTTTCGTCGACGTAGAATGAGAGATCGTTGACCGCCTTGAAGCCGTCAAAGGAGACGGTGAGTTTTTCGACGCTGAGCAGAAAGTCCTTCTGTGGCTCTGTAACCAGCATGGCATGATCCTCAGTTGGCGGAGTTGGACGTGGCGATGACGGTGGGACGCCCGCCCAGCAACCGTCCGAAGATCGGCTGCAGCATTGGCTCGACGTGGTCGCGGTAAAGGCCGGCAAGTCCGTTGGGGAAGGCCATGACGACGGCGATGAACAGGCCACCCATCGCAAACAGCCACAGTTCGGGGAAGCTTTCGGAGAAGGATGTCTTCGCGGCGTTGACGATCAGGGCGCCATAGACTGCACCGAACAGTGACAACCGGCCGCCGACAGCGCAGAAGATGACCATCTCGATCGATGGAACGATCCCGACGAAGGACGGCGACATGAACCCGACCTGCAGCGTGAACATGGCGCCGCCGATGGCCGAAAGCGCCGCTGCAAAGCAGAAGATGAAGATCTTGAAGCTGGCGACGTCATAGCCGGAAAAGCGAACCCGGTCTTCCCGGTCGCGCATGGCGACGAGCAGCCTGCCGAACTTGGAGATGCGCACGGCCTGCGCCAAAAGCAGGCAGCCAAGCAGCAGGACAGCGTTAACGAAGTAGAGGATGACCTTGGCCTCGTCCGTGCGGATGTCCCAGCCGAGCATGGTCCTGAGATCGGTGATGCCATTGACGCCGCCGGTATAGCCTTGCTGGCCGATGATCAGGATCGTCAGGATCGCTGCGATGGCCTGGGTGATGATGGCGAAGTAGACGCCGCCCACGCGCCGCTTGAACATTGCCGCGCCAATGATGAAGGCGAAGATCGAGGGTATGGCGATGATGGCGATCAGGGTGAAGGTCAGCGAGTGGAATGGCTGCCACCAGAAGGGTAGTTCCGTAAGCTGGTTCCAGTCCATGAAGTCGGGAATGCCAGGTGTTGACTGGATCTTGGTCGCCTCTGGCGTGGAGGCTTCCAGTTTCAGGAACATCGCCATGCAGTAGCCGCCGAGCCCGAAGAATATGCCCTGGCCGAGCGAGAGAATGCCGCCCGTTCCCCAGCAGAGCACCAGTCCCAGCGCCACGAAGGCATAGGTGAGGTATTTGCCGACGAGATTGAGGCGGAAGACATCGACGCTCATGGGCATGACGACCAGGATCAGGGCCGCGAGGATGGCGAAGGCGATCCAGCCCTGCCGGTTGAAGAGAAGGCTTTCGGTTTTCATCATCGGTTTCCTCAGCGACGGATGTTGAGCGTGAACAGGCCCTGCGGGCGCAGCATCAGGATGCCGACCACGGTGAGCAGCGTGAGCACCTTGGCCATCGATCCACTCATGAAGAATTCCATGGTCGACTGGGCCTGGCTGATGGTGAAGGCGGACGCGATGGTGCCGATGAGGCTGCCCGCGCCGCCGAACACCACCACGAGGAAGGTATCGACGATGTAGAGCTGGCCGGCCGTCGGACCGGTGGAGCCGATCATCGTGAAGGCCGACCCGGCAATGCCGGCAATGCCGCAACCCAGGCCGAAGGTCAGGCGGTCGACGCGCTTGGTATTGATGCCGACCGCGCCGGCCATCACCCGGTTCTGCAACACGGCGCGCACCTGCTTGCCCCAGGCCGAGCGGAACAGGATGAAATAGACGGCGAAGGAGACCAGCAGTGTCAGTGCCATCACGAAGAGACCGTTGATCGGGATCTCGATCATATCGGTGAGCGCAATCGAACCCATCATCCAGTCCGGCAGGGTGACGCCCACTTCACGGGCACCGAACACCGAGCGATAAAGCTGCTGCAAAATCAGCGACAGACCCCAGGTGGCGAGCAAGGTGTCGAGCGGCCTTCGGTAGAGGAACCGGATCATGCCCCACTCCACCAGCACACCGAGGCCGAAGGCCGTGACGAAGGCGATCGCCATGGCAATGAAGAAGTAGATCGGAAAGAGGAAGGGCACATATTCTGTGACGATATGCGAGCACAGATAGGTCATGTAGGCGCCGAGGATCATGAACTCGCCATGCGCCATATTGATCACGCCCATCTGCCCGAAGATGATCGCCAGGCCCAGCGCCATCAGGACAAAGACGGAGAAGAGGCTGAGGCCTGCAAAGCCCTGCATGGCCAGGATCGAAGTGAATTCGCCAATCGTATAGTCGCCAATCATCATGGCCTCGCGTGCTGGAAGCTGGTGTCTTCTGGTCGGACGGAAGAAAAGGCGCTGCCCTGGCTAGAGCCGGATGATTTTAGGTCGGATCGACCTAAAATCTGAATCCGCTCTAGCTTCAAATAGTAGGGCATGATGTGGACCGAAAACCGCGTCCACTTTTCGGCATCATGCCCCGGGGGCAGGGCAGCGCGTCAGGCGAGGCTCATTGATAGCCTTCGGGGAACGGATCGGGTTCCATGAGATCGCTGGTCTCGTAAACCAGTTCATACTGACCGTCGGTCTTGGCGCGGCCGACACGGGCCTTCGACCAGAGGTGATGGTTCTCGTGGATCTTCACATAGCCTTCCGGCGCAGTGGTAAGCTCGATGCCGGGGGAGGCTGCCTTCACCTTGTCGATGTCGAACGAGCCTGCCTTCTCGACAGCGGCCTTCCACAGCCACGGGCCCAGATAGGCGGCCTGGGTCACGTCGCCGATTACGATGTTGTCGCCCCACATCTTCTTGAATTCGGAGACGAAGGTCTTGTTGTTCTCGTTGTCGAGGCTCTGGAAATATTTCATCATGGCATAGGCGCCATTGATGTTCTCGCCGCCGATGCCGAGGATTTCGTCCTCCGTGACCGAGATGGTGAGAAGCAGCGGCTTTTCCTTGGTGAGGTCGATACCGGCTGCCTTGAGCTGCTTGTAGAAGGCGACGTTGGAGCCGCCGACGACGATCGCATAGATCACATCGGGCTTCTTCAACTTGATCTTGTTGATCACCGAGTTGAACTGGGTATGTCCGAGCGGATAATACTCCTCGCCGACGACTTCCAGCCCAAGCTTCTCGATATGCTTGCGGGCGATCTTGTTGGAGGTGCGCGGCCAGATGTAGTCGGAGCCGAGCAGGTAGAAGCTCTTGGCACCCTTTTCCTTTACCACCCAGTCGATGCCGGCAAGAATCTGCTGGGTTGCTTCCTGTCCGGTATAGATGACGTTGGGGCTCTCTTCGAGGCCTTCATAGAAGGTGGGGTAGTACAGCATGCCGTTATACTGCTCGAATACCGGCAGCACGGCCTTGCGCGACGCCGAGGTCCAGCATCCGAAGACTGCAGCCACCTTGTCCTGAACCAAGAGCTTCTTCGCCTTTTCGGCGAAGGTCGGCCAGTCGGAAGCACCGTCTTCCTGAACAAACTCGATCTTGCGGCCGAGAACGCCGCCCATGGCATTGATCTGCTCGATCGCCAGTTTCTCGGCCTGAACCGAACCGGTTTCGCTGATCGCCATGGTGCCCGTAACCGAGTGCAGAATGCCGACCTTCACCGTGTCGTCGGTCACGGACAGCCCCGTGGTGTTGACCGTGGCGGTCGGATAGTCGACGGCCAGCGCCGGTAGCCCGGCCATGGATAGCAGCGACAGGCTGGCAATTCCCGCAAGCAACGTCCTGCGCTTCACGGACAGTGTGTTTCTGGTGGTATCGTCCCTCATAGCAAAGCCTCTCATCTCGCTCGATGTTCATCTGAGCTGGCTTGTGAACCGCCAACTGACGCGAGTTTCGACAGGATTGCCGCGATGCAACAATGGAGTATTTGACGTATTGGCCCTGGTGCGTTTTGCCCGTAGCATGCAGTCAATGGATGGGAACGAAACGATTACCGCTTTGAAGAAAAAGATGAATTTTCGGCGGGGCAAATAGCCGGCAAAGATATTTCGGATGCTGCAGAACAATGCGCTGCGCCAGGATCTGTGATCCCCTTGTCGTCCGATTTGTGCAGTGCATTCTTGATCCCTGACAGGATGGAGGCGATGGGTTGAACGAAACGGGGCGCATTCCGCGAAATCGCAGAACCTACAACAAGTGGGTCGCCAACCAGACCCTCGAAGACTATGCGCTGCGCTTCACCGCCTACAAGGTTCGCCGCTTTTCCAACTGGCGGATTGCCAATACCGCAATCGGCGCAATCTCCTTTCTGGCGCTTGAGGCAATTGGAGGGTCGATCACACTCAACTACGGGTTTGCAAACGCCGCGACCGCCATTCTCGTGTGTTGCGGCATCATCTTCCTGATGGGCGTGCCGATTGCCTACTATGCCGTCAAGTATGGCGTGGATATCGATCTCCTGACCCGCGGCGCCGGTTTCGGCTATCTCGGCTCAACCGTTACATCGCTGATCTATGCGACTTTCACCTTTATTTTCTTTGCGATAGAGGCGGCAATCGTTGCGACGGCCCTGCAATTGTGCACCGGCCTGCCGCTTCCCTTCGGCTATATCGTCAGCGCTCTCGTCATCATTCCGCTGGTAACCCACGGGGTTACGTTCATCAGCCGATTTCAGGCCTGGACCCAGCCATTCTGGGTTGTGCTCCAGCTGGCGCCCTTTGTGTTCATCGCGCTGCAGAGCCATTCTTCCGTGAGGCAATGGACGGGCTATTCCGGGCTTTTGGGTGCGCCTGATGGCCAGGTCGATATCGTGCATTTCGGGGCGGCCTCGGCCGTTCTCTTCTCGCTGGTGGCGCAGATTGGCGAACAGGTCGACTTCCTGCGCTTTCTCCCGCGACGCAGCCGGCAGAACCAGCTTCGCTGGTGGGCGGCGCTGCTTTTTGCCGGTCCCGGTTGGGTTGTCATCGGCGGGTTGAAGATTTTTGCAGGTTCATTTCTCGCCTTCTATGCCTTCCAGCACGGCGTGAGCTTCGAGGATGCCTCTGATCCGACACAGATGTATCTGAGCGTGTTTCGCGAAATGCTGGGCTCGCCGGAGTTGGCGCTGGGGCTTGCGGGCATCTTCGTCATCATCTGCCAGCTGAAGATCAACGTGACCAACAGCTATGCGGGATCGATCGCCTGGTCGAACTTCTTTTCGCGACTGACCCACAGCCATCCGGGTCGCGTGGTCTGGCTGGTGTTCAATGTCATGCTTGGTTTGCTGCTGATGGAATTCGGCGTCTACAAGGCGCTGGAACAGACGCTCGGCCTCTATTCGATCCTGGCGGTCTCCTGGATGGGATCCATCGTTGCCGACCTGGTCATCAACAAGCCGCTGGGCTTGTCGCCGCGTTCGATCGAGTTCAAGCGGGCGCATCTCTACGATATCAACCCTGTCGGCTTCGGTGCCATGATCATTTCGGCCCTTGCGGGTCTCGTGGCCTATTTCGGCTTCCTCGGGCCTGTTCTGGCATCCGTCTATATCTATGTCGCCCTTCTGGCCGCCTTTGTCGTGGCACCTGTTCTGGCCGTGTTGACGAAGGGACGGTTCTATCTCGCCCGCCAGTCCTCAACCGACTGGAAAAGCGCCGAGGCAATCCAGTGCTGTATCTGCGAGCATCATTTCGACAGCGAGGACATGGCGCGCTGCCCCATCTATTCGGGACCGATCTGCTCCCTCTGCTGTTCGCTTGATGCCCGCTGCATGGATGCCTGCAAGCCGGATGCGCGGCTGATGGATCAGTTACGCAGCTTCACCAGCGCTTATCTGCCGCATCGGTTCGCCGGCTTCCTGGAAAGCCGGTTGGCGCGCTATCTGACCATACTGACGATCGTCACGGCGCTGATCGGGCTGGTCTTCTGGCTCATCTATTTCCAAAGTACGCTGGACCGGAACCTGCCGGCCGAACAGATTGCGACCGTGCTCTGGAAGTTGTTCATCATCGTCTTCATCATATCGGGCATCATCGTCTGGCTGTTCGTGCTGGCGCAGGAGAGCCGGATATTTGCCGAGGATGAAGCCCGCCGCCATACCCGTTTGCTGATGGACGAGATACGCGCCCATGAGGAAACCGACCGGCAGTTGCAGAAGGCGAAGGAAGTGGCGGAATCGGCCAACATCGCCAAAAGCAAATATGTGGTCGGCCTCAGCCACGAACTGCGCACGCCGCTCAGCGCCATTCTCGGCTATGCCCAGCTGCTCGACCGGCAGAAGGGGCTTCCTGGCTATATCCACAATGCCGCCCGGACCATCAAGCGCAGCGGCGAGCATCTGGCTGACATGATCGAAGGCCTGCTCGACATTTCCAAGATCGAGGCAGGCAAGCTTGAAATCTTTCGCCACAAGATCGCTCTCAAGCCCTTTCTCGACCAGATCGTCGACATGTTCACGCTGCAGGCGCAGGCCAAGGGCATAGACTTCGAGTTCCGCGCGCCGTCCTCCATGCCGGATTACGTGTTCACCGATGAGAAGCGGTTGCGGCAGGTGCTCATCAACCTCTTGTCCAACGCCATCAAGTTCACGGGTCACGGCCGGGTAACGCTGACTGTCAGCTATCGCAACCAGGTTGCCACCTTCGAGATCGAGGACACCGGTGTCGGCATCCGCGAAACCGATCTCGAGCGCGTCTTTCTGCCGTTCGAACGCGCCGAGCATCCCTCCGACGGCATGCGCCCGCCGGGCACGGGACTGGGCCTGACCATCACCAAGCTTCTGGTCGAGATCATGGGCGGCGAGCTTGTCGTGCGAAGCCGGCCTGGTGTAGGCACCTTCGTGTCTGTTCGCCTGTTGCTGTCATCGGCCACCGGGGTCGAGGATGCCACATCCATGGTCGCCAGCATCAGTGGCTATGAGGGACCGCGCCGCACCGTGCTGGTTGCCGACGATGACCGAAGCCTCAGCGGCTTGCTGGAGGATGCGCTTAAACCCCTGGGGTTCACCGTGATCTCGACCGCTGATGGCCCGGCCTGCCTCTCAGCATTGTCGCTCTACAGGCCCGATCTCCTGGTGCTCGACATCGCCATGCCGGGGATGTCGGGCTGGGAAGTGGCACGGCGGGCCAGGAAGCGCATCGGCCGGGACCTACCGATCATCATGCTCTCAGCCGATGCCGGCAATGATCGCACCAAGCCGGAATCGGCCGAGCTCTATAACGCCTATCTCACCAAGCCCTTCAGCTTCGAGGAACTGTTCGACCAGCTTGCCACGCTGCTGTCGCTGACCTGGGTTCATGCCGCCGATGGCGTCGATGAGCCTGATTTGACACCGGTGTTTGCGTCATCCGAACTGCCCGAACCGCACAAGCTCAAGCAGTTGCGGACCCTCGGCCAAACGGGTTTCGTTCGCTCGATCGAGGCGACGCTGGATGACATCGAAGCATCATCCCCCGCAACGGCGCGCTTTTGCGCCCACATGCGCCAACTGGTCGCCCATCATCGTTTGCGCGACTTCATGGCGGTGATTGAAGAGGTAGCCCATGTCTGATGCCAGAGAAAGCAATCGCGTGCTGGTGGTCGACGATTCCCAGGACACCCTGATGATGCTGTCGGATGCGCTGCGTCTCGAAGGCATGGAGGTGTTGACCAGCAGTAGCGGGCGTCATGCGATAACCATGGCCAATAGCGGCTCGCCCGATATCGTGCTGATGGATGCGGTCATGCCGGGGCTCGACGGGTTCGAGACCTGCCAGATCCTGAAGGCCGATCGTGGCTTCGAGGACATTCCCATCATCTTCATGACCGGCTTAAACGAAAGCGAACATGTGGTGCGAGCCTTGGCGGCCGGCGGGGTGGATTTCGTCTCCAAGCCGATCGAGCTGAACGAGCTGTTCGCGCGGATGCGTGTCCATCTCGGCAATGCTCGCCGGGCGCGTTCGGCCAGCCGGGCACTGGATTCCACCGGGCGATGGATCGTCGCCTGCGATCGCAACGGCAAGGTGTTCTGGTCCACGCAACAGGCTTCCGACCTGCTGCATCGTGCCGGCATTCGCTCCGACCCTGGCGCCTACCTTCCCTGGGAGGTGGTCGGCTGGCTGTCGCAGTCCGACGAGGCCGGCCATGGTCCCTTGAACCGTAATGCGCTGCGTCATTCGCGAAACGGCCAGGACCTGGAGTTTCGCCTTCTTTCGGATGATCGCGGCGAGGAGGTGTTGTTGCGGTTGATCGATCGGCATCGCGGCACCGATGAAGAGCAGCTTTCAAAAGCCTTCGGCGTCACGCTGCGCGAGGCCGAGGTGCTGCTCTGGATCGCGCACGGTAAATCCAACAAGGAGATCGCCGAAATCCTCGACATGTCGCCCCGCACCGTCAACAAGCACCTGGAGCAGATCTTCAACAAGCTGATGGTGGAAAAGCGGACGTCCGCCGCGACCATGGCAGTCAAGGTGCTGTGGCGCGATGGGTGACGTGCTGGAAGACGCTGTTTCATGCGCCGAACACCCCATGGCAAGTCACGCCAGGGGGGAGCCGATGAGCCGCCGCATCCGCCCGCCGCCAATGCGTATGGAGATATCCGCAGCCCGGAACCGACTACCCGGGTTTCCTGATGTGCCGCTCCCAGGACTTGCGTGCCCGCCAAAAAGCGGTGGAGTCGGCATAGCCGAGGACTTCGGCGATCCGTGCCATCTGCACGTCTGCCTGCATGTTTGTCGCCGCTATTGTCGCCCGCGTTTCTCTAATGAGGTCTCTCAGCGACGTCCCCTCCTCGGCAAGCCGTCTCTGCAAGGTGCGCTCGGAGATCCGGAGGTCCGCCGCGATCGCGTCAAGGGTGACGGGCTTGTGGCCGAGATAGATGGATATCAGTCCGCGCACCCGCTCTTTGATGCTATCTGGCAGTCTTGTCTTGTCGACCAGCTCGGCGACATGGTGTTCGAGAACGGCCGAAAGGGCGGGATCTTCCTTGCGGTAAAGCCGGTTTGCATCGCTCCCGGCGACGATAATGCGGTTTGCAGTTTCCCCGAATTTCAGCGGGCAGCGGAAGATGCGCTCCAGGACGGAGCGATCCCGCGGTGCCATGTGCTCGAAATGCACCTCCAGCGGCTTCCAGCTCTTGGCGAAGCAGGAGCGGACGAGCTGGCAGGAAGCGACCAGCGAGAATTCGCTGTCCTGCCGGCGCGGCCACATGGTCGGATCCTCCAGCCGGTAGGTCCAGACCAGGTTGCCTTCTTCTTCGAAGATGCCGGAACTGGTGGCGCTCTGCACCGTGTTGACGTATTTCGCCAGGCGCTCGAAGCCGATGCGGATCGTGCCCGAGATCGAAAACAAGACACCGATCGGGCCGATATCGCTGGGCTTGAACAGCGTGCCGAGCCGGGCTCCGAGTGATGGCTCCTCGGCGACCAGTGCCGCATCCTCGAAGATCGCGACATAGCGGGCCATCGGGATCATGGCATGGGGATCGTCGAGCTGGCTGCGCAGGATGCCATGGGATGCCAGCAAAAGGTCGGTCTTGCCGCTGCGCCGGTCGATCTGGTCGACCAGCGGCGCAAGTACCGAGGCCCGGATGGATGCAATTCCGAGCATCTGCCTGTTCATTTCCGATGCAACTGCCATTTTCACCATCCTGAAACAGCCGCGTGGCGCGGTTTATCGATTCAATGGCATGAACTGCAATTTCGAGACCAGAATGTCGCGCCTACCCTCTTGACGGAAATCAAGCACAAGAGGGGTTCTCATGACAATACAATCTATTGCGGATGGTCCCAAGGACCGGCTGGCGAAGAATTCCGTCGGCCTCGCTCACATCGTCTTTTTCGTTGTCGCCGCGGCCGCGCCTTTGACCGCGGTGGTCGGTGCCACGCCGGCCGCCTTTGCCTTCGGCAATGGTGCAGGCGTTCCCGGCGCCTTCGTGCTCGCCGGTATTCTCTATCTGCTGTTCTCGATCGGCTTCACCGCCATGAGCCGCCATGTCGGCGGCGCCGGGGCCTTCTACACCTATATCACCCATGGCATCGGCAAGCCGGCCGGCGTCGGCGGGGCGCTGATGGCGCTCGTCACCTATTCCGCCGTGCAGATCGCCGTCTACGGCCTGTTCGGCGTCTTCATGGCAGGTGCCATGGCGCCGATCGCGGACCTGCCCTGGTGGGTCTGGTCGTTTGCCGCACTCGTTGTCGTGCATGTCTGCGGCCAGCGCAACATCGCCTTCTCGGGCGCCATTCTCGGCATTTGCATGATCGCCGAAATTGCCATCCTGCTGCTGCTCGATATCGGCATCGTTCTGGCGGGCGGCGGACCCGAAGGTTTTGGGTTTACCTCGTTTTCGCCCGCCACCGTGTTTGCACCCGGCCTTGGTGTTGCGCTGGTCTTCGTTGTCGGCTCCTATATCGGTTTCGAGGCGACCGCGATCTTTGGCGAGGAAGCGGAGAACCCGGAAAAGACCATTCCGCGTGCCACTTACGTTGCGGTGCTGCTGATCACCGGTTTCTATGCCTTTTCAACCTGGGCAATCGTCCAGTTCTACGGTCCGGCGGCCGTGCAGCCGACGGCGGCGGCTGGTCTGGAAGCCTTCTATTTCGCAGCCACTGACAGCATTCTCGGTCCCTGGGCGTCGCAGGTCATGAACATCCTGCTGATCACCAGCCTGTTTGCCTGTGTGCTCTCCTTCCACAACACGCTGAACCGCTACTTCTTTGCCCTTGGCCGCGAAGGCCTTGCCTTTAAGCTGCTGGGCAAGGTGCATCCGATGCATGGCTCGCCCTATGTCGCCGGCATGCTGCAGAGCGCGATTGCTGCGATCGTGCTGGCGCTCTTTATCCTGGCCGGTGCCGATCCTTATACGGTCGTCTTTTCCTGGATGTCGGCGCTGGCGGTCATCGGCATCCTGACTGTTCAGGCCCTGGTATCGGTCGCCATCATCCTGTTTTTCCGCAAGGTGAAGACCGGCTATGGCCCGTGGACGACGATGATAGCGCCTGCGCTCGGACTGGCAGGCCTGCTCGGCGCGCTGGGACTGGTGATCGCCAATCTCTCGCTGCTCTCGGGGTCCGAAAGCCTCATCGTCAAGTCCTTCCCCTATCTGATCGTGCTTGTGGGCCTCGTGGGTGCTGCCTTCGCCATGCAGATCCGCAAGGCAAAGCCGCAGCTCTACGCCTCCCTCGGAAAGGCCTTCGAATGATCGCGCTACTCACACGTCCCTCCACTGACCGTTGGCTCTTCGCGTCCCTCATTGCCTTGACCGTAGCCACGATCCTGCTCGCCGCCGAGGCGCATGCCTTCTGCAATCTCTTCTGCATCCACGGCATGCCAATGATCGAGACCGAGATCTGCTCCGGCCGCGGCTGACACGATTTGGGGTGGCGTGCCTGCGCCACCCTGATCTTCCCAACTCTTTTGCCTAAAGGACGCTCCCATGGACGCTGTCGTCGACACCATCCGCCATCCGCTCGATCCCCTGAGCCTCAATGAAATCGCCGAAGCCGTCGCGATCCTCAAGGACGAAAAGGCACTGGCCGAGACCATCCGCTTTCCGATCATCCGGCTCGAAGAGCCAACCAAGGCGGATCTCACCGCCTTCCGGACCGGCAAGCCGCTGGCGCGCCTCGCCTTCATCCTCTCGCTCGACATCACCACCGGCGAGACCCATGAGAGCATCGTCGATCTGAAGACCAAGCGCGTGACCGACCACAAGCGCCTTGCCCATGACGAACTCCCCTATGGTCAGCCGCCGGTCATGCTCTGTGAATTCGAGACCGTCGAGGCGACGGTGAAATCCGACCCGCGCTGGATCGCGGCGGTCAAGAAGCGGGGCATCACCGATGAGGATATCCCGCTCGTGCAGATCGATCCCTTCTCGTCAGGCTATTTTGGCCTGGAATTCGAGAAGGGCCAGCGCATCGTCCGCGCCGTCTCTTACTGGCGCGAAGACATCCGCGACAACGGTTATTCTCATCCGATCGAAGGCGTTGTTGCCGTGGTGGACCTGGTGAAGAACCAGGTCGTTGACCTCGTGGATGACGAGAAGATCATTCCGGTGCGCAAGAAGAAGCGCAATTACGGCCAGGAGGCCTTTCCGGAAACGCGCCAAGGCCTGAAACCCCTCGATATCGTTCAGCCTGATGGGCCGAGCTTCACCGTCGATGGCTGGAATGTCGAATGGCAGAACTGGTCCTTCCGCGTCGGCTTCACCCCGCGAGAGGGTCTTGTCCTCCATGAACTCGGCATCAAGGATGGCGGCAAGTTGCGCCCGATCGTCTTCCGTGCCTCGGTGACGGAAATGGTGGTGCCCTATGCCGACCCGACCGCCAACCACTTCTGGAAAAGCGCCTTCGATGCCGGTGAATATGGCCTCGGACGTCTCGCCAACTGCCTGGAGCTGGGCTGCGATTGCCTGGGTCACATCCACTATTTCGACGTGCCCTCGGCAGATGATTTTGGCCAGCCGGTGGTGATGAAAAATGCCATCTGCATGCATGAGGAGGACTACGGCATCCTCTGGAAGCATTACGAATTCCGCAACGGCATCTTCGAAGTCCGCCGGTCGCGTCGCCTCGTCATTTCCTTCTTCGCGACCGTCGGTAATTACGACTACGGCTTCTATTGGTATCTCTACCAGGACGGCACGATCCAGCTCGAAGCAAAGCTCACCGGCATCATCCAGACGGCAGCCGTCGCTCCCGGCGAAACCTACCAATGGGGCGGCATGGTCGATGATGATCTCGGCGGCCCGACCCACCAGCACTTCTTCAATGCCCGCCTGCACATGGATGTCGACGGCGGCGGCAATACCGTGACCGAGCATGAATTCGTGCCGCGTCCCTGGGGCGACGACAACCCCTATGGCAATGTCTTCGACACCAGGACCCGGGTGCTGAAGCGCGAACTGGATTCACCCGCTGTCGCCAATGGCGAGACGGGCCGCTACTGGAAGGTGCAGAACCCGAATGTGAAGAATTCCGTCGGCAAGGCGCCGGGCTACAAGATGGTGGTGATGCCAAGCCCGTTGATGCTGGCGCAGGAGGGCTCGACGGTCGCCCAGCGCGGTGGCTTTGCCAAGAAGCATATCTGGGTCACGGCCTTCGATCCGGCGGAAAAATATGCTTCCGGCGATTATCCGAACGTCCATGCCGGCGGCGACGGATTGCCGAAATATGTCGCCCAGAACCGCAACATCGAGAATGCCGACCTGGTTCTCTGGCATTCCTTCGGTCACACCCATGTCTGCAAGCCCGAGGATTTCCCGATCATGCCGGTCGAATATGCGGGCTTCACCCTGAAACCGAACGGCTTCTTCGATGCCAACATTGCGATGGACCTGCCGGCCGAGAAAAATGGCCACAGCCGGGACAACCGCGAGGCGGATTGCTGCTCACCCAAGGCAGAGGCGGCGAGCAGCGGCTGCTGCCATACGGCAATGCCATAAATCTCCATTCGAAGCGAAAGCCGCGAGATCATGACCCACGGCCGCGATCAACAATGGCGTTGATCGCGGTTACCTTTGGGGAATTTCGAGATCAAGCGCCGGCAAGCCCACCTTGCTCAGCAGACCTCAAACAGACCTGCGGCGCCCATGCCACCGCCGACGCACATGGTAATCACCACATAGCGAACCCCGCGCCGCTTGCCTTCGATGAGAGCATGGCCGGTCATCCGTGCGCCGGACATTCCATAGGGGTGACCGATGGATATGGCGCCGCCATTGACATTGAATCTGTCGGGATCGATGCCGAGACGATCGCGGCAATAGAGCGCCTGCACCGCGAAGGCCTCGTTCAGTTCCCAGAGACCGATTTCATCGACCGTGAGGCCGTGCTGGCGCAAAAGCTTCGGCACGGCGAAGACGGGGCCGATGCCCATTTCGTCGGGGTCGCAGCCGGCGACCGCAATGCCTCTGTAGATGCCGAGCGGGGCAAGGCCACGGCGTTCCGCTTCCCCAGCCTCCATCAACACACTTGCGGAAGCGCCGTCTGACAACTGTGATGCGTTTCCGGCAGTGATATAGGCGCCCGTGGCGATCTGTTGCCCATCGGCGAAGACCGGTTTCAGGCTTTTCAGGCCCTCAAGCGTCGTCTCTGGCCGGTTGCCTTCGTCCTTCTCAAGTCGCACGGGCACGCGGCTTTCGACCCCGGTGGTCTTGTCCTTGACCAGCATGAGCGTGCTCATCGGCGCGATTTCCGCATCGAAACGGCCGTCGGCCTGGGCGCGCGCGGTGCGCTGTTGGGACATAAAGGCGTATTCGTCCTGGACATCGCGGGAAATGCCGTAGCGGGCGGCAACCACCTCGGCTGTCTCCAGCATGGACATGTAGGTGTCCGGCCGGTGTTCCACCAGCCAGGGATCGCTGTAGCGGTCGAGGTTCATCCGGGGCGTCTGTACCAGCGAGATCGATTCAACGCCGCCGCCGACCGTGACGGTCATTCCGTCACCGGTGATCTGTTTTGCCGCAATGGCGATGGCCATCAGGCCCGATGCGCATTGCCGGTCCACGGACATGCCCGCGACCGAGGTGGGCAGGCCGGCACGCAGCGCCGATTGCCGCGCAATGTTCATGTGGGTCGAGCCTTGTTGCAAGGCAGCCCCCATCACGACGTCGTCGATCTCAGCAGGATCGATGCCGGCGCGGGCAACGGCCTCGGCGATCGCATGGCCGCCCAGTGCCTGGGCCTGGGTGTCGTTGAAGGCGCCGCGATAGGCCTTGCCGATCGGCGTGCGTGCCGTTGAGACGATAACCGCTTCTTTCATGATCCTACCTTTCACGCCCTGATTTTGCCGATCGCCGCAGAAGCGATCTCGACATATTTTGCCGTCTGCTGGAAAGCGGTTTCGATCGGCCTGGAGTGCGACTGGTCGCGGATGCGGCCGATGGCCGCTGCAATGCCCTCGGGTGTGCGCTGCTCTTCCGGCAGGAACACGCCCTCGGATTCCCGGATTTCCGTCACCGCGAAGACGCCGGCGCCAGCCCCCATGATGGTCTTGGTGGGCGCATTGTCTCCCACGAGATAGAGCACGGCGGGCGTGACGGTTTCAGGGGAGAGCAGGGCGGCGGCTTCGGGCGCCAGGAGGCCGTCGGTCATCTGGGTTGCGGCCGTCGGCGCCAGCGCGTTGACGCGGATGTCATATTTCGCGCCTTCGATGGCAAGGCAGTTCATCATGCCCACCATGGCCGCCTTGGCACTGCCGTAATTGGTCTGACCGAAATTGCCGAAGATGCCGGAGGAGGAGGCCGTCAGCACGATACGCCCGTATTGGCGGGCCTTCATGTGATCCCACACGGCCTTGATGCAGTTGAAGGTTCCGGTGAGATGAACCTTTAGCACCAGTTCGAAATCCTCGAGCGTGAGCTTGCTCATGCTCTTGTCGCGCAGGATGCCGGCATTGTTGACGAGAATGTCGATCCTGCCCCACTGGCCTAGGATTCGCTCCACCATGGCGTTGACGGCCGCTGCGTCAGCAACATCCGTGGCTGCGGCGATGGCCTGACCGCCATCCGCCTCGATCTCGGCCACGACAGATTGCGCAGCGCTGGCGGAAAGATCCGACACCACCACGCGGGCACCCAAACGCGCAAGCCCCTTGGCATGACTGCGGCCCAGACCGTTGCCGGCCCCGGTCACGATGGCCACACGGCCGTTGAAATCATTCATTCCATTCTCTCCGTAGATGTGTTCCGGCGCTTCAAGCAAGCGCCGACAGGATGAGCCAGTTGGCGGATAGCGCCGGCTTTTCAGATCCTTCGATCTCGACATTCACCTGGTAATGCAGGAGATATTGCTCGCCCTTGCGGGGTGTTATGCCTTCAAGACCGAAATGGGCCCGCACGCGCGCACCAGACGGCACGGGCGCCAGGAAGCGCAACCGGTCAAAGCCGTAGTTCACGCTCATTGTCTGCCGTTCCAGCACCGGCAGGCCTGTTTCGACCATGCGGCTGAGCAGCGAAAGGGTCAGAAAGCCATGGGCGATGGTGCCGCCAAAGGGCGTCTCGCGGGCGGCCTCGGGGTCGACGTGGATGAATTGGCGATCTTCCGTCACGTCGGCGAAAGCATCGATCCGTGGCTGATCCACCGACATCCAGTCCGAGGTCCCCACGGTCTGGCCGACCAGCGCACCCAGTTGCTCCAGGGTGATCGTCGTCGTCATGAGGCCTGCTCGAGGCGGTCTGCACTGAAGACGGTGTAGATCGCGTCCTCAGGCCATTTCGCGCCGATCGGCTGGCGCACGCCGAAGCGCTCGCTCTCGCTTCCGACCGGCAAGGGCTGCTCTTCGACCCAGTCGTAAATGACGGTGCGCCGCGCAATCTTCCAAACGCCATCGCGCTTTTCGAACCAGTCCGCGTAGCGGCCCATCAGGAACATCTGCTGCATGATGCCCGCGGCGTTCGGAGCGCGCTGCCAGGCGGTAAACTGGGATTCAACCGCCGCACCGCCGGGTGCGAAGTCGATGATGACGTTGGTGATCTGGTGAATGCTGCGCTCTGTGTTCGCCAGCGCCTTCATCGCCCACTCTATGAAGCCGCTCGCGCTGCCCTGATAGGGGCCATGGCGATCCGTCGCATCCTCCCAATAGGCGGCGCGAAGGGCTGCCTCATCAGCGCGGTCGATCCCGCGGCAATAGGTGTAAAGACAAGAGCGGATCGCCTCGCGATCCATCAACTCCGCAAGCATGTCACTGTCGTTCGGCATGTTTTCCTCCCATCCCCAACGGCGCAGACCATATTTTGATTGTTCGGCGCCCGTCAAAGGACCGCGGCCTCTTTCACATGGGTGAAGTTTGCATCCGAAATCGCTCGCCGGCGACCCATGCGATGTCGTGAGGGCGGGGCGCTCATGGGTGCAAAGTCCGGAAAAACTTCACACTCGTGAATTTCTACTTCGCGAATGAGTTTGGTTTGACAATATCGGCCTGCGAACCCACGCTCTGGGCATGTTCGGGCGGTTGGAGGAAATTGCCCGCGACAGCTATTCGGGAGGATACATGCGCGCCTTGATGCAAGAGCGGCAGCTATTGATTTCGACCTTGATCGAACATGCTGCGCTCAATCATCCACTGACGGAGATCGTCTCACGCAATTGCGATGGGGAGACCGTGCGGCTGAATTACAGCCAGTTGCGCTCTCGTGCCGCAAAGATTGCCAAGGCATTGATCGCGCTGGGAATCGAGGGCGGCGATCGGGTGGCAACGCTGGCCTGGAACACCCATCGGCACATGGAACTCTATTTCGGTGTTTCAGGCATGGGCGCGGTGCTGCACACCGTCAATCCGCGCCTCTTTCCGGACCAGATCGAATACATCATCAATCATGCCGAAGACCGGGTGCTGTTCTTCGATACCACCTTTGCCGAACTCGTTGCGCGGCTCAGGCCGAAGCTGAAGTTTACCACAACGCTGGTTGTCATGACGGATCGGGCGCATATGCCAGCCGGTCTTGAAGACTGCCTGTGCTACGAAGACCTTGTCGCCGAGCAGGACGACGAGCTCGATTGGCCACAATTCGAGGAAACGCGCGCCTCTTCGCTCTGCTATACCTCCGGCACCACGGGCAATCCCAAGGGCGTGCTCTACAGCCACCGCTCGACGGTCCTGCACTCCTTCACCGCCTGTGCGTCTGACGGGTTGAAGGTCTCAAGCCGCGACTGCATTCTTCTTGCGGTGCCGCTGTTTCACGTCAATGCCTGGGGCATTCCCTACACATCGGCCATGTGCGGCGCCAAGCTGGTTCTGCCGGGTCCTTGGCTTGATGGCAAAAGCCTGTTCGAGCTCGCGGCCGCCGAAGGCTGCACCATGTCGCTGGGCGTGCCGACGGTCTGGCTTGGCTTCCTGAAATATCTGGACGATCATCCCGAGCTCGATCTCTCCCGGCTGCGTTTCGACCGGATTGTCATCGGCGGCTCGGCAGCCCCGCGCGCCATCATCGAACGCCTGCACGAAAAGCTGGGTGCCTATACGATCCAGGCCTGGGGCATGAGCGAGACGAGCCCGCTGGGCACGATCGGCAACCTGCTGCCGCAGCATGACGGGCTGACGCTTGACGAGCAATTTGCCCTGCGCGCGAAGCAGGGGCGTGTCATCTATGGCGTCGAAGTGCGCATCACCGACGACAACAATCGCCCGCTGCCGCGTGACGGCAAGACATCGGGCGATCTCAAGGTCCGCGGTCCGTGGGTCGCTGCTGCCTACTTCAAGGGCGAGGGCGGCGACGTGCTCGATGACGAGGGCTGGTTCGCGACGGGCGATGTGGCCAGCATAGACCAGCAGGGCTTTGTGCAGATCACCGACCGTTCGAAGGATGTCATCAAGTCGGGCGGCGAATGGATCAGCTCGATCGATCTGGAGAACGCGGCCGTGGCCCATCCCGCCGTGCAGGAGGCGGCCGTGATCGGGCTGCCCCATCCCAAGTGGCAGGAGCGGCCCCTGCTATTGGTCGTGGCCAAGCCGGGCGCGGCGGTCGACGGGGCGGATATCCTCGCCTTCCTGGCCGATCGGGTGGCGCGATGGTGGCTGCCGGATGACGTCGTGTTCGTGGAGGAATTGCCCCACACGGCAACCGGCAAGCTGCAGAAGAACCGCCTTCGCGAGCAGTTCAAGGATTTCACCTTCAAACACTGAAAGGGTGGTGGGCCGGTGCGTCCGGCATCCTCTACCCCTGCAGTCAGGAGACAAACTATGCCCCAATTGATTTTGGAGGACGATGACGGCGTTATCGCCATGCTGCGCGACAGTATCGCATCCTTCGCTGAGGGATGGCCGGGTGCGCAGCGAATGCGGGCCATAAGGGCTTCCGGCGGCGACATGGACATCGCTCTGTGGCGCGCCATGGCGGAAAACGGCTGGCTCGGCATTCTCCTACCGGAAGCCCTGGGCGGTGCGGGTCTTTCCATCCGTCATCAGGCCGTGATCAGCGAGGCCCTCGGCCGGGCTCTCATACCCTCGCCTCTGGCCACGGCCTCCGTCCTGTCCGCAGCGCTATTGGCCCGTGTCCAACCCGGTGACGAGGTTTCCCGCCTGGCCGCTGGCCTGGTGGAGGGCACGTCCATTGTCGCGCCAGCGCTGTCGCAAGGCAGTAGCGCCGCCATGGCGACGGCCGATCATGGGGGGATTGTGCTCTCCGGACGGCTAGACTTCCTGGAGGCCGCCGCATCTGCCACCGATTTCATCATAGAAGCTGCCCTTGGCGACACGCCGGTGCTGGTGAGCCTGCCTGCTGGTAGTGACGGGTTGCAGCGCGTTGACCGGCCCGGTGTGGATGGCACTCTGGTATCCTCGCTCACGTTTTCCGCGGTTCGGGTGCCGGCGGACAGTGTTCTGGCACAGGGGAACGATGTGCGGACTGTCATCGACGAGGCGGTGGAAATCACGCGCGTCGCGCTGGCGGCCGAACTCTCGGGCAATGCCAGCAGCGCGTTTGAAATCACCTCCGCCTATACGCAGCAGCGCGTCCAGTTCGGCAAGCCGATTGCCGGTTTCCAGGTCATCCAGCACCGGTTGGTCGATCTGTGGGGCGAGGCGGAATTCGCGGCTTCGGCTGTCGTCAATGCCATCGAAAGGCTCGAAAGAGGCGAGGGCAAGGCAGCACGGCTGGCCGTACTGGCGGCCAAGGCGCGTGCCTCCGAGGCGGCATTCCTCATCGGTCGACGCGCCATCCATCTGCACGGCGCCATGGGCTTCACCGACGAATGCGATATCGGCCTGTATCTGAAGCGCGCCATCAACCTGGGCGCCATGCTGGGCCAGGCGGAGGACCTGCGGCTGCAGTTTGTGCGCGAGGAAAGGGCTGCCTGAGGGCGCCGGGAGGACAAAATGCTCAACAATCTGATCAAGACCACGATCGAAGACCACATCGCGGTTGTCACCATGGATGCGCCGCCCGTCAATGCGCAGTCCAAGGATTTCGTCGAGGAGCTGATTTCGGTTTTCGATGAACTGAACGAGATGCCCACCGTGCGCGTCATCGTCTTGACCGGTGCCGGCAAGGTGTTTTCCGCCGGTGCAGACATCAAGTCCCGCAGCAGCGTCGGCGCGCAACCCGGCGATACCTATCGGCACCTGCGCCGCACCCGCGAGGTGGGCTTTTGCATCATGGAGTGCAACAAGCCCGTCATCGCGGCGGTCAATGGTCCCGCACTTGGTGCGGGTCTTGGCCTGGCCGTGTGCAGCGACATTATCCTGGCATCGGACACGGCCGTCTTCGGTCTGCCCGAAATCGATATCGGCCTGATGGGCGGCGTGCGCCATACGATGCGGCTTTTCCCGCATTCGCTGACGCGGCGCATGGTTCTCTCAGGTTATCGCGTGCCGGCGGAAGAGCTCTACCGGCGCGGCATCATCGAGGCCTGCGTGCCGCGCGAAAAGCTGATGGATGAGGCGATGGCGATTGCCCGCGCCATCTCCTCGAAAAGCCCTGCGGCGCTGAAGCTCGCCAAGCGCGCCATAAACACCGTGGAGACCATGGGCCTCAAGGACGGCTACCGCTTTGAACAGAACCTCACGGTCGAAATGACCCAGCACGAGGATTCGAAGGAGGCGATGCGGGCCTTCCTGGAAAAGCGCGAGCCTGTATTCAAGGACACGATCTGATGAGCCAAGACTGGAACAGCCTGCCGGACGAGGAATTCCGCCGGATTTTCCGCAGCTGGGTCGATGAAAACTGCCCGCCGGAACTGCGTTTCATCCGCAAGCAGCGACCCCTCTATGAAGAGGTCAAGGACTGGTATCAGGCGCTGTCCCGCAAGGGCTGGCTCGCCCCGGTCTGGCCGCGGGAATATGGCGGCATGGGCCTCTCGGCGGCAAAGCACATGATCTATGTCGAGGAGTGGGGGCGGCTCGGTTGCCCGCGTATTCCAGATCATGGGATCGGCCTCACTGGCCCGCTGCTCATCCACCACGGCACGGAGGAGCAGAAGGCGGAATACCTGCCGAAGATCCTCACCGGCGAGCATATCTGGTGCCAGGGCTATTCCGAACCGAATGCGGGCTCCGATCTCGCCAGCCTGCGGACGAGCGCGGTCATGGAAGGCGATGAATTCGTCATCAACGGGCAGAAGATCTGGACGACGCTTGCCCATTGCGCCAACTGGATCTTCGTTCTGGTGCGCACCGACAAGGAAGCGAAGCCGCAGCGCGGGATTTCGGTTCTGCTGGTCGACATGACGACGCCGGGGCTGACCGTGCGTCCAATTGCCAACCTGCGCGAGGAGGCCGACTTCTGCGAGGTCTTCTTCGACAACGTGCGCGTGCCGGCCCGCAACCTGGTCGGCGAGGTCAACCAGGGCTGGACGCTGGCAAAGTCGGTGCTCGGCCATGAACGCATTTTCCTCGGGGCGCCGACACGAGCCGAATATGCCCTGGGGCGGCTTGAAAAGCTGGCCGAGGAACGCGGCGCTTTCGATGATCCCGCCTTCCTTTCCCGCTATGCGCGGCTGCGGCTTGAAATCTACGATCTCGGCTCCGCCTTCGAGCGCTTTGCCAAGGTGCTGCGGTCCGGCGGCGAGTTGGGTGCGGATGTGTCAATCCTGAAGATCGTGGCCACCGAACTCTACCAGCGGGTCACGGACGAACTGCTTGCGCTTGCGGGTGAGGAAGCTCGCTACAACGACGACCTGGAGACCGGAACGGGGCCGGTGGATGCCATGAACCTGTTTCTCGATGCGCGGGCTCCGGCCATCTTCGGCGGCTCGAACGAGATCCAGCGCAACATCCTGGCCAAGGCAGTTCTCGGGTTGCCGGGCTGATTCATACCCATGCCCGGCCGGCGCCCTGGAGGGAGCGGAGCATCGGACGGGACGATCTTTGTTTGGGAGGAGCATGCAGCATGCAAAGCGTCTTGCGGTCACCGCGGGCAGAGCAATCCGTCGCGACGGATGATATTCTCGTGGCAGAAAACCTGTCCAAGCGTTTCGGCGCCTTCCTGGCGGTGAGCGACCTCAACCTGTCGATCCGGCGCGGTTCGATCCATGCCCTGATCGGGCCGAACGGAGCTGGCAAGACCACCTGTTTCAACCTGTTGACCAAGGCGCTGCCGCTGACCTCAGGCCGGATCACCTTCAACGGCACCGACATATCGGGCCTGCGCCCGGCTGCCGTCGCGCGGCTCGGTCTCGTGCGCTCCTTCCAGATCTCGGCCACCTTCGCCAATCTGACGCTCCTGGAGAATGTGCGGGTCGCGCTGCAACAGACCCATGGCAAGGCCTATCACTTCTGGCGACCGCTCGCCTCCATTGAGACGCTGAACGACCGCGCGATGCAGCTGCTCTCCCAGGTCGGGCTTGCCGATTCCAGCCATCTGACGGCTTCGGCGCTGTCCTACGGCAAGAAGCGTGCGCTGGAAATTGCCACGACGCTCGCGCTGGAGCCGGAACTCCTGCTGCTGGACGAGCCGACGGCCGGCATGGGCCATGAGGACATCGGGCCGATCACTGACCTGATCCGCGAGGTCGCCAAAGGTCGGACGGTTCTCTTGGTGGAGCACAATCTTTCGGTGGTTTCGACGCTCTGTGACCGGATCACGGTTCTGCAGCACGGCCAGGTGATTGCCGACGGCTCCTATGCCGAAGTCTCCACCGATCCGCAGGTTCGGGCCGCCTATATGGGAGAAGACGATGCGTGACGCTGCTACCGCTCAAAACCCCGCCATGGCTACGGCACCCGCCCTTCTGTCGGTGCGCGATCTGCATGCATGGTATGCTGAATCGAAGGTGCTGCATGGCATCTCGTTTGACGTGCGGGAAGGCGAGCTGGTCACGCTGATCGGCCGCAACGGTGCCGGCAAGACGACCACGCTGCGGGCGCTGATGGGCCTGTTGCGCAAGAAAACCGGATCGATCTCGCTCAACGGCGAAAACCTCATGGGCCGGCGTACCTTCGAGATCGCGCGCAAGGGCATCGCCTATTGTCCGGAGGAACGGGCCATCTTCTCTTCGCTCTCCGTGCGGGAGAACCTGCTGCTGCCGCCGGCCTTGCGTCCGGGTGGCATGGCGGAAGAAGAGCTGCTGGAGACCTTTCCCAATCTCAAGCGGCGCGCCAACAGCCAGGGCACCAAGCTTTCGGGCGGCGAGCAACAGATGCTGGCCATTGCCCGGATCCTTCGGACCGGCGCCCGGCTGTTGTTGCTGGATGAGCCGAGCGAGGGGCTGGCGCCTGTGGTCGTCCAGGAAATCCGCGATCTCATTCTCCAGATCAAGGCACGCGGCTACACCATCCTCCTGGTCGAGCAGAACCTTCGCTTCGCGCGCCGCGTCGCCGACCGGCACGTGGTCATCGAAAACGGCCAGGTCGCGGATGTGCTGACGGCGGACGAACTGGACCGCTCGCCGCAGCGCATCCAGCATTATCTCGGAGTGTGACCATGTCCATCCAGCTACTCGCCAGCCAGTTGCTCCTCGGGCTGATCAACGGTTCGTTCTATGCCATGCTCAGCATGGGCCTTGCCATTATCTTCGGGCTCATGAACGTCGTGAATTTTGCCCATGGCGCCCAATACATGATCGGTGCCTTCATCGCCTGGCTGCTTTTGACGACCTTCGGTCTGCCCTACTGGGCCGCCCTCGTCATCGCGCCCTTGGCGGTCGCGATGCTGGCGGTCGTGATGGAACGGCTGCTGCTGCGTCCCTTGCAGAACCTCGATCATCTCTACGGCCTGCTCGCCACCTATGCGGTGGCCCTGATCGTCGAGGGCTTTGTGCGCCAGAAGTATGGGGCGACCGGCATTCCCTATGCCAATCCCTTCCCGGGCGGTGTCAGCCTGGGCTTCATGTTCGTGCCCTATTACCGTCTGTGGGTCGTGGCCTTCTCGCTCGTGACCTGTTTCGGCACCTGGTACTTGATCGAGCATACGAAGCTCGGTGCCTATCTGCGCGCGGCCAACGAGAAGCCTGATATCGTCGAAACCTTCGGCATCAACGTGCCAAAGATGATCACCCTTACCTACGGTTTCGGTGCCGGGCTTGCCGCGCTGTCAGGCGTCCTGGCGGCTCCGATCTATCAGGTCTCGCCCTCGATGGGGTCGAGCGTCATGATCGTCGTCTTCGCCATAGTCGTGATCGGCGGAATGGGATCGATCCTTGGCGCGATTGTCACTGGTTACCTTCTGGGCCTGGTGGAAGGATTGACCAAGGTCTTCTATCCGGAAGCGGCGACGGTCGTCGTTTTCATCTTCATGATGGCGGCGCTGCTGTTTCGGCCTGCCGGCGTCTTCCAGTCCAGCCATCGGGGTTGAGCATGAACAGAAACATCATTCTCGCCGTCATCGCCGCTGTTCTGGCACTGGTCGCTCCCTTCTTCGTCTACCCGGTGCTGTTGATGGTGATCCTGTGCTTCGTCATCTTCGCAAGCTCGTTCAACCTGCTGCTCGGCTATGCGGGTCTTCTTTGCTTCGGCCACGCCATGTTTTTCGGCACCTCGGCCTACATAACCGGTCATATCCTGAAGACGACTTCGATCTCCGTTGAGGTGTCGATCCTGGCGGGAATGGTGTTTTCGGCGGGCCTGGGTCTGGTCGTCGGCCTGCTGGCCATCCGCCGGCAGGGCATCCAGTTTGCCATGATCACGCTGGCCATTTCCCAGTTCGTCTACTTCCTGCTGCTTCAGGCGCCGTTCACCGGCGGCGAAAATGGCATGCAGGGCATTCCGCGCAACAATCTCTTCGGCCTCTTCGAGGTCAAGGACAGCTTCACCTTCTACTATGTCATCCTGGGTTTTACCGTTCTCGCGATCCTGGCCTTCCACCGGATCGTGCATTCTCCCTTCGGAGAACTACTGCGCGCAATCCGGGACAATGAACCACGGGTCGAGTCGCTTGGCTTCGACACGGTCCACTTCAAGCTGATTGCCTTCGTTCTGTCCGCGGCCCTTGCCGGCCTGGCCGGCAGCATGAAAGCGACCGTCTTCCAGTTCGCCACGCTGACTGATGCCTCCTGGAACATCTCGGGCGAAGTCATCCTGATGACGCTGCTGGGTGGGCTTGGCACCTTTACCGGACCGATGTTCGGCGCGGCCATCATCATCGTGATGAACGATCTCCTGGCCGGCTTGGGCGAATGGGCCCTGATCGCCCAGGGGGTCGTTCTGCTGGTGGTGGTGATCTTTTTCCGCCGGGGCTTCGTCGGGGAATTGGCTAGCCTCAGGCAGCGTCTTCGCGCAGCCGACACAGCCGAACCACCCGTGCCGGTCTCATCAAGGCTCGCCGAAGGCAAGTCGTAGAATGTTGCGGAGCGTCAGAAATCGATCTCGATCGGCTGGTCGAAGGGATCCGTGGGCTCGACGGACTTTGCCGCCTGCTGCAGAACGGCGAGGTAGCGATCATGGTTCTGGCGAATGCGTTCGGCCGCACCGCCAAGCCCCAGGGTAACGGGTTGGTCGCGAATGCATATGGGCAGCAGGACGCAGATGGTGCCGCCACCGGTGAAGGGGACATTCTCGACCGACGCATATCCCTGGGCCCTGATCTTGCGGATACGCTCCATCATCTCGGGCAGCTTGACCCGTTTGCTAACGTCCTGCGTGGCGATATTGGCGCGCCGGATGATATTGTCGATCAGGTCATCGTTCATCGTCGACATCAGCAGCCAGCCCACGGCGGATTGGGTGAGCGGGCGAAGTTCCCCCTCATTCACATGGAAGCGCAGCGCATGGACGGACTGGATCACTTGCACATATTGCAGGTAGACATCGTTCTTGGTGTTGATCGACACGGTTTCGCCCGTGGCGGTGTGCACATCCCGCATGGCCTCGATCACCTTGCCCGAGCCGAACAGGGCGCGCGGCACCCAATCCCCCAGCGCCGTGACCTTGACCGTCGGGAAATACAGTCTCTCGCGACGGTCGAAGTTGAGGAAGCCCATGGACACCAGGGTCTTGAGCAGCACGGTGGTGCTCGATTGGGGATACTGCAGTGCCGCGGCGATCTCCGACATCGCCCGCGGCTGTCTTATCCGCTTGAAATAATCGAGAATTTCCAGAACGCGCATGGCCGATTTTACCTGCGACGGCTGCATGTCGAATGTCCTCCCAGAACGGCACTCTTTCACATCCGTGAAATTCGACCGCACATACGAATTGCAATTGTTCTCCGGCGACGTTGCGTGACAGGATGTTCCTCGTCAAGTCCAGCGCGGCACTTTCCCGCGCAGGACAGCGGAGGGAGGAGACTTCCGCAGGAGCCACAGCCTTGCCTGCCCTTGAGGGCAGGGGCGCCGTGGCATGGGATCCGCAGTGGGAGACAGGTATGCAAAGACTGGCCGGAAAGGTGGCGCTCGTCACCGGCGGTGGACGCGGGATCGGTAGGGCGATCAGCCTTGCCTTCGCGCGGGAAGGGGCTTTTGTCGGCGTTTTCGACCTGAAGGAAGAGATCGCCAACCAGGCCGTGGAGGCCATTGAAGCCGCGGGCGGCCGTGCCCTGGGCATCGCCGGCAATGTGGCGCGTCGCGAAGATGTCTTTCGAGCCGTGGATGCGCTTCAAGCGGCGTCGGGTGGCGTGACCATCCTGGTCAACAATGCCATGTGGAACCGCTACGGCCCGCTTGAGGAGCAGACGGAAGACATGATCGGTCGCATGATCGATGTCGGCTTGAAGGGTGTCGTCTGGGGCTATCAGGCAGTGCTGGCTCCCATGGAGGCGGCCGGCGGCGGCAGCATCATTAATATCGGCTCGCCATCATCCATGCTCGCGATGAAGCATGGGGTTATGTACAGCGGCATCAAGGCGGCGGTCCTGGGCATGACCCGCTCCGGTGCGGCAGAGTTTGGCCCGCGCAACATTCGTGTCAACGCGATTGCGCCGGGCTCCACGCCGACGGAGGGCGCCAATCTCGTGGTGACCGAAGAGGCCTGGGAGCGTCGGCGGGCCCGGGTTCCGTTGGGGCGCCTGGGTCGCCCGGAGGACATCGCCAGCGCCGCCGTCTTTCTGGCAAGCGACGAAGCCAGCTTCATCACCGGAGACATGTTGTTTGTCGATGGCGGTCAGACATTCGCCTTTTCGTAACTGAAGGGTTGAGAATTGAGGAAACGCGCGCCATTCCCGGAGGAGGACCGGCGGCCGCAAAAGGGGAGAGAGACATGAAAAGCAGATCGCATACTCTTGTGACAGCCGGCATCCTTGCGGCGCTCCTGGCTTCGGGATCGCAGCAGGCCTTGGCGGCGGGCATTTCCGATGACGTCATCCGCATCGGCATCATGAACGACCAATCCGGTCCCTATGCCGACAATTGCGGCCCGGGTTCGGTGGCGGCGGCCAAGCTTGCCGTCGAAGATGTCGGCGGTGCCATCGATGGCAAGAAAATTGAGATCGTGGTCGCTGACGACCAGAACAAGCCGGATGTCGGTGTGGCTGCCGCGCTGAAATGGCTCGACAAGGATGGCGTCGATGCCATCGCCGGCTGCTCCGCCTCGTCCATCGCGCTGGCGGTTCAGGATATCACCAAGGAGCGCAAGAAGCCCTATATGCTGGTCGGCACGGCGTCTTCGGCCTTCACCAACGAGAAGTGCACCCCGATGACGACCCAATGGGTCCAGGATACCTACGCCCTGCCAAAGGCAACGGTGAAGTCCCTGCTGGAGCAGGGGCTGGACAGCTGGTTCTTCATCACTGTTGACTATGCCTTCGGCAAGGCCTGGCAGGCCGATACCACGCGCTTCATCGAACAGGGTGGCGGCAAGGTCATCGGCTCGGTCCTGCACCCGCTCAACTCCACCGATTTCTCGTCCTATATCGTCCAGGCACAGGCCAGCGGGGCCAAGGTCATCGCCATTGCCAATTCCGGCTCGGATTTTGCCAATGTGGTCAAGCAGGCCCAGGAGTTCGGCGTGTCGGAGGGTGGACAGAAGATCGCCCCTCTCGGGCTCTTCCTCAACCAGACCCACGGCATCGGCCTGGAGATCTTGCAGGATGTGCGCTTGAGCACGCCCTTCTATTGGGATCGGACCGACGAGACCCGTGCCTTTGCCGATCGCTTCAAGGCAGCCTTTGGTGGCCGTGCCCCCAATGAGCCGCAGGCTTCCACCTATAGCGCCATCCATCACTACCTCAAGGCGATCAAGGCCACCGGCACCGATGACGGCGAGGCCGTGACAGCCAAGATGCGCGAACTGCCGATCGAAGACTTCGAAATGAAGGGCGTCACGATCCGCGCCGATGGACAAGTCATGCGGCCGCTTTACTCCGCCCGGATCAAGAAGCCTGCTGAATCGAAGGGACCTTACGACTACTACGAGATCACCGGCATCGTTGCGGCAGAGGATGCCTGGCGCCCGGCCGCTGAGAGTGTCTGCCCACAGCTCAAGTCGAACTGATCCGTCAGCCGGTGGCGGCGGACGCTCGCCACCGGTCTCCATTCCATCAATGCCAAGATTTTATGAAGGATCACCATGTCCGTCATCTACAAGCGCGTGTGCGAAAAACCCGACCTGCTCGGAGAAAGTCCGGTCTGGGACGGTGAGAGCTCGCGCCTCTACTGGGTGGATGGCGTCTCCAAGCTGATCCGCTCCCATGACCCGCAGACGGGGGCATTCCAGTGCTGGGAAACACCGTCGATGATCGGGTCGATCGGCCTTGCCGCGGATGGGACGCTGGTGGCGGGTCTTGCGGATGGCATCTATCGCTTCGACATTGCATCAGGGACGTTCTCGCCCCTGTTCCAGATTTCGCCGCCGGATCCGGCGGTGCGCTTCAACGATGGCAAGGTTGACCGCTCCGGCCGCTTTCTTTGCGGCTCCATGGGCGTGCATGCCGATCCACGCGGGGCGCTGTTCCGCATATCGCCCGATGGCGCGACGGATGTCCTGGCCAATGGTATCCGCATTTCCAACGCGCTGTGCTTCAGCCCTTCCGGCGACACCATGTATTTTGCCGACAGCCTGGACCGCACCATCCGCGCCTATCGCTATGGCGAGGGTCCGGAGCCACTGACGGAAGCGCGCATGTTCGTCGATACCGAACCCTTTGGCTCCGGGCCTGACGGTGCGACCGTGGATGCCGAGGGCTTTGTTTGGGTCGCGCTGGTGCAGGTGGGTGAAATCGCGCGGTTTGCGCCGGATGGACGGCTTGAGCGCAAGATCAAGGCGCCGACCGACATGCCGTCATGCCTGGCCTTCGGCGGGCGGGACCTCTCGACGCTCTACGTGACGTCGATCCGCAATTCCGGCTCGGGCCGCGCCATCTCCCGACATCCGCATGGCGGCTGTCTCTTTGCCATCGAGGGCCTGGGTGTGAAGGGCCTGCCTGAACAGCGTTTCGGCGCTCCCCCTTCCCATTGAAACGGTCAGGACTGACATCATGAGCGCCACCAGGCACCGTTCCCTTTCGTCCCTGCTTTCGCCCCGCTCCATCGCCCTTGTAGGCGCGTCGGACAATGTCGCGCGCATCGGCGGGCGGCCGCTGCGCTATCTCAGGGAAAGTGGTTTTGCGGGGAAGATCTACCCCGTCAATCCCAACCGGGACACGGTCCAGGGTGTGAAGGCCTGGGCCTCCATATCAAGCCTGCCGGAGACGCCCGATGTCGCCATTCTGGCAGTTCCGGCCTCCGCGACGCTTGAAGCCGTTCGCGAATGCGCCGGGCGAGGGGTGACCTCGGCCATCGTGTTTTCCGCAGGCTTTGCCGAATCCTCGGACGAGGGGCGGGCGCTGCAGCTGGAAATGGCGGGTGTCGCCCGAGAGAGCGGCATGCGCCTGCTCGGGCCGAATTGTCTCGGTGTCTTTAACGCCAGCGCCAATTACTACGGGACGTTTTCGGCCATCTTCGATACCGGTTTCGTGAAGCCCGGGCCGATCTCCATCGTGTCGCAAAGTGGCGCCTATGGATCACATATCACCCATCTGGCCCGCCAGTGGGGGCTCGGCATCAACCATTGGGTCACGACAGGCAATGAATGCGATATCGATGTCGCGGAAGCCCTGCAGTGGATCGTGGAGCAGCCTGACGTCAATGTGGTGATGGCCTATGCGGAAGGCGTGCGCAATCGCGACGCCTTCATCGCCGCCCTCGAAACCGCCCGAGACCGTGAGACCGCCATCGTTTTCATGAAGGTCGGGCGTTCCGAGGTCGGCCAGCATGCAGTGAGTTCCCACACGGCGGCGCTGGCGGGATCGGACGCCGTGTTCGACGCCGTCTTGCGGCAATATGGCGTTCACCGGGCGCGCACAACGGCGGAGCAGCTTGACGTTGCCTACGCCGCCTCACGCGGGGTCTTCCCGTCCGGCAACCGGCTTGGCATCTTCACAATGTCCGGCGGCTTCGGCATTCAGATGGCGGATGATGCGGCGGAAGCGGGCCTTGATGTGGCGCCTATGCCGGAACAGGCCCAGGAGGAGTTGAAGGAGCTTCTTCCCTACGCGTCGCCGCGAAATCCCGTGGATGCGACGGCGCAGGCGGTGACGGACCTGCCGCTGATGACCCGCTTCATTTCCGATATGCTGGACAAGGGCGCCTACAATATTTTTGCCGGGATATTCGGCGTCGGTCCGGCCAGCCCATCCTTTGCGGCCTCGCTCCGCCAGGCGCTGGAAGAGGCCACCGCCGGCAAGGACCATTGCCTCAAATGCGTGACGATGTCGGCACCGCCTGATATCGTTCGCAGCTATGAGGACAAGGGCTTTTACGTCTATGAGGACGGCACCGCGCTGATCCATGCATTGGGTGCGCTCGTGCGCTTTCGCCACAGCTTCGACCAGGCGAAGACGAAGACAGAGGCCAAGTCTGTCCTTTCTGTGACTGATATTCCGCAAAGAGCCATTGCAGAACATGAGGCCAAGGCGATCCTGTCGAATGCCGGTATCCGGTTTCCCGATGAGCGGTTGGTCGCGCCGGGGGAGGATCCCTCGGCCGCCGCAGACGCGATCGGCTATCCCCTCGTCATGAAGATTTCATCCCCCGATCTCCCGCACAAGACCGAGGTTGGCGGGGTTCGGCTCGACCTCAGGGATGCCGCCCAGGTGCGCTTAGCCATGGCCGACATGCTTGCCGGCGTTCGCGAGAAAGCGCCCCAGGCCGTCATCGAAGGCGTCATCCTTGCGCCGATGGTCAAGAAGGGTGTTGAGACCATTGCCGGTGTTTTCAACGATCCCGTCATGGGGCCGATGGTAATGTTCGGCCTTGGCGGGGTATTCGTCGAAGTTCTGAAGGATGTGACCTTCCGCGCCGCGCCTTTCGATCAGGCGGAAGCTTTGCGCATGATCCGTGACATCAAGGGATTTGCGATGCTGGAGGGTGTGCGGGGTGCGCCGCCCGCCGATATCGAGGCGCTGGCCGACCTGCTGTCGCAGCTGTCGCATTTTGCCGCTGCAAACGCCGATCGGATCGACAGCATCGATCTCAATCCGGTTCTGGTGATGGAGCGCGGCAACGGCGTCGTGCCACTGGACGCCCTGATCGTTGCCAGGCAGGTCGCAGAGACCTGATTGCCCACCGCGCCCTGCTGCGGCAACACCGAGATAAAGGCCCCTCCCATGCCCCCACCCCAGGACAAAGCCGATAGGCGCCCGGCCCACAGCAACCAGCTCGGCACCAAGGCGTATGTCGATGCGGACGAATTCAGGCTGGCAATGCGGCAGATCGCATTGCCGGTCGCCGTGATCACCTCAAGGCATGGCGACGCGCGAACCGGCATGACGGCGACATCCATCAGTTCCGTCTCGGCGGCGCCGCCGACCATGCTGGTCTGCGTCAATCGCAGTGCCGGCGCAGACAGGATTATCGCCCAGAGCGGGGCCTTTGCCATCAACATGCTGGCAGATGCCCATCATCCCGTCGCCCGGCTGTTTTCCGCCCCGGTGGTTGACCCTGCCGAGGCCTATGCGGTGAGCGACTGGCGGGACATGGTGACCGGCGCGCCTGTCTTGGAGGGGGCCGTGGCCGTTTTCGATTGCTGCGTCGAGAGTTGTTTCGTCTCGGGCAGCCATGCCATCTATGTCGGACGCGTGGTTGGGGTCGCCTCTCTGCCGCAGGATGTGCTTCTCTATCGCGACGGCCTGTTCCGTCGCCTGCAACCGATCACCTGAGGCGAGCGGAGACAAGATCATGAACGAAGCAAGGAAGGTTGCCATCGTTACCGGTGCTGCGGGCGGGATCGGTCGCGCGCTGTGTGAAACCCTGGCGCGGCAGGGCCATGCAATCGCGGCCATCGATCTCCCGGGCACACCGATCGAGGAGGTGGCCGGTTCGTTGGGCGAGGGGCATGGCGCCTTTGCCTGCGACCTGCAGCGCGAGGCGGATATCGTCACCACCGTCGAGGCCATTTTCCGGCACTTCGGACGCATCGACGTTCTCGTCAACAACGCCGCTCTCGGCCCCACCATGGCCGCGACGGCGGACACCCGTCTGGAGGATTTTCGCGCTGCCCTGAGCGTCAACCTCGTCGGTCCCATGGTTCTGGCGCGCGAGGTCGCGCAACGCATGGGACCTGACGGCGGGGCGATCGTCAATATCGCCTCGCTCGCCGGCATAGTCTCCAATCCGAAACGCAATGCCTATGCCGCCTCCAAGGCCGGCGTCATCAGCCTGACGCGGTCGCTTGCCTGCGAATGGGCAAGCCGCAAGATCCGCGTCTGCGCCGTGGCGCCCGGCTATGTCCGCACGCCCATGGTGGCGGGCCTGGAGCGGGACGGCAAGGCCGATCTCGCGCGCGTGCGGCAGCGCATTCCCATGGGGCGGATGGCACGGCCCGAGGAGATCGCCTCCGCCGCCGCATTTCTCGCCTCCCCAGCCGCAAGATATGTCACCGGAACGGTGCTCACCGTCGATGGTGGCTGGGCCTGTTTCAACCAGCCCGGCGAGGCCCACCCGCCTGTTGACGGCGTGCCGCCTGCGGAACTTAACCGTCCGGCCGAGGTGTCCAGGCCGCGGGTGGTGGTGGTCACTGGCGGTGCGCGCGGGCTCGGACAGGCGATCGCCGCCGGCTTCCAGAGCCTTGGCGATACGGTCATCATACTGGACCGGGATGTAGCCGGCTCCGCCGGGGAGAATGTATTTGCAGTCGACGTGGCTGATGAGCAGCAGGTGGTGCGTGTATTCGCTGACATCGCGGAGCGCCACGGCCGGATCGATGTTCTCGTCAACAATGCCGGTGTCGCCGATCGTTTCCTGCCGGTCGGGGAGCAACGCGCCGAAGATGTGATGTCGCTGCTCGACGTCAATCTGTCAGGCACTTTCCTCTGTGCCCGGGAGGCGCTGTGCGCCATGCCGCGACCCGGCGGTGTCATTCTGAATATCGGCTCGATCAACACTTTCCTGCCATTTGCTCCCCGCCACGCCTATGGTGCGTCCAAAGCGGGGATCGACATGCTGACCCGCTGTATGGCGGGCGAACTGGGGCCGGAGGGCATCCGCGTGGTCACCCTGGCACCCGGCTATATCAGAACCCCGGGGGTCGCGGCGCTGGAACAGGCCGAGCGTATCGACATCATGAAGATCCGCCGCCGGATTCCGATGGGGGATCTGGGAGCCCCCGCTGATATCGCCGAGGCCGCGACATTTCTCGCGTCGTCCGAAGCCTCCTACATCAACGGGTCGATCCTCTATGTGGATGGAGGCTGGACGGCTTTCGGGGATGCTGGAGATGCTGCAGAACTCTCCGGGCAATAATGCCGATACAGATATCCAAGAAAACTGGAGTTGATCATGTCCGAGCCGTCTCCCGTTCTGGTGTCCAGAACCGGCGCTGTCACCACCATCACCCTCAACCGACCGGAAAAACTGAACTCTTTCACGGTTGGCATGCACAAGGCGTTGAAGGCGGCGTTTGACGAAGCAGCGGCTGACAGCGCCTGCCGTGCCATCCTGCTGACCGGAGCCGGTCGCGGTTTCTGCGCCGGCCAGGACCTGAATGAACGCAAGCTGGAGGAAGGGCAGGTCGCGGACTTGGGCGCCTCTCTCGCCGAGAACTATAATCCGCTTGTTCTTGCCATCCGCAGCGCGCCCAAGCCGGTCATCTGTGCCGTCAACGGCGTGGCAGCCGGCGCCGGCGCCAATGTAGCCCTGGCCTGCGATATCGTCCTGGCCGCCCGGTCGGCCAAATTCATCCAGGCATTCTCCCGCATCGGCTTGGTGCCGGATGCCGGCGGCAGCTATTTCCTGCCGCGGCTGATCGGCGATGCCCGGGCCCGGGCGCTCTTCCTGCTGGGCGAGCCGCTGACGGCCGAGGATGCGGCTGCATGGGGGCTGATCTGGAAGGCGGTGGACGATACTGAGTTGATGCCGCAGGCCGAAGCTCTGGCCGCCGATCTGGCGCAGCGCCCGACCCGCGCCTTCGCCCTGATGAAGCAGGCACTGCTGGCCAGCGGCTCCAATACGTTGGAGGAGCAACTCGCGCTGGAGGCCACCCTCCAGCGCGAGGCGGGACATTCCGAGGACTACCGCATCGGCGTCGCTGCGTTTCGCGCCGGAGAGCCCCCGCATTTCGTCGGCCGCTGAACCGCCGGTTCCCCTGTCAGGTGAGCGGCCGGGCGGCAAGGAGGCGTGGCTGCCATATCGTCGCGCGAGTTTCAGATACATGAATCCTCGGCATCTTTGCCTGCGATGCCTTGAAAGCCTGTGGGCCTGACGCTCTGATGGATGCTTGTGTGGTGGGGTATGTCGCGAGGCGACGGGAGGACTAATGACGAGGCCGAAGCCAAATGCGCGCGAGGACTATCGCGTATTCCGAACCATGACCACGCGCTGGTCCGACAACGACATCTATGGCCACATGAACAATGTCGTGCATTACCTGCTGTTCGATACGGCCATTGACCGGCTGCTGGTGGACAAGGGCATTCTGAGCCGTGCCGTCCGAGACACGATCTTCGTGGTCGCGGAGACCGGCTGCGCTTATTTCGCCGAGATGGCCTATCCAGACGAGGTGACTGCCGGGGTTCGTGTGGCAGATCTCGGCTCGTCCTCCGTTCGCTATGAAATAGGACTGTTCCGCAACGACGAAAACACGGCCTCGGCGCAGGGGCATTTCGTTCACGTGCATGTCGATGCCGTATCGCGCCGACCAATGCCCTTGAAGCCGGAACACCGAGAGGTGCTGGAAGCGCTGAGGGTTCACAGCGTCTAATCTCCCAAGCACCATCCGTCATGATCGGCGTCGTCTTCAACGCCACGACATCCATCGTGGCGGAGGTGGGCGTCAGCGCATTTTGAGCGCTTCGCGGCGGGATCTGGCGATGCCGGAATTCATGTACGTGAATTCAAGCTGCACGGATGAATTTCGCTGTGCAGCCTCTCCTTTGAATGACATCCTTGCCTCGTGAGGAGGCTGGCTTGCCCTTTGCGGGTGCCGGGGAGAAGGCGCCGGACAAAGGCCAGGCGTTGCGCGTTTCGCGCATCGGCCGATGCGGCATGGATATCGCAAGGGAGGAATTCAGATGAGCGACAAGACTGCTGGGCAGGATATGAAGGCCGTGAAGCGCCTTGACATGGTGATCGTCGGTGCGGGTTTCGGCGGCATGTATGCGGTCTACAAGTTCCGCGAAATGGGCCTGTCGATCCAGGCTTTCGAGGCCGGTGGCGATGTCGGCGGTGTCTGGTATTGGAACCGCTATCCGGGCGCGCGCGTGGATCTGCCGAGCATCGACTATTGCTTCTCCTTTTCCCCCGAAATCGAGCAGGAATGGACCTGGAGCGAAGAGTTCGCGGCCCAGCCGGAACTGCTGTCCTACATGAATTTCGTCGCGGACCGGCTGGATCTGCGCAAGCACTACCAGTTCAACACGCGCATCGCCCGCGCGATCTGGGACGAACAGCGCCAGATCTGGCAGGTCTTCACGGAAGGTGGGGAGCTCTACGAGGCGACCTATTGCGTCATGGCCACCGGTCCGCTCTCGGTGCCGAAGGACCCGGAAATTCCCGGCCTGCATCGCTTCAAGGGAGAGTTGATGCGTGCCGCTCGCTGGCCGCACGAGCCGGTGGATTTTGCCGGCAAGCGCGTGGGCGTCATCGGCACGGGCTCGACCGGCATCCAGATCATCCAGGAGGTCGGGCCGCGGGCGGGCGAGCTATTCGTGTTCCAGCGGACCCCTAGCTTCTCCATGCCCATGCGCAACAAGACGCTGGAACCGGACTATGTCGCCGAGGTCAAGCGCAACTATGCGGGGCTGCGCGCAGCCGCACTCAACAGCGCCGTCGGCGGATTGCGGCCGCAATCCACCCGCGCCTTCTTCAGCGTCACACCGCAGCAGCGCCGATCCCTCCTGGAAGACGCCTGGAAACAAGGTGGGCTGGCGATGCTCGGCACGTTCAGCGACCTCTTGACGAACCCGGAGGCGAACGAACATGTGGCGGAATTCATGCGGGAGAAGATCGGCGAGGTCGTGCACGATCCCGCGGTGGCGGAAAAGCTGAAGCCGCGGGGCTATCCGGTCTTCGCGCGCCGCCCCTGCCTCGATTCCAGCTATTACGAGACATACAACCTGCCGCATGTCCATTTGCTCGATTGCCTTGACGATCCGATCGAGGAGATCACCGAGAAGGGCGTCCGGCTGCGCTCGGGCGAGGTGGAACTGGACATGCTGATCCTGGCCACCGGCTATGACGGTCTGACCGGTGCCATGCTGGCCTTCGACGTGGTCGGACGCGACGGGCTGCGCGTGAAGGACAAATGGAAGGACGGCTCGCGGTCCTATCTCGGCCTGATGATGAACGGCTTCCCCAACCTGTTCATGACGACGGGACCAAACGGGCCCTCCGCCCTCGCCAACATCGTCCGCATCAGCGAGAACGACGTGAACTGGATCGCCAACGCCCTCACCAGCATGCATCACAACGGCCTCTCAGCCATGGAGCCGACGCTTGAGGCGGAAAACAGCTGGATGGAGACCGTCAACACGCTGGCCCAGCGCACTCTGCTGTCCAAGGCGCAGACCTGGTATGTCGGCGCCAATGTCGAAGGCAAGCCAAAGGGCCTCACGATCTTCACCGGCGGCTTTCCGCGATATGCCGAACATTGCGCCGCTTCCGCCCGCGCCGGATATCGCGAGTTCACGTTTACAGGTGTCAACAGGCAAGAAGTCGCCTGACGGTGGGATAGACAGGCGGCTTATGAGCAAGATCACGGTGCAGATTATACCGTCGCCGTGATCGACGCTTTGCCAGCGGGGTCTGATGCCAGCCCCCGAATTCCTATGAAGCATCAATGTTTAAGTATACGCTTAATTACGCATGCGTAATTCTCTGATAGATATTCCCCTGTGCCGGGCGTGGGGGCTGCAAGCTTTAAAGCACATGGTTTTCAGGACCTCCCGCTCCTTTTAGGTCTGATAGCTGGTTTGGAGCAGCAGATGAAAACGATACTCGTCGTCGACGATTCGACGCTGATACAGTGGTCGCTGAAGTCGACACTGGAGGGGGCTCAGTTCAAGGTCGAAGCCTGTCCCGATGGGGCCAAGGCTTTGGAGCGCGTGAATTCGGGCATGCGCCCGGATCTCATCCTGACAGACCTGAACATGCCAAATATGAATGGATTGGAGCTGATCCGCGCCGTCCGGCAGAAGCTGCGGTTCACGCCGATCATCGTCGTTTCGACGGAATCCCAGCTGGGGATCAAGGATGAGGCCAAGCGCGCCGGTGCAACCGGCTGGCTGGTAAAGCCCGTTCAGCCGACCGATGTGCTGAAGGTCATCGATGCGCTCTTGGCCAAGGCCGCCTGACGCCAATCTCAGCGCTTTTTTTCAGATTGTCATGGAAGGATGTCCGGCAGTCGCATGGGATATGCGGCTTCCCGGACATTTGTCGTTTGCATCAGATGGTTCGCGCAGTAGCGCGCGTTACCCGTACACAGTTCGACATTCTATGCCGAAGTCAGCTTGAGCAATGGCGGCAAGCCGTTTTGGTCTTCCGCACGGCTGCCATCCATCACTGACAACGCGATCGTTGCAACGGCTTTTGAAAACCTTCGATCGCATCTGTGCTACCTGCGTGTTACAGCAGGTCGCGTTGATTCGGATTCATGGGCCTGCTGTAGACTTTTGTTTTCGCATGCCTTTGTCCCAAAACCGGTGCCCACTTTTGGGAGGCATGCTTTAGCCCGGCAGCACCTGGCGTACCACCTTCAACAGGTCGTCGGGCGTCACCGGCTTGGTCAGCCAGCCCGTGGCTCCCAGCTTCTTGGCTTCGTCGCGCTTGGCCGCCTGGTTCTCCGTCGTCAGCGCCAGGATCGGCGTGAAGCGAAACATCTGCCGGGCGTTCTTGATCAGTTCCAGACCGTTCATGTGCGGCATGTTGATGTCGGTGATGATGAGGTCGGGTTTCTGCATCGCCACTTTCAAGGCAGACACAGCCTGCGCACCATCGGCCGCGCTGTTGACCTTGTATCCGGCGCCTTCAAGCGTCGTCTTCAAAAAGGAAATGATGAGAGGAGAATCGTCGACGACAAAGATGGTTTTCATGTCTTTGGTCCTATACTGGCATGTTAATCTGGCGAATGCAGTCCGCTAGAAACGGATCCTGCGGCATTTTCGAAATCTGGCCTTTGCCGGCGACGAGGGCTTGCAGCACCGCCGCATGGATATGGGTTGCCTTGCTTGCATCGACTTGAGCCTTGGTATTGGTCGTCAGCCAGCCGAACAGCGTCTCGGCATCGTCGACCACCACCTCTCCCGTCAGTTCGACGCGGGACTTTCCAAACTTAAGCGCCATGCATCAGCTCCTTGAGGTCGAGAACGAGCAGCACACTTCCGTCACCCAGAAGGGCGCTGCCCAGGAAGCCGGCGAGCGAGGATAGCGGGCCTTCCAGGGGTTTCAGGATCACGTCGGTCGTCTGGGCAAAGCCATCCACGATCACGCCGACGACGGCGCCGTCCACCCGGGCGACGAGGACGGCGAACTCATCGTCGTTATTGGCGAGCGGCGGATCGGGAAGCTGCAGCAGATGGTCGGCGCCGAACAGGGGCACGATGCGCCCGCGCAAGACGGCAACGCGCCGGTCCTTGATGACATGGATATCCGCGCGTGGCACGCGGACGGTCTCGACCACCACGTCCATCGGCACGCCATAACGCTGCCCGTTCATCCTCACCATCAGCACATGCGATACCGAGACGGACAGGGGCAGGGTCAGCAGGATGCGCGTGCCCCGGCCTTTCTCGCTGGTCAGCCGGATCTGCCCGCCGATCTTCTGCAGGCTGGTGTTGACCACATCCATGCCCACCCCGCGTCCGGAGAGGTTCGATACGGTCTCGGCCGTGGAGAAGCCGGGAGCGAAGATATACTGGATAGCCTCGGCATCGGTCAGGGTTTCCAGCCGCGCCTCATCGATCAGGCCCTTTTCGAACGCCTTTCTCTTGATCAGCACCGGATCGATGCCCTTGCCGTCATCCTCGATCTCGATCAGGACGCGATCGCCTTCCTGGCTCGCCCTGACAAGGATACGGCCTTCCTCCGGCTTGCCGCCCAGACGACGGGCCTCGGGGGTTTCCAGCCCATGGTCCAGGCTGTTGCGCAGGATATGGATGAGTGGATCCCCTAGGGATTCCACGATGTGCTTGTCGGCTTCGGCATCTTCGCCCTCCAGGACCAGGCGCACCTTCTTGCCCAATTGGCGCGCCACGTCTCGGACGAGGCGGGGAAAGCGCTGGAAGACGTGACCGACAGGCAGCATGCGCACCTGCATGATCCCGTCCTGCATATCCTCGGCAATGCGGTTTATCACGGCGAATTGCGCCTTGATTTCGCGGGCAAGATCGCGCGAGCCATACACATCTTCGGCCTTTGCCGCGAGATAGGGCAGGGCGTTCTTGGCGACCACCATCTCGCCGATGAGGTCCATCAGCCGATCGATCTTCTCCTGGGGCACCTTGAGTGTGCGGGCCGGCCGGTCCGAATGCTCGGCAGCCTTGCCGACGTCGGCTCCATCCTCGGCACCTGCGCGCTCACGGGTCGCTGGGGCTTGGGCAGCCGGTTCCTCTGTGGCGGGTGCGGCAACAGGCGCTGCGACCGCAGGCGTGGCTGTCTCGCCCTCAAGGTCTTCCAGTTTCTCATCCAGGAAAAAGGCCAGCGGGACAAGACTGGCGTCGTTGCGGCAGCGCTCCAGCACTCCATCCAGCTCTTCTACCGCAGCTGTCATCTGCCGCGCCTGGAACATGGCTCTGACCGTATTGCCAACGGCGTTGAGGCGACCTTCCCACTGATCGTCGGGGGCTGCCATGTCGAGAAGTTGTCGTTGGGTGGCAAGAATATTGTAGGCGACCGACGCAGCACCTCCACGCGGCGGAGCCGAGGGTACCGATCCCTGGGCTGCACGGATCGCCGGTGAAGCCGCGGATGTGGCATCGGCAACAGAAGATGCGGCTGGTTCCGGCAGCTCGGCGCTCGGAAACACCGGTGGTTCCCCTGTCTCAAAAGCCTTTAGCAGCGCCTGGAGGACAGTGTGATCAGCGCCGCCAAGGGCAAGCGCCCGGATGAAGCGCAGCGTGGAGGCCGCCTTCAGCTCCGGGTTCAGCATGTCGAGCATCGCTTCGGCAGCCGATGCAAGCATGGCAGTATCGGCCTGGCGAAGCGCCTGGTCGGCCTGGGCGAGGAATTCGTCCCGCAAGCCTTCGTCGCAACCTGCACTGCCGGTGGGCTGCGCCAGCAAATGGCGGGCGACCGGATAGATCGCCACCTGCTCCGGCATATAGCGAAAATGCTCGCGCAGGTCCTTTTCGGCAGCGCGGCTAAGCGCCTGGATTTCCAGGTTGCAGCGGTAAACGTCGGTTTCCCCTGGGTCGCCGTATGGCGTGGTGAGAGAAATCAGAAAGGCTTGGCGATGCGGCAGATTGCGCAGCACCAGCAGCGGATCCTCGCCCTTGAAGAAGCATTCCGGCTCCGGCCGATAGAGCACACCCAGAAGATCGGCGCCACCATCAGTGATCAACGACAGGCGCTCGCTCTCATCGAGGCGCGAGAGCCAATCAAGCGTGGTCGGCGGCTTTACCTGGTCGGGGTTTTCATACTCCTGAGCGGTTGCCGCCGAAGGGTCCACAAGGGGCAGGCGTTCCCGCAACCGCGCGATGCGCGCCTCGGCCGCATCGGTGAAGTGATCCGGTATGCCACCGGTGGCCTCGACCGCCTCGACCATCTGCTGGATGAAATCCATGGAGTCGAGCAGGTCGTCCGTCATGTCGTTGTCGATCGACAACTCGCGATCTCTGACCTTGTCGAGCAGATCTTCAGCCGCGTGGACGACGCGGGTAAAGGTCGGAATGTCGAAGAGGCCTGAATTGCCCTTCAAAGTATGGGCCGCTCGGAACAGTTCGTCCACCATGGTTTCGTCGTCAGGGCGTTTTTCAAGCGCAAGCAGCGCTTCGCCCATCCGTTCCAGGATGTCGTGAGCGTCGAGGACGAACTGTTTGAGCAGGTTGGGCATCAATTGCCTCCGACCATGAGGCTGGCCACTTCCAGCAGTTCCGCCGGTTTGGTGGGTTTGACGAGGTAGAAATTGGCGCCGGCAGCAAAGGCCCGCTGGCGATCCCGCTCCTCCGCCTCGGTCGAAACCATGACGGCGGGTGCCTGATGGATCTCCTTGCGCTTGCGCACCTCGCGCAGGAAGGCGTAGCCATCCATCTTCGGCATGTTCACGTCGACCACATAGAGATCGTAGCGCTTGCCCAGCGCCTTCTCCAGTCCCTCGATCCCGTTGATGGCTTCATCTACGGCAAAGCCCGCCTCTTCCAGCAGTGACCGGTGGTACATGCGGACCGTCGAGGCATCATCGATTATCAAAATGGATTTCATCGTTATGCTCACCTCGGCTTCTGGTAAACGATCGCGTCCTTGAACTTCCGGACGGTGAACAGATCGGAAATCCGGCTCATGGACTCAGAATGGCCAAGGCAGATGAAACCGCCTGGCCGCATTGCATTGAAGAAGGTCTCGGCGGCAGATCGTCGGGACGTGTCATCGAAGTAAATCAACAGGTTGCGGCAGAAGACCACGTCGATGTCGTGGTATTTCATCGTATCGAGCGGGTCGAGCAGGTTGACCCGCGAGAAATCAATCAGGCCGGCGATCTCGGGATCGATCTTGTAGCTGCCGCTGGCGAGCCGGGTGAAGTATTTCTTCAGCAGCGCCGCCGGCAGGTGCTGGACGGAACGCGGGCTGAAGACGCCGGCCGCCGCCGCCTTCAGCACTTCCGTATCGATGTCGGAGGCCAGTATCTCGACGTCGAATTGCTCGAGCTTCGACCAATGCTCAAGGAGGTAGATGACGATCGAGTAGGGTTCTTCCCCGGTGGAGCAGGGCAGCGACCAGATGCGGATCGGCTGGTTGGGTTTGCGGTTCTGCGTTGCCTCATCCAGCATGGAATTCACAAGGCAGTCGAACTGATAGGACTCGCGAAAGAAGTAGGTCTCGTTCACCGTCATTGAATTGGTGAGCGCCTGCAATTCCTCGTTAGAGGTCTGAAAGCGCAGCATGGTGAAGTAGTTGCGGAAGCCGTCGCTGCCCGTTGCCTGGATGCGCTCGATCAGCCGCTTGTCGACGAAATAGCGCTTGTTGTCCTCGAACAGGATGCCGGTCTTGCGATAGAAGTACTCGCGAAATTTCTGAAAGTCCTCGTGGCCGATCGTCAGGTTTGACATTCAGGATCCTGCTCCAATTCGCTGGATCGCATTTGAAGCGGCAAACTGCAGGTATGGTTCCTCGGCAAATCGTTCCCGGACCCGCATGAGGGAGGGGATAGACGACTTGGTGCCGACTTCCACCAGGAGGTCGAGGGCCGTGCCGACCACGTTCGCGTGGGTGTCGGTCGAAATCACCGCGATCAGCCAGTCCTCGACTTTGGGGTGGCGCAGGGCTTCCAGGATATTGACCGCGAAGATCCGGACGTCCGAATCCGGATTATCAAGCAGTTCCTCCATGTGGGGCGCCACGTCTGCGGGAAGCGCCTGCAGGATTTCGATGACATGGTTGCGGAGCGGGGTGCTCTCGGACGAAAGCAAGGGCAGAAGCTTCTCCACCGCGACCCGGCTGCCGGTTCGCATGATGGCCACCGCGAGCGCCTCCCGCGTCGGCGCATTGTCTTCGACGATGAAGCGGTCGCAAAGAGCAGCGGCCGCCGGCTCGCTGCCGGCCAGGCTGCGCGCCGCCGCCTGGCGTTGCGAAGGATCGGGGCTTTTGAGCAGCTCGATGGCCTCGTCTTGAGACAGAGGCGATCCTTGATCCGATTTCGCTGCCGGGTCGGACTTGTGCTTGGTCAGCGGCATAGCGATCTCCTATCTCGCCCAGTCGATGATTTTTTGCGCGATGGCGCTTGAGGGCAGCACAATGCTCGCTCCACCGCGCTCGATGAGTTCCCGCGGCATGCCGAAGACGACGCTGCTTTCCTCGCTTTCGGCGATCGTGCGTCCGCCGCGGCGTTTCAGATCCGTCATGGCTTCCGCGCCGTCATTGCCCATGCCGGTCATCTGTACCCCGAGGATGCGGGCGGCGGGCATGCATTCCAAAGCCGAGGAGACAAGACCATCCACGGAGGGATGCCAGTGATAGCGGGGCGACTCCGGCTTGTTGATCACGACAAGCACGCCGTTGCGCACGCCCACCGCAAGATCGGTGCCACCCCTGGCGATATAGATGCATCCCCGAACGACACGGTCGAACTGGGCGGCCTCTTTCACTTCGAGCTGACATTTCTGGTTCAGTCTGTTGGCCAGCGGTCCGGTAAAGCTGGCCGGCATATGCTGGACGACCAGCACCGGCCAGCGCAGATCAGCCGGCAGCGCGGGAAGGATCTCTTCCAGCGTCTTGGGCCCGCCGGTGGAAATGCCGATCAGAACGAGCCCGTCCGGCATGCCAGGCGTCACCTGCGGCGGTTTTGCGACCGGCGGCGCAGGTTTCTCGACGACACGGCGCACGGCCGGTGCCGCGGGTTTGGGCTTTGCAAGGCGCGCGCGCGCCGCGCTCGACACCTTGTCGACCAGGGTCTTCGCCACGGCGTCCAGCGACAGCGAGATGGTGCCACCGGGCTTTTCGATGAAATCGACGGCTCCCATGGCCAGCGCTTCGAGCGTCGCCATGGTGCCCTTAGCCGTCAGCGAGGAAACCATGACCACCGGCGTGGGCCGCGCGGCCATGATCTGCGACAGCGCGGTCAAGCCGTCCATCTGCGGCATGTTGACGTCGAGGGTAATGACATCGGGCGGATTGTTCAGGACTTCCTGAACGGCGTCCGCGCCGTTGCTGGCCGTTCGCACCACCATGCCCGCTTCCTTGAACAGCGAGCTCAGATGCTTTCGCATCAGGGCAGAGTCATCCACAATCAGGACTGCGGTCATCGGTCAGACCCTCACGCCACTTTGGCGACTTCGGCCATCTCGGTGCCCGTGAGAAGCGCGGAGGGCTCGATCAGCAGGATCATGCGTCGCTGTTTCTCAAGATTGGCCACCCGGCCCAGCATGCGCCGCTGTTCGCCCGAGAGATGCGGAGCCTCCTCGATCGCGGCGCGCGGGATCTTGAGCACCTCGGAGACCGCATCAACGATGAAGCCCATGCGGCTGCCGTCGAGCAGGTACACCATGATCCGCTGACGGTCGTTGCGCTCGACGTCGTCGAGCCCCAGCCGACGTCGCTGATCCATGACAGGCAGGACCGAACCACGCAGGTTGATGACGCCTTCGACGAAGCCCGGTGCTTTGGGCACGTGGGTCAGTTGCTCGGGCACCCTGACGATTTCCTGAACCGAGGAAATGGGAACGCCGAACTCCTCGCTGCCAAGGCGGAAGACGACGACCTGTTCCTCGTCCTCCAGGCCGACATCGTCGTTGTCGTTGGACTGCTCGCTCATCGTGTTCTCCATTTGGGAAACCTGGTCGATTGCGTGACGGAAGGCGTCCTGGTCGAACATCCTGTTGGAATCGATCACGGATACGAGCCGGCGTCCGCCATCGAGACGGCAAACTGACGAGATTTCTTCGATGCCATTGTTCTGCGACAGGAGGCCGGGCAGCGGCTCGACAAGCTGGCGCGGCACCCTCAAGACCTCATCGACCGAGTCGGCAACCACGCCCACGGCATTACCGCCGCGCAACGCCAGGACGACGACCCGTTGCACGCCACCCTCCGAAGCTGGCGGCAAAGCCAATAGGGCGCGCATGGAAACCAGAGGCAGCAGGCGTTCCCGCAGCGTCATCAGGCCGAGCACATGATGGGAGGCTTTCGGCAATGCCGTAATACGCGGCGGCATCTGCACGATTTCCTGAACCGCGGCGATGTCGGCTGCATATTCCTGGCCGTGGACGGAGAAGGAAACGAGCTGCAATTCGTCGCTCTCGCCATCTTCATCCGCATCCGTGCTCTGCCCCATGACGTCGGCATGGCCTTGCCGTTCCTGCCGCTCCATGACCGCAGAAAACTCGCTCGAGATGATCCGTTCAAAATCGATCACCATGATCAGGCGCCCATCCTGGGCCCGCACCACACCGGTCAGGAGATCATCCCTGATGGCGGAACGGATGGTCGAGACCGGCTCTATATCGGCCGGATCGACGGCGATGACACTGGATACACGATCGACCACGAAGCCAAGCGGCGTCCCGAAGTTGATGACCAGGGCACGGGTGGCATCGGTATGGGCAACCGTGTTCAGTTCGAAGATCTGACGGAGATCGACGATGGGAAGAACGCGGCCGCGCAGATTGGCAAGACCAATGAGCGACGGTGGAGAAAGTGGAACCCGGGCGAGATCCGGCAGGCGGATGATCTCCTGTACCGGCGCCATCGGTGCGGCGAAGATTTCGTCCTCCACCACGAAGGTGACGAACTGCCGTTCTTCCCGCTCGACCGAATCGTCTTCCGGCCCGTCCATGTTAGTGGCTTCCTGCATGGGAACCTCCCTCAACCGGCGCTCTGCAACTCATCGGCCAGCGAGGCGATTTCCTCGATTGCGGCGAGCATTTCCTCGGTTCCCTGGGCTTGCTGCTTGGCCGCCGTGGCGGCTTCCGTCACCGCCTTCTCCGCTTCGTTCGAAGCGGCGGAAATCTGATCGATGCCCTGCTTGGTCTGGCCGAGGGCGATCGAGATCTCGCGGGCGCTGCCGGCAATGGCCGCGGACCCATTCTCCATTTCGCGCACATCACCTTCGATGACGTTGAGCGTCTCGCTGGTCCTGCGGGCCTTCTCGACTTCCCGTTGGGCCGTATCCACCAGTTCGTCGAGGTCACGGCCGACCACCTGGATCTGGTCCTGCACCGCCTTAACGAGGTCCTTGATTCGGTCCGCGTTTTCTGCCGAATCCCGTGCGAGATTGCGGATATCGGTGGCCACCACGGCGAAGCCCTTACCGAATTCGCCCGCACGGGCTGCTTCGATCGAGCCGTTGACGGCCAGCATGTTGGTCTGGATCGACACATTTGCGATTGCTTCCACGATCTTGTCGATCTTGCGGGAAACCACGCCGAGGTCCTTCACCTGCCTGATGCTGGTGCGAGTGCTGTCTGCCGATCCTGAGATGCCTTGGATCAACTGCTCCACCGAAACCTGGTTCTCGGCAATGAGGCGGCGGATGATGCCAATTTTCTCGGAACTTGCTTCGGCCTTGGCCAAGGCCACATCGGCACCTTTCTCAATTTGCGTCATGGCGGCGGCGGATTCGCTCGTGGCTGCGGCCGCGGTCTGGGCCCCCTTGCGGATCTGTTCAAGGGCCGTCATGATCTGGGCGCCGGAGCGGTTGATGCTCTGGATCGCCGAGGACAGTTCCTCCGATGCCGAAGCCACGTCCTCTGCACTCTTGGTGATGTCGGCAGAGTTCTTCAGGTCTTCCGCGAGTTCGTTGAGGGATTGCGCGGTCTGTTCGCATTCGGCCAGGCTCTCGGTCTGAGATGCGACCGCCTTCGCCGATTCCTCTGCCGCCGCCGATTGTTCCTCGGCTGAAGCAGCTATCTCCTCGGCGCCGCGCAGGGCTTGGGTCGCGGCGGCGTTGGACTGAAGCGCTGCTGTCGCCACCTCGCGGGCGCCGGCCAGGATCTCCAGCATGTTCGTGCCGATCTCGGAGAGTTGCACGCTGATGGCCTTGCCCTTCTCCACCTCGCCCATGACCGCGGAGGCCGAACTGTTGATGCCCGTGGTGATGAGATCGACTTCTGCCTGGATCTGACCGACCAGTTCCGAAATCTGCTGGGCGCTCTTTTCGGAGGTTTCTGCCAGGGTACGCACTTCGTCGGCCACCACGGCAAAGCCCTTGCCATGCTTTCCGGCACGCGCGGCTTCGATGGCCGCATTGAGAGCCAGAAGATTGGTCTGGTCGGCAATGCGCGCCACCGCCTTGACGATGTCGCCGATATTGGCGGCCTGGGTTTCGAGTTCCTTGACCAGTTGCACCGAACCGGCCTGCCGCTGGGCCGCTACGCCGACATTCGAGATCAAACCTTCGATATCAACCGTGGTACGCGTGGTCAGCCCCTGAACTGCCTCCACCTTTGTCTGGCTGAGTTCCGCGGCCTTCATCTGGCGGGTCAAGAGGTCCATCACCTGCCGGGTGGCGGCAAGCGACTCCTGGGCCGCGCCGCTGGATTCTTCTGCGCCGGCCGCGATCAGATCCGACGCGCGTTTCAGTTGTTCGGCTGCCGAGGATGCTTCTGCGGTGCTGGAAGCAATCTGCGCGGTGGCGGCGGCGATCCGTTCTGCGGCCTGTTGCTGCTTGGCGAATGTCCTCGCCCGTTTGCGTTGCGCTTCGGCCTCCCGCGCGGCGGAGGCGGGAAGGCCCTTTGCAGCTGACGGTGCCGAGGAGGGATGAGCAGAGGAGGAAAGGGATGTCTTCTTGACGATAGGCATGAGGAAACCTCGGCGGGATATGAATGGTTATCTGTCTATGTGTGCATATAAGAACTAGCTTGCGTGAGACTTTCTGGAATTACTAATAAGAGGCGGTCAAGCCGTAAGCTCCCATAGCGTCAACAAAGGGTTGAGACTGTCCATTGCTGAGACAGGCGCGTTGCAAGCCTATGATTGTTATGGAGAAATTAACGCGTCAGGATTCCCCGCAATTCCGGCCTTTCGCCATATCAAGGCAAATGGCGTCAAAGCGCGTCCCGCGCCGAACACACTGTGGAAACGCTGTTGCAGCCTGATTCCCGGAGTTTCATCACTGGCTGGGGTTGTGCTGGAAACTCGATGTTAATGTTTGCATCAAGCCAAGGATTCCCTGGCTGGCCGCCGTCACGCTGGCGTCCAGTCCGGCCAACATGACGTGTCCCAGGGGATCGACCTCGAGCCGCGCGAGGACGTCCGCGTCATCCGGCCATCGATAGGAGCGAATACTGTAGTTTCCGGTGCGATCGAACCATGAGAGGTCGGCTGTCGTGTCGTCAAAGTCCAGTCCGACCCAGTCTTCCGGCGATTGGGAACAGATGCCGGCAAAGCCATCGGCAAGCTGAAACTGCAGGCTGCATTCACTGCCGTCCGATCCGAACAGGAGGTCGGTCACACTTGCGTGCCGCAGCAGCATGCGGATAGCCGCGCAGGAGATCTTGAAACCTTCAGATGGTTTCGCCTCGCGCAACTGCCACGGAACATCATTCCCCGTCACCGGCAGGAGCAGGGCCATCGGGTCCAGCAACAACCCGGCGATTTGATCCGGGTCCTCGCCTTTTATCGAAATCCCCCGACGCAACCCATCGACCTGCTCCCAGCAAACGCCAAGATGCTCCGGTGCAAACAGGATTTCACCGCGGCGCAGGTTCAGACCCGGCACGAGACCGGGCCGAAAACGGATGTCCAGCAATCCCATGCCCTCTCTGCAGCCAAGAGAGAAGCTCTTGATCCGTTTGTCTTCAACGAGTGCCGCAAGCGTCTCGCGCAGCAGATAGAGAGTTTCGTGCCGCTCCTGCGAGGATGAGATCTCCGAGGGGGCATTTTGACCGCCCGTCATGGAAGGCTCCGATTCGACTCAATTTGAGAGGACAATCGCATAAAGATATTTAACATTCGTGTTTTAGTGTGTTCGTAATTACATTGATATCGGTGGGGAGCGCGGTGGCGCAATTCGCTTTTTCTGAAAAAAATCAATCGTCCGTGATGGTATGCCAACCGGTATCGCAAATCAGGACACGAGTCGAAACCAGTTTCCATGCCATTGGTGCCTTGCTTGACCAGCTAGCCGCGGTGGCGGCGGCGTTCCAGGGCTATCTGCGGCAAGATCCGAGTTCGGGCATTCACCTGCCGCAGTACACGGTCGACTTCGTCGGTGCCATGTCGCATCTGGAGGCCGCGGTCCGACGACACCAGCTTTTTCGCGAGCGTAATTCGGCCCGTGCAAAAGAATTCTCCCAGATGATGCCTGATATCGTGGCTCACAGCATCTCTCTCAGAAGCTGCACCTTCACGCTGAAGGTCGTGAGCGCACGCTATGGGGAAATCCTCGGCTTTGCCGAGGAAATGGCCGGTTGCGTGAACCGCGTGCGCGGGGCTGTCGAGGCGATGGAGACACCCCTCGGCACGATGCTGGGAATGGCCGGAGACCCGAGGACTACAGCGTTCGAAACGCCCGAACCGCCGCCGCTGGACGAGGCATTCCACACCGAACCCGAATCGATGCGCGTCGCCGCCGAGGAAATCGACCGGATGATCTCCCGGCTGATGAGCACCCTGCAAAGCGGTGATATTGCCAGCCAGCGACTGGATCACATCGGTCAGACCATGGAGGCGGTCGAAGCGGCCTCGCTATCGCAAAGCGAGCGCAGCCGCTTCATGGCCATGGTGGCGGATCAGATCGAACACACCCTTGTCGAACTGGAGTCCAACTGCGGCTTATTCACGGAAAGCATCGACCGCATCGCTGCGCGCATCGGCATTCTGGTCGAGAACGCCGACGTGCACCGGATCCGGCTTGCGGGTAACTACAAGGATTTGCAGGCACGGTTGGAGGCCTATTTCGAAGCGCTCCTCGATCTCTTGCGTCGACAGGTTCAACAGCATGAGCAGTTGGCATCAGAAGAGGGGCTCGACAGCCCCGCACAGCTCGACCGGCAGATATCAATCATGCGGTCGGCCGTGCTCGACATATATTACATGGCCCTGAACACCACGCTTTGCTGCGGTCGTCTAGGACAGGATGCATCATCTGCATCGCCGATCACCTCCGAGATTCGCTTTCATGTGCTGAAGCTCACGGAGATCGTCGATAATGTCGCTGCATTGATGCCCGGCCTGGGAGAAGTCTATGTGGCCGACAACGAAGCCAGATCCAACAGCGAAGTCGACGACGTTCTAAGGCGCGAAAAGGATAGGTTGGCCAATCAGGTTGCAGCTCTCGCCGAACGCGCCCGCCAGGCCTGGCTGAGCCCCGGTCGGCTGCAGGAACTCTCGGACGCGGTGCTGGCGGAAATTCCGCGTCTGCATGCGGTGGCGGAAGGGTCCGATACGATCCAGGCCTACCTCGGGCAGTATCACCGAGGTGCGCAAGACCAGTCAGACTTGTCGCACAGGGCAGAGGAATTGAGTGAGAAGATATTTGCCTTCTATACGATGAATTCCGAGCGAGAGGTCCACAAGAAGCACTTCTGGATCGATATCGATTCGTCCGACTGCGATGCCATCAACGTGTTTTCCGCACAGCCCGCGAACTCCGAACTCGATCTTGCCTCCGTGCTTTTCTAGTTTTTGACCTCACCTCAGCCGTAATCAAGGCACTCGACAAGCGATCAATCGAAAAAGGCGGGGATGCGAGGGTGGTCGAGAAACCTTCGCTCTTCCGCAAAAAGCTAATGTAACCCATAGTCTGCGTGATTGTGGGAGAGGTTCATGGCGCCGGTCATTATTTCCGTGGCGAACAGGAAAGGCGGCACGGGGAAGAGCACGACGGCTGTTCACCTGGCGGCAGGGATTGCCCGCCGCGGACGTCGCACCTTGCTGATCGATCTCGATACTCTCGGCCATGCCGGGCTCCTGCTTGGCCTGCAGGCGAAGCCGGGCAGCGTGACATCGCATGATCTCATCACATCAGCCGGTGGTGCCGACCTGTCGCCTGCCGTGATGGACTCGCCGGTAAATGGCCTAGATGTGATCTGCGCGGATCGCAATCGAGGACCCGGTGAAAATGGAGCCAAACCTCTGGCCCTTCGCAATCTCCTGTTGGCGGACGAAAACGTGGATCGATACGAGGCCGTTGTCATCGACACCGCGCCGGCCTATGACCAGAGCCTGGTCGTCGCCCTTGCCGCGTCAGATGCCGTGCTCATTCCGTTCGTACCGCATCCGCTGGCAGTGGAAGGCATCCGGCAGTTCATGCGGATTGCCTTGATGATCCGCATGAAGCTCAATCCCGGTTTGAAGTCGTTCGGTATGGTTGCAACGCAGATGAACCAGCAAAGCGCGCTCCACCGGCATGTCGTCGAATCCGTGCGCCATGAATTCGGCGCTTCGCGGTTGGTCGGCGCCATTCGCAGCGATATCCAACTCGCCCGCTGTGCGGCGAGCCATATGCCCATCTATGATCTTTATCCCGCCTCACGCGGAGCAAGCGACTATCATCTGCTAACCGAGGCGGTCATATCAGGCTGGTTCGGGACGCGCGATGTGGTCTATGCCGAAGCCGCCAAGACCTCGGCTCGGGTTTAGGAAATTAGAGGCGGGCCTCACTCCGTCTCCGCCATGCGGTAGCCCACGCCCGGCTCTGTCCGCACGATGCGCGGTTGGGTCGGGTCGCGCTCGATCTTCTGCCGCAGCTGGCCGATGAAGACGCGCAGGTAGTGCAGGTCGTCGCCGTGGGCGGGTCCCCAGACGGATGTCAGCAGGGTTTTGTGGGTGACCACCCGCCCGGCATGGCGGGACAGGAGCAGAAGGAGATCGTATTCCTTCGGCGTCAGATGGACGATCTCGCCGTCTCGCGAGACGAGACGCTTGATCGGATCGATGGTCAACCCATCGATCTCGCTGATGGCAGGGATGGCGTCGCGGCGTCCACGATGGCGCAGCGCCGTGCGGATGCGGGCGGTGAGTTCGCCGATCCCGAAGGGCTTCTCCACATAGTCGTCTGCGCCCAGATCGAGGGCGGCGATCTTCTCGCTTTCGCGGTCGCGGGCCGAGAGGATGAGGATCGGAATATCCGACCAGCCGCGCAGGCTGGCGATCACCTCCTTGCCGTCCATGTCTGGCAGGCCGAGATCAAGGATGATGAGGTCAGGCGCCTGGGTGGCCACCGCCTTCAAGGCCTCGGCACCTGTGCCGGCCTCAACGACCTCATAGCCGGCGGCGGATAGCGAGGGTTTCAGGAAGCGCTGGATCTGCGGCTCGTCATCAACCACAAGTATGCGGGACTGGTTCATTCGATGGCGCCCTTCCTGTCATCGCTTCCCGGAAACCGTATGACGATCCGGGTGCCACGCTTCTTCAGCGCAGGGCTTTCTGCATGGATCCGCCCGCCCATGGCATCCACGAAGCCGCGGGCGATGGAAAGCCCGAGCCCCGTGCCCGGCGATCGTCCATCGGGTTTTCCCCGCCTGTAGAATTTCTCGAAGATGCGGTCCAGATCGTCCGGCGGAATGCCCTTGCCGAGATCCGTCACCGAAATCAGCACGTCCTTGCCGTCGCGCCTGGCATAGACGTTGATCGGTTCGCTTCCGCCGTATTTGACCGCATTATCAAGCAGGTTGAACAAAACTTGGCTCAACAACACGCTGTCTCCGCGTATCAGGGGCAGGTCTCCGGCAATCCCCGTCTCGATCACGCGGCCCGGCGCATGCTTGCGGGTCCGCTCGACAGCCGATTGCACGACGTCGGCAACATCGACCCAGTCCCGCTTGGGCTTCAGGGTTCCGGCTTCGATGCGTGTCATGTCGAGCAGATTGGCGACGAAGCGGCTCATGCGGCCGCTCTCCTCCTCGATCGACTGCAGAAGATCGTCGCGGTTCTCCGGTGTCATGCGCTCGCCGAGTTCGCGAAGGCCTGTGACGGCGCCGGTGATGGTGGCGAGCGGCGTGCGCAGGTCGTGGGAAATCGACGACAAGAGCGCTTCGCGGTAACGCTCGCCCTCCAGCCTCGCGGCCTGCTCGACCGTTTCCTCGGCGAGGCGCGCGCGATCGAGCGCTATGGCGGTCTGGTCGAGAATGGCGGTCAGCGACCGCTCGGCATTGAGATCGAGCCGCTCGCCGGCATGTTCCACGCCGCAGACGCCGACGATGCCGTGGGGTCCGAGCAAGGGACGAAACTCGAAACGGCTGTTCGGCAGGGTGCCGGTGCCATGGCCGGCGGGCTCTCGCTTGTCATGGGTCCAGCGGGCGGCGGTCATGTCGGTCACGTCGAGCTCGGTGTCCGGTGGCCAAGCGGCCGCGACGCCCAGATCGCCCTTGCGCGGCACCAGCAGCACGACCTTGCGCTTGAGGCTCGCCTGCAATTGCGAGACGGCGAGCCAGATCGCGTCATCGCCCTTGGCGGTACTCGCGAGCTTGCGGGAGAAATCATAGAGGGATTGCAACGCCGTTGCTCGCACCCGCGCCACCTCCGCCTGTTCGCGAATGCGCGAGGCAAATCCGCCGGTAATCATCGCGACCGCGAAGAAGATGAGAAGTGCAAAAACCTCGTGGGGTGCCGCGATGGTGAAGGTGTGCACGGGATCGATGAACAGGAAGTTGTAGGCCAGCGCGGAGAGCGCCGCGGCAAGAAAGGCCGCCATGTAACCACCGATCACGGAAGCGCCGAGAACGGCGAGCAGGAACAGCAGCGAGATGTTCGGCAGATCGACGAATAGATCGATGCCCTTGCCGATCAGCGCCGTCAGGGCAACGAAGCCGACGGCCGACAATGTCGACTGGCGCAGCGATGCGGCTTTCGGCATGGCGAAGGCGATATGCCGCCTCTCAACGGGAGCGCTATCCGGCGTCACGATATGGATGCCGAGACCGGATGCACTGCCCGAAAGCGCGTCCGGCAGCGACCGGTTGACGAGCTTCTGCCAACGAGAACGCTTGCGCGTGCCGATGACGATCTGGGTGGCGTGTTCGCGGCGGGCGAGCTTCAGGATCTCCTCGACGAAATCATTGCCGATGACGCGGCGTGTTTCGGCGCCGAGCTGTTCAGCCAGACGGAAGAGGGTTTCGATGCGTTGCAGGCGTTGAGGCGTCTCGACTTCCCGGTCGGCCCGCTCGATCGAGACGACCAGCCAGGGCGCGTTGAGGCCCGAGGCGAGACGGCTTGCCACGCGCACCACCTTTTCCGACAGGGCGTCCGAACCGACGCAGACCAGAAGCCGTTCGCCGGTGGCCCAGGGGCCGTCGATGGCGTTCTGTTTGAGATAGTCGACCATCTGGTCGTCGACCCGGTCGGCGGTGCGGCGCAGCGCCAGTTCGCGCAGCGCCGTCAGGTTGCCGAGCCGGAAAAAGCGGTCGACAGCGCGGTTGGCGCTTTCGGGCAGGTAGACCTTGCCCTCTTTCAACCGCTCGATCAGTTCCGAGGGAGCGAGATCGACCAGCAGCACCTCATCGGCCCGCTTCAGAACCACATCCGGCACGCGCTCGCGCACTGTGACACCGGTGATCTGGGTGACGAGATCGCCAAGGCTTTCGAGATGCTGAATATTCAGTGCTGTCCAGACATTGATGCCCGCAGAAATCAGTTCCTCGATATCCTGATAGCGTTTGGGATGGCGGCTGTCTTCCGGGTTGGAATGGGCGAGTTCGTCAACGACGATGATGCGGGGTCGCCTTGCAAGTGCCGCATCGAGATCGAATTCCTCCAGCATTCGGCCGCGATGGGCCACCCGCCGACGTGGCAGGATCTCCAGTCCATCGAGCAGGGCTGCCGTCTCGCTTCTCCCGTGGGTCTCGACCAGTCCGACCACGACATCGCTGCCATCGGCCTTCAGGCGTCTAGCGCGCGATAGCATCGCATAGGTCTTGCCGACGCCGGGAGCGGCACCCAGAAAAACTGTCAGTTTGCCCCGGCGGTCTTTGTCCGCCAGGGCAAGCAATGCATCGGGATCGGGACGCCGTTCGTCCCTGCGGTCGTCTTCCGCCATCAAGCTCTCATTGGTTCAGGGCATCGAGCGCCAGGTTGAGCTCTAGCACATTGACCCTTGCTTCGCCGATAACGCCGAAGTCTGGATTTTCGGTTTGTTGTGCTACGAGCGCGGCAATGGCGGAGGGCTGCAATCCGCGTGCTGTTGCGACACGTGTTACCTGTGCTGCGGCAAAGGCAGGCGAGATATGCGGATCCAGGCCAGAGCCGGAGGTGGTGACGGCATCGGCGGGAACGGGCGCTGTGATGCCGGTTTCGGCCAGACGGGCGACATCCGCGATGACACGATCCTTCAGCTTGACCGAGGTGGTGCCGAGGTTCGAGCCCGAGGATGCGGCTGCGTTGTAGGCGTCGGGGCCGGTCGCGGAGGGGCGCGGCCAGAAATAGCGATCTGAGGTGAAGGTCTGGCCGATCAGGGACGAACCGATGACCGTTCCGTTTCGTTCGATCAGGCTGCCATTGGCCTGCCCAGGCAGCACGGCCTGGGCAATGCCGGTGATCGCCAGCGGAAAGGCGAGGCCCGTGAGGGCGGTGAGAGCGACGACCAGAGTGAGGGCGGGTCTGATATGGTTGAGCATGGTTACACCAGATTGAGAGCGCTGACGGCGATGTCGATGACCTTGATGCCTGCAAAGGGCAGGATCAGACCACCGACGCCATAGACCAGCAGGTTGCGGCGCAGCAGCGAGGCGGCTCCGGCCGGGCGGTACGCCACACCCTTCAAGGCCAGCGGAATCAGTGCCACGATGATCAGCGCGTTGAAGATGACGGCCGAGAGAATGGCCGATTGCGGCGAGGCAAGGCCCATGATGTTCAAGGCTTCGAGTGCCGGATAGGTCGCCACGAACAGCGCCGGAATGATGGCGAAGTATTTGGCGACGTCGTTGGCGATCGAGAAGGTGGTCAGCGAACCACGTGTCATCAGCAACTGCTTGCCGATCTCGACGATCTCGATGAGCTTGGTGGGGCTTGAATCGAGGTCCACCATATTGGCGGCCTCGCGGGCGGCCTGGGTGCCGGTCTGCATGGCGACACCGACATCGGCCTGGGCAAGGGCCGGCGCATCGTTGGTGCCGTCGCCGCACATGGCGATCAGGCGGCCACCCTGCTGTTCCCGGCGGATATAGGCAAGCTTGTCTTCCGGGGTTGCCTGGGCGAGGAAGTCGTCGACGCCGGCCTCGGAAGCAATCGCGGCTGCCGTGACCGGGTTGTCGCCTGTCACCATGACCGTGCGGATGCCCATGGCGCGCAGCGCCGCGAAGCGTTCCTTGATGCCGGGTTTGACCACGTCCTTGAGGTGGATGACGCCGAGCAGGCGGTCGCCATCGGCCACGCCGAGCGGCGTGCCACCGGTGCGGGCGACCTGATCGACGGCGCGGCGGAATTCGGCCGGGGCATCCTGTTCGGTGAGACCTGCAAATTTCAAGACGGCATCGACGGCACCCTTGCGCAGGCGGCGCGAGCCGATATCCACGCCCGACAGCCGGGTTTCGGCGGTGAAGCCGATCACGGCATCGAACTCGGCCTTCGGCATGGGAATGCCGAACTCACCTGTCGCAAGCGCCACGACCGAGCGTCCCTCCGGCGTTTCGTCCGACAGCGAGGCGATGAGCGCCGCTTCTGCCAGTTCCGCCGGCGTTACGCCCGGAGCTGGCAGGAAGTCGCTGGCCATGCGGTTGCCGAAGGTGATTGTGCCCGTCTTGTCGAGCAGCAGCGTGTCGACGTCGCCGGCAGCTTCCACGGCGCGGCCTGACGTGGCGATGACGTTGAAGCGCACCAGGCGATCCATGCCGGCGATGCCGATCGCCGAGAGCAGGCCGCCGATCGTGGTCGGGATCAGGGTCACGAGCAGGGCTGCCAGAACCGTGACCGAGAGCACCGTGCCGGAATAGCCGGCAAGGCCCCAGATCGCGACGCAGACGAACAGGAAGATCAGCGTCAGGCCCGAAAGGAGGATCGACAGGGCGATCTCGTTCGGCGTCTTCTGGCGCTGGGCGCCCTCGATCAACGCGATCATACGATCGACGAAGGACGAGCCGGGCTGGACGGTGATCTTCACCTTGATCTCGTCCGACAGAACCTGAGTACCACCCGTGACTGCCGAGCGGTCGCCACCGGATTCGCGGATGACGGGGGCGGATTCACCTGTGATGGCGCTTTCATTGACCGAGGCGACACCTTCGATCACTTCGCCATCCCCAGGGATCAACTCGCCGGCTGAGACCAGCACGATATCGCCGACCTTGAGGCTGGAGGCCGGGATGGTCTCCACCTTGCCGTTGTTGCCCAGTCGGCGGGCGACGAGTTCCGACTTGGTCTTCTTCAGGCTGTCCGCTTGGGCGCGGCCGCGGCCCTCCGCCACGGCTTCGGCAAAGGTGGCGAACAGAACGGTGAACCAGAGCCAGGCGGCGATCTGGCCGGAGAAACCGGCCTCGCCCGGATTTGAGGCGAGGTCGCGGATGAAGAGGAGCGTCACGACGACGGCGACGATCTCGGTCACGAAGATGACCGGGTTGCGCAGGAGTTGGCGCGGATCGAGCTTTATGAATGCATCACGCATCGCCGGGAACAGGATCGCCGGGTCGAAAAGAGCGGATGCCTTTTTCTCATTTGACATGATGGTTCCTTAGAAGGTCTGGCCGGCAAGCATGGCGAAGTGTTCGACGATAGGGCCGAGCACCAGCGCAGGCAGAAACTGCAGGCCGCCGAGAATGAGGATGATGCCGATCAGCAGGCCGACGAAGAGCGGGCCGTCGGTCGGAAAGGTGCCGGCAGAGGCCGGCGACTTCACCTTGGCGGCGAGCGATCCAGCGATCGCCATGACCGGCACGACATAGGCAAAACGACCCAGCAGCATGGCGATGCCGAGCGTGGTGTTGTACCAGACCGTATTGCCCGTGAGCCCGCCAAAGGCCGAGCCGTTGTTACCGGCTGCAGAGGTATAGGCATAGAGAATTTCCGACAGACCGTGCGGACCAGCGGTACCGACACTTGCCACCGCAAACGGCAGCATGGCCGAGACGGCGGTAAAGCCGAGGATGACCAATGGCAGGATCAGGACGGCCAGCATGGCGAACTTCATCTCGCGGCCCTCGATCTTCTTGCCGAGGAATTCCGGCGTGCGCCCGACCATCAGGCCGGCGACGAAGACCGACAGCATGGCGAAGACCAGCATGCCGTAGAGACCCGAACCCACACCACCGGGCAGCACTTCACCGAGTTGGATGAGGAACATCGGCACCAGACCACCCAGGCCGGTGAACGAGCCGTGCATGCCGTTGACGCCGCCATCCGACAAACCGGTGGTGACCGCCGCATAGAGCGCGGTCATGGCCTGGCCGAAGCGGACTTCTTTGCCTTCCATGTTGCCGAGCGCGGGATCGACACCGACAGCTGTCAGGATCGGATTGCCCTGGGCCTCTGCCCAGTAGACGACGGCTACGCCTGCAATCAGCAGAACGGCCATGGCCGAGATCAGGGCCCAGCCCTGACGGCGATTTCCGACCATCTGGCCGAAGGTGTAGACCATGGCCGCCGAGATCGACAGCATCGCGAAGATGTTGAGATAGTTCGACCAGGTGGTCGGGTTTTCGAAGGGATGCGCGGCATTGACGTTGAAAAAGCCGCCGCCATTGGTGCCCAGCTGCTTGATCGCTTCCTGGGATGCGACGGGTCCGAGCGAGATCACCTGGTTGGCGCCTTCCAGCGTCGTGGCCGTCACGGACGCATCAAGCGTCTGCGGCAAGCCCATGGCGACAAAGGCGAGGGCTACGACGATGGAAATCGGCAGCAGCACGTAGAGCGTGGCTCTCGTCATATCGACCCAGAAATTGCCAAGCGTCGAAACCTTGGAACGGGCGAGCGCCCGGGTGATCGCAACGGCGAGCGCCATGCCGGTCGCCGCCGACAGGAAGTTCTGCACGGTGAGGCCTGCCATCTGGGAGAAATGGCTCATCGTCGTCTCGCCGGCATAGTTCTGCCAGTTGGTGTTGGTGACGAATGAGACCGCCGTGTTGAAGGCGAGGTCTGCCGGGACGCCGGAAAAGCCTTGCGGGTTCAGCGGCAGATAGGCCTGCAGCCGCAGCATGGCGTAGAGCGCCAGGAAGCCGGCGAGCGAAAAAGCAAGCATGGCAAGCGTATAGCCAAGCCAGTTTTGCTCCTTATCAGGATTGATGCCGCTGACGCGGTAGAGGTCACGCTCCACGCGACCGAGCAAGGGCGAAAGAAAGGTCCGCTCGCCGGAAAACACGCGTGCCATATAAAGGCCGAGTGGTTTGATGACGATGAGGACGGCGAGGAAGAGGAGGCTGATCTGCAGCCATCCGACAATGGTCATGGATCTGCTCCCGATCAGAAACGCTCGGGACGCAGCAGCGTCACAACGAGATAGATGCCAAGGGCAATGGCAACGAAAAGGCCGAAGAGAGGTTCAATCATCGGAACCACTCACAGCCGGTCGAGCACGCGGGCATAAAAGGCAAGCACAATAAGCGTGCCTCCGCCGAGCGCGATGAAGATGAGGTCGGACATACCAGGGTCTCCTGTTGGTACAGGAGGAGGCTAGCCCCGTTTCACGTCAGGCTTCGATTGGGAAGGCAACAAGCGGGTATCAAGAAAAGATAAGGAAGGGCGAGCCACCGCCGCAAGAACCACGACCTGCTGAAAGCCACTATCAGCGGATATCATACTATGCCGGCAAGCCCGTCCGTCTACGGCCCCGGTGCGGCCTACAAATTCTCCTTTAGCAGCACCTCGATCCGAATCTTCTCCTGGGAAGCGATGGGCTCGCGCAGTTCCAGCCTTGCGCGCATGATGCGAATGGCGCTTCTCACCGCGTGGCTGGGATCCTGGGCGATGATGGCGTCGATGCGATCATCCTTCAAGGCGTCTTCGCTGAACGGGGTGCGTTCATGCACCACGATGGTGAGCGCCCGGGCATCGCGGACCTCCTCGACGGCTGCAAGCGGCGCGCGGGCCTCGGAACTCATGACATAGACGGCACTCACGTCAGGGTGGTTTTCGAGGAGGCGGCGCACTACCATGCGGGCACGCCGTTCGTCGCCATACGTCTCGAGGGACGGCAGCGACACCAGATGGGAAAACTGGCCATTGATGATGCTGTCGAAGCCCAGGCGTCGCTCGATGCTGTCCTGCGCCATCATGGTCTCGGCCACCACCATGATCTTGCCGACCCGATGGCCAAGGAACCGGCCGATGATCTTCCCGGCCGTGGCGCCCGCAGCGAAGTTGTTGATGCCGACGAAATCCGCCGCCGGCAATCGCTCCTGTCCCGAGAGGAACTGCACGACCTTGATGTTGCGTTCGATCAGCCGCGCCATGGCGTCACGCACCTGCGGCGATTCCGGCGCCATGATGGCAACCCCGTCGATCTCGTCCGTCGTCAGCTGTGAAAGCCGCCGGGCAAGACCGTGGGGGTCGGAACTCGGCACCTGAATCACGTCTATGTCGGTCAGGTCGGCGCGCATGACCTCGCGTGCGGCATCTACCTGGCTCAGCAGTTCCTGGAGATACTGATCGCCCGTCTGCGGCAGCACGAAAAGGAAGCGATAGATGCGGCTGCGGGCAAGGTTCACCGCCGCCGGATTGCGGATGAAGCCGATCCGCTCGATGGCCTCGTTGACCTTGCGGGCCGCCTTCTGGCTCACATTGGGCCTGTCATTCAGGACACGATCGACCGTTGCGAGGCTGACGCCCGCTGCTTCGGCGAGATCTTTGGCTGTTGGTCTCATGCGTATCAAGGGTCCCGGCGGATCGATTTCAGCAAAGAGTTCTGTAGCAATTTCAAACGAAAAGCAAGAAATTGAGGTGCGCACCTCAAAATGACCTTGATTTGAGGTGCGCACCTCAATTATAGATGTGATGAGAGCTTGGTTGACGACGGGGATCTGTCATTGCCTTGGCTCGGCGTCGCGCCGGAGAAGAGGGGTGCGACTGGAGGACTTGCATATCCGATGCTTGGGGCCCTTTGGCCGTCTGTCGAACGCGTGCGTGCGCGGTTCGCAATGGGAGGAGAACGTCATGACGCCTGCATTCCTGAAATCATCCGTCGCAACTGGGGTCCTGCTCTATGCCGGACTGACGGGCGCGACGGCGGCGAAAGCCGAAGACCTGACCTTGTGCTGGGCCGCCTGGGACCCCGCCAATGCGCTTGTGGAACTGAGCAAGGACTTCGAGGCCAAATCAGGCCACAAGATGAAATTCGAGTTCGTCCCCTGGCCGAACTTTGCCGACCGCATGCTGAACGAACTGAATTCCGGCGGCAAGCTGTGCGATCTGATGATCGGCGACAGCCAGTGGATCGGCGGTGCCGCGGAAAACGGCCAGTATGTGAAGCTCAATGATTTCTTCGACAAGGAAGGAATCAAGATGGACAACTTCATTCCCGCAACCGTCGTCGGCTATGCGCAGTGGCCGAAGAATACCCCGAACTACTGGGCGCTGCCGGCCTTCGGCGATGTCGTCGGCTGGACCTATCGCAAGGACTGGTTCTCGCGGCCCGAGCTGCAGGACGAGTTCAAGAAGAAATATGGCCGCGACCTCGCCGTGCCGAAGACCTTCGCCGAGTTGAAGGACATCGCGGAATTTTTCCAGGGACGCAACATCGACGGCAAGACCGTTTATGGCGCCGCGATCTATACCGAGCGTGGTTCGGAAGGCATCACCATGGGCGCCATGGATGTGCTTTATTCCTTCGGCTTCGAATACCAGAATCCCGCAAAACCCTATGAGATGGAAGGCTTCGTGAATTCGCCCCAGGCCGTTGCCGGCCTCGAATTCTACAAGGCCCTGTATGATTGCTGCACGCCGCCCGGTTCTTCCGACACCTATATGTCGGAGAACATCGACGCCTATAAGTCTGGTCAGGTGGCCTTGCAGATGAACTTCGCCTTCATCTGGCCCGGCATCCATGCCGATGCCAATGTCGGCGGCGACAAGTCGGGCTACTTCCCCAACCCGGCGGGGCCTGACGGCAAGCAGTTCGCCCAGCTCGGCGGGCAGGGCATCTCGGTGGTCGCGGCCTCGTCCAAGCAGGAAGCGGCGCTCGAATATATCAAGTGGTTTGCTCAGCCCGAGATCCAGAACAAGTGGTGGTCGCTCGGCGGCTATTCGGCACTGCGCTCCGTCGTCGAGGATCCGGGCTTTGCCACCAGCCAGCCTTATGCCCAGACCTTCCTGGATTCCATGGCGATCGTGAAGGACTTCTGGGCCGAGCCCTCCTATGCCTCGCTTTTGCAGGCATCCCAGAAACGCTTCCATGACTATGTCGTTGCCGGCAAGGGAACGGCGAAGGAAGCGCTCGACGGTCTGGTCAAGGACTGGACCGAGGTCTTCGAGGACGAAGGCAAGCTCTGATCAGCCTGCCTTTACCGGACCGTTCGCCAGGACGGTCCGGTTCATCAGGAATTGCCGCGGCTGTTCCGCTCTTCATCCATGTTCATGCGGGGGAGACCGATCCCATGTCCGACAGCGCCATCGACCGCATTGCGCGCGCAACACCATCAGGCCTTTCCCGACGGGTGTCAGGCCTGTCCGATCGGGCGATTGCCTGGATCTTCGTCACGCCGACCATCCTTCTTCTTCTGGCGGTCAATATCTTTCCGCTGATCTGGACCGTGTGGCTGAGCTTCACCAATTTCCGCGTTAACAGGCCAAACGAAGCCCCGGAATTCGTGGGCCTCAGGAATTACGAGCGAATCCTGACCGACGGCGACATCTGGCTGACAATGCAGGCGACGGCGCATTTCCTCTTCTGGACCATCGCGCTGCAGGTGCTGATCGGCTTTACGCTCGCCTATCTGATCAACAAGAAGTTTCGCGGCAACGATCTCTGGACGACGATCATTGTCCTGCCGATGATGCTGAGCCCCGCGGTGGTCGGGAATTTCTGGACCTTCCTATATCAGCCGCAGATCGGCCTCTTCAACTACGTCATTGCCTTCCTGACGGGCGCCGATCCCTCCAGCTTCTCGATGATCGGGGACGTGTCGCTCGCACCCTGGGCGATCGTCATCGTCGACACCTGGATGTGGACGCCCTTTGTGATGCTCATTTGCCTGGCCGGGCTGCGCTCCATCCCCGATAGCATCTACGAAGCCGCCGAATGCGACCGTGCCAGCCGTTGGCGCCAGTTCTGGACGATCACCATCCCGCTCGTCCTGCCGTTCCTGATGCTGGCGATCCTGTTCCGCGGCATCGAGAACTTCAAGATGTTCGATCTGGTGGTGCAGTTGACCGGCGGCGGTCCGGGTTCGGTCACGGAACTCACCTCGATCAATCTCAAGCGCGAGGCGTTCGAGAAATGGCGGACGGGCTACGCCTCTGCCTATGCCGTGATCCTGTTCGTCACGGTCTTCGGTCTCGCGTCGATCTATGTCAAAGCCCTGAACAAGGTCAAAGAGCGATGAGCAGCTATTCCGTTACCGAGCCCTCGATCCGCCAGAAATGGTTCGCCGGCGCACTGGTGGTGATCTATGCGCTCGTCACGCTGATGCCGCTGGTCTGGATCATCGCGACCGGGTTCAAGAGCCCTTCCGACTCGATTGCCTATCCTCCCAAGCTCCTGTTTTCGCCGACGCTGGAAGGCTATGTGAACCTCTTTACCACAAGGACGCGGGTCACGGAGGCCGATCTGCAGGCGCTGGGCGAGCCGAAGACATGGTATGATCGTCTGGTGCGAAAGGATGGGCTCGTCATCGCCGGCCCCTCGCGCTTTGGCGAACGCTTCACCAATTCGCTCATCATCGGCTTCGGATCGACCTTCCTCTGCATCGTCCTTGGAACGGCCGCAGCCTATGCCTTCTCTCGCTTCAAGGTGCCGCTGAAGGACGATCTGCTGTTCTTCATTCTGTCGACGCGCATGATGCCGCCGATCGCGGTTGCCATCCCGATCTTCCTGATGTTCAGGTCGCTTGGGCTCAGCGACACCCATGCCGGCCTTATCCTACTCTACACCGCCGTCAACCTGTCGCTGTCCGTCTGGCTGCTCAAGGGCTTCATCGACGAGATCCCGATCGAGTATGAGGAAGCGGCCCTGATCGACGGCTACACGCGGTTTCAGGCCTTCTACAAGGTCGTCCTGCCCCAGGCGGTGACGGGGATCGCATCGACCGCCATCTTCTGCCTGATCTTCGCCTGGAACGAATATGCCTTCGCCGTCCTCTTGACCTCGGGAACGGCGCAGACGGCGCCGCCCTTCATCCCGACGATCATCGGCGTCAGCGGCCAGGACTGGCCGGCCGTCGCCGCGGGCGCCACCCTGTTCCTTGTCCCCGTCGTGGTCTTCACGATCGTCCTGCGCAAGCATCTGCTTCGCGGCATCACATTCGGAGCCGTTCGCAAATGAGAAGGTTCCTTGAGAGACTGTTCCGCCTTCGCCGGAATGAATGGGAAATCCTGGCGTCCCTCACCATCGGGCTCGGCGTCTTCATGATGATGCAGCCCTTCGCGCTCGCCCTCTACAGCTATTCCTTCGTCGTGACGCTCATCGGCACAGTGATGTTCGTCATCGTAAGTCACTTTCCGGAGTAAGACATGGCGCAGATCAGAATTCAGAACCTGCGCAAGGAATTCGGCGCCTTTACCGCCGTGCAGTCATCGAGTTTCACCATCGAGGACGGCGAGTTCTTCATGCTGCTGGGGCCATCCGGTTGTGGAAAAACGACAACCCTGAGGATGATGGCGGGGCTTGAACTGCCGACCAGTGGCGAGATCTTCATCAATGGCGAAGAAGTCGGCATGAAGCGGGCGAGCCAGCGGGACATTGCCTTCGTCTTCCAGATGTTTGCCCTCTATCCGCACATGAATGTCCGGCGCAACATCGGCTATCCGCTGGTAAGCCAGGGCGTTCCGGCAGCCGATGTGCGAAAGCGCGTGGACGAGGTGGCGCGCACGCTTCGGATCGAAAGCATTTTGGACAAGCCGGTCGGAGGACTGTCCGGCGGCGACCGGCAGCGGGTGGCTCTGGGACGTGCGATTGTCCGGCGGCCCAAGGCCTTCTTCATGGACGAGCCGCTGGGTGCGCTGGATGCGGAATTTCGCGAACATATGGCGGAAGAACTGCGTGCTCTCCATGACCGCATCGGGGCGACGACCGTCTACGTTACCCATGACCAACTGGAGGCCATGCAGATGGGCGACAAGATCGCGGTGATGAACCACGGCGTGGTCGAGCAGTTTGGCCTGCCGCAGCAGATCTATGACTGGCCGGCGACGCGCTTCGTCGCGGACTTCATCGGCTCTCCGCCGATGAATTTCCTGGAATTCGAGGGGATGATCGGAACAGGCGGGGACCACGTTATGCTCGGGGACACGCGTTTTGCCGTGCCGGTGCAGCGCGAGGGGGCGGAGGGACGGCTGACGCTCGGTGTCCGGCCCGAGCATGTCAGGTTTTCCGACAGTTCGACGTACCGAGCCAAGGTAATTGCGGTTGAGTATCTCGGAACGACCCAGATCGTGACGCTGACTACCGCAAACGGCACGATCAAGGCGCGGATTTCATCTGCGGACCGGGTTTTGAGCGATGAGACTGTCGGACTTGAATTCAATCCCCGCACCCTGACAATCTTCGCTGGCGACCGTGGCCAGGCCTTGGTCTCAGAGGTCAATGAGGGAGTGCTGCGCCGTGGCTGAAGTCGTCCTTAACGCCGTAGCCAAGTCCTTTGGCGGAACCACCGCGCTTGATGATGTCTCGATGACCGTGCCGGATGGCTCCTTCGTGGTGCTTCTGGGACCGACGGGCGCGGGAAAGACAACCACTCTGAGGCTGATAGCCGGGCTGGAAAAGCCTGATATGGGCGATATCTCCATCGGTGGCCACCCCGTCAACGGGCTGACGCCGGCGGAGCGGAATGTTGCCATGGTCTTCCAGCAATATTCCCTTTACCCGCATCTGAGCGTGCGCGAAAACCTGGCCTTCCCGCTGAAATCGCCGCTGCTGCGCACGCCTCCCGCCGAGATCGAGACCAAGGTGAAGGCCGTGGCAGAGATGTTGAGGATCGCCCACAAGCTGGACAACAAGGCCACGGCCCTGTCCGGCGGCGAGATGCAGCGCGTGTCCATCGGACGGGCTCTCGTGCGCAATCCGCAGATCTATCTGATGGACGAACCGCTGAGTTCGCTTGATGCGAAACTCAGGGCTGATCTCAGGATCGAACTGAAGAACATCCAGGCGAAATCAGGGGCGACCTTGCTCTATGTCACCCACGACCAGATTGAGGCGATGACCATGGCGACCCATGTCGGGGTGCTTCACCAGGGCCGCCTCATCCAGTTCGGACCGCCAAGGGAAATCTATGAGCGGCCGGTGAGCCTTTATGCCGCCCAGCGGTTGGGCCAGCCTCGCATCAACGTGCTGCCGGCCAATCTCTTCCCTGCCGCCCCGTCATCCGCTGTCAACATTGGTCTGCGGCCCGAGCATATTCGCCAGGGCTCAGGGCAGGAAAGCTTCGTCAACCGCGTCGAGCGCCTGGGGGACCAGACGCGGCTGCACCTCAGCTTCAAGGGCCATGCCCTGGTGACGGTCACCGATCCGCATACGACCTTGAGCGAAGGCGACATCGTCCAGTTCGAACCTCTCGATCCACTCTATTTCGATGCCGACGGCATGCGATTGGCATAAGGAGAACCCCATGGCACAATTCATCAACAAGAAGGAAGACGTCGTCGTGGAGGCCCTTGAGGGCCTGCTTGCCACCTCGGGTGTGCCGCTTGCGCGGCTCGACGGCTATCCCCATGTGCGCGTTATCGTCCGGGCCGACTGGGACAAATCCCGGGTCGCGCTGGTCTCGGGCGGAGGCTCGGGGCATGAGCCGGCCCATGCCGGCTTCGTTGGCGCCGGCATGCTGACGGCTGCGGTCTGCGGCGATGTTTTCGCCTCGCCAAGCGTTGATGCGGTCCTTGCCGGTATCCTTGCCGTCACAGGTGCTGCAGGCTGCCTCCTGATCGTGAAAAACTATACGGGTGACCGACTCAATTTTGGCCTTGCGGCCGAGAGGGCGCGGGCCTTTGGCCTCAATGTCGAGATGGTCATCGTCGATGACGATATCGCTCTGCCCGACCTGCCGCAGGCGCGCGGCGTCGCGGGCACGCTCTTCGTGCACAAGATCGCCGGAGCCCTGGCCGAACAGGGCAAGGACCTGGACACCGTCACCTTGGCCGCCCGGCGGGTCATCGCCGGCACGAAGAGCATCGGCATGTCGCTCGACACCTGTACTGTGCCGGGCTCACCCAAGGAAGATCGAATCCCCAAGGGCATGGCCGAACTGGGTCTCGGCATCCACGGTGAGGCCGGGGTCGAGCAGGTGGATTTTTCCGGCGCCCAGTCTGCCATGGCCGCGGTTGCCCAGAAACTGAAGGCCGTGGTGGGCGATCGCAGCCATGTAGCGCTGATCAACAATCTCGGCGGGACCTCCGTTCTTGAGATGTCCGTCCTCACTCACGAACTCATTCGCTCCGAGATCGGGGCCCATATCAGCCATGTTGTCGGCCCGGCCGCCATGATGACCTCGCTCGATATGCGCGGCTTTTCGATCTCGCTTTATCCGGCCGATGCCGAGGATCTTGCCAGCCTGGCCGCGCCAGCAGGCCCCTCGGCCTGGCCAGGGCTCGCGAGTGTCAGGCCCACGGCAATTCTGGCATTGCCGGACGGCCTCACGCCCATCATGCCCCTGCCATCCGATCACAAGCCGACGCGCGACTTCCTCACCGATTGCTGCAACGTCATGATCGGCGCGGAACAGGAACTCAATGCGCTCGATGCCAAGTCCGGGGACGGGGATACTGGCTCCACCCTTGCAGGCGCCGCCCGCGCGCTGATCAGCGCCATGGACCGCCTGCCGCTATCCGACCACACCCAACTCCTGCGCGCCATCGGGCTTGAACTCAGCCAGACGATGGGCGGGTCCTCGGGCGTCCTGCTGGCGATCTTCTTTGCCGCGGCCGGAGATGGCGCATCCAGCGGCATGACGATGCGCGATGCGCTGAAGGCAGGTCTTGCCCGGATGCAGGAAATCGGTGGAGCCACCATCGGCGATCGCACCATGATCGATGCGTTGGCCCCGGCACTGGAAAACCTTGGCAGCGGACTGCAGGCCGCTGCTGCGGCGGCGCGCAAGGGAGCCGACGGAACCGCGCATATGGCCCGCGCCAAGGCGGGGCGGGCCGCCTATGTGAATGCCCGCCAGCTCGAAGGCAACAAGGATCCCGGTGCGGAGGCGGTTGCCCAGTTGTTCGAATATCTGGCGGCGCGTGCAGAACGCAACACCGCCTGATCTCCGCTGCGGGACAGTGGCAGCTTGATTGCCGCCGTCCCATCAACTGTCACCGTTATATCCTGTTTCCGTTACTTATAAACCGCGGCAACGAGGCGACGGCAGGCGTCGACGAGGTTGGGTTCCTGAAGAAGGGCGCCGCCGACGAGGTACATGACATCGTTGCCATAGGCGTCGCGCATCTCCGGCACCCGGGCAAAGGTCATGCCGCCGCCGGGGGCCGCGACGATGGCCTTGGGACCGCCGAGGTCTTCGGCGCAGGCGCGCGCAATCGACAGGCACTCGTCGCGGGTGAAGCCGAAACGTCCGCCGAAATTCGGATAGATCACGGCATCCGCCCCCATCAGGCGATGCAAGGTGCCGAAGAAGCTGCGATGCGAGAAACCGCAATCCGGAGAAACGACGTTGGCGCCTGAAAATGCCGGGTGCGAGACGATCGGCAGCGCGAAATCAGGATCGGCAGCGAGCGTGCGAACCACGTCATAGCCGGCCAGTGCGGGGGCGATCATGACGGCGCCGGCGCCCAGTTCCTGCGCCGTCTTGGCCCGCTCGATGATAGCGGTGGCCGGGCCGGTGATATTCGGCACGAAACGCGTCTTGCCGCCGGTTGTCGCATTGGCATCGCCGACGGCATCGACACAGGCGCGCAACCGCTCCTCGAAGGGCGACGTCTTCTGGTCCACCAGTCCGTGATCGTCCTTCACATAGTGCATGCCGCCCAATGCGAAGTCGCGGGCGAGGCGCGCGAGCTCCCGCGTCGTCAGGCCAACCGGCTTGATCGCCGACATGAGTAGCGGGGTCTGGCCGATGCCCGCCTGTTCGCGCAGCCCGGAAATGCCGTGCCGGGGACCCTTGCAGAGTTGCAAAAGCCCGGGCGACAGATGGATGTCTTCGACCTTCAGGCCCGGCTTTATCGAACTGTTGCCGAAGACGATGTTGAGGAATTGCAGGAAATCGCCACCGACATCGTCCTCGGAATAGGAGATCGTCGCGAGATAGCCCGGACGCCCCGCGGGATCGGTTTCGAGCGTTTCAAGCCTGCCAAGGATCTCGTCTTCGACATAGCCGCTGGGCACGGCATTGCGTGGGATTTCGACGGTCTGCTCCAGCGCGATGTCGAGCGCGCGCGCCTTTGCTTCCGCTTCGTCGGCGGCGCGCACGAAATAGGTGACGGCAAAGCGCGGTGCCATCAGAGCGCCTCCGCCTTTTGTGCGGAATGCACATGGTCGAGACGAACTTCGGCAAGCTCCGCCTCATCGATTGCCATGGGCTTGCCGATGAGATCGCCGATGGCCGCAACCAGAGCGCCTGCATCGAGCCCGTATTTCTTCATCAGATACGGTTTCGACGCGCCATGAGCGAAAGTATCGTTCAGGCCGAGGCGCTTGAGCTTGATGCCAAGACCCTCTTCCGCCAGGATTTCCGCGACCAGCGATCCCAAGCCACCAACGACGGTGTGGTTTTCCAGAGTGATGACGCCTTTCTTGCCGCGGGCCGCCTTCAAGAGACCCTCCCGGTCAAAGGGCTTCAGCGTCGAGGCATGCAGATGCGTGACACCAATTCCGCGCGCCTGCAGCGGTCGGGTTGCGCGCAAGGCTTCTTCGGTGCAGACGCCTGAGGAGACCACAAGCACGTCGTCGCCTTCGGAGAGAACCCGGAGCTTGTTGAACTCGAAGGGTGTGGCAAAGAGCCGAGGCACCTCGCCGCGCAACACGCGGACATAGACGGGGCCGTCGATGCTGTCTGCAACCTCAAGCACGGTCTCGACCTCGGTCGCGTCGCCGGTTTCCAGGATCGTCATATTGGGCACGGCGCGCAGCACCGCGATGTCCTCGATAGCCTGATGGGTGATGCCGCCGGGGGTGGTGATGCCCGGCAGGAAGCCCATCAGCCGGACCTTGCGGTTGGAATAGGCGATCGAATTGATCAGCTGGTCATAGGGCCGGCGATAGAGAAAGACCGAGAAGGTATGGATGAACGGACGATAGCCCTGCATCGCGAGGCCGCCGGCAAAGGAGAGCATGTTCTGCTCCGCCATGCCAAGCGACAGGAATTGGTCCGGATGCCGGTCGCGGAAGCCATCGACCTCGCAGGAGGAAGTGAGATCGGCGGACAGGCAGAGCACTTCCGGCCTTGCCGTGGCAAAGGCTTCGAAGGCTTTGGCATAGGGGCGGTTGACGATTTCGACCATGCTCATGCCCCTTCCATTTCGGCTGCATCGATCCCGAGTTCGGCGGCCAGCGCCACCTGCATTTCCTTCCGCTCCTCCACGCTCTTGAAGCGCACATAATGTAGTCGCGGGAAGCGTTTTTTCAGGAAGTCCATGCCCTGGTAGGGCGATGTGTTGGCGAGCACCACCAACGGCTTGCCGGCTTCCGCGCTCTCGGCGGCGTCGCGCAGGGCTTTCAGGTCATGACCGTCCACCGAGCGGCAAGTGACGCCGAAGGCGGAGACGCGAGCTTGAAGATCACCGAGATCCAGCACCGACGACATGGCGCCATCGCATTGCTGGCGGTTCACATCGACGACGACGCGGATGTTGTCGATGCCGTGATAGCTCATGGCCGCAAGGCATTCCCAGGTCTGGCCTTCCTGGAACTCGCCGTCGGACATATAGACCCAGACCTTGCCCGGCTCATGTCTGCGCAGCCGTGCCCAGGCAACGCCCGAGGCCATGGAAAGCCCTTGGGCCAGCGATCCGGTCGTGACTTCCATGCCCGGACTATGCTCGGCGCCGATCATTTCGACCGAGCCGCCATCCTTATTGAAATGGTCGAGTGCATGCTCGTCCATTCGGCCGGTTTCGATCAAGGCCGAATAGATGACCAGCGCATAGTGGGCGGGAGAGATGAAGAAGCGATCATATTCCGGGCCGATGGGGCCGTGATAGCCGGCACCGGTAAAGGAATCGGGATTGTGGGCCGAGGGCACGCCGCGGAACGGGAGCGGCACCTTAGGCAACGTCGGCTCACCGATCTTAAGCAACTCGTTGTAGAGCAGGGCCAGGCTCTCGGCGGCCGAGCAGGCCTGGCTGAGATACCCGCCATTATGTTTCATCGTGTGAAAGAACACACGTCTGCGAATACCGAGGGCGATGTCCTCGGTTGATCTGGCGTTGGGCAGGATCATTGTTTCAGCTCCGTTCCGGGAAGAGCGCCTTCAGTCCCTCGGGCGAAGGCGTGGCAATGCCGCGCTCGGTGATCAGGCCGGTGATGAGGCGCGCGGGGGTGACGTCAAAGGCGGGATTGGCCGCCGGGCTGCCTTCCGGCGAGATGCGCACCGTGGCAATAGAGCCGTCGGCGGCGCGGCCCTGGACGAAACTCACCTCGTCGGCAGCGCGCTCCTCGATCGGAATTTCCTTCACCCCGTCATGCACCGTCCAGTCGATGGTCGGCGAGGGAAGTGCGACATAGAAAGGCACGCCATTGTCGCGCGCAGCCAGCGCCTTAAGATAGGTGCCAATCTTGTTGCAGACATCGCCATTGGCCGTAGTGCGGTCGGTGCCGACGATCACCATGTCGATATCGCCATGCTGCATTAGATGCCCGCCGGCATTGTCGACGATCAGCGTATGGGGCACGCCATGGCCGTTCATCTCCCAGGCGGTCAGATAGGCGCCCTGGTTGCGCGGCCGGGTTTCGTCGACATAGACATGGACCGGAATGCCTTCTTCCACCGCCATATAGATCGGCGCGGTCGCCGTGCCGTAATCCACGGTCGCCAGCCAGCCGGCATTGCAGTGGGTCAGGATGCGCACGGGCTCGCCCGGTTTCTTCTTCGAAGCGATCTCGCGGATAACATCAAGGCCGTTGGCGCCGATGGCACGGTTCAGCTCCACGTCTTCCTCGGCGATCTCGGCCGCGCGCCGATAGGCCGCCTCTGCCCGATCACCCTCGGGAAGTGGCCTCAAATGGTCGCGCATGGCATTCAGCGCCCAGCGCAGGTTGATCGCTGTCGGCCGGGTTTCGTTCAGTTCCTCCCATACGGCATCGAGATGCGCGTCGGAGGGATCCTTTGCCATGGCGATGGCCACGCCATAGGCGGCGGTAACCCCGATGAGCGGCGCGCCGCGCACCCACATGTCACGGATCGCAACTGCGACGTCGGTCACGGTCTTCAGTGTGACGACACGAAACTCATGGGGCAGCCAGCGCTGGTCGATGATGTCGACCGAGCGGCCATCCTCGTTGAGCCAGATCGTATGGTAGTGGCGTTCTCCGACTTTCACGCGAGAATCTCCTTTTCAAGCCGTTCCACCGTCTCGCGGATGTCGCGGAGGCTGTGGATACGCTGCCGGTTGACGGCGAGGTGACGCCCGAGCTTGAGCGCCTTGCTTTCGCAACGGGCACGGCTGTCGGGGTCGGTGATGGTTTCGAAATCGGCATTGTGGGCGAGGCCGATAATCCGGCGATGGATCTCGATGCCGGCAAAGCCGAGCATCTCATGCCAGATGTCATTCATGACGCAGGCCAGCGCCTGCTCGGCGGCCAGCGGATCGCTGCGGCTCTCAAACAGGCTTGCCTGATAGAGAATGCCCTTGCGCTCGGTGCGCCAGAGATGGGCAAACTCGGCCCGGAAGGTTTCCCACAGCGTATCGATCGTGCCCAGCAGATAGGCGCGCATGGAATCGCGGGCGCCGGGAGTGGCCTCATGACCTGTCTGCGAGAAATAGCTCATCCAGAAATTTGCAGCCAGCATGCCGATGTCGAAGCTGATCGGACCGTAGAAGGCGAATTCCGGATCGATGATCCGCGTCTCGGCCTCGGTCACCATCACGGAGCCAGTATGCAGGTCGCCATGGCAGAGCGTTTCGGCCTTGGCGGAGAACAGGTGCTTCAGCCGCTGCGCCTCGACCTTGAGGTCGCGGTCGGCCCTCAGTTCCGCAACCAGCGGGTCGAGCTGTGGCGTGGTGTGCCGGTTCAGCGGCGCTTCGAAATAGGGATCGGAAAAGACGAGGTTTTCCGTGATGTCGCAAAGCTCGACATTGTCGGAAAACAGCGCGACATCCGCCTTCTTGGCGCGGGTATCCATCGAGAGGTCGGAACCGCGAAACAGCGTGCGCGCCACGAACAGGCCCAGATCACGGCCAACCCTCGGCAGCTCGCGCCCATCGATCAAAGCGCGGCGCAGGATGACGTGCGGTGTCAGGAACTCCATGGCGATGATCGCCTGGGCTTCATCGAAGAACAGGATTTCCGGAACCATGCCTGGGTCGCGGGCGGCCTGGCGTTTCAGGGCGTGATATTCGAAGAAGGAGCGCTTGAGCGGCAGCGGCCAGCTTTCACCGACGAGGCGAACATAGGGCAGCGCCTGCTTGACGATGACGCTGCCGGTCTCGCCGGTCACGATGAAGACCAGGTTCAGGTTGCCGTCGCCGACTTCCTTGATGCTCCAGAGCGACGAATTGTCACCGATCCTCCGCTTTATGGCGGCGTTGCCGCCCAGCCGGACCGGCAATGTTTCCACTGTCAATGCCTCGAAGGCGTGGCTGTCCATGATTGCTCCTCCTCAGCATGGGGCTGCCTCCACCGCGCGCCGCCATGTCGTTCTTATCAACAGCTAAGGCATGATCTTGTCAAATGTCAACGGCCTTGACATTTGATGAATGGTCATCCTAACCTGATGGCATTGGGAGGAGAGAATGAGCGAACAGGCAGTGTTTCGCATTGAGGACGTGCGCAAATCCTTTGGGCCGGTCACGGTCCTGCAGGGTGTTGACCTCGACCTCAAGGCAGGCGCAGTAACGGTGTTGATGGGTGCCAATGGCGCCGGCAAGTCGACGCTCGTGCGCATCCTTTCAGGTGTTTACACCCGTGATGGCGGCAGGATCACGCTTGCGGGACAGGCGTTCGATCCGGCGACGCCGGCTGAGGCTATCCGGGCGGGCGTGGTCACCGTTCACCAGAATATCAATGATGGCGTCGTTGCCGATCTCGATGTCGCCACCAATCTCACCCTGGACCGGCTCAATGGCAGCGGTGCGCGCTTGCTGTTCAATCCGAGGCGGGTGCGGCGCGAGGCTGCCGCGGTTGCCTCCCGCATGGGCCTGCACATTGATCTCGCCGCCAATATCAATGACCTGACGCTTGCCGACCGGCAGATGGTCGCCATTGCCCGGGCGATGGCCCATGAGCCCCGGGTGCTGATCCTGGACGAGCCGACGTCGTCCCTTTCCAGTGCCGAGGCGGATCGGCTGTTCGAACTGGTCGATCGCCTCAAGGCCCGTGGCGTCGCCATCCTCTATATCTCGCATCGCATGTCCGATATCCGCCGTTTGGCAGACAGCATCCTGTCCTTGCGGGATGGCCGGATCACCGGCCGCTTCGAGGGGCCTGACCTAGACTATGAGGGTGCGGTCAATGCCATGCTGGGCCGCAAGGTCTCAGCGGGCGCCATCGCCATGCGCGAGGGCGGCCCGGCTGTCTTTACCGCGCGTGGACTGAAGCTGTCCGAGCATACGCGGCCCTTCGACTTCGATCTCGCGGATGGTGAGATCGTTGCCGTGACAGGGCTTGTCGGTGTCGGCAAGACGGCGCTTGCTGAAACGCTGTTTGGTGCTCGCCCGCCTGCTGCGGGTGAGATGACCCTGGACGGCAGACGCTATGCCCCGAAAACGACGGGCCAGGCGATCGACCGGGGCGTCTTCCTCGTCGCCAAGGATCGCGCCATCAGCGGCATCGTGCCAGATTTCAATATCTACGAGAATATCAGTTTGCCATTCCTGCGCCGCCTGTCGTCGCTCGGCATCTCCAGCCGGCGGGCCGAAAGGGCGCGGGCCAGGCGGCAGATCGCCGAACTGGGTGTCGTCTGCCGCACGGAGCGGGACGAGATGCAGACCCTTTCGGGCGGAAACCAGCAGAAGGTCATGGTCGGTCGCTGGCTGTCGGAGCCCTCGCGGCTGCTCATTCTCGACGAACCGTTCCAGGGCGTCGACATCGCGGCCCGGCGCGACATCGGCGAGAAGCTACGGGCGTCTGCCTCGGGGCGGTCCACAATTATCTTTCTGACCGAACTCGACGAGGCCTTCGAGGTCGCAGACCGGATCCTCGTCATGTCGGAACAGACCATCGTTGGCGCGCACCGAAACGCCGATATCGATGTGGACCGGCTGCTCCAGGAGATCGCCGGGCAATTCTATCAACAGGTCAGCGCATGATGATGAGTGAACAGAGCAAATCCGCCACGACAGGTGTTGTCCCACCCGCTGCCTTCAGCATGCGGGAGGCCGCGATCAAATACGGCTTTCTGGTGCTGCTCGTCGGCATGGTGGTTTATTTCTCCCTGGTCACCGGCGGGTTCGCCTCGCCGCAGAGTGCTGTCTTCATCTTGCAATCCGTTTCGATCACCGGGATCCTGGCGCTTGGCGTCACGGCGACGCTGGTCGTCGGCGGCTTCGACCTATCGATCGGCTCGGTCGCCACGACGGCCATGATGGCCTCTTCCTATGTCATGGTGGTGATGGGTGGCGATGCGCTGACGGCAACGCTGGTCTGCCTGGCGGTCGGCGTGTTCGTGGGCCTCATCAATGGCATCATCATCGTCTATATGCGGGTGCCGGATCTCCTGGCGACGCTTGGCATGATGTTCCTGCTGCTCGGCCTCCAGCGCATTCCAACGGAGGGCCGTTCTATTGCCACCGGCATGTCGCTGCCCGACGGTTCGACCGCCACGGGTGCCTTCAGCCCCGCCTTCCTGGCACTTGGGCGTCATCGGTTTGATTTCATCCTGCCCAATCTCGTGCCGGTGTCGGTGGTCGTGTTGATCGTGCTGGCGATCGTCATCTGGTTCTTCCTGGAATACACGCGCTTCGGGCGGATGATGTATGCGGTCGGTTCCAATGAGCGTGCCGCTGCACTCGCCGGAGCGCCCGTCAATGCCTACAAGATTTCCGCCTACATCATCTCGGGCGTGTTTGCGTCGATCGGCGGCATCCTGCTGGCCGCACGGCTCGGCCGCGGCGACATTGCCTCCGGCAACAATTTGCTTCTCGATGCGGTCGCCGCTGCACTGATCGGCTTTGCCGTGCTGGGCGCCGCCAAGCCCAACGCCTTCGGCACCGCCATCGGCGCCCTCTTTGTCGGCATCCTGCTGCAGGGCCTGACGATGATGAATGCGCCTTACTACACCCAGGATTTCATCAAGGGCGCCGTGCTGGTGATCGCCCTGATATTCACCTTTGCGCTCTCGAAAAGAGGCAAACGCTGAGGCGGGAGGCCGCAGCGGATAACCAAGATAGACAAGTGGAGGAGACTGATATGAGCATTTCTCGCAGAACTCTGGGCAAGCTGACATTGGGACTGATGGGCGCCGTGGCATTTGCCGGCCCGTCTTTCGCGGCCGACATGCCCAAGCCATTCGACAAGCCGGGCGACGTGAAGATTGCGCTCGTGCGCTATCTCTCGACCGGTGACTTTTTCCAGTCCTATCTCTCGGGCGTTGAGGCCCAGGCCAAGGCACTCGGCGTCCAGCTTCAGGTCTTCGACAGCCGCCAGGATGCTGCTCTCCAGGCCGACATGGTCGACCAGGCGATTGCGCTTGGCGTGCAGGGCATCATCATCCAGCACGGCCTGACGGAATCCATGAAGGAAGCCGCCCAGCGCGCCGTGGATGCCGGCATCAAGGTCGTCGCCTTTGACGTGAACGTCGAAAACGACAAGATCCCGCAGATCGAGCAGTCCGACCGCGACCTGGCGCGCCTGGCGCTGGAGCAGGCGATCAAGGACAATGGCGAAAGCTTCAAGGCCGGCTACGTTTATGTTGCCGGTATCGCCCCGCTCGACCGCCGCGACGAGACCTGGAAGGAATTCAAGAAGAAGTATCCTGGCATCAATGAAGCCGCCCAGTTCGGCACGATGGATAACCCGATCGCCAATTCCGTCGCCAACCAGGCCCGTTCGGTCATTTCGGCCAATCCCGATATCACCGTGATGTTCGCCCCCTATGACGAATTCGCCAAGGGCGTGAAGATCGCTGTCGACGAGGCGGGGCTGACCTCCAGCGTCAAGATCTATTCCGCCGACATCTCCACATCCGACATCGCCGCCATGCGCGAGCCCGGTTCCGCCTGGGTCGCTACCGCCGCCACCAACCCGGCTGTCGTCGGCCAGGTCTCCGTCCGCGCGCTGGCGATGTCGCTGGCTGGTGAAGATCCGGGCAAGCAGGTCATCGTGCCGCCGACCCTGATCACCCAGAAGGATTTGAACGACCAGGACATCAAGAACATGGAAGAGCTTGGTGCGAAGCTGCCGCAGTTCGCCCATGCCGATGTGGCCATGCCCGCCTGGATGCCGAAGCCCTGAGCTTTACGGAACGACAAGATAAAGGGGGCGGTCCGCCGGGCCGCCCCCATTTTTTTATTCATGGACGTTTGTCTGTTGCGATGGCGGTTGGGGCCAGATTGGCACGCCGCCCGTATATGTGCTAATGTGGGGATGTGGGAACTAGCGAGGTAGTCCGCATGAGCCGCCTGACGATCGACATGACCGACCAGCAGCACCAGAGCCTCAAGGCGCTTGCTGCCTTGGAGGGAAAGACGATAAAGCAATATGCGCTTGAGCGTCTCTTTCCCGGCGATACCGATGCCGACCAGGCTTGGCAGGACCTGAAATCCGTCCTGGGTGACCGGATCAAGGCCGGGATGGCTGGAAGGGTCTCGGACAAGAGCATCAACCAGATTCTTGACGAGGAACTGGCTGGACGCGGCTCCGCTTGAGCTACGTTCTTACCCATGACGCGGAAGCTGATCTGCGTGCCATCATCCGCCACACGCGAAAACAATGGGGCGACGCGCAGCTGCGCATCTATGTGGCCAAGCTGGAAGCGGCAGTCGTCCGCGTCGCGGCCGGACAGGGCGTGTTCAAGAGGCTTGACGCCCTACACCCCGCGCTGCGCATGGCTCGTTGCGAGCACCACTACATCTTCTGCCTGCCGCGTGAAAAGGCGCCAGCCCTGATCATCGCGATCTTCCATGAGCGCATGGACTTGATGGTGCGACTGGCCGACAGGTTGGGCGGTTAGAGGCGGTCACCCGACACTGCCTGCATCGCGGAAGGCAGGGTCAAGCCCTGCCTCCGCAACACAACTTAGCGCATGGCGGCTGCGATATTGCCGCCGTCGACGGTTGTCACGTCGGCGGTGGTGCGTTCGGCGAGCGCCTGATGCACAAAGGCGCGGGCGACGTCTTCCGCCGTGACCTCCAGACCGAGCAGATTTCCGCCCATATATTCCTTGATGGACAGGCCCCGGGCGGCGGCGCGGTTGGCGATCATCTCGTCATTCAACAGGCCGGAGCGGATGCGGTCGGCGTTGACGGCGTTTACCCGGATACTGTCGGCGCCATGCTCCAGGGCATATTGCCGCGACAGGAACAGCGTCGCTGCCTTTGGCAGGCCGTAAGCGCCAAATTTTGCGCCGGGATTGACCGCCTGCTTCGAGGCATTGAACAGCAGGACGCCGCCGGTGCCCTGCGCCTTCATGATGCGCACCGCATTTTGCGCGACGGTCTGGTGGGCGAAGAAGTTCAATTCGAAGCTCTTGCGCAGCAGCGCGTCGTCCATGGTTGCGATCGGGCTTTCCCAGGCGGCGCCGGCGTTGGACACCACGATATCGACGCCACCGAAGGTCGCCACAGCCTTGTCGAAGGCGGCACGCACGGAGGCCGGATCGGTGATGTCGCAGGCGATGCCGATGGAATTGTTGCCCGCGGCCTTTGCCACCGCAGACGCCTTTTCGCCATCGAGATCCAGCACCACGGCATGGGCGCCCTCGGCGGCAAAGGCCTTCACGACGGCCGCGCCGATTGCGCCTGCGCCGCCGGTGACCAGTGCGACCTGGCCGGTAAAGGGTTTGGGTTTTGCGCCTGCGAGCTTTGCCTGTTCCAGCGACCAGTATTCGAGGTCAAACAGATCGGGCCGGCTGACCGGCTCGAAGCGACCGACGGATTCGGCATCGCGGGCCGCCTCGATCCACATCTCCCCGACATCGGCGGCGATCATCGCATCCTTGTAGGTGCGGCCATGGCCGAACATGCCGAGACCCGGCACCAGCGTCAGGCGCGGCATCGGGTCCAGCATCGTGCGCTTCACATCGTCCCGCGCATCATTGCTGCGGAAGTATTCGGTGTAATCGGCCACAAACCGGGCGACATGCTCATCGATAACGGCGCGATATCCCGAGAGACCTTGCTTTTCCGGCGCCGGCAGGACCATCGGCCCGGTCTTAATGCGGATCGACAGATCAGGCGTGGACACGCCCCGCGCCGCCATGTCGCGGACTTCGCGTGCGTTGACGAAGTCAAGGATGTCAGCCGAGCTGCGGAAGACGCTGACCATGCGGTCGTATCGACCTTCGCCCTTGTCGACAGCGACGGCGCCGCGCAGCAGGGGCATGATGTCGTCGGCGCTTGCCAAGTCTTTTGGCAGGGCCGCTGGCGTGAAGGGGTTTCGACCATTCTTCTTTACGTGGTCTTCGGCGATCGTCACATAGTGGATCATCCGGTCATAGGCCTCTTTCGCCGTCTCGGCGAAGGTGAAGATGCCATGCTTGTCGAGGATCAGTCCCTCTACGGTCGGGTCCTGGTCGAACACCTCGGCCGCCGCCTTGGCCAGCGCGAAGCCCGGCATGATATAGGGCACGAAGCCCATCTTCTTGCCGAAGAGTTCAGCACTCATCTCCCGGCTCTTCGCCTGATCGGCGATGGCAAGGATGGCGGTGGAATGGGTGTGATCGACGAACTTGTGCGGCAGGAAGGCATGCAGCAGCGCTTCCACGGATGGGTTCGGCGCTGCGGGGTCGAGAAGATTGGCGCGCAGCAGCGTCACCATGTCCTCGTCTGACAGTTTGTCCAGCTTGCGGCTTTTCAGGAGCGCGGCGATCTTGACCGCCGGCAGACCCGGCGGCTCGATGGTGCCCATGTCCCAGCCGCTGCCCTTGACGCAAAGCACCGCATGGGTATCCCCGACCAAATCGGTCATCTCGGTCTTCACGGAGGTATTGCCGCCACCGTGCAAGACGAGCCGCGGCTCGCCGCCCAGCAGGCGCGTCGTATAGGTCCGTAGCGCCAGGTCGCGATTGATACCCTTGGCGGCATAGCCGGCGACGATCTTTTCCGCTTCGTCGTCGCGCCAGAGATTTTCCATTGATTTAAGCCTCCCGATATACCGGCCCGGCCGGAAACGGCGGGCCAAAACTCCTCAAATTCAAGCCTTGCTCGAACCGATCTTGCCGAAACCCTGCTGTTTCCAATGGTCCAGGACCCGCCGCGCCATTGAGCTTGTCAGGATCAGATGCGAGGCGAAACCGCCTTTCAGCGCGGCGATCAGCGGCGCGAACTTGTTGTCCTCTTGCACGACCAGCATACGCTTGCGGATGGCCCTGATGGAATCGAGATCGGCAGAAATGCAGCGGCGGTTATGCGCGCAATCCATCCAATTTCCGTCGTGGTCGATCAACTGCCCGGCAATGACGCCCACGGCGCCCTGTTCCCCCATGTCATGCATGTCCTGCGCCGAAAGGGCGCCACATTTGACGAGGTGGCTGTCATCCTCGATGCCGCCGACGGAATAAAGCGCCAACTCACAGTCGGATATGGCGGCCAACTGCTCCTTGATCACAGGCTCGCCGCGCAGTTCCTCCGCCAGGCGCTCCGAGGACAGCACGAGCGGCGCATAGAAGTTGATGCCCTCGGCATTCAGGCGGCGGGCGATTTCCGTCGTGCATTGATCGGGACGATAGGAATAGGGCGCGCCGAGATTGCCGCAGAGCTGCACCACCGTGACACCGCGCAAATCAGCGAATGGCATGACATCGGCGATGTGATAGACGGTGCGGCCCCAGGCGACACCGACACGGTCACCCTTGTTGATGAGCTCGAGGAAAACGGATGCGGCAACAACAGGCATTTCTGCGGCCGGGTTCATCGCCTGTCGGTCCTCGGGAACGATCCATACGGTCGTCAGCCCGGTCGCGTCCTCCAGCTCACGGGCAAGGACGTCATCCGAAAACAGTTCCGACGACGTTGTGATCGTCACGATGCCCATCTCGCGGGCGCGGCGCAGATACATGGCCACCGATGCCCGCGAAATTTCCAGCCTCTGGGCTACCTCATCCTGGCGCAGGCCATGGGTATAATAAAGCCAGGCGGCCTTGTGGATGATCTGGTCGGCGGCACGGATCGGCATCATTGTCCCTAAGCATGATAAGCACTGACATAATTCATCAACGCTGACAAAAGTCAATGCAGGTCATTTGGGACGGTTGGGTTGGCCGTGCCGGGCGTGTGGCGCCTCCCACTTCTGATCGGAAGCTCAGGAGCGTCAAGCTATGGTGACTTGGGTTGGTGGCTCCTTCCTACAGATCCAGCCCGGCGACAAGATGCGGTAAAAGCGCTGCCTCAGCGGCAGGGGAAATATCGATGATCCCGCGCCTGTCGATGTCGAAGACGACGGCGACGGATTGCATCGATCCAAAGACGGTGCCCGTAATGGGATCGATCATCCAGAAGACCAGGTGCATCACGCGCTTGTCTGCCCGCTGCAGGCCGGCCCAGATCTCGAAACAGTCGCCAAGGCGCGGCGTCTTGCCTTTGAGGATGCGGAACTCCAGTAGAGCGCCGCCGATCTTGCCGGTTGGCGCAACAGCGTTTTCGGCGACGATAGCATGCAGGGGGCCGGTCAGTTGCTTCACCCCATTGCCGACAGCGCCGATGAATTTCTGCAGGCCCATGCGGCCGAATGCATCGCAGGCATCCTGCTCGATCAGCCCGATCGCGGTGCGTTTGAGGCCGAGTTCCATGGCCCGATGTCGCGCGGCGGTCATGACGACCGGATCATCGCCGGTGCTGCGGGCCTGAGCCTCCTTGGGAAGATCGACACGCCGTGACGCCGCAGCCTCCGTGAATGCGGGCGGCCATGGCAGTGTCACGGTGCCTTCGGGAGCCGTGACATGGGAGACCCTGACCCGGAATGTTGCTGCGACCTGCCCGCTCACGCTGTGATACATGACGAGGACGATCGTCGCTGTGCTCTCTTCGACGCCGAGGAATCCACCCGTGATATGCAGCGGCGCGCCCGCATGCGCCTCGCGGTGAAAGCGGATATGGCTCTCATCATAGCTCAGGGTCGAAGGGGATCGCGGCGAATAGAGACCCGGCATGCCGGACAGTCCGAAAAGAACGACCAGCGCCTCATGAAACCGGGCGGCATAGAACTGGGTGTTCCAGTGGCCCATTTCGTCCAGTTCCCACTGGCGCACGCTGCCGCGCCAGACCTCGATCATCGTTTCGCTCATTTCGCTTCCTCCCAAATGCAGCATCTGCATATCAGGAGGCCTGCGATATCGCAATTGCCTGTCTCGGTTGGACCTGCCGATGGCCAGGGCCTGTTTATTTCTCCGCCGGTCGCCGTGTCTTCGATGTCATGGCAACCTGAGCCTCGGCGGCCCGGGTCCCTGCACCGAGCCGCTCCGACAGCCGCCCGGCGGCTGCAATCAAGGCCTCCGTCGTCGAGGTCATGCGCGGACCGGCGATCTGCTTGTCGGAGCCGAGCACGGTCATGGCTGCAACGATGGCGCCGCTATAGTCGAAGACCGGTGCCGCGATGGCCGCAAAGCTGGAATTGATGCTGTTGATGGTCATGGAATAACCCTGCCGGCGAACGGTCTCCACGATCTTCTGGATGTCCCGCGCCGTCGTCACCCGCGGCGCCAGGGATTGGGCATCATCCGGCGCTTCGCGGCGGGCGGCGGCCATTTCGTCCTGGCGCACGGCCGCGGTTTCAGCCTCATCAAGATAGGTCAGGAAAACCTGACCGGTCGCGGAGGTGAGGAGCGGCAGCACATAGCCGAGACGCACGGCGAGCGACCCTTGTCTTTCGCCGTCCACCTTCGAGACGATGCCCGGTCCCCGATCGCCCCAGAGCGAGAGATAGGTGGCGAACCCGGTCGCCTGTTGCAGCGCCGACAGTTCCTCCCGGGCGAAGGCCACGACATCCAACTGGCGGATGGCCGAGAGCCCAAGTTGCACGGCAAAGCGGCCGAAACCATAATGCCCCGTCACCGGATCCTGAAAGGCGATGCCCTCCTTGATGAAGCTGACCAGGTAAAGATGCGCCTTGCTGGGCGGCATGCCGGCCGCGGCGGCGATATCCCGCAAGGGCAGGGGGCCGTTGGCGGCTTCCATGGCCCTGATGACTTGAAATCCAACTTCGATTGATTGGATGCGGCGCTGGGTCCACTCTCCGGGCTTCTGGTCTTTTGTCGACATGCTGGCTCCCCGCTCGCCGATCATTTTATCCGTCTTTGCGAAGTGGGTCGAGGCGGTCGCGGTTTTCCACAATGCGGCTGCGGTATGGGCAACCTTGCCTCCGGTCCAAAAATCTCGTTTTATGCGATTTTCGCGGCAGCAAGGGCCTTTATCGGCTTCGTCATATGGCAGTAAGATATTGAACATTCCCGCCTCCAACAGCCTTGAGCGGATCCTTGCCGTCCTGGACGTCTTTACCGAAGACCGCCTGGAATGGACGCCGGAGGAGCTGATGGCGAGCTTGGGCTATTCCCGACCGACGCTGTATCGCTATCTGAAAACGCTGAAGGAGTCCGGCCTGTTGGTATCAGCATCATCAGGGGCCTTCACGCTCGGCCCACGCGTCGTGGAAATGGACTATCTGCTGAGAAAATCCGATCCGCTGGCCTTGCATGGAGCCGAACATTTGGAGCGCCTCGTCGCGCGCTACAGATGCACAGCCCTGCTCGCACGCTGGTACGGAGCCAAGATTCTGTGCATCGATTCGCGAAATTCGGCCGAAAAACCGGTGACGAGCTACCCACGAGGGCGTCCGATGCCGCTTGGTCGCGGCGCGATTGGCCGCTCGGTGTTGGCCTTCCTGTCCCGGCGACAGCAGCTTCCGGTCGTCCGGTCGCTGCTCGATGAGCTCGCTGCCGTGGGTTTCGGTCATGGCGAAGCCGAGGTGCTGGAGGCGTTGAAGCGGGTCCGCAGGGCGGGTGTCGCCGTGGCATTCGGTGAGGTCACGCCCGGTGTCGTCGGTATTGCCGCGCCGCTTTTTGACGGCGGCGAAAGCCCGATGGGAAGCTTCGGCCTGACAATCTCGGGCAGTCTCGTGAACGGCGAAGCGATCGACGCGATCAGCGACGATGTGCGCAAGGCGGCCGCGGACCTCAGCCGCACGCTCACCCTGTCCAAAGGCAAGTAGATCTCATTTTATCTCATATAATGAGATTTTTGTTGACTTCATTCCTGCCTCCCATCACCTTGCTGGCACTGGAGCCATGCGAGGAGGAGCGCACCCATGAGAAAGATCGACGTCTTTAACCACATCTGGCCGCAGCCGTTTTTCGACGCGCTGATCCGTCATATCGGCACGATGACCGATATGACCAGGCGTTCCGGCGAAGTGCCGATGATGACGGACCTCGACCGTCGTTTTGAGGTGATGGATATGTTCGGGGCCGATTACCAGCAGATCTTGTCGCTGGCGTCGCCGCCCCTGGAGAAGTTCGCTGGACCCGATGGCGCCCTGGAACTGTCGCGTATCGGCTCGGATGCGATGGCGGAACTGTGCCAGAAATATCCCGATCGTTTTCCCGCCTTTATCGGCACCGCACCGATGAACAATCCCGACGCCGTCGTCGAGGAATGCCGCCGGGCGATCGAGGATCTGGGCGCTGTCGGCATGCAGATCTTCACGAATATCAACGGAAAGCCGGTCGATCTGCCGGAATTCGAGCCCTTCTTCGATTACATGGCCAAGGCCGGCAAGCCGATCTGGCTGCATCCTGCCCGGACCCAGAAATTCTCGGATTATGAGACGGAAGACCGGTCGGAGTATGAAATCTGGTGGACGCTCGGCTGGCCTTACGAGAGTTCGGCCACGATGTCGCGCATGGTGTTTTCGCGGATGTTCGACAAGTTCCCGGGCCTGAAGGTGATTACGCACCATGCCGGCGGCATGATCCCCTATTTCGAAGGCCGTGTCGGTGCCGGTTGGGACCAGATGGGCAAGCGCACCAGCGATCGCGACCTCTCCGGTGTCACCAAGGCGCTGAAACGTCCGCATCTCGACTACTTCAAGGATTTTTATGCCGATACCGCAAGCTTCGGTTCGCGCAAGGCCATCGAGCATGCCATGGAATTCTTCGGTGAAGACCATGTTCTCTTTGCATCCGACGCGCCCTTCGACCCCGAAGGAGGGCCGATGTATATTCGCGAAACGCTCCGCATTCTCGATAGCCTTGATGTGTCCGAGGAAACCCGAGCCAAGCTTTACCATGGCAATGCCATCAAGCTTCTAGGCTTGAAGCCCTAGGGATGAACACGGTGGCGGCGAATATCCGGTTTGCCGCCACCTCGTCATTTGGTTCCGCTAGCCTGCATTCAGGTAGGCGAGGAGGCGCCGTTCCGACGCCGAGAGACCGCGTATCGCCGCCGCGGAAACCCGGAGTTGGGCGGCCAATATCTCCGCCCGGCTCGCATCGGTCGCAAGTGACAGAACGCTTGGATGAATGTAGCTCTTGCGGCAGACGGCGGGCGTGTTGAAAAGCTCCTCGGACGCCGCATGGGTTAGGGCCTTCACGGTCGGCGCCTGCCCCTGCTTGATCTCCGCCATGGCGCGTGAGAAGGCCGCCAGCGTTCCGCCCCAGGTGCGAAATGTCTTTGCCGAGAAGCCTCCTTCGCCGATCTCGCCCAGATAGCGGTTGAGATGGCCCGCATCCACGGAATGCAACTGACCCGCATTGTCCTGCCAGACAAACAGCTCCCGCCCTGGTAGCCCGGCGATGCGCTCCAGCACCTTTTGCAGTTTCGGTGCTTGCAGCCGACGGCGAATTTTACGGCCTCCCTTGGCCGCAAACCTAAGTTCAAGATCGGCACCGAAGCGCACATGCTTTTTCAGCAAGGTCGTGGCACCGTAGGTACCGTTTGTATCGCGGTAAGTCTTGTTTCCGACGCGCAGATAGCTGGTGTCCAGCAGCAGAACGAGCGCCGCAAGGGTGAGGCACTGTGGGTCGGCGTGGCGTTCCAGGTCTCGCGCCGCCCGGCGCCGGATAACCGGCAGTGCCTGGCCGAAGGCGCTGAGTTCGTCGAACTTCTTCTCGTCCCGCAGCATATGCCAGTCATTGTGATAGCGATATTGCTTGCGGCCCCTTGCATCCAGACCGGTCGCCTGGAGATGGCCGTTTTCCTTGAGGCAGATCCAGACATTGTCATAGGCTGGCGGCAAACCGAGCGACTTGATGCGTGTTCTGACCTCCGGGTCCGTCAGAAGATCGCCGCTTGGCAGCCGGTAACAGAAATTCTTGCCGCGGCGCTCGCGCGATATGCCCGGCTCCTGGTCGCTCACATAGATCAGGCCAGCCTTCTTGAGGACGGCGAATTGGATTTTGTCTTCCAGAGTGCTCACGCTATCCTGCTCCCGCGGTGCCAGTGGACCGAAAACGGTGGGAGAGCCTTTGGGTTCCGCGTGCATGGGCGGCTGCCAAATCCGCGCTACGCCAAGCTCGGCTTGGGAGCGGGGAACAACGTCCGCGTCAGCGGGTTTTTGCTTTCATGAAAGCTCCCGTCGGTGGCCGCTGTGGGCGCTGAAAACGAACCAGATGAGGTTGAACATGAAGACGGTTATTGCGCTCCTGGCCCTGATGCTGCCGATTGCAGGCTGTACAACGGGCTACGGCACCTCGGTCGGTGCTCTGGAACCCATTCCCGGCAGCATCACCTATGGCGGTCAGCCGGCGTCACGCCTGACAAAGGCTCCGATTGGCAGTCAGGTGCCTCACGAGTTCCGAGACCGGCAGGGCCGCCGCGTCATGGAAACCTATGTCATTCAGCCGGATAGGAGCCTGCTGCTCGTCAGCCGCCGGACATGCGACTCGCCCTTCTGTGACGACTGATAGGGACGCTGAACGTCGAGGACACGGGAGGTGGGAACAACTCCGGGCCCTCAAGGTTTTCGCTACGGCTTGGCCGGTCTAAGGGGCGGTTAGGCAAGATATCCGAGATCAACAAGGAAGAGCAGGTATGAGCAATACAAGGATTAAAGGCTTCGACGGTCCCGGACAGGTTCGCGAATATCTTGATGATCTGGATGATGGCCAGTCCACTGAAACGCCTCAGGATCGAGCGATCCGACGAGAAATAGCGGTGCTGCGCGGTAAGATCGAAGATCTGCGCATTCGGCTAGAAGAGATGGAAGACGTCGAAGTCCCCGCGCCGCGACGCTCGAACCTCTGGCTACGCAATCTCTCGGTGGTCGCCCTGACATTCGTGGTCGGCCAGTTCGCTCGCCGAATGGGGTTGGGCCGGATGGGCGCTTTGGCAACGCCGTTCATCGCCGCACGTCTGCACAAACATCTCTGGCCCGCGGCCTGAGCCATAGAGTCCGCATGTCCGTGGACCTGGCCTTCTTCAACCGGGATGCCGTGTCTGTCGCGGCGGAATTGCTTGGGGCGACTCTACTCGTGGAGGGGGTTGGCGGCGTCATCGTCGAGACCGAAGCCTATCGTCGCGATGACGAGGCGTCGCATAGCTTTCGCGGGCAGACCCCTCGCAACGCAGCTATGTTCGGCGCCCCTGGCGGGGTCTATGTCTACAGATCCTACGGCATTCATTGGTGCGTGAACATTGTCTGTGAGCCCAGAAGTGCGGTGCTGATCCGCGCGCTGCAACCCACTCACGGCATCAACGCCATGATGGTACGTCGCGGAACGGCAGATCAGCGCCGTCTTTGTGCGGGGCCGGGCAACCTATGCCAGGCCCTCAACGTCAACCTCGACATGAATGGCGCGTCGATCCTATCGGCGCCTTTTGCCCTCATCGCTCCAGCACTGAAACCGCCGCTTATTGCCTGTCCACGCATCGGCATCAGCAAGGCCATCGACCATCCCTGGCGCTTTGTGATTGCCGGCTCTGCCTATCTCAGCAAGCCGGTCCCGCGCTTCACGGCAAGTCTGCGAGGGCATGCGCAAGCTCCAACCCACTGACGAACGCGGCTTCTACCCGATTGCCGATGCACCAGTCGCCACACGCCGCGAGTCCCCGCTCGCGGTCGAGGATGAACGGTCGATCTAACGGTTTTGAGACATTCGCATATCGCCACCGATGGATCGTCACGTTTTCGGGCTGCGACAGTCCGGGAATGTCCACCACGGTAACGAGCGCAGCGTGAAGGTCGTCGCGGACGGCGTCCGGAGGCCTTTCGAGGTTTGCATCTGCCCACGCATTGTTCGAATGGAGGACGACGTGGCCGCTTTTCGCGCGTCCCGGCTTTGTGTCGTTGACCGCAAGCCAGCCAAGCACAGGATGATCGAAGCGCAATGGCTCATCCGGCAGGTCTTGCCCGGTTTTCACCGTCAGCATGAGCGTGAAACAACCTTGCATGGAAACCGATTGGCACGCTGCCATCTCAACAGGCCCGAGTGGCATCAAAGCAGCTGTTTGAGGTGCTGGCGCTGTCGATACGACCCAGTCGAATGGCCCGAGTGGTCCTTGATCCGTCTCGATCATCCAGGCTCCGGCCGTTCCGGCAATCCCTTTGACAGTCCGATTGAGCTGGATATCCAGCCCCTTGGCCCATGATTTGGCGAGCGCGGTCATGCCAGGGACGGCGATATAAGTTGGCCCGGATTGGGGGCGCTCATGGCGTCTCCCATCGGTTGCGATGCCAATGACCCGATCAGGCCATGGCTGAACGCTGCCATCGTCGATGTCCGCCGCAAGGGCCGATGCAAAACGGGGATCCCGGACCGTGAAATACTGCGCGCCGTGGTCAAAGCTGCCGTTCTCCGTCTGGCGTGTTGCCATGCGTCCACCGAGCCCGCGACTTTTCTCGATGACGGTGACGTCGGCATGGGGCTTTATCGTCCTGGCAAAGGTCAATCCGGCCATGCCGGCGCCAATAACTGCAATTCTAGGCCTGTTCATTGGGTTTCCCTCGGACGATCCGCACGGGGTTGGTGGGCTGCGGGCTTATGCGGCGCCAGAGACATAGAGGGATAGCGCGAAGACGACGTAAGCCAGCGCGACCACGATGGTAATCTTTTGGCGCAGCCTGAGATACCAGGAAAGCGACGGCTCGCCGCGCAACAGCACGGTATCCGCGATGAGGAGCATGATGAAGGCGGTAAACTGGACCGTTAGAGATACAATCACATTTGGCATGAGCGCGGCTGCCCATATCGCCAGCGCGACGATATTGCTCACGACAAGAAGCATCAGCGACGGGATTTCATCTCTCTGGGTCATGCCCCACAGCGCGCCGGCCATGAAACTCGCAATGACCATACCATAGGCCAGAAAGGCCCGCGTCGCCCAGTCCGGCTGCAGCCCTGACAGCATCAGGATCGAGGCGAGGTAGAACGGGGCCGCTCCTGCGAAAGTCAGGATGCGCGTGAGGGTGGTCGACGTTGTGGGCATGGGTATCTCCTTGCTGTCCATTACGTCAGCAGGCCCCACGCGGACCATCTGCGGTGCGGCGCGATCCGATTTTTTTGAAGCGATCGGGCAAGGACGTCTGACAAAGAGCAAAGCGCGCCCTAGATGGATTTTTGGCCGTCGGCACCTGACATTCGACAGACCCAACATCCTCTCCATCATTTCCGCATCTTGAAGGGAACAAAGCTCCGGGTTGTTCCGTTTAGCAGAGTTGCTTCTGCTGACGTGAAAGCGAAAGCGGGGGCTGTGGCGTGCAAAGAACGCCTCGGCTCGCTTCATCCTGCTTTAGCATTTCGAGCAGATGATGATGTAGAGATATGGGTTTGAAAGGGGTGGGTACTGATGTCTAATTTTGATGAATTGGTCAGCAAGGAGGCTTATCTTATCTGGCAGTCCGAAGGCTGCCCTTCCGGACAGCATGATCGCCATTGGGCCATGGCCGTCGAGCGCGTCCAGGCGCGCGCCAAAGCCGCCCGTGCACCGGTCATTCCTCTTTCGATCAAGCGTGTCGTTCTTTCCGCGCGCCCCAAACGCAAGCCCGGCCAGCCAGGCTGGACACTCGCCTCAGCTTCATGAGGGGCAAGTCGCCAAACTTTCCTCCCGTTTGCCTCCTTTGAAGCGTTGTCTGGCCAGTTATGAAGATTCTATCGGTTGTTTCGGAGGTCTTTCCCCTTATCAAGACGGGAGGTTTGGCTGACGTTGCGGGCGCCCTTCCCAAGGCCTTGGGCGCCCAAGGTATTGAGGTGGTCACCCTTGTGCCTGGCTACCCGCAGGTCCTGAAACGCTTGCAGGGCCGGACCGAGGTCGGCACGCTCCCAGACCTTCTCGGCCACGAAGCTCGTGTTTCCAGAGCGTCCCTCAACGGTCTCAATCTGCTGATCCTGGAAATCCCGGAGCTGTTCGAGCGATCGGGCGGACCCTATATATGTCCTGACGGCCGCGATCATCCCGATAATTGGCTGCGATTTGCCGTTCTGTCTCTCGCCGGCGCCTGCATCGCGCTTGGCCATCTGCCGCCGGAAAGCGCCGATATCGTCCATGCCCATGACTGGCAGACGGCATTGACGCCGGTCTATCTGCGATACCGGTTCCGCAGTTCGCTGCCGGTCATGTTCACCATCCACAATCTCGCATTCCAGGGCCAGTTCTCCCCCGAAATCGGTGATCGCCTTGGTCTCCCCGCGTCGGCCTTCGGCATCGATTGCCTCGAATATTATGGCGGAATTGGCTATCTCAAGGGCGGTCTGGTCACCTCTGATGTCGTGACCACCGTCAGTCCCACCTATGCGCGGGAGATCCTTGCAGCGGACTTGGGGATGGGGCTGGATGGCGTGCTACAGGCTCGGCGGACAGTACTCTATGGCATCGTCAACGGCATCGATACGGATATCTGGAACCCCGCAAGCGACCCGCTGATCCCAAGGCAATATGACGTCAGGTCCCTGTCCCGGCGCCATGCAAACCGCGCGGCGGTCCTTGCCCATGTGGGATTACCCGATAAAGGCGGGCCAGTCTTTGCGGCGCTGACCCGGCTCACCTGGCAGAAAGGTGCTGATATGTTTGCCGAGGCGGCGGAAGAGATCGTCGCCCATGGCGGACAGCTTGTCGTCTGTGGCCAGGGCGATCCGGACATAGAGGCGGAGTTGCGCAGCTGTGCGGCCCGGTTCCCGGAGCATGTCGGGGTGCATGTGGGCTATACGGAGCACCTGGCCCACCTGATCGTGTCTGGCTGTGATGTGCTTGTTCAACCCTCGCGCTTCGAGCCCTGTGGCCTGACCCAGCTCTACGGCATGCGCTACGGCGCCGTTCCACTGGTGGGCCGGACCGGCGGCTTGTCTGAAACCATCATCGATGCCAATGACGCCGCCATGGCGCGCGCCGTCGCCACGGGCTTCCAGTTCCACCCGATCGACGCCTTCGGCCTGCGCGAAGCGATTCGGCGCGCCTGCGATGCCTATCAGGACCGCGAGAGCTGGATCAACTTGCAGCGGCAGGCCATGAAAACGGACTTCTCATGGGAACGCAGTGCTGCTCAATATGCCCAGCTATTCGAAGCCATGCAGGCCGCCTGGGCTACGATCGAGTGAAGAAGTGCTGGCCGCCGCTTCTGCGGATCTAGCCGTCCGTCTGCTCTTGCAGGCTTGTCGCCATGGCCAGGCCTTGCTCGTCGCCGGCCATCTTCGCACTCTCGCTCTGTTCCCAGGGACGCCAATGGGTGGGGGACACATCCACCAGTTCGCGCGTCTCGGAGCGGACCCAGCCGGCAAGCGAGCGACGGCAGGGAAAAACGAGCGCGTGAGGACCATCGCCGTCAATGACCGCGATCTCCAGGTCGTGCCCGAAAGGGGCTTTGGTTATCGGTTTCCACATGATGCCACTGCACCGATAGAGCGTCCGATCCGTCGCTTCTGCCCGGTATCCCTTGTTTGTCCTCAACCCGCCATGCTCTGCAAAGTCTGCAATTTCACGATTTCGACGCTGCGAAGGCTCGGCATCAGGATAACCCCGCTTTTCTTGAGCCGCGACAAGGCGCGCGATACGGTTTCGATTGTCAGTCCCAGATAGTCGGCCATGTCGATGCGCGACATCGGCAATTCTATCGGCTGAAGGTCACCTTGGCGCTCGGACATATCCAGGAGGAACGCCGCGATTCTCTCCAGTGCATTCTGGCGACCGAGAACCAGCAGATGCTGCTGTGTCCGAACCAGGCTCTTGAGGGCGAGCGGCAGTAGTTCCGAAGCCATGTCGTTGCGGGCCGAGGTCAGGCGCAACGTGCTGATGCCGGTGCTGCACAGGGTCTCAGCAAAGAACTGATGGACCGTGTCCGTCTCGAAACCGAAAATTTCGCCGGTGAGATGAAAGGCCGATATCTGGCGACGACCATCCGAGAGCAGGCGATAGACCCGGACAGCGCCGAATTCGACCCTGTAGAGTTTGCCACAGCATTCGCCCTGCGCGAAGATTTCCGTCTCTGGGGGCAGGAACTGGACCGACGCAGGGCTGCCGCAAAAGGCAGTGACCGAAGCTTCCGACGCATGGCGCAGAGCCGATGCCGCCTGGAATGCCTGAGATGCGTGAACTTGAGCCATGACCGTCTCCCGATTTGACGGTCCAACAATCGCGCATTCAGAGACAAGGCGAAATTCGGTTCTATTCGTAAGGGAATATACGTAGTCCGCTCAGGGCCGGGCCGGCTGTCCCTCGATCAAGTTCATCGCGAGGGCCATCCGCACCAGTTCCGGCAGGCTGCGCGCCTGCATCTTGGCCATGATGTTGGCGCGGTGGACCTCCACCGTTCTTGGGCTGATCCCCAAGTCATAGGCGACCGTCTTGTTCGGCAGGCCGGAGACGACCGCAGCCATGACCTGGATCTCCCGCTCGCTGAGAAGACGATACCGCTCCTGCAGCGCACCGATATCGGCAATGACCTTGTCGGACTCGTCCAGCCGGCTTGCCGCTCGCTTGATGGCATCGATCAGCAGTTCGTCCTCGAAGGGTTTTTCGATGAAATCGACCGCGCCGGCTTTCATGGCTGCCACCGCCATGGGCACGTCACCCTGGCCGGTAATGACGATGGCGGGTATCGATTGGCCACGCTCGCGCAACTGTTCCAGCAGCTCGACACCGCTCATATCAGGCATACGCAGGTCCGTGACCAGGCACGCCTTGCTAAGGCCGGCCGCCGCTTCCAGGAAGCCGGTTGCGGAGCCGTGCACCCGCACGGTGAAGCCGACCGTGGTCAGCAGGAAAGCCAGCGATTTGCGGACAACCTCTTCGTCATCCACCACGTGAACGACATAGCTATCAATGTTCATCTGCCGTCTCTTTTTCTACCGAGGGAAGCGAGAACCGGAAGGTGGCTCCGCCGACGTCATTGCCCTGGGCCAGGATCTGCCCGCCATGGGCCTCGATGATCCGCTTGGATATCGAAAGGCCTATGCCCATCCCGCTCGTTTTGCTGGTGACGAAGGGCTGGAACAGCCTTTCGCCGATCTCGTCGGATATCCCCGGACCTGTATCGGCCACCTGGATCCAGACGAAGCCCTGATCGTCCTCCGATGTCTGCACAACAAGTTCCCTGACCGGACTGTCGCGCATCGCCTCGAGGGCATTGCGCATCAAGTTGATCAATACCTGCTGGATCTGGACCCTGTCCACCAGTACCAAATCCGTATCCCGGGAGAACTCGAACACGGTCCGGACGCCCTGTTCCCGCGATCCAACCAGTGCGAGCGCGCCCGCCTCTTCGATGAGCTTGCGAACGTCCTCCCGCGACTTTTCCGTCTCACCCCGGGTGACGAATTCGCGGAGGTGGCGAATGATTTCGCCCGCGCGGAGCGATTGCCGCGCCGTCTCCGCCAAGGCGTCCCGCACTTGCTCGGCTTTGGGGTCCGTCGTATCGGCCAGCAGGCGAACGCAGCCTTGCGTGTAATTGGCGATTGTCGCCAGGGGCTGATTGAGCTCATGCGCGAGGGTGGAGGCCATTTCGCCCAGTTCGTTGAGGCGCGCCAGTCGGGCCAGTTCGCTCTGGATTTCCTGAAGGCGTGCGGCGGATTCCTCGCGCTCCGTCAGGTCCCGGATAAAGCCTGTAAAAAATCGGCCTGCAGGCGATGTCATCTCGCCGACGGAGAGCTTCATTGGGAAGGTAGAGCCGTCCTTGCGCCGGCCGACGACCACGCGGTCGACGCCGATGATCCGTTTCTCGCCCGTCGTCATATATCGGCCCATATAGCGATCATGTTCGCTGTGGTACGGCTCCGGCATCAGGATATCGACATTGCGGCCCACCACTTCTTCTTCCGTATAGCCGAATTGACGGATCGCGGCGGCGCTGAACGACGATATGCGACCGCGCTCGTCGATCACGACGGTTGCGTCGGGCACTGTGTCGAGGATGGAACGAAGATGGGCCTCACGGGACTTCAGGGCGATTTCCGTTTCGTCCAGGACGCGCCGCGCGCCATGCAGCATTTCGCCCATCCAGACGATGGTCAGGCCCACCAGGACAAAGACGAAGACCTGCACCCAGGCGGCATTCGCAACACCGGCGATGAAGATGGCGCCAGCCATCGAGAGGACCAGTGACAATAGCCCCGGGCCGAAACCTCCGGCCACGGCCACGATCAGAAGCACTGGAACAAACAGGATGAAGATCGGAGCTTCGCCCAGCACCGGCCTCAGCGCCAGCCGCAGCGAAAAGACCAGCGTCACGGCGACGACAGCGAGCACATAACCGGCTGCGCCCTCGAAGCGGCTGGAAAAAACGGCCCTAATGAACCGGTTCTGCACTCCTGGCATACTCCAAGTCGACATTTTGAGCATCCGATGTGAACTTCGCCCATTAGTTGTTCACATAGCCGGAAATTGACCAATGTCAAAGACGCCTCGGTGATTTCCTTCTGGAAAACAAGCCAAGGCATGTTTGGCGTCTCTTTGACCGCGTTCGCGGCGCGTCCGGTAGGGTTCTGCGGCTGTGGGAGGCGCATGATCAGTATCCGGCGGCGCTCAGCGGATCTGCACCAAACAGGGTGGCGTGACCGCTCGTCAGGAGCCATCCGGTGATAGCTGCGGTGATGCAAAGGGCGAGGATCATAGGTGTATCGACGCTGGGGCGGCTGCGGCCGGAAAATATGGCGGCGAAGGGGACAAGCGATGTCGTGGCCGCGACTTCGGACCATCCGTTGCCCAGCCTGCGCCGGGCGCGCCTATCCAGCACCACAAGGCCAGCCACCGAAAACATGCCGAGCCCGCCGAAGAGAATGAGCGAACGCAGATCGCCGTTGGGCGCAAGATGGCCAAGCGACCAGAGGATGAAGCCCCATAGCACGGGGTGGCGGGTGACGGCGGTGATCGCCCCCCATTGCTGGCCGCCCCGCAGGGTGACGGATGCTGGATTGGCGCTGAAGAGACCCGCCAGCACCAGGAACAGCCCCGCTGGCGCTGAAACAAGCGTGACCTGCGCCTGCCATGCCGCTGCATCCCAAAGAGGAATGTAGTCGCTGCTCAGGGCGGCCTTCAGCACCCAGAGCATGACGATGATCGAGACCGCCGAATAGGTGGCCAGATAGGTTTTCCTGCCGACGGAGGCGATGATGACGGCCCGAGCCTGGGGCATGGCTGGCAGCGAATGCAGCAACAGGAAGACCGCGAGGGACACGAGCAATTCGGTCACGCCAGCATCTCCCGGCCCTCGGCCTCGGCCACCAGCAGGCTTTCCAAAATCAGTTGCTCGGCCGAGATGTGGCGCCGGAGGCATTCCTGGAAACCCCGGAGCATGGAAGACACGACGGGGAATGCCAGCTTGCAGCGCCCCCTCCACAGGGATTGAAGCGTCAGGGACAGCTCTTCTGCGGCCCGATGATCGCAGCGATGTTCGGCCTTCAGCTTTTCGATCATCATGGCTGCGAAGCAGGAGCCGGCATTGCGGTCGAAATCGGGAAAGAAGATCCGCTCTTCGAACTCCTGGGCCACGGCGAGCAGCGGCAATATCCGCTCGGTCGTCTCGAACAGGTCCTGCGGCACGCGGCCGTCATCAAGCTCCGCTGCGGCTTCTTCCAGCTGGATGCACAGGCTGAGCAGCCGCTGATGGTAGCGCTCCAGGCGGGCGACGTCTTCGGCAGTCAGGCAAGCATGGGCTTCCGGCATCGAAACCTCCTCCTACTGGCCAAGAAACAGCACGGTCGCAATGGCCACTGATGCCGCAACGGCCGACAAGGCGCCGCCTCGCTGCAACACACCCATTCGGTAAAGGGTCAGCGCGAAGGCGATGATGACGGGTGTTGCCACCAGTAGGCCGATTTGGGCGTCTGTCATGGTCTGGGCTCCATTTCACTGGGATGGACCTTGAACCAACTTTCCCCCTCCTTCTTTGCGGCCGCGCAAAGTAGCCCGCGATTGCTTCGCTTAGGACTGTCGCCATCAGGGAGAACCGATATGGCGATTGTTGTTCAAGGCAATGCGGGTGAAGACGACCGGCTTTTGTTGTGGGTGCTGGTGTGGAGCGAGTTGATCGCCTTTGGCATCCTGCTGGTGTCGTTCCTGGTTGTTTCCAGCGTCAATGCGCAAGCCTTCGAGCTGGCGCGTTTGCATTTAAGCCCGGGCCTGGCGGCCGCCAATACAATGGTGCTGCTGTCGAGCGGCTATCTGGCGGCGGTCGCGCTGCGCCGCCGGCAGGATGTCGTCCGTGTCCGGCGGCCCCTGGCCATCGCCGCGGTGCTGGGCCTGGTCTTCGTTGCGATCAAGTGCATCGAATATACAGGGGAAATCCGTTTTGCCGCGGATGCGACGCTTTCGACCTTCTTCGAGCTCTATTTCATCATCACCGGCTTTCACCTGCTGCATGTGATCTTTGGTTCCCTGCTGCTGGCGCTCGTCGCCTGGCGGCCGATGCCGGGAAATGTGGTGCTGATCGCCACGCTTTGGCACGCCATCGATCTGGTGTGGCTCGTCATGTTCCCCATTCTCTATCTCGCGTGAGGCTGTCATGACCCGCAGGGACCGTGAGGAACTACTTGGTATCCTGATGCTGCTTCTGGTGCTCGCAACCGGCAGCGCGATCGTCTCAGCCCTCGCGGGCCCGACGGTCGTACCGATTGCGGCCGTGCTGCTGATGGCCTTCGTCAAGAGCCGGTTCGTCATCCTCGATTTTCTGGAGCTGCGCAGCGCCCATGCCGGACTGCGCAACGCCGTGCTGGCCTGGCCCGTCGGGCTTCTTTCGCTGGCACTGGTGAAATGGATCGCGCTGGCCGTGCTGGGCTAGAGACTGCCGTCTTGTTTGCACAAGCGCAAAGAAGGCTTTTTCCATCTCGCTACAACGTGATTGTCCCGCACTGCAGGCGAGGGGATCGCCGGCAAGAAAATCCGGCGGGGGATTTTATGCCGCCTCTCGAATGGCCGGCGACTGAAAGGACGAAGGTATGGCAGAGCGCCTGACCAAGACCGGGGCACGCAACGTCTTCTACGGCGGCTCCGTGTTCTTCTTTGCGATATTCGTGGGGCTCACCGCCCACAGCCACTACTACATGCGGACCACATCCACTGACGAGACGACGCTGACCGACAGCGTGGCCCGCGGCAAGCATGTCTGGGAAAAGAATGCCTGCATCAATTGCCACACATTGCTGGGCGAGGGCGCCTATTTCGCGCCCGAACTCGGCAATGTCTGGACCCGCTGGGGCGGCGCCGAAGATCGCGATGGCGCGCGTGAAACCCTGCGCTCCTGGATGGCGGCGCAACCGAGCGGCATCGAAGGCCGTCGGCAGATGCCGCAATTCCACCTGACCGACGAGGAAGTCAACGACCTCGCCGACTTCCTGGAATGGACCAGCAAGATCAAGACCCAGAACTGGCCGCCGAACGAGGCGGGCTGAGCCGACGTGACCCAAGGAGACTTGCCATGAAATATCAAACCCAGAAGGTCGCGATGCTGTATTTCTACGGCGCGCTCGGCCTGTTCCTCGCCCAGGTGCTGTTCGGCGTGCTGGCCGGCACCATTTATGTTCTGCCCAACACGCTGTCGGAGCTTCTGCCCTTCAACATCGTGCGCATGATCCATACCAACGCACTGATCGTCTGGCTTCTCATGGGCTTCATGGGATCGACCTATTACCTCCTTCCGGAGGAAGCGGAGACGGAACTATACTCGCCGAAGCTGGCGATCGCGCAGTTCTGGATCTTTCTGGTCGCCGCTGCCGTCGCCGTCGTGGGCTATCTGTTCCACATCCATGAGGGGCGCGAATTTCTCGAGCAGCCCTTCGCCATCAAGGTCGGCATCGTCATCGTCGCGTTGATGTTCCTCTTCAACGTCACCATGACGACGCTCAAGGGGCGAAAGACCGTCGTTACCAACATCCTGATCTTCGGGCTGTGGGGCGTGGCGATCTTCTTCCTGTTCGCCTTCTACAATCCGATCAACCTCGCGCTCGACAAGATGTATTGGTGGTATGTCGTGCATCTTTGGGTCGAAGGCGTGTGGGAACTGATCATGGCCTCCGTGCTCGCCTTCCTGATGATCAAGCTCAACGGCATCGACCGCGAAGTGGTGGAGAAGTGGCTCTATGTCATCGTCGGCCTCGCCCTGTTTTCGGGCATCCTGGGCACAGGCCACCACTATTACTGGATCGGCGCCCCGGGCTACTGGCAGTGGATCGGCTCGCTGTTCTCCACGCTTGAGGTCGCGCCCTTCTTCACCATGGTGATCTTCACCTTCGTGATGACCTGGAAAGCCGGCCGCAAGCACCCGAACCGGGCGGCACTTCTCTGGTCGATCGGTTGCTCGGTCATGGCCTTCTTCGGTGCCGGCGTCTGGGGCTTCCTGCACACCCTGTCCTCGGTGAACTATTACACCCATGGCACGCAGGTGACAGCGGCCCACGGCCACCTCGCCTTCTTCGGTGCCTATGTCATGCTGAACCTCGCTGTCATGGCCTATGCCGTGCCGGAAATCCGCAGCCGGGCGCCGTTCAACCAGTGGCTTTCGATCGTCAGCTTCTGGATGATGTGCACGGCCATGTCGGTCATGACCTTCGCGCTGACCTTTGCCGGCGTGCTGCAGGTGCACCTGCAACGCATCCTGGGCGAGAGCTACATGGCGGTCCAGGATCAACTGGCCTTCTTCTACTGGATCCGCCTTGGCTCCGGCGTCTTCGTGCTGATCTCGGCGCTGATGTTCATCTGGGCGATCCTGGTGCCCGGAAAGACCCGTGATGTCGTGCCCGCGGCCCTGGCCCAGCCGGCCGAGTGATCCCACGATGTTCGGTGACGGTTAGCCGTCACCGAACCCCGCTTCCCCGAACCCGCACTTCATCGAGGCACCCCCATGAACCTCATGCTTCGCCATCCGCTTCCCGAAATTCCCGCCTATGCCCCGGTCGGAAACGAATGCGCCCTGTTCGAAACCGCCTGGACGCGGCAGCTGCCGCTGCTTCTCAAGGGGCCGACGGGCTGCGGCAAGACGCGTTTCGTCAGCCATATGGCGGCGAAGCTAGGCCTGCCGCTGACCACCGTATCCTGCCATGACGATCTTGCCGCTGCCGATCTCACGGGTCGCTATCTGCTGAAAGGCGGAGAGACGATCTGGATCGACGGACCGCTGACGCGGGCCGTCCGGGACGGCGGTGTTTGCTATCTCGACGAAGTCGTCGAGGCGCGCAAGGACGTGGCCGTCGTTCTGCATCCCCTGACCGACGACCGACGCATCCTGCCGCTGGAACGAACCGGCGAGGAATTGGCGGCACCGCCTTCCTTCATGCTCGTGGTCTCCTACAATCCCGGCTATCAGAACCTCTTGAAGGCGTTGAAGCCCTCCACACGCCAGCGTTTCGTGGCGATCGAGTTCGATTTCCTGCCGAGGGATCGCGAGATCGAAGTGGTCTCCGCCGAAAGCGGCCTGCCGCCTTCCAAGGTGGAGCCACTGGTGGTGCTGGCGCAGCGCCTGCGCGCCCTGAAGGGCCACGACCTGGAAGAGGGCGTGTCGACCCGTTTGCTGGTCTATTGCGCCAGCCTCATCGATGCCGGTCTGCCGGCCAGGGATGCGGTGCGCTCGGCTATGATCGAGCCGTTGACGGACGAGCCTGACATCCGGGCCGCCCTGTTTGAACTCGCCAATGCGGTGATCCGCTGAGAACCTCCATGCTGGACTTCCTGGAACTCGAAGAGACGGTCGGCCGGATGTGGCACGGCCTGGCCGGTGACACTCGAACCTGGCCGCGATACCCGTCGGAGGCCGTCCGGTTGGAGGATATTCAGCCCATGCTTGCCCCTCTGTTTCGGGGTCTTGGCGGCGAAAGCACGGTGCAGATCGTGCCGGCGCGCGGGCGAGCGTCCTCGCACCGGCTGAAGCTCAGGCAGAAGCTGGGGCTCGGCGAGGAGAAGCTGACGCAGCCTTGCCGGGACGATGCCTCGCTGCTGCTGCCGCCCGTGCTGGATCTCCTGCCGCAGCGGCGCTTAAACCGCGATCTCTATATCTGGCTTGCCGCCGTCCTGGCGGTGATGCCACGGGAGCCGATCGCCTGTGCCGATCCGCTCCTGACCGATCTCGCCCGGATCGACCGTGCCGAAAGCAATGTTGCAAGGGTTCTTGAAGCCTTTCCGGGCCTTGCCACCCTCTATGCCGATCTGTGCGCGGCGCTTCTTACCGCGCGAGGACGTGGCAAGCTGCCCCGCGTGGAAGACCTGGTCGAGCGGCGGGTTGTTGATCTCCTGAGGGCCGGCAGCGGTCTGGCGCCGCTCCATGCCCATGAGACATTCCCCGACCGCGCGCCGCCCGGCTATCTGCCGATGTTGCCTGTGCCGCTATGGCCCGACGCCTTGCTGCGCGAGACTTGCGAGCCGCGCCGAGAGGAAGATCAGCCATCATCTCAGAGCAAGGGCGACGGGCAGGCGGGGGGACGGCATATCGCCGTGCGGGAGAAGGATTCCCAGCAGCGCGGAGAGCGCAGCCCCTTCATTCTGAACCGGTTCGAAAAGATCCTGGCCATGGTGGAGATGGTCAATGTCGACAGGCCCAGCGACGACAGCGACGATCATGACGCGACCGCCGCAGACGAACTCGATGAAATGACGCTCGGCGAACGCAAGGGAAGGCCTTCGGCGCGCTTTCGCTTTGATCTCGACCTGCCGCCCGAGGCCGTTGACCCGACGGCGCTGAAGGCAGACCTGACCTATCCGGAATGGGATTATCGCCGCGGCGCCTATCTCAAGGACCATTGCCGCGTGGTTGCCGCCACGGCGCCCGACGGTGACGCCGCTGAGGAAATGGGGGCGGAGACCCGGCGCCTCGTCCGCAGTGTCCTTCGCCAGTTCGAAGTCATGAGACCGAAACATGAATTGCTGCGGGCCCAGGCCGATGGAGCAGACCTCGACCTCGACGCCGTGGTCCGCAGCCGGGTCGACTTTGCCGCGGGCGGGGAATGTTCCGACCGCATCTACCTTGCAAGCCGCCCACAGGCCCATGACCTCGCGGTGACGCTGCTGGTCGACGTTTCCTTGTCCACCGACGCCTGGTTCGACAACCTGCGGGTTCTGGATGTCGAAAAGGAAGCCTTGACCGTTCTGGCCGAGGGCTTATCGGCCTGCGGTGATAACCATTCGATCCTGACCTTCACTTCGCGCCGTCGCAACTGGGTCCGTGTGGACACCGTGAAGAGCTTTGACGAACCGATGGGGCCTGCCGTGCGGCGCCGGATCGCTGCGCTGAAGCCGGGCTACTACACCCGCATCGGTGCCGCGGTCCGTCACGCTACCGCCGAGCTATTGAAACAGCCGAACCGGCGGCAGCTGCTGCTGGTGCTGACGGACGGCAAGCCCAACGATGTCGACCACTATGAGGGACGGTTTGCGCTGGAAGACAGCCGGCGTGCCGTCATGGAAGCACGGCGCAAGGGTGTCCGCGTCTTCGGCGTGACCATCGACAGCGATGCGAAGTCCTATTTTCCCGCCGTCTTCGGACAACACGGATTTGCCGTGGTTCCAAAAATCGGCAGATTGCCGGCCGCCCTGCCGGCGATCTACCGCAGTCTCGTCGGTTAGGGGTCCGACGAGACCTGATGGAAAGGCCCGACGCACCGGTCAATTCACGGGAGTCGGGCCTTTCCTGTTTTATCGCCGTCCATCAGGCGCCGTCAGACCTTGGTGCAAGATGCATCTTCTTTGTTGCGCGACAACGTTTCCCAGCGGCCGAAGACTTACACATGCAAGGCTACCTGTTGGTGGCGATACTTCCCTTGATCGATCCAAGAAGGACCAGAGCTGCATGACTTTGACTGTTGACCAGATGCCTTCCATTGACGTTCGCGATATTCCTCACGGTGAACGTCATCCCCGAATCTTCGGCATGCTCAATTCGCTGGCGCCAGGAGGCGCTGTTCTGCTGACCGTGGATCATGATCCGGTGCCGCTGCGCTATCACCTCGAGAGCATGTTTTCGGGAATGTTCGGCTGGGAGTATCTGCAGCGGGGACCGGATCTCTGGCGGGTGGAAATCGCCCGGCTGAAGCATGACGGATGCAACTGCAATTGTGGCGGCGGTCATTCGTAGATCGAGATTGGATGCGGCTCGCCGTCATCAGGTTTGCCAGACGAACAGCCGCACTCCACATTGCCGGATGATACGGATACAATCCGCTTCGATCCGCATGTTCAAGGAGAACGGGAATGGCTCAGATCTTCAGGGAACTCGATGTGCGACCGATCCTGCGTGGCGGCGGAGAGCCGTTCCCCGCCATCATGGAGGCGGTCAAATCCCTTGGTCCAGGAGAGGGCCTGAGGCTGATCGCCACCTTTCGTCCCGATCCGCTGTTCACCGTCATGGATCGGCGCGGTTTTGTCGGCGAGGCCAATCCCCTGGGAGATGGCGACTGGGAGGTGCATTTTTCTCCTAGGGCAAAAGAGGTGGCGGACGTTCGCTTGTCGATGGGCGCCGAAGAGGCTGCTGCCTGGCCCGACCCGCTGTGGCAGCTCGATCTCACCACCCTGGAGGCGCCCGAGCCCATGGAAAAAGTTCTGTCCCGGACCGAGCTGATGGAGCCAGGAGAGGTGCTTTTTGCGGTGTTTTCCAGGGAGCCTGTGTTTCTGATGCCGGAACTGGAACGCCGCGGGCACCAGTGGGTGGGCAATTACGATGAGGCCGGCTCGGCCTATCGGATGTTGATCCGGATCGGGGACCTCGATCATTCCTGACCGCGCGCTTGCCGTCTGGTGCTCACAAGCAGCGGGCCGAATTCAACAAGGAACAGGCCAAAGGCAAGAAGCCAGGCCAGCCCTGCCGCCATCACCAGGAAGCCGCCAACCGACGGGATGATATCCGCCAGGGGACGGAGAACGGCTGTGAGAAACAACGATACGTGCGATAGTGCGGTCAGCCCAGAGGCTTGCAGCGGCCTGCCCGTGTGGCCGAGCGTCGAGCGGGTCATCACCACGAGCATCATGCCGGCCACGGCGCCCACGCCGAAGAGATGCAGCACCGACGGTGGGGCGACGTAACCCAGCGCGGAGGCGCAGACGCCGAACAATCCCAGCGGCAAGCAGGCATAGGCCACGTGCAGCGCAAGGACCAGGGGCGTGCGGAAGGTTGCCGCTCCCTTCCACCGGGAAAGACGGATCGCGTGGAGGCTGCCTGCGACACAGGCGGCCGTGGCCGTCACGGCAGTCTCGGGGGCTAGGGTCCAGGCAAGCAAGGCGACGAGACCGACCATCACCGCGGCTTTGTCAAACCGGCCCTGGCTTGCCGGAAAGTTTTGGCTGCCCTGCCGGTTGAGCCAGTTGCGTGTGAAGCTCGGGACCATCATCCCGCCGATCACGCTGATCAGCAGAAGGTAGACCGACAGCGCGAGGCGGGTAGCTATGCCGGTGTCTCCCGTCGTCATGCCGGTCCAGTGGTGGAGCGTATTGGCCAAAGTCAGGGCCAGAAGCGCCGCAACCGCTTTCAGGTCCTTCCATTTGCGCCCCGCGACAACCTCCCGCAGGCAGATCATCAGCAGCACCGGCAGGAATAGCCAGTCGATGGCCGCCGATAGCGGATAGGACGCCGCCGAAAGCGACATCGCCAGGCGGCCTGCGCACCATAGGCCCCAAAGCGCCATCAGGGGAGGGCCCGATACCGGTAGCTGTCCCGTCCAATTGGGAACTGAGGTCAGCAGGTAGCCGCACAAGACCGCAGGCGCAAAGCCGAACAGCATCTCATGGGCGTGCCACGCTGCCGCACCGGCCTCCCCGCCAAGGGAGATCCGGCCTGACAGCGCAAGCAGCCACAGGATCATCTCCAGGACAGCCCAGATGGCGGCGCTGAGATAAAACGGGCGAAAACCATAGGAAAAAAGGGTCGGCCCCGTCTGAGCGGGGCCACGCGGAATGCCGCCGGGCGGACGTTGTCTGGGCATCGGACTTCCTTTCTGTCGAGCCGGTACCCCCCTATGCCGCTTTGCGCCTGCGTTCATTGCGAAAGTGCAAGTCCAAGTATTGTTTTGATTGAGATCAAATTTCTTTTGCGAATTATCGTTTGGGACAGAATGACGCAGGGGTCGTCATGAGTTCTTTGTGCTGGCGCAAAATAGAAATTCCGAAACCGATGTAAAAACCAGATCAACGGAGCAAATTCGGCTCCGCATCTTGGAAAGGAGATACTCCTATGTCTGATAGCTTCAATCTCACCCGCCGCAATATGCTGACTGGCGTTGCAATCGCCGGCGCCCTCGCTCCCGTTCTTGCCGCATCCGTTGCCAAGGCCGAAGGCGGCGACATCAAGACCAATGCCGCAGCCACGGCAACCGATATCGCGAAACTGGAACGGGTAAAGGTTGAACTGGCACGTCCCCCCTTCGTGCACACCCATAGCCAGAAGGCGACGGGTGCCTCGAAGGTGGTCGAATTCAAGCTCACCATCCAGGAAAAGAAGATCATCGTCGATGACGAGGGCACCGAAGTCCATGCCATGACCTTCGACGGCTCGGTTCCCGGACCGCTGATGGTGGTGCATCAGGACGATTACGTCGAGCTGACCCTGGTCAACCCCGACACCAACAGCCTGCAGCACAATATTGACTTCCACTCGGCGACTGGCGGGCTTGGCGGCGGTGCGCTGACCGTGGTCAATCCCGGCGAGACGGCGGTGCTGCGCTTCAAGGCCACCAAGGCCGGCGTTTTCGTCTACCATTGCGCACCTCCCGGCATGGTGCCTTGGCACGTTACCTCGGGCATGAACGGTGCCATCATGGTGCTGCCGCGCGACGGCCTGAAGGACCACAAGGGTAACGATCTGGTCTACGACAAGGTCTATTATATCGGCGAGCAGGATTTCTATGTTCCGAAGGACGAGCAGGGCAATTTCAAGAAGTATGAAAGCGCCGGCGATGCCTATCCTGACGTGCTTGAAGTGATGAAGACACTGACCCCCACGCACATCGTCTTCAACGGCGCCAAGGGTGCCCTGACCGGCGAAAATGCGATGACGGCAAAAGTCGGCGAGCGCGTCCTCATAGTCCATTCGCAGGCCAATCGCGACACCCGCCCGCACCTGATCGGCGGCCATGGCGACTATGTTTGGGCCACCGGCAAGTTCGCCAATCCTCCGGAGCTTGACCAGGAAACCTGGTTCATCCCTGGCGGTGCAGCCGGTGCGGCCTACTACACCTTCCAGCAGCCCGGCATCTACGCCTATGTCAACCACAACCTGATCGAAGCGTTTGAGCTGGGTGCAGCCGCCCACTTCAAGGTTACCGGTCCGTGGAATGACGATCTGATGACCGCGGTGGTCGCGCCCAACGGTTGATCGCGATGATTTCGGTGCGCGCCCGGCCTCGTCGGGCACGCGCCTCCTTTCATTCCCCAAGGAATGCGGCCATGGCCACCTCGAGCATTCTCCCCGATTTCCTGTCATCAACGGCATCCCTGTTCGTCCCGATCGCGCTGATCGGCGTCCTCTCCGGCGCCCTGGCGGTGCAGACAAGGCTCGTTGATCTTTCTCCTCCTGCGATGCCCGGACCACTGGTGATCACCGTGCCGGCAGGTTCATTTGACTACCGCGAATTCGGCGAATTCTACCGCGATGGCTATGCCGTCGATGGACCCAAGACCCGCCGGGAGATGGCGGCAGTCACCATCATGAAATTCCAGGTCGGCGCCACAGACTACGACCAATGCGTCGCAGAGCAGGCATGCCTGCCCAGGGATGCCGAGGCTAGCCCGGGTGACGACCTGCCCGTCACCGGCGTCAGCCATGACGACGCCGTGCAATATGCGGCCTGGCTCTCGGAAAAGACCGGCGACGTCTGGCGGTTGCCTAAGGATGTCGAACTGGCCTATGCGGCTGGCTCCAAAGTTCTCGATGATGCTTTAGGCGTCGATGGCGACAGCAGAAACCCGGCTCTGCGCTGGCTTGCGGATTACGAGCGCGAGGCCGCCCGCAAGGCCTCCCGCGTCCCGGAACCCCAGCCCTTCGGTCACTTCGGCGAGAGCGAGCATGGATTGTCCGATTTCGGCGGCAATGTCTGGGAATGGACGGCGTCCTGCAATCGGCGCGTCGATCTGGCAGGGCGTGCTTCATCGGCAGCGATTTCGGACGCCTGCGGCGTCTATATTGCCGCCGGCAAGCACCGGGCGCCGCTCAGTTCCTTCGTGCGCGATCCCAAGGGTGGCGGATGCGCTGTTGGCACCCCGCCCGATAATGTCGGCTTCAGGCTTGTGAAAGACACGCGCTGGTTTGCGCCTCTGCTCTATGCTGTCGGGCGCTAGCAATGTAATCTGCAGGGAATCCTCCTGTTGAAGTGGACAGGGCGGATCGGCGGCCTTTCCCTTGGATTGATCGCATGTGTCGATGCAATTGCAGGGAGAGTGACTTGAAAATCGACCGAACCGTCATCAAGTCGCTACCGCTGTTCGACCGCATGCAGGATGACGAACTCGATCGTCTGTTGCAGCACGCCTCCTCAAGGCGCGTGCCCCAGGGTGAAACGGTGTTCGAGCAGGGATCGCCGGCGCTCAGTTTCTATCTGCTTCTGCATGGCCGCCTGAAGGTGACGCAGGTGACGCCGGATGGACAGCAGATCATCGTGCGCGTGGTCCATCCGGGCGATCTCTTCGGTTTTGCCAAGGCCCTGCAGCGGCCGGATTATCCCGGAACCGCCATCGCCGCCGCCGAAAGCGTGACGCTCGGCTGGCCCACGGATCTCTGGCCCAACTTCGTGGAGCACAATCCGCGTCTGGCCGTCAGCGCCATGCAGACGATCGGCCAGCGGCTGGAAGAAGCCCATATGCGCATCCGGGAAATGTCGACCCAGGAAGTGGAGCGGCGGGTAGCGCACACCATCCTGCGGCTGGCGCGCAAGGCGGGTCGCCGGGAAGAAACCGGCATTCGCATCGATTTTCCCATTTCCCGCCAGGATATCGCCGAGATGACCGGCACCACCCTGCACACCGTGTCTCGCATTCTCAGCGCCTGGGAGGGCAAGGGGCTGGTCGAGGGCGGGCGGCAGAAGCTGCTCGTCAAGGATGCGGCCGCTCTCGAGGAACTGGCCGAGGCGGTGAAGGAGCGGAACTAGAGCATGTCGCGCAAAAGTGTGCAGCGGTTTTGCGACCACGACATGCGGAAAAACTAGGGATTAAAGCGTGTAAGCCAAACTGGAAGATCGCGACGCGCTTTAGCCCACCGTCGCCAATTGCGGTTTGTTGTTTGATATGCCTCAAAGAAAAGATGAGCGTTTGCGCCTACTTCTTGATCCAACGGAACACGGTGTTCCCAGTCAAGGAGACAGACCATGAAAAGCCTTATCGCGAAACTTGTTGCCGCAGCCGTCGTTACGGCCGTCCTGCCGGCTCTGGCTCAGGCCGCCGATTTCGAAGTGCATATGCTGAACAAGGGCGCACAGGGCGCCATGGTCTTCGAGCCGGCCGGCCTGAAGATCGCACCCGGCGACACCGTGACCTTCGTGCCGACGGACAAGAGCCACAATGCCGAATCCATCAAGGGCATGATCCCGGACGGCGCTGCCGAGTTCAAAGGCAAGATGAGCGAGTCGATCAAGGTGACCTTCGATGTGCCCGGCCTCTACGGCGTAAAATGCTCGCCCCATGTCGGCATGGGCATGGTCGCCGCGATCCTGGTCGGCGACGCGCCGGCTGCCAATCAGGCGGCATTCGATGCGGAAAAGCTGCCCAAGAAGGCACGCGAACGTATTGACGCGGCTGTCGCCGCCGTCAAGTAACTGCCGCGCATCCCTCCCTCGGCCTCGAAGAACACTCTTCGGGGCCGATTTCGTTTGTGGCTCAGCAATCTCAATCCGGCCTGTGACCACACCGTTTTGCCATCGGTCACTGAAGCGACGACCCACCTATAGACCATGTACCACACACAAGCTGAGACCGCGCCGATGGCCGGCTTTTCAGTATTTCAGGGCCGGTGACGCCGGTTAACCTTAAGCCGGACCACAAGAATTCACCCAATAATAATTGGACTGCCGTTGTTGACCAAAAAGGGTCGACTTCGTAGCTTTCGACTTAACAAAGCGACCACCAGTTGCGCCGTTCTGGCAACGGCCGACCGGTTGCGCATGTTATCCGGTCGCAAGACAGGCCGGCAGAAAGCAGTCAGATCAGGCAGGGCAGCCGGCGCATCACGTATGCGCCGAATGATGTCGTGCGGCTGGAAAACAGGTAGGACCATGACACGAGAAAATCCGCTCTTTTATCGCAACATCGTTCCTCTCGATCGCAGCAGGCACAAGCTTGCGCGACTGGAAAGCCCAAGCCGTCCCTATGGCTTTGCAGAGGGCACGCAGTTCATTCCCGCGGTCACGGATGAGTTTTCGGCCGCGTGCCGTGAACTGGTCATTCTGTTCCTGCCCGGCACGCAGCGGCTCAACGCGGTCTTCGTTGTCGGCCTTTCCGCCGGGCAGAACCTGCTCGTGACACAGGAAGGCTTGTGGGATGGCAGCTATGTGCCGGCATTCCTGCGGCGCTACCCGTTCATCCGCGGCGACATCGAAGGTGCCGACCCAATCATCTGCATCGACCAGGATTTCGAGGGGCTGAACGAGGAGCGAGGCGAAGCCTTCTTCACCGATGACGAACAGACAGCCTACCTCAACAACCAGGTCGGCCTGGTCAATGCCTATTACGAGGCCAGCCGTCGCTCCGAGGAGTTCTGCGAGACGATCCAGAGCATGGGTCTGCTGAAGTCCGTCACGATTGACGTACGGTCGCAAGGTGCGGCCACATCGGTGCATGGCCTGTTCTCCATCGACGAGGAGAAACTGAACGCCCTGTCTTCGAAGGAGTTCGACAAGCTTCGCAAGGCCGGACACCTTCCGGCGATCTATGCGCAGTTGATCAGCATGGGCTCCGTTGGCCGGTTGAGCGCGAAGTTTGACGCCGCACGCAAAGGACTGGACGCATGAGAAAGCACCCTATCGCCGGGCTGATCGCAGCCGCGCTTTGCATCATGCCGCTGCATGCTATCGCCGCCACCGAAGCCCCCAAGACCACGGCAGCCAATCCTGCGGCCGCGCCTGCCGTTCAGCCTGTCGACCTCACCGGCTTCCGGTCGGCGCAGTTCGGCATGGATGAAGCGGCTGTGCGCGCGGCCATCAAGGCGGATTTTGGCAAGGACATAGCCGACCGTATCCAGGAGCAGGAAAACGCCGCCGAAAAGACGAAGCTTTTCAACGTCCTCGTGCCGGATCTGTTCGAGGGCGCGGGCACCGGCAGCGTCTCTTATGTGTTTGGCTACAAGTCCAAGAAGCTGATCCAGGTGGTGTTGCTGTGGTCGGCGCAGACGGATACCGCGCTCAATCCAGACCGGCTTCTTTCCAATGCCAATGTGTTGCAGGGCTATTTCAACGGTCAGGGCTACCTGCCGCAAACGGTCGTCAGCGGCGCGGCGGTGGATGCGGGCATCATCATGTTCCGCGGGACTGACAAGGACGACAACACCGCGATGCTCCTCCTGCAGGGCACCTATACCGGCGAAGGCACTCAGAAGAACCTGACGCCCAATGCTCTGGTGCTCTACTACATCAACGACGCCAAGAAACCTGACGTGTTCAAGATAGAAACGGGCAAGTTCTGAGATGATGACCGGCGGGAAAAACAAAGGTTTGCTGAAGCAGTGGAGCCGTGGCCTTCGCCATGGCGTGGCACTGCTTCCCTTCGCAACCGCCACGACGGCCATGGGCCAGTCGATGGATCCCGCCCCCAATGTCATCATTCCCGATGGCCGCACCGCCACCGGCGTTGCCGACAACGGCGGAGCGACCGACGTCACGACAGATACGCTGGCCGGCGGCAACGCCTATAACTCGTTCTCGCGCTTCGAGGTTGGCGAAAACAATACCGTCAACCTCCATGTGCCCACCAATGCCGGCCACCTGATCAACATCGTGCGCGATGCGCCCGTCGTCGTGGACGGGACGCTGAACGCCATGAAGGACGGCCGCATCGGCGGCAATGTCGTGTTCGCCGATCCTTACGGTTTCATCGTCAACCGCAATGGCGTGGTCAATGCCGGCAGCCTCACGGTCAATACGCCGACGCGGGAATTCCTGGAGCAGACGATCGACTCCTCCGGTCGGATCGATACGCTTCTGGGCGCTCGCATCATCGAGGGCGATGTGCCGCTTTCCCCGGATGGCGCGATCGTCATTCGAGGAAAGGTGAACACGGAGAGCGGTGTTTTCCTGAAGGCCAATTCGGTGGATGTCGATGGACCTGAGCGTCACAGGGCTCAGTTTGAGGCAACCGTCAACACATCAGGCCACCGGTCGGGCGGACAGATCGTCGTCCGCAATGGCAAGCTGAAGATCGTGGCAGCCGGCTCCGCGCGCGTCGGCGGCACGCTGCGTGCCGGCGGCGGCTCAAGGGGTGGCGACATCGAGATCAAAGCGGGCGCCAACGTGCAGGTGCTCCCGACCGCCCGTATCGAGGCGCTGCGTGCCAATGATGCGGAAACGCTTACCTCAGCCTTTGCTGCGGTTCGCGCCGCGAGCGCGGGCAAGGTGAGCATCACGGCCGCGGGCACGCTGTCGCTTGCCGGCGCTGTCGTAGCGGAAGGTTCGGTCCATACGGGCGGCCATGTGGCCATCGCCGGCAATGGCGTCGATATCGAAAACGGCGCCGCTATTGTCGCGACCACGGAGGCGGCCGGCGCCTCGTCCCTTCAGCCACTTTCCGTCGCTAAGGTCGAAATAAGCTCTTCCGCCGACCTCAAACTCTCCGGACGTGTTTCCGCTGATGGTGCCGATGGCCGCTCAGGCGGGGCGATCGACGTGCATGCGGCACAGGATATCGCACTGGCTTCGACATCGGAGCTTTCGGCCAATGGTATTGGTGGAGCCGGTGGTCGCATCATCGTCTTTGCCGACCGCAACCTCAGCGTTGCCGATGGCACCACGGTGAAGGCCAGAGCCGGTTTGACTGGTGATGGCGGGTTTGTCGAGCTTTCCGCAAAGAAGGTGGTCGACCTCGCGACTGTCAATCTTGATCTAGGCTCCAGCAGCGGTCGCGCCGGCACGCTGTTCATCGATCCGGAGGATCTGATCATCGGCGGCTTCTCGCCGTCGATCTTCACCAATGGCGCCGATTATTCCGCGCTTGCGTCGAATTCCATCACCATCCGCAGTGGTTTCGGCATCGATACGCGCATGCTTACCGGCGGGGTGACATCAGGCAATTCCGGCAATGTCACCCTGACCGCGCCCAATATCACCATCGAAAATGGCGGCTATATCAATACCAGCGTGACGGCAGGCTCGACTTATCAGGCCGGCGATGTTTCCCTGATCGCGCATCAGATCGATACCGACAACAATTGGGGCGCGGCCGGCGTTACCGACCATTTTTCCTCGTCGATCACCGTCAACGGCACGATCACGGCCCGCAATATCACGCTGAGCTCGCTCGCCGAATACGAGGTCAACAGCCTGCATGCGGGCACGACCTCGACCATCGGCATCAACGGCACCCTGTCGGGCAGCCAGATCAGCGTGCTCTCGCGGTCGATTGCGCGGTCCAACTACAATGACACGGGTTGGGCTTTCGGCGTTCTCAACGGCGCGATTTCGGCGGTCAATCCGCTCGGTCTCGACGCCGCATGGGTCAGCGCGAGTTCCGTGGCGCATCTGAACGTGGGTATGAACGCCAATATCAGCGGCAGCGCGGTGAAGCTGGAAAGCCTTGCGATCGGCGAGGCGGTGGACAGCAAGGTCGGCCTGAGCGGCAGCAGCCATCTCAGCGTGTCGGTGGTCGTCGGCATGGTGAAAACCGATGCCCGCACGAACGTCGCCCAGGGCGCGACGATTACCACCAGCGAAAGCCTTGGCGTCGGCGCCGTCACGGATACGCGGCTGAATGTCCTGTCTTCCGTCGTGTCGGGATTGCCGTTTGCGGGACTGACCGGCGGCGCCCAGGCGGTCGGTGCTGTCGCCTATGGCAGTGCCGATGTCGATGCCAATGCGGTCATTGAAAGCAATGCGAATATCCGGGGCAATGGCTCCGTGACTGTGCTTGCCCGCAGCGACAGCAGCTTCTCCGTCAATGCCAAGGGCTATGGTACCGGCCAGACGGCGGCGGGCGGTACGCTTGCCATCAGCGAGATCAATTCCAATACCGTGGCGCGGCTCGGCTCGAGCGTCAACAACACAGGTGCCAGCGGGCGCGATGTTACGGTCCAGGCTATTTCCAACGTCAAGGCCAACGACACCACTGCTGGGATAACGGTTGGCTCGGGTACCGTGGCCGACGTGGTCAGCACCATCGGCGTCGCGGGCAACCTGCTGGGCGGGGGAACGCTCGATCTGCAGGGCGTCACAAACCTGATCTACAGCAAGTTCATGGCGAGCCCCGCCGGCATGGTCGGCAGCAATATCGGCGTGAAGGGCGCTGCGTCCCTGTCGCTGTCCCACGGTTCCATCACCGCCGACGCCTCCATCGCCAGGAATGCGACCGGTGGTCTGAATCCCTCCATCCAGGCCAGCGGCAATGTCAGCGTGGTCAGCGACGTCATCAACAAGAAGATCGTCAGCAACAGCGTGGCCGGTATCAATTCGACGGCCAAGGACCCGACATCGGCGTCCACCAGTGCCACTGTTGGCGCGGCTGCGGCCGTGGCGATCTATGATGTCGACCACTATTCCCGTGCCTATCTCGGCAGCGATGTACAGGTAACCGCCCGGCATGTCGGGGTGAACGCCTATAGCAGCGCCCCGGTCGGCATCTTCATTTCCGATTGGGACAATGCCAAGCAGGTGTTCTTCGACGTCTACCGTGCGGTGGTCGCGAATCCCGGCATCTTTACCAGCGGCGCGAAAGCCACCGCCGAATCCGACCAACTGTCGCTGGCTGGATCCTACAATCATTTCAACCTCGGCATGAATACGCTGGCCTGGATTGGCAGCGGCGCGCGCGTGACCTCAACGGCCACGGACAATACGTGGTCGGTCGACAAGCTCGACGCCATCGGCGTGGTGCAGACCGACGGCAGCGATCAGGTTCGCTTCACTTTCCAGACCGGCGTAGACGTGCTGGCCAGCACGGACGTGGAAACGCTGAGTGTCGTCGGCAATTGGGGCCTGACCGGCAATGCCAGCCAGACCACCGCCGTCGGCGGCTCCGCCTCTGCCCTGATGTTCGACATCTCGACCATTGCCGGCATTGCGGATTCCGCCAGTGTCACGTCTGCCAGCGATCTCGCGGTCGACGCGACGTCCAGGAATTTCCTGATTTCAGTCACGCCCTCCAGTGGATCCGGTGGCAGCATCGCCGGCAGCGGAATGGTCAGCGTTTTCGATGTCGACAGCCAGACGCATGCGTCCATCAGCAATACGGCCAATGTCACGGCCGATGCACTGTCGGTCACGGCCGGCGAGGATCTCGCGATCTACAGCGCCACGGGACAATTGCAGCATGGCACCGGCGCGACGCTCGGCATTTCAGCAGCGATTGTCGATATAGGCACCGACACGGCTGCGTATATAGGGGACAATTTCGGGGCCGCCGGCTCTGTGGTGGGCACGCAATTGCGCGCAGCGTCTGGCACGCGCGGCGTCATCCTGGCGGATGAGCTTGCCGTGCGTGCGCTGACAAAAGGCACTGTGATGGCCGCCGCCATTTCTGCGGCAGCCTCGCAGCCGACACCTGCGACGGCACCTCCGGCTGGCACGCCATCCAAGGCCCTGGAACTGCTATTGGGTTCGCAGCCCGCGCAGGCCCCCAAGTTCAACCTGGCCGTTGTCGGCTCCGCATCGGTGATCATCAATGCGCTGGACACCCGCGCCGAAGTGTCAGGCGTCAACGTCACGCGCCGCAACGCCGCCAACACTGCGGCCAGCATGCGTGTCGAGGCGATCAACACAAGCCATCTCTATTCCCTTGCCGGCGGCGCCGCGCTGACCGCCACTGGCCCGAACTCCAGCGGCACGGCCGGCGTCGCCGGCTCCATCGCCATAGGCGGCAGCGCCAACAAGACCATCGCGACCGTTTCGAACACCAATGTCACTGATATCGCCAATGTCGCCGTCCAAGGCCTCACCGGCGGCAGCTACACGGTCTCCGCCGTCGGCATGAGCCTTGCCGCCGGCAGCTCCGATCTTTTGTCGATCGCCGGCTCGGTCTCCGTGACCGAGATCACGGACTCCGTGCAGGGTCTCATTCAGGACTCCAGCTTCGTCGGTTCGGGCACCGGATCGCTTGCCGCCACGGCCTATCGCAAGACGGATGTCGCCATCGGCGCCGGCACGATTGCGCTCGGCGGCAAGGTCGGCGCCGGCTTCGCTGTCACCTATGTGGCGATCAAGGACGGCGCGGGTGGCTATGCCACGCAGGCATCCATCAGCAATAGTGCGATCAGGGGCTATATCGATGTTTCGGCCGTCGCCGCCGCGCCCAGCAGAATCTATACCGGCGTCGCCAGTTCCGCAGTAACCACCGGGTCGCTCGCCCTGTCCGGCGCGCTGATCATCACCGATATCGGCGGCACCGTACTGGCATCAATTGACGGCAGCCATGATGACGACGACATCATTGCCAGCCGCCACGTCAACGTAAAATCCGGCACTGCCGATGCAGACGACCTCAATGCGCTGCTATCCGCGGCGACGCGGGGCGTAAACACGGCCGCCGTCGATTATTCCGAGATTACCTACGAGAATGCCGAAAACGGTGCGGTCACCGAGATCGCGGCCGGAGCAGCGATCGTGGCGATGGCCGGCAATATCAGCGGTGGCACAGGCGGCGCCAGCGCCGGCGCGAGCATCATCAGCAACTACGTGCACCAGCGCCATATCGCCAGGATCGATGGCGTTGATGTCACCGCCGGCGGCAATGTCACAGTTGCCGCGACCGATGCGACCAGCATCCTGGCGCTCGGTATGGGCGTGGGCGTTTCCACCGGCGGCTTCGCCGGGCAGGCTGCTGCGGTGGATAACCGTGTCAACAGCTCCATCAGCGCAAATGTTGGCGGTGGGAGCCGCGCGACGACAGTCGCCGCCGCCGAGCTTGCCGTCACGGCCCAAGATGCCGTGGTCATTCGTGGTGCGGCGACCTCCGCAGCCGTGGCGTCAGGACTGGCCGGCGGTATCGGTATTGCGGTGAACTCCGTCGGCATGAATGTCGATGCAAAGGTTGCCAACGCCGCCATCGATACCTCGGGCTCCGTCAAGGTGCGGGCGCGTTCCACGGCCGATATTCTGACGGTCGCCGCCGGCGTTGCTGCCGGTACCAATGCAGGGCTTGCGGGCTCGGCCGCGTCGAGCAAGATCGATACGAATGTGCGGGCGCTTGTGCTGTCCGGCTCCGATATCGATGCCGCCAACAATGTCATTATTGATGCCAGCAATTCAGGCCGGATCTCCGTCATTGCAGGTGCGCTCGGTGTCGGCATGTCCGGTGCCGGCGTCGGTCTCTCGATTGTGGTCAATCAAATCGACGGCGATACGGAAGCCCGGATTGCCGACAGCACGTTGGATGCCGATGGAGCCGGCGCGGATGACGTGGTGCAAGCCGGGGCACTGGCCCAGGCGCTTGAACCTGGTGACGTCCAGGACATGGGCTTCTCCACGCCGGATTTCACGCGCAGCACTCGCTCGGTTTCCGGCGTAGCTGTGCTGGCAAACTCGACCCAGACCGTGACCGGCGTTGCGGTCACAGTCGGCCTGGCCGGTGCGGGACCTGCGGCTGCCATCCTTCCGGTCACCACGCTTGCGGGTGGGCGCACGATTGCGGCTATCGATCAGTCCACGGTCGGCACGCGTGTGGGTGTGTCCTCGGACATCCTGGTTTCGGCAAGTTCCCACAGCTATTCGGGCAATCTCGCGCTGAGCGGCGCAGGCTCAGCCACGGCGTCGGCCGGTGCTGCGGCCAGCGTGGCGACGACGATGAAGCGTGCCACCGAAGCCCGCATCGCCGGATCGACCATTGGCGCGGCAGTAAACTTGGTGACACGGCCGCGCAATGTCACCGTCGAGGCTGTGGCTTCGCAATCGGCATCCGACATCGCCATCGGCTTTGCCGCGGGTCTTATTGGCGGGGGCGCCGGTTCGGCGATCTTCACCGTATTCAACGCCGATACCGAAGCCTCGATCGAGGGCGGGCACATCAGGGCGACCTCCGCCAATGTCTCGGCTGACAGCACCAATGGATATTTCGCCGCGGCGGGCGCCGGGGCTGGCGGGCTGTTCGGCGGCTATGCTGGGGCGGCCGTCGTTGGCGTCAGCAAGAATACGACCGTCGCCCGCATTGGCGACACAGGCGTCACGACCAGGCTTGATCTTGAGGGCGATCTCAATGTGTCCTCCGCCAGCCACAACGCCTTCACGGCCAATGCCTATGGCGTTGCCGGCAGCGTCGTCGGCGGACCGATTGCAGGCCTTGCCGTTGTTACCGTGGTTGCCAACGATACGCAGGCGCTCCTGCGGGATGCCACGATCACCATTGCCTCCAATGCCATGGTGGGCAACCGCGCTGCTGGCATCACGCTCAGCGCTCATGAGGATCTGGAGACCAAGACGGCAACCGGGGCCGGAGCGATCACCTTCGTCGGCACAGGTCTTGGTGCCGCCGCAAACGTCGTGGTGCTGACCAGCAAGGTGCAGGCGGATTCCTCTGGCGGCAGCATCAGCGCACCAGGCCTGTTCGACATTTCGGCAACCACCGAAAAGACTGTTGATGCGAAAACGGTCGCCATCGGCGGCGGCGCAGTCAGCGGCATCGGGGCTGCGGTCGGCGTTGTCATCGCCGGCGGTAGCGCGGCGGCCGATGCCATGGCAGAGCTGAACAAGAATGGCGAGGGCACGCTCGCCAGCATCAACGAACTGAGTGCTGCCGGTGGCGATTTCGTGCTGGCTGGTGACGAGATCGCCAATTGGCGCGGCCGCGCGGCGTCCGAACTGGGTGTTTCCAATCCTACCGACATGCAGGTGCAGGCCTGGGCACGCCAGCGCTACGTCGCCCTGCTGCAGGCCGGCTCGTTCACGAATAATGGCACCTACATCCCAGATCCGGCGCTCACGCCCACAGATCATGCTCAGGCGCGCGCTCAGGCCATTGCTGACTGGAACAGCCTGTCCGGCGGCCGTGCAACTTATGTCCTGGCGGACGATCAGTTGCTGAGCTACTCCCAGAATGCGCTGACCGGCAATGACCGGACAGCCTTTGCCGCGCTGGTGGCCGCCAACAATACAAGCGGCATGGCCTTCGTGCCCAAGGCGGGCGTCCTGGCGCAATATGCCACCGAGGCGCGCACGGCGCTTGGCCTCACTGCGGCGCCGACCGATGCGCAGATCCAGGCCTATCTGGAAAGCCGCTACCAGGGCTATGTCGCCGCAATCCGGGTGCGTGCGGATGCTGATTATGCCGCGCTCATGGCAAAGGGTGCCGTCGACAATGGCCGCTTCGTTGTAAATTCCAGTCAACTGGCCGGCCTCGCCAATACTATGCTGCCGAGCGCCGATGCGACCCAGTTCACAAGGCTGGCAGCGGCGCGTGGCACGGGCGATACCTTCAGTCTTGCAAATGTGGATGCGGTCTATGCGGATGGTCGCAGCTTCCGTCAGGTCGCGGCTGAGGCCCTTGATACTGACCTTTCGGGTACGGCAAACAATCAGCGCGTCCAGGAATACTGGGCCGCTCGCTATAACGGTCTCGCCCAGGCAATCCAGTCCGGCGCGGACAACCAATACCGCAACATGGCTGCCAACCAGGTCGCGACGCGCGAGAATTTTAGCGTTACCAACGCGACCTCGAATGCGGCCGAAGGCGTCTATGCCGGTGTCGCGGGCGGTTCGGTCACCGTGGGCAGCCTGGCCATCGACGCCATCAGTGGCGTTTCGATCGCCAACATGGCAAATGGCGTGGGCGTTGCCGGGGTTGCGGTTGGTGGTGGCGCTGCGCTGACATACAGCGAAAGCAACGCCACGGTGAGCGCCTATGCGGCCGGCAATATCAACGCCGGTGCGATTGCGGTCAACGCGCTGGCGCGGGATGGATCGGCAGGCGCGGCCGCCAGCAGCGAGGCGTTTGCCGGCGCCGGCGGCCTGATGGCAGGCATCGGTGCCGCTGTCGCGATATCCACCGGCAACAACAATGTCTCGGCCACCCTTGGCGGTACGCTGACGGGTCGGTCCGGTAGCAGTGCTGTTCTCGCCAACGCCATGGATACCACCCGGCTGTCCTCCTACGCAGTTGGTGCCACCATCGGCGGTGGCGCTGCGGTTGGCGCATCGGTTGCCACGTCGACGAAATCGAGCAAGGTCGATGCCACCGGCGTGGACGGATCCCGCGTGACCGGTTGGAACAATGTGTCGATCAGTGCCGGCACCGCAGGCGCCCTGTCTTCGAAGGCGATTGCCGGGGCAGGCGGCATCGGAGCGGCCGCCTCGGGTGCGATTGCGCAATCCATCGGCTCGGAGAAAGTCACGGCCAGCATCGGCAACAACGCCACTGTCTCCGCAACGTCAGTCGATGTCATGGCGACAGCCATGCCCAAGCTCAGCTCAGAGTCGCTGGGCATTGCGGCAGCCGCCGGTGTGGCGATTGGCGTATCGAAGGCAGACTCGAAGTCCAGCGCCGAGGTCAGGGCCTATGTCGGCAATGACGTTTCCGTCAGCGGCGGTGCCCTGACGATTTCCGCGTCCATGCTGCTTCCGACATCTGGCGATACCGCCTGGTCGCGTGCCGTGGCAGGCACCGGCGGCGGGCTTGTCGGGGCCAACGCCACGATCGCAACCTCCACGAATACCAGCACTGTGGAAGCCTATGGCGGGCAGCGGCTGCGCATGCCCAATGGCGATGTCTCGATTTCTGCCGTCAACGACAGCCGGCAAAGATCCGAGGCAACCGGCATTGCCGCAGGCTATATCGCAGCCGGTGCCACCAGGGCCGAATCCTCCTCTTCGGGATCCTCCAAGGCCTGGCTGGAAAGGGACGCGATCACCCAGTCCAACCGCACCGGCCAGATTTCGGTCAGCGCCGAAGGTATCACGGAAAACAAGGCCAACAGTACGGCCGGTTCCGGCGGTGTCTTCGCAGGCGCTGCGGCACTGGCAAGCACAAGCGACAAGACCGTCACGCTTGCGGAAATACGCTCGGGCTCTCCCGCATACACGCTCTACACAGCCGGGCTCACGCTGAAGGCGGAGCACGAGTCCCGCTTCAACGGCAATGCCGATTCGTTCCAGGCCTCGGTGGTTGGAGCAAGCGGCGCCGATGCTCGCAATGTTGTCGACACGACGGTGGATGCCAATATCGGCGCAGGAATTGTCATCAACTCCCTGGACAATGTCTTCATCACGGCGACGTCGCTGACGGGCCAGACCGGTGGCGGTGCGCGGGCCGGATCCGGTGGCGTGGTGGGCGCCTCTGCCGCCTTTAGCGACACCAAAGTCAAAAACACGACGACCGTCAATATCGGCCAGGGTGCGGTTATCAGCCTCAACGGCGACCCGACGACGGCCGATGTGAAATTGAATATCGAAGCCTTCAACCAGCTTTCCACCGGCGACACAGTTGCTGTCGACGCGGGCGGATTCTTTGCCGGCGGCGGCGGGCGCTCCGATCTGGACGCCACGATCCGGAATGCGATCAACATCGGGCAAAATGCCATCCTGTTTAGCGTCGGCGCGCTTCAGGTTGGAACGGCATCCGTCAATACCTCCAGCAACAATGCCAATGCATCGCTCTACGGTGTCGTCACCGGTGCCGGCGCTTCCACATATTCGAAAATCGATGTCGGGCAGACCATTACCCTGGGCAACAACGTCACGCTGGAGGCGTTCGGGAACCTGACCCTGACCGCGGGCCAGAGCGGCAATGGCCTTTCCGGCAGCCTCGTGGCGGCAAAGGCACGCACGGAGGTTTACAACTACGCGCTGATACCGATCACGGCCCAGTATCGCGGCAGCGCGGTCGCAAACAGCAATTCCAACCTCACCGTGGGGACAGGCGGCAAGTTGCTTGCCGGCCGCAATATCCTGGTCGGGGCATACAAGGGCTCGGTGACGGCGGAAGGGCGTGGCACCAACCACAACCCCTATCTTGCGATGTTCAATACGACCACCTCGGACGATAACAGCGACACCAATACGAGTGCCAATGCCGTGCTGAACGGCACGATCTATGCGGGCACCCACAACAGCCAGAACGTGACCATTGGCATGGACGGCAGCGTGACGCTGGCGGCACAGGATTACCCCTTCGCCTTCACCGAAGTTGCGGCCGGCGATGTCGCGACCAGCTTCGTGTCCTACAACGACCGAAAGTTGCGCTACGATATTGCCAATACCTATAACCCCTATGCCGATATCGTCACGAAGATCATGCAGCTCACCGGGCTCAATGAGGCCGATACGCGTTGGCGGCTCGCGACCCGCAACGACATCTTCTACGGCGTGACGATCAGCGCGGACGCCCGCCGGCAGGTCGAGACCTTCGTCAACCAGATCAGAACCGGCAGCGTCCCCGACCGCATGGTTGGAACCGTCGCCATCGGTTCGATCATGGCGTCTGCAGGCGACGTGGAAATCCATGCCGATACGCTTTCTGGCTCGGCCAACGTCACCGCCAAAGGTGCGCCGCGCATCGATATCGTCAACAACGGCCGCGGCTATGTGCTGCTGAACAAGTTGCTGCTGACGTCGAACGAAGGCGGCCACGTCGACTTCACCGGTGCGGCTGCGGCCAGCAGTGCGAACGGGCTAAGGATTTCTACCGATACCGGCCCGGACAAGCCGGAAATCAGCGTGCGCAGCACCTGGGGCGGCGATGTCGATCATCTGGGCAACGTCACCATCCCCTCCGTGACCCCGGACATCTACTTCCTCGGCGACGTACAGAACCTGAACGGCGCGGTCACTGTCCGCAACGCGATCGGCAATGTCACGATCCTCGGCAATTCGTTCTCGGCCGCAACGATCGACATGCAGGTCCCGCGGGGCAATCTCACGGTCAACCAGGGCGCGGGATCGATCTACGAAACCAACAACGACGTGATGGCGCAGTGGCGCGGAAACCAGTACCGACCGCTGTCTGCCGCTCAGGCGGTCCAGGCGGTTGCCACCTATATGGAAGGCTGGGCCAATATCGATCGGCAAGGCAATCCGACTGACAATAACAGCTTTACTGCCCGCACTCTGGTGAAGAACTACCAGGACAGCATCTACCCGCACGGCCTGATTTCCAATGTGTGGTTCAAAGTTTATCCCGACAATATCGGCAGCCAGAACTCCCAGACCGGTGTCGTCGGGGACTTCCGAGAAGGGTATTTCCGCTGGACCGTCTGGAACGGCGACGGCGACAGATCGGGGCCTTTCGGATGGCTGAAATTTGACGTCATCCAGCGTCAGGCGCTGACCTACGAGGCGAACAACGCGAGCATTCCGCTGGATACGACGCCGCAGATCATCGGCGGCTCGATCATCCTCAGCGCCGGTACGATCAACGTCAACGGTACGATCCAGAGCGGTTTCTCGAATGCCTGGTCGGTCAATGTCGGCACTGCTGCGGCCAATACCATCGCCTACTACAAGAACGATGCGGCGGTGCGCGCGGCCAATGCCGGCCGTTTCATCGAACTGCCCGTCTCGGCGATCAACGGCTCGCTCGATACCACGATCAGGGCCTATTACGACGTCTCCAACGACCGCATCGAGCTTCAGAACGTCGTGCAGGGCGCCGGCGGTCGCGTCTATCTCAATGGCGGCATCATCTCGACCTCCACGGTAGCAGGCCAGAGCCAGGGTCTGATCCGCGTCAATGGCGGCTATGCCACGGTGAATGTCGTCAATACGACGGGCACCTCGCTGGTGACCAACACCATCAATACCGGCACCAGCACGTCAAGCGTCGTGGAAATCGTCGACCAGTACAAATGGGCCAATGGTGCGCCGATCCGCACCTGGTATGTCTATGATGTCAGCCAGGCCAATGCGCTCAGCGTCTACGAGCAGACCAACGGATCCAACAATACCGATTACCGCAATGCCAGGCTCGTCACCGCAAGCAACGGCCAGACGGCGAGCTACAATCCACACGAGAACTTGCTGTACCAATGGGTGGAGACGGCAACTGCGGTTCGGCAGGCCACCCCCAACAGCCATGTCCAACTGGGCGAATGGCAATGGGAATCGAACCTCGCCGATCCCTATACGACCACCCGCTCGGTCTATATCGGCACTCAAAGCACGAATTTCCGCGAGGTGGTGACCGGCACCGCGAGCTATAGTGTCCGGGTCGACATGCCGCAGAATCACCAGAACGGCACCGACTTCCACGGCTACTGGGTCCAGAACGTCTATGACCGCGCCACCATCACGCTGACAAACACGGTGCGGGCTTCCAACCCGATCAACATCCAGTTCATCGGCGGGTCCAACGGCCAGGTGTCGGTCAGCTCCAATTCGACCGTGCAGATCAACGGCACGATCACGAACTACAATGGCGCTACCAGCATTTCCGCGACGGGCTCGACATCAGCCGTCATCGCCAGCCGCGACGGCAGCGTCAGCGGACGTTCGGTGACGATCAATGGCGAGGGCGGCATCGGCACGGCCGCGCAGGCGGTTGGCGTGCAGGTCTATGGCGGCACGCTCACGGCATCCTCCACCAATAGGGATATCAACATCAGTGCGCGCGGCGACCTGAACGTCGCCAGTGTCAGGGTCAACGGCCGGAACGGCCAGGCCCTCACGGCGGGTGATGTCACTTTGACCGCCAGCGGCGACATCACCTCGGCCTCTGCCTATAACGTCGCCAATCCGATCATCGTCGGCAAGTCTGTCTCGATCAACAGCGCCAGCGGCGCGATCGGCGCCCGGTCCGGCAGCGTCAACGGCCAGCCGGCTCTGACCAACATCAACCCCATCGTTTTCCAGGCCAGCGGCGTTCGCCTGGCCAATGGCAGCCTCGATGGCGGCGTGCTCGACAGCAGGTCTTCGACCGGGGCCTATCTCGTGCAGTCGCAAGGTGACCTGCGCATCGGCCATGTCAGCTCCGACGGCGCCGTCTTCCTCGCGGCAGCCGGTTCCAATGGACAGGCGGCCAACATCGTTCCCGGCAGCAGCCGTACCGGCCTGTCGGTGGAAGAAAGCGCCCGCCTGCAAAACATATGGACCTCGCTCGACCTGCTGCGGCAAGCCCAGCAGGATGGCACCGTTGGCGCCGATGGCAGCCTGAATACATCAGTCTATGCCGGCAGTGCCGCCGTTCACGGTTACGAGGCGATGGTCAATCGCGCCTATGAGGATTACTGGCAACTGCGCACCATCGCCTTTGCCGATGGCCAGACCTATGCGCTGACCGACGCGGGGCGCGTGGCACTGAAGGCCCAGATCGCGGCTGAGCGTGGCGTGGCGGCGAGCCAGGTTCTGGAAAGTGACGTGGAAGCGGAAGCACGTCGCCGCTTTGCCACCGCGCGTTCGATCCTGGGCCTGGATCAGACCGTCAACGCCTCCTATGATGCCTATTGGCAGTTGCGGGACATGGCCTTTGCCGATGGCACGACCTATGCCATCACGACGCAGGGAAGCCAGTTCTTCCGGTCTGAGCTCGCAACGCGGCTCAATGTCGATCCCGGCACCATTACCGATGCCCAGATCGAAACCGAGGCCCGCAGCCGCTTTGCAACGGCGCGCGCCAATCTCGGACGCTCGTCGGACGGTCAGGTCCTCGATCTGCCACAGAACCAGCTTGAGGCGTTCCGCGTGGCGCCGACAACGGCCATCCTCACATCGGGACTTAGCGCCTACACCCAGGGGTTCAGCTATAAGCTCGGCGAGACCACGGCTCTCTATGCCAGCCTGACCTCGGGCGCCCGTTGGACGCTGGACCAGCTGACCTACACGATCGACGCTTCGGCCAATCCGGCATCGAACACGCCGCTGCCGACAATCGGCCAATTGCCGCAGAATGTCAGCGCCCGTCAGGTCATGCTGTATGCGCCCAATGGTTCGATCGGCAGTCTCGCCGCCCCGCGCACCATCGTCTTCAGCAGCGACAATCTTGGCGCCCTGTCGGAGGCGGACCGTGCGACGATCTCTGCTGCCGGACCCGGCGAGCTGCAGGTCAGCACCCGCACCTTGTCGAACGGAGCAACCCAATACACCGTTCAGGTGGCTCAGCAGGACCTCGTTATTGCAAGCCCGCTCGGCACGATTGCCGCCAAGGCGAAATCGGAAATCTACCTCGGCAGCGCCTCGAACCTGAAGCTGGGTGGTGTCGATCAGGGCCTGTTCCCCGGCGGTGTGTTGGCTGCGGCCTACACCCAGGGCGTCCAGACCACTCATGGCGGCACCGTGCGCCTGGAAGCCATCGGCGATATCGTCGGCGGCGTCACAGGCCAGGTTGCGATCTCGGGCAATATCTCGAACCTGACCATCATCTCCGAGACCGGCAGCATCGGTTTGGCGGGGGTCGACGGCAGCAATCCGGCGGACAATCTGAACGCGCTGCAGATTGCGCTGACGGGGTCCAATATCGGCACGCTCAACCTCGCCCAGGCCGCTCGTGGCATCTATCTGCGGCAAACAACCGGCGATCTGATCCTCGGCAACATCTCCGGCGGCAGCGGCAGCCGGGCTGCGGTCCAGCTTGGCGCGACAGGCAGCATCTATGCCCAGGCCCAGTTCACTGACCGTACCGTGCCCCATATTCTCGGTTCGACGCTTGATCTGCGCGCCGGCGGCTCCATCAGCTTCCGCAATGGGACCTTCCAGCCCCTGCAGATTGCCATCACGGGGGCTGTCACCGGACATGCCGGCGGCGATTTCAGCCTGCTGTCGCCGACGCAAGGGGTGACGACTGGTCGTGACGGCGCTTACGGAACGCTGACGGCTGGCGGCAATATCGTCGTCAATTCGACCGGCGGCGCTCTGACGCTCAGCCGTTCCCTGCAATCTGCGGGTAATCTGACCCTGGTCGCCAGCGGTTTGCTGACCCTGGCGGACAGCGGTGATGATGGGGCCGTGACTGCGAGTGCAAATGCGGGTGACGTGGTTGTGACGGCCGGCACGCTCGGGATGGGCGCAGGCACGCGCATTCTTGCTGGCGGCACGGTCAGCATTCTGACGACGGGCAACGCGCTGATCGGTCAGGTCGAGTCCACGTCGGCCGGTCATGGGACTGTCCCGGCTATCCAGATCACCGCCGGCAGTTCCGGCTCGATCATCGGCAATGGCGACCTGGTCACCAACATCAAGACGACCTCGCTTGGCGGCGTGGTTCTGAATGCTGGCCAGGCCATCGACCTCGACGTCTCCACGGGATGGCTGAACGCGACCGCCGGCAATGGCGACCTTGTCATCGATACCACTGGTGGCCTGACCTCGACGGCTCTTGCCTCGACAGGCGGAAGCGTCAAAATCACCGCGGGCGGCACCTTGGCGCTGGGCTCCGTTGCGTCCCGGATGGATACGCGGCTCGTCTCGCTGGGCGGTGCTGTCCGTTTCCTCACGGTGACCGCTGACCGCGATGCGGCGTTGGAAGCAGCGTCTGATATCGAAGGCACGTCAGTCATTGCTGACGGCTCGATCAGCGCCACATCTGGTGGATTGATCGATATTGCCACCCTGCGTAGCGGTAGGTCTATGGGTCTCAATGCCGGATCACGCATTCAGGCCACGACGGTCGATGCCGGAACATCGGCCACGCTCGACGCTGTGTCGGACATCGGGGCCACCGACCTGACGACCGGTACTTTCGCGACCGTTCGCGCTGGCGGATTGGTGGATATCGACACGCTCGCCATCGGCACGGTGCTGACCAGCACAGCCGGCACGACGACGACATTTGCTGCGGTGGGCGCTGGCACGTCGATAGATGTTACATCTGCCGGCCTGATCGACATTGCCAGCGCCACAACCACCACCGGCAATATCGGCATGACCTCGACCGGCGGCTCCATTCGGATCGGATCGCTTGACGCCGGTAATGATGCCGTGCTGAACACCTTTGGCGATGTTCGTGGCACCTCGGCGGTTGCCGACGGGTCGATCAGCGCCACATCAGGCGGCCTCATCGATATCGCCACCCTGCGTAGCGGTCGCTCGGTTGGCCTCAATGCGGGTTCCCGAATTCAGGCCAGGACCGTCAACGCCGGTACGTCGGCCACGCTTGACGCCGTATCGGATGTCCAGGCCACCGACTTGACGACGGGCACCTTCGCCACGCTTCGCGCCGGTGGGTTGATCTATATCTCCACGCTCGACATCGGCACGGTGCTGACCAGCACGGCCGGCACCACGACGACGTTTGGTACGTTGGGCGCTGGCACATCAATGGATGTTACCTCAACGGGTCTCATCGACATTACCAGCGCCACGACGGGCACCGGCAATATCGGCATATCCTCCACCGGCGGCTCGATCGGCTTCGGCACCCTGGATGCCGGAAATGATGTCGTGCTCAACGCCTTTGGCGATGTTCGTGGCACCTCGGCGGTTGCCGACGGCTCTATCAGCGCAACGGCTGGTGGCCTGATCGATATCTCCACGCTTGATATCGGGACGGTGCTGACGACAACCGCGGGCACGACCACCACCTTCGGTACTGTCGGAGCTGGCACATCAATGGATGTCACCTCAACGGGTCTCATCGATATTACCAGCGCCACGACAACCACGGGCGACATTCGCTTGACCTCTAGCGCCGGTTCCATGCGTTTCGGATCGCTCGGCGCGGGTAACGACACGATGCTCAACGCCTTTGGCGATGTTCGCGGCACCTCGGCGGTTGCAGATGGCTCGCTCAGCGCCACGTCGGGTGGCCTCATAGATATCGCCACCCTGGGCACGGGTGGCTCGGTTGGCCTCAATGCCGGTTCACGAATTCAGGCTACGACGATCGAAGCTGGGACATCGGCCACGCTGGATGCGGTTTCCGATATCCGAGCCACGGACCTGACGACCGGCACCTTCGCGACCCTTCGCGCCGGCGGCTTGATTGGTATCGATACGCTCGACATCGGCACGGTGCTGACGACGACGGCTGGCACCACGACGACCTTTGATACGGTGGGCGCTGGCACGTCTATGGATGTCACATCTGCCGGCCTGATCGACATATCGAGCGCTACGACGGGCGCCGACAACATCGGCTTGACCTCGACCGGCGGATCGATCCGGTTCGGATCGCTTGATGCGGGTAACGACGCTGTGCTCAACGCCTTTGACGATATCCGCGGCACCTCGGCGGTTGCTGACGGCTCGATCAACGCGACAGCCGGTGGCCTGATCGATATCGCCAACCTGAGCACGGGTGGCTCGGTTGGCCTCAATGCGGGTTCCCGAATTCAGGCCACGACCATCAATGCCGGAACGTCGGCGACGCTCGACGCCGTGTCGGACATCCAGGCAACCGACCTGACGACCGGCACCTTCGCGACCCTTCGCGCCGGCGGCTTGATTGGTATCGATACGCTTGACATCGGCACGGTGCTGACCAGCACGGCTGGCACGACGACGACGTTTGATACGGTGGGCGCTGGCACGTCTATGGATGTCACATCTGCCGGCCTGATCGACATCTCGAGCGCCACGACTGGCACCGGCAATATCGGCATGACCTCCACCGGCGGCTCGATCCGGTTCGGATCGTTTGATGCGGGTAACGACGCTGTGCTCAACGCCTTTGGTGATATCCGCGGCACCTCGGCGGTTGCTGATGGCTCGATCAACGCCGCGACTGGTGGCCTAATCGATGTTGCCACCCTGCGTAGCGGTCGCTCGGTTGGCCTCAATGCCGGCTCAGGCATTCAGTTCACCGCGCTCAATGCCGGGACGTCGGCGACGCTGGACGCCCTGTCAGATATCCGGGCAACCGACCTGACGACGGGCACCTTCGCCACGCTTCGCGCTGGTGGATTGATCGACATCCAAACGCTCGACATCGCCACGGTGCTGACAACGACGGCTGGCACGACGACGACTTTTGGAACTGTCGGTGCTGGCACATCGATGGATGTTACCTCAACAGGTCTCATCGATATCGCGAGCGCCACGACTGGCACCGGCGACATCCGCATGGCCTCCACCGGTGGCTCGATCCGGCTTGGCACGCTCGATGCCGGCAACGACGCCTTGCTGAATGCCTTCGGGGATCTGAACGCGCGGTCGGTTACGGCGGCAGGTGCCTTGCGCGCTCGGGCCGGTGGCGAGATCCAGCTGGGCTCGATCGGGGTCGGCTCGTCCCTCGTCCTCTATGCCGGTACCTTCATTTCCGCCTCGACGATCGAAGTGCCGGTTGCGGCAGAGCTTGATGCGGCATTGGATATCACTGTGGGTTCCTTGCGGACGGGAACATCGGCCACGCTTCGTGCGGGCCGCGCCATCAGCGTTGGCAATCTCGACATCGGCACCGTGCTTGCAAGTAGCGCTGGCACTTCGACGACCCTTGGCACGGCGCAGGCCGCCGCCATGGATGTGGTGTCGGGTGGCTTGCTTGATATCACCTCAGCGACTTCGCGGACGGGCAGCATCCGCCTCGCTTCCACCGGTGCATCGATCCTGATCGATCGGCTGACGTCTGAACGGGATGCGACGCTGCAGGCTCAGGGCGGTATCGATGCGAATGAACTTCTGGTGGAAGGCGCGCTGCAAGCGCGTGCCGGAGGTCTGCTTGATCTTGGCACCGCCACCGCAGACGGGGCGCTCGAATTCTATGCCGGCTCGTTGACGGCGACGAACCTGTCTGCCGGCACCGATGCCACTCTGGATGTGGTCGGCGATCTCAGGATCTCCATCCTCGCAACCGGCGGTGCGGCAAACATCGCTGCCGGCGGCGCGCTTGGGGCAGACAGGCTTGACGTCGGCACGGCACTTTCGGGCCGCGCGGGCGGCGCCATGACCATTGCCACAGCCCAAACCGGAACATCGGCAGCACTGAGTGCCGGAGGCCTGCTTTCGGTCAACAGTCTGGAAACGGTGGCGGGCGACGCCCGTCTCGCCTCAACCGGGGGATCGATCATCCTGGATCGCTTGGTCAGCAGCCGTAGCGCATTTATTGATGCCTTTGGCAGCTTGGATGCCGATGACATCCAGGTGGTGGAGGATATGACGGCGACGGCTGGGGGACAGATGGCAGTCGGCAATGCTGAAGCCGGCGGCTCCATTTCCCTCACTGCAGGCACGATGCTCAATGCGACGCAAATCCGTGCCGGTCGCGCGTTGGCACTTTCCGCGGGCACCGACCTGAGGGCCGCAACGCTCGAGAGCCAAAGCGCAACAGTGCTGGCCGCAGGCGCAAACATCGATGTCGCCGCGCTGGATGTCGGCACCGTGCTCACGACCCGCGCCGGCAGCTCCACCCTGTTTGGCCGCGTCGCGGCGGGCTCCTCGCTCGACATCCAGTCGGGTGGACTTGTGCAGATCAGCGGCGCTGTCGCGGGTGACGGCGATAGCAGCCTGACCTCATCAGGCGGTGCGATACAGCTGGGCAGCCTGCAAGCGGGTGGGGCATTGACCCTCGCGGCCGCGTCCGAACTGCGTGCGCAAGAGCTGCGTGCCGGTGGCAATCTTGCGCTGTCGGCCGCGGTTGTCAGTATCAATAACGGTCGCGCCGCGAACTTGAGCATATCTGCCGGTCGGCAGATCGAGGCAGAGCAGCTCTCGGCTTCGGACCGTCTGGCGCTGTCGGTCGATGGCGGCGGTTCGATCAGGCTTGGGCGCGCACAGGCCGTGCGGCTTGCAATCTTCGGGGCATCGCAGTTCGACGCCAACGAACTCGCCGTTCAGAACGATGCGACGCTGGCCGCAGACAATATCCGCATCACCAACCTCGCGCATGCCGGCAGTACCGGCCCGCTGGCGCTGGATGTCACGGGCGCAGGCGGGGCGGATGCGCAAACCTTGCAGGCCTTCCTCACGACACCCCGCGGGGTCGCCATTGGCGATTATCGCGTCGCCACCTCAAGCCTGAGGACCAGCGGCTCCTTCGTCTCCATCGCGCGCGGGGTTGTTACCAACACGATGACGCTCAATACCTCCATGCGCGATATCTTCATGAACAACAGGTCGCCGGTGCCGGTCAACGGCTTCGACGTGCAGCTTTTCCAGCCTGACTATCGCTTCAAGCTGGTTCAAGAGGGAATGCGCACCACGACAGACGCGTTCTACGTCCAGTTTGGGCCCGGATCGGAAACCTATTTCGAACGTAATGGGCTACTCTATGCCGGCATGAGCATGTCGCGCGACATCAATCTGGCGCTGCAATCGGCCGGCAGCGGAGGGGATGAGGATGAAACCGGAGCAGGCTCCGGCATGACCGGCCCGACCGCCGCGGCCCTTCTGGACTTCCTGGCGCAACAGACACGTCCGGCTCTGGCCGTTGATCCAAATAGTGGGCCTGGACCTGCCGTCAGGCTGGACAATACAGTGACGAATCCGATTCGGTGATGTATGGCTTTTGCTTGCCGATTCCCGATGAAAACGTCGCTGCGAGTCCTGGCGGGAGGGAACCGAGCTTGAGACAGCGCATCTTGCTTTCGCCACTCGCGATCAGCTTGGGGATATGCTGTGCGTTGCTGACGGGCAGTCTGTCTGCGGCCAACGCCCAGGCTCAGCAGCCACCGGCCAATGTCGATGCCGGAGCCTTGCAAAACCGCACGGATCGTCTGCAGCGTGAACTCGAAGACCAGGTCACGCCGCGTCGCCCTGACGGCGCCGATGGCGTGACGGGGCCGGCGCGGGAGCAGGCGCCCGAGGTGCCGCCAGGCGGACCGACCTTCGAGTTGACCCGTGTGGAATTCACGCCGTCATATTTCTTCAGCCAGAACGAGCTGGCGGCGATCGCGCAGCCCTTCGTTGGGCGCACCCTCGATTTCTCGGGAATCCAGGCACTGGTCAATGCAGTCAATGCCCGCTACAGCGCCCGCGGCATTGTCACCGCCAGCGCCTCCCTGCCGGAACAGGATCTCGAGGGAGGGGTGCTCAAGATAGAGCTCATCGAGGGTCGCGTCGGTGCCGTGTCCGTTGAGGGGGCGCCGCGCTCGGAAGAGTATGTCCGATCACGGGTGCAATTGCAGCAAGGAACCGTGGTTGACGTGCCCAAGCTCGGCAGCCGGGTTTCGGCGCAGAACCGTCTCGGCGAGGCCCGCATCCGCACCATCCTGCAGCCCGGCACGGAATTCGGTCAGACCGACGTCACCTTGTCCGTGACGGAACCCCAACAGAATCTGCTCGACGTCTTCACCGACAATTTTGGCTCAAAGACGACAGGGCGATACCAGGGCGGGTTCCTGTTCCAGCATTATGGGCTGCTTGGCATAGACGACAGGTTCAAGGCCTACGGCGTCTATTCCAAGGGCAATCTTGCCGGCAATCTGTCCTATACATTTGGCGTGTCACCAACTGGCGGCAGGCTCGGCATCAGCTATTCGGCGTCCCGTATCAAGATCATCGATGGGCCATTTGCCGATCTCGATGTCACTGGTAGTTCGCAGGGCGGTGGCCTCAACTATGCGCAACCGATCTATTCGGATGCCAACTGGCTTTTGCTGGCCAATCTCGGTGCCACGATCAACCGGTCGATCACGCGGCAGGGCAATCTGGAGGTCACCGACAATATCACACGCAAGCCGACGGCCGGCGTGACCATCAACTATTACGGTACTGATATCGCGGTGTCGGTGTCGCCATCCTATGCCTTCTCCACGACAGATCTTCTGGTCACCGGCGGCAGCGAGCAGGCGCATTTTTTCAATGGATCTGCATCACTCACCGGGGCGCTGCCGCAGGAATTCGTGCTGCAGGCCTTTGGCTCCTGGCAGGTTGCCTCCACCAAGCTGGTGACCGGCGATCAGCTATTCCAGATCGGCGGGCCGACCACGATCCGGGGCTATGATGGCGGGGCCGCGGCCGGCGGTAGCGGCTATTATGCCAATATCGAACTGCACAAAAGCTTCAGCGGCGATTTTGGCAGTCTAGACCTGTTCAGCTTCGTGGATCACGGTAGCGTCTATTCGACGAGCCCCGCCAAGGTGAGCCTGACCGGCATCGGCGTTGGTGCCGGCTGGACCATCAATGATCGGGTGACGCTGGAAGTGACCGGCGCCATACCGGTTGGCCAGCAGCTGCCGGGGGCTCCTGACTACACGATCTTCGGACGGATCATCGGCAAGGTCTTCTGAAACCATAGCCTTGGTGAGATGGCGCACCACGGGCTCGCAGCCGACGTCCTTGCATCAAGGCGAGAGGCCGGCGCACCGGGCGGTGTTGCGGATGTGGTTCTGCATTTCCCGCTGGGCCGCGGCGCTGTCATTGGCGCTGAGGGCTGCGATGATGCGCCGATGCTCGGATATGGATTCCCGCATGCGCTCGGGATCCGTGATCGGGATGGGCTGGCGCTGGGTTTCTGTGAGTTGGTCGCGAACCGTCTGGTAGAGCGCCTTCAGCATCGCATTGGAGCAGGCGGAAACGATGGTGCCGTGAAATTCGAGGTCAGCCTCGACATTGGCCAGCAAGTCCTGGCTTGCCCAGCATTCCTCCATGGTCCGCGTCGCGCTCTCCATTTTCTCCAGTTGCAGTTGCGTCAGTCGTCCGGCGGCGAGACGCGCAATCTCGCCCTCCAGCAGGATGCGGGTCTGGAAGACATCGAAGACCGGATAGCTGTCGGAATAACGCCAGGGGGCCATATGGCCGGCCGAACCACTGGCACCCGTCACGGGAGCGGCGACAAATGTTCCTCGACCCGCCTCGGTCTTGATCAGGCCAAGGGTTTCCAGCGTCAACAAGGCCTCGCGCAACGAGGCCCGGCTGATGCCGAACTTCTGGGCGAATTCCCGCTGCGAGGGTATCTTTTCGCCGGCCTTTAGAACGCCGGTCTGGATCATCGTCTGGATCTCTCGGGCGACAGATTGTGGCACGAGCGTCTTGTTCAGCATGATGGTCCTTCTCGATCTGCGCTGAGGTGGCGAACCACTGTATTTTTTCACAAGCCGTCTTGCCAAGGGCTAACCAGCATGCTTCTTTGGCCTGACTGGTCTGACCAGTCAGGCCAATAGTGGTAGAGTCATGTTCAAAAAACAAGGGGAAGCCTCATGACGCGCACATCCAAATTCAAGACGACCATCCTGTCGGCGGTGCTGGCCGTGATCGGAGCGGCAGGCGCAAACGCCGCCGACCTCACTGTTGGCGCCAATATCGGCAACGTGCCCTGGGAGTTCGAGGACGCCAGCGGCAAGGTCGCCGGTTTCGAAGTCGATCTGGTCAACGAGATTGCCAAGCGTCTCGGCAGGACGGTCGAATTCGTCAACACGCCCTTCAGCGGCCTTTTCCCGGCGGTTCAGTCCGGTCGCATCAACATGGCGGTTTCCTCCATCACGATCACCGAGAAGCGGTTGGAATCGGTGGCATTTGCCCAGCCCTATTACGATAGCGACCAGTCGCTGACGGTCACGGCCAAGTCTGGCATCACCGGTCTGAAGGACATGGGCGGCAAGGTCGTCGGCGTTGATACCGCCTCCACCGGCGACATCTGGGCCGAGGCTCATAAGGGCGAATACAAGCTGGGCGAAATCCGCCGCTTCGAAGGCCTGTCTCCCGCCATGCTCGATCTCGTCGCCGGCCGCATTGATGGCTACATCTCAGACATTCCGGCGCTGCTGTACTACGTCAAGGACAAACCGGAACTGAAGGTCGTCGAGCGCATCCCGACCGGCGAGAAATATTCGATCATGTTCAACAAGGGCGATCCGCTGGCAGCCCAGGTCAATGACGTGATCACCACGCTGAAGAAGGAAGGCTTCATCGCCAAGCTGCATGAAACCTGGTTCGGCGCGAAGGCTGAAGAAACGACCTCGACCGCCATGGTTCTCGACATGCCCAAGGGCAAGTAAGGCTTGAACAGCATCCGGCGGGATGTCGGATCCCGCCGGACTGTCATGGGAGCCTGGATGGCATGAACCTTCTCAATACCTTCTTCAACATGCAGGTGCTGGTCGACAGCCTGCCGCAACTCTTGCGCGGTCTGTTGGTCACGATCCAGATCGGCATCACCAGCATTGTGTTCGGCCTTGCCGGCGGCTTGTTCCTGGCGGTCACGCGGCTCTACGCGCCTGCCGTCATCAAGCTCTTGATCCGCATCTATGTCGATATCTTCCGCTCGATACCGCTGCTGGTCCTGCTGATCGTCGTTTATTACGCACTGCCCTTTGTCGGCATTCGCCTCTCGCCCTTCGTGTCGGCGGTGACAGCCCTTTCGCTGGTCTCGGCGGCCTATACCGCAGAGATTTTCCGGGCCGGGATCGAGGCGATCCCGCATGGCCAGTTCGAGGCCTCCGCCGCATTGGGATTGTCCAACAAGCACACGATGATCGACGTCATACTGCCGCAGGCGATCCGCATCGTCATACCGCCGCTTACCAACAACTGCATCAATGTGCTGAAGGACACGGCGCTCGCTTCCGTTGTCGCCATGCCGGACCTCCTGAAGCAGGCGACACAGGCCCAGGCCCTCGCGGCCAATCCGACGCCGCTGATCGGCGCCGCCGTAATCTATGTTCTGTTGCTTTGGCCGATGGTCGGGGTGGTCGGGCGGCTGGAAAAGCATTTCAGCAAGGGAAGACGCTGATGGCCAAACTGGGCTCTACCCTGATTTCGATCCGGGGACTGGTCAAATCCTATGGCGACTTCACCGTTCTCCACGGTATCGAGCTCGATATCGCGGAGGGAGAAGTTGTCTGCGTCATCGGCCCATCCGGTTCTGGCAAATCCACGCTGATCCGGTGCATCAATCATCTGGAGGCCTTCTCGCCCGGCAGCACCATCACGGTGGACGGGGTTCAAGTGCGGCCCGGCCCGACACTCGCCAAGGTCCGCTCCGAAGTGGGAATGGTGTTCCAGTCCTTCAACCTTTTCCCGCATATGACAGTGCTCAGAAACATCATGCTGGCGCCGATGCGTGTTCGCAAAACCTCGGCGGTTGAGGCGGAACGCAAGGCGCGAGAGCTGCTCGCCCGCGTCGGTATTTCGGAACAGGCGGAGAAGTATCCGGGGCAATTGTCTGGCGGCCAGCAGCAGCGGGTGGCGATTGCCCGGGCGCTGGCGATGGAGCCGAAGGTCCTGCTGTTTGACGAACCGACCTCGGCGCTGGATCCGGAAATGGTGGGCGAGGTGCTGGATGTCATGCGCAAGCTCGCCGGTACGGGCGTGACCATGGTGGTCGTGACCCATGAGATGGGCTTCGCGCGCCAGGTGGCCGATCGGGTGATCTTCATGGACGGCGGCCGCCTTGTCGAGGCAGGTACGCCGGAGCAGATCTTCGACAATCCCAAGGAAGACAGGACGCGCGGTTTCCTGCGCGCGGTCCTCAATCATTGAACAAGAAAAACATCAGGAGGACCACAAGGATGGCCACCACTTCGCCACTGGATCTCGATTTCGTGCGCAGCCAGTTTCCTGGTCTCGCACGCGGCTGGACCTTATTCGACAATGCCGGCGGATCGCAGATCCTGAAGGGCGCAATCGATCGCATCAACACCTTCCTCATCGAGAAGAATGTGCAGATCGGTGGATCCTACGCTGTTTCCCAGGATGCCGCGCGGGCGCTCTACGAGGCCCGGACGGCTGCGATGCATCTTGTGAACGCCGCGCGGCCGGAGGAAATCGTCTTCGGTGGCTCGACGACCGCCTTGCTGCAGAATCTTGCGAGGGCCATGCAGAGCCAGCTTTCGCCGGGCGACGAGATCATCGTCACCGTCAGCGATCACGAGTCCAATATCGGCCCCTGGGACCGGCTGCAGGAGCGCGGCATCACGCTGAAATTTTGGCCGCTGAACAAAGATACCCTGTCGCTTGACCTCGCCGATCTCGCACCGCTGATGAGCGAGCGCACCCGCATGGTCTGCGTCACCCATGTCTCCAACATCCTGGGTTCTATCAATCCGATCCGCGAGATCGCCGACTTCGTGCATACCCGCGGTGCCAAGATCTGCGTGGATGCGGTGGCCTATGCGCCGCATCGTGCCGTCGATGTCCAGGCTCTCGACGTCGATTATTATGTCTTCAGCCTCTACAAGACCTATGGTCCGCATTACGCCTTGATGTATGGACGCTATGACCTGCTGTTAGAGCTCGATACGCTCTACCACTACTTCTACGGCAAGGACAAAGTGCCGGGTAAGCTGGAGCCCGGAAACCCCAATTACGAGCTTGCCTATTCGACCTGCGGCATCGTGGACTATCTCACAGCTCTCGGCGAGCGTACGGGTGAAAGCGGATCGACCCGGCAGAAGATCGAAGCGGCCTTTGCGGCGATCACGGCGCAGGAAAACCTGCTGGCCGATAGGCTGCTCGACTATCTGCGCTCCCGCAATGACTGCCGGATCGTCGGCCAGTCCGTGAACCGCAACGGCGAGCGTGTTCCCACCATCGCGTTTCGTTTTGATGGTCGGGAAGCCCAGGCGATCTGCGCCGCGATGGACGGTGAAAACATCGCCATCCGTTTCGGTGATTTCCATTCCCGCCGGCTGGCAGAGTATCTTGACCTGACCGACCACGGCGGCATGCTCCGGGTCTCCATGGTCCACTACAACACCCTGGAAGAGGTCGACCGGTTCACGGCGGCGCTTGATCGGATTCTGGCTGCTGGGACGGGGTTGAGCGGTCAATAGGGACGGAAGGCATCATGGTGTCGTGCTGATAGGGGTGCACCCCGGCTGCTGATGCGCTATTGCGGGAATGGACGAGGATTCGAGGAGGCGGTTTCAAAATGACATCGTCGTTCTTCCCGCAAGCATCAGGAGGCATTCATGAGCATCCAACTCTTCGACTTGAGCGGCAAGCGTGCGCTCGTCACCGGCTCGTCGCAGGGCATAGGCTTTGCTCTGGCCAAAGGTTTGGCGGCCGCTGGTGCCGAGGTCATCCTGAACGGTCGCGACGAAGCCAAGCTTCAGGCCGCCCGCCGCGAGATTGGCGCCGGCTATTCCCTCGCTTTCGATGCCACGGATCATGAGGCCGTCAGAACGGCGGTCGACCGTTTCGAAGACGAGACGGGCGCCATCGATATTCTCGTAAACAATGCCGGCATGCAGCATCGCGCGCCGCTGGAAGATTTCCCGGCCGATGCCTTCGAGCGCCTGCTGAAGACCAATATCTCCACCGTTTTCAATGTCGGCCAGGCGGTCGCCCGCCATATGATCAAGCGCGGTGCCGGAAAGATCATCAATATCGCCAGCGTCCAGACGGCGCTTGCGCGGCCGGGTATAGCGCCCTACACCGCTACGAAGGGCGCCGTCGGAAACCTGACAAAGGGCATGGCGACGGATTGGGCGAAATATGGACTGCAATGCAACGCCATTGCGCCCGGCTATTTCGATACGCCCCTGAATGCCGCGCTCGTCGCCGATCCGGCCTTCTCCACCTGGCTGGAAAAACGCACGCCGGCAGGCCGCTGGGGACAGGTGGAAGAACTGGTGGGCGCCTGCATCTTCCTATCCTCGGATGCCTCGTCCTTCGTCAATGGCCACGTGCTTTATGTGGACGGCGGCATCATGGCGTCGCTGTGATCGGTTTCGGCTTAAACCACGCTCCGTCGGCGCGGCGCAGCCTCAGGTATGGAGGTCGAGCCTTCATTCGGACAATAGGCAGTTGGAACTTTCTATCCGGGGCCTACTTGTTAGAACGGCCGTGACTGTCTTAGTGCGGCGAGGCAGCGTCAGCACCGATACGGGGAGACACAGTGACAAGTTCGACCAATCTAACCTTGACTGTCAACGGGGAGGCGCGATCGCTCTCCGTCGACAATAGAACCACGCTTCTGGATGCGCTGCGCGAGCATCTGCACCTCACCGGCACGAAGAAGGGCTGCGATCATGGGCAATGCGGGGCTTGCACCATCATGGTCAATGGTCGGCGGATCAACTCTTGCCTGACGCTGGCTGTTATGCATGAGGGCGATGACATCACCACGATCGAGGGCCTTGGAGAACCCGGGAACCTGCATCCCATGCAGGCTGCCTTTGTGAAGCATGACGGTTTTCAATGCGGCTATTGCACACCGGGCCAGATCTGTTCCTCCATTGCCGTGCTTGAGGAAATCAAGGCTGATATTCCAAGCCACGTGACCGGTGATCTGATGTCTCCTGCGGCGGTTACGCCAGAGGAAATACGCGAACGCATGAGTGGCAATCTCTGTCGTTGCGGCGCCTATTCCAACATCATCGATGCCATCACCGATGTTGCGGGAGTTCGGGCATGAGAGAGTTCACCTATGAACGGGCCACTTCCGTCGAGCAGGCAGCAGCGACGGCAGCAGCAAACCCCGGCGCCAAATTCATCGCCGGCGGTACCAACCTGCTGGACCTGATGAAGCTTGAGATCGAAACGCCGACCCACCTCATTGATGTCAACGGGCTTGGCCTGGATACTATTGATGCAACGGCAGATGGTGGCCTCCGGATCGACGCAATGGTGCGTAACACCGATCTCGCAGCACATGAGACGGTGCGCCGCGACTATGCGCTGCTGACGCGCGCGCTGGTCTCCGGCGCCTCGGGTCAGCTGCGAAACAAGGCGACGACGGCAGGCAACCTGCTGCAGCGCACGCGCTGTCCTTACTTCTATGATCCTAACCAGCCCTGCAACAAGCGCCAGCCGGGCAGCGGCTGTTCCGCCATTGGCGGCTTCACCCGCCAACTCGCCATCGTCGGCACCAGCGAGGCCTGTATCGCGACGCATCCGAGCGACATGGCCGTGGCGCTGCGAGCCCTTGATGCGGTAGTCGAGACGGTGAAGGGCGACGGTAGCACCCGTAGCATCCCGATTGCCGACTTTCATTGCCTTCCCGGCGAGACGCCGCATATCGAAACCGTCCTGGAACAGGGCGAGTTCATCACATCGGTTGTGCTGCCGCCGCCTGTGGGCGGACGACAGATCTACCGCAAGGTTCGTGACCGCGCTTCCTATGCTTTTGCGATCGTCTCGGTCGGCGCGGTGATTCTGCCCGACGGCACCGGGAAAATCGCCGTCGGCGGTGTCGCGCACAAGCCGTGGCGGCTTGAGGCGGCCGACCAGGAGCTGTCGCGCGGTGCGCGGGCCGTATCGGCAGCACTTCTGGCCGATGCCCGGCCCACGGAGCAGAACCGTTTCAAGATCGATCTCGTGGAGCGGACGCTTGGTGCGGTGCTTTTGGAAGCAAGGGGTTGAGACATGAAGTTTGATACACCAGCGACCACCAACCCGATCGACCAGATGAAGGTCGTCGGTCAGCCCATCCATCGCGTCGATGGCGAACTGAAAACCACAGGCCGGGCGAAATATGCCTATGAATGGCATGATCAGAGCCTCAACTATGCCTATGGCTATCCGGTGGGATCGGCCATCGCCAAGGGCCACGTCGTTGCTATCGACACGTCGGCGGCGCTAGCGGCGCCTGGCGTGCTTGATGTCGTCACCACGCTTGACGTGGGCGACCTCAAGAAGGGCAAGTTCAACACCGCCAAGCTCTTCGGCGGCAGCGAGATCCAGCACTATCACCAGGCGATTGCGGTCGTCGTGGCCGAGACCTTCGAGCAGGCGCGCAGCGCGGCGGCCCTGGTGAAGGCGGACTATGCCGCCACACCGGGAACCTATGATCTGGCCGCCGAAATCGGCAATGCAGAAAAGCCCGACGAATCCACCGAGCCGGATACCGCGGTCGGCGATTTTGCGTCCGCCTTCGCCGCTGCTCCGGTGACTGTGGACGAGCGATACCACACGCCGGACCAATCCCATGCGATGATGGAACCCCATGCCTCGATCGCTGCCTGGAAAGGCGACGAACTGACGGTATGGACCTCCAGCCAGATGATCGACTGGTGGCGCAGCGACCTTGCACGGACACTGGGGATCGACAAGGACAAGGTGCATCTGATGTCGCCCTTCATTGGCGGCGGCTTTGGCGGCAAGCTGTTCCTGAGGGCCGATGCGGTTTTGGCAGCGTTCGGTGCTAAGGCTGCCGGGCGACCGGTGAAGGTCGCATTGCCCCGGCCTTTCATGATGAACAACACCACCCACCGGCCGGCAACGATCCAGCGCATTCGCATCGGTGCCGAGCGTGATGGTCGTATCACCGCCATTGGTCACGAAAGCTGGTCCGGCGATCTGCCCGGCGGCGGTCCCGAGACCGCTGTCATGCAGACACGGCTGCTCTATGCAGGCGCCAATCGCATGACGGCCATGCGCCTTGCCACGCTGGATCTGCCCGAGGGCAACGCCATGCGGGCTCCCGGCGAGGCGCCCGGCCTGATGGCGCTTGAAATCGCTATCGATGAGATCGCCGAGAAGCTCGGCATGGACCCGATCCAATTCCGCATCGTCAATGACACGGATGTCGATCCCGAACATCCCGAGCGACCTTTCTCGCAGCGCGACCTCGTCGGTTGCCTGGAACGGGGAGCGGAACGCTTCGGCTGGGACCGACGCCAGCCTCCGGGAATGCGTCGCGAGGGAAACTGGCTTATCGGCCTTGGCGTCGCCGCTGCCTTCCGCAACAACTTGGTCGAGCCATCAGGTGCGCGGGTTCGCCTTGCGCAGGATGGGACAATCACGGTCGAGACGGACATGACCGATATCGGCACGGGCAGCTACACCATCATCGCCCAGACAGCGGCGGAGATGATGGGTGTCGCGGTCGACAAGGTCTCGGTGCAACTCGGGGATTCGCGCTTTCCGGTCTCGTCAGGTTCCGGCGGGCAGTTCGGCGCGAATTCCGCAACTTCAGGCGTCTATGCGGCCTGCGTGAAGTTGCGGGAGGCCGTTGCAGCCCGGCTTGGCTTCAATTCCTCGGATATCGTGTTTGAAAATGGCCAGGTTCGATCCGGAAACCGCGCGGTTCCGCTGGCCGAGGCGGCCGGCGCGGAGGGCTTGGTCGGCGAAGACCAGATGGAATGGGGCGACCTGACGAAAACCCACCAGCAATCCACCTTCGGCGCTCATTTCGTCGAAGTGGGCGTGGATGTCGCGACGGGCGAAACGCGGATCCGGCGCATGCTGGCCGTTTGCGCTGCGGGCCGTATCCTCAATCCGATCACCGCCCGCAGCCAGGTCATCGGCGCCATGACCATGGGCGCCGGCGGCGCCCTGTCGGAAGAACTGGCCGTCGATATCCGCCACGGATTTTTCGTCAATCATGACCTGGCCGGATACGAAGTCCCTGTTCATGCCGATATACCCCATCAGGAGGTCATCTTCCTTGATGAGGCAGATCCGTATTCATCGCCGATGAAGGCGAAGGGCGTGGGTGAACTAGGGCTGTGCGGCGTATCAGCGGCCATTGCCAACGCCATTTACAATGCAACCGGCGTCAGGGTTCGGCATTATCCGATCACGATGGACAAGCTGCTGAAGGGCCTGCCAGAACTCGCATGAGTATAGAATGCGGCGGTGATCGCACCGCCGCATCAGACCTTCGCCAAACATAAAAAAAGGGCCCCAAACTGGGACCCTTCTTCTGGATTGGGATGTTCTACATCCAGTATGGCGGCACGCCGTAATAGTCGTAGACCCGACGGCCATTGTCCTTGGACCAATAGGCGTCGTCGTCCTCGTAGCGAGGCGCTTTCTCGACCATTTCCTTGGTCACGTCGGTGCGATAGCCGACGAGGTTTTCGTCATAAGTCAGCTTTGCCCAGGGCAGCGGATAGTGATCATGTCCGATACCCAGGAAGCCGCCGAAGCTCATGACCGCATAGGAAACGCGGCCGCTCCGCTTCTCGATGATCAGGCGTTCGATGGAGCCGATATGCTTGCCATCGCTGCCATAGACGCGGGTGCCTTCGACCTTGTCGCTGGCGATCAGGTCATGGGTTTCCTTGATGTCCGCATTGCGGGCCGTCGAATTGCCAAACGTTGCGGTGTCTTGATAGGCCATGTTCAATCTCCTCTCGTTGTAGGATATGAAAACAACGCCCCGGACTTGGGATAGTTCCTGACGATTGGCCTGATGGCCCCGGGCGGCCAATCGCCTGGGAATGACAGCGACGCTCCGGCTGCGGCCAATTGCGCCTCGCCAGCAGGATCAGCCGGTTCTATAAGGTCAGGGCAACCGCTAACCCGCCCCTGTCTATGTTGGCACGCAAAGGTCATGCAAGCTTGGGTATGGAGAAAGAGCGATGAAGGGGCGGCCTGCTCCGAACAGAAGCATTGTCATTGACGGCAAGCCGCTGCCAGACGTCTTGGACGAGCCGATGATACACGCTGTCGTCCATGGCTTTTACGATCAGATCCGGCGCGATCCTCTGCTCGGCCCGGTTTTCAATGGAGCGATAGCTCCGGATGCCTGGCCCGTGCATCTGGCCCGCATGTGCGACTTCTGGTCATCGACCCTGCTCAGGACCGATCGCTATCACGGCAAGCCGCTTCCGCCGCATCTCGCCTTGCCGGACCTGGGGGAAGAGCATTTCCGGCGCTGGCTTTCGCTGTTTCAGGAGACGGTGGAACGCCTATGCCCCGCTGATGTCGCCGCGGTTTTCATGGATAGGGGCCTGCGGATTGCCCATTCCTTCCGTCTCGCCCGCGCCTTTCATCATGGCGAGGACTCGACACAGATAGCGCCGATCACCCGTCAGGATCTCGATTAGGCGCGGACTGCCGGAGCCCACTTGCGTTGTGATCAGCGCCAGCCGAGCGCCGGGGCGACATGGGTCAGGATCGCCTCGATCACATGAGCGTTGTAGTCCACGCCGAGCTGGTTTGGCACCGTGAGGAGCAGCGTATCGGCCTCGGCAATCGCCTCGTCCTTGGACAGTTGTTCCACCAGTTTGTCGGGTTCGGCGGCATAGGAGCGGCCAAAAACCGCCCGCGTCTTCTCGTCGATGAAGCCGATGGAATCCTGATCTTTGCCTGACTGGCCGAAATAGGCGCGGTCCATGTCGTTCACCAAGGCGAAGATGCTGCGGCTGACAGAGACGCGCGGCTCACGCGTGTGGCCGGCCTCCTTCCAGGCCTGACGATAGGCACGGATCTGCTTGGCCTGCTGGATGTGTAGCGGCTCGCCGGTCTCGTCGTCCTTGAGAGTGGAGCTTTGCAGGTTCATGCCGAGCTTTGCCGCCCAGGCAGCGGTGGCGTTGGAGCTTGCACCCCACCAGATGCGTTCCCGCAGGCCTTCCGAATGAGGTTCCAGCCGCAGCAGGCCCGGCGGGTTGGGGAACATCGGCCGGGGATTGGGACGGGCGAAACCCTCGCCCTTGAGCACTTCGAGGAAGACTTCGGTATGGCGCCGGGCCATGTCCGCATCGCTTTCGCCTTCCGAGGGCGCATAGCCGAAATGCCGCCAGCCCTCGATCACCTGTTCCGGCGAGCCGCGGCTGATGCCGAGCTGCAACCGTCCCTTGGAAATCAGGTCGGCGGACCCGGCATCTTCCGCCATATAGAGCGGGTTTTCATAGCGCATGTCGATCACGGCGGTGCCGATCTCGATCCGCTTGGTGCGAGCGCCGACCGCGGCGAGCAGCGGGAATGGCGAGGCGAGCTGGCGGGCAAAATGGTGAACGCGGAAATAGGCGCCGTCAGCACCGAGTTCTTCAGCGGCGACGGCAAGCTCAATCGACTGCAGCAGCGTATCGGAGGCCGAGCGCGTCTGCGACTGGGGCGATGGTGTCCAGTGCCCGAAGGAGAGAAAGCCGATTTTCTTCATGTCACCACCGATGCGCAGGCTCAAAACTGCAGCGTTATGTCTTGATCTTTGGCGGGATATAGTCGTTGGCGCCGACAATATAAAGACTTGGACCGGGGGCGGGATGAACCGCCCCCGGCAAGATGGCTTATTCGGCGGCCAGCGGGTGCGCCTCTTCCACCGTGTTCTGGCTATTGGCCGGTTGGCGATCATGCTGCACCAGTGGCCGGTTGCCGGTCAGCTTGCGCACCAGCACGTAGAAGACCGGCGTCATGAAGATGCCGAAGAAGGTCACGCCGATCATGCCGGAGAAGACGGCGATGCCCATGGCCGAGCGCATTTCCGCACCCGCGCCCGTGGAGATCACCAGCGGCACGACGCCCATGATGAAGGCCATCGACGTCATCAGGATCGGACGCAGGCGCAGGCGGCTCGCCTCGATTGCGGCCTTCACCGGTGTGCGGCCCTCGAATTCCAGCTCGCGGGCAAATTCCACGATCAGGATTGCGTTCTTCGCCGATAGCCCCACCAGCACCACCAACCCGATCTGGGTGAAGATGTTGTTGTCGCCCCCGGTCAGCCAGACGCCCGTGAGCGCCGCCAGCACGCCCATCGGCACGATCATAATGATCGCGATCGGCAGCGTCAGGCTTTCATATTGCGCCGCCAGCACGAGGAAGACCAGCAGCAGGGCGAGCGGGAAGACCACGATACTGGAATTGCCGGCCAGGATCTGCTGGTAGGTCAGGTCGGTCCATTCGAAGTCGATGCCGGCGGGAAGCGTCTCGGCGGCGATCCGCTCGATCGCTGCCTGGGCCTGGCCCGAGGAGTAGCCCGGCGCCGGACCACCATTGATGTCGGCCGCCAGGAAGCCGTTGTAGCGGGTCGTGCGTTCCGGGCCGGTCGTGGCGTCCACCTTCAGCAAGGCCGCAAGCGGGATCATCTGGCCCGTGTGCGAGCGAACCTTCAACTGGCCGATATCCTCCGCCTTGGCGCGGAACTTGGCATCGGCCTGCACCCGGACACTGTAGGTGCGGCCGAAAGCATTGAAGTCGTTGACATAGAGCGAACCCAGATAGATCTGCAGCGTCTCGAACACGTCCGAGACCGAGACGCCGAGCTGTTCGGCCTTTGCCCGGTCGAGATCGGCATAAAGCTGCGGCACGTTGATCTGGAAGCTCGAGAAGATGCCGGCCAGTTCCGGTGTCTGATAGGCCTTGGCGATGAAAGCCTTGGTCGTCTCATCCAGGACCTGGTTGCCGAAGCCTGCGCGATCCTCGATCTGCAGCTTGAAGCCGCCGGTGGAGCCGAGACCGTTGACCGGCGGCGGCGGGAACATGGCGATGAAGGCATCCTGGATGCCGGCATATTTCTGATTCAGCGCCATGGCGATGGCACCGCCCGAAAGCTCCGGCGACTTGCGTTCCTCGAAATCATCCAGCACGGCGAAGACGATGCCGGCGTTCGAACCGATGGTAAAGCCGTTGATCGACAGGCCGGGGAAGGCCAGCGCGTTCTTCACACCCGGCTGGGCGAGAGCAATGTCGCTCATCTTCTTGATGACCTCTTCCGTGCGGTCGAGCGTTGCGCCATCGGGCAACTGTGCAAAGCCGATCAGGTATTGCTTGTCCTGCGCCGGCACGAAGCCGCCCGGCACGGCATTGAACATGCTGTAGGTCGCGCCAACCAGGGCGAGATAGATGATCATGACCAGGCTCTTGCGCGAGACAAGCCCGCTCACGCTGCGGCCATAGCCATTTGAGGCCGCACCGAACATCCGGTTGAAACCGCGGAAGAACCAGCCGAGGATGAAATCCATGCCCCGCGTCAGCCAGTCCTTCTTGGCATGGTGATCCTTGAGCAGAAGCGCTGCGAGTGCCGGGGACAGGGTCAGCGAGTTGATGGCCGAGATGACGGTGGAGATGGCAATCGTCAGCGCGAACTGGCGGTAGAACTGACCCGAGAGCCCGGTGATGAAGGCGAGCGGCACGAAGACCGCGACCAGTACCAGGGCAATGGCGATGATCGGGCCGGAAACCTCCCGCATCGCCTTGTATGTGGCCTCTCGAGGCGTGAGCCCGTTCTCGATGTTGCGCTCGACGTTTTCGACAACGACGATGGCGTCATCGACCACAATGCCGATGGCCAGCACCAGGCCGAACAGCGTCAGCGCGTTGATAGAGAAGCCGAAGGCATACATGACAGCGAAGGTGCCGATGATCGACACGGGCACGGCGATCAGCGGGATGATCGAGGCACGCCAGGTCTGCAGGAAGATGATGACGACGATGACAACAAGCGCGATGGCTTCGAGCAGCGTATCGACCACCTTGTCGATCGAGGAGCGCACGAATTCCGTGGTGTCATAGACGATCTCGTAACCAATGCCCTCGGGCATGGCGTTCTTCAGCTCCGCCATGGTCTCCTGCACCTGGTCGGAGATGGCGATGGCATTCGAACCCGGTGCCTGGAAGACCGGGATGGCGACCGCGGGCTTGCCGTCGAGCAGCGAGCGCAGCGTGTAGTCGGCGGCACCCAGCTCGATGCGGGCAACGTCGCGCAGGCGGGTGATTTCGCCGTTTGCACCGCTCTTCACGATGATATTGCCAAACTCTTCCGGCGTTTGCAGGCGGCCCTGGGCATTGACGTTGAGCTGCAGGTCGACACCTGGCAGGCTTGGAGACGCACCGATCGTGCCGGCGGCGGCCTGGACGTTCTGACCGCGGATGGCATTGGTGATGTCGCTGGCGGCGAGCTGGTGTTCGGCTGCCTTTTGCGGATCGACCCAGACGCGCATGGAATAGTCGCCTGCGCCGAAGACCTGCACCTGGCCCACGCCCTCGATACGCGCCAGCCGGTCCTTGACGTTGAGGGTCGCATAGTTGCGCAGATAGGTCAGATCATAGCGATCGCCAGTCGAGACCAGATGCACGACCATCATCAGGTCGGGCGAGCTCTTGACGGTGGTGAGGCCGAGGGCGCGCACTTCCGCCGGCAGACGCGGTTCTGCCTGGGCGACGCGGTTCTGCACCAATTGCTGGGCCTTGTCCGGATCGGTGCCGAGCTTGAAGGTGACAGTCAGGGTGAGAACGCCGTCCGATGTGGCCTGGCTCGACATGTAGAGCATGTCTTCGACGCCGTTGACCTGCTCTTCGAGCGGCGTCGCCACCGTTTCGGCAATGACGGTCGGGTTGGCGCCGGGATAGACGGCGCGCACGACGATCGATGGCGGCACGACATCGGGATATTCCGAAATCGGCAGGGAGCGAATGCCGATCAGGCCTGCCACCATGATCAGGATCGACAGCACGGCCGCAAAGACCGGTCTGTCGACGAAAAATCTTGATATGTTCATTGCGAAGCCCTCTCCGCATGGTTGTTTTGGAATGACGACGCCCATCCGGCGGCCTTGGAAAGGGCTGCCGGTTGCAGGGTTCAGGTTTATGGAAGGCTCCGGCACGGTCGCCGGGGCTCAAGGAGCGGATGTGTGCCGCCCGTCGGACAGCTTGCCGGGCGGGGAGCCTGCGGAAATTGTGGCGCAGGGACTGTCGGACTGGGGGTCAATGTCGACGGTCAACTTGCGCCCGGCTCCTCGCCCGGCGCCGATGCTCCCGTGGAAGGTATCGGGAGCCCGACGAGGGAAAGTTCTACTGTTGCGCCACCTGGCCTTCGGTCTGTGGCGCCACGACGACCCCGGGACGAACCCGCTGCAGGCCGTTGACAACGATGCGCTCACCGGCGGCAAGACCGCTCTCGACCACCCGCTCGCCTTCGATTGCCGCACCCAGCGCGATCTGACGATACTGGACGGTGTTGGCCTCATCGACCACCAGCACAAATTTCTTGTCCTGGTCGGTGCCGATGGCGCGTTCGCTTACCATCAGCTCATCGGCCGCTTTCGGCTGGCCCATGCGCACCCGGACGAATTGCCCGGGAAGCAGCCTGCCATCCGGATTGTCGAAGACTGCGCGCAGCCGTATCGTGCCGGTCGAGCTGTTCACCTCGTTGTCGATCAACTGCAGCTTGCCCTTGATCGGCGTGCCGTCGTCTGCCAGCGTGCCGATTTCCACGGGAACCCGCTCGATCGCGGGCACGCCGTTTTCGATCGGCAGGTCGGCGAGGATGGTGCCGACAAGCTCTTCGCTGGCATCGAAGCTCGCATAGATCGGGTCTGCCGAAATCAGCGTCGTCAGCGGGGTCGAGGCCGATCCGGCCGCCACGAGGTTGCCGACATTGATTTCGAGCTTGCCGACGCGGCCCGAGATCGGCGCGCGGATCTCGGTATAGTCGAGGTTCAGCTGTGCCGCCTTGAGCTGTGCGTTGGCAGACTGCAAGGCCGCCAAGGCTTCACGGTGGGCGCTTTCGCGCTGCGCCAGGTCGCTTTGCGAAATGGTGTTCCGGGCGGAGAGATTGCGCCCCCGTTCAAGCTCGGTCCAGGCGAGATCGACGCGCGCCTGGGCCGACGCCACCTGCCCCTCGGCGCGGGCGGCCTCGGCGGCATAGGGAGCGGGATCGATGGTCACGAGCAGATCGCCCGCCTTGACCAGTCCGCCCTCACGAAAATGCGTGGATTGTACGGCACCTGCGACCCGCGAGCGGATCTGCACGCGCTCGATTGCCTCCAGCCGGCCGGAAAAGTCCTGCCAGATGGTGACGGTGCGCGGCGCGACAGAGGCCACCGTCACCGGGATTGCCGGTGTCGGCGCCGGGGCGGCGCTCGTCGTTTCGGATGCTGCGTTGGCGCCGCGCGGCAGGTTCGGATACAGCGAGCCCGCTGCGATCAGCGCAGCCGTACCCAGTCCGGTGCCCCACAGGGCCCAGTTCTTGATCTTCGATGTCATTTTGGTCTCCTTACGGCCTGGAAGGCTGGCCGATTTTTGCAGTCCTGTACGTCAAGCTATGAACTCAATTCCTGCACGAAGGCGTTGAATTCGGCGCAAAGTGCCGTTTTCCATGGGCCTTCGCCATGTCTGTAAATGTCTGTCCAGCCGGATCCGGCCGGGTAAATGCGTTTGCGAACTGTCACGCCGGCATCGGCAAGGCGGTCCGCATATCCGAGCGTCTCATCGCGCAGCGGATCGTCCTCTGACGTGACGATCAGCGCTGGCGCCACGCCTGATAGCCTCGAACAGAGGCAAGGTGCGGCATAGGGATGACGAAATCCCGAGGAGGAGCCGAGGTAATGGCTCCAGCCGTCAGACCACCGCTCCCGCATGCCAATGTCGTCCGCCTTGCGAAACGACGTGCTCGACATCATGGGGTCGATCATCGGCGACAGAAGGATCTGCCCGCCAAGCTCGTTCGGCATCAGGTCTCGCGCCTTGAGGGCCACGCCGGCCGCGACATTGCCGCCCGCCTCCTCGCCCATCACCAGCAGCAGCGATTTGCCACTGCCAAACTGCTTGCGCCTGGCATTCAGGCACTGCAGCGCCGTGAACGCGTGTTCCATGGCCTTGGGAAACACGCATTGCGACGTGCTGCCGTAATCGGCTTCCAGAACCACGGCTCCGGCATCTGCCAGAACACGCGCAACTGCCTGCTCCGACGTGCCACGCTCCTCGTTGAGGAAGGCCCCTCCCCGCAGATAGAGCACAAGCGGCGGAGACTTTCCCTTTGCCGTCCCGTCGTAAAGCCGCATCGGTACATGCGTGGTCCGGCAATCGGTAATCGATATGTTTTCCCACGACGCCATCATTGAAAAACCGCGGCTTTGATCCCTAGTAAGCGAGAGACGGCTGCCGTCTTCCTTGCCTTTGATATTATTGTTCTGCTAAAATCATACAAGTCACAGAAATTCGTCATCACTGTTCCAAAATCCGGAACAATGGTGCGGCGCAGCGAGAATGAGCCATGGATCAGCTTTCGGCAATGCGGGCCTTTGTGCGCGTCGTGGAAACGGGAAATTTCACCCGCGCGGCCGCGACCCTCAATATGCCTAAGACGACGGTGACCAATCTGGTCCAGAGCCTGGAGCGGCATCTGCGCACCACGCTCCTCAATCGCACCACGCGGCGCGTGATGGTGACCACGGATGGAGCGCTCTACTACGAGCGCGCGATGCAGATTCTGTCCGAACTCGATGAACTCGACGGCAGCCTGTCCAACTCGCAGACCCAGCCGTCCGGACGGCTGCGGGTCGAGATGGCCGGGGCCTTTGCCGATCTCGTTGTCATTCCCAATATCTGCGACTTCTACCAGCGCTACCCGCAGATCCAGCTCGATATCGGTGTCGGCGACCGCCTGGTCGACTACATCGCCGAAAACGTCGATTGCGCGCTGCGTGGCGGGACCCCGACCGACCTCTCGCTGATATCGAGAAAGGTCGGCGAACTGCCGATGCAGACTTATGCCTCGCCTTTCTACATCGAGAATTTTGGCGCGCCTCGCCATCCCCAGGACCTTGAGGAGACGCATTTCTCCGTTGGCTACCTCAACGCTCAATCCGGCCGGGTGCTGCCGATGGAGTTTCGCAAGGGCGAAGAAGAGATCGAAATCGCCCCCCGCTACATCGTGTCCGTCAATGACAGCCGCACCTATGTCAACGCCGCGCTGTCGGGAATCGGCGTTATCCAGGCGCCGCGCTTCATGGTGCGCGAGGCCGTGGAGCGTGGTGATCTCGTGAAAATCCTGCCGGAATGGGATCGCGACCCCCTGCCGCTCTACGTGGTCTATCCCCAGACACGGCATCTCTCCAACAAGGTCCGGGTGTTCGTGGACTGGCTGGCAAAGCAGATCCAGATGATCACCAGGGAGCCTCCGGTCGAGCTGCCAAAGACAAATAAGACGAAGCACCGGGAGGTGGCGTGAGGCGCTATATCTCTCGTCTCACACCCTCGGGACGTAATCCGCGCCAATGTCGATCTGCTGCGGCCGTTCATCAAGAAAGAGCTGCGAAATGCGCGGCGCTGTCCGCGAAATGACCTTGCCCGCCTTGAGTACCGCAAGCCGGGTCGGTTTCAAGCGCAGCGCCTCGATCACGTCAGCCGCCTGCAGCACCACCAGATCGGCATTGCAGCCGATATCAAGGCCATAGCCTTCCAGGCCCATGGTCTTGGCGCTATTGATGGTCAGCGCATCGAAGATCTTCTTCTTGTCCTCGATCCCGCCCATCTGCGCCACATGGATGGCCATATGGCCGACTTCCAGCATGTCCGCGGAGCCCATCGAATACCAGGGATCCATGGTGCAGTCCTGGCCGAACGAGACGTTCAGCCCCGCCGCCATCAGTTCGCGCACGCGGGTCATGCCGCGGCGCTTCGGATAGGTGTCGTGGCGCCCCTGCAGCATGATGTTGATCAGCGGGTTCGGGATGACGTTGATTTCGGCCTCCGCCATCAGCGGGATGAGCTTGGAGACATAGTAGTTGTCCATGGAATGCATCGAGGTGAGATGCGATCCCGCCACCCGGCCCTGCAGGCCGAAGCGGATGGTCTGCGCCGCAAGCGACTCGATATGGCGCGACATCGGATCGTCGGTCTCGTCGCAATGGATGTCGACCGGCAATCCGCGTTCGGCGGCGATGCGGCACAGCGCCTCCATAGAGCGCGCGCCGTCCTCCATCGTCCGCTCGAAATGCGGAATGCCGCCGACGATGTCGATGCCCATGTCCAGCGCCCGTTCCAGCGATGCGACGCCTTCGGGTGCGCGGTAATAGCCGTCCTGCGGAAAGGCGACGAGTTGCAGGGTGATATAGGGCGCCACCCGCTCACGCACTTCGATCAGGGCTTCGGCGGTAACCAGGCGGGGATCCGATGTGTCGACATGGCTGCGGATGTAGAGCAGCCCCTGGCTCACCGCCATGTCGCAATAGCGTAGGGCGCGATCGACAAGCGCTTCCTTCGTCAGCAGCGGGCGCAACTCGCCCCAGAGCGCGATGCCTTCCAGCAGCGTACCTGAGACATTCATGCGTGGCATGCCCAGCGACAGGGTCGCGTCCATGTGGAAATGCGGATCGCAGAAGGGCGGGCTGACAAGGCGACCGGTCGCATCGAGTTCTTCGCCGGATGCGGCGGGAAGCGTCTTCTCGATGGCGGTGATCTTGCAACCTGATATGCCGATGTCGAAGCCCTGGCGACCGTCTGGAAGGTTGGCGTTGCGGATGATGAGATCGAACATAGGATCCTCGTGATATCGGTTTTTAGCGCTCGCCGCGCAGTTTCTTGTTGTCGCATGTCCGGACGGAAAACCGGTATCCGCTTTTCCTGGACATGCTCTAGCGCTCGCCGCGCCTGTAGGGTTGCATCAGAGCCTGCGGCACGCGGGCGCGACGCGCCATCACGGCCAGTGCCGCGATCGACAGGATGTAGGGTATCATCAGGAAGAGCTGATAGGGAACGACGCCGCTCAGAACAGTCTGGAGCCGGAGCTGGAAGCCGTCGAAGAAGGCAAACAGCAGGGCGCCGAGCAGCGCCCGGCCAGGACGCCAGGAGGCGAAGACCACGAGCGCGATACAGATCCAGCCGCGCCCCTGGACCATCGTCGGAAAGAAGCTGTTGAAGGCCGAGAGTGTCAGGAAGGCGCCCGCCATGCCCATCAGCGCGCTGCCGGCGATCACGGCACCGTATCGGATGATCATCGGGTTGATGCCCTGCGCTTCCGCCGCATGGGGGTTTTCTCCGGTCACCCTGATAGCGAGACCGAGCGGCGAGCGGAAGATGATGTAACCCAGCAGGACGGCCATGATGATGGCGAGATAGGTCGGTGGCGTCTGGGTGAAGAAGGCTGGCCCGATGAATGGCAGATCGCTGAGCCCTGGGATATCGATCGGCGCGAAGGGCTCGATCGTCGGCGGCGTGCCCGCCACCGGCACCAGCAGCCGGAACACATAATAGCTGAAGCTTGAGGCAAACAGCGTGACACCCAGCCCCGAGACGTGCTGCGACAGGCCGAGCGTGACCGTGAGGCCTGCATGCAGTAGGCCGAAGACGCCGCCCGAAATGGCGGCAATCAACAGGCCGGTCCACAGGTCGGCGCCATTATAGACGCTGAGCCAGCCGATCATCGCGCCGAAAGTCATGATGCCTTCGATGCCGAGATTGAGCACGCCAGAGCGCTCGCAGAGCAGCGCACCGAGCGTACCGAGGATCAGCGGTGTGGCAATGCGCAGCACCGCGGCCCACAGGCCGGCTGACGCGAGAATGTCGAACACGGCACTCATCGGCGGATCCTGTATTGCGTGAAGAACAGGGCAATCAGCGTGCTGAGCAGCGACAGCGCCACGGTGACATCGGCGATGTAGGTGGGGATGCCCATGCTGCGGCTCATGCCATCGGCACCGACGAACATGGTGGCGGTAAACAGCGCCGCCAGCACGACGCCGAGCGGGTGGAGATTGGCCAGCATGGCGACGACGATGCCGGAATAGCCATAGCCCGGCGACAAGGTCGTCGTGACATAGCCCTGCACGCCCATGACCTCGACGGCGCCTGCAAGTCCGGCCAGTCCGCCCGAGATGCAGGCGACCTTGACCAAGGTGGCACCCAGCGGCACGCCGGCGAATGTGGCACCCGCCGGGTTGAGGCCGGCCGCGCGAGACTGCATGCCGAACACGGTGCGCGACTGCACCCAATGCAGAATGATGGCCAGCACGATGGCGATGACGATGCCGATATGCAGGCGCGACCGGGCAAGCAGCTTCGGCAGCATGGCATCGTCGGCCACGGACTGGGATTGCGGCCAGCCGAAGGCCATGGGGTCCTTCAGCACGGTGTCGATCAACATCGACACGAACAGCACCGCCACGAAGTTCAGGAGCAGGGTTGTCACGACTTCATCGACCGAGAAGCGCAGCCGCAGCCAAAGCGGGATCAGCAGAAGGACCATGCCGGCGACCGCGCCGATGACCAGCAGCAGCGGTATTTGCACCGCCGAGGGCAAACCGCCGAGCATCTGCGAACTGGCGGCGGCAACGGCGATGGCACCGAGATAGAACTGGCCTTCGGCGCCGATATTCCACAGCCGGGCGCGGAAGGCGACGGCAGCGGCAAGCCCGGTCAGCATCAATGGCGCGGCGCGCGTCAGGGTTTCCGTGGCCGATAGGCGCGAGCCGAAGGCGCCGACGAGGATGCGCCAATAGGCTTCTAACACCGGCGCGCCGGCCATGGCGATCAGCACGCCGGAGATGGCCAGCGCCGCCACGACGGCCAGAAGCGGCGTTGCGACCACCAGGGCCAGCGGGCGATGCTCGCGTCGTTCAAAGCGCATGCGCCACCTCGCTGCCCTGGCCCCAGTCGCCGGCCATCATCAGGCCAAGTTGTCTTGCATCCGCCTGGTCCGCCGAAACCGGAGGCGAAAGCCTGCCATTGACGATGGCCTGGATGCGGTCAGCCAATTGCATGACCTCGTCAAGGTCCTCGGAGATCAGCAGAACCGCCGTGCCCTGCCGGCGCGCTTCAAGAATGCGCTCATGCACGGCGGCCACCGCGCCCTCGTCCAGCCCCCGCGCCGGCTGGGCAGCCAGAAGGATGCGCGGATGTTCGATCAGGTTGCGCCCCAGGATCAGCTTCTGCATATTGCCACCGGAAAGCAGGCGAATGCGGGACGTGGGCTCCCCGCCGCGCACGTCGAAGCCGTCGATAATCTGCCGGGCAAGGCGCAAGCCGGCGGCACGATCGATCAAGCCATGGCGGGAAAACTGCGGCAGGCGCTCCAGAATGGCGTTTTCCCAGATCGCCATTTCGCCGATCACGCCTTCCTTGTTGCGATCCTCGGGGATGCGACCGATGCCGGCCTTGACCACGGTCGCGACATCGAGATCGCCGACCGGGCTGCCGAAGAGCAGCAGATCGCCGGCCGTTCGCTTCGCCGTGCCGGAGAGCAGTTGCGCCAGGGTCGACTGACCGTTTCCGGACACGCCGATGATGCCGAGCACTTCGCCGGCCCTCAGGCGAAAATCGATCTGTTTCAGCCGGTCCACCCCGCCGGACCGTACGGTGACGCCGGCCGCTTCCAGCACGATGTCGCCCGGCGTCGACGCTTCCCGCACCGGCCTTGCCACCCGACGGCCAACCATCAGTTCGGCAAGCTCGGCCTTGTTCGTTTCGCTCTTCAAGCGTTCGGCCACTTTCTTGCCGCCTCGAAGCACGACGATGCGGTCGGCCGCGGCCATGACCTCGTCCAGCTTGTGGGAAATGAAAATCAGCGACAGCCCTTCCCGCGCCATGTCCTTCAGCGTCGAAAACAGTTTCTCGGCCTCCAGGTTGGTCAGGACGGCGGTGGGCTCATCCAGCACCAGTATCCGGGCCTCGTTGTAGAGGGCTTTCAGGATTTCCACCCGTTGCCATTCGCCCACGGACAGGTCAGCGAGGCGCGCATCTGGGTCCACCGTCAAGCCGAAGCGATCGGAGATATCCTTGAGCTTGCGGCGGGCCTTGTCTGTCCCGGAGCGAAGCTGCCACAGGCTTTCCGTGCCGGTCATGACATTTTCCAGCACCGTCAGGTTTGGCGCCAGCGAGAAATGCTGATGCACCATGCCGATGCCGGCGCGGATGGCCGCTCGGGGTTTTCCGGGCGGCAATTCCTGACCGTCGATCAGCACACGGCCCGAATCCGGGACATAATGGCCGAACAGGATGCTCATCAGGGTCGTCTTTCCGGCCCCGTTTTCCCCAAGCATCGCGACAACCTCGCCCTTGGCGAGGGTCATGGAGATCTGGTCATTGGCGAGGTTGCTGCCGAAACGCTTGCTGACGCCGGAAATTTCAAGAACTGGTGCGGTCATGTGGAGAGCCCCGCCACGGGAAAGCGATGGTGCCAACGGTCCTCTTTTTCCAGCCGGCTTGCAAGCGACAGCAGCAAGAGGTCATCGCCCATCGGCGCCATGATCTGCACCGGCAGCGGCAGGCCGCGTGCGTCTGCGCCAAAGGGCAAGGTTATGGCCGGAAAACCGGTGATGTTCGCGAGCGATGCCAGCGGCGCAAAGGCGGCCATCCGGGCAATCTGCAAATCGGTGTCGTCATGATCGAATGGAAAGGAGCCGAGCGGCAAGGGCGGACCGGAGAGCATCGGTGTCACCAGGCAATCGACGTCCTGGAAAATCTCCCATATCGCACGGCCGGCGTGAACTCCGGCATCCAGCGTTGCCCAGAGCGATTGGGCACTCATGGCCTTGCCGCGGCGGATGAAGGCCTGGGTGAGGGGTTCCGCCCTGTCGGCGTCAAGATTTGCGTCGTCAACAAAGTTTGCCAGGTTGACCGCGATGATATCGGCCAAGGCGCGACCGCTGGCGGCGACGCTTTTTTCCAGGCGGCCCCAAGAGATCGGCAGGATCGCGTGCCCCTCGGTTTCAAGTGCTTTCGCGGCGGCCTCGACGGCGGCGAAGCGCTCGGAATCAATATCAAAATCCCCGCAATCACTGACAAGCCCGATGCGGAGTGTACCTGCCTTGGCTGTCGTCATCAGCGGGTCGGCGAACGGGCCCTGCGCGTGACCAGCTGCGGCGTGGAACACCGTCGCCAGATCGCGCGCCGACCGGCAGATCGCTAGTTCGCTGGCTATCCCACCGAGGTGGTTGCCAAAGCCCGGGCCGGCGGGCATCACGCCGCGCGTTGCCTTCAGGCCGACAAGTCCGCAGCAGGCGGCGGGAACACGAATGGAGCCCCCTGCATCGGTGGCATGGGCGATGGCGACGATACCGGCCGCGACGGCTGCGGCGGCACCCCCGGAGGACCCGCCAGGTGTCAGTTCTGGGTCAAGCGGATTGCGACAGATGGGGCCCGCCGCCGGTTCGCTCGACAGCGACAAGCCCATCTCCGGAACGGTCGTCAATCCGAAGAAGCATAGGCCGGTTGATCGCAGTCGTGCCGCGAGATCGGAATCGGACTGCGCGTTCAGGCGATCCAGCATACCGGAGCCGGCCGCAACCGGCAGGCCTGAAAATGGACCTCCGAGATCCTTGGCAAGGCTCGGCACGCCGGCGAAAGGCATGGTGTTGGTGTCTGACGCAGCCAGGCGTTCATCCATGCCGCGCGCGGCCTTCAGACCCAGGTCAGGATCGAGATGCGCGATGGCACCGAGACCGGCATGGCGCTCCGCCTGATCGAGCGATGCCTGCACCGCCTCCACGGCACTGAGGCGACCGTTTCTGATCGCCTCAGCCAACGACGTTGCGTCGTGTTGCATCGTCGCGCCGGTTACTTCGGCTCGTCCATGATCTTTGGAACCTCGAAGGTGCCGGCCTTGATTTCAGCGCGCTTGGCCTCCATCGCGGCTTCCGCATCGGCCGGGGCTACACCCTTGACGAAGACGATGTCGCTGCCGCCTTCTTTCATCAGGCCGTAAGCCGTGTAGTCGCGGCCCGTGGGCTTGCCGGCTGCCACATCCGCCAGGGCGGCATTCAGGATCGGGCGGAAATTCCACAAGGCATTGGCGAAAACGGTTTCCGGGTAGCGCGGCGTATAGTCGATCAGCGAGCCCACGGACTTGATGCCGCGCTCCTTGGCGGCGTCGGCGGTGCCGATGCGCTCACCAAACAGAATGTCGGCGCCTGCGTCGATCTGGGCAAGGCCAGCCTCGCGCGCCTTCGGCGGATCGAAGAATGTGCCGATAAAGGTGACCAGATGCTTGGCGTCGGGATTGACCGCCTTCACGCCCTGGGCAAAGGCGTTGATCAGCATGTTGACCTCCGGGATCGGCATCGCGCCGACGGAGCCCACGACATTGGACTTGGTCATCTTGCCCGCGAGCATACCGGCGAGGTAAGCGCCGTCGAAATTCCACGTGCCGAACACGCCGAAATTGTCGCCGGCTTCCTTGCCGCTGGAGCCCATGACAAAGGCTGTTTCCGGATAGTCGGCGGCAACCTCGCGCGCCTGCTTTTCAACCGGAAAAGTCTCGCCGATGATCAGCTTGGCGCCCTGCTCGGCATATTCCCGCATGGCGCGGGGGTAGTCCGTGCCCGACACGCCTTCGGAGAAGACATATTCGATGGCGCCTTCAGCGGCAGCTTCCTGCAGCGCCTTGTGCAGCACCGAGTTCCAGGCATTCTCCACGGGGGAGCCGTGAATGCCGGCAACCTTGATCGCGGCTGCGCGGGCGAAGGGGGCAAAGGCTGCTGCCCCGAGAGCAAGGCCGGACGCGAGAACGGTGCGCCGGTTCATCATGAATTTGGCAGTCATTATCGAGTTCCCCTTTTTTTACCAACTGGTTCAGATTGTTATTGGGTGCTCAAAAATGTGTCAAGCGGCGCCTCTGGCCAATAAATCGGCAGCGAGCGACCTAAAGCGGTGGAAAACCATGCTTCTATTGCGCTGGACCCTCGCTGAGGCAGAAGAAATTTCCGCTTACGATCCTATCACGGAAAATTTGTTCGCAGCAAATCTTGAATAGCGCGCCATCGCAGATTACCTACCGCTTTGCCGAAAATGTTGCCCGGTTGGTACTCCGGGCGCTGTCTCCACGACAGTCGAAGTCTTCAGGACTCCAGGTGCTGTTTCAACCACCCGGTTGGATGGATGGCGCTTGGGATTTTGATGGCTGCGCTGCTTTCCGGCCGAGACACAAGGGAAGTTGACGATGAGTTTTGGTCAGGCCTGCATCTGGCACCTAAGTCCCCCCAGGGACGATGAAGAGCGGAGCGAGCCACAGCCAGCGTCACCCTCATTGGTGGCATCTCCTCAAGTCGGAAAAGACAGGGGCGGGATCGGCCCCGTTGCGGAAGACAACACGTTTTCCGAGCGACTTGATCTTCTGTCGCAGGAACTGGAACGGCGGATGTCGGCCGACAAGATCATCTCCGGTCGCTTCGCCAGGGCCTATGTTGATCTCATCCTGTCGGAGCGTCACGGCGGCGGCTTGGGTATCGCCCAGGCGCAGTCCTTCACGATGATGCGGGAACCACGATTATACGCGCTCTGGTCGGACTGGCTGATGCAGTGCCTGGCCCGGCATCTTGAGACCCGGCACGAGCCCCAGTTGAGCATGATCCATCACGCCGCCGTTGGCCTTTGGCTGGCGGTGTTCATGGCGGATGCGGCAAGTGTCACCAACGAGGTGGAGTTGCGACACCGCATGCTGCGTCTGCTGCCTTGGTGATCCAGGCAACGTTCTCGCTTGTAGCCTGAATTCTCTCCCGCAATCTGTCTGCCGAGGCCATTCCTCGGCATTTTCTCACTCGAAAACCGGAATGGCACTCTCGGTTGTTTACAGATCCCCTCCAGGAGGATAGGATATTGCCTATGGAACCACATCGACACGAAACGCATCCTGATATCGTCAAGCGGCTGAAACGCGCCGAAGGCCACCTCAAGAGCGTGATCTCCATGATCGAAGAGGGCCGCCCCTGCCTTGACATCGCACAACAACTTCATGCGGTAGAGAAGGCGATCACCAATGCCAAACGGACACTGATCCAGGATCATCTGGATCACTGTCTTGAGCATACGGTTGGCGCGCTCGCGCTGGATCAGCGCCAGCAGATCGACGAGTTCAAGACGATCGCTAGATATCTCTGAGGATTTCGCCATGCCAGAATTTGCCGAGTTGATCCGCCAGGGCTCGGCGCATGCCTGGCTCTTCATACCGAGTGCCATCCTGCTGGGCGCCTTGCACGGGCTGGAACCCGGCCACTCGAAGACCCTGATGGCCGCTTTCATTGTCGCGATCAGAGGTACTGTGGGGCAGGCCTTTCTCCTGGGCCTGGCGGCGACCCTGTCCCACACGGCCGTTGTCTGGGGCATCGCCTTTGTCGGAATGCATCTGTGGCGCGGCATGGATACGGCGACGCTGGAGCCATATTTCCAGTTGCTGTCCGCCGTCATCATCATCGCCATGGCCTGCTGGATGCTGTGGCAAACACGGCGTGACCAGCAGCGTGCCATGGCTGCGGATGGTGATGACCACCACCACCATCATGATCACGGTAACCGCCGCATTGTTGATACCGGCCACGGCGTGGTGTCGGTAGAAATCTGGGAGCATGAGGGCGCGGCACCGGTCTGGCGATTGCGCCAGGAGCGCGGCCATCACTGGCAGGCCAGTGAGGTCACCATCACGACGGAGCGGCCAGACGGCTCGACCGAACGCTTTGTGTTTGCGGATCGTGGCGCATATCTGGAGTCGACCACGGCGATTCCGGAACCGCACGCCTTCATGGCCCGCCTAAGCCTTGGCCATGGCGGTCATAGCCATGACTACGACCTTTCCTATGTGGAAGGTCACGGCCACGATCACCTGCATGAGCATCAACATGGACTTGAGGTGGCCACCGACGGCTATCAGGATGCGCACGAAATGGCGCATGCCAACGACATCAGGCGTCGGTTTTCGGATGGCAATGTCACGAACTGGCAGATTGCGCTATTCGGCCTGACCGGTGGCCTCATCCCCTGCCCGGCTGCGATCACCGTGTTGCTGCTGTGCCTGCAGTTGAAGGAGATCACGCTCGGTTTCACGCTTGTCCTGTGCTTCTCGATCGGTCTCGCCATCACCTTGGTCACGGTCGGCACGCTTGCCGCGCTCAGCGTGCGGCACGCGCGTTCCCGCTGGACATGGTTCAACGGGCTTGCCCGCCGGGCGCCCAATGTTTCCGGCCTGCTGATCATCGTGGTCGGGATCTATATCGGCATCCACGGATGGACGGCTTTGGCTTCCGTCTGACACGTCAGTTTGGCAAGACTTCAGAAACTCGGGTTGCGCAACAGCGCGCAACAGGCGCTGAGCTTTGCCGCGGTCTCCATGGTGGCCGCGACATAGTCCTTTTCGAGCCGGTCGATTTCCGGCAGGGGAACAACGAGGCAAACGACACCGAGGCAACGCCCATCGCGATTTCGGACCGGTGCCGTGACGCAGGCGACATAGGGATCGACCAGCCCGCGCGTGATCCAGTAGCCTTGCTGCCGGGCACTTGCGGCTTCGGCATGCAGCAATTCGGGCGATGAGGCGGAGCCTGTCGGGATGACGAAATCGGCTGCGGGTATCGAACGCCGCAGCGTCTCCACATCGTAGCTTTCCAAGAGAAATCGTGCTGCTGCCGTGCTGGGCAGCGGAAAAAGTGATCCCTCAGCAGCCGCCCTGTAGATATGGCCGCGCCCCGAGCGGGATAATAAGATCAACTGCTTCCAGTCCTGCAGGACATCGAGTTCGACCACCTCGCCGGTTGCGACAGCCAGGTCGCCGATGATCTCCCTGGCCTGGCGGGCGAGCGGGGCGCTGCGATCATAGGCAAGGCCGAGAAGCCCGCAGCGGCGGCCGGGGAGGATCAGGCCTTCGGAGCCTACCTGATCGACAAAGCCACGCTCCAGCAGGATGTCGATGATCCCATAGACCGTCGATCGCGGCGCTCCCAGCGCGGCGGCGATTGCATTCCGCGTCAGCGGTTGCTGCTGCACCATGATCAGGTCCAGCACATCCAGAAGTCGATCCGTCCCCCGCGCCCTGATGTTCATCTTGCTCCCCAGATGTTGACAGTCGTTAAATTATAAACTTAAACTATCCTTATAACGATCATATGTCCGCTACAAGAGACATAAAACAGACCATTGTCTATAAAAGGGAACAGATCATGCGCGTATCAGCCCACATCCATAATTCCATGCTGCGCAAGCTTGCGACCGCTACCTTGCTGGCCGGCCTCCTGCCCATAACGGCAGCCTGGGCGGCCGACCTCAACCTCGCCTACAGTTCGTCGGCGACGTCGATGGACCCGCATTTCCATAATGCCAGCCAGAACATCGCGGTTGCCCGCAACATGTTCGAGACCCTCACCCAGATGGATGCGGACAGCCGCATCGTGCCCGGGCTTGCCAAGTCCTGGACCAAGGTCGACGACACCACCTGGGAGTTCAAGCTGCAGGCCGCCAAGTTCCAGGACGGCAGCGATCTGACCGTAGAGGATGTTGCCTGGTCCCTGCAGCGCCCCAACACGATCCAGAACAGCCCGTCGAGCTTCGCGATCTATACGCGTGCCATCGTCAAGACGGAGATTGTTGACCCGCAGACGATCCGGCTGATTACGGCAAAGCCCTATCCGCTGCTGCCGGCCGACCTCACCTCGGTCTTCATCGTCAGCAAGAAGGCCAGCGAAGGCATCACCAGCGACAAGTTCGCAACGCCGGAACACATGGTCGGCACCGGCCCCTACAAGTTTGTCAGCTACACGCCCGACGACCGCGTTGTCATGAGCAAGTTCGATGGCTATTGGGGCGGCAAGCCGGATTGGGACAATGTCACCATCCGCTTCATGCCGAATGACGGCAGCCGCATGACCGCGCTGCTCTCCGGCGACGTCAATGCGATCGAAAACGTGCCGACGCCCGATATCGAGAAGGTCAAGGCCAATCCCGATCTCGTCTATGGCGCAAAGAAAACCCATCGCATGATCTTCCTGTTCCTGGACAGCGGCCGCGAAACCTCGCCGGGCGTCAGCGCTGCCGATGGTTCGGCCATCGCCAAAAACCCACTGCAGGATGTGCGTGTGCGCCGTGCCATCAACATGGCCATCGACCGCAAGGCGATCAGCGAGCGGTTGATGATGGGCCTTGCCTATCCCACGAACAACATGGCGACCGACCAGATGATGGGCTTCGATCCCGCGCTGGAAAACGTGCCCTTTGATCAGGAGGCCGCCAAGAAGCTGTTGGCCGAAGCTGGCTATCCCGATGGCTTCCGCCTGGTGCTCGGCACGCCGAACAACCGTCTTTTGAACGACGAGCGGGTGGCCCAGGCCATCGCCCAGATGCTCACCCGCATCGGCATCCGCACGGAAGTGGACGCCGTTCCGTTCTCCGCCATTAACACCAAGGGCAACAAGGGCGAGTTCTCTGCCGTGATGATGGGCTGGGGCGTGCAGACCGCGGAAGCCTCC
>NZ_FWXU01000036.1 GCF_900176345.1 Rhizobium sp. RU36D
CAGCGCATCCACAAAACTGAACTGGCCATCCCGTCGAACAGACATCAAATCCCCTCAAATCGCTGCAAACCAACTGAATCACATCAGCCGAATTTTGCAACAGTCCCACAGCGGGGAGAGGGAACGTCGCGGTTGCCTCGGGGCCACGTCCTACAATGGCAGAAGGCGCACTCACCTCGCCAAGACTTGCGTGAGGGGGGCGTCAATCTCGGCGATCTCCCTCCCCCTTGGTGGGGGAGGTTACAAAATCACGATCTTAGCCCGCAGGGCCTAAGTCGTAGATTTTGTTGGTGAGGGGGTAACTTGGCCCCCCTCTCGCCCTCAATACGGCGAGCGGCATTCCCGGAAATAGCCGTCATTGCCCAGATAGCGGTTGGTCTGGGGATTGTAGGAGCGGTAGCGCTGCAGGCACCACTGCACATGCCGGCGCGACAGGCGCGGGCCGTCATAGTCAGGCTGCGGCCGCGGGCGGTAATAGCCTGGTGGCGGTGGCGGCGGTGGCGGGCGGTAGTAGCCGGGAGGTGGCGGCGGACGATAGCCCGGTGGAGGCCGGTCATAATCCGGCGGCGGTGGGCGGTAATAGCCCTGAGGCGCATCACGATAGACCGGTGGCGGATCACGATAGCCCGGCGGGGGGCGGTCATAATAGCCCGGAGGCGGACCACGATCATAGCCGGGCGGCGGTCCGTCATAGCCACGCGACGGGCGGCGGCTCTCGTAGCAGCCGGTCCGGTCGCAGACGATCTGGATGTCGACGACGCGAATCACGTCGCTCGTCGATTCGACCGCGGGAATGGGCATGGCGGCCTGGCCGAGACCGGGCAAGAGGCTGCCCAGGCTGAGCACACAGCCATAGATGAACTTGCGAATTCCTGTCATTGTCGGTCCCCTCGCTCAGGTCCCGCGCCGCCTGCCGTCTGGGCATTCGGAGTGGGCAAGCGTCCCTTCAGTCACGCCCTGATCGTGGCTTTTCCAAGACTGGTCCGCAAGGGGGTAGGCCCCCGCCAGGCCCAATTTTCTTCACGATCTCAGCAGCTTCCGGCAGCATACCCACAGCCCGTCGGGCAGAATTTTGGCCCGTGACACGAAAACTTCAAAAACGCTGTTGACACTGCGGCGGCTCCCCCTTACATGGCTCCTCGTCGCCCAGATGGCGGAATTGGTAGACGCGCCAGCTTCAGGTGCTGGTACCCGAAAGGGTGTGGAGGTTCGAGTCCTCTTCTGGGCACCAAATTCCTTTCAGCTCGTGGATAACGAGTTGAAACCAAACAAAAAAGCCCGGTTCGCCGGGCTTTTTTGTTGCCTGGTGAACCGAGCACGCTCGGCTCGGACCAAGGACGAGACATGACAACCAAGCAGATAGCGATCATCGGCGGTGGGCCGGCGGGGTTGATGGCGGCGGAACTGCTGTCTGCGGCGGGTCATCGCGTCACGGTCTACGAGGCCATGCCGACGGTGGGGCGGAAGTTCCTGCTGGCGGGCAAGTCAGGCCTCAACATCACCCATTCCGAGGATTACGGTCGATTCTCCACCCGCTTCGGCGAGGCCTCGCCGCGGCTTGGGGCCGCGCTCGATGGCTTCCGGCCGGATGAACTGCGCGCCTGGGCCTTGGGGCTCGGCACGGAAACCTTCGTCGGCACCTCGGGCCGGGTCTTCCCCACCGCCATGAAGGCCTCGCCGCTGCTGCGCGCCTGGCTCAGGCGGCTGGAAGGGCAGGGCGTGATGATCCTCACCCGCCACCGCTGGACGGGATTTGCGGGATCCGCGCTCGTCATGGAAACCCCGGAAGGCGAAAAAACCATAAGCGCCGATGCCGTGCTGCTGGCACTGGGCGGAGCAAGCTGGCCGAGGCTCGGATCCGATGCCGCCTGGACGGGCTGGCTTCGGGAGAAGGGTGTGCCGGTCTCCCTCTTCCGGCCGGCCAATTGCGGCTTCGATATCGCCTGGAGCGAGACCTTCCGCGAGAGATACGCCGGTGAGGCGGTCAAGTCCGTCACTGCCGCCTCGGAGGCCGGCACCATCCCAGGCGAATTCGTCGTATCGCGCCATGGCATCGAGGGCAGCCTGGTCTATGCCCATGCCGCAGCGCTGCGAGACCGGCTGGAGACGCAAGGACAGGCAGCGTTGCTGCTCGATCTCGCGCCGGGCCGCACCGTCGATCGCATCGCCCGCGATCTCTCCCGGCAGGATGCCAAGGCCAGCCTCTCGACCCGGCTGCGCAAGGCTGCGGGCATCGACGGCGTCAAGGCCGCCCTGCTGCGGGAGCTGTTGCCGGATCTGGCAAGAATGCAACCGCCAGCGCTTAGCAGTGCCATCAAGGCGCTGTCGCTGCCTGTGGCGCGGCCGCGTCCCATTGCCGAGGCGATCTCGTCCGCCGGGGGCGTCGAGTGGCAAGGCGTGGATGACGACTATATGCTGACGGCGCTGCCCGGCGTGTTTGCGGCGGGCGAGATGCTGGACTGGGAGGCCCCGACCGGCGGCTATCTCTTGACCGCCTGCTTTGCCACCGGCCGTGCCGCCGCGCAGGGCATTCTGAAATGGATGGAAGCCGAGGGAGCGTGAAGCGTCAATCCGCTGGCGGGGCGGGATGCAGGAAGGGCCAGGGACTCGTCTCAGAGCCCTGTTCCACCGGCACCTCGATCAGCGCCGGCCGGTCGGCCTCGATATACTGGGCCAGCCGTGCCCTGAGTTCCGCCGGGCTCGTCACCCGGCTTGCGGTCATCCCGAAACTCTCGGCCAGCTTGACGAAGTCAGGATTGGTGAGCGCCGAGCCGATATAGCGGCCCTGATAGGCCTGGCGCTGGTCGCGCAGTACATTGCCATAAGATGCGTTGTTGAACACCACGGCGATGACGCCGATGCCGTGATGCATCGCGGTCGCCAGCTCCTGTACGCCGAACATGAAGCCGCCATCGCCCGAAACCGAGACCACCGCCTTGTCGGGATGGGCGACCTTCACACCAAGCGCCGTGTTGTAGCCGAAGCCGAGATTGCCCTGATAGCCGACCGTCACATATTGGCGCGCCTGGTAGACCGGAAAGCCAAAAGTGGCGGTAAAGCCCATCTGGCTAACTTCCTCGACGAAAAATCCATCGCGGGGCAGTGCCGACCTGATCGCTTCGAGATAGGCCATCTGCGGCTGCACGCCGGCGACAGCGATGCGCGCCCGGGCCTTGATCTCCTCGAACTCTGCCGCGCGAGACGGCCTCGACGGCATGGTCAGGGCATCGATCAGCGCGCGGGTCCCGGCGGCGGCATCGGCGATGATGCCGATATCGGGCTTCAGCCGCACCATATCGGTCGGGTCGATATCGATGCGGATCACCTTGATGCCCTTGGGCAGCCAGCGCCAGCGCATGTATTGCAGCTCCAGCCGGCTGCCGATGCCGATCAGCAGGTCGCAGTCGGTGACATAGTCCCGAGAGGCGACAAGGTTCATCGCCAGCGGATCGTCGTCTGAGACGACGCCCTTGCCGGAGCGGTGCGCCGTGACGGGCGCCTGCAGGTGGCGGGCAAGCTCCAGCACCTCGGCGCCGGCATCAACAGCCCCGCCGCCGACCATGATCAGCGGATTGCGGGCGCCGGCGATCATCTTGACTGCCCGCGCAATCGCATCGGGATCGGCGACTGGCGCAGGATAGGCCGAGGCGGCTTGCGGCTCGGGGCCGGCGCCCTTCTGGCCGAACACGTCCCATGGCGCCTCGACCGACACCGGCCCCTGGCGGCCGCTGATCATGGTGGAAATCAGCCTGGTCATCACGGCCGAGACTTCCGAGGGGTGGTTGATACGGTCGGCGGCCTTGAGGAAACTTCTGAGCGTCGCCAGCTGGTCCGGCAGCTCGTGCAGCTGTCCGCGCCCCTTGCCAATCATGTCAGACATCACGTTGCCGGTGACGCAAAGCACCGGCGCATTGGCACCATAGGCGGTGCAAAGGGCAGCGGCGGAATTCAAGACACCCGGACCCGGCACTACCGTATAGGCGCCGATCCGTCCCGTCGATTTGGCATAACCATAGGCCATGTAGCCGGCCGCCTGCTCATGGCGGGTATGGATGAATTTCAGCTCCGACCGCCGCTCGTACAGCGCGTCGATGAAATCATACATATGGGCGCCGGGAATGCCGAAGATCGTGTCGATCCCGTTATTGACCAATGCGCTGGCGATCAGCTGGCCGGTGGTCTGGCTGTTCATCACACGTCTCCTCCCGGACCCCTGCTCAGTCCTTGGCTTCCTCTGCGGCCTGCAGCCCGCTGGCGGCCAGCAGGTTGAAGAAGCGGCCGCCGGCGATATGGCTCAGCTCGTCATAGCTGCCCATTTCGATGATCCGCCCGTGATCGAGGAAGATCACCTTGTCGGCATCGCGAACGGTGGAAAGACGATGGGCGATGATGAAGGTGGTGCGGTTCTGCCGCAGCCGGTCGATCGCCTCCTTCACCCGTGCCTCGGTCTCGACGTCGAGCGCTGACGTCGCCTCGTCCAGCACCAGGATCGGCGCATTCTTGAGGATGGCCCGGGCAATCGCCACGCGCTGGCGTTCGCCGCCCGAAAGCCGGTTGCCGCGCTCGCCGACCACGGTGCCATAGCCGGAGAGGCGGCTTTCGATGAAGTCCGTCGCCGCGGCCGCTGCGGCCGCCTCGCGCACTTCCTCCTCGCTGGCACCCTCACGGCCCAGCCGGATATTCTCCACGATCGAGCGGTTCAAAAGCCCGGCATCCTGGAACACGGTGGCGATGCAGTGGCGCAGCGACTTGCGGGTCACCTTGGAAATGTCGGTGCCATCGATCAGGATCTGCCCCTGCTGCGGCTCATGCACCCGCTGCAACAGGTTGATCAGCGTCGTCTTGCCGGCACCCGTGGGGCCGACGATGGCGATGGTCTGCCCCGCCTTGGCGGTGAAGGAAACATCCCGCACGCCCTGCGTGGTATTGGCGAAATCGAAGGAGACGTTGCGGAATTCGACATCGCCCCGGACATTCTTCAGCTCGCCGATGCCGGCCGGTTCCTCGCGTTCCTGCACGGCATCTTCGAGCGTGTAGAAATCCTCGAGCTTGGCCCGGGCCTCGAAGATCTGGGTGGCGAAGGCGCGCATCTGGTCCAGGCGGCCGATCAGCAGGCCGGCAAAGCCGGTAAAGGCGATGACGTCGCCGACCTTCAACTCGCCCTGCTGCACCAAGAGCGTGCCGATGACCAGGATGACCAGCATCGAGATGGTCGAGGCAATGCGGTTGAGCGCGCTGGCAATCGCCCACCAGTCAAGCACGGGATACTGCGCCGCCAGCAATTGTTCGGTAAACTGCTTCAGCGCCTTGGTCTCGGCCTCGATGCGGTTGTAGCTGTGCAGCACCGAGACATTGCTGATGGAATCCGACACATGCGAGAAGACGGTGTGATAATGGCCCTCGACCGAAGCCTGCCCCTCGCGGGTGCGATCCATCACCACCTTGCCGATGACGATGTAGAAGGCGCCGAGCACCAGCAGAACGGCCGACAGCCGGACATCCATTGACAGCGCGGTGGGAACCAGCAGCACCAGCGCCACGGCGGTTGCCAGATGGGTGCGCATGAATTCCAGCCACAGGCCGAACAGGGTCTCGCTCGCCCGCAGCAGCGTGTGCAGGGCGTTCGAGGTGCCGCGCTGGTGGTGCCAGGACAGTGGCATGGAGATGATGCGGCCGAAGGCCTCGGTGAGCAGCGTGGCCCGGCGCCCATGGGCCAGGCGGTCCGCCTCGCGGGCCACCAGCACGAAGGCGATGGTGTTGAACACGCCGAAGCCGGCCCAGGCGAGCAGGATCGGCGCGGCATCCCGCTTCTCCGAGATCGCGTCGATGATGCGGCCGAACAGCACCGGCTCGGCGATGGTGATCACCGCGAGCACGATATTGGCCACCACCACCACGCTGACCTTGAAACGGAAGGCGGAGAGGTAGGCAAGGGCTTTCAGGTAAACGCGAAACAGTGACAATCCAAAGGCCTCGCTGGATGGCTTGTGTGGCTGCGGATGGCGATCGTCATCATGCGCGCCGCCGCGAAACAATACATCCACGCCGCCGCCGCGCCACCCGAAAAATTGGTGCTTCGCTAGCGAAATAAAGTGGCGATTGCAAGATTTCGGCTACCGCGATTAAGGTCCTTCTAACCGGACATGATAGGTTTAGTTTGGCTAAGGGGATATTGCTGCAGCAATGCAGCGGATCATTGAATTGTGAATATTTTGATATTTGCCAACTCGGCAAGGGGGCGTTCGTGGCTATAAAAGAGATTATACATTTCCTCGTCGTGTCAGAGGAGTGTAGAACGCCCGCAGAAGTGATCTCGGAACTGGAAAAACTCCTGGAAGGCTACCGATTCGACTTCTATGGCCTGCTGAAGCAGCCCAAGCCCAATGAAAATCCCATGGGACTTGTGCTTTCCGGCCGCTGGCCCAAAGGCTGGCCGGAAACCTATATCTCCAAGAAATACGTGCTGATCGATCCGACCATCCGGTATCTGGGCATGGCGCAGAAGGGTTTCCGCTGGCGCGACACGATTGCCGTGTTCCATGAGGACCCCCATGCCAAGCGCATGGAGCGGATGATGATGAACTCCATGCGGTTCGGCCTGCTGGACGGCTATATCTTCCCGATCCATGGCCGCAACGGCCTGCTGGGCAACATGACCGTCGGCGGCAAGCCGGTGGATCTCTCCCCCAGCGAAATGAGCCTGTTCGATGCGGTGGCGAAACAGGCATTCTGGCGCATTCTCGAATTGCGCGGCGAGGCGGAGGAGGTCCGGCAGGGCGCCCAGGTGGATACCCGCCTGACGCGGCGCGAGATGGAAGTGCTGAACTACCTGGCCGACGGCATGACATCCAACGAGATCAGCCGTCTTCTGGACATCTCTGCCCATACGGTGGACTGGTACATGAACGGCCTGCAGGAGAAGCTGAAGGCCAAGAACCGCCAGCATGCCGTGGCGCTGGCGTTCCGACTCGGTCTCGTCAGCTGATCGTCATAATTTTGACAAGACTTGGCGAGCGGAAATTGAACTTCCTCAAACAAAAGGCTATGACCTTTTCGCAGGTGCAGCATGATCAGGCTGTTGTTTGAGGAGGCCTCCATTGTCCAGTTCGAAGACCATTTCGAAGATTCTCGTCGCCAACCGATCGGAGATCGCCATTCGCGTGTTCCGCGCGGCCAACGAGCTCGGCATCAAGACCGTTGCGATCTGGGCCGAGGAGGACAAACTGGCCCTGCATCGCTTCAAGGCGGACGAAAGCTACCAGGTCGGCCGCGGTCCGCATCTGTCGCGTGACCTGGGCCCGATCGAAAGCTATCTGTCGATCGATGAAGTGATCCGCGTGGCCAAGCTCTCCGGTGCCGATGCGATCCATCCCGGCTACGGCCTCCTGTCCGAAAGTCCGGAATTTGTAGACGCCTGCAACGATGCAGGTATCATTTTCATCGGTCCGAGGCCCGATACCATGCGCCGCCTCGGCAACAAGGTCGCCGCCCGCAATCTGGCCATCGAAGTGGGCGTGCCGGTGGTTCCGGCGACCGAGCCGCTGCCGGATGACCCCAAGGAAATCCATCGTCTGGCCGAGGAAATCGGCTATCCCGTCATGCTCAAGGCCTCCTGGGGCGGCGGCGGTCGCGGCATGCGCGCCATTCGCGATCCTAAGGACCTGATCAAGGAAGTGACGGAAGCCAAGCGCGAGGCCATGGCGGCCTTCGGCAAGGACGAGGTCTACCTGGAAAAGCTGGTCGAGCGTGCCCGCCACGTCGAAAGCCAGATCCTCGGCGACACCCATGGCAATGTCGTGCACCTGTTTGAGCGTGACTGCTCGATCCAGCGCCGCAACCAGAAGGTCGTCGAGCGCGCGCCGGCGCCTTATCTCAGCGAGGCGCAGCGCCAGGAACTGGCCGCCTATTCCCTGAAGATTGCCAAGGCGACGAACTATGTCGGCGCCGGCACCGTGGAATACCTGATGGATTCCGACACGGGCAAATTCTACTTCATCGAAGTCAACCCGCGCATCCAGGTCGAGCATACCGTGACCGAGGTTGTCACCGGCATCGACATCGTCAAGGCGCAGATCCACATCCTTGAAGGCCATGCGATCGGCACGCCTGAATCGGGCGTACCCGCCCAGGCGGATATACGGCTGAACGGCCATGCCCTGCAGTGCCGCATCACGACCGAAGACCCCGAGCAGAACTTCATTCCCGATTACGGCCGCATCACCGCTTATCGCTCGGCATCGGGCTTCGGCATCCGGCTTGACGGCGGCACCTCCTATGCCGGTGCGATCATCACCCGGTTCTACGATCCGCTGCTGGTCAAGGTCACGGCCTGGGCGCCGAACCCGCTGGAGGCGATCAGCCGCATGGACCGCGCGCTGCGCGAATTCCGTATCCGCGGCGTGGCGACGAACCTCACCTTCCTCGAAGCCATCATTGGTCACCCGAAATTCCGCGACAACTCGTATACCACGCGCTTCATCGACACGACGCCGGAGCTGTTCGAGCAGGTCAAGCGCCAGGACCGCGCCTCCAAGCTCCTGACCTACCTCGCCGACGTGACGGTGAACGGCCATCCCGAAACCAAGGGCCGGCCGCAGCCGCTGGCAGGTGCGGCCAAGCCCGTGGTTCCCTATATCAACGGCGATATTCCCGATGGCACCAAGCAGATGCTGGACAAGCTGGGGCCCAAGGGCTTTGCCGAGTGGATGCGGGCAGAAAAGCGGGCGCTGATCACCGACACCACCATGCGCGACGGCCACCAGTCGCTGCTCGCCACCCGCATGCGCACCTATGACATAGCCCGTGTCGCCGGCGTCTATGCCCGGGCGCTGCCCAACCTGTTCTCGCTGGAATGCTGGGGTGGCGCCACCTTCGACGTTTCCATGCGCTTCCTGACCGAAGACCCGTGGGAGCGCCTGTCGCTAGTGCGCGAGGCGGCGCCGAACCTGCTCTTGCAGATGCTGCTGCGCGGCGCCAATGGCGTCGGCTACAAGAACTATCCTGACAATGTCGTGAAGTATTTCGTGCGCCAGGCGGCCAAGGGCGGCATCGACGTGTTCCGCGTGTTCGACTGCCTGAACTGGGTGGACAACATGCGCGTCTCCATGGACGCTGTGCAGGAGGAAAACCGGCTCTGCGAGGCGGCCATCTGCTACACTGGCGACTTGCTGAACACGGCCCGGCCGAAATATGACCTGAAATATTATGTCTCGCTCGCCGAAGAGCTGGAAAAGGCCGGCGCGCACATCATCGCGGTCAAGGACATGGCCGGGCTGTTGAAGCCGGCCGCTGCCAAGGTGCTGTTCAAGGCGCTGCGCGAGGCAACCAGCCTGCCGATCCACTTCCACACCCATGACACCTCGGGCATTTCGGCGGCAACCGTTCTGGCCGCCGTCGAGGCCGGCGTCGATGTGGTGGATGCCGCGATGGACGCGCTGTCCGGCAATACGTCGCAGCCCTGCCTGGGCTCGATCGTCGAGGCGCTGTCCGGCACCGACCGCGATCCGGGCCTTGATCCCGATTGGATCCGCCGCATCTCCTTCTATTGGGAAGCGGTGCGCAACCAGTATGCCGCCTTCGAAAGCGACCTGAAGGGGCCGGCATCGGAAGTCTATCTGCACGAAATGCCCGGCGGCCAGTTCACCAACCTCAAGGAGCAGGCCCGCTCGCTCGGCCTGGAAACCAAGTGGCACAAGGTGGCCCAGACCTATGCCGACGCCAACAAGATGTTCGGCGATATCGTCAAGGTCACACCGTCCTCCAAGGTCGTCGGCGACATGGCGTTGATGATGGTCTCCCAGGACCTGACGGTCGCAGATGTCGAAAATCCCAACAAGGACATCGCCTTCCCCGATTCCGTCGTATCGATGCTGAAGGGCGATCTCGGCCAGCCTCCGGGCGGATGGCCCGAGGCGCTGCAGAAGAAGGCGCTGAAGGGCGAGCAGCCCTATACGGCGGTGCCCGGCTCGCTGCTGCCGCCGGCCGACCTTGACGCCGAACGTCAGGCGATCGAAGCCAAGCTGGAGCGCAAGGTCGATGACTTCGAATTCGCGTCCTACCTGATGTATCCGAAGGTCTTCACCGACTTCGCCCTGGCGGTCGAGACCTATGGTCCGGTCTCCATCCTGCCGACGCCGGCCTATTTCTACGGCATCAAGGACGGCGAGGAGATGTTTGCCGACCTCGAAAAGGGCAAGACCCTTGTTGTGGTCAACCAGGCCATCACGCAAGCCGATCCCCAGGGCATGGTGACGGTGTTCTTCGAACTGAACGGCCAGCCGCGCCGCATCAAGGTGCCGGATCGCAGCCGTGGCGGCTCCAGCGCCGTGCGTCGCAAGGCCGATGTCGGCAATTCGGCCCATCTCGGCGCGCCGATGCCGGGTGTCATCTCGACGGTGGCCATTGCCGCCGGCCAAAAGGTCAAGGCCGGCGATGTGCTGCTGTCGATCGAGGCGATGAAGATGGAAACCGCGCTCCACGCCGACCGTGACGCGACTGTCACCGAAGTGCTGGTCAAGGCCGGCGACCAGATCGACGCCAAGGACCTGCTGGTCGTCTTCGAAGGCTGACGGCTGGTCGAAATATAGAAAAAGGCCGCGCCGGTATCCCCAGCGCGGCCTTATTCATGTGATGGATCGGCGCCTTACCGAGAGCTGACAGGCACCGTGCCACGGGCCAGCGCGACGGCTGTTGGTGCTGGCTTCTTGTCCTTCTGCTTGGCCGCGTCAAGGTAATAGGCATAGCCGAACAGAGCGATCAGGCCGGCGGCGACATAGGTCGGGCCGAGCAGCGGCGCCGTGCTGTAGACCTCCATCAGCACCTGGCCGAGCATCGCGAGCACCGTGCCGGCGGCGAAGACCGACAACCCGTGACGGCCCATGACCGTCAGTGCGTTGTCCGACGACAGCCGCAGGGCATTGGAGACCGGGCGGATCGCGACGATCAGATAGGCGATCGACAGCACATGCAGCAGGCGGGGTGCCGACAGATAGGTCTTGTCGAAGCCGGTCAGCACAGGGGGCATGCCGAGCGAGGCATCGATATGCCACAGCGGAATCTTGACCCAGAGGAAGGACAGGAGCGCATAGGCGGCGGCAAGCGCGATGAGGGCCGGGTTGCGGCTGATCTTGCCGCCACGGCGCACATGCAGCACGCAGGCGATGCCGATGACATAGATGAACTGCCAGGACAGCGGGTTGAAGAACCAGACATTGCTATCCAGCGTGTTCTGCGGGGCGATGCGCCACAGACCGGCGGCCAGCCATACGGTGAAGGACGCGGCAACCAGCGTCGTCGGGCTCTTCGATTCCAGCCACAGGATGACAGGCGTCAGCATCAGCAGCACGGTATAGAGCGACAGGATGTTGTTGTAGCCCAGTTGGTGGCCAAGCGTGAACAGGGCGGGGAAGCCCTCGCGCGGATTGGCCAGCAGGGGAGCAATGTTGATCTTGTCCAGAAGCGCCGGATAGGCGAACAGGATCGCGCCGCCGATGAAGATGGCAAGCGTGATGGCGGTCAGCATCAGATGCACGCCATAAAGCGTCATGGCCCGGCGGGTCACCTTCTGGGTCGCCTGCATCCGCTTGTCGCTGTTGAAGCGCTTGCCATAGGCCAGCGCCACCGACATGCCCGAAATCAGCACGAAGGCTTCCGACGCGTCGGAGAAGCCGAAGTTCTTGGAGGTGAAGGCCTCGAAGAAGGTGCCGGGCACGTGATTGATGAAAATCATGATGAGTGCGATTGCGCGCAGGACGTCGATGCGAGTGTCCCTGACGGATGCCTTCGCAGGCACTGATATACGCGTTTCGGGCATAGCTTCGCCCGCGCCATGGTGGTTGGCCATAGTTCGGTTTCCTGTTGATCGCATGCTTAACGCCGTCCGCCGGGGATTGGTTCCCCGGCGGACGAGCTGGATGGGGAGGTGTGGAGGGGATCAGGCCTCGAGGTCGACGAGGAAACCCGAATCGGTCGCCGAGGCGACTTTTCCATTCACGGTAACGACATAGCCGTCCCCATGGGGCGATTTTTCGACCGAAATATGGCGGTCCTCACCCGATATTTTCAGCTGCGCCTGATAGCCTTTCAGCGTCGCCGGAAGGGCAGGGGCGATGTGCAACTGGCTGCCGCGCTTGGAAATTCCGAGAATTCCTTCGACGGCAAGACGGTAGAGCCAACCCGCGGACCCGGTATACCAGGTCCAGCCGCCGCGGCCGAGATAGGCCTCGTCGCCATAGATGTCGGCAGCAACCACATAGGGCTCGACCCGGTAGCGTTCCGCCGAATCGCGGTCGAGCGCATGGTTGATCGGGTTGATCATCGAGAAGCAGCGCCAGGCCTCTTCCGTGCGGCCCTGGCGAGCGAGCGCAAGGGCCGTCCAGATTGCCGCATGGGTATACTGGCCGCCATTCTCCCGCACGCCGGGCGGATAGGCCTTGATATAGCCGGGATCGGCAGCGCTTTCGGCAAAGGGCGGCGTGAAGAGCCTGATAATGCCGGCCTCCTCGTCCACCAGATGCGACAGCACGGCATCCATGGCCTGGCGGCTGCGGGCGGGGTCCCCTTCGCCGGACAAGACGCTCCAGGACTGCGCGATCGAATCGATCCGGCATTCCTGCGACTGGGCCGAGCCAAGCGGGCTGCCATCGTCATAATAGCCGCGGCGATAATATTCTCCGTCCCAGCCCGCCTGCTCCAGCGCGTCCTTCAGCGAGGCCAGATGCGCCGTCCAGCGCGAGACGCGGGCGAGATCGCCACGGTCCATGGCATGGGACAGGAAGGTCTTGAGCGTGCCGGCAAGGAACCAGCCGAGCCAGACGCTTTCGCCCTGGCCAGCCATGCCGACCCGGTTCATGCCGTCGTTCCAGTCGCCGCCGAGGATCAGCGGCAGGCCGTGATCGCCGGTGCGGGCAACGGCGAGATCCAACGCACGGGCGGCGTGCTCGTAAAGATCGGCGGTTTCCGCCGAGATGACGGGCGGGAAGAAGGCGTCGTGCTGGCCGCTGGCAAGCTGCGGGCCTTCCAGGAACGGCACTTCCTCCTTGAGGAAGGACGCATCGCCGGTCACGGCGATATACTGGTCGATGGCATGGGCGAGCCAGACGACATCGTCCGAGATCATCGTGCGTACACCTGCGCCACTGCTCGGCAGCCACCAATGCTGCACGTCGCCTTCGATGAACTGCCGCGACGCCGCCGCCAGGATCTGGGCCCGGGCGAGCTTGGGATCCGAGGCGAGGAAGGCGAGCGTATCCTGCAACTGGTCGCGGAAGCCATAGGCACCGCTGGCCTGGTAGAAGCCGGCGCGCGCATTGATACGGCAACCGAGCGCCTGATAGGGCAGCCAGGCATTGACGAGGTTGTCGAAGGCCTGGTCGCCGGTCATCACCTGGAAATTGCCGGTGAAGTCGTTCCAGCCAGATTTCGTGCCGTCCAGCGTTGCGTCGAATCCGCGCTTCAGCGTGGCTTCGATCAGTTCGCGGGCGGCATCCTCGTTGGCCTCGTCACCCATGATGAAGGTGACATCCTGGGCCTGGCCTGCCGCGATCTCCGCATCGATCGCCAGCGCTGCGCAGGGATCGCCTTCGGCATCGCCGGAATTCGACAGCGGCGACTTCAGCGCGATCGCCTGCGGCAGGCGGATCGTGCCGTTGCGGCCGATGAACTCGCGGCGGCTGGCGGTGAAGCCGGCTGGCTTCATGCTTGATGCGAAGAAGGCCGTGCGACCGGAATAGTCGATGCTGTAGGGGTTGGTCGCGAACAAGGCGCCGGTTTCGGCGTCGTGGGAGGTGAGCACGAAGGGCGCGGTCTTCTGCGCATTGTTGCCCAGCACCCATTCCGCATAGCCATAGGCGCGCAGGCGACGCGCTTCGGCGCCGTCATTGCGGATCGTCAGGCGGGCAAGCTTCAGCGGGGCTTCGCGATCGACCGTGACCGTCAGTTCCAGCGTCAACCCGTTATGCCGGCTGACAAAGGTGGAGTAGCCGAGGCCGTGGCGGATCTCGAAGCGGCTCGAGGCATTGTTGTCGAGCGCCACGAAGGGCGAGAAGGCCTCGCCGCTATCAAGGTCCACGACATAGAAGGCCTCGCCGGGACGGTTCATGACGGCGTCATTCGACCAGGAGGTCAGCTGGTAATCCCGCGAGTTGCGGCTCCAGGTGAAGGCTCCGCCTTCTGCGGCGATGTGGAAGCCGAAACGGGGGTTGGCGATGACATTGACCCAGGGAGCCGGTGTCGACTGGCCGGCATTCAACCGCACGACATATTCGCGACCATCGGCGGCAAAACCGCCGAAGCCGTTCCAGAAGGTGAGGTCGGAGCCGTCAGGGGCTGCATCAACCGCCGGTTCGACCAGGGCCGGAACCTGCGGCAGCAGGCCGGGCCATTCCGCATCGATGCCTTCGGGCAGGCGCGGCGTGGCAAACAGCGACAGCGTCCGGTTGACCTGATCTACGATCTTGCCGTTGCGGGCATGGAAGACGACACGGGCTGCGGCCAGCAGAGCCATCCACGTGCTTTCCTCCATCAGGTCGCGGCGAACCGCGAAGACATGCTGGCGCGCGCCTTCGGGCTGGCCACGGCGGAGGTTCTCGCACATGGCGTCGATGGCGTGCTGCATGTCTTGCGCATAGGAGGAGGCGCGTTCGTTGACGACAACGAGGTCGGCGACCACGCCGCGCTGGCGCAGATATTCCTGGGCGCTCAGCGCTTCCCGGACGATTTCGATATCCATGTCGTCGTTGATGCGCAGCGCGATGATCGGATAGTCGCCCGATACCGCCAGCGGCCATAGCTTGGACTGCGGCGCAAGACCCGAGCGCAGCGTATCCGGGTCGGAGCGCAGATGCGGATCGGGATAGACGAGGTAACGGCCGAGATGCTGGAACGCCGCCGCCTGCTGCGAGGTGATGGCGAAATGGCGCATTTCCACCTGTACGCGGGTCCAGGCATGAATGAGTTCATGGCTGAAGGCATCGGGATGGCGGTAGCGCTCGATGGCACGGTCGATTTCCTGGCGGCTGGGGGCGGCCATGGTCCAGAAGATCACGCTGACCTTCTTGCCCGAGGGCACGCGCACGACACGGCGCAGGCTCAAGATCGGATCGAGCGTGAAACCATCGGTACCCGACAACGTGGCGCCGGGATCGAAAGCGGCGGCCTCCGACAGGTTGCGGCCGCGGCCGATGAACCGGCGGCGATCCGTCTCAAATTCCGTCGGACGGCCCGGACCGGCATTGTCGACCACGAGATGGGCGACGCAGATATCGGGGTCGCCGGGGCTGCGCTTGTTGCGCTCGGCGCGGATCACGTCGCGACGGCGGCCGAACTCGGTCTTAACGAACATGCGCGAGAAGGCCGGATGGGCATTGTCGGCATCCTCATAGGCGAGCACCGGCTCGAGATAAGAGGTGACCTCGATATAGCGGTCTTCGGGCCCGGTGTTCAGCAGCGTGACGCGGCGGCCTTCGGCATCGTGTTCGGTTGCGACGATGCATTCCACCTGGCTCATCAGGTCGCCGACAGTCTTGTAGAACTCGGCCTTGTCATCGCCGAAAATGACCTTGTTCTTCTCGTCCTCGGCCCGGCGCGGTGCCGCGGTGGCAGACCACCACTGGCCGGAGGCCGTGTCGCGCAGGAAGATGAAGGTACCCCAGCGATCCTCGGTCGGATCGGCCTTGAAGCGGGCGACGGACTGGCCGTTCCAGCGGGAGAAACCGGAGCCGGTGGCCGTCAGCATGACGGAATAGTGGCCATTCGACAGGAAGACCGCCTCGCGGTCCTTGGCCAAGGGGTCCGTGATCGTGCGGATTTCCGGACGCAGCAGGTCTGCCTGGCCCTTGCCCGGCGTCTGCGGCTCGTATTTCGCGCTCATCACGGGGATTTCGCGCGGTGCCTTTTCCTGCAGCAGCAGTTCGGCCGCTTCGATCACCGGATCGGCATGGAAAAGCTCGCGCAGCCAGCCGTTGAAGGCGACATTGGCAACCGCGGCAATCGACATGCCATGGTGGTGGGCATAGTAGTTAAACACCACAGCGCAGGTCTTGCCTTCGGGAACGCGGGTCGGCGTGAAGTCGACAGCGTCATGGAAGCCATACTGGCCGAGCGCTCCGAGCTTGCGCAGGCGATCGAGGTTCTGCAGCGCCGATTTCGGATCGTACTGGCTGGCCAGGATCGAGGCATAGGGCGCGATAACGGCGTTCTGGCCGAGACCGCGCTTGAGGCCGAGCGTGGGAACGCCGAAATTGGTGTATTGATAGGTCAGTTCGTGGTCGCGGGCGTTGAAGGCCGCTTCCGAAATGCCCCAGGGAATGCCGCCCAGCCGCTTGGCATGGTTCATCTGTTCCTGGACGATCAGGTTGTTCGTCTGGTTCAGAATGCCGCCCTGACGCTCCTGCATGACGAGCGGCGGCATCAGGTATTCGAACATCGAGCCCGACCAGGAGATCAGCGCCGCGCGGGCACCGATCGGCACGACCTGGCGACCGAGCTTGTACCAGTGCTCGGTCGGCAGATCGCCCTTGGCGATGGCAAACAGGCTGGTGAGGCGGGCCTCGGAGGCCAGAAGGTCGTAGCAGGCTTCGTCCAGTTCGCGACCATCGACGCGGTAGCCGATCGACAGCAGCCGGCGTTCCGGGCGGAACAGGAAGCGGAAGTCCATCGAGAAGGCGAGATCGCGGCTGCGGTCACGCAGATGGATCAGCCGCTGGCGGATGGGCTCGATATTGGAGAGGTCGAAGGTGCTGTCGGCGATATGGGCTTCGCAGGCCGACACCAGCGATCGGGTCCACTGCGTGATCGACGCGCTCTGGTCCGATTTCACCTCGTGATGCAGGTTCGACGCGAGCTTCTCGATGTCGCGCGCCAGCACGGCGAGGTTGATGATGCGGATCGAGGCGAATTCGTGCTCGCGCTTGACGGCAGCCAGCGCATTGCTGAAGCCGACGATGCGCTCTTCGAGCCGCCGGCGCAGCGGCCGGACCGTCTTGCGATCGTCAGGCAGCTGGCGCAATTCCTCCAGCAGGATGCCGCTGACATCGCCGATGCCGTCGAGATTGCCCTGCAGATGCGCAGACGGCGCTTCGGCCCAGATCCGGCAGGCGGAGGACACTGCGATCAGGTGACCGGCGAGGTTGCCCGAGTCGACCGCCGAGACGTAACGCGGTCCAAGCGTCTTCAGGCTATCCGTGTGATACCAGTTGTAGAGATGGCCGCGATGCTTCTCCATGCGCTCGACGGTGGCGATGGTCTGTTCCATGCGCTCGATCGTCTGGTCGAAGCTGATCCAGCCGAACTGCCGCGCCGAGATGACCGACAGCAGGTAGACGCCGATATTGGTCGGCGAGGTGCGGTGCGCGACAATGTGGTCAGGCGCTTCCTGGAAATTGTCCGGCGGCAGGTAGTTGTCATGGGCCGTGACGAAGGTCTCGAAATAGCGCCAGGTACGACGAGCGATCTTGCGCAGCTCGACCGAGGCATTTTCCGGCACCACGAGCCGGTCTTCCGTCTCCGCCGACTGGCTGACATACCAGGCGAGCAGGGGCGAAAGCACCCACAGAGTGACGAAGGGCAGGCCGATCAGATAGCCATAATTATCCGGGAAGGGGGCGACGACCAGCGTCAGCACGGCGAGCAGCGGTGCATGGCGCATGGAGCCGTAATAGGCCTTGATGTCACCCTGTTTGGCGGACTGCACGCTGGCGGCGGTGCGCCATTCCAGGAGCAGCCGGCGGCTGACGAACAGGCGGTAGAGCGAGCGCACGATGGCATCCGCCATCATGCAGGCCGTATCGGCGATGAAGACGATCCGCAGCGCCACCTGGGCATTGGCGGCGCGCAACTCCATCCATAGCGACTGGAAATGGGCGCGCGGCACGATATCGCTGGAACGCGGCACGAGGCCGGACAGGAGCGAGAGCGTCGGGGCGACGAACAAGCAGAAGACCAGGATCAACTGCCAGATCAGCGCACCCATCGGCGCCATGGCATACCAGCCGATGACAGAGGCGAAGAACCAGGCGATCGGCGTCAACGACCGGCGCAGGTTGTCCACCATCTTCCAGCGGCCAAGCGCGGTGATGCCGCGCATGGGATCGAGGATATAGGGCAGCAGCTGCCAGTCTCCGCGGGCCCAGCGATGCTGGCGCGACACTTCCACTTCGTAGCGGGTCGGGAAGTCCTCGACCAGTTCGACATCGGTCACCAGCGCGCAGCGGGCAAACGAGCCTTCCAGCAGGTCGTGGCTGAGCACGGTGTTTTCGTCGATCCGGCCCTTGAGCGCCGCCTCGAAGGCATCGACGTGGTAGAGGCCCTTGCCGGTGAAGGTGCCTTCGCCCGTGATGTCCTGATAGACGTCGGAGACGGTGAAGACGTAAGGATCGACGCCGCGGTTGATCGAAAACACCCGCTGGAACACCGAGGCGTCCTTGCCGGTCGTCAGCGACGGCGTGACGCGCGGCTGCAACAGGCCATAGCCTTCGATGACACGGTTGGTATCGGGATCGAGCACCGGCCGGTTGATCGGGTGATGCATCTTGCCGACCAGCTTGGTGACGGCCTCGCGCATCAGCCGCGTATCGGCATCGATGGTCATGACATACTGAATATCCTCAGGCGCCATGTTCGCGCCCGGCAGATAGGACGTATCGCGGTCGCCGCGCAGCAGCATGTTGAGTTCGTGCAGCTTGCCGCGCTTGCGCTCCCAGCCCATCCACACGCCTTCCGACGGATTGTAGATGCGGCGGCGATGCAACAGGTAGAAGCGCGTCTTGCCGTCATGGGCATAGCGTGCCGTGAGCGCCGCGATCTCGCGCTTGGCGTAATCAAGCACTTCCAGATCGGCTTGCGTCTCCTCGACCAGGCTGTCGCGCCAGTCGCTGAGCAGCGCAAAGAAGATGTCGCCATGGGGATTGGTGAGGTAATGGACCTCGAGATTGCGCACGAGATCATCGACGTCGTCGCGATTGGCGATGAGACAGGGAACGACCACGAGGGTGCGGGCCTCGGGCGGAATGCCCTCCTTGAACTCGTAGCCGACGATACGGGTTGGCTTGACGATGAAGGTGACGAGCGTGTTGAAGAGACCGGTCGCGCCTTCGGAGGCCGGAAGCGCAAACATCAGCAGCATCAGCACCAGGAGCGGCGTCGAAACCTCCTGACCATTGAGGAACCAGCCCGCGGCCGCCATGGCCGCAACCGTCAGGCCGATGACCGGCACCGCGATCGACAGCCAGTTCAGCTTGCGCACCAGGCGGATGGTCTGCTGGATCAGCGGCGGGCGATAACCGATCGCCTCTTCGAGCTTGGCCCGGTGCATGCCGACGAGCAGGCCGCCGACATTGGGCTGCTGCGCATTTTCTTCCGGTGCCAGCGTCGCCTTGGAGGTCATGTCGATCGCGACCTGCGCGACTTCGATCTCCGTCATGTCGGAGCGGCGCGCCAACTTCTCGATCTGGTTGCGATAGGCATTGCGCGAGCCGAAATCCAGCGCGCTGTAATCGCTGTGCAGCCGCAGGATCTTGTCGACGTGGCAGACGTCCTCGACCCAGACCGACCATTCCTTGTCGTCAATCTCGCGCAGGCTCTTGACGATATTGCCTGTCGTGACATTGCCCGAGGACAGCCGGTTATGCTCGGCGCTCATCGCCTCCTCGGCGGTGCGGCCGGCCTTTTCCAGCCGTTCTTCGAGCCAGGATACCGCAAAGCTGGTGTTCTGCGAGCCATTGCGCAGGCGGTAGAGGAACTGGGTGGCGAAGGTGTTGTCGTCGGCCAGCGTCTCGATGCGCGCCAGAAGCTCGGTGCAGGCGGCGGGATCGTTGAGACGGATAATCTCGTCGGCCACTTCGTTGGCCTTGCGGCGCATGCGGCGGGAGCGGTCGACGCGGGTGGAGATGCGGCGCAGGTTCTCGATCAGCACATAGCGGATCATCGACGGCAGCGCCCAGAGCTCGCCGATCTCCAGCACCTGCGTCTGCTGGAAGCCCTCGACCATGGCGGTCAGGCTTTCCTGCGATACGGTGCTGTGGGTATGGGCGACATAGAGCCAGGCGATCAGCGTGGTGCGCGGCAGTTCCATGCCGCCGATGCGCACCTTGGGAAGCTGCTTGTAGAACCGGCGCGGAAAATCGCGGCGGACTTCCTGGATCGCTTCTTCGATGATGTAGTGGTTGTCCAGCAGCCATTCGGCCGCCGGCGTGATGGTGGCACCTGCCTCGACATCCGCCGCCGTGGCACGATAGACCCGCAGGATCTCCTTTTCGTTTTCCTTGTGCCGGGCAAAGAAATCGAACTCGTTGAAGCCGGGAAGCTCCCTGGCTCCATCGCGACCCAGCAGCACCCCGATCTCGGTCAGCTCTTCCATCGTGGAATAGGCGGCGCGGATCGCATCGTTATGATCGATCTGCTTGGTCTCCGGTTCGCGTCCGGCATCGGGCTTGGTGTCAAAAAACATGATCGCGGATTCTATATCCAGGCTTGAAGTGTGATGTGTATGCTTGGCATGGACCCAAGCGGGAGATTGTCGCCCACCGGGTTACCTTGGCCAGGTCTTGCTAGTGCTCATGCGGATGGGCCTGGACTGTTGCTGCGGCAGTGGAGAACCGTTCGTTGCACGATTTGTTTCGTGCTTGGTGACGAAAATGGCTTTTTTATGCCGAAATTCAAAGCGCTAGCAAGCGCTTTCGGCGCCGCGCGCGACAAATCTGCCCTGATATGCCACCCCATGTCCAATCCTTCCTCCCCTCCTGGCATCACGCTCAACCGCCGTCTCTCCGATCCGGATAGGAGATGATCGACAGGAAGCGGATCGGCAGCTTCACCAGCACCTCCGGACCATGCCGCGCATCGGCGTCGAAGAACAGGCTGTCGCCCGGCCGCATCGTGTAGAGCTTCTCTCCGTGGCGGTATTTCACCTCGCCCTCCAGCATGTAGATCAGTTCAAGCCCATCATGCTGAAAGGCCGGAAATGTGTCCGAATCCGCCGTCAGCGTGATCAGATAGGGCTCGACCTGCACGCCGCTCGCGGTATTGCCGATATGGCCGAGCAGCTTGTACTGGTGGCCGGAGCGGGTGCCGCGCCGCTCGATCTCGAGCCCTTCGCCCGCCTTGACGAAGACCGCATTGCGCTCCCCCTCGAAGCGGCGGAAAAAGGCGGTGACGGGAACGCCAAGCGCGCGGGCCAGCGCCTGCAGCGTGGTCAGCGATGGCGACGTGTTGCCGTTCTCGATCTTCGAGAGCATGCCGAGCGAAATGCCGGTGGCGGATGCGAGATCGGCGCCGGTGATGCCGAGATGCTTGCGAAAGGCGCGCACCTCATGGCCGATGGCAACCTCGAGATTGTTTTCCTTGGCCTCGCGAACGGCGTGCGGATCCTGCCGCAGGATTGCCCTGGGTGCCGTGCTGCGGCCTGCAGCAGGCCGGCTGTCGCTGGCCGGCTTGTCCGTCATCGCTTGCCCCTCCCACGCTCACGCGTCGCGATTGTCGATGCATCGCTCCCGCGCATCGGTATCTAGAGCAATTCCCATAAGATTGTGTAGCAATTTTGCGGCGTGCCGGTGGATTTGCTCCACTTGGCCCATAAATGATCGGGAGAGCCGCCAAAAGCGCGACGACGCAGGGATCCGCGTCTCCCCACATCAGGCAAAAGCTGCGCGCGCGGCCCGGTTACGCCGTCGCGCCCCGGGTGTGGTGCTGGTGGATTTCGATGAGCGAGGGGCCGTCGGTTTCGGACGCCGCCAGCAGGGCCTCCGGCAGTTGCGATATGGCATCGAGCCGCACGGCAGGCAGCCCGTAGGCATCGGCGATCTTCAGGAAATCCGGCGGCGTGGGATGGACGCCGAGCGGCTGGATATCCCGGTCGATCATGTAGTTCTTGATCTCCTCATAGCCGTCATTGTTCCAGACCAGGAAGATCACCTTTGCCCCGGCATCCCGGGCGGAACCGAGTTCGGCGAGGGAGAATTGCAGGCCGCCATCGCCCGTGAGGCAGACGACCGAGGCGCTAGGATCGGCGAGGCTGGCGCCGATCGCCGCCGCCGGACCATAGCCGAGGGCGCCATAGCCTGTGGCGGCGTTGAACCATCCGCGGATGCGGCCGGCATCATAATAGAAATTGCCAGCATAGACGGCTTGGGTGGAATCGCCAACGATGATGCATCCGGGCAGCGTATCGCGGATCGTCTCCAGGATATCGATCTCGCAGCGCATCTTGTTGTCAAGCTCGGCGCGGGCAGCCTTGCGCGTCAGTTCGGCACGTGCCGCGCCGCCATGGGAGGCCTTGGCGCCTCCGATCTCGCTCAAGAGGTCGTCGACGAGGTTGTTGACGGTGGAATGCACCGCCACTTGACCCGTCGGCCCGCGGGCAAGCTGGGCCGCATCGATATCCACCCGCACCAGGTTCTCGATGACGGGGAAGCCCTTGTCGTTGTTGATGTCGTAATCGGTCTGGCCCATCTGGGTGCCGAGCGCCAGCACCAGGTCCGCCTGCGACAGCAGCGTGCGCACGGCCCGCAGGCTGGGGCTGGCGGGAACGGACAGGGGGTGACCGTAGAACAGCCCGCGCGCATTGACCGTCGTCACGATCGGCGCATCCAGCCGTTCGGCCAATATCTCGATGCCGGGTGCCGCCGTGATGGCACCGCCGCCACAGAGGATAACCGCCCGCGTCGCCTCCTGGCACTTGATGGCGATGTCGAGCAGGCTCGATATGTCGCAACGTGGGCCTGAGATGATCGGACTGGAGATCGGCCCGAGCTCGATCGGCAAACCCATGACGTCGATTGGGATTTCGATATGCACGGGGCCGCGTCGGCCGGAGCGCAACAGCAGGAAGGCCCGCTCCATGACATCGGGCAACTCGTTCGGGTCGAGCAGGGTGTGGGACATCAGGGCGAGCGTTGCCATCATGCCCCGCTGGTCCGGCAGTTCATGCAGCTGCCCGCGCCCCCGGCCAAGCGTCGCCCGGGCGTTGACGCCCGAGATCACCAGCATGGGAACGCTGTCTTGATAGGCCTGGGCCATGGCGGTGATCGTATTGGTCAGGCCGGGGCCGGTGATGACGATGCATACGCCGGGCTTGCCGCTGACGCGGGCATAGCCATCCGCCATGAAGCCGGCACCCTGTTCATGGCGCGGCGTGACGTGGCGGATATTCGATCCGGCAAGTCCGCGATAAAGCTCTACGGTGTGCACGCCCGGTATGCCGAACACCGTATCCACGTCGTTTGCCTCGAGGATTTCCACAAGTGCCTGTCCGACCGTCTTCGTTCCTGCGGCCATGGTGGCTCCTTACATTCGGCACGTCGCATCGATGAAGGCCGCCGGGCATCCGTGCCGCCGACCTTGTCAAGACAGCTTCCGCGCGAACGTGGCCGGGGTCAAGCCGGCGCGGAGGTCGTATACAGGAATGACGCGAGGGCCTGCCTGCAGCACAAGCTTGAGCCGGCCGCCAACAAGTGCGAGACTTGAGGCTTGAGAGTGACACTTGCGCGAGGGCCAGCCCACGCGCGACGAGACATGCCTGACATGGCCCCGCATATGGGACATGGGAGCCGAAGCGAGAGAGTGATGAAGAGCCAGTTTTCCAATTACATGCCCGAGGTCGTCGCCAACAGGCATTATCTCCATCAGCATCCCGAGATCGGGCTCTCAGAATTCAAGACCTCGGATTTCGTTGCCGAACAGCTCGGCGCCATGGGCTATGAGGTGACCCGCGGCCTTGGCAAGACCGGCGTGGTCGCAACCCTGCGCAACGGCACGGGCACCCGCAGCATCGGCATCCGCGCGGATTTCGACGCGCTCCCGATCCATGAGGAAACCGGGCTTGATTACCAGAGCAAGACGCCCGGCGTCATGCATGCCTGCGGTCATGACGGCCACACCGCCATGCTGCTGGGCGCGGCGAAGATCATTGCCGAGCGGAAGAATTTCGACGGTGTGGTGCACCTGATCTTCCAGCCGGCGGAGGAGAATTTCGGCGGCGCCAAGCTGATGATGGATGATGGGCTGTTCGAGCGCTTTCCCTGCGACGCGGTGTTTGCGCTGCATAACGACCCGTCGATGCCGTTTGGCAAATTCGTGTTCCGCGAGGGGCCGATCATGGCCTCGGTCGATGAATGCCGCATCACCGTCAATGGCCGCGGCGGCCATGGCGCCGAGCCGCAGGACAATCTGGACCCGATCGTCTGCGGCGCCTCGATCATCATGGCCCTGCAGACCATTGCCTCGCGCAATGTCCACCCGATCGATAGCTGTGTCGTGACGGTCGGCGCCTTCCATGCGGGCATGGCCAGCAATGTCATTCCCGAACGGGCGGAAATGCTGCTCACCATCCGCTCCTTCTCGCCGCGCGTCCGCGACCTTCTGGAACACCGCATCCGCACCATCGCCGAGGGCCAGGCGGCAAGCTATGGCATGGGCGTGACGATCGATTATTCCAGGGGTTACAACGCCACCGTCAACCACAAGGCCGAGACCGACTTCCTGCGGACACTGGCCACCGATTTCGCCGGCGCCGAGAATGTCATGGAGATGGAACGCCCCAGCATGGGTAGCGAGGACTTCGCCTATATGCTGGCGGAAAGTCCCGGCAGCTACTTCTTCCTCGGCAGTGCCCGCACTGAAAGCGATCCGCCGCTGCACCACCCCCGCTACGACTTCAACGACGACATCCTGCCGCTTGGAACCAGCTTCTGGGTGGAACTGGTGGAGCGGTGGTTGGCGGGGAAGTAGGGGCGCTCGGGGGATTCTGCTGATATGGCATGACGGGGAGGTAGGCAGGGCTTTCGCGTTCTACCGGGATTGCAGCGCCCGAGCTAACCCCCTCTGGCCTGCCGGCCATCTCCCCCTCAAGGGGGGAGATCGACCCGCGGCAATTCCGCAGTCCATCGCTGGCCTTTCGGCGCTTGATCAAAGGGCGAGCGGGACCGGCAATCCGATCTCCCCCCTTGAGGGGGAGATGCCTGGCAACGCAGAGGGGGTAGGCCTCACGCCCTGAGTTTCGCGATGCGTATCACGCCAAGGAAACCCGCAGATAAACACCAGGCACACTCCACGAGATGAGCACCCGGTCTTATCTGCGACTAACCCAAGCCAATCCTGCGACTAACCCCGGGGCCCAATCCCTGAGCATCAACCCCGGCATAATCCTCCGGATTAGCCTTGGGTAATGGGTGCGATGGTGACTTCGACGCGGCGGTTTTGGGCGCGGCCGTCGGGGGTGGAGTTGGAGGCGATCGGCTGGCTCGGGCCGAAGCCGACGGCCGAGACGCGGCGCGGGTCCAGCCCCTGGCCGAACAGGTAATTCGCGACCGACTGGGCGCGGTTCTGCGACAGGGTCTGGTTATGCTCAAGGCTGCCGGTCGAGTCCGTGTGGCCGTTGATGTCGACCAGGGTGCGGTTGAACTTGTTCAAGACGATCGCGACCGAGTTCAGGGTCGGATAGAATTGCGGCATCACCGCATACTGGTCCGTGGCAAAGGTGATGTTGGAGGGCATGTTGAGGATGATCCGGTCGCCCATGCGGGTTACCGAAATGCCGGTGCCCTGCAGTTGCGCGCGCAGTTCGGCCTCCTGCTGGTCCATGTAATTGCCGATCGCGCCGCCGGCGAGGGCGCCGATGCCGGCGCCGATCAGCGCGCCATTGCGGCTGTCGCGGCCACCGCCACCGATGACGGCACCGCCGACGGCACCGAGCGCCGCGCCCAGAACCGCACCGCCTGCCGTGTTCGACATCTTCTGCTCGCCGGTATAGGGATCCGTGGTCGTGCAGGCGGTCAGGTAGGTCGCGGCAAGCGCGACGATCGTCAGTCTCTTGATCATCGGATCTCTCGTCTCCATGGCGTCAGCCGCGTTCGGCCCCGCATCCTCAACACAATGATTCGGGCAATATAAAGATAAATGCCTGCAGGCACAGAGCTCTATTCGGCGGCGTTTTTCCGGCCGTAGCGTTTCTCGATATAGTCGGCGACGACGGCCTCGAAGTCGGCGGCGATATTGGTGCCGCGCAGCGTCATCGCCTTCTTGCCGTCGATATAGACGGGTGCGGCCGGCAGTTCGCCGGTGCCGGGAAGCGAAATGCCGATATCGGCATGCTTGCTTTCGCCGGGACCATTGACGATGCAGCCCATCACGGCGACCTTCAGGCCCTCCACGCCGGGATAGCTCTGACGCCAGACCGGCATGTTGCGACGGATATCGCTTTCGATCTTCTGGGCAAGCTCCTGGAACACCGTCGAGGTGGTGCGGCCGCAGCCCGGACAGGCGGCGACCACGGGCAGGAACTGGCGGAAGCCCATGACCTGCAGCAGTTCCTGTGCCACCTGAACCTCGCGGGTGCGGTCTCCGCCCGGCTCCGGCGTTAGCGAAATGCGGATCGTGTCACCGATGCCCTGCTGCATCAGGATGCCGAGCGAGGCAGCCGAAGAGACGATGCCCTTGGAGCCCATGCCGGCCTCGGTGAGGCCCAGATGCAGGGCGTGGTCGGTGCGGCCCGACAGCATGGAGTAGCAGGCGATCAGGTCCTGCACATTGCTGACCTTGGCCGAGAGGATGATGCGGTTGCGCGCCAGGCCAACATCCTCGGCCAGCTCGGCTGATATCAGCGCCGATTGCACGATGGTTTCGCGCATCACCTGCTGGGCGGTCAGCGGAAAGCCGTTGGCCTGGTTGTCGTCCATCAGCTTGGTCAGCAGTTCCTGGTCCAGCGAGCCCCAGTTGACGCCGATGCGCACCGGCTTGTCGAACTGGATTGCCCGCTCGATGATCTCGGCGAACTGCTTGTCCTTCTTGGCCTTGAAGCCGACATTGCCGGGATTGATGCGGTATTTCGCCAAGGCTTCGGCGCAGGCGGGGTGATCCGCCAGCAGCTTGTGGCCGATGTAATGGAAGTCGCCGATCAGCGGCACGTCGAGGCCGAGCCGCTCCAGCCGCTCCCGGATCTTCGGCACGGCGGCGGCACTTTCGTCGCGGTCGACGGTGATGCGCACCAATTCCGAGCCTGCCCGGTGCAGGGCGGCGACCTGCGCCACCGTCGCATCGACGTCGGCGGTATCCGTATTGGTCATGGACTGCACGACGACGGGAGCACCGCCGCCGACGATGACACCGCCGACATCGACGGCAACCGTCGCGCGCCGCGGTTTGGGATCGAACTCTTCAGCTTGCGTCATGACGCTCTCGCACGGGGAATCTGGCCTGCATTTCAGGTGGATCAAACATGCCGCCTTGTCAACTGCAGGAAAAAGTCAACTCCAAGGCAGCGGCCTTCACCGCACCGTCAAAGGCCCCAGGACCACGTCCACCAGATCGCACACCTTGGCCTCCAGGTCCTCGAATGTCGTCATCCGCGCCTTGGCGCCCTCGAAGCCGTCGATCACAAGGGTCGTCAGCCGTTCCGGCGAAACTCTGGTGCGCGTCAGATCGATGCGGCCGGCCTCCGCCTCCCGCTTCAACCCGCTCGACAGGCCGTTCTCCACCACCGCCAGCCATTGGCGAAACAGGTCGGCGGCTTCGGCATTCTTCAGGTCGAAGAGTTCGGCGCCATGGGGGGTGTTCCTGATCTTGTGATACCCGTCCAGGAATCCGATGCGCATCGCCGACTTCACCTTGGCGACCGGCGGCAGGTCGGCGTCGAAGCAGGCGGCAAGCTCAGCCTCCATCTCCGTCATCATCGACAGCATCAAGGCTTCGAAGATCTCGTATTTATTGCGATACAGCAGGTACAGCGCCGGGCGCGACATGCCGGCCGCGCGCGCGATGTCGTCCATCGTCGTGCGCTTGTAGCCATAGGTCACGAAGGCGGTGAAAGCCTCGGCCAGCACCGCCGCCCGCCGCGAATCCTCTTTGGTTTCATCCATAATTGACATTATGACATTTTTTGATATTTTGTCAGCAATTGATTTCCGCCTCCAACCATAAGCGCAGAGGGCCATCAAGTGAACCTCATTATCGACGGCAAGCCGTATACCATCGAAGTCGAGCCGGATATGCCCCTGCTCTGGGCCATGCGCGACATGCTCAACATCAAGGGGCCGAAATTTGGCTGCGGCGCCGGTCTCTGCGGCGCCTGCACTGTCATCATTGATGGCGCAGCGGTCCGCTCCTGTTCCATCGCAGCCGCTGATGTCACGGGCGAGGTCCGCACGATCTTGAGCCTAGCTGAGGGCGAGCGGCTGCACCCTGTGCAGCAGGCCTGGATGGATGAACAGGTGGCCCAATGCGGCTATTGCCAGGCGGGCCAGATCATGAATGCCGTCGCACTGCTGGAGGGAAATCCAAACCCGAGCGACGAGGAGATCGCCGAAGCCATGGCCGGAAATCTCTGTCGCTGCGGCACCTATCCGAAGATCAAGGCCGCGATCCGCAAGGCCTCGGTCGAGATGGCGGGGGTTTGACCATGGGTATCGCCAAGATCGCACGACGCACATTCCTGTTCGGCGCGGCCGCCGTCGCCGGCGGTGTCGCCTTCGGCTATTACAGCTATCGCAAGCCCTATCCCAATCCGCTCCAAGGCGAACTTGCCGAGGGCGAGGCGACCTTCAATCCCTATCTCAAGATCGGCGCCGACAATGCCATCACCATCATCGCGCCCCGCGCCGAGATGGGGCAGGGCATCCAGACGACACTCGCGGCCCTGGTGGCCGAGGAACTCGATGTCACGCTGGAGCAGGTCACCATCGAGCACGGGCCTGAAGGATCGGCCTATTACAATAGCGGCGCGCTGGAGGAAGGCGCGCCCGTGCCGCAATTCGACCGGGGCTGGATGGCCGAGAGCCTGCGCGCCACCATGGGCGTGGTGGGCAAGTTCATCGCGGTGCAGTTTACCGGCGGGTCATCCTCCCTAGGCGATGGCTTCGAGAAGATGCGCCATGCCGGCGCCGGCGCCCGCGAAAGCCTGAAGGCTGCAGCCGCTGCAGAATGGGGCGTGCCCGCCAATTCCCTGAAGACGGAAGCCGGCAAGGTGCTGCATACCGCCTCCGGTCGCGAAGCCACCTATGGTTCGCTCGCCGCGAAAGCCGCGACCATTGCGCCGCCGTCGGATATTAGCCTTCGCCCGCGAGGCGAATGGAAGATCCTGGGCAAATCGCAGCCGCGCAAGGACATGCTGGCCAAGGTGACCGGCGCGCCGATCTACGGCGTCGATGTCGACCTGCCCGATATGCTCTATGCCACGGTGCGCATCAACCCGTCGCCTGGCGGGGCGCTTCGCAATATCGACGACACGGTTGCCCGCACCATGCCGGGCGTGCAGAAGATCGTCCGGCTCGACAGCCCCTATGGCCAGGGTTACGCCGTCATCGCTGACAATACCTGGCGCGCCTTCAAGGCCGCGGATGCCGTGACTCCCGAGTGGGGACCGGGGGCGAACATTCAAAGCACCGCCGAGATGGAAGCGCGGCTGAGCGCGGCCCTCGACGGCAATGATTTCTTCACGCTGAGGACATCAGGCGACATCCATGTCGCTTTCGCCGACGCGCCGCGTGAAAGCGTGATCGAGGCCGAATATGACGCGCCGTTCCTCTCCCATGCGGCGATGGAACCGATGAATGCCACGGCACGGTTCAAGGATGGCGTGCTGGATGTCTGGGCGCCGAACCAGAGCCCGACCGTCATCAAGGCCATTGCCGGACGCATTCCCGGCATCGACGCCGAAAAGGTCCAGGTTCACACGACTTATCTCGGTGGCGGCTTCGGCCGGCGGATCGAGCCGGACTTTTCCGACTATGCCATCCGTCTGGCGCTGCTGACGCAGGGACGCCCGGTCAAGGTGACCTGGACCAGGGAGGAAGACCTGAGCCATGGGCCTTACCGACCGATCGCCAAGGCGCGCTACAAGGCCCGCATTGGTCAAGACGGCTTGCCGGTGGCCCTGGCGGCATCCGTCGCCTCCCCCTCGGTCGTCGCCAGTGCCGTGCCGCGTTATTTCCCCGATGTGCCCATGGGCGGGCCGGACAACTCGCTGATCGACGGCGCCTATAACCAGCCCTATGCCATTGCCAACTACCAGATAGATGGCCGCAAGGTGGATGTCGGGGTGCCCGTGGGCTTCTGGCGCTCGGTCGGCTTTTCCTACAACAGCTTCATGCATGAGAGCTTCATCGACGAGATCGCCCTTGCCGGAAAGACCGATCCGCTGGCGCTGAGGCGCAAACTGATGGCCGACTATCCGGTGGCTTTGGCCGTGGTGGAGAAGGTCGCCGCCATGTCGGGCTGGCAGACTCCGCCGGCTGCGGGCCGGGCGCGCGGCATGGCATTCTCGCTCTCTTTCGGTACCTGGGTGGCCCAAGTGGTGGAGGTCTCGCAGTCGGATGCCGGCATCCGCATCGAAAAAGTGTGGTGTGCCGCCGATCCAGGCCTGGTGCTCGATCCGGCAAACTACAAGGCGCAGCTGATGTCCGGCATTCTCTACGGCCTCTCGGCCGCCATGCTGCAGGAAATCACTTTCGCGGACGGGATCGTGCAGCAATCCAATTTCCACGACTTCGACTCGCTGCGGCTGAACCAGAGCCCTGAGGTCGAGATCGAACTCATGGAGAATTCGCCCTTCATGGGCGGCGCCGGCGAGCCCGGCACCCCGCCCGCGGCCCCGGCCTTGGCCAATGCGCTTTTCGCACTGACCGGCAAGCGCGTTCGCCGCCTGCCGCTATCGAAGGAATTCACCTTCGCCTGATAGCTTGGACATCATCGACCCTGGCGCGCGCAGCCCCCTCACCCGGCCTCCGCTCCGCTCGGCCACCCTCTCCCCGGAGGGTAGAGGAACGTCCGAAGCGCTGCGGCTCTTGCCCTCTTCTCCCCGGCGGGGAGAAGGTCCCGTCAGGGGGATGAGGGGGTCGGACAAGAGCATTCGGGAGTGTTCAATGCCCGCTGGCCCGGTCTGCATGCCGGGCGAGCGAGGAAAGCGCGAAGACCAGGATGTTGAACAGCGCCAGCACCAGGAAGATCACAGCCATGCCGGTATGCTCGGCAATGAAGCCGATGATCGACGGGGCAAACAGGATGCCCGAATAGCCCATGGTCGTCACGACGGACAGCCCGATGCCCGGCGCCAGGCCCGGCACGTTGCCGGCGGCGGAAAAGGCGATCGGCACCATGTTCGATATGCCGATACCGGCAATGGCGAAGCCGATCATGGCGATGGTGATGCTGGGTGCCGAACCCGCGACGATGAGGCCGATGAAGGACAGCGCCGTGGAGACCCGGAGCGTCCGGACCGCGCCAAACCGGTCGCGCACCAGGTCGCCGGCAAAGCGCATGATCGCCATGGTCAGCGAGAAGGCGGCATAGGCAAGGCCCGACAAGGCAACGGACGCGCCGAGTTCGTTGCGCAGATAGATCGCACCCCAATCCAGCACCGCGCCTTCCGGGATCATCGAGAACAACGCTACCAGGCCGATCAGCCATGGCAACGGCGAGAGCGGCAGGCCGGCTTTCGGCTTGCCTTCCTCCGCAACATGCGGCGGATCACGCAGGATCAGCGGCCGGGCAATCAGGAACATCACGGCCGCCACGACGGTGATCAGGATCGTATGGCCAAGCCCGCCCATATAGGCGATCAGGAAACCGCCGGAGCCAGCGCCGATCAGCCCTCCCAGGCTCCAGAAGGCATGGCAGGACGACATGATCGAGCGGCGCATCTTGCGCTCCACCTCGACGGCATTGGCATTCATCGCCACGTCCATGGCGCCCGTCAGGCCGCCGAACAGGAAGACGGCCACGGCGCCGGTCCAGATATCAGGTGCGAGCGTCACCAGCAGCAGCGTCGGAATGAAGAGGATCGTCGCCACCTTCACCACGCGGTCCGAGCCATAGCGGGCGATTTGCGATCCCGCCACCGGCATCATCGCCAGAGAGCCGATACCGAAAACCAGAAGCATCAGGCCGATGCCGCTTTCGGAAATCTGCAAACGTGCTGCAAATTCCGGAATCTTGGGCGCCCAGTTGCCCATCATGAAGCCATTGGCCAGGAATAGCAGCGACACTGCCACCCGGGTCGGGGGAAATAGGGGCGATGGAGACAGCGCCGCGCTGTCCGGTTTCACTGAGTCGTTCATAAGTTCACTCCCGCAAGTCAGCGCGAAATCTATTTCAATCGATTGAAGTCGCAACAGGAACGTTGCAGGGCTGGCGTAACTTATTGTTTCCGGCGGTAACGGCCATCTACGCCTGACATTGCCGATAGCCTGTTGTGGCCCTCGCCTTCAAGCACCCTGGCAAACTTTCCCCTTGCGGACCAGATAATCCTCATATATACGAATATATGTAGATATATATACCAGGAGGTTCCTATGTCTCTCGATCGCATGGTTTTCGCCTTTGCCGGCGTCATGGTTCTGCTTTCCGTCGCGCTGACGATGTTCGTGCACCCGCTGTTTGTCTGGTTCACGGTCTTTATCGGCGCCAATCTGCTGCAATCCGCCTTCACCGGCTTCTGCCCGGCCGCGATGATCTTCAAGAAGCTCGGCGCCCGCCCCGGCACCGCCTTCTGATCCCCTGAACCAAAGGACCGCCTCCATGCCCGGCTTCCCCTTCGCTCGCGCTCTGGCCACATCAATGGCTCTTGTCGCCTCCACATCGCTTGCCGGCGCGGCTGGCCTCACGCTCCAGCCGGTCAAGGTGCCGGAATGGAAGGCCGTCTATGGCCGCGTGGAGGCGCGCGACAGCGTGCCGGCCAGGGCCCGCATTGGCGGTACCCTGAGCGACCTCAAGGTGAGCGAGGGCGACATAGTGGCGGCGGGCGACATCATCGCCACCGTCCAGGATGACAAGATCGATTTCCAGATCGCGGCAATCGATGCCCAGCTTCTGGGTTTGAGGGCCTCCATGGCCAATGCCGAGGCCGAGCTGGCGCGCGGCGAGGAACTGATCAAGCGCGGCGTCACCACCGCCCAGCGCCTGGATGCCCTGCGCACCCAGGTTGATGTGATCCGCAACCAGATCGCCGCCGCCGAGGCCCAGCGCTCCGTCGTCGTGCAACAGGGCAGGGAAGGCACTGTGCTGGCGCCCGTCTCCGGCAAAGTGCTGAGCGTCCCGGTCACGCGCGATGCCGTGGTCATGGCGGGCGAAACGGTCGCCATGGTCGGCGGCGGCGGCTTCTTCCTGCGTCTCGCCTTGCCGGAGCGCCATGCGGTGCTGCTGGTCGAGGGCGCCTCGCTGGAGATCGAGGATGGCAATGGCGCGGTCGCCCGCAGCGGGCGCCTGGCCAAGATCTATCCGGAGATCGACAACGGCCGCGTCATTGCCGATGTCGAGGTGAACGACCTCCCGACCGAATTTGTCAACAAGCGGCTGCTGGTGCGCGTGCCGGTTGGCGAGCGCATGGCGCTCCTGGTGCCGCAGGCGGCTCTGAGGAGCCGCTTCGGCCTGGACTATGTTGCCGTGCAGATCGGCGGCACGGTGGCGGAGCGGGCCGTCATCACGACAGCGCCGATCTCCATTCAGGGCATCGCGATGGTCGAAGTGCTGACCGGACTGAATTCAGGCGATGAGGTGATCCTGCCATGAAAGCCCCTGGACTTGGAATTGCGGGCGGCCTGACAAAGGCCTTCATCAGCTCGCCGCTCACGCCGCTGTTCCTGATGGCGGCCTTTGCGCTGGGTCTCCTGGCGCTGATGACGCTGCCGCGCGAGGAGGAGCCGCAGATTTCCGTGCCGATGGTGGATATCATCGTGCGCGCTGACGGCCTCAAGGCCGAAGATGCCGTGAAGCTCGTCACCGAGCCCCTGGAGACGATCATCAAGGGCATCAACGATGTCGAGCATGTCTATTCCCAGACCTCCGATGACCAGGTCATGGTCACCGCGCGCTTCGTCACCGGCACCTCGGGTGATTCGGCGGTGCTGCGCGTCCACGACAAGATCAGGGCCAATATCTCAAGCATACCGGTCGGCATTCCCGAGCCGCTGGTCGTCGGCCGCACGATCGATGACGTCGCGATCGTCGCGCTGACGCTGACGCCATCCCTCGACAAGGGCCAGGACGTCACCGCCGCCGACCTCACCCGGATCGCGCGCGAGCTTCGCGTCCAACTGGCCAAGATCGACGATGTCGGCTTGAGCTATCTCGTCGGCGAGAGCGGAGATGCGATCCGGATTGCGCCCGACAGCGAAAAGCTCGCGCTTTACGGCGTCACGCTACAGCAGCTGCAGGCCAAGGTCGGCTCCGCCAACCGGTCCTTCTCCACCGGCCTGGTGCGCGACAAGGGCCAGCAGATCGAGCTCGTGGCCGGCGAAACGCTGGCAACACCGGCCGATATAGGCAATCTTCTGCTGACCACACGCGACAACCGTCCGGTCTATGTCCGCGACGTTGCCGATGTTTCCTTCACCACCGATACCACGGAAGCACGCGCCTCCACCGTGACCCGCGGTGAGAATGGCGAGCTGCGCCGTGTTCCGGCTGTCACGCTGGCGATCGCCAAGCGCGCCGGCTCCAATGCCGTTGTCGTGGCCGAGGAGATCCTGCATCGGGTCAGCGCGCTCGAAGGCAATCTGATCCCGGACACTATGCATGTCGAGGTGACGCGCGACTACGGCGAGACCGCCAACGAAAAGGCCAATGAGCTGCTGTTCCATCTGGGGCTGGCGACGCTGTCGATCATCGCCCTGGTCTGGGTCGCCATCGGCCGGCGCGAGGCCTTCGTCGTCGCCATCGTCATTCCCGTGACCATCCTGCTCACGCTGTTTGCCGCCAACCTGATGGGCTATACGCTGAACCGCGTCTCGCTGTTCGCGTTGATCTTTTCCATTGGCATCCTGGTGGACGACGCCATTGTCGTCATCGAAAACATCGCCCGGCATTGGGGTTTTGGAGATGGCAAGGATCGGCGCCAGGCTGCCATCGATGCCGTCGCCGAGGTGGGCAACCCGACCATCGTGGCGACGCTGACCGTCGTCGTCGCCCTCCTGCCGATGCTCTTCGTGTCGGGCATGATGGGCCCCTATATGAGCCCGATCCCGGCCAATGCCTCGGCCGCGATGATCTTCTCCTTCTTCGTCGCCGTGGTCGTCACACCCTGGCTGATGCTGAAGATCGCCGGCAAGGCGCCGCTGCATCATGCGGCAGATCATGCCTCGGGCGGCGTGCTCGGCCGCGGCTATTCCGCCGTTGCCCGGCCGATCCTTGCCTCCAAGACGACGAGCTGGATGTTTCTGGCCCTGGTCGGTGCGGCCACCATCGGCTCGCTCGGCCTGTTCTACACCCAGGACGTCACCGTCAAGCTCCTGCCCTTCGACAACAAGTCGGAACTCCAGGTCACGATCGACCTGCCGGAAGGCTCATCCGTCGAGGCGACGGATGCTATTGCCCCGGCGGTGGCGCGGGTGGTGCTTGAGACCCCCGAGGTGCTGTCGGTGCAGACCCATGCCGCAACGGCAGCGCCGTTCAATTTCAATGGCCTGGTGCGCCACGCCTATCTGCGTTCGGCCACCCATATGGGCGACGTACAGGTGAACCTGAAACCGAAGGCGGACCGGGAGCGCACCAGCCACGACATCGCGCTCGACCTGCGTCAGCGGCTGATCGCCTCCGTGCCGCTGCCGGCAGGCAGTTCGCTGAAGGTTGTCGAGCCGCCGCCGGGCCCGCCCGTCATGGCAACGCTGTTGGCGGAAGTCTACGGGCCCGATGCCGACAGCCGCCGTGCGACCGCCGAGAAGGTGAAGCAGGCCTTCGTCTCCGTCCCATTCATCGTCGATGTCGATGACAGCTATGGCACGCCCGCTTTGCGCAAGCGCGCCACCATCTCGACCGACGACCTTGATTTCTTCGGCGTGGCGGAAAGCGACGTGTTCGACACGCTGTCGATGCTGAACGGCACGACGACGGTGGGCTATTCCCATCGCGGGGACGGCCGCTCTCCCATCCCGATCATCATCGGCAGGCCGAAAAGCGCCCGGGTGCTGGACGAGACCTTCCTGGCAACGCCCATTCCGGCCAACCTGCTGCCCGGTTCGCGCTCGGTCGTTGAGCTTGGCGATGTGGTCAAGATCACCGAGGAACGCGCCTCCTTCCCGATCTTCCGCCATAACGGCCGCTATGCCGAGATGGTGACGGCCGAGCTTGCCGGCGATTTCGAAGCCCCGCTCTATGGCATGCTCGCCGTGCAGCAGGCGCTCGACGGCATGGACTGGACCGGCCTGGTCAAGCCCGAGATCGCGCTGCATGGCCAGCCGGCTGACGAGAGCAAGCCCGTGCTGCTGTGGGATGGCGAGTGGGAAGTCACCTGGGTGACCTTTCGCGACATGGGGGCGGCCTTCATGGTGGCGCTGCTCGGCATCTATATCCTCGTCGTCGCGCAGTTCGGCTCGTTCAAGCTGCCGCTCGTCATCCTCACCCCGGTGCCGCTGACCTTCATCGGCATCCTCGGCGGCCACTGGCTATTCGGCGCGCCCTTCTCGGCAACGTCGATGATCGGCTTCATCGCACTGGCGGGCATCATCGTGCGCAATTCGATCCTGCTGGTGGATTTCATCCGTCACGCCAGCACGCCCGAGCGGCCGCTGACGGAGGTGCTGATCGAGGCCGGCGCCATCCGCTTCAAGCCGATCCTGCTGACCGCGCTCGCCGCCATGATCGGCGCCGCCGTGATCCTCACCGACCCGATCTTCCAGGGGCTCGCCATCTCCCTGCTCTTCGGCCTGGCCTCCTCGACCCTGCTGACCGTGCTGGTGATCCCGGCAATCTACCGGGTGCTGAGGACATGAGGGGGCTGCCCTCTGGACATCAGAGATGGGTCGTATTGGGAACCCCCCTCTGCCTTGCCAGGCATCTCCCCCTCAAGGGGACCGTTGCATAAAGCCGAGTTTTTGGGATTTTGGTTTTTGCAGACGGCGGTTCTGTGGCCCGGCTGTTGTTTTGCCGGGCATTTGGGGTGT
>NZ_FWXU01000014.1 GCF_900176345.1 Rhizobium sp. RU36D
TCCCCTTTCGTGTCCGAGATCGTCGCCAAACGCTCGAACACAAGTAGAATCAACACCGTGCGCCATGTCCACCAAATTTAAACCGGACAGCAGTGCCCCCGAGCCGGGATCCAGTGCGATCAAGTCTTTGATCATAATGACTCTTTTCACGGCGCAGACGCGCCGTGGCTAGATTCCGGCTCAAGGCCGGAATGACGGGAACTTAGAGTTACACGCGTGGACCACACCTTTATCAGCAGTGCGAGCCGAGCGGAAACGTCCGGCTGAGCGTGGTGACAAAGATACGTATTTGGCGAGACCCTATTCGTCCGTCATTCCGGCGAAGGCCGGAATCCAGCCACGGCGCGTCTGTGCCGTGAAAGGAGTCTTTCGCAATCAAGGACTTGATTGCGCTGGATGCCGGCTCGGCGGTCGGCATGACGGTGAGGTTTTCGGTCAAGACCAAGGTCGAAAGAGCTGGAATGAGAGTATTTCAGCAGCGTGAGCCGGGCGGGAACGTCCGGCTGTTATCGTTTTCAGGGATAAGGGCTGTAATCCCCTACCACCGGGCGACGCGGCTTCCCAAAATGCCGCCGAGGGCAGCCAGACCGGCAACTGCAATCGAATACCAGGTGGCGACGAAGAGCGGGGAGTCATCCGTGCAGTGGGCGGCGTAGAAGGTGGCAGCGAGGCCGCCGGCGAGAAGGCCCGCCACCGTGCCGGCAAGGCCGGGGCGCGTCGGGGCGCCGTGACGAAGCGCCAGCAGGAATATGGCGAGGGGACCGATACCGATCAAAGGAATGAAGGTCAGACAGACCAGGATATTGCTGCCCCACCAGACGGTGGCCCATTGATCCTGGGGTACGGCGACGAGCTCGGCCACCACGGCGGCGGCGAGAACAAGCGGCGTTGCGATCAGCCAGCGCGCCGGGAGGCCCGCCTGATCATCCGGGCGCGACAGGCGTTGCAGCAGGGCAAAGGCAAGGGTTGCTGTCAGCAGCGTCACCACGAATTTGAACAGGAAACGCAGGGTTTCAGCGGCCGCTGCAAAATCCGGACGCGGGCCGATCATCAGGAAGAAGGCGACGGCCGCCACGACGGTTGCGCAGCCGAGCGCGATCCACCAGGTCAGGCCAAGCGGCATTGCCGGCTTTGCCACATCCGCTTTCAGCGCTTTGATCAGGTCATCGGTCTGCATGTCAATTCCGTCCAAATGTCTTGGCGATGGCCTGCAGGCCCCTATGCAGGGCAACCCTCACGGCCGTCTCCGTCATGCCGAATTTCTCGGCGGTCTCGCCGATCGAATGACCGTCGAGCGATATCGCCGACACCACCGATCGCTGGCCCGGCGTCAAGCTATCCAGCACCCGGCCAATATCCCGCTCGCTGACCGTTTCCGTCTCTGGCTGGGCCAAGAGGTCGGCCATCTCGCCGATCTCCACTTCCACGCGACGCCCCCGCCTGCGGAAGGCATCGATCAGCTTGTAGCGCGCGATCGCATAGATCCATGGCAGCACGGGTGCATCAACCATCCATGTATGGCGCTTGGTGTGGATCGCCAGTAGCGTTTCCTGCACCACGTCTTCGGGATCGACGCCGCCATGCACGATCTTGCGGCGCGCAAAGCCCCTGACGAGTGCAGCCGTGCGCGTCAGAAACGCCGCATAGGCCTTTTCATCACCACCAATGGCCGCCTGCAACAGCATGGCGAGCTCTCGTTCGTCCTGGCCGCTCAAACCCATTGATCCCCCTTCGCGTGCGCAGGTGCATTTGTTACGCGGTGCCCGAAATTTTGTCCAATCAAGCTCACGGCGTGCTCACGAATTCGTGTTTGCACGGTGCGTAACATCGGGCGGGAACGGATCGAAGTGAGGGTTACGCAGCCGATGACGGCCTGCGCAAACCGATAGAGGAGATCATCCATGAACCGTTCCGCCCTCACCCTTGCTCTCGCAGGCTCGCTCGCTTCGGCAGTCGCTTCCGCTGCCTTCGCCGCCCCCATGACCCCGGAACAGATGTCCGGCCAGGAGAAGTGCTACGGCATCGCTCTCAAGGGCCAGAACGATTGCGCCGCCGGCCCCGGCACCACCTGCGCCGGCACCTCGACCATGGACTACCAGGGCAATGCCTGGAAGGCCGTTCCCGCCGGCACCTGCACCACGATGAATGTCGACGGCCACAAGGGCATGCTGGAACCGGCCAAGAGCTGATCCAGACGGCAGGCCGGGTGAGCCCGGGTGTCAGAATACAGGAAGCTCGCTTTTAGTCGCAAGCAGCAGAGCTTTCCGTCATCCCGGCCTCCGAGCCGGGATCCAGTGCGATCAAGTCTTTGATCGCGAAAGGCTTCTTTCACGGCGCAGACGCGCCGTGACTGGATGCCGGATCAAGTCCGGCATGACGGAAGTCAGAGTTCGCCGGTGAAGCTAACGCATCGTCCTGAATCCTAAACCGGGCTTGCCCCTTCGTTCATCTTCCATCCCTATCTGGAGACATGCCATGACCGTTTCCGCAACTGCCCTGCCGCAACGCGCAGGTCTCGGTCTCAAGCCGGAGCACTACGAGACCATCCTCGCGAACAAGCCGGATATCGGCTTCTTCGAGGTGCATGCTGAAAACTACATGGGTGCGGGCGGGCCGCCGCATCGTTATCTCCAGGAGATCGCAGAACACTATCCGCTGTCGCTGCATGGGGTCGGCCTGTCGATCGGCGCGGCGCGCGATCTCGACAAGGAGCATCTGAAGCGGCTTCGCGCCCTCATCGACCGCTACAATCCGCAGAGCTTCTCCGAGCATCTGGCCTGGTCGACCCATGACACCGGCTTTCTCAACGATCTGCTGCCGCTGCCCTATACGGCCGAAACGCTGGCGCGGGTGATCGACCATGTTGATGAGGCGCAGCAATGGATCGGCCGAAAACTGCTGCTGGAAAACCCCTCGACCTATCTGCTGTTTGCCGAAAGCACCATCGATGAGGTGGATTTCCTGGCAGAGATTGCTGCGCGCACCGGTTGCGGCCTATTGCTCGATGTCAACAATGTCATGGTTTCTGCGGTCAACCACCGGCTGGATCCGGTTGCCTATATCGACCGCTTTCCGCTCGATCTTGTCGGCGAAATTCATCTGGCGGGCTATGACGAGACGGTGGACGGCGCTGGCGACCGGCTGCTGATCGATGCTCATGGCAGCGCCGTGCGCACTGACGTGGTCGAGCTCTACCGCCACACGCTGGGCCGCATCGGCCCGCTGCCGACGCTGATCGAATGGGACAATGACGTCCCGGATTTTCCGACGCTTCAGGCGGAAGCGCAGCGGGCCGATGCGATGCTTGCCGCTGCTATCAGGCCTGGCTTGACGCGGGCGGCATGACCATGGGTTTCGTGACCAGCCAGAATGCGTTTGCCGCCGCCCTCATCGATCCGGAAAGACCGCCTCCGCCTGGCCTCACCACGGCGCGCGGCGAGCCCGATGCCCTGCGCTTTGCCGTCTACCGCAACAATGTCCATGTCGGGCTGACCACGGCGCTGGCGCAGCGGTTCCCGGTGACCAGGCGCCTGGTGGGGGAGGAATTCTTCACCGGCATGGCCCGCGCCTATGCCGGCCAGCACAAACCGGCTTCGCCGCTGCTGATGGCCTATGGCGACGGTTTCCCGGACTTCATCGCGGTCTTCCCCCCAGCCGCGTCCCTTGCCTATCTCGCGGATGTCGCTCGGCTGGAGGTGGCCTGGGGCCAGGCCTATCATGCCGCAGATTGCGCGCCGCTTGATCTGTCAGCCCTTGCAACGGTGCCGGCGGACAGCCTGGCCGATGCCGGTCTCGAGTTGCACCCCTCCGCCCGGCTGCTGCGATCCGACCATCCGGCAGGCTCGATCTGGGCGGCCCATCAAGGCGGAACGGTCGAGCCGGTGCATGACTGGGTATCGGAGACGGTTCTGGTCGTGCGCCCGGAGATGCATGTGCAGGTCCATATCCTGCCGCCGCGCGATACCGCCTTTGCCGCCGCCCTGTTTGCCGGTGTCACCCTCGGTGCGGCTGCCGAAGCGGCCTATGCCGCCAATCATGATTTCGATTTCGGATCGGCCCTCGTCGGTCTGATCGGCCTTGGCGCATTTTGCGCCGTCAAAATACCCTAAAGGAGCTCTTTCATGACCGTCGACCTCGTCCCTTCAAGCGTTCCCGGCGGCCGGCTTGCCGCTTTGCACCGGCGCGCGGAGAGCCTGCTTGCCGCGATCCCGTCCTCGCTGCCGCTGCTGGCCCTGCGCATCGGGCTGGCAGTTCCCTTCTTCAAATCGGGCCTGACCAAATGGGATGGTTTCCTGACGCTCTCGAATGGCGCACGGTATCTCTTCCAGCAGGAATTCAAGCTGCATATCCTGGGCAGCCAATTCCCCTATCCCATGCCGCTCACCATGGCGACGGCTGCTGGCATTGGCGAAATCGTGCTGCCCATTCTGCTGGTGCTGGGCCTCTTCACCCGCTATGCCGCGCTCGGCATCCTCGCCATGACGGCGGTGATCCAGCTGACAATTCCGGACGGTTGGGCCAATTTCCATTTGCCCTGGGCCGCCATGGCGCTGACGCTGGTCGTGTTCGGCGGCGGCAGGATCGGGCTCGATCCGCTGATCACGCCGCGGCGCATGCCTTGAACCACGGGCTGCAGAAACGAACAGGGCGCTCGACCCTTTCGGGGAGCGCCCTGCCCAACCCGTACGAGCACGCGCCAGCAGGTGGCTGCGGCGGCAGGTGATCATCTATGACGGGTGGTAGGCCTTAGATGGCCATGGCCATTCCGGTTTTCAAGAGGCTGTTCCAGCCGTCGCCGCGGCGGGATCGACAACCTGTTCCAGCTCGAAGAAATAGGGCCTCGCATCGCCCTCGATGACCATCATGCCGAGGATCCTCGTCTCATCGATGCGGCGGAAGTGGTCCGTAATTGGCTTGCTGTCATAGACCATGGCCGCGCTCGATACGCCCTCGTAAGTGACGGTCTTGACGGTAGCGACAGGCCCCTGGGCGCGCAGCCGCCTGCCGATATAGGAGAAGAGATTGCGGGCGGCCTGGGTGCGGCCAAAGCTGCTGAAGCGAAGCGCCATGCGCAGCGGCACCCAGGCTGGATCGATGGCCAGCAGCCGACGCTCGCCGCCGTCAAACAGCAGGGCATCGGCCTTCATGTCGGGCGTGAAGCGCTTGCCGAACCAGCCCAGGTTTTCCAGAACACCATCAAGCGGATGGCCGGTCGGCAGCCCGCGTCCCCGCCACAACCCGATGAGCTCGCGAGGCTGCACCGGCGGCAGCTGCCGGAAGCGTTCAAGCGCCGCCTGTTGATCCATGATCGTCTCCATTCCGGTTCATCCCTCTGCCTCTATCTGGCGTGCCGCCCGGCGTCAGGCAACTGCCTTGCAGGAAATCCGAGGTCGGAAACGGGTTGGATCAGTCGGCTGGCCGTGCTATGTTCCTATTTTGTTTCCATCTGCTCACGACATCAGCGCCATGAACATCATGATCCAGACCCCGGTTCGCAAGATCATCCATGTTGACATGGACGCGTTCTATGCCTCGGTGGAGCAGCGCGACAATCCGGAGCTGCGCGGCAAGCCGATTGCGGTGGGCGGTTCGGCGGCTCGTGGCGTCGTTGCGGCGGCCAGTTACGAGGCGCGGAAATTCGGCGTGCATTCCGCCATGCCCTCGGTCACTGCCCAGCGCAAATGTCCCGAGCTGATCTTCGTGCCGCCGCGCTTTGAGGTCTACAAGGCCGTCTCCCGGCAGATCCGAGAGATCTTTGCCGAATATACGCCGCTGATCGAGCCGCTGTCGCTCGATGAAGCCTATCTCGATGTCACGGAAAACCTGAAGGGCATGGAGATCGCCACCGAGATCGCCCTGGAGATCCGCGCCAAGATCAAGCAGGTGACGGGCCTCAATGCATCAGCCGGCATTTCCTACAACAAGTTCCTGGCGAAGATGGCGAGCGACTTGAACAAGCCGAATGGCCAGGCGGTGATCACGCCGCGCAAGGGACCTGACTTCGTCGAGGCTTTGCCGGTCAAGAAGTTCCATGGGGTTGGCCCCGCCACGGCCGAGCGCATGCACAGGCTGGGGATCGAGACCGGCGCCGACCTGAAATCGAAACCGCTTGAGTTCCTGGTGCAGCATTTCGGAAAATCGGGGCCTTATTTTCACGGCATCGCCCGCGGCATCGACCATCGCGAGGTGCGGCCCGATCGGGTTCGGAAATCCGTAGGCGCAGAAGACACGTTTGCGATCGACATCGACGATCTGGCGCTGGCCCGGCAGGAACTGAAACCGCTGGCCGAAAAGGTCTGGCGGCATTGCGCCAGCCATGGCCTGAGCGGCAAGACGGTCACCGTGAAGATCAAGTATTCGGATTTCACCCAGGCCACCCGCAGCCGGACCACCGTGCTGCCCTATTCAGGCATAAACGATATCCTTCAAACCGCGGAAAACCTGGTGGCCACGGTCTATCCCTTTCGCCGGCCGGTACGGCTGCTCGGCGTCACGCTGTCGACCTTGACGGTGGCAAGCGGCGGCGATGGGCAGCGCGAGCCACAGCTCGGACTGGATCTTTAGTGCGTCACGCCCGTCCCGGCCCATCCGTCGCCCTGTCGAAGGTATTGATTGCATGCTGGGCCGTTCGTGATAGGACTTGAGAAAATATTCCGGAAACTGGGGCGGGACATCGTGAGGAAGCGGCTCTTCGCAGTGGCGGCGACAGCCCTTTTGCCGGGTATAGGATTGCTGGCCTACAATGAACTGGCCAGCCGGCAGCAGCGTGCCGCCGAGATCCACAGCGAGGCGGCGCAGGCCGCTCGGCTGGCGGCATCAGAGGTCGACCGCATCTTCGAGGGCGCACGCAGTCTTCTCGTCGCGGCCTCGGCGATTCCGGCCATTGTCGACCTCGACACGGTCGAATGCACCCGCACGCTGCGCCGGGTCGCGGAAAATCTGACCACGACTGGTGCGATCCTGGTGATCGGGGCGGATGGCAAGCTCGTCTGCGACAGCCAGGGCACCGCGCCGGGCGTGGATTTTTCCGAACGTTCCTATGTCATGGATGGCCTTGCCGCCAACGACCTTGTTGTCGGCGATTATACGGTCAGCAAGATCACCGGCGTGGCCGTTCTGCCGGTGTCTTTCCCGCTGCGCCAGGCGGGCCGAACGGTGGGCGTGGTCGCCACGGGCATTCGTCTGGATTGGCTGCAGAACCGGCTTGCCGAGCGCGGCGTGATCGGTGAGGGCGGCGCCGTGACGCTGGCCGACCGCAACGGCACGATCGTGGCGCGTGAGCCGTTTCCGGATCGCTTTGTCGGCACGCGCATTCCCGAGACCTATCAATACCTGGTGCGGGCCGAAGCGCCGGGGACGCTGGAGATCCGGAGCCAGGACGGCACCGAACGCGTGATGGGCTATCGGCCGATCTCCGCATCCACGCCGCTTTACGTCAGCGCCGGGCTGTCGAAGACGGAGGCCTTTGCCGAGGTCAACCGCGTCACGTTGACAAGCGTGGCCATGGTCCTTCTCAGCGCCATCCTGGCCGTGCTGGCCGCGGCCGTTGTCGGCAACCGGTTCATCCTCAAGCCGATTTACCGCATCGTGGATGTTCTGGAGGAATGGAAGCGTGGCAACACCACGATCCGCACCCGGATGGAGGGACGGCATGGCGAACTCGGCCTTGTCGGCACCTCGCTGGATAGCCTGCTCGACCAGTTGGAACAGCGGCGTATCGCGACCGAACAGGCCGAGGAACGGCGCAATCTCCTGGCGCGCGAACTGGCGCATCGGGTGAAGAACACGCTCGCCATCGTCGGCGCCATGGCGCGCCAGTCGTTCAAGACGGATACCGAGGCGTTCGAAGGCTTTTCCCAGCGTCTCTCGGCCCTGGGTCGCACCTATGATCTGCTTTTGGCCGGCGAAGGGTCCGCCGGCGATATCGAGCGGCTGATCCGCAATACCATCGGCCCCTATGAGACGGCCGGTCACCAGCGTTTCCGGCTCGATGGCCCCCACTGCCCTGTCGATCCCGAGGTGGGATTGGCGCTGTCGCTGATATTCCACGAACTCTCGACCAATGCGATGAAATACGGTGCGCTGTCGCGTCCTGAAGGCCATGTCGATATTTCCTGGCGGGCAGAGCACGGAAAGGTAACCATCCTCTGGCAGGAACAGGGCGGGCCGGCGGTCGAGAAGCCGATGAAGGAGGGCTTCGGGTCCCGCCTGATTCGCCGGGCATTCCCGTCGCAACGCAATCCCCGCCTTGCCATCGACTACCGTGCCGATGGCCTGACCTTCCGCCTCGAATATGATGGCGAAATCGAAAACAAAGCGGATCAAAACAGCTGAACAAACCGCGCCGATCCGCGTTTCAGGCTTGGCTCGTCTGGACGGGCCAGGCACGCCCCACCGGCATATGCGCTTTACATCACGACCGTAATGACTAGCATGGCCGGATGGATCGACAGGTAAATTCCCCGGGAAACCGGAGGCCCGCAGAGGACATTTTGACTTTGGCGGACACGAATCTCGACACATGCGCACGAGAACCGATCCATAGACCCGAGGCCATCCAGCCACATGGCTGCCTTGTCGTGCTGGATGCCGGAACGCTCGAGGTCATATCCGCGTCAGCCAATGTGGACGAAGTGGTCGGGCCGAACGCGCTGTCCGCCAACCGGCTTGGCGGCCAACTGCTGGCGCTCGAGGAACCGCTGACGCTCTGGCGTGACCAGGGCGAAGGCGCATTCCGCGGAAAGATGGACGCCCCGTCGCTCGCGGTCATCGCCCATCGCCAAGGCGAGCGGCTGATCGTCGAACTGGAGCGCAATCATGTCGATAAGCCGGATGATATCCTCTCCAGATTGACAGGCTTTGCGCAGCAACTGGCCGCGCAGGTGGAACTGGCAGACGCGTTTTCGGCCATCACGCGCTTCGTTCGGGAGCTGACGGGTTTCGACCGAACGATGGTCTATCGTTTCGACGAGGATTGGAACGGACAGGTGGTGGCGGAAGCTGGAAACGGCGCGCTACCCTCCTATCATGACCTGAGGTTCCCGGCATCGGACATCCCGGCTCAGGCGCGCAAGCTCTATGAAGTGAACCGGGTGCGGCTCATTCCCGACGCCACCTATCAGCCGGTGCCGCTGCGCAAGCTGACGACTGAGGATGGCGAAGCCCCGCTCGACATGACCTTCGCGCAGTTGCGCAGCGTCTCTCCTGTTCATCTCGAATATATGCGCAACATGGGCACGCTGGCCTCCATGTCCATTTCCATTCTTGTGGACGGAAAGCTCTGGGGCCTGGTTTCCTGCCATAGCCGCGAGCCCCATTGGGTGCCGGGCGCGATCCGGGACGCCTGCGATTTCGTGGTGCAATCGCTCGCCATGCGCATTTCGGCGCATATGGCATCTGAGGATGCCGCGCGCCGCATGCATCTCGCCCAGTATCACCGCGCTTTGCTGACTTCCATGTCGTCTACGGGCAGCTGGACCGAGGGTCTGGCGCGCGAGGAAGCTGCCTTGCTGGCGTTGACAGCTGCAGCCGGAGCGGCCATCGTCGTCAACGACGAATGTCTGATCCTCGGTCGGGCGCCCGACGGTGAGGCCATACGCGCCGTGGCGCGCTGGCTCTCCGAGCAGGGCTCGGATCTCGACTTCTTCTCAAGCCAGTCCCTTGCCCAGGATATGCCGGGCGGCGATGCGCTGGCGCCGCTGGCCTGCGGCCTTCTGGCCTGCCGCGTCTCGGAGTTCCACAACAGCTGGCTTCTGTGGTTCCGGCCCGAAGTGGTCGAGACGGTGACCTGGGGCGGCGACCCGCACAAGGCTGTGCAGGAAACCGGGCGCATCCATCCGCGCAAGTCGTTCGAGGCGTGGAAGCAGCTTGTGCATAACCAGAGCCTGCCCTGGCAGCAGGCGGAGATCGCGGCGGCCCGCGACCTTCGTGCCTCGATCATCGACATCGTCTTGAAGAAGGCCGAGGAGGTGGCGGAGCTTGCCGATGAACTCAGGCGCTCGAACAAGGAGCTGGAGGCCTTCTCCTACTCCGTGTCTCACGATTTGCGCGCACCGTTCCGGCATATCGTCGGCTTTGCGCAGCTCTTGCGCGAGCGCCAGTCCGGCCTTGATGCCAAATCCCTGCATTACCTGGAGATGATCGGCGATTCAGCGCTCGCCGCCGGCAAGCTGGTGGATGACCTCCTGCATTTTTCCCAGCTCGGCAGAACCTCGATCAGCAAGCAGAAGGTGGACATGGACAAGCTGGTGGCAGAAGTGCGCCAGGGCATGGCCCCGGAATTGCGGGGTCGCAGCATCGAATGGCAGGTCGGCAAGCTGCCGATCGCCCATGGAGACCAGTCACTGCTGCGGCAGGTCTGGCACAATCTCATCGACAACGCGGTGAAATATACCCGTCCGCGGGATCCGGCACGAATCTCCATTTCCGGCCGCATTGATGGCAAGAATGCGATTTATACCATCAGCGACAATGGCGTCGGCTTTGACATGACCTATCACGCGAAGCTCTTCGGTGTCTTCCAGCGCCTGCAGCGCGTCGAGGACTTCGAGGGCACGGGGATCGGTCTTGCGCTGGTTCGACGCATATTGGAACGACATCAGGGAAGCATCTCGGCCGAAGGCGAGATCGACAAGGGGGCTTCCTTCACCTTCACATTGCCCATCGCAGGCTAAGGAGCCTTGTTTGACTGAACTGAGACCCATCTTGCTCGTCGAGGACAATCCCCGCGACCTGGAACTGACACTGACCGCTCTGGAGAAATGCCAACTGGCCAACGAGGTCGTGGTTGCCCGCGATGGCGCCGAGGCACTGGCCTTTCTCCATGCGGAGGATCCACATGCAGACCGGGCGCCGGGCGATCCGGCCGTCGTGCTGCTCGACCTCAAGCTGCCTAAGGTGGACGGGCTGGAGGTGCTGGCCAAGGTGAAGGGAAACGAGCGCTTGCGGCATATCCCGATCGTGATGCTGACCTCGTCCCGCGAGGAACAGGACCTGGTGCGCAGCTACGAGCTCGGGGTCAATGCCTTCGTCGTGAAGCCCGTCGAGTTCAACCAGTTCTTCAAGGCCATCCAGGATCTCGGTGTCTTCTGGGCGCTCCTGAACGAACCTCCTCCGAGGTTGAGGTAATTTCATGCAGGATCGGGATGGATCGCAACCTCGCATTCTTTTGCTCGAGGACAGTTCGGTTGACGCCGAACTGATCGAAACCCAGCTTGATGCCTGCGACCCGCCGGCGCTGGTGACCCGCGTGGCCACACGCGCAGCCTATGCGCAAGCGCTGGAACAGCAGAAATTCGACATCATTCTCTCCGATTTTTCCCTGCCGGATTTTGACGGCATGGGGGCCCTGGAGATGGCCGTCGCCCGGGCGCCGAACATTCCCTTCATCTTTGTCTCGGGCGTGCTGGGCGAGGAGGCCGCCATCGAGGCCTTCCGCAAGGGTGCGACGGATTACATCTTGAAGCAGCGGCTGATCCGCCTGCCGGCCGCGGTGGAAAGAGCGCTGAAAGAGACGCGCAATCGGCGCGAGCGACGCCGGGCGGAAGAGCAGAAGGACCTGCTGGTCCGCGAACTAAGCCATCGCGTGAAAAACAATCTGGCGGTCATCCTGTCGCTGGTCCGCCGCACCGCCGCCGACAATATCAGCGTGGAAAGCTACCGGGCAAAGCTCATCGATCGCATCGGCGCGCTCGCGGAGGCCCATTCGCTGCTGTTTGAACGCAATTGGGCCGATACGGACCTGCTTAGCATCTTTCGCCGCGCGGTCACCCCCTATGACTCCGATCCTTCACGTATCGATATCGGCCAGCACGATCTGGTCACCCTCAACCCCGCCAATGCCCTGTCGGTGGGGATGATCTTCAACGAGCTGGTGACGAATGCCTCCAAATACGGGGCGCTGTCCAACGAGGTCGGCCGCGTCGCCGTCGAGTGGTATGTGGAAAGCGGCGATGACGGCAAGCGGTGGCTGCATCTGCGATGGGTCGAAAGCGGCGGTCCAATCGTGGCCGCGCCTGGACATCAGGGGTTTGGCAGCCGGCTTATCCGCGCCAATGTGGAATATGAGCTGGATGGAAGGGTGGTTGTCGACTACCCGCCGGAGGGAGCCTTGGTTACCTTGTCTTTTCCTCTGGAGAACCGACAGTCAAGCTCGCCGATTTGACGAATTCTTCGGCGAGCAGCACCTTCAATTTGTTGAAATCGCAAGGCTTCGGCAGCAAGGCCACGCCGTCAAGCCGCTCGCGGGTCTCGGGAAGCTCGGCATAGCCCGAGCAGACGACAAAAGGGATGCCCAAAAGCTTCAGCCGCTCGATGACCGGATAGGAATAGGTGCCGCGCAGGTTGAGATCGAGGACGGCACCATCAATGCCGCGGTCGACCGCCTGCAGCGCCTGGTCCACGCTGGAGACCGGGCCAATGACAGTGACCTCTTGAGAGAGCATGAAGTCTTCCATGTCCATCGCCAGCAACGGGTCGTCTTCCAATATCAGGATGCGAGCCCCTTTGATCATTCCGGTGGCGACAGCCATACGCACTATTCTCCAAATATTCAGGCAGGTGGAAACGTGCTCGTACCGGAAAGGTTCCCGTTACGGGAGGCGCAGCTCCATATGGCCGTTATCACGTCCTCGTGATCGGCCGCATGCCTGAGAGCAGGGCAACCAGCTGGGATTGCCTGTTCACCCCCGTCTTGCGATAGACTGACTTGAGCTGGGTGCGGATCGTCGCCACCGTCGTGCCCATGCTGGCTGCCACTTCCTCCACCGAGCGGCCGATGGTGATTTCCTGCGCTACGCGCGCTTCGGCCCGGGTCAGGTCGAACAGCCCGCAAATGACCTTGAGATCGGGAGGGCCAACCTCGCCGACGGGCGTGACGACGACGACAGCGCTGCTGCGGGTGAAAATATCACGCGCATTGCGTTTGACAGGTACGACGTGAACGACAAGGGCCGGCGCATCCGGCTGGGCGGCCACGGGAAAGGACTGGCAGGGCGGGGCGTTTTCCTGGCGGAGCTGCTCCAGGACAGTCACAAAAACCGCATTGGCCTGGCGGTCCGAAAAGTGCAGGCGGTTTCTGGCCAGCGTCGTCAGCCGTGGCGCCAGCCCTTCCATAAGGTCGTTCATCGCCATGACATCGCCCGTGGCGCCCACCACGGCGGCCGGCAGGCCAAGCGCCGCTAGGGTTTGCGTCGTGGCCTGGGCTTGCCGGAAGGCCAGTCGGGTGGAGAGAAATGCGGCGCGTCCGAGATCGCCCTTTATCGCATTGGCTCGCTCCAGGGACTGGAGATCGAACGGCCCATCTGATGTCTTGGCCAAGAGGCTGAAGACCATGATCGTGCCGGACGGCTCGATGAACGCCGCACCCATTTCCCAGGCAAGCCCGATGGGTTCCAGCAGCTCCACGCGGATCGGATCGCTGCGAAGGACTTCCGGGGCGAGCAGGTCGATATCGCGAAGGAAACTGCCGGGCGCCAGTTGAAGGCCGATCTTTGGCCTTTCGGTTCGTTGCGCCAGGCCGCTTTTCTCATAGATCTCCATCTGCTCGGCGATCCGCGGGCTGCTGACCCAGCGCAGACCTTCGTTCGGGCTGATGGTGATGACAGCAGTGGAGTAGGACCGCATCTCCTGGCTGATCAGATCGCAGGTCTCCGGCCACAGCTCCGGCAGGATGGCGGCTTCGTAGATCCGATCGGTGAGGTCAGAGGGATGTCTCTGCATTATCGGGCAACCTTAGATCAGCAGGTTCAACGTTACACGACGCCGCGGGCCGCTGAGCCTCAGGTCACGAGCGCGCGCTGCTTGTATTGCTCGCTGTCCCACAGCCTGTTGTCCATGATGTCGGCCAGGATATCCACGGCCTTCAGCACATCGGCCTCGCCGATATAGAGCGGCGTGAAGCCGAAGCGGATCGCATCAGGCGCGCGGAAATCACCGATGACGCCGCGGTCAATCAGCGCCTGCATGATGGCATAGCCTTCCTCATGCAGGAAGGAGATCTGGCTGCCGCGCTTGTGCCCGTCCCGTGGCGAGCCGAGCGTCAGCATCGGGCAGCGCCGCTCCACCTCGCTGACGAACAGGTCGCAAAGCGCAATCGACTTCTGGCGCAGGGCCCCCATGTCAACACCGTCCCAGGCGTCCAGTGCGGCATCGAGTGCGGCCAGCCCAAGGATCGGCGGGGTGCCGACGCGCATCCGGTCGATGCCGCCGCCCGGACGATAGCCCAGATCGAAGGCGAAGGGCTTTTCATGACCGAGCCAGCCGGAGAGCGCGGGCTTGACCTTGTCTGCATGCCGGGGCGCCACATAAATGAAGGCCGGTGCCCCAGGCCCGCCATTCAGATATTTATAGGTGCAGCCGACAGCGAAATCCGCATCCGCTCCGGCAAGATCGACCGGAAGCGCGCCGGCGCTGTGGGCAAGGTCCCAGATGGCAACGGCGCCCACGTCATGGGCCTTTTTCGTCAGCACCTTCATGTCGTGCAGGCGCCCGGTGCGGTAATCCACCTCCGTCAGCATCAGCACGCCGACCGTCTCGTCCAGCGCCGCCTCGACCTCTTCCGGGTCGACGATGCGCAATTCGTGGCCGCGCGCCAAGGACGAAATGAGGCCCTGGGCCATGTAGAGATCGGAGGGGAAATTGCCGCTGTCGGACAGGATCACCTTACGCTCTGGTACCAGATCCAGCGCAGATGCAAGCGCCTGGTACACCTTGATCGACAGCGTGTCGCCCATCACGACGGTGCCCTCGGCTGCGCCGATCAGCCGACCGACGCGATCGCCGATGCGCCGCGGCATCATCATCCAGCCGGCCTTGTTCCAGCCCTTGATCAGCAACTCGCCCCATTCGTCCGTCATCATCAGCGCGACGCGCTCCTTGGCCGCAAGCGGCAGCGGACCGAGCGAATTGCCGTCCAGGTAGACGACGCCCTCCGGCAGGTGGAACAATGCGCGGGTTCTTTCGAAATCGGTCATATCGGGTCCTATGCATGGCGGTCACGGCGACCAAACCCTTGTAATCGATAGGCTCGATCTGCGGAAAGTGTTTTTCGTCACCGACGCGTTGCGAATGTTTGTTAACCAGTGGCGACCGGTATGGCACCGATGGCTATGCCCGCCATGTAGCGTCATCGATGGGATCGACCTTGTCCGTAATGACCATTTGGTCCCCGTTTTCGGGAGCGATTGCAGAATGGCTCCGGCACCGAATCTGGATGCCGCTATCAGCGAAATGCCGGCGCAGGGCCGGCATTGCCTGAGGTTGATGACAAAGTTCGCCAAGCTGCTGACAAACTCTCGTTTCAGGTACTTCTACGTTGGTTTGACCGAAAACCTCACCGTCATGCCGGCCGCCGAGCCGGCATCCAGCGCAATCAAGTCCTTGATTGCAATAGACTCTTTTCACGGCGCAGACGCGCCGTGGCTGGATTCCGGCCTTCGCCGGAATGACGGATTAATAGGGTCTCGCGCTAAAGCTATCAAATGCCGGCACGGGACCGGCATTTCGTCATTTCAGTCTCAGCTTACGCTGCTTCCGACTGCAGCGCCTGCTTTTCCTGCACATAGCGGGTCAGGGCTTCGATCGTGATCAGCGGAAGGTCATGCTCTTTGCAGAAGACTTCCAACTGCGGCAGGCGGGCCATGGTGCCGTCGTCATTGGCCACTTCGCAGATCACGCCTGAAGGCGCGAAGCCGGCGAGCCGGGCCAGGTCGACGGCCGCTTCCGTATGGCCCGACCGACCGAGGACACCCTTGGGATGGGCACGCAGCGGAAAGATATGCCCCGGCCGCGCAAAGTCATCCGGCTGGGACGTCTTGTCCATCAGCGCCTTCACGGTCGCTGCCCGATCGGCCGCGGAGATGCCGGTCGAGGTGCCGGGAATATAGTCCACCGACACGGTGAAGGCCGTCTTCAGAAATTCGGTGTTTCGGGGAACCATCAGCGGGATATCAAGGGCATCAAGCCGTTCGCCTTCCATGGCGACGCAAACCAGGCCCCTTGCATGCTTCATCATGAAAGCGATTGCTTCCGGCGTCACCGCTTCTGAAGCGACGATCACATCGCCTTCGTTTTCGCGATCTTCATCATCGACGACAACGATCATACCGCCACGTGCCAGCGTAGCGATCGCATTTTCAATACTCGAGATAGTCATTCCATAGCCTTTCAAGGGTACTCCGCAGATGCGGCAAACCACGACCAAACGGTCGCCATTTGTCCCTTGGGCGAACAAACGCCTGCGCCCATCCCGGGGGGATGGGTTCACAAACCTTGTCCTCTTCCATCCGGACTATACCGTCGGCTCCGGCATCGCACCGGATCTGCTGCCTTCCACCGAAGTGGAAGCGCTCGCGGGCTCCCGGCAACGCCGGATACCGCCGGTGGGGAGTTTCGCCCCGCCCTGAGAACCCGGGAAGAATACAATTTCATTTGCATGGAATGCAAGGTGCGCGTTGCAGATACTTGTGCCCCACAGGGAAACAAATTTCCGCGTGGTGAACGCATCCTGGCAGGGCATCCGCGGACAGCGAGCCGTCCGCGGGTCTTCAGATCAAGCGAGCGCCTGGTCGACGATCACCATCGGGCGGCCTTGCGTGCAGTTTTCGATGCGGGCCTCCACGCGATAGACGTTCCGCAGCAGGTCGGAGGTCACCACGTCCTCGGTCAGGCCGCTGGCGATGAGGCGGCCATTGCCGACCACCATGGCGTTGTGGCAGTAGCGCAGGGCGTGGTTCAGGTCGTGCAGCGCGATGACCACGGCCATGCCGGTGCGGCCGGCCAGACCGCGCATGAAATCCAGCACTTCGATCTGGCGGAACAGGTCGAGGGCCGAGGTGGGCTCGTCCATCAGCAGCACATCGGGCTTGCGGATCAGCGCCTGGGCGATGGCCACCAATTGGCGCTGGCCGCCGGAGAGTTCGCCGAGATTGCGGAAGGCGAGATCGGAAATGCGCAGCGCCTTCAGGATGGTGTCGATTTCCTCGAGCTCGCCGTCTTCGACGCGCCAGCCGGCGCCCTGCTTGGAAGCCAGCAGCACGGATTCATAGACCGTCAGCACGGCATTGGCGCCGGTGTCCTGCGGCATGTAGCAGATCGGTCGGCCAGCGGCGCGGGCGCCATCCAGCTCGACCACGCCGCCGCCCTTGATCAGCCCGGCAATGCGCTTGAACAGGGTCGACTTGCCGGCGGCATTGGGGCCGATGACGGCCGTCAGCTCGCCGCCGCGGATCAGGTCCGTCGTGACATCGCTGAAGACCTCGTGCCGGCCGTAACGGCCGCTCAGGTTTTGAAGCTTGAGGGCTACCATGACCGCCTCCGGGTGGTGAAGATGAGCGAGAAGAAGAACGGAACCCCGACAAGCGCGGTGATGACACCGATCGGCAGGATGGCGCCGGGGATCAGCATTTTCGAGACGACCGAGGTGGTGGAAAGCAGCAAGGCTCCGCAGACAATCGAGCCCGGCAGGAAATAGCGCTGGTCTTCGCCGAGCAGCATGCGCGCGATATGCGGACCCACGAGGCCGACAAAGCCGATGGTGCCGACGAAGGACACCGGGATGGCGGCCAGCAGGCTGACCAGCATCAGCGTTTCGAGCCGCAGGCGGCGAACATTGACGCCGAAGCTGGCGGCCTTGTCGTCGCCCAGCCGCAAGGCGGTCAGCGCCCAGGCATTGCGGGCGAACAGGGGCACGCAGAATACGAGCACGGCACCGGTCACAAACACCTTGCTCCAGGTCGCCTTGGTCAGCGAGCCCATGGTCCAGAACACCACGGCCGCCAACGCCTGTTCCGAGGCGAGGTATTGGAGGAGCGACAGCAGCGCGTTGAAGGTGAAGACCAACGCGATGCCCAGGAGCACGATGGTCTCGACGGTCACGCCGCGCAGCGTCGAGACGCCGTAGATGAACAGCGAGGCAAGCATGGCCATGATGAAGGCGTTGATCGGCACCATGTAGTAGATGGCGCCGGGAAAGATGGCGACGCCCGTGACCAGCGCCAGCGCCGCGCCGAAACCGGCGGCGGCCGAAATGCCGAGCGTGAAGGGGCTGGCGAGCGGGTTGGCGAGAATGGTCTGCATCTGCGCGCCGGCCAGCGACAGGCAGGCGCCGACCGTGACCGCCATGAGCGCGATGGGCATGCGGATATCCCAGATGACCACGCGGAGCTGATCGCCGACCGAGGACGGATAGAACAGCGCGGTCAGCACCTGAGACAGGGTATAGCGTGCCGGCCCGAGCGCCATGTCGACGGCAACCGACAGAAACAGCGCGACGACAAGACCCGCGATCAGCAGCAGGCGCTTGTAGGACAGACTGCGGTATTGGCTGCGAGGGGCGGCTGCGCTGGCCTCATGGGGGATTGCGGCCATCAGTTGCTCCCTCCGGCATAAAACACGAAAAGGCCGGCATGGAAGCCGACCGCCGAAAGCGACGACGAGGCGATCATCGCCTCTGGAAAATCAAAACGGAACATGGCCGGTCCTATGAGATGGGCAAGGCCGGGAAGCATCTGCCTCCCGGCCAGAAGTGTCAGGAACCCGACTTCAGCGAAGCGAAGTAGCCTGGGCGATAGTCCACGGGCAGGAAGCGCTCATGCAGTTCCTTGAAGGTGGCATCGACATCGAGATCGGCAAACAGCTCCGGATGCAGCCACTTGGCAATCTGCTGTACGGCGATGAACTGGTAGGGGCTGTTGTAGAACTGGTGCCAGATGGCGTGGACATTGCCGTCAGCCACGGCCTTGACGCCGGTAAAGGCAGGACGCTTCATCAGGTTGGCCAGCTTCTCGGCAGCCTTGGCCTTGTCCGCGCCGGGACCGACGCCGACCCAGTTGCCGCCGGGAACGTAAAGCTCCCAGTTGGAGCCCGTCACGATGACCTGGTCAGGGTTCGACGCGATGATCTGCTCGGGATTGACGGTGCCGAAGGTGCCGGGAATGATCGACTCGGCCATGTTGATGCCGCCGGCCATCGTCACCATCTTGCCGAAGTTCTCGTTGCCGAAGGACATGCAGCAATCGTCGGAATAGCCGCCGGCGCGTTCCATGAAGACAACCGGCTTCTTGAGATCGGTGGTCTTGGCCAGCACGTCCTCAACCTTGGCAATCTGCTCTGCGCGGAAGGCGACGAATTCCTCGGCGCGGGCTTCCTTGCCGAAGAGCTTGCCGATGATGCGCATGGAGGCATCGGTGTTCTGCAGCGGCTTTTCGCGGAAGTCGATGTAAACAAGGGGAATACCGACCTTCTGGAGCTTCTCGATATAGCCGCTTTCCTCGGTCGCAGACTTGGCTTCCGTGTTCATGATGATGACGTCGGGCTTCAGCGCGATGGCCTGCTCGATATCGAAGGTGCCGTCCTTCATGCCGCCGAAGGTCGGCAGCTTGTCCATCTCCGGAAACTTCTCGAGATAGGCGTTGTAGCCGTCCAGGTCCGCCTTCTTGAAGTCGTCGCGCCAGCCGACAACGCGGCCAAAGGGCTTTTCCGTGTCCAGCGCCGCGGTGAAATAGATCTGGCGGCCTTCGCCCAGGATCACGCGCTCGACCGGCACGTTGACCTCGACCTCACGGCCGGCGATATCCTTGATCTTGACCACTTCAGCAAGCGCGGTCCCCGAAAAAAGGCCGAGCGAAACCGCGGCGGCGAAGGCCACCTTATTGAAAACGAACACGTTTCTCTCCTGTGATTTGCGTCAGGGGAATTATTATTTTATGACTTCACCAGTCAACAATTATCTTTTAGAAGAATTCGAAACGAACCTGCCTGCAAGGATGACATGCCCATGGACACGGCCGCTGCGCTCTCCAACCATGACCTGCGAGACGAGATAAAGGCCTATTGGTCTCAGCGCGCCGCCACCTTCGATACCCAGCCCGGCCATGAGATATTTTCCGAGGAAGAGCGCGCGGCATGGCACCAGCTGTTTCGCAAGCACCTGGGCGAAGGCGCGGGACGTCCGGCACTCGATCTGGCCTGTGGAACGGCCGTCGTGTCCCATCTGCTCGATGATCTCGGCTTCAAGGTGACGGGCATGGACTGGGCCGAGCCGATGCTGGAACGGGCGCGCGCCAAGGCGAAGCAGCGTAACCGGTCGATCCGGTTTCTGATGGGCGACGCGGAAAACACCATGGAGGGCGACAACGCCTATGACGTCATCACCAACCGGCATCTGGTGTGGACTCTGGTCGATCCGCTGAGCTGTTTCAGGGAATGGCACCGGGTGCTGAAGCCCGGCGGCAAGCTGTTGATTGTCGACGGAGATTTCGTCAACAAGACGCTCGTGTCGCGCATTGCCGGCCAACTGAACCGCCTGCTGGCGAAGGTGGGTCTGGCGGCGGAACACCGCCCGCCTGCGCTCGGCGAAACCCATCAAAGCATTCTGTCCAGGGTGTATTTTTCGAGCGGCGCCCGGGCCGATACGGTCGCGGACCTGCTGCGGCAGGCCGGCTTCTCAAAGGTGACGGTCGATTACGACATGCGCGCGATTCACCGCACCCAGCGGCGGAATTTCAGCTTCCTGAAAGGCCTGGAGCGCGCCACCCAGCATCGCTATGCGGTCTGCGCGGAAAAGTAGGGGCACGTTTATTCGAAGCCCGCCTCGAAGGCGAACCATTCCTCGGCCAGGTCAAGTCCCCGACGATACTTGGCCGGGTTGCGCCCGGTTTCCAGCGCCTGGCGCAGATTGTCCCGGAGGTCCGCGAGCTTGACGTCGCGCGCCAGGGGATTTTGAAGCGCGCGCAATACGAACTCGTCTTCCGACTCGTTTTCCCGCCGCGTCATGGCGTTGACGGCGCCCAGGATCTCCTTGTCGAAACCGAAGCGCCGGAGGCGGGAGAGGCTCCAGCCCGGTCCTTTCTCGGGGACATCATGCAGCAGGGCGACGATCTTCTGGCGCTTGTCGTGAAAATGCTCCGCCATGCGCAGGCAATGGGCGACATAGGGAAAACCGTGCTGATCGCTCTGCCCGTCATGCGCCTTCTGGGCGATCGCCACGGCCTCCAGCAGGCCCGGACCATCGTCTCGCGCCTTACTTTCGCTCATGATAGAGTTCCGCGACGGCACGCATATTCTGTTCGCGCGAGCTGATCTGCCAGTGTCGCAGCAGCGCATAGGAAATGCCGGCGCCCAGCAGGGCGGCCATCAACATCACGGCGATAATCCACAAGTCCGACGCCATCAGAGCGCCTCCTTCTCGTCGAAGTTCTTGAACATGCAGGGACAACGGCAGCAAACCGCGAATGTTCCGAGTTGCTCACATCCCTTTGAACGATTGACTTTGCAGCGCAACAAGCCGATTTCCTCCCCTCACGATCCCTGCCTTGACGAAAGCCTGCACCGTGACCCAGCTTCCCGACGACACCAGCCTTGACGCCGCCACCGAAACACAGATCCGCCAGGACCTGACGCTGGTCGCGCTGGGCAAACGGCCGGCGGATACGGCGCTCCGGGTCGGGCGCCTGCTTGATGTCGCCACCCGCACCTGGACGGAAGATCAGGAAATCGTGATGAAGGGCCGGCGCATCGCCTATGTCGGACCGGCCGGCAGCTATCCGGGCGAAGTGGGGCACCGCGTGCACGAGCCCGACCTGATGGCGGTTCCCGGGCTCGGCGAAGTCCACAAGCATATCGAAAGCTCGCATCTGACGCCGGAATACGAGGCGGCGCTGGTGCTGCCGCGCGGCAATACCTGGACCTGCGAGGCGAGCCACGAGTTTTCCAACGTCAATGGCGGCCGCACGCTCGATTTCTGGCTGAAGGCGCGGGCCGCCGGCTCGCCGCTCAAGATCTTCCCCCTGCCCGGCTCCGCCGTGCCGCCAACAGGCTACGAGCATGGCGGCGGTTATCTCGGCTATGACGAGCAGCGCGCTTTCCTGAAGGAGAGCCTGATGGTCGCGGGCCTGGACGAGGTGATGGACTGGCCGGCGGTGTGGAACCCGGAAAATCCATCATATCAGCGGCTCTGGGGCATGATCCGCGCCACCTTTGAGCAGCGCGGCGTGGTGGAAGGTCATGCCGCCGGCATCCGCGACATGGCGACGATCAATGCTTTTGCTGCCGCCGGGCTTGCGTCTGACCACGAAGCCTGGACGGTGCAGGAATTTTGGGACAAGCTGAGCCACGGCCTGTTCATGGAACTGCGGCCGCACAGCATGCCCGAAGTGCTTGCCGGATTGCTGGAGCGGGGACTTCAGGACTGGTCGCAGATCGCCTTTACAACCGACGACCGCAGCGCGTCCGACACGCTGAAGCTCGGCGCCACGGATCACAATGTGCGGCTGGCGATCGAAAACGGCCTGGCGCCGGAAATCGCCATCCAGTGCGTGACGATCAATCCGGCGCGCCATATGCGCCTGACCCCCTGGGTCGGCGCCATCGCCCCGGGCCGCTATGCCGACATCGTTCTGCTTTCGGATCTGCAACGCTTCGAGATCGCCAAGGTCTGGGCGGATGGAAAACAGGTCTCCGAGGGCAAGACCTACCTGCCTGAAATTCCGCAGATCGACTGGCCGGAATGGGCGACGAAGACCATCAATATCGGCCGGGCGCTGACGGCGGCCGATTTCGAGATCAAGGCTGCTCCCGGCCGCCAGACGATGCAGGCCGCGGTGCTGCGGCCCTTCCACTGGGCCGACGATTTCCTGACCTTCGAACTGCCTGTGGATAACGGGCTGGTGCAGCGGGACGGGAGCCGCAACATCACCAAGTTTTCCATCATCGACCGCTTTTCCGGCAAGGCTGCGGTCTCCAGGATGTTCTGGCTCGGCACGGGGCCGCGCACGCCAAAGACGGCGGTTGCCTGCTCCATGGCCCATGACAAGCACAATATCTGGTGCGTCGGCTCCTGCGACGAGGCCATGGCGACGGCGGTGAATGCCGTGGCCGACAATGACGGCGGCTGGGCGCTGGTGCGTGACGGCGCGGTCGTTGCCCGCGTGCGCTATGAGATTGCCGGGCTGATGAGCCGCCGCCCGGCCGAGGCGCTGCATGAGGAGATGCAGGCGCTCTATGCCGAGGCAGACAAGATCGAATGGATGTATGAGCCGACCTTCAGCCCGCGCTGGTTCCCGGGCTTTCCCGAGCGGCTGGCCTTCGCCACGCTGACCTGCGCCCCCTGGCGCTGGGTGCTGGTGGCGCCGAGCGAGCACGCGCCTGAAGGCTTCGTCAACGTGCAGACAGGTGAGACCCATCCCGTGGTGTGGTGATCGTCAGCCCTGACAAGCGTCAATATTTTAAGCTTCAAGTTGCGCCGCACACGCTTCAATTGTCGCCGGGGCAAAACATTGGTTTTTCAGGTGTGGACGACCGTTAAACACGATCTTTTGCCTAGTTATTCGGCTTGAGTTTTTATTAGGCAGGAATAGACTTCCCGCCCGTGAGCATCGGCCGGTGGCTTGGGCTCGACCCGTTTCGGAAAGAAGGATTTTCCACGATGAAGATGATTTTCAACCTGCCGCTCGTCGGCCTTGCCCTGGTTGCCGGACTTGCCGCCCACTCGACGGCGCAGGCGCAGTCCAAGACGCTGACCATCTCCTGGTGGGGCTATAACGGCGAGAAGCTGAACGCCAACATCATCGAGCCCTTCAAGAAGATCTGCGGCTGCGAGATCGTGTTCGAGACCGGCAACAATGCCGACCGCCTGAACAAGCTCAAGCTGCGCGATGGCAAGGGCGTCGACGTCATCTACCTGACCGACAGCTTCTCGCAGCTCGGCATCGAGGAAGGCCTGTTCCAGGAAGTCGACCGCGCCAAGATCCCGAATGTTTCGGAACTCTACGATCTCGCCCAGGCGCCGCAGGGCAATTACGGCCCGGCCTACACCATCGGCCGCGTCGGCATCGTTTACGACTCCGCCAAGGTCAACCCGCCCATCACCTCCTGGGCCGACCTGTGGCGCGAAGACCTGAAGGCTTCCATCTCGCTGCCGGGCATCACGACGACAGCCGGCCCGATGGTCGTTCTGCAGGCTGCCGCCCATGCCGGCGTCGACGCCTATGCCGACAGCGAAAAGGCATTCGAAGCCGTCGCCAAGCTCAAGGACAACGTCGTCAAGAACTACAATACCGGCTCGGAACTGGTGAACCTGATTTCAACAGGCGAAGCCAAGGTCTCGATCGCGCAGGACTTCACGCTGGCTTCCATGCAGAAGGCCGTGCCGACCATGACCTGGGCCGCCCTGAAGGACGGCGACATTGCCACGCTCAACACGGTGAACATCCCCAAGGGCTCCGAAAATGTCGAGCTCGCCCACCAGTTCATCAATTTCGTCCTGTCCAAGGACATCCAGCAGATCCAGGCCGAACAGGGCGTCGACGCGCCTGTTTCCACCAAGGTCGAGCTGAATGCCGACCAGGCGAAGCTCTGGACCTATGGCGCCGACATGATCGCCTCGCTGAAGCGCCTCGATTACGTCAAGCTCAACGCCGCCAAGGCCGACTGGGTCGACAGCTGGAACGAAATCTTCGGCATGTGATGTGTTGGGGTGGGGCGTGAGGGGAAACGGCAGCGCAAGCGGCCCCCTCATCGCCTCGCAAGCTCGGCACTTCTCCCCGCTGGGGTGACACGGAGATCTGGTCTTGCGACGTACACGTCAAATGGCCTGGTGTTGAAGATGATCGGATACATTACTGTCGCGTAGTGGCATGCGACGCCGGCGGTCCCTCTTCTCCCCAGCGGGGAGAAGGTGGCGCGTAGCGTCGGATGAGGGGGCGGCGAAGCCCCCGTTGACATATGCAAGTTCAGCCTGCGAGACCCCCTCATCGCCTCGCATTGGCTCGGCACTTCTCCCCGCTGGGGAGAAGAGGGAGAGCGTAGCCGGCTTGTTGATGGATAGACAACTCTGCGTTCGTGATGATCCGGACCCGGTTGTTAAACAATTTAAAAAGGCCAGCGATATCTAGCCGGCCTTGCCTAATGAAAGGGCCGGCCATGGCGTGCCGGTTCGGTGAACGATGAAAAACCTGCGTCTGTGGACGCTGCCGGCGCCTGGGCTTGCGCTGGTGCTGCTGTTCCTGCTCCTGCCCGTCGGCGCCACGCTGCTGGCCACGTTCGGCGATCCGAAGGGGCTGTTTGCGCCCTATATCGCCTTCTTCAACAGTGCCTTCCGCCGTGCGGTGCTGTTTCGCACCATCGAGATCGCGCTCGTCACCACGGTGCTGTCGGTGCTGATCGGCTTTGCCGCGGCCTATGTGATCGCGCAGATGCCGGGTCGCGCCAAGAGCATCCTGATCATCGCCGCCGTCTTCCCGCTGCTGACCGGCGTCGTCGTGCGCTCCTTCGCCTGGCTGATCATCCTCGGCAAGAACGGCATTCTCAATTCGACGCTGATCGGGCTTGGCCTGATCGCCGAGCCCTTCGCCATGCTCTACACCAAGGGCGCGGTCATCGCCGCCATGGTCTATCTCTTCGTGCCGCTGATGATCCTGACCCTGGTTGGCGTGCTGGAAGGCATTCCGAAGGACCTGATCGAGGCCTCGACTTCGCTGGGCGCCAAGCCGCTGGCGACATTCCGCCAGGTGATCCTGCCGCTCGCCACACCAGGCCTGATCGTCGGCGCCGTGCTGGTCTTTACCGGCAGCTTCACCTCCTATGCCACGCCGCAACTTCTGGGTGGCGAGAAACAGATGATGATGGGCACCTTCCTCTACCAGCGCGCCATGGTCACCTTCGACTGGACGGGCGCCTCCACGGTCGCCACCATCATGGTGGTCGTGACCATCGCCGTGGTGCTTGTGATGACGCGCCTGGCCAAGCGCCTGAACCCGATGGCGGTGTGACGATGACGACACGCATCCACCCCGCCCTCATGGCCTTCACCGTCCTGGTCTTCATCATCCTGATCGCGCCGCTGATCATCATCGTCGGCGCCTCGCTCAGCGACACCACCTATCTGACATTTCCGCCGCAGGGGCTGACCCTGCAGTGGTTTGCCAATATCTTCGAGATCGACGCGTTCCGGAACACCGCCATCACCAGCTTCCAACTGGCGCTGTCGGGAACGTTGCTTTCGCTGCTGATCGGCGTGCCCGCGGCCTATGCGCTGAACCGCTACCGCATCCAGCTGCCGTCCTGGCTGTCCACGCTATTCGTGCTGCCGATCCTGGTGCCGGAAATCGTCATCGGCTTTTCGCTGATGAAGTCGATCACCGTCGGCATGGACGTGCCCGTCTATGCCACGCTGCTGCTGGGCCATGCCCTGTTGGTGCTGCCCTATTCGGTGCGGGTGGTGGGCGCGAGCCTCGCGGCCTTCGACTTTTCCATCGAGGAAGCGGCCATCAGCCTGGGCTGCCCGCCGTGGAAGACCTTCTTCACGGTGGTGCTGCCCAATATCCGCGCCGGCGTCATCGCCGCCTTCATCCTCGCCTTCATCACCTCGATTAACGACGTCTCCATATCGGTCTTCCTGACGGGTCCTGGCATTTCCACCCTGCCGATCCAGATCCTCGCCCATATGGAACAGTTCTTCGACCCGACCATCGCCTCCGTCTCCGTGCTCCTGATGTTCGTCACCGTCGTGGTGATGGCCATCGTGGAAAAGACGCTCGGCCTGACATTCCTGACAAAGTAGAGACACCGTGACCGTATCGCTGACCATCGAAAATGTGACCGCCCATTACGGCCAGACCGAGGTGCTGAAAAACCTGTCGCTGGACATCAAGGCCGGCGAACTGGTGTCGCTGCTCGGCGCCAGCGGTTGCGGCAAGACCACGACGCTGCGCCTTGTCGCCGGCTTCCTGGAGCCCACCTCCGGCCAGATCCGGCTGGGGACCAAGGACCTGACGCGGCTGCCGGCCTATGCCCGCAATATCGGCCTGGTGTTCCAGAACTATGCGCTCTTCCCGCATCTTTCCGTGCGCGACAACGTCGCCTTCGGCCTGAAGCAGCGCGGCATGGGAACCGAGGAGCGGGCGAAGAAGGCAGAAAGCATGCTGGAACGCGTCGGGTTGGCCAAGTTTTCCGATCGCCTGCCGGCCGCATTGTCGGGCGGCCAGAAGCAGCGCGTGGCACTGGCGCGTGCGCTCGTCATCGAGCCGCCGCTCCTGATGTTCGACGAGCCGCTGTCGAACCTCGACGCCAAGCTGCGTGTGGATATGCGCGTCGAGATCCGCCAGTTGCAGCGCGCCAATGGCACCACGTCGCTTTATGTAACCCATGACCAGGAAGAAGCGTTTTCGATCTCCGACCGCGTGGCGATCATGCATGCCGGCCGCATCATGCAGCTCGACCGGCCCGAAGTGCTGTACCAGCGCCCGGCCAATGCCTTCGTCGCCCGCTTCGTCGGCTTCGAAAACCTCATCCCGATGTCGGTTACCGCTCGTGACGGTGCCAGCGTGACCGCCCGCACGGCGGAAGGCGCCGAGGTGTTGCTGTCGCAGGACGAGCTTGGCGCCATCCCGGATCGCTTCGTGCTGGCGGCCCGACCCGATGGCCTGCAGGTGCGCCGCGAGGGCCAGGGCATGCCGGTGACGCTCGGCATCCACACCTATCTCGGCCGCGCCTATCAGTATCGCGCCAAGGCGGGGGCCGCCGAGTACCTGGCCAACGGCCCGCTGGGAGAACCGCTTGAGGCGGGATCGGCCGCCGTGCTGGTGCCGGTTGCCGAACAATGCTGCATATTGCCTGCTGAAGATTGAAAGCCATTTCCAGGACCCGATTTCCATGACCATTGATCAATCCCGCATCGATGCGGTTCTCGCCCATGTCGATGCCACGCTGCCTGAAAGCCTCGACCGGCTCTACGACCTGATCCGCATCAAGAGCATTTCCACCGATCCGGCCTACAAGGCGGATTGCCGGGCCTGCGCCGAATGGCTGGCGAATGACCTGGGCACCATCGGTTTCGATGCCTCGGTGCGCGACACGACAGGCCACCCCATGGTCGTTGGCCATCAGCGCCGCGAGGCCGGCGCCAATATTCTGTTCTACGGCCATTACGACGTTCAGCCTGTCGATCCGCTGGCGCTGTGGGAAAGCCCGCCGTTCGAGCCGACCCTGAAAAAGCTGCCTGATGGAGATACCGCCATCGTTGCCCGCGGGGCCTCCGACGACAAGGGCCAGATGATGACCTTCGTCGAGGCCTGCCGCGCCTGGAAGGCCGTCACCGGCTCGCTGCCGGTGGGCGTCAGCATCCTGTTCGAGGGCGAGGAAGAGGCGGGCTCACCCAGCCTGGCGCCCTTCCTCGACCAGTCCGCCGCCGAGCTGAAAAGCGATGTCGTCTATGTCTGCGACACCGATATGTGGGACCGCGAGACGCCGGCGATCACGACCATGCTGCGCGGTCTCTGCAGCCAGGAAATCGAGGTGACCTGCGCGGACCGCGACCTGCATTCCGGCATGTTCGGCAATGCCGCCCGCAATGCGTTGCAGGTGATCTCCGAGATAATCGCCAGCCTTCGGCGGCCGGATGGCAGCGTCGCGGTCGAGGGTTTCTACGACGGCGTGACGGAACTGTCGGAGGATGTAAGGGCGCAATGGGCGCGCCTGCCCTTCGATGAGAAAGGTTTCCTCGCCGATGTCGGCCTGTCGATCCCCGCAGGCGAGATGGGCCGCTCGATCCTGGAGCAGGTCTGGGCGCGGCCAAGCTGCGAGATCAACGGCGTTATCGGCGGCTATACCGGCGAGGGCTTCAAGACGGTGATCCCGGCCAAGGCGACGGCCAAGATTTCCTTCCGCCTGGTGGCGGGCCAGGATCCGGAAAAGATCCGCGATGCCTTCCAGGCTCATGTTCGCGCCCGCATCCCGGCGGATTGCTCCGTCACCTTCAAGACCTATGGCCTGGCGCCGGCCATATCAATGCCGCTGGAAAGCGACTTCCTGAAGAAGACGCTGGGCGCACTGACGACGGAATGGGAGAAGGAAGCAGCACTGGCCGGCACCGGCGGCTCGATCCCGATCATCGGCGAATTCAAGCAACGGCTCGGCGCCGACGCGCTGCTGGTCGGCTTTGCCCGGTTCGATAACCGCGTGCATAGCCCCAACGAGAAATACGACCTGTCGAGCTTCCACAAGGGCATCCGCTCCTGGGTGCGGATTCTCGCGGCGATTGCGGGCTGACGACTAGGCTTCGATCTCAGGATCGCCAGCAGGTGCGCGCAAGGCTCTAGTTGACCTTCCAGGGCTTTCCGGCAAATGTGCAGCCAATTGCACAGAATCAGTCAGTTACATCAAGCGTCTGCTATTTTTACCAGGATAAGAAAGGTCATGCGGTTGAAAGCCTCCATTTTTGCTGCGGCGTTCATTGCCCTCTCTGCCGGTGCCGCCTCACCCGTTCTGGCGCAGGCTGCGCCTGCGACGCTGCCCGGCGGCGCGACATCGCTGAAGGAGACCTTTGACGACTGGATGGTGAACTGCGTCGTGACCGAGGGGCAGAAGCGCTGTGCGCTTTCCCAGCAGCAGGCGAACCAGCAGACGCGGCAATTGGTGCTGGCGGTCGAGCTGACGCCCGCCGACGGCAATACGGTGATCGGTACCCTGGTAATGCCCTTTGGTCTGTCGATCGACAGTGGCGTGACCCTGCAGGTGGATGACCTGCCGAGCGGCGCTGCTTTGCGCTTCCGGACCTGCCTGCCCGTCGGCTGCTTGGTCAACCTCTCCTTCGATGCCAACAGCCTGAAATCGCTGCGCGGCGGCACGGCCCTGAAGGTTTCGGCCACGCCCGATGGCGCCAAGGAACCGGCCGCCTTCAGCATCCCGCTTCGCGGCTTTTCGCCGGCCCTGGATCGTGTCCAGGCCCTGCTGAAGTAACGACGCCCCACGTCTGCGGCTATAAGGACCATCATGGATACCGTCGAAATCGAAACCCGCGCGGATTTCGCGCTGTGGGCCATCCAGCGCGCGCAGGAGATCGTGACGGCGGAAGGTGCTGCCTTTGCGCTCGCGGCGCGCGACATGGACGAGGAAGCGCTGGCGAAATCCGCCGCGGCGCTGGGCCAGGCCATCAGCGAGGCCATGCTGGAGGTGTTCGACGGGCTTGTGGCGGAGTAACGACAGGCCCTCAGCGCGTGTTGACGAGCTGCAAGACGAGCTGGTGGACATTGCCGCCCTCGCTCTGTTCCACACGGTCGAACTCCCGGCTCTTGGCCTGCCGGGCCATGGAGAGCTCTCCCAGCCGCTGCGTCAGATCCTTGCGGATCTGGCTGCATTTCGGATCATTGGGCGCCGAAAAGCCGATGCTGAGCGCCTCGATCTGCTTGACCATGTCGATTATCATCTGCGCATGCACCTTTTCATGCGCCACGACACCATCAATGAAAGTCTGCCAGGCCGAGGCCAGCCCGCCGGGAAGGCGTCCAGCGGGTTTCGGCAGGGTTGTCGTGATAATGAGCTTGGGCTTGGCGACCGTCAGCACGCACCGGCCATCCGGCTGGGGCTCGTATTTACGGGTCCAGGTCAGTTTAAAGTTGGTGACGGCGATGGCGCGCGTCATCCCGATCTGCGGGCCGTGGTCGCCGATGGAGCGAAAGAGATCCAGCCCCGTCTCGCCTTGGACGGAATAGGTCTCGATCTTCTCGACCGGCTGCCACGCCTGCGCGCCGGTTGTGCCGGCCCAAAGACATGCGCATAGCAGCGATACGCCCCAAGCAACGAACTTGTTCAAACGACCTCCCCACTGGGTAATCCACGACCTCAACCCTATTGCCCCGATCCGCGCGCGCAATCAATCGCATTCGCAGGAGGCATGGATTGACTTATCGGTCCAAATCAGAACATTTCACGAACAAGAATATCGGGAAATGCTGTCATGTCCAATGCCGAAAAGTTCATCGTCCTGCCGTATCGGCTGAACCGCGGCAAGCTGGTGCCGGGAGAAATGCGCCAGGCCTCCAATGCCATCAGTGCCGAGAAGATCGCCCGCTCGATGTCCGAGCGCTTCGCCGGTGTGGCCGCCTATGCCGTGATGGTGGACGAGGAAACCGGCGACATGACCGCGCCGCGGCTCTTGGCGCGCCACGGAGAGATCGCCGATCTCAATGCGGCCTGACCCTTCTGCCGATGGAAACCACGCTGTACCTGCCCGTCAAAGCCTTCCTGGAGGCCGCGGGCTATGACGTCAAAGGCGAGGTCGGCGGCTGTGACATCGTCGGCGTCATCGAGGGTGAGCCGCCGGTCATTGTCGTCTGCGAGCTGAAGCTGACTTTCAATCTCGATCTCGTCCTGCAGGCCGTGGACCGGGCCGCTATCTGCGACGAGGTGTGGATCGCGGCGCGCATCTCCGCCAAGGGCAAGGGCCGTGAATCCGACAAGCGCTATCGCGACCTCTGCCGCCGGCTGGGCATCGGCATGCTCGGCATATCCGATACCGGCGATGTCAGTATCATTGTCAGTTCGGTTTCGCCGATGCCGCGCACGAACCCGAAGCGTCGCACGCGTCTGCTGAAGGAGCATCGCCGGCGCGCGGGTGACCCGACGCTGGGCGGCAGCACGCGCGCACCGATCATGACAGCCTATCGGCAGCAGGCGCTGATCTGCGCGGCGGCGCTGGCGCAAGGGGTGGTGCGGCCGAGGGATATCCGGCCTGTAGCGCCGGACGCCGCGAAGATCCTGCAAGGCAATGTCTATGGCTGGTTCCTGCGCCAGGACCGGGGCATCTATGGCCTGACGGCGGCCGGACACGCTGCGCTGGAGCGCTGGCCGCAGCCACCATTTTCGGATGCACAGCTGTGCGACGCAATGGCCACAGTCAATCCATGAGTTTGCATATAGCGGAAATCAATTCAACGATATCAGCAAATTAGCACTGGACATCAAGGCTTCATTAAGACAGATCGCTTAGCTCGCCATGCCCGGCCTATGCCGGCCATGAAAAGAGTGATTAGTAAAGCCCATGTCGATGCCAATGCCCAATGCCTCTACCCAGGTTTTCCTCAAGAAAATCTCCTCCTTCTGCGAGCAGCGTCTCGCCCCCCACTTCTCCGCTACCGACTACGAGAATATCCGCTGTTACATGCTGGGGCTCGTTGCCCGTGGCGTGATGCCGCCGCACCATGGCGGCAAGATCGACTGGCAGGAAATTGCCGTCGCCTGCAATCTGGAAGGCGAGAGCCTTGCCGAAGCCAAGCGCCAGACGCTGCACGGCTTTGCCGCCATCACCCGCTGGCACAATGATGCCCGCAAGTCTGCAGAACGGGCCAGAACCGCCCGCGCCCGCGGCGCCCAGGCCGCGCTGGATCGCGCACGCCGCGAAAAGACCAACCCCATGCGCCTTGCCAGCAGGGCCTGATAGGCCGCCTGCAAAAGCCGCCGCGTCTCAGCTTGACGCGCCCGACCGAGCAATAACACCCAGGCACCGAGGCCGGTTCTTCCCTCACGCAGTTGCAGTATGGGAGAGCCGGTCGGTCCGCCCGAAACGACTTGGTTTCCGCCGCTATTCCCGCGGCATGCCCTCCGGCCTCAACTCCTTCTTCAGCGCCGCAATCCGGAAGATGGCATTGGGGGCGCCGTAGCCCTTGTAGCCGCGCCTCTCGACGATTTCGAAGAAGAAGCCTTCACCAAGGGTGCGGCTGTAGAGCTGGAAATATTCCCCATGATCGTCGCGGTCGTAGAGGATGTTGTGCGCCTTCAGCTGCTCGGTCAGTTCAGGGGCAAGGCCGAAGCGGGCTTCTACGTCGCCATAATAATTGGGAGAGATCGCCAGTGGCTTGAAGCCATTGGCCTTCAGCGCTTCGGCGGTGGCGAAGATGTCGTCCGTGTGGAAGGCGAGGTGCTGCACGCCGGAGCCGAATTTCTCAGCCAGAAAATGGCCCGCCAGGGTGCGGCGGTTCTCCGCGCCGTTGAGCGTGATCCGGAGGGAACCCTCGGTGTTCTCCACCACCTGGCTGCGCACCACCCCGGCCGGATCGATGATGTCGACCATCGGCGTCTTGTGGGTGGCAAACAGCGAGGTGTAGAACAACAGCCAGGTCAGCATCTCCTCATAGCCCACGGTCTGGGCCACATGGTCGACATGCCGCAGATGGGTGGTCTGCACGGGAACGTCGTCCTCCACGGGACGGAAATCGATTTCGGAAAAGCGTCCGAGATCGCTCGCCTCGTCCAGCAGGTAAATGAGGCCGCCGCCGACGCCGCGGATCGCGGGCAGTTCCAGTTCGCCTGGCCCCGGCTCCTGCACGAAGGGCTCGCCGCCCAGCGCCAGCGCACGCTCGCGGGCGGCCTTGGCGTCATCCACCATCAGCGCCACGGCATAGGCCGAGGTGCCATGCACGGCATAGGAAGCGCTGGCAAAGCCGGAGTTTTCGGTATTCACCAGGATACGGATGTCGTTCTGGCTATAGACTTCGACCTTCTTGCTGCGATGGACTGCGGTCTTGGAAAACCCGAGAATGCGCAATATGCCGATCAGGTTTTCGGCATCGGTCTCGTCCGCGGCGAATTCCACGAAGGCGACACCCTTGACGACGGCGCGATCCGGCATCGGCGTCACCGTCAGGCTCTCGCTTTCGGGCCGGCGGCGCACCTGGTCGCCGAGCCAGATCAGCGAACGATGGCCATCCACCGCGATCGCCTTGGGCGAGCCGCCGCGGAACTGGTCGTTGAAGATCTCCAGCGAGAAATAGCCGTCATAGCCGGTTGCGGCGATCGCTGCGGTGAAGTCCGTCACAGCCAGGTCGCCCTCGCCCGGCATGTTGCGAAAATGCCTGGACCAGTAGAGCAGGTCCATGTCGATCAGCGGCGCATCGGCCAGTTGCACGATGAAGATCTTGTCCTTCGGGATAGAGCGGATCGACTTGATGTCGATCTTGCGCGACAGCGTGTGGAAGCTGTCGAGGATCAGGCCGATATTGGGATGGTCGGCACGGCGCACGATCTCCCAGGCGTCGCGATGGTCGCTGATGTGCCGACCCCAGGCCAGCGCCTCGTAGCCGACCTTCAGGCCGCGTTTCGCCGCCCGTTCGCCCAGCTCATGAAAATCGGCCGCGGCCCGGTCGATGCCCCCTAGTGAGACCGGCGAGACATTCGAGCAAACCAGGACCAGGTCGGTGCCCAACTGCTGCATGATGTCGAACTTTCGTTCGGCCCGATCGAATGTGCGGCTGCGATGCGGCTCCGGCATGCCCTCGAAATCGCGGAAGGGCTGGAACAGCGTGATCTCCAGGCCGAAATCCCGCACCATCCGGCCGACATCGGCGGGACTGCCATCAAAGGCCAGGAAATCATTCTCGAAGATTTCGACGCCGTCGAAGCCGGCGCGGGCGATTGCGGCAAGCTTTTCCGGCAATTCCCCGCTGATCGATACTGTTGCGATCGAGGTTTTCATGCGTCCTCCCGGAGAAATCCTTGCGCCATCTAACGGCAAGCCATGGCGCATGTGGCGCGGCATGGTCCTCTCTCGCCGGGTTCGGCCTCGCCAGTGGATCTGGCTTGAGGTTCTCATTCTGTCTGCAAATGAATAATGTACCAATTAGTACATGTCAATGTGACGATGCGGCGGCTCGATTGAAACGGTTGAGCATTCTGGATAGAAAGAAGCGATAGCCTGCCGCCGCCCGCCTTCGAAGTGAGACACCATGACAGACGCCACGCGCAAGCTGCGCAAGAACGACCCGGAGAAGACGCGCGAGGATATCCTGGCGGTCGCCACCGAGGAGTTTTCCGAGTTTGGGCTATCGGGGGGCCGGGTGGATGCCATCGCGGAGAAGACGCGCACCTCCAAGCGCATGATCTACTACTACTTCGGCAGCAAGGAAGGGCTTTATCTGGCTGTTCTGGAAAAGGCCTACCGCAAGATCCGATCGCTGGAAGCCGATCTTGAGCTTTCCGGAATGCCGCCGGCTCAAGCCCTGAAAACGCTGATTTCCACGACCTTCGACCATGACGAGCGCAACCCGGATTTCGTGCGGCTGGTGTCGATCGAGAATATTCACCATGCCGTCCATATGCAGCGCTCGACCGAGCTTCGCGACGTCAACCTGTCGATCATCAGCACCATGACCGAGATCCTCGAGCGCGGCCGCGCCGACGGCACCTTCCGCCGCGACGTCGATGCCATCGACCTGCATATGCTGATCAGCGCCTTCTGCTTCTTCCGCGTCTCGAACCGCCACACCTTCGGCACCATCTTCCAGCGCGATTTGTCCGAGCCGCAATATTATGACCGGCACAAGCAGATGATCTCGGACGCGGTGCTGAGCTATCTGACGACCGCGGCACAGGAGGCGTGACGGGGTTCTTGGCAGATGGGCGGAGGGGGCGCTTGCCAGAATGGCCGCAACTATTGCCATCGATCCGCTGCTGGCACATATTCAGGCTTGTCGGAAAGGACAAACCTCATGCCACATGTCGCTCTCGGTAGCCATTACGAAGAATTCGTGCGCAAACAGCTTGAGTCCGGGCGTTTCAGCGATGCCAGCGAGGTTGTTCGTGCGGGTTTGCGGCTGCTGGAAGATTTGGAGCAGGCCCGTGATCGCTGGATCGATGAGGAAATTCCAGCGCGTTACGATGATATGATGCGAGATCCTTCCTTGGCTGTTTCCGCTGAAAGCGTTCGCGCCCGGTTCGATGCCAAGCGCAAACGGGATGCGGGGCAAGCCGAATAAGGTATGGCTTTCCGTGTCGTTTATCACCCACAGGCCGAAGCCGAGCTCGATACCCTCTATGCCGATATAGCTCTCTCCGCCGGCGCCCGTGTCGCCGGCGATTTTGTTGACGGCCTGATCAGCTACATCGAATCTCTCGAGACATTTCCCGAACGCGGAACCGTGCGGGAAAGCCGCATTACAGGCCTGCGGATCATCGGATACCGCCGAAGCGTCAGCATCGCCTTCGCTGTCAGGGACGAAGATGTCCTCATACTCGGTGTTTTCGCGCGGGGCCGAAACATCACGGAAGCCACCCTGAGCGAAAGAGACGGCTGACAGAACCCGTTTCGTCTCGCCCTTACCGCAGCTCCACCGCAATCGCCTCCACGTCAGGCGCCGCCTTCACCAAACCGCTCTCCGCCAGGAAGGCGCCGAACCGCGCGTAGCGGGCGCGATCCAGCGCGGCCGGCCGCTTGGCGAAACGGGGCAGCGTGTCGGTGAAGGCTTGGGCGTTCAGCGTGTCTTCAAGATTGGGATAGGCCTTGACGAACAGCTGCCAGGCCTCCTCAGGATGGTTGGTGAGGTAGACGGCGGCCTTCTCGACGGCATGGAGGAAGCGCGGCAGGCGCGGATCGGCAATGAGATCGTTGCGGGTGACGAAGATCAGCTCGTCATACACGGGAACGCCGTGTTCCTCGGGAAAGAAGGCGCGGCCTTCATGGCCTTCGATCCGCATCTGCGTCAGTTCGAAATTGCGAAAGCCGCCCAGCGTCGCATCGACCTTGCCCGCAATCAGTGAGGGCGAGAGCGAGAAGTTCACGTTGATCAGCTCCACATCCGCCTTGGTGAGGCCGGCCGAGGCCAGCATCCGGCCCAGCATGGCATCCTCAAAGCCGCTGACCGAATAGCCGACACGCTTGCCCTTCAGATCCGCCAGTGTCTTGATCGCGCCGTCCGCCAGCACCGTCACCGTATTCAGCGGCGTTTCCACCAGCGTGCCGAAGCGCTTCAGCGGCAGGCCCGCCTCATGGTCGAGATAAAGATTAGGCTGGTAATGCACGCCGATATCGGCCTGCCCGGCAGAAACGAGCCGCGGCACGGCGGAGGGGTCGGATGGTGGGATCAGTTCCACCTCAAGTCCCTCCTCGGCAAAGAAGCCCTTTTCGGCGGCAATCACCATCGGCGCGTGATCGGGATTGACGAACCATTCGAGCAGCACTGTCAGCCGGTCGGCGGCCGCGGCTGGAACGGCCGGCAGCAGGGCGAGCGCGAGCGTGAGTGATGTCAGAGCTTTGCGGATCATGTCGTTGATCTCCAGAGGGGATGCGGGGAAGCGGGATGTCCCTGGGTTTCCATGGCCCAGGGCGTGAGGTGGCGCGTCGCGCGATCGACGGCGGACCGCATGACGACGGTCAGCGCGGCAAGCACGGCCATGGCGGCAAAGACGGTATCGGTCTGCATGCGGGCATTGGCCTGGACCATGACGAAGCCGAGGCCGCCCGAGGCGCCGACCCATTCGCCGATGACGGCACCGAGCGGGGCCAGCGGGGCGGCGACCCGCAGGCCGGTGGCAAGGCCGGGCAGGCCGAGCGGCAGGCGGATATGAATGAGCATCTGCCAGTGGCTGGCCTTCGTCAGTGCCGCGGCGTCAAGCAACTCGCGCGGCGTGCGGTTGAGACCGTCGGCAAAGGCGGAAGCCACGGGAAAGAAGATGATCAGCGTGGTCATCGCCACCTTCGACGCCATGCCGAAGCCCAGCCAGAGCACCAGCACGGGTGCCAGCACGAATACCGGAAAGGCCTGCAACACCAGCACCATGGGCCAGGCAAGCCGCCCCACCCGCGGCAAGGCCGCGACCGCAAAGGCAACGCCCGCGCCAACGAAACTGCCGGCGGCGAAACCCAGCAGGATTTCCGCTGATGTGATGAGCGCGTGTTCCGCGAGAAAGGCCGGCTGCCGTGCAAGTGCCTGTAGCACGCCGGCCGGCGACGGCAGGATATAGCGCGGCGGCTGAAAACCGGAGACCACGGCCTGCCACAGCCCGAGCAACAGCGCGAGCGACAGGCCTGTATGGAGGAGGCGCATGGCTTCAGCCCTTGCGCCGTCGCTCTTTCGGTATCAGCGCGGGATTGCGCGTCGTGGGTGTCGATGGCAATGGCATATCAAGATCTCCCGATAGATATCACGGAGATCCAGGCAAAGCGGAGAAGAGAAAGTGGCGCGAGATAGCCGTTTTCCGTTCCTACGCCGGCATGACCCGGATCAGGTTCAAGGGTCCGGCTCACCGCCATCTCAGCATCGTTCGATGCCCCCCTCGGAATGGAGGCGAAAGTGGCGCAACGGGGTGGGGATGTCAACGGGGTTGTGGTGCGGCATCCCCGGACTTGCCATGGCCTGCCACGCGTGTTTTTTTGTCGCGTATTCCAATTTTCACACGGGGAGCGGGCCGGAGTGTCGTTGAAACAGCGTGCAAGAGTGAGTTCAGCAGCGGCCATAGTCGCGCTGGCAGCCACGCCATCCCTTGCGGACAGGATTGGCGATTATGAAGCCAACGAAACCGGAATATACTTCTTTGTCGACGTTGACGAAGAATATGTAAAATTCTCCTGCGAATTCTCTGAGAATTTCCGTAGCGACTACCTGCAGATCTTCGTTCCGCTGAAGCCAGCCACCTTACATGCTGCAACCGCGGAACAGGATGCGGCAGACGAGTCTTATCCAGGCTACACAAATTATTCGGTTGAGAGGTTTGCACTCTACCTGTCCTTCACGACGAAAGCCGAGAAAGGACAGCATCCCATTGATGACGAATATATATTGCGCCTCGAAGAAATAACCTATGCAAACGATATGAACTATGACGGCGAATATGTGTGGGGGAGCAGATTTTTGATGTCTGCGGCGAATGCCAAGACGCTCATTGAAGTCCTCAGGACCAGTCCCAAGGCGGTTCTGCGTATAAATTCCTGGAACAAGACACTGGTGGAATATCCACTGCCGGAAAACGGCAAGAGCGCGGCGTTTGAAAGCTACAAGTCCTCGCCGTGCTGGAGCGTACAAAAACCGAAGAGCTAAGCGGCCTCTACGCCGCCCCCTGCTCTCGGAAAAACTTCACGATGGCGGAAAAGTCCTCCCCGCCATGGCCGAGCTTTTCGAACAGGCCGTAGAGCTGGGCGGCCTGGGCGCCCAGCGGCGTGGTGGCGCCGCTGGCGAGTGCCGCTTCCTGGGCAAGGCGCAGGTCCTTCAGCATCAGTGCGGTGGCGAACCCCGGTTTATAGTCGTTGTTGGCAGGCGATGTGGGCACCGGACCGGGCACCGGGCAATAGGTGTTGATGGACCAGCACTGGCCCGAGGAGGTGGAGGCAACATCGAACAGCGCCTGGTGCGACAGGCCGAGTTTCTCGCCCAGCACAAAGGCTTCGCCGACGGCGGCCATGGTGACGCCGAGGATCATGTTGTTGCAGATCTTGGCGGCCTGTCCCGAACCGGCGGCGCCGCAATGAACGATGCGCTTGCCCATGGCCTCCAGCACGGGTTTGCCCCGCGCGAAACTCTCGTCGGGACCGCCGACCATGAAGGTCAGCGTCGCTGCCGCCGCACCGCCGATGCCGCCGGAGACCGGCGCGTCAAGCGAAAGACAGCCCTTGTCCGCGGCAAGCGCGTGGGCCTTGCGGGCGCTGTCCACGTCGATGGTCGAGCAATCGATTAGCAGCGTGCCGGGAGAAACAAGCGCCACAAGTTCCGACCAGACTCCCAGCACATGGCGGCCGGCGGGCAGCATCGTGATGACGACAGAGGCGCCGGATACGGCCTCGTCCAGTGTTGCAAAGACCTGGATGCCGGCCTTTGCGGCCATATCTCGCGATGCTTCGGACAGGTCGAAGCCGCGCACGGCATGGCCCGCCTTCACCAGATTGGCCGCCATCGGCCCGCCCATATTGCCGAGGCCGACAAAGGCCGTCACGCTTTTCATGGCTGTCTCTCCCGCTATGGCCGCCCGAATGGCGGCTCTTGGTGTGGCTTAAAGAAGGGTGCGATGGTCCCCTCGGTGACTTCGGCCAGGCTTGCCGGCTGCCAGCGTGGATTGCGGTCCTTGTCGATGACCGCGGCGCGCACGCCCTCATGAAAATCGCCGAGTGTCAGGATCTGGGCGGAGCCGGCGAATTCCCTGTTCAGGCATTCCTCAAGACTTGGCGAGCCGCGCGCCAGCCGCAGCATCCGGAGCGCGATTTTCAACGCGGTCGGCGAGCGGGAATTGAGCACGCCGAGAATGCGTGCCGCAAACGCCCCCTCTTCCTGCTCCAGCGCCGCCAGAATGCCCTCTACCGTCTCATGAGCAAAGACCCGGTCGATCATCGCCCGGTCCGCATCACTAACAGGGGATGGCGGCGGCGTTTGCACAAAACGGGCGATCGCCGCGCTGACGGCGCCGGCACCTCCGCCGGGAGGGACGGCGGACAGCGCCTCGCGCAGCGCGGCGATCTTCTCTGATGGCACGAAAGCGTCTGCAAGACCGACACGGATAGCGTCATCGGCGCCGATGATCTCGCCCGTGAGGCCCATGAACAGGCCGAATTCGCCCGGCTTGCGCGTCAATAGCCAGGTCGCGCCGACATCGGGAAAGAAGCCAATCCCCGTTTCCGGCATGGCGAGCCGCAACCGCTCGGTGACGATGCGGTGGCTGCCATGGGCTGATATGCCGACGCCGCCGCCCATGGTGATGCCGTCCATGATGGCGATGTAGGGTTTCGGGAAATGGCTGATACGGGCATTCATGCGGTATTCGTCGCGCCAGAAGGCCGCGGCCTGGGCTGTCTTGCCCGCCTTCACGCTCTCCAAGACCTGCCGGATATCGCCGCCGGCGCATAACCCGCGCTCGCCCGCGCCGCAGACCAGCACGGCGGCGACGCTTGGCTCGCCTTCGAACCGGGTGAGCGCGGCATCGACCGCCTGCACCATCTCATAGGTCAGGCTGTTCAAGGCCTTTGGCCTGTTGAGCGTGATCACGCCGAGGGAGCCGGTCTGCTCGACCAGGACATGGTTTTCGGTATTCAAATCCGCGGTCATGACATTATCCGTTTCTGTGGCCGAGGACCGCCCTGGCGATGATCAGGCGCATGATCTCGTTGGTGCCCTCGAGGATCTGGTGGACGCGAAGATCCCGGACGATCTTCTCGATGCCGTATTCGCTGAGATAGCCATAGCCGCCATGCAGTTGCAGCGCCTGGTTGGCCACCTCGAAACAACAGTCGGTCACCACGCGCTTGGCCATGGCGCAGAGCTTCGTGGCATCGGCCGCGCCGGCATCCAGCGCCACTGCCGCCCGCCACAGGAAGGTGCGGGCCACCTCGAGATCGGTTGCCATGTCGGCCAAGCGGAATTGCAGGGCCTGGAAGCTGTTGAGCTGCTGGCCGAAGGCGCGTCGTTCGCCCATATAGGCCAGCGTCCTGTCAAAGGCCGATTGCGCGCCGCCCAGCGAGGCGGCGGCGATGTTGATGCGGCCGCCGTCAAGCCCGGACATGGCGATGCGAAAGCCCTCCCCCTCCGCGCCTAAGCGGTTTTCAGCGGAAACGCGCACGCGGTCCATGATAACAGCTCGGGTGGGCTGGGCATTCCAGCCCATCTTGCGCTCATTGGCTCCGAAGCTCAGGCCATCGGTTTCACGCGGCACAAGGAAGGCGGAAATGCCGCGCGGGCCAGCCTCGCCGGTACGGGCCATGACGATATAGACATCCGATGTGCCAGCCCCGGAGATGAACTGCTTCTGTCCCGTCAGCACGTAGTGGTCACCATCGCGCTCCGCGCGGGTGGCAAGTGCCGCCGCATCAGAGCCGGCGCCGGGCTCCGTCAGGCAATAGCTCGTCAGTTGTTGCATGGTCACGATGCCGGGCAGCCACTGGGCGCGCTGCGCCTCGCTGCCGAACCTGTCGATCATGCCGGCGCACATGTTGTGGATCGAGATATAGGCGGCAATCGACGGACAGCCCGTGGCCAGCGCCTCGATGATGACGACCTGATCCAGCCGACCAAGGCCGGAGCCGCCGACATCCTCGCGCACGGTGATACCGCCCATGCCGAGAGCCGCGGCCTTTCGCAGGGTCTCCACCGGGAAATGCTTGTCGCGATCCCAATCCAGCGCAAAAGGTGCAAGCTCGTCCGCCGCAAACCCGCGCGCCATCTCGGCAATTGCCGCCTGCTCTTCGCTCAGGCCAAAATTCATGCTGCCCCCAGGTTCCTCCAAACCTATTTTCCACTATGCTTGCATGAAATTTCGCACCGCGATACCGTAAATATCTCACCTCACCTGTGCGGAAATTCGCATGCAGAAGACGATCGATTGGGACCTTCTACGGTCGTTCCTCGCGGTGGCCCGCGCGGGAAAGCTGACCACGGCGGCGAGGCGCCTCAAGATCAACCATGCCACGCTGAGCCGCCGCATCTCGGCGCTGGAAGGCGCGCTCGGCGTGAAGCTGTTCGACCGGGACGTGGCGGGTTATCGGCTGACCCCGCAGGGGGAGCGTCTTGTGGCGCGGGCAGAGGACATGGAAACCTCGGTCTTCGGGGCGCAAACCTCGATCGCGGAGGAAAGTGCGGCGGTCTCGGGCACGGTCAGGATCGGTTCTCCCGATGGCTTCGGCACGGCCTTCCTGGCGCCCCGGATCGGCGCGCTCTGCCAGATGCATCCGGAGCTCGATATCGACCTTGTGGCCATGCCGCGCAGCTTCAACCTGTCCAAGCGGGAGGCGGATATCGCCATCGGCCTCTCCCAGCCGCAGGCCGAGCGCCTGCAGGGGCGCAAGCTCACGGATTACGAGCTGGGCGTCTATGGTGCGGCGGCCCGGGCGGCGGATTGGCAGGACCTGAAGACCAGCGACGACCTCGCCCGCCATCCCTTCATCAGCTATATCGATGACCTGATCTTCGCGCCGGAACTCGACTATATCCCCTCGATATCCCGATCGATCGCGCCGCGGCTGCGCTCCTCCAGCGTGGTGGCGCAGATGCAGGCAACCGCCTCGGGGCTGGGGCTGTGCGTTCTGCCCTGCTTCCTGGCGGAAGGCGACCGGAGGCTGATGCGCATTCTGCCGCGGGAAGTCAGGCTGATCCGCAGCTTCTGGATAACAGTCCATGCCGATACCCGCAGCATGCCCCGCATCGCGGCCACGGCCGATTTCATTGCAAGACTGGTTCGGGATGCCGAAAGCCTGTTTCTGCCGCCGCAGCCGTGAAGCGACCTTGCTTAAGGAGCCCCACCATCTGTGTGCCGCTCAGTTGCTGGTCACAAGATCAGCGAGATAGGTGTTTTCAGCCCGCGAGCGGGCAAAATTGTCCGGCACGATCTCTGCAATGATCAGCGCCTCGCCCTCGTCCGGACCCTGGCCGAGCAGGCTGCCATCCGGGGCGGCGATACGAGACTGGCCGGCATAGCTGAACTTGGCGTCGGCGCCGCAGTGGTTGACATAGGCGACGAAAACCTGGTTTTCGAAGGCGCGCACCTGGATCATGTGATTGGCGATGAAATTGCCCGACGACCCCTTCGGCAGGGCGGTCGGCACCACCACGAGGTCGGCGCCGGCGAGCGCCAGCCGCCGGACATTTTCCGGAAACTCGACATCGTAGCAGATCAGCATGCCGAACTTCAGGCCGCCATGCTCCACCAGTACGGTGGACGGCTGTTCCGGCGTAAACCAGCTGCGCTCGTAGTCGCCATAAAGATTGGACTTTCGATAGAGCGCTATCTTCCCCTCGCCATCGGTAAAAAGCGCGCTGTTGAAAATCTGTTCGCCCGCCCGCTCGGCGAAACCGGCAACCACGGCGATGCGGTTTTCCCGGGCGATGCGGAACAGGCGTTCACTGACATCACCCATGAAGGTACCGGCCAGATCGGGAAACGCTTCGGCAGCACCGTAGCCTGTGACAGCCAGTTCAGGCGCGACCAGAAGACTGGCTCCATTCGCCGCCGCCTCTTTCGCGGCCCGGGCGATACGCTCCAGATTGGCGTCAACATCACCCGCGACGGCCTGCATCTGCAAGGCGGCTATCTTCATGCTCTCGATCCTATCTGTCGTCTTCCGCCATCGCGCCCAGCAGTTTCGGCAGATCGCCGAACCGGGCGACAAGGCCGAAGATGATCGCCGCGACTGCCACGAACAGGATCGTAACAGAGGCCATGGTCGGCGTGTAGCCATAGCGCAGCGCGTTGAAGATCTTGATCGGCAGCGTTTCCATCACGAAGCCCACGGTCATATAGGCGACGATATACTCGTTCAGCGACAGCACGAAGGCGAAGGCATAACCCGATACCAGATAGGGCAGGATCAGCGGCAGGACCACGGTGCGAAAGATCGTGCGATCGTCAGCGCCCATGGTGGCCGCCGCTTCCACCAGCGAGCGGTCGATGGCGGAAAAGCCGAGCGAGAGCGTCACCAGCGGCAGCGTCACGAAGAAGATCGCATGCGATATGACGGCCGTCCAGGGCTGGCCATAGAAGCCGGTCGTTGCCCAGAAGGTCAGGAGCCCAAGCGCGGTGATAACAGGCGGCAGGGTGAAGGGCGCGACGCCCAGAACCTGGAAGATATTGGCCCAGGGCGCATGACGGCGCCACAGGAACCAGGCCAGCGGCAGCGCGATGGCCAGCGCCACGGCGGCGGACAAGGCCGCCAACGTCAGCGAGGCTATGAGGGCGTTGCGCCATTCCGGATTCCTGAAGATCTCCCCATACCAGGCGAGCGAAAACCCTTGAGGCGGGAAGGCAAGGTTCTGTTTTTCATTGACCGAGACGCCGGCGACGACGATCAGCGGCAAAGCCAGGAACAGGCCGAACATCGCGAAATAGATGCGCTGGGCAAGCGTGTTCATGCTGCCTCTCCCTTGCGTCCGGCATAGAGGGTGAGCGCCACGAGACCCAGCGTCACCAGCACCAGGAACACGGCCATGGCGGCAGCGAAGGGCATGTTGGACTGGTAGATCGCCTGGTCGGTGATCATGACCGAGAGCGTCCAATGTTGCGGCCGGCCTAGGATCTGCGGCAGGAGATAGCTGCCCAGCGCGAAGATGAAGACCATGATCAGCGTGGCGATGATAGTGTTGCGCAGCGCGGGGACGACCACGGTGAAGAAGGCCTTGACCGGCGATGCACCAAGCGTGCGTGCGGCTTCCGTCAGCGTTGGGTCGAGCCGGACGAGAGCGGGATAGAGCACCAGCACAGTATAGGGCAGCGCCTGGTAGACCATCGCGGTCAGCACCGCGCCGAAGCTGGGGTTAAGGGCCACGGGCTTGTCCATCAGGCCGATGGCCACGAACAGATTGGTGATGCCCGCCGTCCTGGAAAACAGGGTGGACCAGGCAAAGCCGATAATGACTTCCGACAGCGACAGGACCGACAGCAGCGCCACCAGCCACAGCACCTGTGCCCGCCGCGACCCGCGCGACAGCAGATAGGTGAAGGGCAGCGCCAGCACCACGCAGCAGATCGCCACCGCCACCGCCAGCCACAGCGAAAAGCCCAGCACCTTGCCGAAGAACAGGCTGAGGAAGCGGGCGTAATTATCGGTGACGAAAGCGGGCGAATAGAAGCCGGCCGGATCGCGCTGGAAGAAGGAGACGGCGATCATGGTGGCGAAGGGAATGACGAAAAACACGATCAGCATGCCCGCCGGAAAGACCAGCGGTCCGTAATCGCCAAGCTTTTGCGGCGCTTCGCGTCTCATGACTTCAGCACCACGCAGGACGCAGGCGATAGCCTCAAGCCCACGGCCTGGCCGACGGCGACATCCGGCTTGGCATGGGGCATCGAGACCGCGACGATCTGCTTGCCGCCCGCCTCGACGAAGGTCTCGATGGTGCCGCCGAGATCACGCACAAAGGTGACGGTTGCCGGGATGGTGGCGCCGCCGGGGGCAGTGAGTTGCACATCTTCCGGGCGGACGGACAGGATGCCCTTCTGCAATCCAGGCGCGGTCAACCCCTCGACCGGGGCGCCGAGCACCCGCACGCGACCGCTGCTGTCGGCTTCGAAATCCAGGAGGTTGGTGGAGCCAATGAAATCGGCCACGAAGGTATCGGCCGGGCGGCGATAGATCTGAACCGGCGGTGCGGCCTGGCGGATCTTCCCGCCGCTCATGACCACAACGGTATCGGCCATGGTCATCGCCTCGCGCTGGTCATGGGTGACGACGATGGTGGTGATACCGAGCCGCTGCTGCAATTGCCTGAGTTCCACCTGCATGGCTTCGCGCAGCTTGGCATCGAGCGCCGACAGCGGCTCATCCAGCAGAAAGAGTTTTGGCGAGATAGCGAGCGCCCGGGCGATCGCGACGCGTTGGCGCTGACCGCCCGAGAGCTTGGTGACCGGGCGGTCGGCATAGCCCGAGAGGTGGATCATGCCGAGCAGTTCCTCAACCCGTTTCTTCTGTTCCTCCTTCGCGGCACCGCGAATGCGCAGCGAATAGGCGATGTTCTCCCCCACTGTCAGATGCGGAAAAAGCGCGAGCGACTGGAACACCATGCCGAGATTGCGCTTGTGAGTCGGCACATGGGTGATGTCTTCTCCGTCAAGCCTGACGGCACCTGACGTCGGCAGATCGAGCCCCGCCACCATGCGCATCAGCGTGGTCTTGCCGCAGCCCGAAGGCCCGAGCAGGCAGACGAAGGTGCCGTGCGGGACGGTCAGGTTCACGCCTTTCACGGCGGTGAAATTGCCGAATTCCTTCGTGACGTTTTCGAGGGTCAGTCCTGACATGGGCTCTTGGGTTCCAGTATCGTAAGGATATGTTTACTATGGTCAAAACGGCGCCAGGCACGCAACCTCAAGGGCTTCGAAATCCTTGATATTTGCCGTGACGACCGTGAGATTGTGGGTTTGGGCGGTTGCAGCGATCAGGAGGTCGGCCAAGTCAGCATTGTGGCCGCGCGCGATCATGGTTCCCTCCAGTCGTCCCGCAGCAAAGGCAACGTCCACGTCTACGACGATGATGCTGTTTTCGTATTGCAGAACAAGACCCTGCAGCCAGGATTGCAGAGCTCGTGCTCTTGCGGGACTGCCACCCTTCACAAGCTCCAGCTTTGTAATCCCCTTCTGAATTTCCAGAATGGTGATCGACGAGAGGAACAGGGCATTTTCCCGAAAACGCTGCCTAAGCCACTCCTCGAAGGATGCCGATGCTCTCCCGTTGTAAAGCAACGAAACGGCATTGGTGTCCAGAAGGTAGCCTTTCAAAGATCCACATCCCGGCTCGGTGACCTGTTGCGCTCAAACACCATGCCGGGCTCGGGAAATGCCTTCAAATGATCGATCAAGTTGAGCTTGGGCTTCTGAGCCACCACGTCAACAGCTGCGCTCTCAACCGGCACCAGCGTCGCCACGGGCTTGCCATCGCGCGTGATGGTGACGCTGCCACCTTTGATCACCTCATCCACGAGTTCGGATAGATCGGATTTCACATCCCGCACGCTCATCGTCATGACTTCGTCTCCAGATGGCCATGAGGCGACATTACCACGCGGGCCGGACGGCTGCAAAAGGAGCAGCCACCTCCTCCCCGCTCAAGGGAGGAGGCGCAATGCAGTCCCGTCAGCCAGCGATCATTTCCGTCCACTTCTGGTTCAGCCAGTCCGACTTGGTCTGGTAGAGGTCGTAGCGGGGGATGATCGGCGCGATGTCGGAGGAAACGGCGGCGAATTCGTCCGCCGTCAGGTCCAGCAGCTCGCGCTTGACCGTGGGCGAGGTGCCTACCTTGCGCGAGAGGGTCGCCTGGATCGCCGGCTGGCACATGTAGTCGATGAAGATATGCGCTTCCTCGCTCTTCTTCGAGGCGCGCGACAGGGCCCAGCAACCGGAATCCTGAATGCCGCCTTCCTTGGGGAAGGTGGAACGAACCGGCTGGCCATCGGCAGCGGCAAGGCCCGTGACGTCATGGTAGTACTGGCCCATTGGGATTTCGCCCGATTTCAGCGCCTGTTCGAACTGGGCTTCGTCGCGATACCAGAGGCGGACATTCGGCTTCACTTCCGCGAGCTTTTCGAAGGCCTTCAGCAGGCCCTCTTCCGTGTCCAGCGCATTGGTGCCGCCGAAATGGGTCTTGGCCGTCACTTCCAGGAGGAAGGAGTTGGAGACAAGCGCCAGAAGGCCGAGCTTGTCGGCATTTGCCGGATCCCACAGAGCTGCCCAGGAGGTGGGCGCCTCCTTGTAGGTGTCGGTATTGGTGACCAGCGTGATGTACCAGGCCACCGCGCCAATGCCGGCGACGCGACCGTCAGGATATTTGTTGACGAAATGGTCGATCAGGTTGCCGCCATTCTTCAGCTTGGCCATGTCGATGGGCGACCAGAGTTCGGTGGCCTGGCCCTTCAGCATGGCGACCTGCGACATCATCGAGAGGTCGGCGGGTGCCTGGCCGGCCTTGGCGGCCTGCTCTAGCTGCACCAGCCAGGCTTCGCCCGTGGGTTCCGCGACAGATTCGACTGCGATGCCGGTTGCCTTGGTGAATTCCGGGAAGATGTTCTTGTCGAACGAATCCTTGAAGTAGCCGCCATAGACGCCGATCTTCAGCGACTTGTCCTGCGCCTTGAGGATTGCCGGCATGGCCAGCATGGAGGCGCCGGCAACGCCTGCGCCCAGCACCGCGCGGCGGCTGAGCCTCGTGTTGATGATATCGCTCATGTCTTTCTCCTGTTGATGCCGCCCGGTTTCGTGCCGGGTCGGCGCGTTCCCACTTGTTGTCAGTTTATCAGGCGGTCTTGGTCACGGAAGGGCTGAAGACCATCAGGCTCAGTATTTCAAACAGCACCTGTGCGCCGGCATGGGCGGTGTTGGCCGTGGCATCATATTGCGGCGCCACTTCGACGACATCGCCGCCGACGAGGTTGATGCCCTTGAGGCCACGGATCAGTTCCAGCACCTCGCGGGTGGTGAGGCCGCCGACTTCGGGCGTGCCGGTGCCCGGCGCAAAGGATGGATCGAGGCTGTCGATGTCGAAGGACAGATAGGTCGGCCCATCGCCGACGATAGCGCGCGCCTTCTCGATGATGGCGGGCATGCCGAGCCCGGTCACCTCTTCCGCATGGATCACCGTCATGCCGGATTCATAGGTGAATTCCCACAGATATTCCGCCGAGCCGCGAATGCCGATCTGCACGGTGCGGGTGGGATCGAGCACGCCGTCCAGCACCGCCTGGCGGAAGGGGCCGCCATGGTGGAACTTGGTGTCCTCGAAGGGCGCGCTGGTATCGCAATGGGCGTCGATATGGATCATGCCCACGGGAGCTTGTCTGCCGACGGCGCGGAGGATCGAATAGCTGATCGAGTGATCGCCGCCCACCGCAAGCGGCGTCACACCGGCATCGACGATCTGGTTGAAGCGCTTCTCGATATCCTCATGCGCCTGTTCCAGCCGGTAGCGGCTGCGTAGCGGCACGTCGCCGATATCGGCCACCTTCAGCTCATGCACCGGCGCGCAGCCCAGCACATGGTTATACGGCCCGATGCGATCGATGGCGCGCAAGGCGCGCGGTCCGAAGCGTGAGCCCGGCCGGTTTGTAACCCCCAGGTCCATCGGCACGCCCGTGATCGCCACTTGCAGATCGCCGAAATCGGGGTTTTGCGCATCCACTTGGCGATAGGGCGCGGAGAGGAAGGTCGGAACGCCGGCAAAGGGTGCCTGTCGGGTGCCGTTGGAAAAGATCTTGTCGCCGACCTTCTGGAAGGCAGGGTCGAAAATCTCGCCATTGCGGCTTTCGCCATATTTCGCCCGGAGGGCTGCCAGCTTGTCTGCATCAAAGGCCATGTGCTTCGTCTTTCCTGTCGCGAGGGCAAGGCGGAAGCGTGCAAGCGCACAAAATTTGGCTCCCCCGGACTTTTGCCCTTGTTTTCACCATATCACCCCAACAAGACTGGAAAATCAATTGACATTGTTATAGCGATTTACGTGAGAAAAACTCACGAGCCATTTTGCCATGCACAGCCGTCTTCCGCCTCTCAATCCGCTGCGCGCCTTCGAAGCAGCGGCCAGGCGTGGATCGGTGTCGGCCGCGGCGCGGGAGTTGAATGTCACCCATGGCGCGGTGAGCCACCAGATCCGCGCGCTGGAAGAATCGCTGGGCGTTGCTCTGTTCGAGCGCGGGGCAAAGCGCCTGAAGCTGACGCCGCAGGCCGCCCTGTTGCTGCCGGCGGTGAGCCAGGCCTTCGGCGAGATTGCGGCAGCGACAGCGATGATGAAGCGTCCCGCCACCAGCGGCGACCTGACGATCACCTGCGTTCCTGCCCTTCTGTCCTTCTGGATCATTCCGCGTCTGCATCGCTTCACCGAGCAGTATCCCGATGTCCGGCTGACGCTGATCGCGGCGAATGATCCGGCCAGGCTGCATTCCCCCGAAGTCGATATCTGCATCCTCTATGGCGACGGCAACTGGGCGGATTGCTGGGCGCGGCTGTGGAGCCATCTCCGGCTGTTTCCGATCGCCAGTCCGACGCTGATCAACTCCAAGCCGCTGCGCTCGATCCGCGATCTCTCCGATCACACGCTGATCCACGGGGATGACGGCCGCGAGTGGAACACCTGGCTGACGGCTGCCGACGCTGTCGATGTCACACGCACCCAGCAGCATTTCATGAGCGATGCCCGGCTTTCGACGGAAGCGGCACTGCATGGCCAGGGCATTGCGCTGGGTGATCCGATCACCGCCGGCAACCTCATCGCGCGGGGCGAGTTGATTGTGCCGTTTGACCTCAGCGTGCCGGCCAATGATGCCTTCTATGTCGCCTGCCGCCCGGCGCTGAGGGCAGCGCCCATCGTCAAGGTCTTCATCGACTGGCTGTTCGCCTCGCTGGAAGCCGACAGCCTGCCGGAGCCGCAGACGTCTGCGCGCACGCTTTTGCGCGGGCGCTCCGGCCGCAGTTCCGAAAGTTTCCAGCCTGTCTCGGCGCCTGCCCCGCGGCGAACCGCACCCGCCAGCAAACGCAAAAGCCGCGCCTAGGGGCTGCGGCCAACACCCTTCAGTCCACTCGAAAGCCACGTCATGCCTATTCTTAATCCGAATGTTACCCGCCTGTCGGCCCCGCCCATTCCCTCCGTCTTTGCCTGGGGCCGCGCCTATGACGGCAGCCGCGGGCCGATGATCGACCTGTCCCAGGCCGTGCCCGGCTATCCGGCTCATCCCGACATGCTCAGGCTGCTCGGCCAGTTTGCCGCTTCGCCGGCCTATACCGGCTACGGGCCGATCGAAGGCGAGACGGTGTTGCGGACGGCCTATGCCGCCCATGTCAGCGAGATCTATGGCGGCGAGATCAAGGCCGGCAATATCCACATCACCTCGGGCTGCAACCAGGCCTTTGCCGCGACCGCCATGGCCGTTGCCGGTCCAGGCGAGACGGTGCTGATGAGCAATCCCTATTATTTCAACCATGAGACGACCTTCCAGATGATGGGCGTCCGGCCACGGCTGGTGAACTGCCCGGCGGAGAGCGGCTTCCTGCCTGACCTGGCCGATATCGCCGCAGCCATCACGCATGATGTCAGGGCGCTGGCGCTGGTTTCGCCCAACAATCCCACCGGAGCGATCTATCCGGAGCCCCTGCTGGAGGCGATCTATGATCTTTGCCGGGAGCGCGGCATCTGGCTGATCCTGGATGAGACCTATCGCGATTTCCTGCCGGATGGCATGACCCGGCCCCATGGACTGTTCGCCAGGCCCGGCTGGCAGGACACGCTGGTCGGCCTCTACAGCTTTTCCAAAAGCTTCTGCATTCCCGGCCATCGGCTGGGTGCGATCACGGCGGGAGAGGCTGTCATCACGGAAGTCGCCAAGGTCATGGACAACCTGCAGATCTGCGCGCCGCGCTCCGCCCAGGCCGCCGTGGCAGAAGCCCTGCCGATGCTCGCCGACTGGCGCGAAGACAACCGACGGGAAATCGGCCGCCGATCGGACGTGCTGAAGGCGACGCTCGGCCAGGGTCCGTGGCAGATTGGCGCCGTCGGCGCCTATTTCGCCTTCGTGCGCCATCCCTTCGACAGCAAATCGTCTGCAGAGGTGGCAGAGCGGCTGGCCAAGGAAAGCGGCATCCTGACCCTGCCCGGCGCCTATTTCGGCAAGGGGCTGGACGGCTATCTGCGCTTTGCCTTCGCCAATTGCGACAGCGAGACCATCGCTTTGCTGGGAGAACGACTGCCGGTGGCTTGAGATGGGGGTTTCCGTGTAGTTGTTGGCTCCGCCACCCCCTCATCCGGCGCTACGCGCCACCTTCTCCCCGCTGGGGAGAAGACAATCCGTCGGCGCTGTCTTCTATAACCTCACCGCTGCCGTCCTGCCGACTTCGACTGTCGGGCGAAAAGGCTGGCGGTTCGTCTTCTCCCCGGCGGGGAGAAGGTGGCGCGTAGCGCCGGATGAGGGGGTGCGAAGCCGACGAGTCCGACCACGTCCGAGCCTCGCTTCAATGCCTCGCCGGTTTAAGGCTCCTCTGCGCAGCTAACGAGTTTGGCTGAGCGCTTACTGCCCGCGCCGGCCCCGTCGAGGCCCTCTCCACCAGATGGCAGGCAAGCTCCACCCGGCGTGGCGGCATGGGCAGGGTCGAGAGATTGTCGCGCAACAGGTCGAGCGCGACGGAGCCGATCTCCTTCATCGGGATATGCATCGTCGTCAGCGGTGGATTCTGGAATGCGGCCTGCGGCAGGTCGTCCATGCCCATGACGGAGACATCGCCCGGCACGGAAAAGCCCATCTGCTGCACGCCCATCATGGCGCCGACGGCGAGGCTATCGCCGGCGGCCAGGACGGCGGTGAAATCCAGGCCGCGCTCGGCGATCCGCTGCGCCACCGCCTGCGCCGCCAGTTCCGGCAGCCAGTCCTCGACCGGCACCACGAGGCTTTCGTCCACCGGCAGGCCGTGATGGCGCAGCGCATCCCGCCACCCCTCATAGCGACGCTCGATCGTGCGACGACCCGGCCGCATGAAAAACAGGATACGCTGGTGGCCCAGCGAAATCAGGTGATCCGTCGCCACCTGCGCGCTGGAGCGGTTGCAGGGGGTTACACTGGATAGCCGCATCAGCGGATCGTCACCGTTGAGCAGCACGACGGGCTTGTCGAAGCCGCGGCTGGCGGCCAGCATGGCCTCGTCATCGACGGTCAGGAACAGGACACCCGCCACATCGGCATCATCGCGGGCTTCGGCCAGCATGGTCAGTTCTTCCGCCCGGTCGGCGATCGGCCGCGTGACGATGTCGAGCCCCAGCACCTGGGCGCGCTCCTTCAGCCCCTCCAGCACGTAAAGCGTGAACTGGTTGCGTACATAGTCGATCATCGCCGCACTGGATGCAGCCAATATCACCTTCTGCCCGGCAACCGCCGTCGGCACGGAATAATTGGCGTTTTTCGCGGCTTCCAGCACCATCTGGCGGATATCGGGCCGCACGCCCTTTTCACCGGCCAGCGCCCGCGACGCGGTGCTGAGCGAGACGTTGCAGGCCGCGGCAATGTCTTCCAGCCGCACGCGGCGGCTCTTCTTGCCGCGTTTTCCGGGCAGTGGCTTTGATGTCATGGTCATCCCCCTGCGCCGAACATGAGAAAAATTTTCAAATTGCGCAAGTCATTTCCTCATGCATTATTTGTCCCAAGGAGCCGCCGATAGAGCGGGGAGATAGGGAGGCATGCCAATGGCCGTCATTGAGGCCATCACTGGCCAGGATATTCGCGTGGGCCTGGATAGGCTCGCGACCGGGATGACCGGTTTGAAGCATGATGGGCGTTTTCACGAGCCCAATCTCGATGGCACCGCCGGTGATTACATCAGTTTCGACAGCTGGGAATGGCCGCAGGGCGTGGGCCTCTATGGCCTGCTGAAGCTCTGGCTGTTCACCGGCCGCGACGACCTCCAGCAGCTGATCGAAGGCTGGTACGACGCCCGCATCAAGGCCGGCCTGCCGAGCCTCAACGTCAATACCACGGCGCCGATGCTGGGCCTCTCCGTGCTCTGGGCCAAGACGCGCGATCCGCGCTGGCAGCCGGTTCTCGATGGCTGGGCCAACCGCTGCATGACCGAGCTTGGCCGCACGCCGGAAGGCGGCTTCGAGCACCACGTCTCCGACAAGATCAATAACAACGAGCTGTGGGACGACACGCTCTATATGGTCGCCCTGTTCCTGGCGAGCTATGGGCAGGCCAGTGGCCGCCGCGAGCTTGTCGTGGAGGCGGAGCGCCAGTTCCTCGTCCACACCCGCTACCTCGCGGATACTGAAACGGGCCTGTGGTTCCATGGCTGGACCTTCGATGGCCGGCACAATTTCGCCCGGGCACGCTGGGCCCGCGGCAATGCCTGGATCACGGCTGGCATTCTCGACCTTATGGACCTCGCCGATATCCAGGAGCCGGTAAAGGGCTATCTGCTCGGCGTCTTGAAGGCGCAGGTCGATGCGCTGCTGCCGCTGCAGGCTCCGTCGGGCGCCTGGCGCACGCTGCTGGACGATCCATCCTCTTATGAAGAGATATCTTCAACCGCCGGCATCGGCTATGGCCTGATGAAGGGCTATCGCCTCGGTCTCGGACCGGTGGAATGGCGCGACGCCGGCTTGAAGGCGCTGGCCGCCGTCATGAAGAACATCGACGCGAGCGGCACGGTGCTGAACGTGTCCTATGGCACCCGTATGGGCCATGACCTGCAGTTCTACCGTGACATTCCGATCCAGCCGACCGGCTATGGCCAGGCGCTGGCCATCCTGTGCCTGCAGGAAGCCCTGCAGCATGTGGGCGAAAACGGAGAGACCCGATGACCATGAACGTGCTCTATGGGGCCGCCCCGCAGGATGTGAAGGCCTATGACACGCAGCAGCTGCGCGATGCCTTCCTGCTGACCGACACCTTCGTCGCCGATCAGGTGAAACTTACCTATACCCATGTCGACCGCCTGATCCTGGGCGGCGCCATGCCGGTCACCAAGACACTCACATTTGGCTCCGGCGCCGATATCGGCACGGAATACCTGCTTTCGGCGCGCGAAATGGGCATCGCCAATCTGGGCGGCGCCGGCACGGTCACGGTCGATGGCACCGCTTATGAAATGGACAATCGCGACGTGCTCTATGTCGGGCGCGGCGCCAAGGAAATCACTGTAGAAAGCCGGTCCTCCCAAGCACCCGCCCGCTTCTACATCAACTCGGTGCCGGCCGGCACCGAGATCCCGCACCGCCTGATCAAAAAGGCCGAGTCCAAGGCCATCGATCTCGGCGAAAACAGGCGCTCCAACAAGCGCCGGCTGGCCATGTATATCCATCCGCAGGTGGCGCCGTCCTGCCTCCTGCTCATGGGCATCACCGATCTGGCCGAAGGCAGCGCCTGGAACACCATGCCGCCCCATGTGCATGAGCGGCGCATGGAGGCCTATTGCTATTTCGATCTCGCGCCGGAAGACCGGGTGATCCACCTGATGGGCCAGCCCGCGGAGACGCGCCATCTCGTGGTGGCGGACGGCAATTGCGTGATCTCGCCGGCCTGGTCGATCCATATGGGCGCCGGCACCGGCCCCTATGCCTTCGTCTGGGGCATGACCGGCGAAAACCAGGAATATAATGACGTGGCCCCTGTGGCGGTGGCGGAACTGAAGTAAGATGACCCAGCACTATATGAAGACGGACCTCAACGCGGGCGATGCGATCCGCTACTGGCAGCTCGGCGAGATTGCTGAGGAGCGTTTCGATGTTCCCGACGCGCCGATGAAGGGGGAGATGGATCCCTTCTTCTTCCTGACCAAGGTGAAGAACTTCATTCCGCATGAATATCCCTGCCGCACCATCTTTGCCGAGACTTATCGTGGTAAGCGGCCCGACGTGCGCGGCCGGCCGGAACCGGTGAAGTGGTGGCTGCCCTTCGGCTCGCCGCGGCTTGATCTCTCCGGCTTCTGGTTCCGCCCGACCCGGCTTGCGACCTGGACCCAGACTGTCATCGAGGCCGACGAGGCCGGGACCGCAACGATCCGGCTCGGCACCTGCGGTGGTGCCGTGGTCTGGCTGAACGGCGCGGAAGTGGGCTGGATGGCGCCCTATAGCCGTAACCTCGAAGCCAAGCAGGATTTCGAACTGCTGCTGCAGGCGGGCCTGAACGAGATCTCGATCTTCTTCGACGATCTGGCCGAACGCGATGCGCGCTATTTCTTCCAGTGCGATTATGTCTCAGGCCCCAAGGCCCGCGTCGCCCTGCCTGTCCCGGTTGCCGGCGAGACCGCAGCAACGCTGGAGGCCGCACTCGAGGGCATGCATTTCGACCGCACGGCCTATTTCTCCGGCGATATCACGCTGCTGCTGGCCAAGCCGCTGCCGCTTGACGTGAAGGTCAATGTCGCTGTCGAAGGCGACTTCATGTCCCGCGAGCGCTTCGACCTCGATTTCGACCTGCCGGCGGGTGCCGGCAAGCTGCTGATCGGGCCGTCGGAAGATGCGCCTGCCGATTTCCGCCATTTCCGCATTACGCTCAATGCCGGCGGCTTCGTTGCCACCCGGTCGCTCGGCGTCGAAATCTGCCACGCCACCCGACAGGGTCAGGCGGCGGGGACGCTTGCGGCCCGTATCCAGGAAACCCTTGACGAGATCTCGGAATTCTCCGAGCGCGATACGGTCCGCGCCTTCGCCCGGCTTGCCAATGGCAAGGGCGGTGCGGATACCGATGCCATGATCGAGGAAATCCTGCCGACGATCGAGGATTGCCATGACTGCGCCGACTTCTCGCTGGTGCCGCTGATCTGGTCGCGCTGGGTCTGGGGTGCGGATATCGGCGAGGCGACCCGCAAGCGCATCGATGGCGCCATCCTCAACTATCGCTACTGGATGGACGAGCCCGGCAATGACGTGCAGTGGTATTTCTCCGAAAACCACGCGCTGCTTTTCCACACCTCGGCCTATCTCGCCGGCGCGCTTCTGAAGGATCAGCATTTCGTCCGCTCCGGCCGCACGGGCGCAGAACAGAGCGCCGTTGGTGCTGCCCGCGTGCGCGCTTGGCTCGATCACTTCGAAAAGTGGGAAATGGCCGAGTTCAACTCCGCGCCGTATTTCCCGATCGACCTCAAGGGCCTCACGGCGCTGGCGGCGCTGTCGCCGGATGCCGATATCGCCGAGCGCGCCAAGAAAGGCATTGTGCGGCTTTGCGAAGTCATCGCCCGCTCCGCCCATCACGGCATGGTCACCGCTGCCCAGGGCCGTTCCTACGAGCACACCCTGTGCGCCGGTCGCTCGCTGGAGCTTTCGGCCGTTGCCCGGCTGCTCTGGGGCCGCGGCTGGTATGGCCGCCGCGTGCATTGCGTGCCGCAACTGGCCGTCTGCCTGCGCGATCATGGCCTCGTCGTGCCGGAAAGCCTCGCCGATGTCGCCATTCACAAGGCGGATGAGCACCAGGAATGGCGCTTCGCCCAGGGCGAAAACAAGTTCGCGGCGCTCTACCACTACAAGGGTCGCAACTTCGCCATGGGTTCCGCCGCTCATTACCGCTGGAACGAATGGGGTTATCAGGAAACCGTGCTGCATGCACGGCTTGGCGACCATCCCGAGGCGAGCCTGTGGATCAACCATCCCGGCGAAACCATCCAGTTCGGCTATGGCCGCCCGTCCTTCTGGGGCGGTTCGGGCACCCTGCCCCGCGCGCACCAGTATCGCGGTCTTGCCGTACTCGAATTCTCCACTTTCGAGGAGCAGCCGGATTTCACCCATGTGTGGTTCCCGAAGGAGGCTTTCGATGAAAGCCGCGTCTCCGGCAGCCTGGCGCTGGCCCGCAGCGGCAAGGGTGCGGCGCTGATCCGCGGCAGCACGGATTTCGTAGCCGTGACCCAGGGACCATCGGCCCATGCGGAACTGCGCCAATACGGCCGCAAGACGCGCTGGATCGTAAGGCTTACCGAAAGTAGCGATTTGGCTTCGGTTGAGGCGCGTTTTACCCATCTTTCGGTTCGCGAAGGTGAAAATGGTGCTTTCATTATCGACGATCCCGAATATGGTACGGTCGTCTTTGGTGCAGATGGCACCGCCAGCGCTGAGGGCCGGGTGATTTCGCCTGCAAGCTTTACGGTAGCCGGCGAGGTTGCCATGCTGGCAGCAAAATAACGGATTGAGCGCGGGGGGAGGCTCCGCGCCGCCGACAAAAGATCGACGGGCAGGAGAAGGCTCGTCAAAAACGGAGGAGAAGACATGACCAAGACCAGGACTCTTCTGGCGGCACTGGCCGTCGGACTTATGGCGTCGACCTCGGCTCTGGCCGGCGACGTGCGCATCATGTGGTATTCCGACGGCGTTGAAGGCGAGGTCATGAAGGATCTCGTCGGTCGCTTCATGAAGGAAAACCCAGGCATCAACGTCATCCTCGACAACGTTGCCTATAGCGTCATCAAGGAACAGCTGCCGGTGCAGCTCGAAGCCGGCAACGGCCCTGACATCGCCCGCGTCACCGCCATCAAGGACCTGTCCAAGCACTGGCTCGACCTGCGCCCGCTGGTGAAGGATGCCAAGTACTGGGATGACAATTTCGGCGACAAGGCCGACTGGATGCGCCCCGACGGCTCCAACCAGATTTCCGGCTTCATGACGCAGCTAACGCTCACCGGCGGCTTTGCCAACAAGACCCTGTTCGAGCAGGCCGGCGTGGAAATCCCCGGCCCCAAGGCTACCTGGGATGACTGGGCTGCTGCTGCCGAAAAGGTTGCCGCCAGCCAGCAGGTGCCCTTCTCTGTCGCCATCGACCGCTCCGGCCACCGCGTCATGGGGCCGATGCTGTCCTACGGCGCAAACTTCATCGGTGCTGACGGCAAGCCGGCGCCTATCGATGCCGGCGCCAAGGAATTCCTGACAAAGGTGGTCGACTGGTCCACCAATGGCAAGTTCGACAAGGATGTTTGGGTGTCGGCCGCAGGCAACACCTATCGCCCGGCTGCCGATGACTTCATCAACGGCCAGCTCGCCTATTACTATTCGGGCTCCTGGCAGGTCGCCAACCTCGCCACCAAGATCGGCACGAATTTCGATTGGGTCGCCACCGGCAGCCCCTGCGGTTCGGCCGCCTGCACCGGTATGCCGGGTGGTGCCGCGCTCGTTGCGGTGAAGTACACCAAGAACCCGAAGGAAGTCGCAACCTTCATGGACTGGATCTCCCAGGAAGCGATCGTCAAGGAATTCTCCGAGCGCACGCTGTTCCTGCCGGCCCATAAGGGCGTGATCGAAAAGGGCGGCCTGGATTTCAAGACCGACAACGCCCAGGCCAAGGCAGCCCTGACCGCCTTCGTCGAAGCCTCCAAGGCTGCCTCTGAAAGCGCCCTGAAGATGCCGGCCTGGCGCTGGTCCGACACGGTCTATGCCGCCGTCGTCACCCGCATCGGCCAGACGCTCGCCGGCGAGCTGAAGCTCGAAGACGCCTTCACCCGCATCGACGCCGACATTGCCCAGAAGGTGAAGGACGCCGGCCAGTAAGGGTCTGCCTTTCCGACAAGGCAAACGCTCTCCCCCTCCTTGGGGGGAGCACGCTGCCTTGGACTGAAGCCGATAACCGCGATCTCCCTCTTCTCCCTAGCCGGGAGAAGATGCCCTTGGGGCAGATGAGGGGGTCTTGAACAGGACTTGCTCGACATGCGATTTGGCTCCGCCCCCCTCATCCGGTCCTTCGGACCACCTTCTCCCCGCTGGGGAGAAGAGGGAGCAAGACGATGACCACGCACTTCGATCTCTCCACTACCCAACGGCGCGTTCAAACTACCGCTCGACGTCCAGGCGAAGGCGAGCGGCAATTCTCTTCTACCCAGCGGGGAGAAGGTCCCGGCAGGGGGATGAGGGGGTCCGCAATGGGCATCTCTGCCACAAAAGAGGGAGCAAAACGATGAGTTCACCGACATCCGTCGCCTCCATCCTCATGGCGCCCGTAAACCTGGCCATGCGCCTGATCGACGCGCCCTTGCGCCTGTGGCAGAAGGCGACCGGCATCGGCGGCATGGCGACGTTCTTCCTGGCGCCGAATATGCTGATCTTCGGCATCTTCGTGCTGCTGCCGCTCGTCATCAACTTCGTCTATTCCATGACCGGCGGCACGGCGCTGTTCCTGGCCGAGCGGTCGTTTGTCGGTACCGAGCAATATCAGCGCCTGTTCACCTGCCAGAATTTCCTCGACCCGATGTCCTGCCAGGAGGACGCCTTCTGGACCGCCGTCGGCAATACCTTCTGGTTCGTGGTGCTGCAGGTATCCTTGATGATCCTGGCAGCCCTGATCACGGCGCTGATCCTGAACCGGGAGATCATCGGCCGCTCCTTCTGGCGCGCCGTGTTCTTCTTTCCGGTTCTGTTGTCGCCCGTCGTCGTCGGCCTCATCTGGAAATGGATCCTGCAGCGCCAGGGTCTCCTGAATTTCGGCCTCTATGAACTCGGTTTCGAGCCCTATAACTGGCTGACCGATCGCACCTGGACCTTTGCCGCCACCATTGGCGTGTCGCTGTGGGCGCATATGGGCTTCTACACGCTGATCCTGCTGGCCGGTCTCCAGGCCATTCCGCGCGATCTCTACGAGGCCGCCGAAATGGACGGCACCAAGCCGGCCCGCGTGTTCTGGCGCATCACCATGCCGCTGCTGTTCCCCAACCTGCTCGTGGTCATCGTGCTGGCGCTGATCCGCGCCGTGCAGATCTTCGACGAGGTCTACGTGCTGACCGGCGGCGGACCGGGCACCAGCACGCTCTACCTCACACAATATATCTACGAGACCGGCTTTGCCTCGCAGCTGCGCAATCCGGGTCTGGCGGCAGCGGCCTCCATCCTGATGGGACTGGTGCTCGTGGTCTTCACGCTGATCCAGCTCGGCATAGGCCGAAAGAACGAAAGCAAGGGGAAACGCTGATGGGTGCGGCTGCGCGTTTCATTCTCCGTCGCCGCGGCGCTCACGGGAGCGGCAAAGGCTGGCACTGGACGGATATCGTCACCTGGCTGTGGCTGATCGGCGGATTGATCATCATGTTCGGCCCGGCCGTCTGGCTCGTCTTCTCCTCCTTCAAGACGCCCGCGGCGCTTGCCGAGTTCCCGCCGTCGATCCTGCCCTATGTCACCCAGCAGGCGACCGTGGAAGGCTATGACAAGCCGCTCTCGCTCTACGAGGCGACCCTGCCGGATGGCACCACCAAGGTATTGGCCGAGGTGCGGCGCATCGGCACTGTGGCGCAGATGGTCGATCCCCAGGCGCCCGGTGAGATCATCAAGGTCAACATCAAAGACCGCCAGCCGGCGCGGACGCTGTCCTTCGCCACCGAGAACTATACCGAACCCTTCGTGCATTTCGATTTCGTGCGCTATCTCTGGAATTCGGTTTTCGTCACCGTGGTGGCAACGCTGATCACGCTGGTGGTCAATTCCATGGCGGCCTTCGCGCTGTCCAAATACGAGTTCCGCGGCCGCTCCTTCGCCATGCTGCTGATCCTGGCCACCTTGATGGTGCCGCTCTCGGTCATCATGGTGCCGCTTTATTCCATCGTCTCGGCGCTGGGGCTGTTCAACAGCCTCTGGGGCGTCATCCTGCCGACGGTGGCGACGCCCACCGGCGTGTTCATCCTGCGCCAGTATATGCTGACCATTCCCGACGAGTTGATCGATGCTGCGCGCATGGACAAGGCCTCGGAATGGCAGATCTATTGGCGCATCATCCTGCCGCTGACGGCGCCGGCGCTCGCCGTTCTCGCCATCTTCTCCGTGGTCTGGCGCTGGAACGACTTCCTCTGGCCGCTGATCGTGCTGTCACGCAAGGAACTCTACACGCTGCAGGTGGGCCTCAGCATCTATTCCGGCGAGCTGAACGTGCAGTGGCATTTCATCCTGGCAATGACCGTGGTGACGATGATCCCCGTCGTGCTCGTCTTCATTTTCCTGCAGCGCTTCATCACGGCCGGCATTGCCGGAACCGGATTGAAGTGAAAACGGACCGAAATCAGGGGGCTTTCATGGGCCAGATCAAGCTAACCAATGTGACGAAATCCTTCGGCTCAGTCGATGTGCTGCACGGGATCAACCTCGACATCGCCGATGGGGAATTCATCGTCTTTGTCGGCCCCTCCGGCTGCGGCAAGTCCACCCTGCTGCGCACCATCGCCGGGCTGGAAAAGGTGACGGGCGGCGATATCGAGATCGCCGGGCAAAGGGTCAACGACGTCTCCGCCGCCGATCGCGGGCTTGCCATGGTGTTCCAGTCCTATGCGCTCTACCCGCATATGAGCGTGCGCCAGAACCTCGCCTTCGGCCTTGAGAACACCAAGATGCCTAAGGCGGAAATCGATACCCGCATTGCGGAAGCCGCGCGCATGCTGGAAATCGAGGCCTATCTCGATCGTCGCCCGGGCCAGCTCTCCGGCGGCCAGCGCCAGCGCGTCGCCATCGGCCGCGCCATCGTGCGCCGCCCCACCGCCTTCCTGCTGGACGAGCCGCTGTCGAACCTCGATGCGGAACTGCGCGGCTCCACCCGTGCCGAGCTCGCAGCGCTCCATGCGCGGCTCAAGGCAACGATGATCTACGTTACCCACGACCAGATCGAGGCAATGACGCTGGCGGACCGCATCGTGGTGCTGCGCGCCGGTCGCATCGAGCAGGTCGGAACGCCGCTGGAACTCTACAACGAGCCGGCCAACCGCTTCGTCGCCGGCTTCATCGGCGCGCCGCATATGAACTTCCTCAATGGTTCCGTCGCCTCGGGCGATGCTGGCACCGCCGTGGTCGAATTTGCCGGCGGGCACAGGCTCTCGGTGCCGCTGAAGGGCGGCTCGGTTCAGTCCGGCACGCGTGTGGTGGTGGGCATCCGCCCGCAGCATATTGCGATCGGCACCGGCGCCGATGGCGAACTGCCGGCCACCATCACCATGATCGAAGCGCTGGGCTCCGAAACCGTCGTGCATGCCGATATCTCCGGCCAGAAGGCGCTGCTGGTGGCGCCCGGCCAGCACCATCTGGCGCCACGCAGCGATATCAGGATGTCGGTGGCATCGGCCCCGCTCTACCTGTTCGATGAAAAGGGCAGGAGGCTCGACCGGGCCTAAGAACCGGAACGGAGGCGTGACATGACAATCTCGGTGGACCGCCTTCGCGACCTCTACCGCATGCGCGAGGTGACGCTGACGCTGACGGGCAGAGAGACCGAGGACCGCGGCGACTACCTGCTGGAGCGGCTGCGCTTCGTCCTTGGCGATGGAACACCGGTGCGCGGCTTCCTCACCCGGCCGAAGGGGGCAACCAGCCCTGGTCCTGCCATCCTCTACGCCCATGCCCATGGCGGCCGCTACGATATCGGCGCCGCCGAACTGGTGGAAGGCCGCCCCGCCCTGCTCGACGCGCCGGGACCCGCCTTCGCCCGCGCAGGCTATGTCACGCTCTGCATCGACATGCCGACCTTCGGCGAGCGTTCCACCGTGACGGAAAGTGCCGCCGCAAAGGCAGCGCTGTGGAAAGGCGAAACCCTGTTCGGCCGGATGCTCGCCGAAAACGCCGCAGCCCTCACCTGGCTCGCCGCCCTTCCCCAAGTCGATCCCGGCCGCATCGGCATGACAGGCATTTCCATGGGCGCAACCCTCACCTATTTCCTTGCCGCGATCGACGAGAGGATCAAGGCATCGGCCCATCTCTGCTGCTATGCCGACTTCGCGACGCTGATCGACACAGCCGCCCACGACCTGCACGGCCACTATCTCACCATCCCCGGCCTCCTGGCCGAGACCTCCACCGGCGAGATCGCCGGCCTGGTGGCACCCCGCCCACAACTGATCTGCCTGGGACTGGACGACCCCCTGACGCCACCTTTGGCAATCGAGCGGGCAAAGGCGGAAACGGTGGCTGCCTATGCGCGGGCTGGTGCGGGCGAGGCGCTGAGCTTCCTGGAGCAGGACGGCGTCGGGCATTCGGAGACGGCTGAGATGCGTGAAGCGGTGCTGGGGTTTTTTGGGCGGTGGTTGTGATATTGCGGGAACTTCAGTCGGCCTGAAGCTGACGGCCTTTGATCGCCCGGAAAGGCGGACCTCTCTCGTCGCTCAGGCAGGTTCTGTTGTTGTAATATCGGGATCGAAATCGACCCGCTTTGCTCTTCCATCGGGCATTTTGAGTATCAGTTCAACGCCGCCGCCGATGGCGTGCATATAACGCACCACGGAGGACAGCAGCACATCGTCGGCGTTCTCGATTTTCGACACGGTGTTCTGGGTCATCGCTGCCCCCAAAGCGACGTCCTGTTGCGTGGCCTGCATCGCCTTCCTGACTTCCGCCAAGGCGCGGCCCAGACGGCGCTCCTCCCGCTTGGCGTCCAGCCGCCGGCGCACGTCTTCAGGCAGTTCCGCACGCAGCGTCTTCCATTCAGTGCTCATACTTCTTCTCCTTAAGCCAGGCATCAAACCGAGCGTCAGCTTTGCTGATCAACTGCCTGTAAAACAGGTCCTGGCTTCTGCCCTGTTTTTCACCACCGCACAGAATGATTGCGCTTTGGCTCGGGTCGAAAGCGAAGGCAAAACGCCAGATTTGTCTCCCGAACCTGATCCTGATTTCCTTCATGTTTGCATGTAGGGAGCCCGAAAGCGTGTCGACCTCTGGCCGGCCTAAAAATGGTCCATCATCCTCAAGGTGGTCCAGCACTTCGCCAACCAATTCCTTCAGTGCCATCGACAGCATTTTCCATTCGGCAACGAAGGCGGGATGGAATTGCACTTTATACGGCATCTCCCCTCCTTATATACTTAAAGATATAATGATTGGCAAGTTTCGCTGTCGTTTGGCCGTCCGGCAACGGCAGCCGCCGCCAAAGGATACGTGCGTTGGCGATTGATGCGCAACCTGTGAAAAAATTGGGGCGACCCCTCTTGAACCACCCCACAGCAATTCCCAATTCTTCGCCAACCCGCTGGTCCGGGCCCCTCTGGCAAGAGCCACCGGCTCTCTTGCGATGTCGGACCGTTTCGACAACGTATGCCGGTGGAGGACTCCGCCTTGGATCTGGCGTTCCTGTTTATTGACTGGATGGGCAAGCCCGTCTGGATGTGGTTGACCTTTATCGGTCTGGTCATCGCCATTCTTGCTTTCGACCTCGGCGTTCTCCACAAGGAGAACAAGGAAATCGAGGTGAACGAAAGCCTCAAGCTTTCAGCTCTCTATATCTCACTCGGCGTCGCCTTCGGTGGCTGGGTCTGGTGGTATCTGGGTGCTGACTCCGGCATGGCCTACATGACCGGCTTCGTGGTCGAAAAGACCCTTGCGCTCGACAACGTCTTCGTCATCGCGCTGATCTTCTCCTTCTTTGCCGTGCCGCGCATCTATCAGCACCGCGTGCTGTTCTGGGGTATCCTGGGCGTCATCGTGCTGCGCGCGATCATGATCGGCGTGGGTGCGACCCTCGTGGCTGAATTCTCCTGGTTGCTCTATGTCTTCGCCGCTTTCCTGGTCTTCACCGGCATCAAGATGCTGGTCATGAAGGAAGCCGACCCTGACATTGCCAAGAACCCGCTCGTCGCCTTCATGCGCCGCCGGTTCAACGTGACCGAAGGCCACCACGGCGAGCATTTCTTCGTCAAGCAGCCGCATCCGAAGACCGGCAAGATGGTGTGGTTCATCACGCCCCTCTTCATGGCGCTGGTGCTGGTCGAAGTGGCCGACGTGATCTTCGCCGTCGACTCCGTCCCCGCGATCTTCGCGATCACGACCGACCCCTTCATCGTCTACACCTCGAACATCTTCGCGATCCTTGGCCTTCGTGCGCTCTATTTCGCCCTGGCCGCCATGATCCATCGCTTCCGCTACCTGAAGCCGGCGCTGGCCGTGGTGCTGATCTTCATTGGTTCCAAGGTGTTCGTTGCCGATCTCATGGGGCTCGAAAAGTTCCCCGCGATGCTCTCGCTTGGCATCACCTTCGCCATCATTGGCTCGGGCGTGGTCTGGAGCCTGATCAAGACCCGCAACGACGAGAAACTCGAGGCCTAAAAGGCCTCGACACTCCCCCGCAGCCATCTTGATATCCATGGAGACCAATCATGCTCTCTGATTTTCTTGCCTCCGTCTTTTCCGCCCTCGTGCTTGATCCCGTCCAGGCCGAGGTGCGCCAGACACTGGAACGCGCCGGCGCCTCGATCGAGGTGGTGCAGCAGTCCACGGACTGCCTCAGCACCGCCGGCCCCGTGCTGGTGCGCCAGGCGGTCGACGATCCCTGGTGGGCGACCACCACAATCGTCGGCATGACCATCGGCTACCAGCAGCCCTCAGAGCTTCTGGCCTCGGGCGGTCCCGCCTGCCAGCCCATCGTGCAGTTTCTGACGACGGCGGAAGCCCAGGGCTAAAGCATGTCTCCCAAAAGTGGGCACCGGTTTTGGGACAAAGACATGCGAAAACAAAAGTCTACAGCAGGCCGCATGAATCCGAATCAACGCGACCTGCTGTAAAAGGCCCAGCGCCGCAATATTGACGCCATCAGACCAAAAATATGCTGCAGATCAAAGGCTTAATGCGGGTGGCAGGCAAGCGCCTGCTACCCGAAGCCAGCAGCCAAAGGAGTGACATCATGACCCAAGCCACCCTTAAACGTGTTATCCATGTGGAGTTTGCCCCGGAAGTCCGGTCGGCAAAAGAGGATGGCCTGACCAGCGTGCGCGCCCGGCGCAACCTGCTCGTCGGTCATTGGGCCGGCGGCCTTCTGGGACTGCGCGATGAGGCCCTTGCTCACTATGCCCATGCGCTCCACATCAGCGATCATGTGACGACCGGTGACGGTGACGTCATCGCCAAGTTGAAGCAGGATTTCGAGCAGAACTCGGTCGTGGTGGAACATGACGAAATCCTCCGCGTTCTGCGTGACGGCCATCGACAGGCCCTGCGCGAAACCAGTTGTACCGAGTAATCAGCAAGCGAAAGATGGATCGTTGACAGACGAAAAAGCCGGCGAGGAAGACAATCAGCAGAGCGAAGGCGGCGTGGCTTCCGCCCATCTGGCTGGCGTGGCGGAACTTGCCCGCGGACAGGGCAGCATATCCATCGAGGAAGTGCTGGAAGCCCTGGGCCCAACCAGCCTTGCATTCGCCATCGTCTTCCTGGCGCTGCCGGCAATGATCCCCATCCCCGGTCCGTTCGGCATGGTGTTCGGCTCGATGCTGGCGCTGGTGGCGCTGCAGATCATGGCCGGTAGCCGTTCGATCTGGCTGCCCCGCTTCCTGCGCCGCCGCCGCCTTTCGGCATCGACCATTGATGTGATGATCCGCCATACCGCACCGCTGGTCTCGCGGGTCGAGGGCTGGATGCGGCCGGGCCGGCTGAAGGCGCTGACCGGACGCACGGCGCTGATGCTGATCGGCCTGCCGGTGTTTCTGCTGGCGGTGGCCGTGGCGTTGCCCATTCCTTTCGGCAACATCCTGCCGGTGCTCTCTTTGACGGTGATCGGCGCCGGCCTCTTGGAACGGGACGGCCTGGCGACGCTGATCGGCATCATCCTTGCCACGCTCAGCCTTGGCACCTCGGTCGGACTGGTCTTCGGCGGTGCGGCCGCCATTGCCGCAGTATTCACCTAGCGGCGCCGGTGGATGAGACGTCCGCCCCTACCGGAGAAACCGCGGCCCATCCAGCCGCGGGTTCCAGGGGCGGGTCTTGCCGCTCGCGGCCTTGACGCCGGCAGCGGATATCAACTGCCCCTCACCACGCAATCATTGCATGGCGCCGGCAAGCCTCGGCAGCCATAGAACCAGTTCCGGCACATAGGTGATCAGGAACAGCAGCCCGACCAGCAATGCGATATGGGACCAGATTTCACGGATCATGTCGCGCAAGGGGATGCCATTCAGCGCCTTGATGATGAACAGCAGCACCCCATAAGGCGGCGTGATCAGGCCGATCATCATGTTGAACACCAGCACCACGCCCAGATGCACCAAGTCGATGCCGAGTGCCATGGCGGTGGGAATGAACAGAGGCGTGATGACCAGCTGGATGGTTGATACGTCGAGAATGCAGCCCAGGATCAGGTAGAGGATGTTGAGCACCAGCAGGAAAACCCAGGGCTCCATCTCGTAGTAGGAAAACACCTCGTAGACCATCTGCGGAATGCGCTCGATGGCGATCACATAGTTGAAGATGAAGGCGCCGCAGAGCACGACCGTCACCACGGCGGTGGTCTTGACCGTGCTCAGCACCACGGCCGCGAATTCCTTGAGGCTCAGCGAGCGATAGGCGAAGACGGCGAGCAGCAGCGCGTAGAAGGCCGAAACGGCAGCCGCTTCGGTGGGCGTGAAAATACCCGTATAGATGCCGCCGAGCAGGACGATCGGCATGAACAGGGCCGGCAGCGCCCGCAGGATGATCAGCGGGAACATGCGGAAGGGGATCGCATCTTCCACCGGGAAGCCGCGTCGCTTGGCGGTGATATAGGCCGCAATGCCCTGCAGCAGCACGATCAGCAGCGCGGGAACGACACCGCCCAGGAACAGGGCGCCGATCGAGGCCGAGGACACCAGGGCGTAATAGACCATAGGGATGGAGGGCGGGAAGATCGGCCCGACCACGGCGGTGGCTGCCGTCAGCGCGCCGGCATAGCCGGGCGGATAGCGGTTGTCCTTCAGCATCATGTCGGTCACGACCTTGCCGACGCCTGCGGCATCGGAGACGGCGCTGCCGCTCATGCCGGAAAAGATCAGGCTGGTGAGGATGTTGACCTGCGCCATGCCGCCCGGCATGCGCCCCACCACCGCCAGGCAGAAGGTGAGCAATCGGTCGGAGATCTTGCCGGCATCCATGATATTGGCGGCGAAGATGAACAGCGGCACGGCAAGCGCTGCGAAATTGCCGAACACGCCGTTCAGCACCATTTCGGCACCGAGACCGATGTCCCGGCCCGAGATCAACAGGTAGATGATGCTGGAGACGATCATGGAAATGCCCATCGGCAGGCCTGCCAGCGTTGTGGCGACCAGAATGACGAGCATGATGAGAAGGGCGTATTCGGCCATTGTTCAATAACCTGTCGGGCGGCTCAGACGTGAGCGCGCCAGTTGGCAGAGAAGAGCTTCCACAGGCGCCAGAGCGCCTGGATCGTGAAATTGACGACAAACAGCAGGTAGCAGCCGTAGATCCACGTCATCTGGATGCGCAGGACAGGGCTCTTCTTACGCAGGACAAAGGTGAGATAATCCCAGGTCGCCGGGATCAGCAGGGCAAATCCGATCACCAGCACGACCATGGAAAAGATGGCCATCAGGCGCTTCGTCTCCGGCGAGACGACCTCATAAAGCACGTCGAAGGTCACGTGCTCACGAATATTCACCATAAAGGCAGCCGCCCAGAAAACCGTCCAGACGAAGGCGATCATCGTCACCTCTTCCGTCCAGAGCGCAGGGCTGCCCAGCACATAGCGGAAGAAGATCTGGACGATGAAGCCGCTGAAGGCGACCACGAACAGGAGAACGCCGACGGTGTCGGCGCCCCCTTTGAGTGTCCGCAGCCAGGCTGGCATCATGCTGCCGGGTTCGGTAGATGCGTTCATCTTGCTACAGACCCTGCCACTACTTCGTGGCGAGCGCGTTGATCTTCTCGATCCAACCCTGCGGCCACGAGGCTGCACGATCCGACTTCAGGTAGAAGTCTTGCACGTGCTTGCGGAAGGCGTCGACGTCAGGCGTGGTCACCTCAAGGCCCTTTTCCTTAAAGAAGCCGATCAGGCGCTCTTCGTTTTCAACGCGCTTCTGGTTGTTCCAGTCGCAGGAGGCCTGGGCCGCCTTGGTCATGGCATCCTTGCCGGCGTCGTCGAGCTTTTCCCAGGTCTGGTTGTTGACGGTCACGTTGATGCCGTCGACCAGGTGGCTGGTCAGCACGATCTGCTTGGTAACTTCATAGAACTTCGCAGCTTCGACCGTCGGCAGCGGATTGTCCTGGGCGTCGATCGTGCCGGTCTGCAGGCCGAGATAGACTTCGCCGAACGGCAGCGGGGTCGGGTTGGCACCGAGCGCCTGGCCGAGGAACAGCCACGCATCCGAGCTTGGCATGCGCAGCTTCACACCGGCGAGATCGGCCGGGGTCTTCACATCCTTGGCGGTGCGCAGATTGATCTGGCGGGTGCCGAGATAGCAGACGTCGAGCAGCTGAATGCCCATCTCGTCCGATACCTTCTGCTTGAATTCCTTGCCGATATCGCTCTGCAGCACAGCGCGGTAATGCGCCGGGCTCTGGAACAGATAGCCGGCGGTAAACAGGCCGTATTCCGGAATGGCATCGGCGATCAGCTGAAACGAGACATAGGTCATCTCGGCATTGCCGCGCTGCAGCGCGTCAAGGTCGGCGCCCTGCGCAAACAGCGAGCCGGAATCATAGAGCTGCGTGTCGAAGCGGCCGGGCGCGAGCTCTTCCAGCTTGTCCTTGAACACCTTCATGGCCTGGGTGTGCAGGTCGGTCGGTACGCTGGGCACCGTGTATTTTAGCTCGATCTTCTCTTGCGCGGCAGCAACGGAAACGAAAGCGGTGAACGACAGCGCAGCGAGCGCGAGCGATTTCAAGGTCCTCATGGTCCCTCCTCCAGGGTTTCAAAGACGTCATCTCGACGGACGAAGACGGCCTTGGCGACCGTTCGTGGCTGCACACTGCAACAAGTCCGAACTGATGTAAATAGTCATTTGACGTTTGATTGTTGAACTGATTATATCAGTTGACCAATCAGGAGAGACCCGTGTCGCAGTCCAGACTTCAAGGCGTGATCGCCGCTTCCATCACCCCCGTCACCCCGGACCACCAGATCGACGTTCCGCGTCTTGCCGCCCATATCGGGCAGTTGCTCGCCAAGGGTTGCAGCCATGTTTCGACCTTCGGCACCACGGGCGAAGGCGCCTCTTTCGCCACGGGACAGAAGGTAGCGGCACTGCAGGCGCTGAAGGCGATGGGCGTGGACATGGGGCGCCAGGTGCCGGCGATCATGACGCCGGTGCTGGATGATGCGGTGCGCAGCCTGGTCGCCTATCGCGAGCTTGGCTGCCGTGCCGTCCTGGTGCTTCCGCCCTTCTATTACGGCGCGACCGAGGCCGGGATCGCCGGCTTCTACGACGCGCTGATCGAGCGCACGTCAGGTGCCAGCGATATCGATCTCCTGCTCTACAACATCCCGCAGTTGAGCCGCGTGAAGTTCACCAAGTCACTGGTCGAGACGATCCTCTCCCGCCATGGCTCGCGCATCGTCGGCATCAAGGATTCGACCGGCGACATCGAGAACGGGCTGATGCTGGTGGAAAGCTTCCGCAACCTCGCGATCTTTACCGGCGATGACCGGGTGCTGCCGACGCTGGTTTCCAAGGGCGGCGCCGGCATGATCGGCGGCATGCCCAATGTCTTTGCCAGCGATCTCAAGGCGCTCTACGACAATCCCGGCAATCGCGAGATCCTGGACAAGCAGGCAAAACGCATCGTCGCCGTCGACAATCACGGTTCGCTGGTCGCGCTGAAGGCGGCGCTGGCGCATTATGGCGGGGATGAAGATCTGGCGCGGGCCCTGCCGCCGTTGCAGGCGCTTGACGCAAAGCAGCGGGCCAGCTTGATTGCTTTGTTCGAGGATACCGGCTTCCGCGCCGCCGCCTGATCCGGGCGGCCACGAGCCGGCGGCGGAGAGGAAAGACATGACCGAGGACAGCGCAACGACCGAGCCTGAACCGACCGAGCTTCGGTCGGTGAAGCAGGCTGCCTATGACCGGTTCCGCGAGGCGCTGTTCGACGGCCGGCTCAAGGCCGGTGCCTTCGTCTCGCAGCGGGAGCTGGTGGCGCTGCTCGGTTTGTCCATCGGTGCGCTGCGGGAGCTGCTGCCGCGCCTGCAATATGAGGGGCTGCTGCTCGTCATGCCGCAGCGGGGCATCCAGATCACCCAGATCGACCTGCCGATGATCCGCCAGGCCTTCCAGATGCGCATGGCGCTGGAGCGCGAGGCAGTCATCAGCGCGGTGCGGTCGATGCCGGATGAGGTGCTGCGGGAGCAGGAGGCGCTGCATCGCGCGATCCTGGAGGAAGTCAAGGTGGCCCCGGCCCCGGAAGTCTTCCAGCGCGGCCAGCAGATCGATGATGGCTTCCACAACCTGCTGATCAACGCGACCCAGAACGACCTGTTGATCCAGGCCTATGCGGTGAATGCGATCCGCATGCGGCTGATCAAGCGGGACCGGATCACGTTGACCCAGCACGTCCTGCCATCGGCCTTCGGAGATCACCTCGCTGTCATCGAGGCTATCCTCTCCCGCGATATCCACAAGGCCAGCGACGCCATCGACACGCACATCATGAACGCCCGCAAACGGGCGACGGAAATTTAGGCCGGAATAGCAAGGGATGGGGAGTTTTCTGGTTCGGATCGAAAGACAGGACGGCATGGAATGCTGGTGAACCCCCCTCTGCCTTGCCAGGCATCTCCCCCACAAGGGGGGAGATCGAATCGCGGCGGCGCTCTGCCCAGCAGCTACCGCTAAGGCTTTGCCTCCCACGGGCGAAGCGTCGGCGCCACTAGCCGATCTCCCCCCTTGAGGGGGAGATGTCCGGCAGGACAGAGGGGGGTTCACCGGAAACGACGCCATGATCTGCCCCGTCATCCAAAACGACCCCGTAAAATCATGTTCGAGGAAACACGACATTGCAGCCATATGACCTGAAGTGCGAGCATCTTGCTGTCGCGCGTGGCCTGAACACGCCGGTACCGCGGTTTTCCTGGGCGCTTCGCAGCGGTGGCGGAGGCCAGCGGCAGACGGCCTATCGTCTTGTTGTCGGGACGGATGAGGGTGCAGTCGCTAAAGGCTCCGGCTATATCTGGGATAGCGGCAAGATCGTCTCAGACCGCACCTCGCTCATCCCCTATGGCGGTCCCGTGCTGCCTGATGGCGCCAAGCTGTTCTGGAGCGTCGCGGTCTGGGACGAGGCGGATCGCTCGTCTGTCTCTGCCCCGGCCACCCTCTTCACCGGCCTTGCGGCCGATCGCTGGCGGGCGCAATGGATTGCCCGCTATTTTGTTCTGCCGGCCGGTCGGGAAGTGCCCTCGGACAATATCTATGACAACAAGTGGCAGGCCCGCCCCGCGGACTATCTGCGCAAGCATTTCACCGCCGCCAAGCCGAGGCAGGCGCTGCTCTATGTCACGGCACTCGGGCTCTACGAGGCCTATATCAACGGCGTGAAGATCGGCGACGACGTGATGGCGCCGGGCTGGACGGATTATCACCGCCGCGTCGAATACCAGGTCCATGATGTCACCGAGACCCTGCGCGACGGCGACAATGTCATCGGCGCAATCCTGGGCGAAGGCTGGTATAGCGGCCGCGTCGGCCACAATCAGCGCCGCGCGGGCAATCACTATGGTGGCCGTCCTGCCCTGCTCTGCGAGTTGCACCTGCATCACCAGGATGGTTCTGTCGAAGTCATCGCGTCCGACGATAGCTGGCAGACGCGCCAGGGCCCGATCTGCTACAGCGATTTCCTGATGGGCGAACAATATGATGCGCGGCTGGCGATCGACGGCTGGAGCGAGGCGGCAAACCCGCCCGGCAGCTGGCAGCCGGTCGAGGCATTCTTGCCGGACCCGCGCCCGCCGGAGCTGAATGCCGCGCGCATCCAGCCCGCGCGCGAACAGGCGGAATTCGCCGCACGCTTCCTGCATCGATCCGCGTCTGGTGCTGCGATTTACGATTTGGGGCAGAATATATCCGGCTATATGAAGCTTGAGGTGACGGCCCGCGAAGGCGATCGCTTCACGCTGCGCCACGCGGAAATCCTTGACGGTGACGGCGAACTCTACACCGCCAACCTGCGCCACGCGGTCGCCACGGATATCTTCATTGCCGCCGGCAAGGGACGGGAAAGCTTCAAGCCCCGTTTCACCTTCCATGGCTTTCGCTATGTGGAGCTGTCCGTTCCCGACGGCTTCGATCTCGCCGATGTGACGCTGACGGGGATAGCCATCCACACTGATGCGCCGGTCACCGGCCGGATCGAGACCGGCAATGCCTTGGTCAACCAGCTGCTCTCCAACATCGAATGGAGCCAGAGGGACAATTTCCTCTCCGTGCCGACCGATTGCCCGCAGCGCGACGAGCGCTATGGCTGGACGGCGGATGCCCAGGTCTTCTGGCGCACGGCGGGTTACACCATGGATGTCGCTGCCTTCCTGACCAAGTGGATGCTCGATATCGAGGACGGCCAGTCGCCGGATGGCGCCTTTCCCGATGTCGCGCCGACCAAGCCGCTCAACCCCTATCGGCTGACCCCGCAGCCCGGCGCGCCCGGCTGGGGCGATGCGCCTGTCATCATGGGCTGGCAACACTACCTGCGCTATGGCGACCGGGCCTTGCTGGAGCGTTTCTATCCCGCCTTCCAGCGCTGGATGCAGCATATCGAAACCGCCAACCCCGATGGCATCAGGCGCAACGCGGTCTACAACAACTATGGTGACTGGCTGAGCATCGGCCCATCTTCCGACCGCACGGTGGTCGCCACGGCCTATTGGGTCTTCGTTGCCGATTTGATGGAGCGGATCGCCGCGGTCTTGGGGCTGGAGCAGGACCGCGCCCGCTACGCCCAACTGGCCACGCGCATCCGCGCCGCCTTCCAAGCCGAATTCGTGACCGCCGACGGGCTGGTGCGCGGCGATACCCAGACCGCCTATCTGCTGAGCCTCGATTTCGATATCTTGCCGGCCGAGCTGCGGCCGCTCGCCGCCCGTCGCCTGGTCGACAATATCCGCGCCGCCGGCAACCACCTGCAGACGGGTTTTCTCGGTGTGAAACATCTCTGCCCCGTTCTCAGCGATATCGGCGAGACCGATCTGGCCTTCCAGCTGCTGCTCAACGAAACCTATCCCAGCTGGGGATTTTCTATCGCTGAGGGCGCCACGACCATCTGGGAACGCTGGGATGGCTGGACCCGCGAGCGCGGCTTCCAATCCGCCAACATGAATTCCTTCAACCACTATGCTTATGGCTCGGTCGGCGAATGGATCTGGTCGCGGATCGCAGGCATCGACTGGGACGAAAGCACCCCCGGTTTTCGCCGCTGCCGCATGCGGCCGCTGTTTGACGCCCGCATTGGTTGGTGCAAGGCGGATTACCAGGCCCAGACCGGCCTGTTCCGCAGCCATTGGAGCATGGAGGCGGAGACGGTCCGTTGGGAGATCGAGATCCCGCCCAATTGCGAGGGGCTGATCGAACTCCCATCGAATGCCCGATGGGTTGACGGGGGACAAACCAAGGCGGGCAAAAGCCTATTGCTGCCATCAGGCATCCACCGCCTGACGATCGCCCTTGCGCCGGGGAATTGAGGCGCATCTTATGAAGCAAAGACTAGATGGTCCCGATTCGCGGATCACCGAAACAAGCCTGAAGGGAGGCACCCCGTGAAACCTTTGAAACAACGCATGCTGGATGGCGAGTTCGTCACCGCCGCCTGGGCCGAGATGGGCTCTCCCGACAATGCCGAGGCCATGGTGCGCCATGGCTGGCCGGTCATCCTGATCGATGGCGAGCACGGCATCGGCGATCTCGAGCAATGGGTGGCCGTCGCCCGCGCGGTCGAGGCCGCCGGCGGCGAGGTGATCCTGCGCGTCCCCCATGCGGCGCAATGGATGCTGAACCGAGCGCTCGACCGCGGCTTCCGTTCCATCCTGGTGCCGCGCGTCAACACCGTGGAAGAAGCCCGCGCCATTGCCGATTTCTGCCGCTATCCGCCCCATGGCAGCCGCGGCTATGCCGCCCCGATCGTGCGCGCCTCCGGCTTCGGCCAGCGTCCCGGCTATGCGCTTCAGGAAGCCCATGGCGAATTGCTGCTGATGATCCAGTGCGAGCATGTCGATGCGGTTGCCAATATCGCCGAGATCGCCGCCGTTCCGGGCATCGATGCCATCTTCATCGGTCCGAACGATCTCGCCGGCTCCGCCCATCACCTGGAGCGCATGCTGGAGCCCGAGCCGCAGGCGCTGATCAAGAAGGTCGAGGCCGAATGCGCCAAACAGGGCCGCATGCTGGCCACCATCGTCGGCGCCGGCCGCAGCTGGAGCGATCTGAAAGCCCTCGGCTACCGCCTCGCCATCGGCCCCAATGACGTCTCCCTGATCGTCAACGCCGCCCGCGACGCCGCCCGCGAACGCGACGAGTCCTTGGGCGTGGCGGTGGCGGGAGGCAAGGGCTCGGCGTATTAGGATAGGGCGGTCTGAGTATTCGCGTTGGGGTTGGGCGAGGTGTGATCAAGGTCCGCGATGGAAACCGGGTACCCCCCTCTGCCTTGCCAGGCATCTCCCCCTCAAGGGGGGAGATCGACTCGCGGCAGCGCCTCAGGCTCTCTCTGACGTGTTTGCGTCTGGTCCTGGCTAAAGAGTTGTTGCTGCCTCGCGGCTTTGAACACACCCATTGCAGTCGTAAAGCGGATCAAGGTCAGCGATGGTGACCGGGGGTACCCCCCTCTGTCCTGCCGGACATCTCCCCCTCAAGGGGGGAGATCGGCTGGGCGGCATCGCCCGCTCCCTCTCAAAGCAAACTGTCCGACGATAGCTTATGGCGCGGCATTGGCCGCGGGTCGATCTCCCCCCTTGAGGGGGAGATGCCCGCTTTTCGATGTAATCGAAAGAGGGCAGAGGGGGGTACCCAGTCACGACCGCAGATGGTCATGGACAAGCACCTGCCGGCGAGATGAGATCTAAGCCAACCCACCCCGCCCCGCCGAAATACCCCTCACCCCTTCGGACGCACCACACCCTTCTTCAGGATGATATTGCCGTAGAGCCGGGTTTCGCCGGTTTGGACGATGGCGAAGCAGTCGCGGGCGCGGGCGTAGAAGGCGTGGCGCTCGACCGTGCCGCAGGTGCCGCGATCGCCTACGAGGGCGCGCAGCTCGGCCACCGCGGGCGGCACTTCGGTCGGGTTGCCCACCACTTCCATGGTGTGAGCCTGCACATCGACGAAATCATCGAGCGGCAGGACCGACAGCACCGCACGCGTCGCATCCGTTATCGACACGCCGTCAAGGCGGATCAGGCGCTTGGCATTGGTCGTGCCGGGAAAATTGGCGTCCACAAGCGCAATCTCGTCGCCATGGCCCATGGCGCGCAGCGTGTGCAGAAGATCGGGCGAAAGCAAGGGGTCGATATCGATCAGCATCAGGTGTTTCCAGTGGTTGTGTTATGGTTTTCGCCAAGTGGCTGCCCATGGAAGCCCGTGGCTCTTTAGCTTTTTGTTTTCGTTTGCATTTTTTGAAGGGGTGAAGCCCTCCTCGCCGTCGAACTCTAGGATCACTGCACGCAGGCGGTCAAGCGCATCGGCGGGCTTCCCCGGCACTCCCCGCACGAAATCCCCTGGACGAAAGGCGACTATCCAAATTGCGGTTCGCCGATGTCGCAAACCGCCTGTTGCGACAAGGTGCAAACGGCTAGCATCCCGGTAGTTCCAAGGTGCCACCTGTCGGGAGGACAGGATGGAGAATTGGGAAGCCGGTCGAAATCCGGCGCTGCCCCCGCAACGGTAGCGGAGTTCGTGTTCGACGGGAGACCACTGGGCTTGACGGCCTGGGAAGGTGTCGAACGGTCCCGAAAGGGACGGCTCCGGAGCCCGGAAACCAGCCTGGATCCGAATATATGAACGGTCGCGGCGGGCGACCGCGTCAGTCTGCCGTGCTTACCCCAAGCACTGGTTGCCTGTTCGCGCGTCCGTTGCAGAGAAAAAAGCGAGGGCGACGATGGATTTTCAGACCAGTGTGTTGCGGCAGTTGAAGAATCGCAGGCAGGGCTTCAGCCTTGAGCAGCCCTTCTATATCGACCAGGACTATTTCAAGCTCGATATGGAGATGATCTGGTATCGCGACTGGCTGTTCATCGGCCATGACTGCGAGATCCCGCGCGCCGGCAATTATTTCACCGCCCAGATCGGCGATTATCCCGTCGTCATCGTCCGCGGCAAGGATCAGGTCATTCGCGCCTTCCACAACACCTGTCGCCATCGCGGCCACCGCGTCTGCACCAAGGACAAGGGGGCGGCTGCCAAGCTCGTCTGCCCCTATCACAACTGGACCTATGATCTCGACGGCTCGCTCGTCTTCGCCCGCCAGATGGGCGAAAATTTCGACAAGGCCGATTTCGGCCTGAAATCAGTGCATTGCGAAAGCGTCGGCGGCTATATCTTCGTCTGCCTGGCCAATGAGGCGCCGGATTTCGCGCCGATGCGCGCCTCGATCGAGCCTTATCTTGCGCCGCACCGCCTGTGGGAGGCCAAGGTCGCCCACAAGAACACCATCATCGAAAAGGGCAACTGGAAGCTCGTCTGGGAAAACAACCGCGAATGCTACCACTGCGCCGGCAACCATCCGGAGCTTTGCCGCACCTATCCTGAGGCCCCGACCGCGACCGGCGTCCAGGGTGCGGGCGACGATCCCTTCATTGCCGAACACTGGCAGCGCTGCGAGGCCGCCGGCCTGCCGTCCACCTTCAAGATGGACCCGTCGGGCCAGTTCCGCACCGCCCGCATGCCGCTGATCCAGGATGCCGAGAGCTACACCATGTCCGGCAAGCGCGCCGTGAAGAAGCTGCTCTCCGCCGAGGTGCCGATCAGCCATATCGGCACCATGCTGCTGTTCCACTATCCGACGACCTGGAACCATATCCTCGGCGACCACGCGATCTCCTTCCGCGTGCTGCCGCTCTCGGCAGAGGAAACAGCGGTGACCACCACCTGGCTGGTCAACAAGGATGCGGTCGAAGGCGTCGATTACGACCTGGAAGAACTGACCCATGTCTGGAACATGACCAACGATCAGGACCGCTCGATCGTCGAGGAAAACGCCTTTGGCATCCGCTCGCCGGCCTATGAGCCCGGTCCCTACTCCGTCGATCACGAAGGTGGCGTCATGCAATTCGTAGAATGGTATAGCAATTTCATGACGAGCCGCCTGCAGGGCGACAAGGCCCGTCTGTCGGCGGTGGCGTGACCATGAACATCGCCGTCACCCAATACCGCCATGTCGACGAGATGCGCCCCTGGTCCGACCGGGAGCATCTGCTCGAATGCGTCGCCGTCACGCCTGAGGCGGCCGACGTGATGACCTTCACCTTCAAGCCCAACAAGCCGGGCCTCTGGTTCCGCTACATGCCGGGCCAGTTCGTCACGCTGGAGATCCCCGTAGGGCCTGAGCCGGTCATGCGCACCTACACGCTCTCCTCCAGCCCCTCCCGGCCCTACACGGTCGCGGTGACGGTGAAGGCGCAGAAGGACTCGATTGGCACGCGCTGGATGTTCGATCATCTGAAGCCTGGCATGGCGCTGAAGGCCTTCGGTCCGCTCGGCGATTTCTCCTATGCCAAATATCCGGGCAAGAAGTATCTCTTCATCTCCGCCGGCTCCGGCATCACGCCGATGGTCTCGATGACCCGCGACATGAGCGACCGGGCCCCCGACAGCGACATCACCTTCCTAAACTGTGCGCGCTCGCCCGACGACATCATCTTCCGCTGGGAGCTTGAGGCCAAGGCTCGCGAGATGCCGCATCTGACGCTGGGCTTCATCGTCGAGCAGGTCTCGCGCGGCCAGCTCTGGTCGGGCCTCAAGGGCCGCATCGACAAGGCGAAGATCGCGCTTCTGGCGCCCGACTTCCTTGAGCGCACCGTCTTCTGCTGCGGCCCGGCCCCCTTCATGGCGACCGTGCGCGAGGCGTTGGAAGGTGCGGGCTTCGATATGAAGCAGTATCATGAGGAGGCTTTTCAGCCGGTCAAGCCGGAACCGATGGTCGTCGTCGCCGATCATGCCGATGGCGAACAGGCCACGAAGGTCACCTTTGCGATGTCGGGCAAGGACGGCCTCTGCGCCCCCGGCCACACCGTGCTCCAGGCTGCCCGCGCTGCCGGCGTGCGCATAGCCGCCGCCTGCGAGTCAGGCCTTTGCGGCACCTGCAAGGTCATGAAGCTCTCGGGCGAGGTCGAGATGGACCACAATGGCGGCATTCTCGATGACGAGATCGACGAGGGCTATATCCTGGCCTGCTGTTCGCGGCCCAGGGGTGACATCGAAATCGAGGCCTGAGGCCAAGCCAGCGTGCCAACAAGGCATCCGCTCTGCTCGGGTCATCCTCGGCCCTAAGCCGAGGATCCATAAATTTCAAATGGTTATGGATATCAGGGTCAAGCCCGACCATGACGGAACAAGGAGTGCCACGCCTTTTCGACGGCCCATCGAGGACTGAGGCCTCGCCTCGGCGCCTCTCATGCCGGCGTCGGAATGGCCGGTTCTGCCGGCACGCTCTCTTCGCTTTTCCCGGGGCTACGGCGCTCGGGAAAAACGCTGTCAAAGGCGTCGTCGATCAGGGCGAGCTTGGTCGCCTGTGCCTCCAGCATTTCGTTGACGAAGCCTATGGAAACCCACATGGCGCTTTTGCTGTTTTCGCCATCCCAGCCCAGGCTGCCCATGGATTCCGCTTCCCGAAGCTTTCGGGCGAGATGGCTGCGCGACAGGGGCAGCCAGCCGGCCAGATCGGCGATGGATTTGACCTCAGTCGGATAGCGCTGGCCGTCTTCGCTCAATTCTCCCAGTCCGGCGATCAGCCAGTCCATGATATTGCCGCCATTGTTGAGCCAGGTGAACAGCGAGAAGGTCTTTTGCGGCTGGCGGATCGCCGGATCCATCATCAAGCGATCGGCAATTTCGGGATGAAGCCGCGCCATGGAGTCCTCCTCTGCCAGGAAGATTTCCAGCCGATTGCCGCCATCCAGCCGGTCAAGCGTCGCCAAATGGCTCATCGCCCAGGATCGGATGGCGTCCAGCGCTTCCGGCGACCCTGCCAAGGGGCGCGCGCGCTTGTCTGTGGGCAGGGTGATCTGCACCATGACGCCGTAGTGCAGCATTTCCTTGATGAAGGCATCGGCGGTGTTGCGGCTCGATAATTGATACTTGGCCACGACGTCGAAAAGCCTCGACAGCGTCGGCGCAGGCTCCAGCCCCCGCATGTGGCGATAGAACAGGGCGGCCGATGCGTGGGCAAGCAGCCAGCGCTGCTGGGTCGCAAAGACCGAGGATAGCCGGGGATTTCTGTTATAGGCCTCCAGCATGGTGCCGGCATAGATCTTGATAATGGGCAAAAACTGCGGATTGCCCAGAATGTCCTGCGCCGCCATGGCCATGGTCGCCCCCCAAAGTAACCTGACACACCCCACACCCGATCTGCAGCACGGATAATGGTGCTGACGGATGTCCCAAAAAAGTAATGCAATAAGAAATTTTCCGCTTGTACTCATCTGCCTTCGCCAAGGCAAGCAGAGTGACACCCAATGTCACGGGTTTCAGGGGCAAACCCACAGCCGATATTGGCGCGCAACGGCTCCCGCGAAATGCAGTCGAAAAGCCTTTAAACCTGCTTAGAAACACGCCGCACAACTGCAGATCATCAGGCACGGCTATCGATCCATGCGGCTGGATCTCTCCTGCAATCCGAAGCGCGGCGTCTGCGTTGCCTTCCTGGCAATGACAAAAACTAAAAATTCTTCTTTATTAGAACGCTGCCTTCGCACATCATTTCCCCATTGCCACAAGGCAAACGGCATCTGCTTCCATCGGATGCCCAAAAAACAGGGGAACCAAATGTCCAATTTCTCGATGAACCGGCGTGGCTTCCTCGCCGGGGCCGCGGCTGCGGGTTCGCTTGCCGCCACCTCCAGCCTGCTCAGCATCAAGTCCGCCTATGGCGCCGAAGCCACAATTCGCATGCAGCTCGGCTGGCTCGCCTCCAACGGCATCCTCGGCGAAGTGGTCGCCATCAAGAAGGGCTTCTACAAGGAAGCCGGCGTGGCGCTGGAAATCGTGCCCGGCGGCCCGAATGTCGATGGTGTCGCCGGCGTAGCGTCGGGCCAGTCCACGCTCGGCCAGATCTCCTCCAGCCCTTCGGTCATGCTCGCCCGCTCGGCCGGCATGCCGATCAAGGCGATTGCCGCCGGCTACCAGAAGCATCCCTTCGCCTATTTCTCCCGCAAGGGCAATCCGATCGCCTCGCCCAAGGATATGATCGGCAAGACCATCGCCACCCAGCCGACCGCCTTCATCCTGTTGCGCGCGCTGCTCGCCAAGAACGGCATCGCCGAAGACCAGGTGAAGATGGTCAATATGGGCTCCGACATGAACCAGTTGATTACGGGCCAGGCGGATGCCGTCACCGGCTGGGTCACCAACACCAATGCGCTGAAGGCGCTGGGGGATGACCGCGTCGACCTGATGCTCTGGGATGGCGGCCTGCAGCTCTATGCCAACGTCTACTACACGACAGACGACCAGCTGGCGAACCATTCGGACGAGCTGACCCGCTTCATGGGCGCCACGGCCAAGGGCTGGGGCTATGCCCGCGACAACCAGGAAGAGGCCGTCAATATCCTCGTCGAGGCCTATCCCAACATGGACAAGGCGAGCGAGCTGGAAGCCATCGGCCCGCTGATGAAATTCGCCTTCAACGAGGTGACCGCTACGAACGGCTGGGGCGCGATGGCCCCGGCAAACTGGGAAGCCCAGCTCAAGTCCTATGCCGATCTCGGCCAGTTCAAGGGCACGGTGCCTGGTGTCAACGACGTCATGAGCCTCGCGATCCTGGAGGCCACGACCGAAATCCGCAAACAGGTGGGGTGATGGTCATGGCGGCAGGGCTCGCGAAACAGCACACCCCCACGGATGCGGCTTTTTCCGAGCCCGCCGTCTCGATCCGCAATCTCGATATCCGCTTCGGCAGCGGCGCCTCGCAATTCACGGCGCTGTCGAAGGTGTCGGTCGATATCCCGCAGGGTGGGTTCGTCACCATGCTCGGACCATCCGGCTGCGGAAAATCGACGCTGCTCCGTTGCGTCGCCGATCTCGTGCCGATCAGCGGCGGCTCGGTCTCGGTGAACGGTCGCACGCCGAAGCAGGCCCGCGAGGGCCGCGACTTCGCCTTCGTCTTCCAGGAGGCGACGCTTTTGCCCTGGCGGACGGCGATTGAAAACGTGCGCCTGCCGCTTGAGGTGGGCCGGCGCGAGCCGGGCATGACCTATGCCGATCCGGAACAATTGCTGGAACTGGTCGGCCTCAAGGGACGCGAAAACGCCCTGCCGGAGGAGCTTTCCGGCGGCCAGCGCCAGCGCGTGGCTATTGCCCGAGCGCTCGTCACCCGCCCGCGCATCCTGCTGATGGACGAGCCCTTCGGCGCGCTTGATGAGATCACCCGCGACAAGCTGAACGAGGAATTGCTGCGGCTGTGGCAGGAGACGGGCACGACCATCCTGTTCGTCACCCATTCCATTCCCGAAGCGGTGTTCCTAGGCCAGCATGTGCTGATGCTGCAGTCCCATCCGGGCCGGGTGAAGGAATTCCTCAAGGTGGAGCTGCCCTATCCGCGCTCCCTCAAGATCCGTGACACGCTGGAATTCGTGCAGATCACCGCGCATCTGCGCGCCCTGCTGGAGGAATGCTGATGAGCGACGTAATTAGAGCGACAAAGGCAGGCGAGGCCGATGGTCCCCTGCCCTTCACCATCAAGCTGCAGAAGGGCCTGATGAACTGGATTGCCGGCCGCTGGCCGACCATCACCGCCGCGATCGGCTGCATCGTGCTGTGGCAGGCCGTGGTCACCATCTTCGCGGTGCCCACCTTCATGGCCCCGGCCCCGCTCGATGTGCTCGGCGCCTTCCGCGACAATGCCGGCGTGCTGTGGATCAACCTGCTGCCGACGCTGATGGAGGCGCTGGCCGGCTTCTTCTTCGGCAATCTCGCCGCCATTTTGCTGGCCGTGTGGTTCGTGCACAATGACAATGCGGAAAAGGCCTTCTATCCCCTCGCGGTCTTCATCAAATCCATCCCGATCATCGCGCTCGCACCGATCCTGGTCTTGATCTTCGGCAATGGCGTGGCGCCCAAGATCATCATCGCGGGGCTGATCTGCTTCTTCCCGACACTGGTCAACATGGTCCAGGGTTTGCGCTCGGCGAGCCCCGCCATGCTGGATCTGATGCGGGTGCTTTCCGCCAGCAAGATGGAAATCCTCTGGAAGGTGCGCCTGCCCGCCTCCATGCCGTTCCTCTTCGCCGCGCTTCGCATCGCCGCCACCAGCTGCGTGATGGGCGCCATCGTCGCGGAATGGATCGGCTCCAGCTTCGGGCTCGGCGCGCTGATCATCGAGGCGACCTATAATTTCCGCTCGCCCCTGCTCTACGCCACCGTCGTGATCGCGGCCGCCCTTGCCGTCGCGCTCTTTTCCATCGTCTCCATCGCGGAAAAGAAGATCGTCCGCTGGAAGACCAGCGACCACTGACCCCGTACCAGTCCGGGCGGCAAGCGCAATCGCTTCTGCCGGACAGGCCTGAGAAACGACAGGATATCACCATGACAATCACCATCCACCGCCCCGCGGCCGAGGTTCCGGTCGTCGATACCTCCAATGTCGTCGTGGTCGGCGGCGGCCCGGCCGGCATATCCGCCGCCGTCTCGGCTGCCCGCAACGGCGCCAGCGTCACGCTGATCGAGCGCTATCCCTATCTCGGCGGCCTTGCCTCCGGCGGCATGGTGCTGGTGCTGGACGACATGACCAATGACCACGAGGTGACCGTGCGCGGGCTGTGCCTCGAAATGATCGAGCGCATGCAGAAGAAGGGGCTGTGCGTCACGCCGGATCCCAAGGACATGATGGACCATATCAGGGCAACGCCGGAGGCCTGGCGCCGCTGGTCGCGCTGGGGCCTGTTCGACTTCCACACCCAGACCATGCCGCATCCGGTCTGCTTTTCCGCGGCCTTCGATCCCGATGCCTTCAAGGGTGTGTCCTATGACCTGATCCGCGAATCCGGCGTGAAGCTTCGGACCCATAGCTGGTTCTCCCACACCATCGTTGAGGGCGGCGTGGTCAAGGGCGTGGTCTGCCAGACCAAGGCCGGCTTGCAGGCGATCATGGGCGACGTGATCATCGACACCACAGGCGATCTCGATGTAGCGGCCAGCGCCGGGGCTGCCCATATCGAGGACAATTTCATCCTGACCACCGTCTCGCGCTGGGGCGGGGTCGATACCGATGCCGCCGAGCGCTTCGAGCATGAGGAGCCGGAACGCTTCAAGCGGCTGGACCATGAGGCCAAGCGCCTGATCGGCGGCTGCTGGTCCTTCTGGTGGCTGAAGACCCCGCTGCCGGGCGTGGTCTGGCTCAACTGCCCGCATATGCCCAAGCTTTCCGGCCTCAGCGTCGAGGACCTGACCACGGCGGAAATGGAAGGCCGCAGCCGCATCGGCAAGCTGCTGGATTTCGCCCGGGAACAGCTGCCGGGCTTCGAGAAGGCCTATGTGGTGGATTTTGCGCCGCAGACCGGTGTGCGCCAGACACGCCTGCTTCAGGGCGAATATGTGGTGACCAAGGACGATGTGGCGAGCCGCCGGCACTTTGCCGATACGGTCTGCCGCGGGCGCGACTACTACACCCCCTACCGCGCCATGCTGCCGCGCGAGATCGACCAGATCCTGGTGGCCGGCCGCCACTATTCCGCAACGCCGCAGGCGCAGAAGTCGAGCCGCGAAATCCCGCCCTGCATGGCCATGGGCGAGGCCGCGGGCGTTGCTGCCGTCGTGGCGCTTAATGCCGGAACCACGGTCCGCAAGGCCGATATCACCGAAATCCAAAAGAGGATGCGCGCGCAAGGGGCAGACCCCGGCGACACGCCATCTGCCAATGCATCATTCCTGGAGGCTGCCGAATGACCCCCCTTCCCCTCGATGGCGTCCGCGTGATCGATTTCACCCAGGTCATGCTTGGCCCCTGCTGCACGCAGACGCTGGCCGACTACGGCGCCGAGGTCATCAAGATCGAAAAGGCCAAGATCGGCGACCTCTCGCGCTGGTCGCTTGGGTCTGATCCTGACGGGCTGAACAACCCGGTCTTCTGCTCGCTCAATCGCAACAAGAAGAGCCTGGCGCTGGACCTGAAGCAGAAGGCGGTGCTGGACGGCATTCTCGACCTGATCAAGGGCGCCGATGTCGTGGTTAACAATTTCCGTCCTGGGGTGATGGAGCGCATGGGGCTGGGCTATGAGACGCTGAAGGCGCTGAACCCCAAGCTGATCTATGCCGTCGGAACCGGTTTCGGGCTGGAGGGTCCCTACAAGCACAAGGGCGGCCAGGACATCCTGGCCCAGGCGCTGACCGGGCTGATGAAACGCAAGACTGACGAGAGCCACCCGACCGCGATCTATGCCACGCCGCTTGCCGACTATGCCGCCGGCATGCATCTGGTCCAGGGCGTGTTGCTGGCGCTCTTGCACCGGGCGAAAACCGGCGAAGGCCAGCAGGTCTCCGTCAGCCTCTATTCGTCGATGCTGGCCCTGCAAATGCAGGAGGGTGCGGCCTGGATGATGCGCGAGAAGAAGCTCAACTGGGGCGCCTTCCCGCTGACCGGCTGCTTTGCCACGACAGACGGCGAGATCGTCATGGTCGGCGCCTTCAAGCAGAACCCGTTGCGCGACATCTGCGAGGCGCTTGAGATCGAAGACCTGTCGCTGAAGCCGGAATTTGCCGATTTCGACAAGCAGATGGCAAACCGCCCCCTGCTCCAGGAGATATTCCGCGAGAATTTTGCCAGGAATTCCAATGGACATTGGTTGAAGCGGCTGGAGGGTGTCGATATTCTCTGCGCGCCGGTGCGCACGCTGGACGAGGCGCTGGAGGACGAGCAGACCCGCATCAACGGCATGCTGCTGGAGGCGGGAGAAACCCCGGCAGGCCCCGTGCGGCTCGTCGGGTCGCCGATCCAGCTGTCTGCGGCGCCGGTCACGGTGCGCATTCCCCCGCCGACGCTCGGACAACACAACGAGGAATATTTTCCTAGTTCAGAATTGTCATTGACGGGCGATGCGGCATGAGCGTGCTGTTCGAGGTCAAGGACCGGGTCGCCCGCGTCACGATCAACCGGCCGGAGCGGATGAACGCCCTTGACGCATCGGCCGAAGACGCGATCGAGGCGATCTGGCGGGAAATCGAGTCCCGCGACGATATCAGTTGCGTGGTGCTGACAGGCGCGGGCGAGAAGGCCTTTTCCGCCGGCGCGGACCTGAAGGGTGGCTCGGGCAAGTCGGGCATTGACTATTGGGCCCATGCGCGGCCCTCCGGCTTCGGCGGCATTGCCTTTCGCCGCTCGCTCGACGTGCCCGTCATCGCCCGGGTCCAGGGCTATGCGCTGGGCGGCGGCTTCGAGATGGTGCTGGGCTGCGACATCGTCATTGCCTCCGACAATGCGAAATTCGGCCTGCCGGAAGCGCGGGTCGGGCGCATGCCGCTCGATGGCGGCATGATCCTCCTGCAACGCAAGATCCCGTTTAACCAGGCCATGGGCGTGATGCTGAGCGGCCGGCATTTTTCCGCCGAGGACATGGCCCGCTTCGGCATCGTCAACGAGGTGACGACCCGCGACGGTCTGGATGAGGCGGTCGAGCGCTGGGTCGCGGACCTGCTCGCCTGCTCGCCGCTGTCGCTCAAGGCAATCAAGCAGACCGTCAATCGCACGGGGCATCTCACGCCGGCGGAAGCGCAGGCGCTGCGCACGCCTGCCCTGGTCAGGGCTCTGCAGAGCGAGGATGCCGAGGAGGGCGTGCTGGCCTTCCAGGAGAAGCGGGCGCCGGTCTGGCGGGGACGGTGAGATGGTATAAACTGAGGCCGTCACACCTGCCGGAGGCCCGATGCACGCCAGCATTCTCAAATATTTTGCCGCGATCGCCCGCACCGGCTCGATCCGCAAGGCCTCGGAAGAACTGCATGTCGCCACATCGGCGCTGAGCCGGCAGATCAAGAAGCTGGAGGACGAGCTGGGTACGCCCGTCTTCGAGCGCTTCTCCGATGGCCTGCGGCTGACATCCGCCGGCGAGATCGTGCTGCGCCATGCGCGCGAGACGCTGCAGCGCTATGAGGTGATGAAGGGGGATCTCGGCGACCTCAAGGGCAAGAAGACCGGCCGCGTGCACATCGCTTGCCTTGATAGCCTTGCCGTGCAGTTCCTGCCGGAACAGGTGGCGGAGTTCCACCGGCGGCACCCGGCGGTCGATTTCCGCATCCGCGCGGAAAGCTACAATATCTATCAACGGCTGGCGGAAGGTGATGTCGATATCGGCATCACCTTCGATGTCGACAGGCCGCCCGACATCGCGATGATCCGCGGGGTGAGCATGCCGCTGATGGCAATCGTCGCGCGGCATCATCCGCTGGCGCGGCAAAAGAGCGTCAGCCTGCAGGAATGCGCCCAGTTCAACCTACTGCTCCAGCTCAACAACGATGTGATGAGTTCGATGATTTCAATCGAACTCGGCGCGCTGGAGCGCAACGGCCGCAACTTCATCTCCACCAACAGCCAGATGATGCTGAAGCCGCTGATCCTCTCCGGCGTCGGCGTCGCCTTCTTCACCCCGCTTGGCCTGCTGCAGGAACTCGAGGCCGGGGAGGTGGTGGCGCTGCATATTTCCGGATCACGGCTGCGCGACCTGAAGGTCGGCGTGGTGGTGCCGCGCCAACGCAAGCTCACCCACGCCGCCGATGCCATGGCGCAATTCCTCAGCGACGGGCTGGAACGCTTCAGCCTGAAGATCACCGCCGCGCTGGAACGCGGCAAGGTCTAGACTTGGCGCCCAGCCACCCCGCTTAGATCGCCAGTCCCAGGCTCGCCAGATAGGCGGCGGAGGCGGGGATCTTGGCCTTGTCCTTGATCTCGATGATCAGCCGCGGATTGCTGGTGAGCGCGTTCAGCGCCGCGAAGACGCTGTGCCAGTGGATGCTGCCCTCCCCCAGGCTCCAGTGGCGGTCGGCATAGCCGTCGGCATCCTGCAGGTGGACATGCTGGAGCCGGTTGCCGGCCTCGCGGACATAGAAATCGACCGGCGGCGCGCCGGTGGAGCCATGGGCATAATGGGCATGGCCGGTATCGATGGAGACAGCGACAGCAGGTGAATTGAAACGATCGGCCAGCACGCCGCGCAGCGCCGGATCCTTGTCCTCGATGTTTTCGATGACAAGCACGCAGCCGATCTCCTCGGCGCGCTTCACCGCATCCGCCATCTGCTGGACACAGCGCTCCATCATGCGCTCCAGTTCACCGGGATTGGCGGCGAGATTGTTGTAGGACCAGGTGGTGAAGGGGCTGTGGATCACCATGTGGGTGGCGCTAAGGGCGGCGCAGACATCCAGCCCCTGGGCGAGCCGCTTCGTGACGATGGCGGCGACATCGGGATCCGGCGTGCCGAGCACCCAGCCCCAGAACGGACCATGGATCCCGACCCGGCCGGTATGGCCATCCAGCAACTGCCTGGCCCTGTCGACCAGCGGCTGCCAGTCGCCGTTCAGCACCTCGGCATTGATGAAATCCTGCAATTCCAGATCGCGCTGGTGATCGATGAGCCAGTTGCGGTGCACGTCGAGATCGGCAAGCGTCATGGCGGCGCCAATGACGGGGAGGGTGGTCATGGGGGTACTCCTGGAAAGGGTGAGGCGAGAGGGCGGTCATTCGAATGATTGCCGACGCTAGCCGCCTTCCTTGACAGGAGCATGTCAGGGGGTGCCCGAGTGTTGACAGCTGTCAACTCATCCTAAGTCAGCGCCGCTCGTCGATCCAGCCTAGTCGCATGAGGTGTTCTCTGGCTGGTTCATAATAGTGCGAGTAGTCACGCTTGTCATGCAGACAGTAGGTCAGCCAGTCGCGAAAATGTTCTCCCAATCCCCGCAAACTGCAGATAATATAAGCTGCTTCGTCAATGGTGAAAAATGCTTCGGCTTTTCGTTCGGGATGGAGCCAGTCGCCCTTAAAAATCATCCATAGGGTGGCGTGCGCTGCCAATGGATCCATCACAAATTTCTGGATTTCCGCGTCTGCCAACAGATCCCGCTCCAGCGGCTCTGAGTGTGCGCTGAACGCGTGGCACAGCGGCTTTTGAGCATCTACGAATACAAGATCGTCGTCCAGGATAGTAAGCGTGCCCCAACGCCATAGAACGGGGACATTGATCGAGTTGGCGAGCCATCTGCCGCCGGGATCGTTGAGGGGGCGGCGCCATGTAGCAGGGAGGCTCGCAATTTCGATCGCGCGAATTTTGCCTCGAGAGCCATCCGGCAGTAGGACGTTATCGGCGGCGTAGGGATGACGCCCAAAATAATGTATCACGGTTGGTCCCCGGTTACATCCCCACGACGTCAGCCCGCGCACATGTGTATCCACCTGCAACGCCCTCTCCGCCTCCTCCCCCGCCAGCAGATAGCCCTGCGGGTAGACATCGTTTTCAAAGGGCCAGCCAACCATGTTTTCTTCCGCTTCTGCTCTCGGGGCAGTCTAGCGATGTTCGTGCCTGCTGCCAGTGTTTCCCAGGCGCAACCAGCCAAGGTGGTTAATAGGAACTGGGCCGCGGTGTTGACAGCTGTCAACTTGATCAGCCAACCACCGCACCAGACGGTCAGTTGGCTTCTGCATGACCCTAGAACGAGATCCGCAGTCTCAGTTCGGCGGTCTGTTCGACATAGCCGGCAGGACTTGCTTCAAGATTGTAGTTGACGCCGACAGATGTGCGCTCGCTGAGCTTGCCGTACAGGCCGAGCCCGGCGGTGAAAAGCCAGGGCGAAGCGCTGCCGGACGAAGTGTCGAAGCGAATGTCGCTCATGGCATAACGAGCCGAAACGGTGCGGCTATCGTTGATTGCGTCATAGCGGGCGCCGAAACGGCCTGACATCTCCAGGCCATTGCCGAGCGCCATACGGCTGTCGAGATCGGCACCGAAGCGCAGGGTATCGAACACCTGGTCTTCAACCACCAGTCCGAGCCCGTTGCCACCCTGCTCGGCATAATCGTCGGTGTGCGCATGGCCGTAGTCAACCGATAGCCGTGGGGTCAGGGTCAGATCGGGTGTCATGGCGATATCGCGGCTCCAGCCGAGACCAGCATGATAGCTCTGGCCAGCATAGACGCCACCGGTCGAAAGACCGGCAAAGGACAGACTGCGGCTGACGGAATTCTGGGTGAGGCCACCATCAAGTACAAAGTCCACCCGGCCGGTACGCTCAAGATCATAGGAACCGTAGAGGCCAAGATGCTGGCTTTCGACCGCGAGGCGATCCTGATGGTCGCCGCGGGCGGAGAGGCTGCCAGCGTTGAAGCCGAGGCCCAGCAGCAGCCGGTCGCTCACCCAGCCTTCGAACCCGGTTGCGACGCCTTGGGAATCCCAATGGTAGCCTGGCTGGTGACCCGAGGCCTGATCGGCGAACGTGCCGTATGGCTCGACCCAGGCGGCGATGTCGAACGGCTTCGTAGCGTCCAGGAGGCGGTCTCGGAGCCGGCCGGAAAAATTCTGCTGTGGCTCGTAGGAAATGGCCGCTGCCGAACCGGACAGGGCAGGCAGGGTCTGGGCAATGTAATCCGCCAATACCTGACCATCAACAGAAGTGAGCAGGTCGAAGGCCGGCGCGATCGCTGGGTTGAAGCTCAGTTCACTTGCGGACAGCGCGTAAAGGGTCTGCGCAGCGCCGATCGCTTCCGGCCTTCCTCTTTCGGCAACCGTGCGATCAAACGGTGCGACGACGGTGAAGATCGAGCCCTGGCCGGAGAAGGCGCCGGTGACGTAGTTATAGGTTTCGAGATCCATCACCCCGTTGGTTTGGTCGCCGGATATTCCGCCATAGAGTGTCGAGACATTCCTGCCATCGGTGGTGGCCAGCAGAACCTTGCCGCCTGGCGTGATCGAGCCGAGCACTGTTATCGGCCGGGTGCCGCCCGGCCCTGATGCAACGCCCCAGAAATAGCCATTGGTAAAGCCGCTGATGGCCAGCCGGCCGGCGCCCGTTCCGCCGAACAGGCTTGCGCTCCTGACACGCCATGGCGTGCCGCTGGTCCAGGACCATTGTCCGGAGGCGAGCGTGATCGGTATGGTCTGGGCTGGCGGCGGGTTGAAGCGAGCGGGATCATAGGGCAGCATCGAGGCCCAGTGCGTGACCATCAGCTGAGTTCCCGTGATCATCTGCATTTCCATGGCCGTGGTGCCGCCGATCACGCGCATCTGGCCGAGGCCAACAGTGGTTTGCCCGCCTGTATCTGGCGTGAAAATCATCAGGATCGTACCGTTGTCGTCTACGCGGCCGTTGATCGTCGATCGGTCGGACAGCAAGACAGGTCCGAGCTGGAGGGTCGCCTCGCTGCTGCCGGAAAATGTGCCTCCCGTGGCGACACCGAGCGACCACAGGGTCTGGTCGCCGAGTGGCACCGGATTGGAGAAATTGCCGCGCGGGGCAGCATAGCCAAGCAGACCGGGAACCGGCACATACCAATGGCTGTTCGACAGCAGGCCATCCCATTTGCCGGCAAGCGCCGGAGACGCCATGGCGAGGGCAATCGCAAGCATTGCGCCTGCACAAAGCCGACGCCGTCGGCGACTCCGATCGGCCGCGTTTCTGAAATAATGCGAATGGGAGCCAGCCACCGTCAGATCGCCAATCCGTTAAAGCGCGGCAAATCTTAGGGTTGCGCGAAGGGGCGCGTCAAGCGGCGGGAAGAGCTACGATCGCGCCCGAGGCCAGTGCGGGCGCGACGAGAAAAAACCGTGTTGACAGCTGTCAACTTGCTCCCGGCTACCACTCCACCGCGCTGCCATCATAGGCAAAGAAGCCGCCGCTTTGCTGGGGGGTGAGCGTATCCAGGACTGTCAGCAGGCGGGCGGCGCTTTCAGCCGGTGGCATGGCGGCATGGCCGCCGGAGAAGGCGGCACTGAGGCGGGTTTGGACTGTGCCGGGATGCAGGCCCACGACCACAGATTGGGGGGAGGTGCGGGCGATTTCGATCGAGGCAGTGCGGATGATCTGGTTGAGCGCCGCCTTGGCCGAGCGATAGGAAATCCAGCCGCCGAGCTTGTTGTCGCCGATCGAGCCGACCCGGGCGGAGAGGGCGGCGAAGATCCCCCGGCGCTGGCGCGGCATCAGCGGGGAGAAATGTTTCAGCACCAAAGCTGGGCCAATGGCGTTGACGGCGAACTGCATGGCCATGGCATCCGGCGCGATGGCCTTCAGCGATTTTTCCGGGCCCTTGCCATTGATCGTCAGGCCGCCGGTGGCGCAGAGCACGAGATCGAAGGTGTCGCGGTCGGCAGAGAGCCGCTCAGCGGCGGCGGCGATGCTCGCCTCATGGGTGATGTCAAAACCATCGCCGCTGCGCGACAGGGTCAGCACTTCGCCGCAGCCGGCATCGCCGCGCAAGGTCTCGGCCAGGGCGCCGCCGATGCCGCCGCTGGCGCCGATCACCAGCGCCCGATAGCCCTGGGGCAGGGACGACATTCCGGAAAACGCGATCGTCTGTGGGCCATCGGTCATAGCTCTCTCCCGTTCCGTGACAAGCTTCAGTCTTCGAGTGACTTTGCACTGTCCTACGATGGGGTGCCCGGCATGGATCATGTCGGTGGTTGCGGCTCAAAAATTTTATCCCGAGATCAAACCGAATGTCGCCTTGCCGCGTTATGCAAGCCATCTAAGTTTCCGTGCAAGGAGCTGACAATGACGATGACTAGACCCCTGCTCTCTACTCTTCTCTGCGCCGGCTTGGCGGTTGCGGCCGTGGCTTCGCCGGCGCTGGCAAATTCCGACCGTTACGACAGCGGAGAAATCCGCCAGTCGATCATCGGCAAGCGCGTCTATCTGGCCGCGCCGATGGGTGGCGAGTTCCCGCTGAACTATCGCAGCAATGGCCGAGTTGATGGTGACGGAGAGGCACTTGGGCTCGGTCGTCTGGCGCGCCCGAAGGATACCGGCCGCTGGTGGATCGATGGTGACCGGCTGTGCCAGCAGTTTACCAATTGGTACAAGGGCGCGCCCATGTGCTTTGAGCTCTATAAGACCGGCGACAACCAGCTGAAGTGGATCCGCGACAACGGTCAGACCGGCACGGCGCGGATCGGCCAGTCTCTCTGAAACAAGTTTCGTCGCTTGGAGCGGGCCACAGGGCCCGTTCCATCAGCCCAATGAATCGGTAGGGCTCAACCGATTCATATCTTTCGTTGGACCCCTTCCAGCGTTTTCGCCAGACTTCCTGGCATGAGCCGCGATAACCTCCACCCCACTCCAGACCGCCTGCTGCACCTGCATCGCTGCGACCTCGCCCGCAACATGGCGCGCTTCTATCGCCTGTCGATCGAGCGCGACCTGTTCGGCGGCGTCATTGTGCTGCGGGAATGGGGCCGGATCGGCACGCGTGGGCAAAGGCTGACGGAACCATGCCTGCACGAGTTAGATGCGCAGCTGCGCCTGCTCCGTTTGGCCCAGGCGAAGCGGCGGCGCGGCTATGTGGACATCGACGCTTGAGGTGTCGGTTGACAGCTGTCAACACGGCCAGGCCATCCTGACCAGCGTGTATTCCCCCGGGGACGATCGTGCTCACGATGCCCTGAAACTCCGCAGGAAGAGCGACCTTTCATCCCCGCCGCTTCAGGCTGTGGCATGGTTTTGAAGAAAGTGATGCCGAAGGGAGCTTCTGTTATGATTTTGTTAACCAAAAATGCCTTGACGCGACTCGTGTCTTCCAACACGCTGTTACGGCACCGGACGAAAATGATGCCGTTCGCCGTATCTGAGGGGCTTGCCTGTTAGTTTATCTCCGTCGCGTATATGCTCGACCGAGAGAATCGGGATAGTCCACTCGACAATGACAGCGCGAGGCGCGCAAGGCCTGCCATGAGGGTTCATTGCCTTGCCGCGCGACGCTGATGACATGGAGACGATGGATGGCAAACGCCACCAGCACGGCAACCCTGAAAGAGGTGGATCGCTTGCGACCGGCCGATGAGACCATTGCGGATGATGCCCAGGCGCTCTCCGCGCAATTGAAGGCGATGCGCGAGCGGCTGTTTCCGCCCGCATCCCAGAAGACCCTGCGTTCCTTCACCTCGGGCGAGGCCGCCAAGCTGATTGGCGTGTCCGATGGTTATCTGCGTCAGCTCTCGTTGGCAGGGGAGGGACCGCAACCCGATGTCGGCGCCGGCGGGCGGCGCTATTACTCGCTTGCCGATATCGATGCCATCAGGCATTTTCTCGCCGAGCAGGCGTTGGCCAAGGGCAATGCCGCCAAGGCGCGCTCCTATGTGAAGTGGCGCGATCCGGCCCGCGGCGAACATCTCCAGGTGATCTCGGTCACCAATTTCAAGGGTGGCTCGGGCAAGACCACATCCTCGGTGCATCTGGCGCAATATCTCGCCATGACGGGCCACCGGGTGCTGGCCGTCGATCTCGATCCGCAGGCCTCGCTGTCGGCGCTGTTCGGCTACCAGCCTGAACTCGATCTCGTCGGCAATGACACGCTTTATGGCGCCATCCGCTATGACGGCGAGGTGCGGCCGCTCCAGGAGATCATCCGCAAGACCTATTTCCACAACCTCGACCTGCTGCCGGGCAATCTCGAACTGCAGGAATTCGAACATGCCACGCCCCGCGCGCTGGCGCAGCGCCAGCCGGGCGATACGCAGGGCCTGTTTTTCACGAGGGTGCAGGATGCGCTTGCGAGTGTGGCCGACAATTACGATGTCGTGGTGATCGACTGCCCGCCGCAGCTCGGCTATCTCACGCTGTCGGCGCTCTGTGCGTCAACCTCTGTGGTGGTGACCGTGCATCCGCAGATGCTGGATGTGGCCTCCATGAGCCAGTTCCTGTTCATGACCTCGGATCTGCTCAGCGTGGTGCGCGAGGCGGGCGGCTCGCTGAACTTCGATTTCCTGCGCTATCTCGTCACCCGCTTCGAGCCCCATGACGGGCCGCAGACCCAGATCGTCGGTTTCCTGCGTTCGCTGTTCGGCGAGCGGGTGCTGACCTCGCCGATGCTGAAATCCACCGCGGTTTCGGATGCCGGGCTCACCAAGCAGACGCTCTACGAGGTCGGTCGCGAAAACTTCTCCCGCGGCACCTATGACCGGGCGATGGAATCGCTCGATGCGGTCAATGCCGAGATCGAGCGGCTAATCCACCAGGCATGGAGACGCGGATGATGGCGGGACGCGATCGCAAGAACTCGCTGAAGGCCCTGTTCGGTGATGCCATTCCGGTGGCACCGGAGGTGAAGTCGATGCCTGAGGGTGACGACATGCCGGCACCGAAGCCCGATCCCGTGCCACGCGCTGCATCCGGAGCCGTCAAGGCCATGGGCCTGTCGCTCTCCTCCATCACCCGCGAGGCGGAAGAGGCGCGCGTGCTGCGCCAGGCGCTGGAGGAGGGCGAGCGGATCGTTGCCATCGAGACCGACCGGATCGACGCCTCCTTCATTTCGGATCGTCTGAGCGATGAGGATCGCGACGATCCTGATTTCGAGACCCTGGTGGAAAGCATCCGCGACAGCGGCCAGCAGGTGCCGATCCTCGTGCGTCCGCATCCGGATGGGGCGGGACGCTATCAGGTGGCCTATGGCCATCGCCGGCTGAAGGCCGCCAAACGTCTCGGCCAACAGGTCAAGGCGATCGTTCGTGCGCTGACCGACGACGAGTTGGTGCTGGCGCAGGGAAAGGAAAATGCCGAGCGCCGCAACTTGAGCTTCATCGAGCGGGCTCTCTTTGCCCGCACGCTGACCGAGCGCGGCTTTGACCGCAAGCTGGTGGGGGAGGCGCTGGCGGTGCAGAAGAGCGAGTTGTCGCGCCTGCTGCAGGTGGCGGAGGCCGTGCCTGAGCATGTCGCCCGGCAGATCGGTCCGGCACCGAAGGCCGGTCGCGATCGCTGGATGGCGCTCGGCGCGCTGCTGCAGACGGAAGCCGACCGGGCAAAGGCGGATGCCGAGGTGTTTTCGCAACGCTTCCGCTCTTCCGACACCGACACGCGCTTCCAGATCGTCTTCGATCGGCTGACGCGGCGGATGAAGGAGCAGAAGCCGCATCCGGCGGAACTGAAGGCGCCGGACGGGCAGGTATTCGCCCGCGTCAGTCGCAAGGGCAAGGCGGTGCGGATCGAATTCGACGCCAAGGCCCGGCCGGACTTCGTGGAAGCGCTGACGGCTCGGCTGCAGGATGATTACGCTGCTTTCTTGCAGAGCGGCGATGACTAGCTAAAGACGTCGGCAGTGCCTGGGGCACTGCGTGACAAATAATGAGAACAGGCCGCATCCGTCTTTCGTGGCGGCCCGCACCACAATCGAAGCGAAGAAAGGAAGCGCTGAGACAAGAAAAAAGGCCCCCAAAACGTTCCCGTTCCGGAAGCCCTCTTCAATGTAGCAATTCAAGAGAATCACTTCCCGGCATCAAAGTCAAGAGTCGGCGGCAGCATTGCCGGTCCGAGCCGCTAATTTTGTGCCTTGAACAGGCGTGATCGGGTCCTTCTTGCCTCTTCGACAGAGGACCTGGACATGATTGAGAGACTTGGAACGACGCCTTTCGGCGGCGGCCGGATGTCTGCGCGGCTTTTTGCCCGTCAGGTTGCGGTGGCCGATAGGCAGGAGAAACTGCGCGCCGGTGACGGCGGCAATGACAGCGGCGAGGCCGACAAGTGGCAGTTGCTGCGAGCCCTGACCGAGGCCAGCGCCGAATATGGTCTTGGCGACCGCACGCTGTGCCTCCTTGAGGCATTGGTGAGCTTTACGGCCGAGCGTGTGCTCGACGGCAAACAGCCGATCATCGTTTTCCCATCCAACCGCGAATTGTCGCTGCGGGCCCGGGGCATGGCGCCGGCGACGATCAGGCGGCATTTGGCGGCGCTGGTCGAGGCCGGGCTGATCTTTCGCCGCGACAGCGCCAATGGCAAGCGCTTCTGCCGACGCGATGATCGCGGCCTTGTCGAGGATGCCTTTGGTTTCGATCTGGCACCACTGGCGCTGAAGGCTGGCGAGATTTATGCCGCGGCCGAGCGCGCCCGTGCCGAGGCCAAGGCTGCCAGCCTGCTGCGCAGCGAGGTGACCCTGCACCAGCGGGATATCTCCAAGATCATCGAGATCGCCCTGGAAGAGGGAAGGGTCGGCGACTGGATGGACTATGCCGCACAGCTTGCAGCGCTTAGCCAAACGCTTCCGCGCCGGGCGGATGCCGCCAAGCTTGCACCCGTGCGCGATGGCCTGATGGAACTGCGGGCAATGGTGGAAACGGCCTATCTCAATTCTCTCGAAGAAGCAGAAATGAGCGCCAGTGATCATCATTTCGAGCGCCATCATCAGAATTCAAACACTGAACAGACATCTGAATCTAACGGCTATGACCATAATACAGAGCGGGCGGCAGTTTCGGCTATTGCAGCCCCGGAACGGAAGATGGCGCTCAGCCTCAGCCAATTCCGCAAACTCTGCCCGCAAATCCTGGATTATGCCAAGGGCGGGATATCGGGCTGGGCGGATCTGGTCAGTACGGCCGATCTGGTGCGCTCGATGCTGGGGGTTTCACCCGATGCCTGGCGAAAGGCGCGCGAGGCCATGGGAGACCAGGCGGCGGCTGTCGTGATTGCCATCATGCTGGAACGGGCAGACACGATCCGCTCGCCCGGAGGCTATCTCAGGAACCTGACGCAAAAGGCTGAAAACGGCGCCTTCAGCATCTATCCGATGATCCAGGCGCTGGAGCGGTCTCGGGAGTAGCGCGATGGCGACAAGGGCGTGGTTTCACACGGCGGGTGCGCCGCTTCCCGTGAGGTAGAAATAGGCCCAGGCTGCCAGGAAGGCGACGATGACGCCAAGGATGATCAAGAGCTTGCGCTGTCCCGGACGTGGTTTCTTTGGTTCCGGTGGCTTCGGCGGTTTCTTGAATTCGATGACGTTCGACACGCTGCACTCCATTGGCTTGATATCGTGATCCTAGCCGGGTTTGGTTTCGAAATTACTGCGGAGCTGCCTCAGCCCCTGTTTCGGCTTTCCTGCAAATCCCGGATCACGGGAGCCGCCGCAAGGATAGCCAAGGGCACAGCAAGCGTGAGGGCTGCGGTAAAACCGATGTGCTTGAACAGAACCGCGCCGATGACGCCGCCGATGAAGAACAGCGCGATCAGGGAGGAAAGCAGCCGGAGCTTGGGAAGATCAGCCCGCACGGGCGGTTGATGCCGCGAGGTGGCGGCACGGTTCCAATATAGGCCCTTGCCCAGCTCGATCCCGGCATCGGTGACAAGGCCTGTTATGTGGGTGGTGCGGATGCGTGCTCCCGAGAGTTTGGTGATGATGGCGTTCTGGAAACCCATGATGAAGCAGAGCAGGGAAACGGTGGCGATGACGGCGACGCCTGTCGGTGGGCCGCTCGCATCCCATACGCCCGTCACGGCAAAGCCGACGAACAACATCGCCTCGGTCAACAATGGCAAGGCATATTGGGCATGAAGACCGCGACGCCGGCCCCAGTTGATCATGATGGCGGATGCCGCAGCGCCAAGAATGAAGGCGATGAGTGCGAGAAAACCGGCGGCGACGGCCGCCCCGTCACCCAGAACAGCGTTATCGGCCATGGCGGAGACGATGCCGGACATATGCGATGTGTACTGGTGCACCGCCATGAAACCACCGGCATTGGCTGCGCCAGCGATGAAGGTGAGGTAATAGGCAAGGTGCCGGTCGCTCGCCTCATCGCGATCCCGTGCCGCCAGTTTTCCGAGATAGTGTTTCATGTGGGTGTGGCATGCCTGATTTGGGCGCAGCGACGCTGTCGCGGCTGGCCAGATCATTCACGCTTGCCGCGTGATTTGCAATGGATACCGGCATTGCCTCCCGCGCGTATTCTACAGCAGGTCGCATTGATCCGGATTCATGCGCCCTGCTGTAGACTTCTGTTTTCGCATGTCTTTGTCCCAAAACCGGTGCCCACTTTTGGGAGACATGCTTTACCGCAGCGAGACGCTTTTCAGGATGGGTTCGATGAGCGCGTTTGGGAAACGCCGCTTCACGGTCACCGCATAGAAGGATTCGGTGATGCCGGGCAGCGCGTCGAATTCCAGGAGCGTGCCGGCCTCGAGCTCTCCCTTGACGACGATCGGCGGCAGGACCGCAAGGCCTGCCCCCTCGCGCGCCAAGAGACGCATCATCGCCATGTCATCCACCTCTGCGGCGATTTGCGGTGTCAGTCCAAGCCGTGCCACCAGCGCCTCGAATTGCGAGCGCACGCCGCTTTCCAGCGTCGGCAGGATGACCGGATGCTCGGCCAGGAGATCGCCAAGCCTTGCGCCCGGTTTGCCATAGGACGGCCGGCCGACGAGGCTGACGCGCTGCTGGTAGATGTGCTGGGCGATGAATGGCGTGACGGAGTCGGCCATCGGCGCCTGGTTGAGAAGGACGATGTCGAGGTTCAGGTCTTCAAGCGCGCCCAGCAATTCGCTGGTGCTGCCCGAGCGCAGGATCATGTCGACGTCCTGTCGACCGAGGATCGGCCGGAGAAACTCGATCTGGAAGTTGCGCGACAATGTGGCCAGCGCACCGATGCGGATGGCGCGGCGGGTTTTTCCGGTCTCCTTCAGCGTTTCCACCAGCTCTTCGCCGGCGGAAAAGATCGTATCGGCATGGTCGAGCGCGATGCGGCCGGCCTCTGTGAGATGCAACTGTCGCCCGCGGCGCTCGAACAGCGCATGGCCGAGCCGCTCCTCCAACTGCTTGATCTGGATCGACAGCGCCGATTGCGACAGGTTCAGCCGCTCTGCGGTTCGCGTCAGGTTGCCGTCATGGGCGACGGCGCGAAAATAGCGCAGGTGGTGATAGTTCAGGTCCGACATGGTTCTATTTTATAGAACGAGTTTGCAGAAACAATGAATTTTTATTGTGATCACGTGGCTGGTAACAGATCTTTGAGATCGCCGCTGCCTCCTCCCAAGCAGCGGCCAAGCCCGGAGACCTCACGTGATCCACATGCTGCCGCTTCTCGCACCGCTGCTGCTGGCCGGTGCCTCGTTCTATGCCTTCCAGGCGCCGGCCTTTCGCCCACGCCATGCGATCCGCCTGGCGGAATTTGCCGCGCTCGGCTCGATCCTCGTTGCCATTCTCTCGGGCGTCGTGCTTTATCTGCAAGGGCCCGGCACCAGCCCCGCGATCGGCTATGGCTATGTCGCGCTCGCCTCGCGGCTCGACCTCGTCAGCCTGGTCATGCTGCTGCTGGTCTCCTTCATCGGCTGGGTGGTGCTGCGCTATGCCGGCACTTTCCTCGATGGCGAAGCGCGGCAGGGGCCGTTTACCGGCTGGATGACGGCGACGCTTGCGGCTGTCCTGCTACTCGTCCAGTCCGGCACGCTGCTGCAGCTCGTCATCGGCTGGGTTGCGACCAGTCTCTTGCTGCACCAGTTGCTGCTCTTCTATCCCGAGCGGATCGCCGCCCGGCGGGCCGCGCGCAAGAAGTTCATCGTCTCGCGCACCGGTGATGCCGCACTGATCGGCGCCGTCATCCTGATCGCCATCTCATTCGGCACGGGCGATATCGCCACCATCCTTGCCGCGGCACGGGAAGGTAAGGGCCTGCCGCTGACGATTGTTGCCGCAGCCCTGCTGGCGGTCGCAGCCCTGCTCAAGTCCGCGCAGTTTCCCACCCATGGCTGGCTGACGGAGGTGATGGAAACGCCGACGCCCGTTTCGGCGCTGCTGCATGCCGGCGTCGTCAATGCCGGCGGCTTCCTGTTGATCCGCTTTGCCGATGTCATGCTGCAGGCGCCCGTGGTTCTGGCGGTGCTGGTGATGGTCGGCGGCTTCACGGCGGTGTTCGGTAGCCTTGTCATGCTCACCCAGTCCGCGGTGAAGACCTCGCTTGCCTGGTCGACGGTGGCGCAGATGGGCTTCATGATCCTGCAATGCGGCCTCGCGCTCTTCCCGATCGCGCTTTTGCACATCGTTGCCCACTCGCTTTACAAGGCCCATGCCTTCCTGGCCTCCGGCTCGGCGATCGAGACGGTTGCCGCGATCCGCAGGCCCGGCCCGGTCGCGATCCCCAATGCCAAGGCGGTCGGCCGCGCCTTCCTGCTGGCGCTGGCCATCTATGCCGTGATCGGCGTGCTGTTCGGCTTTGGCGACAAGCCGCCGCAGGCGCTGGCGCTGGGCGCCATCCTGATCTTCGGCGTCGCCTATCTGATCGCTCAAGGACTGGCGGATGCCGCGCCCTGGGCGCTCACCTGGCGGACCTCGCTTTATTCGGCCTCCGCCGCGACGGCCTATTTCGCCCTGCAGCGCATCTCCGACAAGCTGATGCTCGGCACCCTGCCGCCGACTCCGCAGCCCGGGCCGCTGGAATGGACGCTGATGCTGCTTGGCGTCGTCACCTTCGGCGTGGTGGCGGTAGCCCAGTCGCTCTTCCCGCTCTGGGCCTATCATCCCGCGGCGGCGGGCCTGAGGGTCCATCTGGCCAACGGCCTCTATGTCAATGCCCTGTTCGATCGCCTGCTCGGCGGCTGGACGCTGCCCCGGACCGCCTCTGCAACGCCTGCATCCATCAAGGAGTGAACCGATGACCGAGATGACCACAATCGACACCCTGCATGGTGAAGCGCTGGCGTTAGCCGCAGACCAGGCGGTGCGGGCCATCCCGCCCGCCTGGCCGCTGACGGCAACCGTCGCCGTCAATCCCTTCCTTGGCCAGGTCAGCGACACGCTGAACCAGACAGCGGCCCGGCTCGCCCGGATCGCCGGTGTGCGGCTGGCCATGCCGCGCAAGCACTATGCCGACAAGATCGCTCGCGGCGAGATCACCGACGAGGACCTGATCGCCGCGCTGCAATCGAGCGCCGTGTTCAACCGCATCGACCTTCCGGCGCTGAAGGCCGCCGCCACGGAGGAGCCGCAGCCCGTTGCAGCACTTCCGACCGTCGCGGATCTCGCCGCGCGGGCAACGGGCCGGGACTGGCCGGCCCTCGTTTCCGAGCGGATCGGCAGTTTTGCGGCCGGGTTCTTCGACCAGGGACAGGCGCTCTGGGCCGCCTCCCGGCGCAACGGGCTCTATGCCGCCTGGAGGGCCTTTGCCACCCATGACCTGACGCCGGAGATCCTCGGCTTGAAGGGTTTTGGCATCCACGTGGATGAAACGCCGGAAACGCCGCAAGGGGCCATTGAACGGGTGGCCGTCTCGCTCGGTCTCGGCGCCGAACCCGGCACCTATTTCCACCAGCTTCTGCTTTCTCTCGGTGGCTGGGCGCAATTTTCGCGCCATATCCAGTTCAAGGCCGAGGTCGAGGGGCGCACGGATATGACGGCGCTCGAACTCTTGGCGATCCGGCTGGTCTTTGAAGAGGCGCTTTATGCACGCCACAAACAGGCCATCGAAAGCGAATGGCAGCAGGTGAGGCGCAAGCATGCCGAGCCGGTGGCAGCCGATTTTGACACAGTCATCGACGGGCTGTTGCAGATCGCAGCCGAGCGGGCGGCACAGCGGCGGCTGGCGGCGACGCTGGCCGCACCCTCGACGGTGAAGGTCGCCGAGCTGCGGCCGGTGCTGCAGGCGGCATTTTGCATCGATGTGCGCTCCGAGGTCTTCCGGCGGGCGCTTGAACGCGTGGATCCGGGTGTTCGCACGCTGGGTTTTGCCGGCTTCTTCGGCCTTGGCGCTAGCCACAGGGGTTTTGCCTCTGACGTTTCGGAGCATCGCCTGCCGGTCCTGCTGAAGCCCTCGATCTTCAGCTGCAGCGCTGTCGATCATGACCCGGATGCCGACCAGCAGGCGCGGTTTGGTGCACGGGCCGTTCGGGCCTGGGGCCGGTTCAAGCTGGCGGCGGTCTCGTCCTTTGCCTTCGTCGAGGCCATGGGGCCTGTCTATGCCGGCAAGCTGCTGCGCGATGGTCTCGGCTTCGGCAAGGGCAGGGGGCCTGACGCGGCCAAGCCGCGCTTTGCGCCGCATCTCGATCTCGAGACCCGCGCCGCGGCCGCCGAAACCGTGCTGAAGGCGATGTCGTTGACGGAAGGCTTCGGCCGCTTCGTGCTGATTGCCGGCCATGGCGCCAATGTCGTCAACAACCCCTATGCCAGCGCGCTGCATTGCGGCGCCTGCGGCGGCTATGCCGGCGACGTCAATGCGCGGCTGCTGGCCGCACTGTTGAACGATCGCGCGGTGCGGGAGAAGCTCGCTGCAAGGGGCATCAGCATCCCCGCCGATACGGTGTTCCTCGGCGGCCTGCACGACACCACGACCGATGCGGTGACGCTGTTCGATGATGATCTTGAGAGCGAGATCGCCGCCCAGGATATCGTCCGCATCCGGCAATGGCTTGCCCAGGCGGGCAGCCTGACCCGGGCCGAGCGGGCTCTGCGCCTGCCGCGCGCGACGGCCGAGAGCGTGATCGCGCGCAGCCGGGACTGGTCGGAAGTGAGGCCGGAACTGGGGCTTGCCGGCTGCCGCGCCTTCATCGCGGCGCCAAGGACGCGGACGTCAGGCCGCTCCCTGGAGGGCCAGGCCTTCCTGCACGACTATGCCTGGAAGAAGGACGAGGGCTTCAAGGTGCTCGAGCTCATCCTGACCGCGCCTGTTGTGGTCGCGAGCTGGATCAGCCTGCAATATTTCGGCTCCTCGGTCGCGCCATCGCTGTTCGGGGCGGGCAACAAGCTGCTGCACAATGTCGTCGGCGGTATCGGCGTTGTCGAAGGCAATGGCGGCAACCTGCGCGCCGGGCTTCCCTGGCAATCGGTGCATGACGGCGAAGGCTTCGTGCACGAGCCGCTGCGCCTCACCGTCGCCATCGAGGCACCGAAGGAGGCGATCACTGATATCCTCAAGCGGCACGCCCAGGTGCGGGCGCTGTTCGACAATGGCTGGCTCAGCCTGTTTACCCTTGATGAGCAGGGGCAGATGGCCTGGCGATATACAGGCGGGCTGCAATGGACCGACATGCGGCAAGCGGCGTCTGTTGCGGATGTTCGCAAAGCCGCCTGCTGACGCGGGGCTAATGCATCACGACGGACGGGCGCCAATCGAGATGGCGCCCGTCTTGTGCTGCGTAAACGCAACCTGCTCAGCGTCGTGAGTGGTTTGCCCTTGTCAGCCCGGTGCGGCTGGCGGGGCGGTGCGTACGGCGCGTCGCGTTATCCTGAGGCGCAGGAGGCGAAAACCGCCATTTTCACGTAGCGTGATAGCGAAATTCTAATAGGATTGATAATGCAAGATTATCAGGCATTATAGGAATGACATGAAGTGTGCGTTAAGTCACATAAAAAACTAACAAAGTGCACTTTTGTTTATGCCTGCGGGTCGATAGGGAGTGACCAGGTGTCCGGTGCGGATCACGCTGGAGTTATTCGGCAGAGCTCCGGTGCGACGCGACCAAGGACCTGCCAGCAGAGCGGTTGAGAAGTTATTCGTTCGGCGGGCAGGTACGCCTGCAACGGCCGGCCGATGCCACGAAAGATCGTGGATGATGCGGAAATGCCACGTATTTCTGCAACATTGGTAACATGTGAAACATTCGTTACATTTGAAAGCTGGCGCCTTGCTGCCGCTTCACCCTATCGATGTCCCGTCTACCAAGGACTGCCCGAGCAGCGGTACAGATGGGGTTACTCAATGGACAGCTATGTAAAGACCAGCGGGATGTCTCGTCGACCCTACGGCGAAGGCGCCATCGTAGCGTGCCTGTCGCATGCTTGGAACGTGATCGACCTTTGGCGACGGGACATACGTCGCGCATTGATCGCCGATGCGCGGGCCGCAGCAAAACTGAATGACGCATCGGATTTTCAATGTTTATTTCGACGATTACCCTAACGTCTCCGCGTCGGAACTCCAGACGGAAAGGGAGGCTTTACGTCGCGCTCGTGACCTCCACGGCCTTGATGACGCAGCCCTTGCTTGTGCGGATGGCCTTTGGCGGTGAAGCGCTGCCCACCGGTGGCCAGGTGCTGGAGGGATCGGTGACGTTCGATTCGGCCGGTTCCACGATGACCGTCATGCAGGGCTCCGAGAAGGCTATCGTCAACTGGAACGGATTTTCGATCGGATCCGGAAATTCGGTCAATTTTGTCCAGCCTAATGCGGGGTCGGCCATCCTCAACCGCGTGACCGGTGGCACATCGACCACGATTGCCGGCTCTCTGTCGGCCAACGGCCAGGTGTATCTGGTCAATCCAAACGGGATCGCCATCACGCCGACAGGCACGGTGAAGGTCGGTGGCGGCTTCGTGGCGTCGACGCTGGACATCGATGATCGGGATTTCCTTGAGGGCAATCTGGCTTTTCATGGCAATGGCGCATCCGCAGGCGTGCGCAATGAAGGCGTCATCACGGTCGGGCGCGGCGGTTATGCCGCCTTGCTCGGCGGTACCGTCAGGAATGACGGGTTGATCGCCGTGCCGATGGGCAAAGTGGGTCTGGGCTCGGGCGAGCAAGCGACGCTCGACCTCTCGGGCGATGGCTTCCTGCAGGTGGCTGTGCCAACACGCGAAGGCGCCGAAGGCGAGGGTGCACTGGTCGAGAACGGCGGGACGATTTCAGCAGACGGCGGTGCGGTCGTTATGCGTGCTGCGACGGCGCGTGAAGCGTCTCGGCAGGCCATCAACATGTCCGGCGTGGTCGAGGCAAAAACCGTGTCTGGTCGCAATGGCGCCATTGTCATCGGTGGCGGCGCGGGCGGTTCGGTCAAGGTGTCCGGCAAGGTCAGAGCCACCGCCGCGGCCGGCAAGGGCGGCAAGGTGGAAGTGACCGGCCGCCAGGTGGCTCTGAACGGCGCTGAAATCGATGCCTCGGGCGCGGCAGGCGGCGGCAAGGTGAAGATCGGGGGGGATTGGCAGGGGGCGAGCGGCACGCAGCGTGCCTCCACCACCAGCGTCGATACGACCAGCATTATCCGCGCTGATGCCACCGAGTCAGGCTCTGGCGGAACTGTGGTTGTATGGTCTGACGACCTCACGCGCTTTTCGGGGCTGATTACCGCGCGCGGCGCGGGTTCCGGTCATGGCGGAGATGCGGAAGTCTCCGGCAAGGCCGCGCTGGATTACGCCGGCTTTTCCGATCTAAGTGCCCAGAACGGGCGTTTTGGTTCGCTGCTGCTCGACCCCTACAATATCACGATATCGAGTGCCACCAGCAGCAATGTCAGCGGCTTTGACGCGTCCGGCAGCGGCAGTATCCTCAATGTCAACACGCTGACGACCGCGCTCGCCGGCGCCAATGTCACCGTAACGACGGGCTCCGGCGGCGCTGAAGCCGGCAATATCACGGTGGCAGCACCCATTGCCTGGTCGGCGGGGACGACGCTAACTCTGTCGGCAGCGGGCAGTATCTTCATCAACAAGGACATCAGCGCGACGGGTGCAGGCGCCGGTCTCGTGCTGACCTATGGTACGGATTATAGCCTGAACAATGGGGCTCGGGTTACCCTCTCAGGTTCGTCGGCAAGTCTCGCCGTCAACGGCCAATCCTACACGCTGATCCATGATGTGTCCTCTCTGCAGGCCATGGGCAGCACGGGCTTCTATGCGGTGGCCAACGACATCGACGCCTCGGCGACGGCAAGCTGGAACGGCGGTGCGGGTTTCGACCCGATCGGACGCTCCACAGCCTTCTCCGGCACCTTCTCCGGCCTCGGCCATAATATTGATGGTTTGACCATCAATCGACCCGGTACGACCTTTATCGGCCTTTTTGCTCAGGCGGATTCCGCGACGTTGCGGGATATGACGCTCTCCAATATCTCGGTGACCGGCAACGGCCGAGTGGGAGGGCTGGTGGGCCAAGTGAGCAACTCCAACCTGAGCAACATCCACGTCATGGGCAGTGTGACCGGATTTCAGGAAGCCGGGGGAATCGCGGGTTGGTTGGCTGAGTCAGTATTGTCCAATACCTCCTCGGCGGCGTCCGTCACGGTCTCGGGGAACGGGGCCGGCGGCCTTGTGGGCCATGCCATTTACACCGTCACGATCTCCGATTCCTACGCCACCGGAGCAGTGACGGCCGCCAGCAACGCTGGCGGCCTCGTGGGGCAGGCCCTGGGTGGTCCGCTCATCCTGACCAATGTCTATGCCAGCGGCAGGGTCACAGGGGCCAGCGGCACCGGCGGACTGATCGGCGTGGACGCAGATAGTACGTCTCCGGCCTCGTTCTTCCTCAACAATGCCTATTGGGACGCCAGTTCAACGGGGCAGACCGTTGCGATCGGCACCGCCCCCAGCTCCACCATTACCGGCACGGCCGTCGACGTCTCCGGCGCGCCCCGGACCCAGGCCACCTATTCCGGCCTCGATTTCACCAACACTTGGGTGATGATCGACGGGGAAACCCGGCCGATGCTGCGCAATGAGTATTCGACCGTCATTGCAACGCCGGCAGCATTGCAACTGATGTCGCAGGATCTCACCGCCAGCTACAAGCTGGGTGCAAATATCAACATGACGAGCGCCCAAGCGGTCGGCAGCAACGGCTATTACGGCGGCCTGTGGGGCGCATCCGGCTTTGTTTCCATCGGCAGCCAAAGCCAGCGCTTCACCGGCATATTTGACGGTCAGAGCCACACCATCACCGGCCTCGTGATCGATCGGCTCGGATCGGACTATATCGGCCTGTTCGGCGCTACCAATGGCGCGACCATCAGCAATGTGGCGCTGTCTGGCGGTAGCATTCGCGGCAGTCGTTATGTCGGTGGGTTGATCGGCGCTGCCTATGGCGGCAGCGTGACCCTTTCATCCTCGGGTGTTTCCATCACCACCGATGATGGCATCGTCGGCGGCCTGGTCGGCAAGCTGGACAATGGTACCATCACGCAATCCTTTGCCACAGGAAATATCCGAAGCAATCTCAGTGTGGGCTTGGGAAGCGTCGGCGGGCTGGTGGGTGAATCGGTTCAGAGCAACATCAGTCAGTCGTTTGCAACAGGAAACGTGACCATCCAAGGCTCCTCCAGTAGCGGCCAGATTGGCTTCGGCGGCTTCGTTGGAGTAAATGCTCAATCAACGATTACCGATTCTTATGCAACAGGCAATGTGACCGGTCTGAGCCTTCTGGACTGGCTCGGCGGATTTGCCGGTGTGAATGGGTCTCTTAGCTCAATCTCCAACTCCTATTCCACAGGCTATGTCAACGTCGCAAGCGGAAGGGCCGGAGGCTTCGTCGGTGCGAATTTCGACTTCAATGCGGTGGTATCCAACGTCTATTGGGACACCGAGACCAGCGGTAAGTCAATCGGTGTTTATGCTGGAACGGGTGCGACTGGACTCACCACCACGCAGTTGCAGGGCACATTGCCTTCGGGCTTTTCTCCGTCCATCTGGGGCACCGGCGCCGGCCTTTATCCATACTTCAACTGGCTCTATCCAACGGCACCTGTGGCGGTATCGGGTATTGCCTATAGCGATGCCGGCACCACGGTTGCGGCTGGACAAGGCGTCACCGCCGTATCCGGCGGCAGCGCCATCGGCAGCACCAACACGGGTGCGAACGGCTATTACTATGTCCTGGCGGCCGCAGACAAACTGGCCGCCACCGGTGCCCTCACATATTTCGACGGGGTGACCGCAAAAGGCGCGGCCTTCTCCGATGTCGCCGGCACCAATGGCATCCAGAATATGTCCATCTATGGCACGGCCGCCCATGTAATCACCGGCCAGTCGACCCTGGGGGCAACACGGGCCAATTATCTTGCCGCGCGCGGCAGCTATGCAGATACCGATCTGTCCTTCCTCTCGTCCAGCGGCTTTGCGCCGCTGACGACATCGGCAGGCTACGGCGTTTATCTGAACAGCACGGGCAACTATACGCTGAACGGCAATCTCGGCTCTTCCGGCCTTCTCACCGTCGACAGTGGCGGCACCTTGGGCGTCAGCGGCACCGCTACCCTCTCGGCAGCGGGCGCGCTCACCCTCGCCGACGCCATATCGTGGACAGATGCATCGAGCGTGACCCTCGCCACCACATCAAGCGGCAACATCAACCTTGGTGGCGCAGTCACGGGCACCAACGGCACGCTGATCGTGAATGCCAGTGGCACCGCAACCACATCCAACGCCGTCAATGTCGGCACTTTCCGCCTTGCTGGCGGCACCTGGAACCAGCTTTCCTCCACATTGCTAACCTTCTCGGCCACGAATTTCGTGCTGGCGACCGGCTCCACCTTCCTGCGGGCGACGGGTGGCGATGGCACCGCCGCGACGCCCTACGAGATCGAGGATATCTATGGGCTTCAGGGAATAGGCTCGAACAGCCTGCTGTCGCGGCATTTCATTCTCACGGCAGATATAGATGCCAGCGGAACGGCAAACTGGAACTCTGGCGCCGGCTTTGACCCGATCGGTGATTCCTCCAACGGGTTTGCCGGAAGTTTCGACGGGGCGGGGCACACCATCTCGAACCTGAAAATCGCGACATCTGCCAGTTACTCCGGCCTGTTCGCGCGGACCAGTGGCACCATCCGCAGCGTGGGTCTCGTAGGGGCATCTGTCAGCGGGGGCGCAAGGGTAGGAGCCCTGGTAGGCCACCAAGCTTCCGGCACGATCACGAACTCTTACGCAACAGGCACCGTCACGAGCGCGAGTACGGCCGTCGGAGGGCTGGTCGGCTCTCAAGCCGGCACAATCACAAACTCCTATGCAGCTGTGACCGTTTCTGGCGGTCTGTCGGTTGGTGGCTTGGTCGGCCAGCAGGACGGTGGAACGATCAGCAATTCCTTCGCGACAGGCGCCGTCACAGCCTCCAATGCCGACGCCGGTGGTCTGGTTGGTTACCAGTACGGCACGATCAGCAATTCCTATGCAACAGGTTCTGTCTCAGCTGCAAATTCCGACGCTGGTGGTTTGGTCGGCACCCAGGCTTCCAGTGGTGCGATCAGCAATTCTTACGCGACAGGCCAAGTGTCCGGAGGCTCATATGTCGGCGGGCTGATCGGCAGTCATACCCCGGGCGCGACACTCACCAGCAGCTTCTGGAATACCACCTCCTCGGGCACAACACTTGGCCTGGGCCGCGGTTCGTCTACCGGCGTGACGGGTCTCACCACCGCACAGATGAGCAGTCTATCCACGTTCACGAATGCCGGTTGGGATATTGATGACACCGGCGGCACCGGCAAGGTCTGGCGCATCTACGACGGGCTGACGGCTCCACTGCTGCGTGGTTTCATGACCGGGCTCACCGTGACGACGACCGCAGCCGTGACAAAGACCTATGACGGCCTTGCGACCAGCACAAACGTCGGCACGCTGACCTACAGCCCGACTAGTTACAACAGCGCACAGGTTCTGGGCACGGCCGGCTACATCGCCTCCAGTGCCAATGCCGGCAGCTACTCCGGCGCGGCGCTGACGCTGGGCGGCCTCTACTCCACGCAGCTCGGTTACGACCTCACGCTCAATGCCGGCAGCCTGACCATCAACAGGGCCGCCTTGTCGGTCACGGCCAACAATGCCAGCAAGGTCTATGACGGCGTGGCCTATTCCGGCGGCAATGGTGTCTCCTATTCCGGCTTCGTCAATGGCGAAACCGCCTCTGTCCTCGGAGGCACCCTGACCTATGGCGGAACATCCCAGGGTGCTTCGGCCGCGGGGTCCTATGGTATTACAGCATCCGGCCTGACTTCCGGTAATTACGCAATCACCTACGCACCGGGAACGCTGACCATATCCCCGGCAAACGTGACGCTGACGATCACGCCCGACGCCGCCAGCAAGACCTATGGCCAGGCGCTCGTGCTGAACAGCTATTCCGTCGCTGGCTCATTGATCGGCAGCGACGCGATCGGCTCGGTATCGCTGGCCAGTGCCGGGACCGCGGCCAGCGCTGGTGCCGGCACCTATGACATCACGGCTTCCAACGCAGTGTTCTCCAGCGGTTCGGCCTCGAACTACACCATCACCTATCAAATGCTGGCCAACGGCCTGACCGTCAACAAGGCAGCTCTGACGATCACCGCCAATGATGCCAGCAAGGTTTATGATGGCCTGGCCTATTCCGGCGGCAATGGGGTTTCATATTCCGGCTTCGTCAATGGCGAGACGTCCGCGGTGCTGGGCGGCACACTGGCCTATGGCGGCACCTCGCAGGGCGCGGTAAATGCCGGCACCTATTCCATCACAGGCTCCGGCCTGACCTCGGGCAATTACGACATCACCTATGCACCGGGAACGCTGACGGTGTCCGCCGCAACTCTGACGGTCACGGCCAACAATGCCAGCAAGGTGTATAACGGCGTGGCCTATTCCGGTGGCAACGGCGTCACTTATTCCGGCTTGGTCAATGGCGAGACGGCCTCTGTCCTCGGCGGCACGCTGGCCTATGGCGGCACGTCACAGGGCGCGGTGAATGCCGGCACCTATTCCATCACAGGTTCTGGCCTAACCTCCGGCAATTACAACATCACCTATGCACCGGGAGCGCTGACCGTTTCTGCCGCAGCTCTGACAGTCACCGCCAACAACGCGAGCAAGGTCTATAATGGTGTGGCCTATTCCGGCGGCAATGGGGTTTCGTATTCCGGCTTCGTCAATGGCGAGACGGCGTCTGTTCTCGGCGGCACGCTGGCTTATGGCGGCACTGCGCAAGGTGCGGTGAATGCGGGGACCTATGCCATCACGGGTTCTGGCCTGACCTCCGGCAATTACAACATCACCTATGCACCGGGATCGCTGACCGTTTCCGCCGCAGCTTTGACAGTGACCGCCAACAGCGCCAGCAAGGTCTATGACGGCGTGAGCTACTCCGGCGGCAATGGCGTGACCTATTCCGGCTTCGTCAATGGCGAGACGGCGTCTGTTCTCGCTGGCACGCTGGCCTATGGCGGCACCGCGCAGGGTGCATCGGCGGCAGGGTCCTACAGCATCACCGCATCGGGTCTGACCTCCGGCAATTATGACATCAGCTATGCACCGGGAACGCTGACCATTTCCCCCGCGCTTGTCACCTTGACGATCACGCCTGGTACGGCCAGCAAGACCTATGGCCAGACGCTTGTTCTGAACAGCTACTCCGTCGCCGGCTCATTGATCAGCGGCGACACGATCGGCTCGGTGTCTCTGACCAGTGGCGGTGCGGCCGCCAGCGCGGCAGTGGGCACCTATGACATCACGGCCTCCAACGCTGTCTTCACCAGCGGTGCGGCCTCGAACTATGCGATTACCTATCAGGTTCTCGCCAACGGTCTGACCGTCAACGCGGCATCTTTGACGATCACCGCCAATGATGCCAGCAAGATCTATGATGGCCTTGCCTATTCCGGCGGCAATGGGGTCGCTTATTCCGGTTTCGTCAATGGCGAGACATCAGCGGTGCTGGACGGCTCTCTGGTTTATGGCGGCTCTGCCCAGGGTGCCGTGGCTGCTGGCACCTATGACCTCACGGTCTCCGGCCTTACCGCACGCAATTACGCGATCCGCTATCTCGGCGGAGTGCTGATGGTCCAGGCTGCCCCCAGTCCTACGGTCACCCCTCAACCCACGGTCAATCCCCAGCCAACCCCCAATCCGGCACCTGCGATCGACCCCGGTATCCCGGCAAGCGCGCTGGTGGATGGTATCAATGTGCCGCTGGCGAGCCTGCCGGTCTGGCGCCAGTCGGTAACGCAGGGTGGACCTGGAGTGGTAACCAACGCCACGGGCGGCAACGACGCATCTGCTGGCGGACAAGCTCCAGTCTTTGCCTCCGCCGACGTGTGGCTGTTCGGCGCCCCCTGCTTCGGCGCATTGGTCCAGGCCTCTGCCTGCACAGGCGGCGGGGCTGGAGGCGAATAATGCAGTACCGGACAAAACCTAAGCGGCATCATGCGATGCGTATTCGCCGCGCATGGGGCACAGTGATCGCGGCCGGACTAATGCTGATCATCCCGCAGTCGATCGCGGCACAAACCGCGAGCCAATTGACCGAGCCGAGCTATGCGCCGCCGACGATCCGTGCCGTGCGTGGTGGGCTGACTGTACCGGCAACAGCCGGCCTTGAGGCGCCAGAAGGCGCGGAGACATTGCTGGTGAGGCCAGCGGGATTGTCCGTCGAAGGAGGGCTTGCGCCGCTGGCGGCCGAGACCGCAGCGATCAACGTCCGGCTTGCGGGCAAGCAGGTCAGCGGTGCCGATCTCTTCTCTGCCGCGCGCGATCTCGAGGAGGCCTATGCAAGAGCCGGCTATCTGCTGGTACGGGTCAGCCTGCCACCGCAGACGATCATGGATGGTCAGCCGCTGAAGCTGGTGGTGACGGACGGTTATGTCGAGAAGGTCGATACCTCGTCGCTGCCACCGTCGATCCGTGGTCGTCTGGCAAGTGTTCTTTCACCGCTGGTGCGGCAGAAGGGGCTGACGCGCCGCGAGCTAGAGCGCCGGCTGCTGCTGGCCAGCGATCTGCCGGGTATCATGCTGCGTTCCACCCTGACGCCGGGCGGCGATCCCGGCGCCACCATTCTTGTTGTTGAGGGGCGCCACAATCCTATTACCGGAAGCATGTCGATCGATAACGGCCTCTCCCCGGAACTGGGCCAATATCCCCTGGGCGTGGGCGCAGAATTCAACAGCCTCCTTGGCCTTGGCGAAGTCGGCTATGTCAGATTGATCGGCTATTCCGGCCTGGATGGCGCGCTGCTGACCGACGATCCGCGCAACCGCCAGATCGTGGGCGGCGTCACGGTGCCGCTCGGCACCGACGGACTGTGGTTTGGACTGGAAGGCGTCGACAGCCGCACTCATCCGCAATCCGACCTCCCCTATACGATCCTTGACCATTTCCAGCGCTTCTCCACCCGGCTCGGCTACAGTTGGATGCGCAGCCGCGCCTTCAATACAAGCTCGGTGCTGAGTTTCGACCTGGCGGAGGAGCGACAGGAGATCGATGTCAATGGCTTCCGCACCGGCTGGAGCGAAGACCGGCTGCGGATCCTGCGGTTGAAGCAGGCGGCCGATGCCTATCTCCCTGACGGCGCGGTTGTGTCGGGTGAGGCGACGCTGTCATTCGGGCTCGATGCACTGGGCGCGCGCCACGCCACGCCGCTCCTTCCGCTGTCGCGGGTCGGCGCATCGCCGGACTTTGTCAAACTCGAAGTGATAGGAAGCTATCGGCAAAGCCTGCTGCAGGATCAGCTAAACCTGACGGTGTCAGGCAAGGCGCAGACCTCGTTCGGTGATCCGATGGTCACATCGGAACAGTTCGGCCTCGGCGGTTTCGACTGGTTGTCGTCCTTCGGAAGCGGCTCCCTGCAGGGGGATACAGGGGCCGCGTTGCGGGCGGAACTTGCCTTCCCCCAGACGCTGGATGCCCTGTCCAATGGCACATTCGGCACCGCCATGTCGCCTTATCTGTTCGGCGCTGCCGGCATTGTCAAACTCGAAGAGGCGACAGCCGTCGAGGATACCGTGACCCGAGCCGCTGCCTTCGGTGTCGGTCTGCGCTTTGGCCTTGCTCAAAGGGAAAGCCTGCGATCCGCCAACCTCACCCTGGAATACGGTCGCGGCGTCGCCAGCGGAGCGAAGGGTGACAACCGTTTCAACCTGCGCTTTTCGACCACATTCTGACCAAGACGGCGCCCCGTCTGGCAGAAGGAACGGCCGCCGCCTTGCCCGCGGCGGCGGTCGTTCTGACAAGCTTTCATCAAGGGTGTTGGCTGGGTCGCTCCTGCTGCACTCCGGTTTCGACGGGAGGAACACTTATGTAATGGCCAATTTACAGCAGAGCTCGATCTATTCAGTTTTCGACAACGGCATGACACTCGTCGCGTTTGTTCTGACATACGACCGATGCGTAAGGACTTACGTTTTCGCCATGCTTCCCAATTCCGACGACCACGGTTGGCAGCCATATTTTAATTAACGACAACTGTGGTGACGAGTTTGTAGCCCGAGTTGCGGATCACTTGCAGCGGTAGCTCAGTCCCGGATTGGCGGATGCGCGCCCTCAGCCGCGCGAGTGCCACATCTGTCACGCGGCTCCCGGATGTCTGTCTATCCTCGCCAAAAATGGCGGCGAGTTCTATACGCGAAACAACGACATTGGAACGAGCAGCGAGATACTCAAGGAAGGCAGTCTCTCGCGTAGAGAGTTTAACCGCAACGCCGCCTGGCGTATTCAACACGTGCTTCGCTCGGTCGAGTTTCCACGTGGCTGCAGTCTTCACAATGGAAGAAGAGGTCATCGGCCCAACCTGATTTCGCCTGCGCCTGCTCAAGTTCACGATTGCCAACGCCAGTTCTTCGGTATCCACAGGCTTCGTCAGATATATGTCGGCACCTTCGCCGTAGCCGCGAATTCTGTCCTCGCGTTTGGTGCGAGCGGTCAGGATGATAACGCCGATGTCGCTTCTTTCGCGGATTGATGCCGTCAATTGAAAGCCGCTGGTGTCAGGGAGATTGACGTCAATGACTGCAACATCAAGACTCATGGGATCAAAGCAACTGTAGAATTCCGCACCTGACGTTGCTTCCGTGACCTTCATATCCCGCAAGCGCAAGTAATCTGACAGGCTGTTCCGCAGAAAGCTGTTGTCTTCTACTAGCAGAACGCGAATATTTTCCGGATGAGGGTCTTGGATCACGTTTTTTTTCTAGTTGTGTTAATCAGGATTCGGCGAATGGCTTTTGTGGATAAATCACTTTCAACCTTTCAGCGGGTGTATTTTAAATTGAACATGCTTCACACACAAGCAGGGATCGGCGGCTTCGGGAGACTCGGATGCGGCTTTCGCCTCGTGGCTTCTGTCCTGCTTCTGCTTGCCATCCAAACCGTAAGAGACGCACCGGTCGCCTTTGCGACCGAGCAGCTTCCCGCGGTCTCCGGCCATCTTGCCATACTGGAGGATCCGTCTTTGGCATTGTCGCTTGCCGATGTGCTGCGGCCGGAACATGACGGGCGTTTCCTCCCGGTCATCGGTGGAGACATTAGTCTCGGCATCACTCGAAGCGCGTACTGGCTGCGTCTCAGCCTTCCGTCCGGGACCGACGCCGCAGCGATTTTGACAATGTCGCCAAATTTTCTCGATGCGGTGGATATCTACTCCGCCGCCCCTGGGCAAGGCCGGGTGGCCAATGATTATCGACTGACACAGACCGGGGACCACCGGCCGCCGATCAACAGCGGGATCTCGGCGATCGCCGACGCGGTTCGGGTAGAATTCAAGGACGGAGAAACCACCCGGCTCTATGTCCGCATCCTGAACACGAATTCCGCCACGCAAGCGCGTTTCCATCTCAGCCGGGTCGAGGATTTTGCATCCGATCTCAGCGCCACGACCCTGGGATTCGGTGTCTGGTTTGGCGGCATGATCGTTCTGATCTTCGTCCAGCTTGTCTTCTATCAGTTCGATCGCAAGCTGATTTATCCCCTAATCGCGGTCAGGACCCTATCGCTGATGTTGCTGTATTTCGGCAATTTCGGTCTGAGCCGAGCTTTGTTATTTCCGCAGAACGGTCCGGCGAATGACGTATTCATTGGCGCCTGCGGCTGGGGCGCTCTGTGTGTTTTTGCGGTGACCAATATCAAGCTGCTCGAATTGGACAGGAAGTCCACTTTCCTGCACAGAGTATATCTCCTGATTGCCGGTGGAGGCCTAATTGGGATCGTCTTTGCCTCGCTGCACCTTAATCTGGACTTTGCCCCCTTTGGCTCCGTGCTCGCGGCCCTGGCTGCCATGCTCAGTCTCGTCATCTCGCTTTGGTATGCCCGAGAAGATGGTGTCGCAAGCCTGCTACGTGCCGCGGCGTTCATGGTCCTTGTCAGCGGCAGTATTGTCTCGATCATGCAGCGAGTGGCAGTCTGGGACATGCCAAACTGGGTATTCCATGTCTATGGAGTGGCTGGCCTCATTCATATCGTGCTTTTGACCGGTGTCCTGGCAGTTAGGCTCAGAGACGCCGAAAGGCGTGAGCGAATTAGGAATTCGCAAGCGCTGGAAGCGGCTCAATCGGCAGAACGGATGGCTGCGGCCCTGGTCGAAGAGCGCACGGCCGAACTGAACGAGGCACGCAGGGCCGCCGAAAGCGCCTTGCAGGCGGAAATGCAGTCGCAGATTCAGCAGGTGCGGTTCCTCGAAGTCCTGTCCCATCAATACCGGACGCCGCTTTCCGCCATTCGCACGAGCGCGGACAGCATCGCTCTCTCCCTTCGCAAAGGAGATGAGGTCAATCGAAGCAGGATCGAGCGCATCCGCCAATCCGTCATTTGGCTGGTGCAGATTCTCGAGACAAATCTTCAGCGCAGTCTTCTGCAGGGTGCCAGCATTCAGCCGGAACCGGCTCCCGTGACAGCCGGGAGCATGTTAAGGGCTGCTTTCAAGCGATCCCAGGATTTGTTGAACGACCCCGACATCCGCCTTGATATCGACGATAGCGTATCGGAAATCGTTCTCCTCGTCGATGCCGCGATGATCGAACTGGCCATCGTCAACCTCCTGGAAAATGCCGTCAAATATACGGCTCTGAAAGGTAGCGCGCCGGTGACCCTCTCTCTGGTGCGCGATCAGATTGGTGTAGCAATTGTGGTCCGTGACCATGGCATCGGCATCCCGACTGACGACCTCCCGCATGTCCTGCAGAACGGTGTCCGGGGCGCCAACGCAAGCGGGGCGGAAGGATCCGGCCTCGGTCTCTCCATGGTGGCGCGCATTGTGGCCGCCCATGCCGGCTCTTTGGAACTCAAAAGTGTAGAAGGCGAAGGAACCACGGCGAAGATCATTCTTCCCGTGGCCGCTGACGCCGGCTGAGCGCTCTGAACCGCCATGCCGATCCGCTACCCTCTTCAGGCGGTCTATCGCTTACCCGTAGATTGTCATGAAACGTCTCATTAGTTTCTAGATGTCCTTTGGGTATCGTCTCATAACTGCGAAAATCAACCCCATGATTCTCTGATTTGCGTCTCACGGAGATTGTTTCGGCAGGTTTACTCAAGTGGGACATTCCATTTGCGCGCTTCAGCCAGGCCATGAGCGACCTAGAGAAGCCTGGCTGCTCTACCACTGCGCCTAGTTGCGCCATTATAGTAGTCCGATGCTTGCTGAACGGATCGATGGCGGGACTGCTCCATGGCTTCGGCAAGGGGAATGCCACGATTTGCTGCCTCGGTCAGATAGCCTGATCGTAGCCCGTGGGCCGAAAACTCCTCGGGCTCCAGCCCGGCCATTGCCGCCCGCTGCTTGACGATCGCATTTACCGCGCTCGGCTCCAGCGCCCGCTTTGAAACATTCCCCCAACGATCAACCTTTCGAAAGATGCTCCCTGTTTCGATTCTTCCAGCCGCAAGCCAGGCGTTGAGCGCATCCACGGGCCGGCCCGTCAGATAAACGACCTCATCGTGCTCCGAGCCGGACGTTTTCGTGCGGCCGAGGTGGATGGCGAGAGAGGGAAGGGGAGGGCCGCCTTCGACGGTGATTGGCGGCTCGTCCGTGAGCTGCTCCCTGCGCAAACCGGTAATCTCGCTGCGACGCCGTCCGCCGGACGCAAAGGCGACCATCAGGATAGCCCGATCGCGGATGTCACGAAGGGTCTCGGCGCTGCAGGTCGCAAGCATCTTTGCCAAGACGTCGCCAGTGACCGCCTTGGCGCTCTTGCGCTTCCTCGGTCGCGGGGTCGCCCGGACTGCAAGTCGTATTGCGGACTTCAGGGACGGGGAGGAGAAGACGCCGGTCAGTCCGCGCCATTTCGTCAGCGTCGACCAGCTGGCAAGCCGCCTGCGCACCGTATCTGGCGCATGCGGCCCCGAGGATCGGAGCAACCGCTGGTCGCGCAGACTCTGCTCGACATCAGCTGGCATGCCGTGGTGAGGATCAATCTCGCGCTGTACGGGTTGCCACAGATGATGGGCGACGAATTTTAGCAACAAGGCTTCGGGCGCTGGCCAGGGGAGGGAGGCCCCGGTCGCGGCTAGCGACCAGGCCTGCAGATAGGCAAGGTCGGATGCCAGCGCACGCAAGGTGTTTTCGCCCATGCCCTCATTAACCAGATGGCGCAACGTCTCCAAATCCTGGTCAGTCAGCAGCTCGTCTCGCCGGTCGACCGGTAGGACGGCTGCGATCGCGTCCGGTTCTTTAGCTCTGCGATCAACGATGGTTCGGATTCCAGGAGTCATGCCGTTGACGATGCTGGGTGCAGTTTAAGGTCCGTCTGGCTGAAATCATGACCCTTGAACAGAAGGGGTGCCTTGGCAACTGCAGCGACAGCGTAGGAAAAGCAATCACCCATGTTCAGGCTGGCCGGGTGGCGTCCTTTGCCGTATCGATCTAGCGCGGCTTCAGCCTCACGATAGTGCTTCTCGTTGAAGGCGACTGGGATGATGTTCGGTGCGTCAACGAACCGGGAGACGATGTCAGCGGAATTAGAAAAACCTTTGGCTGTCAGAACCGTTCTTGTTTCAAACAGAGTGGGCCAACCGATAACAATCTCTTCTTGCCGTAGGACCGACTTGAAGGTTTCGGCCTCCGGCTCATCAAGGACGATCGCAACAAGAACCGAGGTATCGATCGCAATCATATCGGCAGGCCATTTTCATCATAAAGATCATCATGTGCAGATGTAGTTCCAGCCGGAACATTGCGGCGGCCCTCGGCCGCAAGCTCCCAGACGGCATCAAGTGGATGCTTTTTATCCTGCTGCCTCAATTCGATATCGTAGCGCTCAAGCGCCAGCTCGACGAGCCTGTTGATCGGCTGACCCGTTCTGCGCGCGAGCGCGTGCGCAAGATCTCTTGCTTTGCTGCTGCGGATGGAAAGCTGTGGTTCGGACATGGTGTTCCTCGTCGATTTTGCGACAGCAACATAGCGTTTGCGGCGCCAGATAGCAAGAAACAGTCGATTGATGGCTAACCCTTGATAAGGGTTACTTATCGGAGGTTAGACGAACAACCGTCAATCATACCATGTGAGGAACTGCAATATTCATATAGAGTTCCTATAAGACATCATTTACCATTATTTCAATGACTTACGATCTCGGAAAAATCAGTATGACAGCCCTGATGCGGCCGGCTTTCGACGCCGGTGTCGCGCTCGCGCGTCTCGACGAGCGCATCGCCCGTTCGCCGGTCGGTCAGGGCTGGATCGAGCGCACCCAATTCGCCGACGCTTGCGCCTCGCTATGGATCGACGGCGAACTTGTCCATCTTGAAGACCTCGTCCTGCATGACGCCACGCGGGATATTCGCACACCCACCCACGAACTGACAATCGCCCGCGACGTCATGCGCACTCGTCGGCGGATCGCCGGCCAATCTCCCGATTGGGCGCTCTCTGCCGACGGCATCCGCTCGCTGCGGAAAACCTCGGAGATTGGGTCGGGCGGCGGAGACGAGGCGACGACGGCCGAAGTTATTTGGCCGGCGGCCGCGATCCCCGCGGAAGGGGAGGGGGAGGGAGGTGACGACGTCGCAAATCTCCTCGACGTCGACTATGCCGCCATCGATGCGGTACTTGCCCGATCAGAGGCCGCAATCGAAAACGCAACGCAGCCCGGCCGCGCCAGCGCAGCAGACAGAGACGCACTGGTCTATGATCTCGACTGGGACGAGGATGCCCGGCTGGAGGAATGGCGCGGCGTGCTGCGCCAGGCCGAAAATTTGCCAGCGGTGCTGCAGGCGATCGTGACCCTCGATGCCTGGAACGAGCTTTCGGTCCTGCAACATGCGCCCTGGCTCGGCCGGCTGCTTTGCGCTTCGATCCTACGGCAGGCCGGCATCACCACCGGCGCCCATCTGGCCGCCATCAATCTCGGCCTCAAAACCATTCCCGTCGATCGGCGCCGGAATCGTGATCGGGAGACCCGGCTGCTCGCCATCGCCCACGGATTTTTGGCGGCCGCCGAGATCGGCATGAAAGAGCATGACCGGCTGGCACTGGCTCGGCAGATGATGGAGCGTAAATTGTCGGGAAGACGAATGTCTTCGAAACTGCCGGAATTGGTCGAGCTGGTGATGGCAAAGCCGTTGGTGTCGGCCGGGATGGTGGCGAAAACGCTCGACGTCACGCCGCAGGCGGCGCGGCGGATTGTTTTGGAGCTGGGTCTGCGGGAGATGACGGGGAGGGGGAGGTTTCGGGCATGGGGGATTGTCTAGATATGCCCTAGGTATATCGCCGGATGTCGAAGCAATCGAGCATGGGGAATTGCTCAGCCGATAGGGACGAGATTTTCGGTCCACCACTGCGATATGAACTCCGAAAATTATGAGCTCTTTGCTTGGTCGTCTTCGCGGTTCAAAAAACTTGAGCGTGATGACGGCTTTTCGTTCCTTTGATGGACAAATCGAATTTTAGTAACAAAATCAACTGAATTTCTGACGTGGCATGATAGGCAGTTTTTCAAGCATTTTTACTCTGATGGAAGCAATGAAATCCCTACGATATTTGACTAAAGCTTTGCCCCGCCCGCGGCCAAAGGAGCCGGACCATTTCTCAGGCAAATTTCAAAAGTTGTTAAAGGGTGTTATCAACAACGCCAAACTGCCTGAAATCGAGAAGCTGAAAGCTATTTATGGCTTCATGGATCAGTATGCGGGTTACGTGGCAAGCTTCTCCGTGTGCCAGAAGGGCTGCAGTGCTTGCTGTAAAATTCCCGTGACTATCAGCCGGCTTGAAGCCGAATATATCCACCTCATGGCCCGGACACCGATCAATGAGGTAGGCACCGGTCGGAAGGCCACAATCGGCGAAAGCTGCCCGCTGCTCTCTGAAGCGGGCGATTGCTCCGTCTATCAGTTCCGACCGTTCAACTGCCGGACATTCCACACTTTGGACGACCCCCGTTACTGTGACACACCAGGCGAAATTCATCAGGTTTACGGATCACCAAGCAGGGGTTACGACAATGAGAAATATGCGCTTTTGGCGAAGTGGCTCAAACAGACCCAAGACCTCTACGAACTTGGACCATATCAAGACATTCGGTCGTGGTTTTGCATAGAAAATGGTGGAGATAGCGCTTCCGGTTCGGCGCGTGATGTGTCGCCGCAGCAAGGAATTTTGAAGGGAATTCTTGGTCGTGTCCTCAGAAGAGGCAGATAGCTATCCCGTATCACCAAAGTCCGCCAAAGAACACCAGTGGCGGCTATGACTGGCCATCGCAGCCACGGGTCGACGTCATGACCAGCCCTCGGATTATTGCGCTTGAGGTAAAACCTTGCAAGAAAGCACACGCAGCAAAGTGGTTCAGCCATGCTGAACTATGAGATTGACGGAGCTTTGAATCGGCTGTGGGGGAGATGGTGTTCGCATGCCGATTGATCTTAGCGCTGCAGGCTTTTCTGGTCGCTTTACCGCCTTGAATGGCACAAGAACCTTGTTTCCCAGTCATGCGGACATCATCCGATCATTGCTCACGGTTGGCTATCCCAGTCGTCGCCACGCGATACGGCTTGTTGGCTCCTGGCGGGAGACCATGCTCGTCGCGATGGCCACCGGCTATCTTCAGCCTTCTTTGCACACCACGTCGTACTACCGAAGCCTTGAGCAAACGGAGAAAGTCGGTGTCTCGTTCTTGCTCGGTGAGGCATTCACACACTGGTATGCCCAGAGCCAAATGAAAGTTACGATCCTTCTCCATGTCGCGAGCCTCGCATCTTGCCGTTGGGCAACGACGACGATGCCCGTAACTCCAAAGGTCGGTGCGGCGCCGCCACCCCCAAAGTCACGCCCAGATTTTATCGGACTTCGTTGTCGCGAACGACACGTGTTCGAAAGTAAGGGTCGGACCCGTGCGCCCGGCGCAGGCACAGTTTCCAAGGCTCTCGGTCAGGTTTCCGCGCTCCACACTGTCAACGGGCGCCCGCCGACAACCCGCTGCGCAAATTTCTTTATGTTCAAAGCCAGCGGAGCACAGGGGAGGATCATCGACCCCCCAGGAATCGGGAAGGGAATTGACCTCAGATTCGATGAGTTCGAAGCGATGACGAGAGCTTATTCCTTCTTTCTTGATCGCCCCGTCGGCGATCTCTCCGATAAGGTCGGCGAAGGGTACGTCGGTCGGGAAATCGATGACGGCGTGTTCTTCGCAATAGACGCGAAAGTCTATGCCGCATTGCAGGAGATGCCACCGACAAGGAGAGGACGGATGAGACGCTATTTGGAAGTGTCCGACATCCTCGAAAGGAACGTCCAACGTTTTGAGAGTCGCCGAGATGGCGGCGTGTCAGCCGGGCCGGATGGGTTGCTCCTTGTTGACCGACGCCCGCCGGGGTCACGGGATGGCTGACGCATTCTAAGGTAGTTGGTTCTCGAAGGCAGCAGTATCGCGTGCATTCCTCGGTTGCCGCACGAGTTCTTGGCTACCCCGATGGCACCGTACCCGGTCTCATTGTCCCCTGTGAACGAAGCATGTGCCAGGATGCTGGGAGAGATCTCCTCTCCTCTTGTGCCGAACAGCTCTGACGCCTGTCGGGACATATGGTTTGGCGCTTAATCGTAAGAATGCGCCCGCGCGGGCTGTTAACGGCACTTAATTTGAGATTATTCGGCACAATATTCGTGCTGAACCACTTCCGATCAGGCAATAACCTACTGTAATACGAGCCATTTTTGATGGCGGGTCGACGACAGGGAGCCAATTTAATTTAAACGGCGAATCCCATATTAACTGGCAAAAGCGAACCTAGAATCTCAAATTGACTGCCAAGTCTCAAATTAAGTGCCGGGCTATCTTACTGTAAGAGGTGGCTCGGTTTGTCTGAACAGTTTCGGGCGTTTCGCTAAGTGGATTTCCGCCTCTATTATGCCGCTGCCATCATGGGTGCCACCGCGTTGAAGTAGGCCTGATCCGGCGTCTGCCGGTCAAGCGATGAATGTGGGTGTCGGCTATTCTAAAAGTTCAGATATCTGCCGATGCCAGCGCTGGCCTCGGACACAGTCTTGTAGGCGTGTAGGTAGACTTCCTCGTATTTGATGGTGCGGCTTGCTGGTCGCCGAGAAGCTCGACACGACATCGGCGAAATCGTTCGTCAGGGTTTCGACTTGTAGTCGCCCGGCAAGACGGGATCCTTCATCTGGTCGAAGAAAACGCCGATCGGGACCGTCGACTTGCATGCGGCCTGGTCGATGCTGGAGCTGATGACCGCGTCGACCTGCGAAATGTAGCCAGAAACGCTCTTGTCGATCAGCGGCAACGAGTCCTTCAGCGTCTGAACAATCTGAACCCGGACTTCGCTCGGGAAACGATTGAGAAATGCGATGGTCTTGGCGTCGAGGCCGACTTCCGCCTCGAGGCGGGTGGTGGCCTTGGCGTTGATCTCAAACGCCTGCGCCGGCGAAACCACGGCGGAGAGCGAGAGCACCAGGAAGGTAGATGCGATCAAACGGTCCATGAAGTCCTCCATATGCCTCCGGCGCGCGATCATCGTGCTGCTCGGGGCGTGCGTGAGAAATAGGCGGGGACGTCTCCTTTTTTCTAGGCGGGTGCCCGGCGGGGTAGGTCGTATGGATGACGCCTTGTCAGGAATGAAAGGCGCTGCCTGGCTATGTCGAGGTGACGCAGCGCCCTTCAGCTTACAGCCGGTACAGACCAAAAGCAGACTTGATATCGTCGAACGTCGCCTGCGTCAGTTTCTGCGCGCTCCGGGTTCCTTCCCTGACGATGTCATGGACGGTGCCGATGTCTCTGGCGAGCTCATGGCGCCGCTCACGGATCGGCCCGATGACATCGTTAAGGATCGACGAAAGCCTCTTTTTCAAGACGGAGTCGCCGAGACCGCCCCTGCGGTAGTGTGCCTTCAACCCGGCAACTTCATCCAGGTCGGGGTCGAAAGCGTCGAGATAGGTGAAAACAACGTTCCCCTCGACCTTTCCCGGGTCGCTGACACGCAGATGACTCTCGTCGGTATACATCTGCTGCACAGCCTTGCTGATTTCCTCTGTCGAGGCCGACAGTGAGATCGAGTTGCCAAGCGATTTTGACATCTTCGCCTTGCCGTCGATGCCCGGCAACCGTCCGGTTTTTGACAAGAGCGCGGTCGTCTCCGGCAATATCTCGCGACCGGTTTGACGGTTGATCCGGCGCACGATCTCATTGGTCTGTTCGATCATCGGCAGCTGGTCCTCACCGACTGGGACCACCGTCGCCCGGAAGCCCGTAATGTCGGCGGCTTGCGAGACCGGGTAACAAAGGAAACCTGCAGGGATGTCCCGTTCGAAACCGCGGGCTCGAATTTCCTCCTTGATCGTCGGATTGCGTTCAAGTCGTGCGACAGTGACGAGGTTAAGATAGAGCATCGCCATCTCGGCAAGAGCGGGTAGCTGCGACTGCAAGCAAATCTGCGTCTTGCCGGGATCGATGCCGACGGCGAGGTAGTCGAGTGCCACCTCTATGACATTGGATGTCACCTTCTCCGGACCAGCCATATTGTCCGTCAGCGCCTGCAAATCTGCGAGGAGGATGAATTGCTGATGGCTGTCTTGGAGGACGACGCGGTTCCGCAGCGATCCGACAAAGTGACCGATATGCAGCGGGCCGGTCGGCCGGTCACCCGTAAGGATGACCGGCTTGGTTGCAGTTGAGGAGGGGGCGAGAGCGTTTGCGTTCATGTTCATAATGGTCTCCAGTTAGGTCAGATCAGCTGGCAGCGAGGGCTGCCGGCACAAAGGTCGCGTCGTTCGGATAGAGGTGAGCGACGCCGCGTTCGGCACTTTCTAGCGCGCCCTCGACCCAACCGAGGTGTTCGGTGAAGAGGTCGGAGCAAACGCAAGCGTCGTCGTCGATCGGCCAGAAGCCGGCGCCGACGAAGGTGATCCCGCTTCTCCAGAAGGAGATGCCTTCCGGCCAGAACTGGTGGTCGGCTTCAACCGGCTTCGGAATGGCCTCGGGCGCCAATGCGAACGGGAGGTGGTCGCGGATCGCCTGAACGAACGCCGCATGAATATTCCGGTCGTTGCCAAAGGCCTGATGTAGGGCTTCGGCACTCTCCCCGTCATTGTAGACGAGGAGGTAATTGCCATCGGTGGGGAAATAGACCTTGCGGAAGATCGACTCCGACGAGAAGCAGCGACCTTCGACGCCCATGTCCGCCCACCAGCGATTGGCGTAGGCGAAATACGCCTTCGTCAGCGGCACTGGCGTGATGCTCTTGCGGAAGAACGACGACATGCTCAAGCCACGCAGCGTCGGGATGCTCCAGACCGGTATCGCGAAGACGACCTTGTCGAAGGTGTGGGTGCGGCGGCCGTCCGGCGTCTCGAAAGCGAGCGTGTAGCCGCCATCCTTGCGGGCGGTGACCTCGGTCAGCTCGTGTTCGAGTGAGATCGTGACATCATTTTCGATCTCGCCGATCATCGCTTCTGTCAGAGCACTGAAGCCGTCGGTGAGCGCCATCCACGCCGTGGTCTCGCCTTCGAAGAGGCCACAGGTCTCCGGATGGTGCTTGAGAAGCTGGACGCCGTCATCGAACGTCAGATGCGGATTGTGCAGCGTGTCATAGCCCGCCATGGTCACCAGGCAGTCGAACTTGTAACGACCGATCGAATTGACGGCGGCGTCTTCGAGCGTCATGCGTTGCCGTTCCAGCGGAGACAGCGACGCGTGATAGGCGGCGAGGTCCTGGCAGAACGACTTCAAGAGGCCAAGCGAATGCTGGTGCAGGCCGCGCTGGACCGGCTGCAGGGGGAACGAAAAGGTCTTCGTCGGCAGCCGATACAGTTCGATGAGGCCTTGCAGGCGCACATGTTCGGAAGGGCTGAAGCGACCTGCGCCGAGCTCAGCGACGCCAGCGTCGTCATCCAATGTCCGAGACAGAAGGCGGCCCCCGAGGCGATCCGACTTTTCGAACAGGACCACCGGCGCGCCGCGCCGGCGAAGTTCGCTTGCTGCTTTGATACCGGCGGCGCCACCGCCGATCACTGCACATTTCTTGGTCATTTTTCCCTCCATAAGAAACGGTATGTTCCCGGCCACGATGACCGGGAACGAAGTGTCAGACGTTGGCTTCGACGTCGCCGGACGCCTTGATGCGGGTAACTTTCGAGTAGTGCGTCTTGCCGTCCTCGCCGATGCTGACGGTGTCGGTGTAGCCGACCGTCTTGCCGATCCGGCCCTCGAAGTGGGTCCGGACGTTGTTCGCCCAGATGTCACCCATGTCGGTGAAGTGCAGGCGGTCGCCGTCGAGCGTCAGATAGCCGCTCGCGATCATCTCACCGACCTGCTTTTCGAAGACATCGAGGAAGCGTGCGCCGAAGCGCGTCTCGAACGGCGCGAGATCCAGATCGCGCATGCGCAAGCCCATGACTGCATAACGCTGCATGCGCTCCTGGTCCGTCGAAAGCCGGACACCGTCGAGCGGAAGCTCGTCAGGGTTCTGCTCGATGAACTCCATATACTTCACGGTCGACCGGATGGTCCGGTACGTGGCGCCGGCCAGATAGCCGTGGGAGCCGGCGCCGAGAGCCAGGATGTGGTTCGACTCGGCATTCATGCGGATATAGCGGCAGTCGAGACCGGGTTTTGCCCAGTCACGCACCGAATAGCGGTTGGTGAACGGACTGCCGGCTATCGCGTCCAAGGCATGCCTGTACATCTCGATCTCACGCACCTCGTCCGGTGCCGCGAACTTCTTGTTCTTCACGTAGTCGGCGTAGAAGATCGTGTTCTCGAGAAGGACGAGCGGATAGACCGTCAGATGCTGCACGCCGGTCTGAAGAACCAGACGCATGTCTTCTGCCCAGATCTCGTCGGTCTGACCCGGCAGATTGTAGATCATGTCGAGATTGATGTTCCCGAAGTGCGAGCGCATCTTCTCGATACCGCGCAGCAGTTCATCCGCGCCGTTGCGCATATGAAGATGTGTTTCGCGGATCTTGCGGTCGAACGTCTGGATGCCGGCGGAAATGCGGTTGACGCCGCCTTCCTTCAGCGCCTCGCTGCGCTCGTCGTCGAAGTTCTGCACGATGCCTTCCGCCGTGATTTCGGCGTCGCGCGCGATCGGCAGATGATGGTTCATCGCATGCAGGATACGAAGGAGCTGGTCGGCGCTCAGCGCGTTCGGCGTGCCGCCGCCGAAATAGACGGCCTGGATGTCCAGCGACTGGACATAACGTTTGCGGCCGTAGCGTGCGATTTCTTCGATCAGGGCGTTGACGTAGCGTTCCTTGACGGGCTCGCTGCTCACCGCCTTGTTGAAACCGCAGAAGGAGCAGATTTCGTTGCAGAACGGGATGTGGATATAGAGGGTGCTCTTCGGGAGCGGGTTGACGGCATTGTTGAAGAGGGCCGAAATGATCTGGCGGACCGGGACATCATTCGGGGGCGGGTATGTGCTGGAGCCGATCGGCTCGCGGTGGTCGAACTGAACTTTTTCCATGACTTCCTCATGTCGCGGGGGGTGCAATCCGCTGACAGGGGAAGTTTTTCGCTGTTCAGACTCGGCGTCGAGCGAAAGGAATGGACGTGTTAATTAAGAAGAAATAGGGGAATTTTTTCTTCTCGCATTTGTGACGTCTGTGTATTCTTTTTTTGACAAGTCGATTAAAAAATCGACGGATATTTCGATAATTGACACTATTGCGATCCAACCGAAGTGCGCGACTCCCCGCGAATCGAGTTGATTCGTCGGAAGCCGAGGTTGAGCGTGGCGCGCACAAAGGATTTAGACCGGTTTTTCAACAAGCCGACATTAGCTGAGGCACTCACCAGTCTCGAGGCCCTCTGGCCGAAACTGACCCGGTCCCAAGAAGACGTCCGCGAGCGCGCGGTCGGTGTCGAAATTCCGGTCTGGATTGCGGACGAGGAGGGCGGACGGGTCGGGGTGCGGGTCATGATCCTGGCAACCCATCTCATCTATCGCTTTCTCTCCAGTTCCCTCACCAAACTGACAACCCTGGTCAATACGCAGAAAAATCCCTATTTCGGCCTCCCGGAACTCAAGGCGGATAAGATCGAGGATAGTATTGAGGAGTTCAACGACGCGATCGCCGAACTTGCGTACGATCTCGATCCGAACGCGCCTGACTACAATCCAAATCGTGACCGGTTGGCCTTCGTCTATTTTGCCTGCAAGGCAAAAAAAGCGATCGACGAGCGCCGGAAGGAGAAGCATGTTCACGAAGTGGCCCGGGCTGAAGCTCTGACGCTTTATGACAAGATCGTGGCTGATCGATGCAAGACGGCAGAAGCTGTATTTTCGCGGATCCAACAGGAATGGCTGCACGGCCTCTCCTATCATGCGGTGAAGCGCCCTCCCGTCATACGCAAGATCGTATCCGCAACGCCTCGCACCATTCATTTCATACCGGACAAAATGGGCGACTACCTTGAGCCAGCTGGGCGCTTCAGGGTCAACCGCAACCCCAACGAACTTCACCAGATCGCTGAGGATATCATCGAGCAGCTGACCTACACTGCGACGCGGCTCGTCCTCATCTCTGGAAAGCTGAATGCCGGCAAATCAGGATGCGTTGTCGAAATCCTGCGCCGGCTTAACGAGGGTTGCCCGCCGATCGTCGGATTAAGTCTTAAGGCAAGAGGAAATAGCGACCCGAAACTGTTGCCTGTGTTCACCGTCAGCGTGCAGGACTATACGGGCTCCGAGCTACTCCTTCATGTCTTGGCCTTTCTGTCCCGTCTTGCGCAGCTCTCCGACCAAACCGAACTGGCGAGCTTCGAAGGGAAGCTGACGGAGCTGCAATCGAAATACGGAAAGGAACTCGAAGGTGATCACCTCGTTGCCGTGAAGCGGCAAATCCGCGATCTGCACCGCAAAAATCCGGCTTTATTCATATTGACGAACTGGGAAGACCTTACGTGGAGCACGCCGCGGGCTCAGCTACGTGATCAGTCGAAAGCCTCGCTGGTCGCGCTGTTGCACGACAGCAGCACGCGCAGTCGGTTTGTTGTCACGACGACCTCGACACCGACCGACCGCTCGAAACGCGCGCTTCCCGAATACTATATTCACGAGGTCCCAGACCCGAGACTTGGGGATATCAAACGGTATCTTCCGGATCTCCAATATCCGGAGTGCTATGGAGAAGCACTGGCAAACGCCAATGTGCGCATGCGCGGAGCCTCCGTTCCTGGGGATCATCTCAGCCTCATCGCGGCCGCTTTGGAACTCTGCCGCGGGGCCCCCGAATGGGAAGCGCGGGCGATCAAGGCTCTCGGCAAACTATCCCCCGCTCTATACTCTTCTCCGCCAGTCGATCCACCTTACGAGTTTGTGCGCTTGCTGTTGGAGCGTCTCCATGCCCGGGATCTATTCCGCATCATCATGACGATCATGGCGTCCGAGGACGGACTGAGACCGACGTCGCTCATCCGGTTGCTTCAGGAATGGGACGCCGACGCCAACATGACGCTCGTTCGTATCGGCGACGAGATCAAGTCCGGGCTCGAAGAAGTCGAGGTGCTCGCGAATACCTTCTTCCTTCGAAACCGCATGATCAATCCGATCACGACGACCCAGTTCAGTCCGACCGACAGCCGGCTTGCAAAAGAAAAATCCTGGGAGATTTACGAAACGCTCCGGCAGACGATCATGACGGCACTTGCCGATCCGAAGCAGAAGGGTTGGGCGTTTCATTTCAATCAGACCCTGCGTCATGCAACACGCCATGTCGCTAAGCTTGCCTTCATCCGCGCACAAGAATGGCGAGTGCGAACGACTTTCGCCAATCTGACGCCGTGGTGGCAGGACCTTTTGCTCGACATCCAGGCTTACGAGGCCCTTCTGGCGAGTATCAATCCTGACAATCTTTCGGACGGCGCGACCAACAAGGCCCAGATCGAGCGGATGCCTCTGCTCCATCACGCGAGCGACGCGGTTTTCACATGCGGCGATAAACACGCTGCCGCCGTCGCAGTGCGATTTGCCGTCAATGTTCTCCTGCTTGGCACGGTCGACCACGATAACCGCATGTCGATGTGCTACGATCAGGATATCATGCGCATGCGCCTCTATATGCTCCCGTTCTTGGGGGTCGGGCGCCGCCATTTCGATCGGCTCGACGACAAGCCATTCGAAGACCTCCCGAAGAAACTGCCAGACTGGATTGACAGTGTTTTTTCGACCGAGGAGATTCTTCGCCTGCTCGAAGGTGTGGCTATCTCTGCCCTTCACGCGCAGGCACCGCAGCTCGTTCTCTGGGCGTGGATCAGAACGCGCGAGCTCGTCAAGCGGCATGGCCACAATGAGGACGACCGGCGTCGCCTCCTCATTCGAACCTCACGGACATATTGCTCGACCATCGACATGGCCATCCAGCTGGGTAAGCCATTGGAGGATGACTCATCCGCCTGCCCCGACGCGAAGGGCCACCAGCGCACTCTGGCCCAAGTGGGAGACTTCCTGCGCGCGGAGTTTACGAAGATCGCGACTTTGACAGCATCCGCTGCTCCGGAGACGTCCCCGCCCGTCGAGGATCCAGACGCTATTGAAGCCGTTCTCCGCATTCGGGTTCGGCATGCCCAACTGCTCGGCCTCCTTGGGCGTCTCGACGAAGCTGAACGAGAGTTCGCCGGCATCCATTCCTGGGAGATGGTTCTCGCTCGACTTTCGCGATCAGGCAGCTCAGACGTTCTTGAGGGAAGGCCGGCCCGCATTGCGCTGCAAATGCTGATGCGAGGCGAAATTATCTTGCGGCATGCAACAGATCGTCAGACGGACGTCATGAATCGCGTCCGGGGAATGCTCGCGGCCAATGCTGCAAGACTGGCCCGCTTTGGCGGTGCCGAACAGGCAGCAAACCTCGTCGACCGGTCGCGTTATGCGTTTCTGCGCGAGCGGTTTGAGTTGGCCTACCAGTATGCATCGGAAGCTCGCCAGTTCTGCGATGACAATCGCGTCAGCTATGGAATGCAGATCAACATCGTGTTGAACCTCGTAGCGATCCTTATCGAGTGCTCAGGTACGACACCCGGGAGGGGTCCGAATCGTCTCGGAAATGCCCGGGAACTGGAGGCGGCCGAGCGGGATGTCGATGCTGTCTATCAGACTGCCTGCGCACTCGTGCTGAGACCAACCGAAGGCATCGCGCTCTATTTGAAGGTTCGGCTGCAGCAAATCCGTAGCCTCCTTCATGCGAACAAAGAAGGTCCAACCGAGAAGTTCGAAAAGCCGAGGGAAAAGATCGACGAAGCAATCGCAATCATGATCGAGTGCGGTGACCTTTCCTTTCGGACGGCGATGGAAGAATTGCGCGACGCGTTGCCTCTTGATACGGGCTGACCACGGTGAGCCTAGGCAGAACCAATACAGGAGGTACCGTGTTTGCGACTGAGTCATTTGGGATTAGGAAGACCGGATAACATTCATGCAGCTGGACGGTGATGATGAGGTGAAGCGCGTGTGTTTCCGCTGTATCGGAAACGCCTATCTTAGCGCGCGTGTCCAGCGCGAGGGGGAGATTGCCGCCTGTTCCTACTGTGGCGGCAGCGATGATCAAAGCTTTACAATCGACGAGATGGCTGACTGCGTGGCACTCGCCTTCGAGCAACATTATGCACGGACGCCAAGCGAACCGAACTCGATGCAATATGCCATGCAGAACGATTGGGAGTCCGACTATTCCTGGGATCGGGAAGGAGAGCCTGTCGACGATGCGATCGCGGACGCTGCATCTGTCGACCGGGCCATAGCCATGGACATCAGAGAAGTCCTGGCCGATCGGTTTGGCGACTGGGATGCCTCGATGGCCGGCGAGGAGACGGAATTCGATGGCGAGAGCATGTACGAACGCAAGTCCGTCGGCAGCGGTCGCTGGACGAGGGAATGGAACGAGTTCGAGCGTTCCTTGAAAACTGAAGCGCGGTTTTTCAGTCGATCCGCCATGAGCCATCTTGCCGAGCTCTTTGAAGGAATGGACGACCTCAAGACACGCAACAAGACGACTGTTCTAGTTGAAGCGGGTCCCGGCTTTCCGATCGCAAGCTTGTATCGAGCGCGATCCTTTCCCCGCTATAGCGACATCCACGGCGCACTAGCCCGGCCAGACCTTCACCTTGGGCCGCCGCCGGCATCCGTCGCACGCGCCGGCCGTATGAACGCCCACGGAATTTCAGTCTTTTATGGCGCCACCGATCCGCTGATTGCCTTGGCGGAAGTCCGCCCGCCAGTGGGCTGCAGCGTCGCCATCGCTCGCTTCGAAATCGCAAAGTCTGTCACGCTCCTCGACCTGACATCGCTTAGTGATGCCATGATGAATGGCAGCATTTTTGACCCGACCTTTCTCGATCGTCTTCAGCGCGCAGAATTCTTACGCAGGATCGGTGATCGGATCACCGTCCCGGTCATGCCGGACGATGAAAACCTCGGCTACCTCGCCACCCAGGCAATTGCTGACTTTCTCGCGACGATCGATCAGCCTGACATTGACGGGATCCTGTTTCCGTCCGTCCAAGCCAAGGGCGATGCGCGCAATGTCGTTCTGTTTCACAAATCATCACGCGTTCGACCGATGGATATCCCTGCCGGAACCAAGATCGACGTTAACGACGGCTTCTCCACAGAAGATGGCTGGGAAACCGACTATTCAGTCTATGAGCGCACCCCGCGCGTACCGCCTGCACCACCAAATCCTGCTTCTTCAGCCCCGTGGTTTCAGCAGGCATTCGATATATTCGACCCTGACCCGCGCGAGTTTACCCTTAACGTCGATGCGCAATCGCTTGAGGTTCATGTCGTCGAGGCCGTGAGCTATCAAACAGAAAAGAACCGGGTACGGCGGCAGCGCTTCCAGGATTCTGATCCTCCATTCTGACGTTGCGTCTAAGTCGCGCATTGCGATCGCAGGTAACAGGCCACTTGGCCGTTTTCAGGATGAAAATGGGGGAGCAATCGCACACGACCGGTTGGGCGTGCGGCGGCGGGCCTGCGCCCCGAACGAGGGTCGGGACGGGCGGTCGTGTGCGATTGCTTATCTGGCGATACTGCACCCGAGGGAGGCGAATATTCCGGCGCCAGTTCAATGCGAACGCAGAACTGGCGCCGGCTCCTCCTGCTCGATCTTCCTCCATCGAGCGGTAGACGATATCGCACATGTTAGAGTGTTAGCGGTTGCAGGGGATGCTTCCAAGACAAACTTGGGCGGAATGATATCTGCATGCAGCATCAGTTACTTGCGAGCGCAGTGCTGATCTATCGTAAGCGGTGTTCTGACCGCACCTTCCGGATCAGTGTAACCGGTGTTCTGCCCCCACATTGCCCGCCGTCGCCTGATCTGTGATCGAACATTCCGTGGATGAGCGACAAGGAGTTTCTCCATGGAGTCTA